>CAVTIX010000019.1:92500-191256 GCA_963734725.1 uncultured Actinomycetes bacterium
GGGGCTCAAGCACACCGCCGAAGCTGTGGCACTCGCGCGATAACCCGGCCCTTTGTGGCTACGGTGGATGGCGGTTCTGGCCGCTGCGGTTTCGGCCGCGGACGCCAGAACTGTGGCCGCCCGATGCCTTAAGGGCCCAGGTGCGCGGGTGGGTAGGGGAGCGTCGGGTGGCGGGTGAAGCGGCGGAGTGATCCAGCCGTGGACGCCACTCGAGTGAGAATGCAGGCATGAGTAGCGAAAGAGGGGTGAGAAACCCCTCCGCCGAATGACCAAGGGTTCCTGGGGCAGGCTAATCCGCCCAGGGTAAGTCGGGACCTAAGGCGAGGCCGACAGGCGTAGTCGATGGACAACGGGTTGATATTCCCGTACCCGCTTAGATGCGCCCATGCCGACCCTGGCGATGCTAAGCGTACGAAGCTGACGAAACCCTTCGGGGCTAGCCGGCCTAGCACGCGACCCAGACCGGCAGTAGGCAAACCGAAGGGGTGACGCAGGAGGGTAGCTCTACCGGGCGATGGTTGTCCCGGGGTAAAGGTGTAGGGCGGTGTGTAGGCAAATCCGCACACCATGAGCCTGAGACCTGATGCCGAGCCGATTTAGGCGAAGTGAGTAATCCCACGCTGCCAAGAAAAACCTCGCGGTGAGCATCTCGGCGGCCCGTACCCTAAACCGACGCAGGTGGTCAGGTAGAGAATACCAAGGCGATCGGGTGAACCGTGGTTAAGGAATTAGGCAAATTATCCCCGTAACTTTGGGAGAAGGGGAGCCGCGCTCGGTGATGAGGCATGCCCTCTGAGCTGAGTACGGCCGCAGATACCAGGGGAAAGCGACTGTTTACTAAAAACACAGGTCCGTGCAAAGTCGTAAGACGACGTATACGGACTGACGCCTGCCCGGTGCCGGAACGTTAAGGGGAGGGGTTAGTGGCTTCGGCCGCGAAGCTCAGAACCTAAGCGCCGGTAAACGGCGGTGGTAACTATAACCATCCTAAGGTAGCGAAATTCCTTGTCGGGTAAGTTCCGACCTGCACGAATGGCGTAACGACTTTCCCACTGTCTCAACCACGGACCCGGCGAAATTGCACTACGAGTAAAGATGCTCGTTACGCGCAGCAGGACGGAAAGACCCCGGGACCTTCACTACAGCTTGACATTGGTGTTTGGGACGGCTTGTGTAGGATAGGTGGGAGACTTTGAAGCAGGGACGCTAGTTCCTGTGGAGTCATTGGTGAAATACCACTCTGGTCGTTCTGGATGTCTAACCTAGGTCCGTGATCCGGATCAGGGACAGTGTCTGGTGGGTAGTTTAACTGGGGCGGTTGCCTCCTAAAGAGTAACGGAGGCGCCCAAAGGTACCCTCAGCCTGGTTGGCAATCAGGTGGCGAGTGTAAGTGCACAAGGGTGCTTGACTGTGAGACAGACATGTCGAGCAGGAGCGAAAGCTGGGACTAGTGATCTGGCGGTGGCGTGTGGAAGCGCCGCCACTTAACGGCTAAAAGGTACCCCGGGGATAACAGGCTGATCTTCCCCAAGAGTCCATATCGACGGGATGGTTTGGCACCTCGATGTCGGCTCGTCGCATCCTGGGGCTGGAGCAGGTCCCAAGGGTTGGGCTGTTCGCCCATTAAAGCGGTACGCGAGCTGGGTTTAGAACGTCGTGAGACAGTTCGGTCCCTATCCGCTGCGCGCGCAGGAGATTTGAGAGGGGCTGTCCCTAGTACGAGAGGACCGGGACGGACGGACCTCTGGTGTGCCAGTTGTTCTGCCAAGAGCACGGCTGGTTTGCTACGTCCGGAAGGGATAACCGCTGAAAGCATCTAAGCGGGAAGCTCGCCTCAAGATGAGATCTCCCTCGGGGTTAACCCGGTAAGGCCCCCAGCTAGACGACTGGGTTGATAGGCCGGAGGTGGAAGCGTGGCAACGCGCGGAGCTGACCGGTACTAATAGGCCGAGAGGCTTGGCTCATACATCTCTCCTGGGAGGCGACTCCCAGGCCGTGCGCTCGCGTCCACTGTGCGGTTCCCGAGGTACGGTCGGCCGCGTCACGCGGAGGCCCGTCCTCCGGGAAACGCGGAAGACCTAAATCTCCATAGTGTTTCGGCGGTCATGGCGAAGGGGAAACACCCGGTCCCATTCCGAACCCGGAAGTTAAGCTCTTCAGCGCCGATGGTACTGCGCGGGGGACCGCGTGGGAGAGTAGGACGCCGCCGGACATCGTGAGTGAGGGTCGCCTCCGTCCTAACGGAGGCGGCCCTCACTGCTGTGTGCCCAGGGTTGTAATCGTTGGTGCGACGTCCGGGGTGGGCGCCGTCCAGCAGGCAGCCCCGGACGCAGAGAATAATGCGTCCGGGACAGCCCACCGGACAACGCTGGGTCGGCTGCGGAAAGTGCGATGGCAAAGGCGGAGGAAAATCGTGGCGGGAGAGACGCCTGGGCGCCGTGGCGGGGACCCTGCCGGACGACGTTCCGGGGCAAGCTCGGGGAAGCCGACGCGGGGCGGGGGCAGCTCGGGGAAGCCGACGCGGGGCGGGGCCCGGGGGCGGACTGGTTCGGGTGAGCGGCGGCATGCTGGTTCGGGCGAGCGCCAGGATAGCGGGAGCGCTGGGCGTGTTGGGGGTGGGCGCTCGGGTGATGGGCGTGCCGGCGCCGGTGGCGGGCGGCCGGGTGCAGGGCGGACGGGGTCTGCTCGCGGGCGTGACGCTGCAGGGGACGGGAAGCCGGGACGTCCGCCAGGAGGCGGCGGGCCGCGTGGTGCCGGGCCGCGTGGCGGCGGGCAGTCCCGTGATGCTGGGCAGTCTCGTGGCCCGGGGCCGCGTGGCGACGGGCAGTCCCGTGATCCTGGGCAGTCTCGTGGCCCGGGGCCGCGTGGCGCCGGGCAGGCCCGTGGTGATGGGCGCTGGGAGGGGGAGCGGGGCTCTGGGCGCCGCGCAGGCGGAAGCCGGCCGTCAAGCCGGCCCTCCGGAGACCGGCCTGCCGGGCCGCGCCAAACCCGGGAGCGCGACGGGGCCTGGGAGGACCGTGGTACCGCAGGAGGGCGCCGGGCGGGGCCTCGGGCACAGCGGGGCGGAGATGGTGGCTGGGAAGGCCGCCGCGGCCCTGGAGAGCGTTCATCTGCGCCGCGGCGCGGCCGCGATGGCGGCGCCCGCAGTGAGGGCTCTGCGCCGCTGCCCCGTGGCCGGTCTGGGCCCGGGCCGCGGCGGGACCCTAGTGCCGGGCGCGACCCTGGCGCCGGGCGCGACTATCGGGACGCACGGCGGACACCCGGCAGGAAGCGTTTGACGGTTCCTGAGGGGATCAGTGCTGAGCAACTAGACCCGCAGGCCCGGGCGGAGCTTCGGACGCTGCCAGGGGATCTGGCGGACGCGGTGGCGGCGTGGATGGTCGCCGCCGCTGCCGAATCCGACCCAGACCGTGCCTACGAATTTGCGATTCAGGCACGCAAGCTGGCAGCCCGGGTGGGCGTGGTGCGGGAAACGGCTGGGGTAGCCGCCTACCGGGCCGGGCGTTGGGCCGACGCCCTCGCCGAGCTGCGCACTGCGCGCCGTCTCACCGGGCGGGTCAGCTACCTGCCGCTGATGGCGGACGCCGAGCGGGCGCTGGACCGGGCCGACCGGGCACTGGCATTGATCCACGACCCGGATACCAAGCTGCTCGACCGCGCCACGCAGATCGAACTGCTCATCGTCGAGTCCGGCATACGCCGCGACCAGGGCCGCTCCGCCGCGGGGGCAGTCGTACTGCAGGTGCCGGAACTCACCGACGGCATACCCCGCCCCTGGTCAGCGCGGCTGTTCTACGCCTACGCCGACGCGCTCTATGACGCCGGCCGCCGGGAAGAAGCGCGCGACTGGTTCGGGCGCGCGGCAGCGCTGGACCCGGATGAGGAAACCGACGCGGGAGAGCGCTACGAGATCCTGGACAGCACCATCATCGAAGACCTCGCCGAGGCGCCGGACGAGCCCCCCTGGCGGCACCGGAAGCCGCGGCAGCTGGGCCTGCCGACGGGGCGACTGGCGGTCCGGCGCCGGGCGTGCCGACCACTGATGCGCCTTAGCCGTCGTTCTTTCAGCTAGCGAAAATCCCGTTCCGCACGTGGCCGAGCTGGCCAAAGAAGCTTGTCGTGCCGGATGGATTTGATTTGAAGCTGAACCCCGAGGCGCTGGTCGCCGACCATTTCATCGTGACCGGGCTCTTGAACACCCGGCCGGTGGAGCCCGGCGGGCTCGTTACCGCCGAGGGATGCGTTGCCGGGCCCATCCAGCGGATGTCGAAGGATGCGGTCGCGGCCACCGATACGGGCTTCTGGAAGTGGAACAAGGCGTTGGGGATATTGAAGAAGTCCCTGACGTGGAGGTTCGCCGCCATCATCCGCGCCTTACCGTCCTCCAGGTCGACTGTCACGCCCTGATCATCGTCCTCGTCGAGCCGAACCTGGGCGTCGCCATCGTCACCGGACCGGAATGGTACCGTCCAGAACAGTCCGCCTGGGTAGGGATGGATCCCCGGATTGAAGTCGTGAACCTGGGTGGAGAAGTTTTGGAGGTCGAACCGACCTCGGTAGAGGTCTAGTCAAACGAATCCGAACGTTCCCCTATGGACGGCGCCATCCTGGCCGACGTAGACGCCCTTCATAAAGCGCATATCGGTGTCGAAGAGGAGCGTCTCGACGCTGCCGTCGGGGTTCCTTGCGGTGCCTTTTCCCCGCACGTCCGCGACACCGACAAGGCCTTTAAAATCGGTGATTGACGACGGGTCCATTCCCCGCCCAAAGGAGGTGAAGTGGAACGTGACCCCGTTAATGGTGACCGCGTTGGTCGTCGGTTTAGGTGCGCGGTTGGAATGTGCGGCCGCCGATCCGACGGCAGGCCAGAGCAGCCCGCTGCCCAGCGAGGCCCCGGTAGCAGCGGCCGCCGCGCCCCCGATGAAGGCGCGACGTGAGGGCCTGTGCCGAGCGTGGTGTGATGATGACAGTGAGTTGGACATAAGCGGCCATCCGCTGCTGTCCATACCAGACAGTTGCATTTGTCCATACCAGACAGTTGCATTTGTCCCCCCACCCCCCGAACGAATCTAAGCGCAGCCAAAAAGTTTAACACCGCGTGACTAGCGCGTAAAGAGCCCGTAAAGCTTCTTCGGGTTTCGGAGAGTCGGTGAAGAGGAACCCAGCTCCAGGCCGCCGTCTGGCGGGACGCGCCGGCGCTACCGGATGATCAGCGTGCTGTCGCGGCGCGGGATGAGCTCCCCGATGATGGGCGCTCCGGGCAGCTCCCCGGCGACGAGCAGCCCGCCTGATGTCTGTGCGTCAGCCAACAGGAGCAGGTCCTCCTCGCTCATCCCGCCGGTGTCGGTGTGCGAGAGCACCCAGTCGAGGTTGCGCCGGCTCCCGCCGGGCATGTATCCGCCCCGCGCCGCCTCCCGGGTGCCCTCGATGAGCGGCACCGCGCTGTGGTCGACGATCGCGGTGACCCCGCTGGCCCTAGCCAGCTTGTACAAGTGGCCGAGCAGGCCGAACCCGGTCACATCGGTGGCGCACCGGATCCCAGTGGCGAGCGCGCCCCGGCTGGCGTCGGCGTTGAGGGTCGTCATCACCTCGATCGCTGCGGCGCTGACCGAGCCCGTTGCCTTATGCCACGCGTTGAGCACCCCGGTGCCGATCGGCTTGGTCAGGCTGAGCGGCAGGCCGGGCAGCCCGGCGTCGATCCGCAGCAGCGCGGCCGGATCGGCGGTGCCGGTCACTGCCATGCCGTACTTCGGTTCCGGGTCGTCGATGCTGTGCCCGCCGGCGACGGGACAGCCCGCCGTGCGACCCACGTCCAAGCCACCGCGCAGCACCTCTGCCGCCAGTTCGGCCGGGAGCTTATCGCGTGGCCAGCCGAGCAGGTTCACCGCGACCAGCGGCTCGCCACCCATCGCGTAGATATCGGATAGGGCGTTGGTGGCGGCGATCCGGCCGAACGTGTAAGCGTCGTCCACGACCGGGGTGAAGAAATCGGCGGTTACTACGACGGCCATGTCCGGGCGGACCCGTACCACGGCGCCGTCGTCACCATGTTCGACCCCCACCATCAGCTCCGTGCCCGGGCCATCGGGCAGCAGCCTGGCCACCGTCTCCTCCAGCTCGCCCGGCGGAATCTTGCAGGCGCAGCCGCCGCCGCGCGCGAACTGGGTGAGCCGGACGGCGCTGTGCGTCACCCGGCCCATGGTGTGGGTCACACGACTCACTGTAATTGCCCCGCCGAACTCGGCTAACGTCGGCCCTGGAAGGTCCGGTGGCCCCCAGCCAGCCGCTCACTCCGCCGCGGGCTCAGTCTTCTCCAGCCATCGCAGGATGCCTTCCACGTTGGCGTGGGTGCTGCTGATCGTTTCGGCCTTGCCGGCGATCTCCGGGTCGGCGCCCGGCTGCAACGCGGCGTAGCGCTCCCGGGTCCGGTCGCGGACCATGGCGACCGCGTGATCGAGGTCGAGCCCGGCGCCGCGCGCCCGGCGCGTTTCCGCCACCCATACGTTCAGCTCCTCCGCCGACCGCTCGAGGGCCGCCGGGACATCCGCCACCGGGCCATAGTGACTGAACAGCAGGCGCGCCGGAGTCAGCGCCGCGAACAACCGCAGCGACTCCAGGGCCAGCGGCAGGTCGAAGTCCGGCGGCGGGCTCGCCGGGCGCATGTCCCCCGTCTCCGGCACGAACACGCCCGCGGCGTCGCCCACGTAGAGGTCGCCACTGGCCGAATCGATGAGCCCCACGTGGTGCTTGGCGTGGCCTGGTGAATAATGGCTGTCCAGCGACCGGCCGCCGCCCAGGTCGATGGACCCGCGTTCTTCGACCGCCCGGATGCGCTCCGCTTGTGTGGGCGCCAGCTCGCCGAACAGCGCGTGCAGGGCATCGCCGTACACCTGGCGGGCACTGGCCATCAGGCGGCTGGGATCGGCGAGGTGACGTGCGCCGCGCTCATGCACCACGATCTCCGCCCGCGGGAACATGCCGGCGATGTCGCCCACACCGCCCGCGTGATCCAGGTGGATATGAGTGACGACCACCGTCGCCAGGTCGTCAGGCCCCACGCCCAGCCCGGCCAGCGCGCCCCGCACCACCGGCGCCGACGGGGCGGTTCCCGTCTCCACCAGGCACGGCCGATCGGCACGGATGAGATATCCGGCGGTAATCTGGCTATACCCCGCCATCCGGGTGTCGATCTCGTACACCTCATGACCGAGCGGGGTGACCCCAGCATCGCTGTTCCGGCGGAAATCTGCCTGGTTCATGTGGGTATCGTGCCAGAGGTACGTGCCGGTTTCGCCGGCGGCTGGGGGCGCACCTTCGGGAAAGGGCAGCTTTGAGCGGAACGCACGTGACAGCGTCCGGCGCTGTGGCCGCCACAGCCGCCGACGCCGCGTCGCGGCGCCGAACGCGCCTGCGGCCGTCGGCGGTGACCGCCGTGATCATCACGGCCACGCTGCTCGCCGTCGCGCTCCGGATCTACGACCTCACCCGCCCTGGTTACCTGTTCGGCATCAGCGAGTACGACGACGGGACCGACTTCGGCAGCGCGATCCGTCTGGTGCACGGCGGAGTGCCCTACCACGACTTCATCATGGTGCAGCCGCCCGGGATCACGCTGATCATGTTCCCGGTCGCGCTGATCACCAGGGGAATGGGCACCATCACGGGCATGGCGGTGGCCCGGGTAGTCACCGCGCTGGCGAGCGCGGCGGCGGTCCCGCTGGCCGGCCTGCTCACCCGGCATCGCGGCTTCGTAGCGGTCCTGGTCAGCTGCGGGGTCCTCGCGATCTACCCGGACAGCATCATGGCCGCCAGGACTGTGCTGCTGGAACCGTGGCTGGTGCTGTTCTGCCTGCTCGGTGCGCTGGCTGTGTTCGACGGTGATCGAGTCGCCACCGGCCGGCGGCTGCTCCTCGGCGGTGTCCTGTTCGGCTTCGCCGGAGCGGTCAAGGTCTGGGCCATCCTGCCGGTGGCGGTGATCCTGGTGCTCACCGCGCGCCTGGCCGCGGCAGGCAGCCGTCTATGCCGGCGGAGTCGCGCTGGGCTTCTGCGCGGCCGTCCTTCCGTTCGCGCTCACCGCGCCCACGACGTTCTTCCGCAGCGTGATCATCGCCCAGCTGGTGCGCAACAACCTGGTGCGAATCCCGCAGGGCTACCGGCTCCAGCAGATGCTCGGGCTAGCCCACGTCTCCCAACTCGCGACGCCGGCGCTGGTGACCATCGGCATCGTAGTCGTGGTCGCCATCGCCGCCATTTCCGTGCTCGGCGCCCGGCTGGCGCACAGAGCGCCGCCCGCGCTGGACTGGTTCGCGACCGGAACGTGCGCGCTGGTGGTCGCGGCGTTTCTGTGGCCGGCCGACTTCTTCTATCACTATCCCGGCTTCCTGGCGCCCTTTCTTGCGCTGGCCCTCGCGCTCCCGCTGTCCCGGCTGCTCGCCGCGCTGCCGGTGGGGGGAACCCGCCGGTGGCCCGCCCTGGTGCGGCGGTGGACCACGGTGGCCGCCGGCGCCGTTCTGGTGGTCCTGACCGTATTCCAGGTGGTCGCCGAAGGACACGAAGCCTCCGGGGTCCCCGCCAGCGAAATCGCCGCCGCCCAGCGGCTTATCCCGCCCGGCGCGTGTGTCGCCACCGACCAGGTTGCTTACACGATCGCCATCAACCGGTTCGTGTCCACGGCGCCGGGCTGCTCGCTGATGATCGACGGCCTCGGCACCGATTACGCGCTGTCCAACGGCCGGAACGGGCAGACCGGGGCAGGCAGCTCGCCGGCCGTGGCGGCGGCGTGGCTGGCGGAGTTCCGCGCCGCCGGTTACGCGTGGCTGACGACGGAGCAGGCCCGCAGGATTCCGTGGACCCCGGCGCTGATGGCCTACTTCCGCAGCCACTTCGTGCCGCTGGCCGGGGGGCCTGACGGCCTGTACATCCGGTCGGCGCACCACGGCTGACCCACCCTGGCAGGCCTATCCGCTTCAGCCCAGAGCGAACGAGCGCAGCACCAGGCCGGTGCGCGGCTTGGGCGCGAACGAGGTGGACTTGCGCGGGACCCTCTCCCCGTGCGCCGCGACATCGCGGACGACGTCGGCCGCGATCGGCGGGCATATGACGGCGGTGACATCCGGGGAGCGGGCCGCCGCGCGCAGCGCTTCGCCCGCGTCGTGGTGTATCTCCACGTGCTGGTCGTCGTCCTTGACGTGCCACAGCCGGCCGAGCAGCAGTTCCTGCATGACGGCTGCGGACAGCGCCCGCCACCGGTCGCTGCGGCTGGGCATCGCCTCCCGCACCGCCTCCGGATCGGGGTCGGTGAGCAGGTAGAACTCCTCCCCTCCCGCGACGAGGAACGCCGTGTGCCGTTCGCTCGCCTCGCGCAAGGCGGCCAGCGCTGCCTGCTGGGTGACCCCGGGCAGCGCGCGCGCCGTGAACGCCCGCTCCGCGAGTTGTGCGGCCGCCGCCGGGCGCAGCCCCGGGACCAGCCGGTGGATCGCGCCGATCCGCGGCGGGAACTCGGTGGAATCCACGAGCAATGCCAGCCCGGCGTCCCACGGCCCCGGCCCGGCGCCCGCCTTACGCTTGCGCGCCTGGAGTTGCAGGTAGGCGGCGTAGCGGTGGTGCCCGTCGGCGATGAGGGCCTGGTGCGAGCCCAGGTCCGCGGCGATCTCCGCCTGCTCGGCCGGGTCGGCCACCGCCCAGAGCCGGTGCCAGATGCCGTCGTCGGTGTGAATGGACACCAGTGCTTCCCGGCCGATCGCCCGGTCGATGAGCTGTGCCGTCACCGCGCCCGGGCCGGTCCCGTCGTACAGCAGGAAGATCGGCTCCAGGTTGGCGCCGGTCGCCTCCATGAGCTGGCGCCGCCCGGCAACCGGCCCCGGAATCACGTCCTCGTGCGGTAGCACCGGCCCGGCGCCCAGCGGCGCCAGCCGCAGCGCCCCGATCAGCCCGCGCTGCAGGACCGGCCCGGCGGGGAGGCTCTGCTCGTACACATACAGCGCCGGCCGGGGATCGGGCACCAGGATGCCGTCGTCCTGCCAGTCGCGCAGCAGCCGGGCCGCGTCCGCGTAGGCGTCCGCGGCCGCAGGCGCCGCGCCCGGCGCCGCGGCGCCATTGCCGGCCGCGCGGGGGTTACTGGCAATGTGTCGGGGCAGGATCAAACGGACAATGTTGTGCGGATCGGAGGCCAGCAGGTGGTCTTCGGCGTCGTGGGCGATCACGTCATACGGTGGAGACGTGACCTCCGCGAGACCGCTGACCCGGTCCTGCGCATAACGCAGCCCGCGGAACGGTGCCAGCACGAGGCTGGCCGCTGGCGGCGCGCCGGACGGAAGGATCTGCACATATGTCAGAAGCATCGCACGGCGGCTACGATTCCCGTTCTGGCCGAGATCCCCAGGCCAGTGACGGCCAGCCAGCCGGGGATGTGGACCAGGATGTCCCGCGGATCGACGGCAGCCAGCAGGCCCGGGGAGGCGACAGCTACGCGTGGTACCGCCGGGGACTCGACCTGCTGAGCCGGGGAAGCCCCGCCGCGGCAGCCGAGTTGCTGGAACGGGCCGCGGAAGCCGAGCCGGGCGCGCGCAGCGTCCGTGAGGCCCTGGCCAGGGCGCAGTTCGACGCAGGCCGGTATGCCCAGGCGGCGGACAGCTTCCGCCAGAACGTGGAGGCGATCCCGAGTGACGACTACGCTCACTTCGGCCTCGGCCTCGCCCTCGCCAGGTGCGGGGATCCGGCGGCCGCGGCGGAGCATCTCGCGCTGGCCGCCGCCATGCGCCCGGAGCTGGCGCACTACGCGGAGGCGCTGCGCAGGGTCCGGGCCACGCTGGCGGCACGAACCCAGGCCGGACCCGGGGAAGCGCCGTCCGCGCCGGCCCCGGATGGCGAATAGTGCGTGTCCCGTAGATCGATGCCGCCGCGAGCGGCTGTCATGAAGAGGGAAAGTAAAGGGGGACCAGGGAGGCGGGCGGGGGTGGGGATCGCGCGGCGGAGGAGGAGCTCGTAGTGGTTCCTATGGGTGACGACGACAACGCAGCGAGGCGCCCGTCCGGCAGTCGCGCTGCAGGCTGGATGATCTATAGGGCATGCCCTCACCCCGGTGACCGGTCCCGCCATGGCGGGTGACCCGCCGCGGGGCGGCGCCCCGGCCGGTGACAACATGCCGCTGCGCGGTTCCACCGAGCCCCTCGCCTCTAGGTATGACGTCGCCCTGCTCGACCTCGACGGGGTTGTCTACCTCGGCGGCGCCCCCATCCCCGGAGCGGCCGAGGCGCTGGCCAAGGCGGCCGCGTCGGGCATGCGGCTCGCGTTCGTGACCAACAACGCCTCCCGCACCCCGTCGGCCATCGCGGCCCAGCTCACCGGGCTCGGGGTGCCGGCCCGTCCCGGAGAGGTCATCACCGCGGCGCAGGCTGCGGCACGGCTGCTGGCCGAGCACCTGCCCGCCGGGGCGCCGGTGCTGGTGGTCGGCGGCATGGGCCTGCGCCTGGCGGTCCGGGAGCGCGGGTTCCGCCCGGTGACCATCGCGGCCGACCACCCGGCCGCCGTGGTCCAGGGGTACGCGCCCGACCTCAGCTACTCGCTGCTGGCGGAGGGCGGGCTCGCGGTAGCCGCCGGCGCCCTGTTCGTCGCCTCGAACGCGGACTCCACTCTGCCCACGCCCCGCGGGCGGCAGCCGGGCAACGGCGCCCTCATCCAAGTGATCGCCACCGCCACCGGGCGGTCGCCGCTGATCGCTGGGAAGCCGGAACCGCCGCTGCACGCCGAGGCGGTAGCCCGCAGCGGGGCGCGGCGCCCGCTCGTGGTCGGAGACCGGCTCGACACCGACATCGAGAGCGCGGTCCGTTCCGGCGCCGACAGTCTGCTCGTGCTGACCGGGGTGACCCGTCCGCTGGACGCGGTCCTCGCCTCCGCTCGGCACCGGCCGACCTACCTGGCCGAGAGCCTGGCCGGGCTGCTCGGCCCGCACCCCGAGGTGACCGTCACCGGCGACACGTTCTGCTGCGAAGGCTGGCGCGCCACCGCGACCAGCAGCCAGGTCGCGCTTAGCGGCGCCGGCGCCGCCATCGACGGCCTGCGCGCGCTCTGCGCCGCTGCCTGGTCCGCGGGCGGGGTGAGCGCCGAGGCCGCGGCAAACGCGCTGGCCGGGCTGGATCTGCCCCGCCCCCGGGGCTGACCCGCGCCGGGCCGGAGCCGGCCCAAAGTCAACGTCGGGCCTACTCCCTGGGGAGGACACGAATCAGCGCCCCGGGCGACGCGCCGGACCCTGCCTGGCGGCAAGACTGGCCTGACACGACAGGCGGGCAGGGCGCCCGCACACCGGGGAAGGAACCAGCGATGATCGAGGCACGGGGCCTCACCAAACGATTTGGCGACAAGCTGGCCGTGGACCAACTGACCTTCACCGTCGAGCCTGGGAGGATCACCGGTTTCCTCGGCCCCAACGGCGCGGGCAAGACGACGACGATGCGGCTGATCCTTGGCCTGGACCGGCCGGCCCGCGGCTCGGTGACCGTGCACGGCAAGGAGTTCACCAAGCTCGCCTACCCGATGCACGAGATCGGCGCGCTGCTGGACGCCAAGGCCGTCCACGGCGGCCGTAGCGCATACAACCACCTGCTGTGCCTGGCACAGGCCAACGGCATTCCCCGCAGGCGCGTCGGGGAGGTGCTGGACCTGGTGGGCCTGACCGACGTGGCTACGAAGCGGTCCAAGGGCTTCTCGCTCGGCATGGGCCAGCGGCTCGGCATCGCCGCGGCATTGCTCGGCGACCCGGCCATCCTCATGTTCGACGAGCCCGTCAACGGCCTGGACCCCGAGGGGATCCTGTGGATCCGGAACCTCATGAAGGCGCTCGCCAGCGAGGGGCGCACGATCTTCGTGTCCAGTCACCTGATGTCGGAGATGGAGAACACGGCGGACCACCTGCTGGTGATCGGGCGGGGCCGGCTGATCGCCGACTGCAGCGTGGCCGAGTTCATCAAGCGCAACTCGGTCCAGTCGGTCCGGGTGCGCACCCCCAAGCCTGCCATCCTGGCCGGCCTGATCGTCGAGGCGGGCGGGACCACGGTGCCCGGCGTCGGCGGCGCGCTCGTGGCCCAGGGGCTGTCCGTGGACCAGATCGGGGACCTGGCCTTCGAGAACGGCATCCGGCTGCACGAGCTTGCCCCGGCGCAGGCCTCCCTGGAGGAAGCGTTCATGGAACTGACCGCCGACAGCGTCGAATTCCACGCCCACGCGCCCGGCCAGCCAGAAGCCGGGGCCGCCAGCGCCGACCGCATGCACCCGACGGGGGTGGCCTGAGATGGCAACGACCCAGATAGCCCCGGCCGTGAGCGAGCGCCTGCTACCACCGCAGACCGGCCGGGCCGGCTTCGGTGATGCGCTGCGGTCCGAGTTCACCAAGATCAAGTCCACCCGGTCGACCTACTGGACCCTGCTCGCCCTCGTGGTGGTCTGCGTCGGCATCGGCGCCCTGGCCTGCGCCGGAACCGCGTCACATCCCCAGGGGGTCAGCCCAGCCAATTTCGACGCTACCCAGCAGAGCCTGGCCGGCCTCTACGTGGGCCAGCTCGTCATCGCGGCGCTCGGCGCGCTGACCATCACCTCCGAGTACTCGACCGGGATGATCCGCACCTCGCTGACGGTGCAGCCGCGCCGCGGCGTCGTGTTCACTGCCAAAGCCGTTGTGTTCGCGGTGGTCACCCTGGTCACTGGGCTGATCACGTCGTTCGGGTCGTTCTTCGTCGGCCAGGCGATCTTGTCCAGCCACCACCTGTCGGCCACGCTCGGCGAGCCGAACGTGCTCCGCGCAGTGATCGGCGGCGCCCTGTTCCTGACCGCGTGCGGCATGCTCGCCTATGGGCTCGGCGCCGTGCTGCGGCATACAGCGGCCGCCATCAGCGCCACCATTGGGCTGCTGTTCGTGCTGACCGTGCTGGTCCAGTTCCTGCCGCAGTCGTGGCAGAACAACGTGGATAAGTGGATGCCCGCGCTCGCGGGCAGCCAGATCTGGGCGACCAAGGCCGTCGGAGGCGGGGCGCACCAGTTCCCCGCCTGGGGCGGGTTCGCGGTGCTGGCCGGGTACGCCGCGGTCGCGATGATCGCCGGGCTGGTCTGCTTCCGCACCCGCGACGCCTGACGGGGACCAGAGATGCCCCGGTGCCCGGTGTTCTCCGGGCGCCGGGGCGCTTTGCTGCGCGCAGGGCGCCCCGGCGCCGGAGGGCGTCGTTACTCAACGGAATCAGGTCTGACAGTGCGGGCACCAGAACGTGACCCGGCTCTCTGCGTCGCTGCCCTGGTCGGCGGTGCGGACCGGCGTGCCGCAGCGGCGGCAAGGCCGGCCCGCGCGGCCGTAGACCCAGGTCTCCTCGCCCCGCCGCCGGGTGCCCGTGGTGATCTGGCCAAACCGTTCCTTGTTCGCTTCGAGCAGCCGTTTGGCCAGGTCCACCAGCGCAGTCAGGTCGGCGACCTCACCCACGGGGCGCCACGGGTTGACGCCGCGCAGGAACAGCGTCTCCGCTTTGTACACGTTGCCGATACTTGTCGGCAACTAATTTACTACAATGTATGCATGGACGTAGAACCTGGCCGCGCAGCCCAGCTTGTCGACATCTACGCCAGGGTCAGCTACCGCGTGCGCAAGGACAAGCGCGAACCGTCAACCGAAGGCCAGGTCTCGGTGTGTCGTGCCCGGCTCACTGAACTCGGCCTGGGGGAAGGTGAGGTCCTGATCGACCCCGGCCGCTCGGCGTGGAACACAGCCGTCAAGCGCGAGGCTTGGGATGAGCTGATGGACCGGCTTGAGCGCGGCGTGTCCGGCGGCGTGATCGTGTTCGACCTTGAACGCTTCAGCCGTCAGCCGAAGGACGGCGAGCGGCTGATCGAGCTGGCCGCCAACGGGCTAGTGGTGCTCGACAGCGAGAGTGAATACGACCTGCGCACCCCGAACGGCAAGAAGGCGTTCCGCGACGCTATGAACGCCGCCGCCTACTACTCCGACCGGCTATCGACCAGAAGCGCCCGTGGCAAGAAGCTCAAGGCCATGGCGGGCGAGCCGAACGGCTCATCCCGGCCGTTTGGCTTCGAGGCCGATCTCGTGACCATACGTGAAGACGA
This sequence comes from uncultured Actinomycetes bacterium, assembly GCA_963734725.1. Lineage (GTDB taxonomy): Bacteria > Actinomycetota > Actinomycetes > Streptosporangiales > Streptosporangiaceae > DASXKD01. The sequence goes on from CAVTIX010000019.1 coordinate 107,600, forward strand.
GGCCGAGATCATCCGAGACCTGACTAGGCGATTCTTGGCGGGGGAGTCCCAGGACGTACTGCTCGCTGAGCTCAATGCACGCGGCGTCCGCACCAGCTACGGCAAGTCGTGGGCACGAGGCAGCTTGCGGCGAATCCTGACCCGGGAACGCAACTGCGGCAGGATCATCTACACCGACCCGGCGACGGGTGTCACCTCTGTTGTCGGCGGCCTGCCGGGTGAGCCGATCGTCACAGAGGAGGACTTCGACCGGGTCCGCGCGATGTATGCCGCACGCCGTCGTGGTCGTCCGAACTCGTGGCACTACCTCTGCTCGGGGATCGTTACGTGCGGCGTGGAGGGCTGCGGTCGGCCTCTGTACGGAAGGCCGCGCAAAAACGTGAAGCCATACCCGGACGGCGCGGTTAACCGGCAGTACTGGTGCCCGAAAACCCACGGCGGATGCGGTCGCATCGCTATCGACCAGCGTGCCTTGGACGAAGCCGCCGCGGCGCTCGCCATTGAGATTCTGGCCGATCCCCGTCACGCCGCTGCAATCGAGGCCGTAGCCCGTGAAGTTGAGAGCCAAACCGCGCGGCTGGACCTGGCCATCGCCGAGGCCGAGAGCGTTGCCGAGGCCCTCGCCGACTGCCTTGGGCGCGGTGATATCACTCTCGCCCGTTACGACACAGCTGTCCGTCCACTTGATGAGCGCATCGCCAAGCTCAAGGCCGAGCGGGCCGCATTCGGCGGCCCATTTCCACGGCGGCTGCCAACAGCGAGTCGTAAGCACTGGCAGCGCCGATGGACCGATGCTGATCCAGAGGAGAGGCGGGCGCTGCTCAAGATGGCGCTGCGCAGCAGACGTCTGATCGTCGGCCCGGCTGCCACCGGTACACCCGTCCAACGGGCCGACGTCACCCGCCGGATCAGGATCGAGTAGGTGTGTTCACGCGGCCGGTTCCTGGCCCTCGGCGGCGTCGAGGCGCACTGCCAGCCTGGCCACAGCAGCCACCTGCGGCGCGGTCAGCGGTGCATGTTCGTGAAGATCCCGGCCACCCCAGCAGGTCTCACCGCGATCACGCAAGTCACCCTAGACAAGCCCTATCCTCCCAGGCCAAAGGCGCTTTTATATGTAAACCGATCAAGGCCGATCGGTCACTGGCGAAAGCCCGAGGCTAGCCCGGCACCATCGGCCAGACCGCCGTTCACGCGGAAGATAACGCCGCGGCGATGTCGCTCATGAGTCACCGGCTGTCTCCTCAAGGCCGATGACATGGCCCGCGGCACGCACGCGGAACTCCTCGAGAAGATCCGCCTGACGCCGGGCCCTGGAGATGAGCTCATCCAGCCGGCCGGGGTCGAGCCGCTTGTCCGTCTCCGCCAGAACCCGCAGCGTGCGCCAGCCCGCGGCCTTGCCTTCCACGCCCAGCCGCAGCATCTCCAGCTCTTCCAGGCTGCTGAGGGGCGACCGGGTGAGAAGATAGCCGTTGAGCTTCAGCCGTGCAGCCTTCTCGCCGATCCAAGCTGCGTAGACCTTGTAGCCGCGGACCGGGATGCTAAGTGCGGCCATGATGTCCTCCAGCGCGGCGCGATCCTGCGCGACTTCGGCGACCAGGCGCTGCAAGGTGCCGGCCGCCGGGCCTGGGTGTGATGCCGCCACCCGGCGTGCCAGCTCAAGCCCACCGGTCGCACCCGCCAGATGATCATTGAGATAGATGCCGAGCAAGGCGTGCCCGGATCGCCTGGTGCCTGTCGAAGTGCCTGCCCCTGCCATGACCCCTCCACGCTGGACTCCGGATGTACCCTCACTCTCTGCCACCTCAGACGCGGCTTATGCGTCGAAGGGCGCACCAGCTCGCATACGTCCGGCCCTGTTGTGTCGGATGCCTGCCCCTGGCCGATGCGCTTCCAGTGCTGCCCCGCCATGGACCTGGCGGCGTCGCTTCCGGCACCGGCAGCATTCAGCGCAGAGGCCGCCGGCAGAGCCAGTCTGGGATACATGGAGGTGGCCACGGTCGCCGAGTCGCGCACGCCCGTGATCTCGGAGGGTGCCACCGTGGCGATGGCCTACGGGCATCGCACCGCGTACGTCGGCGACCCGGTCACAGACCGTGTGGTGCCGCTTCCCGCGGACCTCGATCCGCTGCTCGGCATCTATGTCGCGCACATGGGGCCGATCTGCGCCAACGGCCTGTTGCACGCCGCCGCGGACCTGTGCGGGTCCGAGGTGCGCTCGCTCGGGGACGGAGTGCGCGGCCGGCGGGTCGCGGTGATCGGCGCCGGGGTGGTGGCCCTGCTCATTGCGTTGCTCGCCCGCCGGCACGGCGCCGCGTCTGTCGTGGTTCTCGACCCGACCCCCGGACGCCGGGCGGCGGCCGAGGCCCTGGGGCTGGAGTCGCTCGACCCAGCAGGGCCGAAGGACGTGGCCACCACCCTGAAAACCCGGTGGCGGCACGCCCCGGGCGACCGGGGTGCGGACGTGGTGTTCCAGTGCCGCGGGCAGGCCGCGGCACTGCATCTGGCGTTGCGGGTGGCTCGCCCGCAGGCGACCGTGATCGATCTGGCGTTCTACCAGGGCGGGGCAGCCGAGCTGCGGCTCGGCGCGGAATTCCACCACAACGGCCTGGGGATGCGGTGCGCCCAGATCGGCCGGGTGCCCCGGGGCCTGACGCACACCTGGGACCGGGAACGGCTCTCCGCCGAGACGATCGACCTCCTGCGTGCGGACGGCACAGCGATTCGGGAGCACCTGGTGACGACGGTCATCCCGTTCCAGGACGCACCGGAGTTCTTCGCGAACCTGGCCGCGGGGCACCGGCACGAACTGCAGGCCATCCTCGCCTTCGACCATCCGGCAGCAGAGCCACACCCGGCCCGAGCCCTCCCGGCTCGAACAATGCACACAGCCACGCCACCGAGATGGGGCTGCACATTGACCCAGCCATCCGGCTGACGGCCGAGCTGGCCCGGGCGGAGGTGCTAGCCACCGCCGGTCCGCCGTGCTTTCTTCATCCGATCATGCGGGCGGCGGTGAGCGCATCGCTGACGAACGACAAAGCGCCATGCGGGCCACTGGTCGCAACCCGTGGGCTCAACCGTGACCGCGGTGCGCTTGGTCAGGTCGCTGCGCGGCTGACACGCGTGCAGCCGGCGCGGTGCGGGTCGCGGAGTGCCTCGACTGGCGGCCCGGTCCGCGATGGACACCGGCGCGCCGGGGCAGGCCGGGGTACTGCTGCGCCGCGCGGCGAGCCGGCCGCCCTACGGCGCGCTGATCACGGACTACGCACGGCTGGGAACTGTACGCGCCTGTTGAGCGATCGTATGCAGACATTCCCTTCCGGGGAGCCGCGAGGCAAAGTGGCTCGCTCCGTGAGGCCGTGCCGTTCGCCGAGTTCAACTGGCATTCGCCTGACGCGAGCACGCTGGCTGCCCAGTCCCGCTGCTTGTCCGGTCCCTGGTGATCGAGGAGCCCGACGGGTATCGGCCGGCAGGGCTCAGAAATAGTGTCTCCGGCCGCCGACCGCCAGGCGCCCGGCCAGCTGCTCTGGGCTGATCGTTTGGATACTCATCGGGCGATGCGCGGGACTGTGATGCTCAGCTACATGCTTTCCGCGCAGCCCGGGCGTCAGCTGGACCGGCTGATCAAGGTACTACGCTGGCCGTCGATGACCTCTGGGTAGGCAGCCGCCACGTCGTCCTGGCGCCCGGGTCCGGTGCCGTGCCCTGACACGTGGCATGGATTTGCCGCGGTGGTCAGTGCCCGGCTGGCGCGGGCTTCTGCGCCGCGCGGCTGGCTCGCTCGGCGGCTGCGGTGATGTTGCGGAGCATCCCGCCGAATACGGCGCCGTGGAACGGTGCTATGGATCGCCAGTACGCGTGTCCGGCGAGCCCGCGCGGCTGGAAGATAGCCCGCTGGCTGTAGGTGGTCATGCCGTCATGGTCCCGGCCGACCGCCATTTCGAGCCAGGCCAGGCCGGGCAGCTTCATCTCGGCGCGCAGCCGCAGCAGCGATCCTGGCGTGATGGCCTCTACCCGCCAGAAATCCAGCGCGTCGCCGGCGAGCAGGTGCCGCGGATCACGCCGGCCGCGGCGCAGCCCGACGCCGCCGGCGAGCCGGTCGAGCAGCCCGCGTACGGCCCACGCGGCGGGGAAGGAATACCACCCGGTCTCACCGCCGATGCCCTCGATGACCCGCCACAGTGCCGCGGGCGAAGCGCGGACGGCACTGATCCGCGCGTCCACATAGAGCGAGCCGCCGGCCCACGACGGGTCGCTGGGCAGCGGGTCGCTGGGAGCGCCGGGCGTGGCGGCCGAGGACCAGCGGGTGGAGACCGCCCCCTCCCGGGTATGCCGCAGGGCCAAAGCGATGGCACGGTCAACGGGCAGCAGGCCCTCGGGCGGGTCTGGGACGTATGAGGCGATGTCGTGCTCGGAGCACACGACCTCGTTCCTGAGCGATTCGACCAGCGGCCTGGCCAGGCCGGCCGGCACCGGCGTCACCAGCCCGACCCATAGCGACGACAGCCGCGGCGTGAGCAGCGGCACCGGAACCAGTACGCGCGGCCGCAGCCCGGCCACCTCGGAGTAGCGGCGCATCATCTCCGCATACGTCACGACGTCCGGGCCGCCGATGTCGAAGCGGCGGCTGACGCCCGCAGGCAGCGCCGCACAGCCGACGAGATAACGCAGCACATCACCGACGGCGATTGGCTGGATGCGGGTTTCCACCCATTTCGGGGTGACCATCACCGGCAGCCGTTCGGTGAGATACCGCAACATCTCGAACGACGCTGACCCGCTGCCAATGATCACGGCAGCCTGCAGCGCGGCCGCCGGCACGCCACTGGCCAGCAGGATATCCCCGACCTCCGCTCGCGAGCGCAGGTGCGGTGACAGGCCGTTGCCATCACCAGAAACGATGCCGCCCAGATACACGATGCGCGTGACACCGGCGGACATGGCGGCCTCGGCGAAGATGGCCGCCGCCGCGCGGTCCCGCTGCTCGAACGACGCGCCCGTGCCCAGCGAGTGGATCAGGTAATAGGCCACATCCACACTCTCCAGAGCGCGCCGCACCCCGGTCCCCTCCAGTGCGTCGGCCGCTGCGATCTCAACATCGCCGGACCAGGGCCGGTCACTCAGCTTCCCCGGGTCGCGAGCCATGCACCGGACGGAATACCCCGCGGCGAGCAATTCAGGCACAAGCCGCCCGCCGATGTAGCCAGATGCCCCGGTGACAAGGCAACGCAACGGCGATGGCCCGGGCCAAGGCGGCGTTGAGGGAGACGATTCGGCCATCTGGCGGTTCCTCACCGGTCTCAGCGTCTGCCCCTGCGGGAGGAGCGCCCGGACACCGCGGTCACCGCCGAATCGGCCCCGTGGAGCAATCTCGCCGTACCGGCGGATGAGTCATGGCGTTCCGCGGCGACAGCGACGCGATGGACAAGCAACCGGGCCAGCGGCAGCGCGATGGCCAGCAGAGCCACGTCCGCAGCCGGGCAAATAGAAAAACCCACATGCTCAGCCTCCCTTCTTCTTCCCGCCTGGAAACCAGCCCCCAGCTGCCCGGGTGGCCAATAGGCGGGGCCTGTTACCGCATTGAGCTGTGCCTCAGCGGCGTTGCCGGTAGCCAGGTTGGCCGAACAGCCGGGCATGTCTCAATTCGTTTTCACGGCGCTACCCGCCGCGCGGCGCGCTAATCATCATGCCGGCGAGGCTGGTCCTCGCGCGCTGGGGGGGATGAGTATGACAGCGTGCAGTTCCTGGTGCCGGGCAGGACGGTGATCAGGACTCCTGCCTCCGCCGCCGCCACAGCAGGCGTGCCGCACCCAGGGCCACATCGCTGGCATTCAGCATCCACGATGCCAGCAACTGATGAGGGGCCCGGCATGGGCTTGGCACCGGGTTTGGTGGCGGGGCTGGCGGGTAGCCGCCGCCAGATGCCCAACGAACCGGGAGGAGCAGCATGTCATCTGATGCCATCGTCGTGTTGAAGGCCGATCACAAGGAGATCCGCAACCTGTTCCGGAAGTTCCAAGCCGCCGGGGACAAGGCGATCAAGACGAAAGCCAAGATCGCCGGGCAGTTCATCGAGCTGCTCACGGTGCACACCTACATTGAAAATGAGGTGATGTACCCCGAGGTGTGCGCGCTGCTGCCCGACCTCAAGGACGAGGTGCTGGAGTCTTACGAAGAACATCACGTGGCCGACGTCTTGTGCATGGAGCTGGCGGGCATGCCCGCCGGGGCCGAGCGCTTCGACGCCAAGGCCTCGGTGCTGATCGAGAACGTCACCCATCACATCGAGGAGGAAGAACACGACTGGTTCCCCAAGGTGCGGGCCGGCCTTGGCCGTAAACAGCTGCAGGAACTCGGGGGCAAGCTGGAGCGGGCCCGAGAGAAGGCGCCGAGGTCGCCGGCCCAGCCCAGCGCGCTGAAAAAGACGGTCGACGCCATCATCCCCTGACGGGCAATACGCCTGTTCCCAGCGCAGACGGCGAGCCGCGCGCGTCGTTCCGGCGTATGCACTGCCCAAGAGGGCATCCGCCCCTCTCGCACCACACAGCCCGCCCCGTGAGCGTGCCGGCAGCACCTGAACGCGGCCCGATCCTTGCCGGACATGGCCTGGATCGCCGGCGGCGAGTGGCGAGCCTTGTGACGCACAGCGGATGAGGCTTGCATCCCGCCTCCATGCCCGGATTTCAGTGTGTGGGCGCCGGCCTGGGTTTGTTCGGGTGAGCACGGGCAGTTTGCCACGGTCCGTCTTCGGGCGGGAGGGAGCCACGACGGACACAGGCATGAAAGAACCTGCGAAGACCAGCAAGCCACAGGCGAGGGACGGGCCAGCGCGGCCCGGGTCACATCGGGGAGCCTGGCCGCCGGAGCGAAATTCGCCGGCTGCCTAGCCGCGCCACGATAGGCGTCCAGCACATGCAGGGATGGCCCGCACCTGGACGTCGGTTCCGGCAAGCTTCGCGGTGCCGTGGCAGCGCACGACAACCACTGAGGCACAGGAATCCAGCGGCGGCCCCGGCCCCTCGCTCGGCTGAGCATCCACCGCTCGTAGCCGATAAGCAATCTCCCCTCCCGGCCATCAGCAGCCTGCGCGGGGGCGAGCTGTCGTTAACTATAGTATGCACTCTCGCGTACTATAGTTAGCATATCATACTCAAGCAGCACGAAGGGATGCACATGACAAGCATGACCAGGCAGTACAGCGCCGCGGCGAGCCGCGCGCGCAATGCCGTGGACAAGACCGCTGACGTCTGGACGGACGGGGCGCGGACGGTGACGGGCCGGCTTCCCGGGTTGCCGCAGCTCGACCTGGTCCCGGCCGTGGAACGCTACTTCGGCCTCGTGCAGCGCACGGTTGACATCAACCGCCGCCTCGCCGTCAGGTGGGCCGAGGCGGCGGGCACGCTGTCCGGCGCAGCCCGCGAGAAGGCCGGGTCGGCCGGTGAGGCCATGCGGGGAAAGGCCGCGGCGGCCGGTGACATCGCGCGCGAGCAGGCGGTGAAGGCTGAGCTGGCCGCCCGCGAGCAGGCCGCCAAGGCCGATCGGGCTGAGAAGCAGCTGGCCCGCCAGGCCCGTCAGGCCGAGCGCGAGCACGCCAGGCGGGCACACGGAAGGGCCCGCCGGCGCTACGAAGGCCTGCCCAAGGCCCAGCTGAGCGACCTGCTGGCCAAGCGGGGCCTGCCCAAGACCGGCAACATAGACGAGCTCATTGAGCGCCTTGTCGAGGCAGACGGCAGGTAATGCCCCCCACCCATCCGGGGGATGCCGGCACTGGCGACGGAAATTGGCCAGGCGCCTCTTCACTTATTCTTTCACCTCATAACCCGACCGGGCGGGACCTTCGATCACTAAGGCCTGAACTCGCGCCCTCCGGATCGGGACGGTGTATGCGCGCGCGATCGAGTTGCTGGAGCAGGGCACGGACACGCTTGAGCGCAGTCGGCGACCCCGCTGAGACCCAGCGCCCCTGGCAGCCACGATCCGGAACCTGCGTGGATCAACCTTCGCTGCGGTGGTGGCCCAAACCGGGAGACCTCCGGCGGGGCCGCTCCGGCTAACACCCTTCCGGCTCAGCCGACGCTACGCGCTGCCCCTACCCGAAAATGTCGGTGCAGGTGACCGAGGCACCGAGCTTGGCCAAGATCGCGTGGACCTGGTGCTTGCAGCTGCCCGGGGCCGTACCCGCTTGACCCGGTAACGCGTCAGCTCCCGCAGATCGCGGATCTGCGGCGGGGCGGCCGACACAATAAAACTGAGGGCGCCTGGTCAATGCTTCACGGCATTCTTGGCTTTCTTCCCTTTGTGCTTGACCTTGCCGGCATCTTTCTTGGTCTTTCTCTTAACTGCCTTAGCCTTGTTCTTAGCCTTGTTGCCCGGACCCATGACCGGCTCCTTATCGTCCGGCAGCACCAGCGCTGCCATATACGGACCGCGTTCCCAGCTGAGCTGCCGGAGACGCGGCGCTCCGATTGCTTCAGGTTCCACGTCGGCTGAAGCTCAAACCTTCCAGCTATCACGTCGCCAGCTCTTTCGCATCTCTGGTACCGGGCCAGCGCAGGAAGGCTCCGCACCCTGAAGGCCGGACGTGGCAAAAACAAGCAGCCAGAGACCGCGGACCTCGCTGGTCACCGACCCGAACCCAAGATCGCGGCACCGTGTGAACAAGATGGCTCCGGCGATGCAGCCAGAACGCCCATCACGCGCGCTGAGACGGCCACCAGACCAACCATGACCGGCACGCCTGACGGCGGGTAACTTGCGCGCTGACTGCGGACCAGCCTCAGTCACTAGGCGTGATCCGGCCCGGACCCAGCGCGCGACCGGATCGCTGATGACGCGCTGCCGGTTCACGACCAGGTACCTCTAGGGTGACTGGTGCAGAGCCAGGGGGTCGGCAAAGTCTTTGAGGGGTGACACGGGACTGACGATGAGCAGGTAGCGCGGGCATGGCCCGGGTGTTGATCATGGCGGTTGCTGAGACCTGCCAGATCATCCCGAGGGACCATGCCCGCCTTGTCATCATCACCGATTGACCCTGTCATCGGCCACCTTGCTGACCTTGCTGAAGATGCCGCGGAAGACCCGCCGGGGTTGCTGGCGGTGCTGGCCCGGGTGGCTGACCCGCGGCGCCGGCGGGGGGTGCGCCACCGCCTGGCGGTGATCTTGGGGCTGGCGGTGTGCGCGGTGCTGGCCGGGGCACGCTCGTTCACCGCGATCGCCGAGTGGGGCCGCCGACGCCGATGCGCAGACCCTGGCCGAGCTGGGGGTGACCAGCGCGGTGCCCTCGGAATCAACGTTTCGCCGGACCCTGCAGCGCCTGGACGCGGACGCCTTCGATGACCTGGCCGGCCGGTGGGCAGCCCAGCGCGCCGCGCCCGGGCCGAAACAGCGGCGGGTGATCGCGGTGGACGGCAAGACCTTACGCGGCTCCAGCCATGGCCAGGAGAACGGCCGCCACCTGCTGGCGGCCTTCGATCATGCGCACGGCGTGGTGCTGGGGCAAGTGGAGGTGGGCGCCCAGACCAATGAGATTCCCCTGTTCCCCGCGCTGCTGGACCGCATTGACATCACCGGCGCCGTCATCACCGCCGATGCCCTGCATGCCCAGCGTGACCATGCCACCTACCTGGCCAGGCGCGGCGCTGAGTACCTGCTGATCATCAAGCGCAACCAGCCGAACCTCTATGCCCAGCTTGCCGCCCTGCCCTGGCGCGACGTGCCGGTGGCCTATGACAAGCGGGAACGCGGCCACGGCCGCACCGAGCGGCGCACCCTCAAGATCACCTCCGTCAAGGCCGGGCTGGCTTTCCCCTGCGCCGTTCAGGCCATCCAGATCGTGCGCCGCCGCAAGGTGAAAGGCAAATGGTCGCGCCAAACCTGCTACGCGGTCACCTCGCTAACCGTCATCCAGGCCAGCCACGCCCAGCTCGCGGCCATCATCCGCGGCCACTGGGGCATCGAAGACCGGCTGCACTGGGTCCGCGACATGGACTTCGGCGAAGACAGCTCCCAAGCCCGCACCGCCAGCGGGCCACGCATCATGGCCAGCCTGCGCAACCTGGTCATCACCATCATCCGGCTGGCCGGTGCCACCAGCATCGCCACCGCCTTGCGCTACCACGCCCGCCGGCCCACCCGCCCACTGCGGACGATCATGAAGTGCTAGAGCCGCGGCTAACAACGTCTGCCTGCTTTCCAAGCGGCGCAACATCTCGGCCCCGGGCTTGGCCTGCGGCTGCCTTGACGTGGGGTGAGCCCGGCTCGGTGGCTGGACTGTCAGCAGGGCGTGCCACGCTGGGATGGTGAGCGCTCTTGCTACCCGGCGATGGCTGGATGAGGGAACAGCCTGGTTCGCTGTCAGTGGTATCGGCCCCGACCTGGCCGGGGCCGCAGCGCAGGTGCTGATGGGCTATGAGCACGCTGGGCCGCAGTGGCAGCGCGGTTACCCGGCCGGCGCGCCGCACCTAGAGCAGGCATGGCAGAACTTCGCCCGTGACATCGAGGCGGTGCTGCGTCAGGCTGCGCGGCTGGACCCGGTTCCGTGGCGTGATGCGCTGCGCGAGGTCTGCCAGCGCACGAGCGGCCAGCCGGTTGACTGGTGGCTCACCGGCAGCGCGGCGCTGGCCGTGCGCGGTGCCCCGGTCGAACCAGGCGACCTGGACCTGGTCTGCGATGCGCAGGGCGCGACCGTGCTTGGTGACCTGTTCTGCGACACGCTGATCGAGCCGGTCGTTCACGCCGGCGAGGAGTGGGTCAGTGACTGGTGGGGCCGCGCCTTTTGCGGTGCCAGGATCGAGTGGATCGGCGGCGCCCGGCACTTCGTGGATGAGCCGCTGCCGGTCGACTTCGGGCCGGTGGCCGCCTCGCGGCTGGAGACTGTGACCTGCGGCGGCTGGCCGGTCAGGGTGCCGCCGCTGGACCTGCAGCGGACTGTCAGCCAGCGCCGCGGGCTTGCTGACCGGGTGGCCATGATCGACACCCTCGTGCCGTAGCAAGCCAGCCCTGCGTCGCTGGCTCAGCCGGGCACCTCACCCGCCAGGAGCAGGGCAGCATGATCCGCCGGCACATCATCTAGCGCAACAACAACGCCTACAACGAACGGCTCCGCCGCATCATCGACCGAGCAAACGTAGCTTGATGCGGCACCAGTTGACTTTGCCGGGTCCCTGGGTGCAGAGCAGCCAGTTTATGGATCGAATCTTGCCGTCGTCAGCCGACTCTCACCATTACCGCCGCCCTGGTCCGAGGAAACAGAGAAGGATCCGGAAGGCGCAGGCCAATGCTCCGATCTGTAAACGAATTTGCAAACCGGGCGCGGTGAAACAGAGCGAGACAGGAGAGACCGGGGTGGCCAAGCGCACCGTGGCCTGCCACATCGCCCAAGCTCATCGCCTCCGGGGGAGACTGCCTGAGACGGCAGAGCCGTGCGTCGTACGGCTCATAACCCATAGGCAGCAGAACGTGCGGTGAGATCACACCGGCGTGTGTCGCCGACTGGCGGCCCGCCGCCGCCGAACAGATAATCTGCGCGCCCCCACCACCGGTCGGCATCGGCCAGCTGGAAGCGAATAATCGCCGATAGCCGCAGCCCGCGCAGGCTCAAGGTCACTTTTTGTGATTTGTCCTGCTCATGGTTCACGCATGGTGAGTGCCATAAGCCCCGCGACGGTGGCCGGTGAAGCGCGGGTGGTTCCAGGGGCGGGCGGCGACCGATGCGGGCTCCGGTCGGCCAGCGAATCCGTATTCCATTCCGTATTCCTGCTGAGACGGGAATGGGTCGGTGAGTCGTCTTCCGCTGGGTATGGCGGTATTGGACCTTCCGGCGGACTCCCAGACTGATACAGGTCTGAGCCTGTCAAACAATATTTCGCGGGGTGGCCGCGGAGATGGTGGGCGTGTTCGCGCGTATGTGTGTATGAGTCAACGTCCAGCCATATCCGCGCGGGGGCGGCCGGCGTGTGGCGCTGTGCGCGGCGGACGGGGCCGGGGACGGTCAAGGTCAGCAGGAGCGTCGCGGATAAGGGCTTACGGCGCGCTCGCCCGGGACGCCAAGCCTGCCCGGCGGCCCAGCGAGGCGGGGGCCTTGCCTGTGGCGGGACCATGGCCGCGCGCTGGTGCGCCGCCAGGATGCTCGAAGCCGATCACCAGTTCCGCCGCGTCAACGGCCACCTGCACCTGCTGAAACTCCGCGCCGCTCAGCCGCTCGAAGACCACTTCAAGAATGTCAGAACCGCGAGCCAGAATGAGGACCAGCAAGCGGCATGATGAATCACCGGGGCCGCCACCGAAATCTTACGGGACTCGGGACAACCTCGGTGCTGGTGACGGCCACGGAGGCCACCGGGTGGTGTACCGGTGCTGCCTGGCCCCCTGGCAGCTAGCGCAGGATGGGAGGAACGCACAGTTCAGGTAGATGCCTGATGGCCAAACGGCAAGCCCTGGTCCTGGCCGCCTGGTGAACCTCTGTGCCCCGCCGATGACATCGACACCGCAGTAGAGAAGATCGGGCACGTGCTGGCGTCCCAGAGCGATCCGGGCGTGATGGGGATACGGAGGCAGTCCGATGCATGACATCATCGGCGACATCATCGACTGGGACCAGGCGCACAAGGCGTATCTGGCTGGCAAGGGCCAGACAGGCCAGCGGTACAACGAGCGACTGGAAGCAGCCGAGCAGATGGCTGAGATCGAGGCCCGATGGCAGCATCTGCCCGGCGGGTTCCACGGCGAGCGAAAGCGAATCAAGATCCACATCCAGGCTGTCGCGGATGCCGGGCCGTCGATGGGCAGCGAAGAACTATGCTGGCTGGCCATCGCCGCCGCATCTGCCTGGGTGCCCAGTTCAGCATCCGCTGCGGCAGCATCGCTCCGGTCACGGGCGCACTCCAGTCGCCGTTCCGCTGCGATCCGAGCGCCTGGAACCGCTTCTGCGCTTATCTCTGGCATGCCGGACACCAGAACCTGACCCGCTCCTCGCCCGGGTCGCCCTGTTCAGCCCGGCGGATCATGGTCCCACACCGACGGCAGGGCCGACCGGCCCGCCCGTAGGCCCAGGTTTCCTCGCCGCGGCGGGCCACGCCCGTGGTGATGATGCCTGCCCGCTCCTTGTTGGCATCCAGGAGTCGCTGCCCGAGTTCTACGAGGGCACGCAGGTCTGCCACCTCTCCGACAGGCCGCCACGGGCTGAGGCCACGCACGAACAGCATTTCTGTAGCAAATATATTACCGATCCCGGCCAGGTTGCGCTGGTCGAGCAGTGCCTCGCCGACCGGCCGGGACGGGTGGGCGCGCAGCCGGCGCTCCGCCTCCGCAGGGTCCCAATCCGGGCCGAGCAGATCGGGGCCGAGGTGACCGACCGTCGCGTGCTCGGCGGTGGTGGGCAGGATCTCCACGATGCCGAGCAAGTAGCCGATGGCCTGCCAGGTGTCGTTGCCGAGGATCAGCCGGATCCGGTGGTTGCCGGGGACCCGCTCGCTGGCCGGCCGCACCCGCCACGAGCCGTCCATGCGCAGGTGCGTGTGCACCGTGACGCCGGCCTCGGTCCTGATCAGCAGGTGCTTTCCGCGGGAGATGGCCTCGGTCACCGTCTGCCCGGTGAGGTTCGCCGTCGCGAACCGTGGCACCCGGACATCGCAGCGGGTCAGCACCCGCCCGGCCAGTGCCTCGTGCAGCCGGCGCGCGGTGCGCCACACCACGTCTCCCTCAGGCACGGCAGCCAGCCTACGGCCCGCCCCGCGGCGTCCCGCCCCGCGCATCAACGATGAATGTGAGCCTGGTGTTCAAAGAGCACTCAAGGAGCAACACCAGGCTCACATTCATGACATGTCGCGCTGATTCCTGTCAGGCTCCCGGTATGCCGCGTCTGGGTGAGTACGACCACCAGGCACTTGCTGAGCTGCTGCGCAGTCAGCACGACGTCATCGCGCGAGCACAGGCTTTCGAGCGCGGGCTGGGCAAGGAGCAGGTCAGGTACTTATTGCGTGATGGAGGCCCTTGGCAGCGCTTGCTACCCGGCGTGTACCTGACGCACACCGGTCTGCCATCCGCCGATCAGCGGGATCTGGGCGCGCTTCTCTACGCGGGACCACGCTCGGTGCTGACCGGGCTCGCGTCGCTGCGGCGGTTTGGGCTTGGCATGCCGCGGGCGGACGCAATTCATGTGCTTGTACCGGCGGAAGAGCAGAGGCGCGATGTCGGGTTCGTCCGCCTGCACCGCACCATACGGTTACCCAGGGGGTTCTGCGTCGCCGGGGAGGTCCGGTACGCGCTGCCGCCGCGGGCCGTGGCCGATGCCGCGCGCTGGCTGACGGATATCGGCGACGTGCGCGCGGTCGTCGCGGAGGCGGTCCAGCGCCGCATGTGCTCGATCGAGCACCTTGTGGAGGAACTTCAACATGGGCCCAAACAGGGGTCGGCCTTGCTCCGGCGGGCGCTGGCTGAGGTCGCCGACGGGTCCGCTCCGCCGCCGAAGGTCAGTTGCACGCGCTGATCAAGCGGTCCGGGCTGCCGATGCCGATGTTCAATCCGCGGCTGTTTTCGGCCGGGCCTTCCTGGCAGTGCCTGACTGCTGGTGGCCGGAAGTGGGAATGGCCGCCGAAGTGGATACTCGTGCGTGGCACTTCTCGCCGCGGGCTGGGAGAACGCCCTTGCCCGGCAGGCGCGCATGGCCGCGGTCGACATTGTCGTGCTGCATTTCACGCCGAGCCAGATCTATGCACAATGCAGCGAGGTGGTGGACATGATCCGGAGCGCTCCTGCGGCCGCCCGGGGGCGGCCGCTGCCGCAGGTGAGAACCTTGCCGGCCGGATGACCATTTCGGGCGGAGGGAGGTGGCGCGCATGGGGCGGCCTTGCGCAAGCGAAGGAGCTACGGTCCGCAATCAGGGGCGCCGAGCATGAGGTCAGAGGATCTTGCGGAGGCGCAGGATGTCCCAGATGCTGGCCTCGACCTTCAGGCGGCCGGTCAGCCAGGCACGCCCGATGCTGGCGGGATCGCCGGCGATGGCGACCAAGTCATCGCTTTTCGCGGTGAACCGGACCGGGGCGGGGGGCTCGGACCCGTTCGCCTCCCGGACCGGGGACGCGCCGTGGGGGCTTAGCTTGGTCAAAAAGGTCACGCCGAGGTCAGAAACCTTGCAGCTGATCACGCGTTCTACCAGGTAGGCCTCGCGGTCTGCGGGGTCCATTTCGGCGATCTGGCCGGTCAGACTTTCCAGCGCCAGGCGGCATTCCTCGGCGGTCGCCATGAAACACCTCATTTCCCCCTGCCGCCTCGATAGGCAGGTGGCCCCAAGTTTAAGTACGCGCCCGAGGCCAGGCGGCCAGAGAGGCGCAACCGGCGCCGAATCGCCGGGGCCTGGTGTGCGCGGTGCGCCACGGCCCGTCCGTGCCGGACGGTAGCGTTTCTTCAGGGGCGGCGCTAGGGCCGGGAGGGGTCGAAGGAGAGAGGACGATGGGATTTCCACCGGGGGAAACCGCGCCGGACGCAGCGAGTCCGGCGCCAGTCGCAGATGAGCCGGCCGTCGTGGCGGATGCCGGTGTGGCCGGGCCCGCTGGCACGCGCCGGGCCGCGGCGCCGCGCGGACGGCCGTCCACGGGTGACGCGCGGGTGGACGACGCCGTGGCACGGCTTGACGACCTCGCCGCGCTGCCGGTTGCCGAGCACGTGGCCGTGTTTGAGTATGTGCATGAGCGGTTGACGGAGGCGCTTGGTGACCTGGACGTGCCCGCCCCGGCGCGCTCCGGGGACGCTTCGCCCGGGCCAGGCGGCTGAAAGGCGCCGTGGTCGCCACATGGCCACCCGCAGAAGGCTGGACGCCGAACTGGTGAGGAGGGGGCTCGCCAGGTCCCGTGAACAAGCCGCCAGCCTGGTCACGGCCCGGCGCGTCCTGGTCGCCGGCCAGGCAGCCACCAAGCCAGCCACCCAGGTCGCGCCGGATGACCCGATCACGATCACCGAGGCGGCAGGCGAGCCGGACTACGCCTCCCGCGGCGGGCAGAAGCTGGCCGGCGCGCTCGCCGAGTTCCCCGAGTTGCGGGTCGAGGGCCGCAGGTGCCTGGACGCGGGCGCGTCCACCGGGGGGTTCACCGACGTCCTGCTCCGCGCGGGCGCCGCGCACGTCATCGCGGCGGACGTGGGGTACGGCCAGCTGGCCTGGGCGCTGCGCACCGACGAGCGGGTCACCGTGCTGGACCGGGTCAACGTCCGGCAGTTGCGCCCGGAACAGGTGGCGCCCGCGCCGGACCTGGTCACCGCCGACCTCTCATTCATCTCGCTGGGCCTGGTGCTGCCCGCGCTGATCGCCTGCGCGAGCCCGGACGCCGACTTCGTGCTGCTGGTCAAGCCGCAGTTCGAGGTGGGCAAGAACCGGGTAGGCAGCGGTGGCGTGGTGCGCGACCCGGAGCTTCGCAGGGAGGCCGTCGCCGGGGTGGCCGCGGCGGCCAGCGCCCGGGGGCTCGGCGTGGCGGGCGTGGTGGCGAGCCCGCTGCCCGGGCCCTCCGGCAACGTGGAGTATTTCCTCTGGCTGCGCCGGGGTGCGCCGCCGTTGCGCGACGACCAGCTCCGGCGGGCCGTCGGGGAGGGACCGCAGTGAAGCGCACCGTGCTCGTCGTGGCCCATACCGGGCGTCCCGCGGCGGTGCGCAACGCCCGCCTCGTGGTGAACCGGCTGACCGCCGCCGGGCTCAATGTGCGCGTCCTCGCTCCCGAGGCGGCCGACCTGCGGTGCGTCGCCGCGGACGTGGTCCCGGCCGAGCCCGCCGCGGCGGCCGAGGCGGAAATGGTGATCGTCCTCGGCGGCGATGGCACGCTGCTGCGCGCCGCCGAGATAGCCCGGCCCGCCGGCGCCCCGCTGCTCGGGGTCAACCTCGGCCACGTCGGCTTCCTCGCCGAGGCCGAGCCGGACGATCTCGCCGGCGCCGTGGACCAGGTGGTCGAGCACGCCTACGCGGTGGAAGAACGGATGACCATCGAGGTGACGGTGCGGCACAACGGCGCCGCCACCAGCACCTGGGCGCTGAACGAAGCCAGCGTGGAGAAGGTAGCCAGGGAGCGGATGATCGAGGTGGTTGTCGAGATCGACGGGCGCCCGCTTTCCCGCTGGGCCTGTGACGGCGTGGTCTGCGCCACTCCCACCGGGTCGACCGCCTATGCCTACTCGGCGGGCGGGCCGATCGTGTGGCCAGAGGTGGAGGCGTTGCTGATGGTGCCCATCAGCGCACACGCGCTGTTCGCCGGGCCCATGGTGGTCTCGCCGCGGTCGATGCTCGCGGTGGAATTCCTCGGTTCCTCGGCGGGTCCCAACCAGCCAGTCAAGGGTGTTTTGTGGTGCGATGGGCGGAGGAGCATCGACCTCGCGCCCGGCGCGCGGGTGGAGGTGCGCCGCGGAGACAAACCGGTGCTGCTGGCGCGGCTGCGCGGCGGAGAGGATGGCCGTGACCTAGCCGCCCCGTTCACATTCACCGACCGGCTGGTGGCCAAGTTCGGCCTCCCGGTGGCCGGCTGGCGCGGGCGGAAGGACCGGGGCGCAGGACGAGACGGGAAAGGGGAGCCCCCCGCCGATGCTTGAGGAAGTCCGGATCACCGGCCTTGGGGTGATCGAGGATGCCGTCCTTGAGTTCTCGTCCGGGTTCACCGTGGTGACCGGCGAGACCGGGGCCGGCAAGACCATGGTCGTGACCGGCCTCGGCCTGATGTTCGGCGGCCGGGCCGACCCGGCACGGGTCCGGCCCGGCGCGGACCGGGCCACCGTCGAAGGGCGGTTGCGGATCGAGGCGGACGGGCCCGCCGCGCAGCAGGTGCTTGACGCCGGGGGCGAGCTGGACGACGACGGCCGCACCCTGATCGTGAGCCGCTCGGTGTCGGCCGAAGGCCGGTCCAGGGCGCACGCCGGCGGCCGCGCGGTGCCCGTGTCGCTGCTGATCGGCCTGGCCGATGACCTGGTGGCCGTGCACGGCCAGGCCGACCAGCAGCAGCTGCTGCGCGCCGCCAAGCAACGGCAGGCGCTGGACGAGTTCGCCGGCCCGGCCCTGTCCGCCGTCATGGCCGACTACCAGCGCGCCTACACCCGGCACCGGGAGGTGCAGGCCGAGCTGACCGAGCTGACCGCGCGGGCGCGGGAACGGGCGGCCGAGGCGGAAGACCTGCGGCGCGCGCTGGACGAGATCGAGCGGGTGGCGCCGGTCGCGGGCGAGGACACCGCGCTGCTGGCCGAGGAGGAGCGGCTCGGTAACGCCGACGCGCTGCACGCCGCGGCGACCACGGCGCACAGCGCCCTGCTCGGCGATCCCTCGGACGGGTCCTACCAGGGTTCCGACGCGGTCACCCTGCTCGGGATCGCGCGCCAGGCGCTGGACGGCGGGTCGGCGCATGACCCGGATCTGGGCAGCCTGGCCGGCGCTGTCCGAGGTCACCTACCTGGCCTCCGACATCGCCGCCGACCTGGCCTCGTACGTGGAGTCGCTGGACAGCGACCCGGCACGGCTGGCGACGGTGCAGGAACGCCGGGCCGAGCTGACCCGGCTCATCCGCGCCTACGGGGGCCGGGCGCCGGCGCCCGATCCGGCCGCCCAGCCAGCGGCGGAAGAGCGCGAGCCGGGGACCGGTCCCGGCCCGGACACCCCGGTACCTCCGGGCACGTCGCCCGCGGCCCAGGACGGGCCGGCGGGCACGGACCCGGCCATCGCGGCGGCCCCGCCTGCGGAAGCGGCGCCAGCCGTGCCCGGGCTCGCTTCGGTGCTCGCCTGGGCGCAGCAGGCGCAGCGCCGGCTTGCCGAGCTATCGAGTGACGACGACCGGATCGGCGCGCTCGGCGAGGAGGAGGCCAAGCTGGCCGAGACGGTCCGCGACCTTGGCGGAAAGCTGACCTCGCTGCGCAAGGATGCGGCGGACCGGTTCTCGGCCGCGGTGACCGCGGAACTGACCGCGCTAGCCATGCCGCACGCGAAGATCACCGTGGCGGTCGTCGCCCAGGATGAGTTCGGCCCGCACGGCGCGGACGAGGTGGAGATCAGGCTGGCCGCGCACCCCGGCGCCCCGTCCCTGCCGCTGGCCAAGGGCGCCTCGGGGGGCGAACTGTCCCGGGTGATGCTCGCCATCGAGGTCGTGTTCGCCGGCGCCGACCCGGTGCCGACGTTCGTGTTCGACGAGGTCGACGCCGGCGTGGGCGGGAAGGCCGCGGTCGAGATTGGACGCCGGCTGGCCCGGCTGGCCCGCCGCGCCCAGGTGATCGTGGTCACCCACCTGCCTCAGGTGGCCGCGTTCGCGGACACCCACCTGGTCGTGGAGAAGGCCAGTGACGGCTCGGTGATCAGCAGCGGCATCACCCTGCTGGACGACGAGGGACGGGTGCGTGAGCTGTCCCGGATGCTGGCCGGGCTCGAAGACTCCGAGTTCGGCCGGGCGCACGCCGGTGAACTGCTCGCCGCCGCGGAACGGGAGAACTCCCAAACCTGAGTCAGGGCTGCACTGGTGATCGGACCGACCCTGATCCCGGTGCGAGGTTGGCGTGATGACGCAGGCCAGCCTTGGTCTCTGGCAGGATGGAGATCAATGATGGCGCAATTTCTCAAACGACCCATCACGCCACGGCCCAAGGCCGACGACCAGCCCGGCGTGAGTGGGCCAGCGAGGCTGGACCGCCGGACCAAGAACCTCACCAAGCGGCTGGCGCCCGGTGACATCGCCATCATCGACCACGAGGACCTGGACCGGGTGAGCGCCGAGGCGCTGCTGCACCGGCAGGTCGCGGCGGTGGTCAACGTGGCGGCGAGCATCAGCGGCCGGTACCCCAACGCCGGGCCGCAGCTCCTGGTGGAAGCCGGGATCCCGCTGCTCGACCAGGTAGGACCCGAGGTGTTCGGCCTGGTGTCCGAGGGGAAGGCCGTCCGGCTGCACGAAGAGACCCTGTACCACGGTCAGAAGGCTGTCGCCACCGGTCGGCTGCTGACCGCGGGGTCGGTGCGGGCGGCCATGACGGAGGCCCAGGCTGGCGTCACCGCCCAGCTCCAGGCGTTCGTGGCGAACACCCTGGAGTACGTGGCCAAGGAGGGCGGGCTCCTGGTCGACGGCATCGCCGCGCCGGAGATCCGTGCCCGCATCGAGGGCAGGCACGTGCTCGTCGTGGTGCGGGGCCACCAGCACCGGGAGGACCTGGCCACGCTGCGGCCCTACATCCGGGAGTTCAAGCCGCTCATGGTGGCCGTGGACGGCGGCGCCGACGCGCTGCTAGAAGCCGGGTACCGGCCGGACATCATCGTCGGCGACATGGACTCGGTCTCCGACCATGGGCTCGCGTGCGGGGCCGAGCTTGTCGTCCACGCTTACCCCGACGGGCAGGCGCCCGGGCTGGCCCGGGTCGAAAGCCTGGGGCTGTCGGCCGTGGTCTGCCCGGCGCAGGGCACCAGCGAGGACGTGGCGCTGCTGCTGGCCGATCAGAAGGGCGCTTCCCTCATCGTCGCGGTGGGCACGCACAACACTCTGGACGAGTTCCTCGACAAGGGGCGGGCCGGGTACTCCAGCACGTTCCTCACCCGGCTCCGGGTCGGCGGCAAGCTCGTCGATGCCAAGGGCGTCAGCAGGCTTTACCGGCCTCGCGTGTCCGGCTGGGCGCTCATGTCGCTGGTTCTTGCGGCATCGGCCACAGTACTCGTCATCTTGGCCTACTCTCGCACTGGCCAGATATTCCTCCGGTACCTCAGCACCCAGTGGGATGTAGTCAGGTACTGGCTGTCCGGATTGTTCTGATGATCGACTTCCGCTATCACCTCGTTTCGATCGTTGCGATCTTCCTGGCGCTGAGCCTCGGGCTGCTGCTGGGGTCCACCGCCCTGGCAGGGCCCGTGCAGCGCGGCCTGAATGGGCTATCGAAGGCTGAGCAACGGCAGATCAGCAACCTGCTCCAGCAAAAGGGGCAGTTGCAGGGCCAGATCAGCAGCGAGAACCAGTTCGCCCAGGCCAATGCTCCGGCCATGCTGCACGACGTGCTGGCCGGCCAGCGGGTCGCGATCTTCCTGGCGCCCGGTGCGCCCGGCTCAGTTACCGGCGGGGTCGAACAGGCACTGCGCACGGCGGGGGCCAAGGTCACCGGCACCCTGCAACTGGACCCGGCTTTCTTCGACACCAGCGCCGCCGCGAGCCAGAAGCTCAGCCAGGTCGCCGCGCAGTACGCGCAGCCCGCGGGCGTGACCCTGATCGGCACGGCGCAGGCCCAAGCAAGCGAGCTTCTCGCGCAGGTGATCATGACCCACGGCACCGTCGGCCAGCCGGCCCCGGGCCAGCGGGATCCGGTGAGCGTCCAGGCGGTGCAAGGACTGGCCGGCGGAGGTTACCTGTCCAAGAGCGGGCAGCCCTGGGACCGTGCCACCCTGGCCGTCGTGGTCATCCCCGGCGCCCCGCCGTCCACAGACGACACCAACGCCGAAAGCCAGGCGCTGGTCACCCTGGCCCAGAAGCTGAATCTGGCCGGCCAGGGCACGGTCGTGGCCGGCACCATCTCCGGCTCGGGACCGGGCAGCGCTATCGACGTGATGCGCACCGGCGGCCGGGCGGGCCACCTGTCCAGCGTGGACAACGCCGACTACCCGATCGGCCAGATCGTGGTGGCCCAGGCGCTGGCTGACCGGCAGTACGGGCGGAGCGGCAACTACGGCGTGACCGCGACGGCCAGCGCCGCCTGCCAAGCCCCCCACCGAGCCCGGCGCCGACCACGTCGGCCACGACCCAGGGCGCGGCGAGCACCCGGTCCGGGTCGGCCAGGACGGCCACGCGATGAGCGCTCGCCGGCCCAGGCAAGCCCGGAGGTTCCGGTCCGTCCCCGCCACCTCGCTGGCCGCGGGGACGGCCGCTGCTTGCCTGGCCCGTGCCGCCTATGCCGTCCTGTCCCGGCGGCCGCCGGGCGGCGGGCGCCTCTGGGCCAGGGCCAACCATCGGGGTGAGCCGGTCACCCTGGTGGAAGGGCCCGCGCTCACCGTGGCCAGTGTCGCGGTCTCCGCGGTCGGGCCGGGCCTGGCGCCCCGGGTCCGGGCCGCGCTGGCGGTGGCGGGAACCGGGTCGGCGGCGTTCGGCGGGTATGACGACCTGGCCGGCAGCGGAAGCCGGCGCGGATTCCGTGGGCATCTCGGCGCCCTGGCCCAGGGTGAGGTCACCACGGGAGCGGTCAAGCTGGGCGGCATCGGCGCGACCGGCCTGGTGTCGGCCATGCTGCTGGGCGGCGGGCCGGCCGACGTCGCGGTCAACGCCGGGCTGGTCGCCGGGGGAGCCAACCTGCTGAACCTGTTCGACCTGCGACCCGGGCGCGCCCTCAAGGTGGCACTGGCTAGCGGAACGCTGCTGGCCGGCGGGGCGCGCGGCGGGCGGTCCCCTGCGGGGGCGCTGCCGGCCGTGGCCGCACCGCTCGGCGCCGCCGCCGCCCTGCTCCCCGAGGACCTTGGCGAGCGGGCAATGCTCGGCGACGCGGGCGCCAACGCGCTCGGGGCGCTGCTCGGGGTGGCCGCGGCAACCAGCCTGTCCCGCCCGGCCCGGCTCGTCCTGCTGGCCGCGATCACCAGCCTGACCGCGGCCAGCGAGGTGGTCAGCTTCACTGCCGTGATTGAGCGCACCCCGGCCTTGCGGTGGCTCGACATGCTCGGCCGCCGGCCGTTCCGGCCGCCCCGGTCCCGGGGCGCGATGACCCGCCGCCCGCGGAACCCCGGGAGGCAGGAGCCTCGGCGGCCGCAACGTCGCCGTGACCGGCCCGCCAATCTCGGTCACCGAGTCCAGCCCGCTGCGCCAGGCGGGCCGCGGCATCGGGCGCGCCGCGGCGCTCATCGGCGGCATCACCGTGGTCGCGCGGATGGTGGGCTTCGGGCGTCAGCTTGTCTTCGCGCACACGGTCGGCAGCCACTGCCTGGGGACGGCATACGCGACCGCCAACCAGGTGCCCAACATCATCTACGACATCGTCCTCGGCGGCGCGCTCACCGGCGCGATCGTGCCAGTCCTGGCCGGGGCGGCCGTCCACCGCTCGGCGTATCGCCCGGTGGTGAAAACCCGGGCGGGAGCTGGACCGTCCGGCGAGGCACCGGCGGGGCCGGACCCGTCCGGAAACGGCGCCGGCCCGTCCGGAACCAGCGCGCGCCCGGCCGGAAACGGCGCCAGCCCGGCTGAGGCGGCCCGCCCGGGCGCCGACGCCGCCAGCCTGGGGGCTGGGGCTAGCCCGGGGGCCGGGCCCAGCCCGGGGGCCGACGCCGCCCGCCGGGGCACCGACGGGCCCAGCCCGGGGGCCGACGCCGAGGCCGCCCAGATTGCCTCGGCGCTGCTGACCTGGGCCGTCGTCCTGCTCGCCCCGGCGAGCCTGATCATCGCCCTCATCGCGCGGCCGCTCGCCTCGCTGCTGCTGGCCGGTGTTCCGCACTGCTCTCAGGCGGCCGCGGTCTCGGTCAGCTCGCTCATGCTGGCCATCTTCGCCCCGCAGATCCTGCTCTACGGCCTCGCGGTGGTGCTCTACGGGATCTTGCAGGCGCACCGCCGGTTCACTGCGCCTGCGCTGGCGCCAATCGTGTCCAGCATCGTCGTGATCGGTGCGTACCTGGCCTTCGTCCCGCTGGCGGGCGGAAGTCGTGCCCTGATCGGCCTGCCTCAGTCGGCCAAGCTTGTGCTCTCGGTCGGCACCACGGCCGGCGTCGCCGCGCTCATGCTCACCGCGCTCGGTCCCGCGCTGCGGCTCCGGCTCCGGCTGCGGCCCACGCTGCGCTTCCCCGAGGGCGTGGCGCGCCGGGTGCGGGCCCTGGCCGCCGTGGGGGTCGCCGCGTTCATCGCCCAGGATGCTTCCCTGGTGGCGGTCATCGTGCTGGCGAACGGCCATCAGGGCGGGGGCGCCGTCGTGCTCTACAACTACGGCTGGCAGATGTTCTTCGTGCCCTACGCGGTGCTCGCCCTGCCGATCGCGACCAGCGCCTTCCCGCTGCTATCCGCCACTGATGGGAAGGAGTTCGACCGCACCGCGGCCAGCGCCACCCGCGCGGCAATGCTCGTCTCCTGGCTCGGCGCGGCGCTGCTCGCCGGGGCGGCCTGGCCGGCCGCACGGCTGTTCGTCGCGCATCCGCAGCAGGTGCATCAGCTGGCGCTGACCTTCATCGCTTTCGCGCCAGGGCTGGTCGGCTTCGGGCTCGCCGCCGCGCTGTCACGGGTGCTGTTCGCCAGTGGCCGCAACCGGCTGGCCGCGGTTTCGCTGGTCGGCGGCTGGGTGGTGGTGACCGCCGTGGATGTCGCAGCGGTGCCGCTGGTGGCCTCCCGCTGGGTGGTGCCGGTGCTGGGCCTGGGCAACACGGTCGGCCTGACCTACGCCGGGGTCGCCTTGCTCATCGCCGTTCGCGCGAGCAGGGGCACGGGCGCCTTGCGCGGGTCCGCGCGCGCGGCGGGAGCGGGCCTGGCCGGCGCGCTGGCCGGCGGCGCCGCTGGCGCGCTGCTGGCCGCCCGCTTCCACGTCTCCGGTTTTGTGCCTAACGCGGCCGTCGCACTGCTCGTATGTGCCTGCGCGGCGGCGGTCTTCGGGGGAGCCGCGCTGGCGCTCGACGGTGGCGATCTGCGCGCGCTGGTAGCCAGGACCACGGAAAGATGGAGCCGGTAACCCCGGCGCCGGGAGGCCGGGACGGCGCCCCGCCGCGGATCGCCTACGTGCTGGGCACCACGGCCGGCGGGACGGGGCCACACGTGGCGATGCTCGCGCAGGGATGCGCAGCACGGGGCATGGCGGTGCGGGTGTTCGGGCCCGCGGATACCGGGCGCCGGTACTTCCCCGGCGGGCCGGACCCGGCCGCCGGGCGCATCGGTGGCGACCCGGGCCAGCCGCCCGGCTTCAGGGCCGTGGCGATCGGGGACCGGCCACGGCCCGGCCGTGACCTGGCTGCGGTGCTGCGGCTCCGGCGGCTGCTCCGGGACTGGTCGCCGGATGTGGTGCACGCGCACGGGCTGCGCGCCGGGGCATTCGCGGCCCTGGCCGGTTGCCCGGGCGCGCTCGTGGTCACCGTGCACAACGCTCCGCCCGCCGGCCCACCCGGCCGTGTCATCCACGCGGCGCTGGAACAGCTCAGCGCCCGCCGGGCGGACGCGGTGACCTGGGTCAGCAGCGACCTGGGGGCGCGGATGCGCCGGGCCGGCGCGCGCGACGGCGGGCGGGCAGTGGTCGCGGCGCCCGTGTTTCCCGCGCCCGCGGCGGACCAGGTCGCGGCGGCCAGGGTCATCCTCGGCGAGGCCGGCGGCCGGCCGTCTTCGCGGCGGGCAGGCTGACGGCGCAGAAGGGGTTCGGTGTGCTCATCGATGCCGCCGCGCGGTGGCAGAGCCGCGACCCGTCGCCGGTGCTGGCCATCGCCGGCGAGGGTCCGCTGGCCGGCGAACTGGCCGCCCGGGCCCGGGCCGCGGGGGTCACGGTGCGCTTCCTCGGGCGGCGTGCCGATGTCCCGGCGCTGATGACGGCGGCCGACGTGGTGGTGGTGCCGAGCCTGTGGGAGGGCCAGCCACTGGTGCTGCAGGAGGCGCTGCGAGCGGGGCGGCCGGTGGTGGCGTCGCGGGCCGGCGGCATCCCCGACCTGACCGGGGAGGACGGAGCGCTACTCGTCCCGCCCGGGGATGCCACGGCCCTCGCCGGGGCCGTGCTCACCATCCTCGACGACCGCGCCGTGGCGGCCCGGCTCGAGGCGGCCGCTACAGAGCGTGCTCACGCACTGCCGGATGCCGACGACGCGGTGGACTCGGTGGCGGCACTATACGGCCGACTCCGCCGGGCGGCGGCCAGCCGAATTAGTCAGAAAGCACGAAACCGCGTATAACGTGCATAAACTCACGATAAGTTGGGTCTCAGGCGGAAATCCCGCGTTCTGCTACACGACACGTAACTTCTTAGAAACGCTGGGCGATTCCGCTTGAAAACGAGGATACGGCTGTGGTCGGCTAGGTTCCTGCGGTCACGCCCTACCTATGTGCCTGGTGACCGGGGGGATACCCATCATGCCGTCGCCGCTCCGTCGGCCATCACGTTCAGTGAGGGTCCCGGGCAGGGTTAGTCGGCCTGTTCGATTGGGACACCAGTCAACGGGCAGTTTCTTCGTGCCTCACCTCGAGTGGCCGGATACCAGCGGCGAGCCGTCGCAGCGCGCGCACGGGCCAGCCGTTCCGCCGCAAAAGCCGGATGAAGCCAGCTCGGCTAACGCCGACCCGGCTACGGCCAGCTCGGCTTCGGGCGACCAGGCTTCGGCCAGCTCGGCTTCGGGCGACCAGGCTTCGGCCAGCTCGGCTTCGGGCGACCAGGTTTCGGCCAGCTCGGCTTCGGGCGACCAGGTTTCGGCCAGCTCGGCTTCGGGCGACCAGGTTTCGGCCAGCTCGGCTTCGGGCGACCAGGTTTCGGCCAGCTCGGCTTCGGGCGACCCGGTTTCGGCCAGCTCGGCTTCGGCCGACCCGGTTTCGGCCGACCCGGTTTCGGCCGACCCGGCTACGGCCAGCTCGGCAGTGGCCGACCCAGACCAGGCACCTGCGGACCAATTCGGCCGCAAGCCCGGCCCCGATCGGCTTCCGCGCCGCGCGCCCAGATCCTCTCGCGCCGCGTCGGGGTCGTCCCGCGCCGCGCCCGGATCCTCTCGCGCCGGGCCGGGGTCGTCCCGCGCCGGGCCGGGGTCGTCTCGCGCCGGGCCGGGGTCGTCTCGCGCCGGGCCGGGGTCGTCTCGCGCCGGGCCGGGGTCGTCCCGCGCTGCGCCCGCGTCGCCGTCCCGCGCTCCCGCCCGCCGGGGTCCGTCGCCCGGGCCCGCATCAAATCCCGCCGTGCCGGTGGTCAAGCCCGGCGGCGCTCCGGCCACCCGGCCGGAAGCGGCCCCGGCCACCCAGCCGGATCAGGCCCCGGCCACCCGGCCGGAAGTGGTCCCGGCCACCCGGCCCATTGCGAGTGCCCCCGCCCGGCGGCCCGCCGCGGAACCCTCCTGGGGCACGGTGGTGGCCACCACGATCCGGCTATGGGCGAAGAGGCGGCTGGAGAAGCCATGGTTGCGCGCGCTGCTGGTGCTCGTGCTCGCCGTGATGGTCTTCGTCGCCGGTGCCGTCATAACCACGGTGACCCGAGGCAGCACCACGAGCGCCCAAGGCAATACCACGAGTAGCCAGGGCAACACGACGAGCAGCTCCGCAACCGGCCAGGGCACCGTCACCAGCGACGGCGCCCTGGCCGCGGTGGCGTCGGCCCGGAAGCAGGCGGCCGCCTGGGTGGCCCAGCAGGTCAACCCCGATGAGGTCATCGGCTGTGACCCGATGATGTGCGCGGCCTTGGAGGCGGCGCACGTCCAGGCCAACCGGTTGCTCGTGCTCGGGCCGAGTCAGCCGGACCCGCTTGGCTCGGAGATCCTGCTCGACACCGCGACGCTGCGCAGCCAGTTCGGCACCCGGCTGGACACCGTGTTCGCGCCGGTCAGCCTCGCCGCCTTCGGCGCCGGCGCGGCACACGTCGAGGTCCGGTTCTGCGCTCCCAACGGCGCCCGTGCCTACCTGGCCGATTTGGCCCGTGACGTGGCGGAGCGCAAGGCGGTCGGCACCGAGATGCTGCGGAACCACGCCATCCACGCGTCACCCGCTGCCAGCCGCCAGCTCACCGCTGGCCAAGTAGACACCCGGTTGCTGGTCACTCTGGTGACCCTGGCCCATAGCCACCCGGTGGACATCATCAGCTTCGGCGCGAACCAGGCCGGCGCCTCACCGGGCGTCCCGCTCCGGTCCGCCGAAATCGCCGGGGCGCCTGGCCCCGGCAGTACCCCGGCCGTATCTGTTCTGACGCTGCGCAGCTTCCTCAGTTCGCAGCAACCGCCTTACCGTCCGTCGATCGTCGCGGTAACCACCGCATCACGGCGCACCGTGCTTCGTGTCGGGTATCCAGCGCCCAGCCTGCTTGGCCTGCTCGGCGCGCACGGTTGAGATAAGGGAGAAACCTAGATGAGACTCAGGTCCACGGCTACCAAGGCCCTGGCACCACTCGTATTGTCGGTGCTGGGCCTCGGCACGCTCGCCTCGGGGGTGGCGGTCGCGTCGGTCACCGCCGCATCCGCGGCCACAGCGCACCACAGCAACACAGGCTGGATTCGGCTGGCGCACCTGTCGCCGAACACCCCACCGGTAGATGTCTACCTCTACTCGTTCGGCAACTCGCACGCCATGATCGTGCTCCATCACGTTGCCTACGGCACCGTCTCCCCGTACGAGAAGGTGAAAGCCGGCGAGTACACGGTGGCCATGCGCGGAGCGGGCGCCGCTGCAAAGTCGCCGCCGGTGCTGTCCACCAGCGTGCAGATCACAGCCGGTGGCGCGTTCACGGTCGCAGGCATGGGACCGGCGAAAGGGCTCCGGCTGCAGGTCCTGCGCGACCGGCTGACCACCCCGCCGGATAAGTCGCTGGTGCGAGTGATTCAGGCGTCGCTGCGCTACCAGAAGATCACCGTCATGGCCAACCACCGCACGCTGGCCGAGCAGCTCAACTTCGCCCACGTGACGAGCTACGTGAGCACCCGGCCGGGTAGCTTCGACGTGCACGTGGCCGGGATGGGCGGCAAGGGCGCCGCGGACATCGCGCTGGCCGCCGGTACCATCCATACGCTGGTGGTGCTGGATTCCTCGGGGCACAACCTGCAGATCGCCAACCTCGAGGACGCCGCGGGCAGCAACGTGCCGCCCGCAGGCGGCGCGTCCACCGGGTTCGGCGGCACCGCCCCGGCGCCGGGCCTGTCCCCGGCCCTGTGGGTCAGTCTGGTCGCCGCCGGGGCGCTGCTCGCTATGGCGGCCGCCTACCGGATGCGCCGGGTGAGGAGCATTGCCCGCCACGCACGCTGATCCGTCAGCAGGCGCCAGGACTGGAGGATCCCCCTGGGACGGGGATCCTCCGGTCGGGCGTCCGCGGGAGCCGTGGGTCTTCTGGTACGAGGACGCCGAGGCGGACGGCCAACGGCGAAGCTCGGACAGCACGCGCCGCGGATCCTGGGCGAGGCTGGTGCGGCGGCCCGTGGCCGCCACCGCGTTCCTGGTCGGCTTGCTCACGATCGTGGGCGGCACTGTCGGCCTGACCCAGCTGACCGGTCACCCTGGTGATGTCGCGCGCCCGCTGGCCAAGCCCTCCTCGGCGCCGCACGGGACTTTCGCCGCCCCGCCGGTCGCACGCTCCGCCAAGCAGGTGGCCAGGCCGGTAGCACTGACGATCCCCGCCATCGCGGTCCATACCCCGCTGGAACGGCTGGGCCGCACCCCGCAGGGCACCCTTCAGGTACCGGCCAGCACGACCGAGGCGGGCTGGTACTCCGGCAGCCCGCGGCCCGGCGAGATCGGGTCGTCCATCATCGCTGGGCACATCGACTCCACCCAGGGCCCCGGTGTGTTCTTCCGGCTGCGTCTGCTACGCCCCGGTGATCTGGTGTACGTGCGCCGGTCCGACCGCACGCTGGTGGTGTTCCGGGTGTACGCCGAGCGCATGTACCCCAAGAGCGGCTTCCCGACCGAGCGGGTTTACGGGCCCACCCCCGACGCCGAACTACACCTCATCAGCTGCGGCGGCGTGTTCGACCAGGCGTCCGGGTCCTACCTGAGCAACGTGGTCGTCTACGCCGCACAGATCAGCGTGCACCGGGCGCGGCGCCATCACCACACAAAGCGGCACGGTCACCATCCCCGGGCGCGCCACTCCTGAACGTGCGGGCGCTCGGTGCCCAGTGTGGTGTCCTTGCCGTGGCCCGGGTACACCCAGGCGCCGTCGGGCAGCGTGCCAAACACCCGCTCTTCCAGGTCGTCCATGAGCTGCCCGAACCGCTTCGGGTCGTGCTCGGTGTTGCCGGGCCCGCCGGGGAACAGGGAGTCACCGGTGAACAGGTGCGGGGTATCGGCAAGCTCGCCCCCGGCGTCGTAGCACAGCGCGATGCTGCCCGGCGTATGCCCGCGCAGGTGGATCACGGAGATCTCCCTGGCGCCCACCGGCACCGTGTCCCCGTGGCTAACCCGGGTGGTGACCTGCACCGGAAGCTCGTCCGCGTCGTCGGGGTGCGCGATGACCGCGGCCCCGGTTGCGGCCTGCACCTCGGCCAGCGCCTGCCAGTGGTCCCAGTGCCGGTGGGTGGTGACGATCCGGCTGAGCGGCCGGCCCCCGAGCAGTTCGAGCAGCCTGGGCGCTTCGTTGGCCGCGTCGATCAGCACCAGTTCCCCGGTCTGGGTGCACTGGAGCAGGTAGGCGTTGTTGTCCATGGGGCCTACCGCGAGCTTGGTCACGGTGAGGCCGGTGATCTCCCTCGCGTCGGGCGGGCCCCCGACGGTCACGTCCCCGGTATACGCCACGGTCTCTCCTTCGCTTCGCGCTCCTATTTTCTTACCAAACGACTCGTCGTGGCGCCCCGGCGCCACCAGCAGCCCGCCGACCGCACCGAACGGGACCATTACCGCCACGCGGGCAGCACCGGGGGGCCGTCAGCCTGGCCAGATACCTGCAGCCCGGCGCCGCCGTCCCGGCCGAGCAGCCAGGCCAGCAGTGCGGCTGGCTGCCCGCGCACCACGACCGGCGGGCTGGCGGCGCCCGCCGGGCCGATCCGGTACCCGTGCGGCGCGCTCTCCGCCCAGACCAGGCAGCACGGTGTGTCGTCCCGGTCAGCAAACGAGTCGGCGACCCGGCCCAGCGCGCCGGCGACGAAGTCGGCCGGCCAGTCGCTGGGCGTGTACCCAGCGGCGAGGTCCACGTGGTGGATCTCCACTTCGGAGAGCCGCCGGTCCAGCACCCCGAGGGCCGTAAAGCCGGGCCCGCGCAAAGCACGGACCTGCACCGTCCAGGCGTCGCCCGGCATGGCCGCCGCCTCGGCAGCGAACCTGGCTGCCGACTCACGCACGTCGGCGGTGAGGTCGGCGGCCGGCCTGCCGGCGCCTGCCTCGATGTCCGTGCTGCGGCTTTCGGCGCTGGCGTACATGGGGGTCTCGGTGCCGGTCCGCGCCCAGTTCAGCAGGTTGACCATCCCGTCGGCGTTACGGGCGATGTGGGACAGCACGTGCCCGCGGGTCCAGCCGGGCAGCAGCGACGGCTCGCGCGCCTGGGCATCGCTCAATGCGGTGGCCGTTGCCAGCAGGCGGCCGGTCGCTGCCGCCAGGCGATCCAGGGAATGACTGGCCTCGTTCATGCGCTACCCCTTTCGGGCATCGCGGCCAATCCTTGCGCACGGCGTGACAAGCTGAGGAGCGGGGCTGGTGGTATGAGCCCAGTGCTGGCCCGGGAACTGCGGAAACCGGTTTTGTCAGCGCCCCCGGATACCATGACGTGTCCCCTTGACCGCGGCCGGAACCACCAGAGAGCAGAGCGCTGTGGCTGATCGTCTCGTTGTGCGCGGGGCGCGCGAGCACAACCTCAAAGACGTCTCGCTCGACCTGCCCAGGGACTCCCTGATCGTGTTCACCGGGCTGTCCGGGTCGGGCAAATCCAGCCTGGCCTTCGACACCATCTTCGCCGAGGGCCAGCGCCGGTACGTGGAGTCGCTGTCGGCGTATGCCCGGCAGTTCCTGGGGCAGATGGACAAGCCCGATGTGGACTTCATCGACGGGCTGTCCCCGGCGGTCTCCATCGACCAGAAGGCGGCCAGCCGCAACCCGCGGTCCACCGTCGGGACGATCACCGAGGTGTACGACTACCTGCGGCTGCTGTACGCGCGGGTGGGCAAGCCGCACTGCCCGGTCTGCGGTCGGCCGATCGCCAGGCAGACGCCGCAGCAGATCGTGGACCGGGTGCTCGAGCTCGACGAGGGCACCAGGTTCCAGGTCCTGGCGCCGGTGGTCCGCGGGCGCAAGGGCGAGTACACAGAACTGCTCCGCGAGCTCCAGGTCAAAGGGTTCTCCCGGGCCCGGGTGGACGGCATAGTGGTCCGCCTGGACGAAGCTGGCAGCGGTGCGACGCCCGCGCTGAAGAAGTACGAGAAGCACACCATCGAGGTCGTGGTGGACCGGCTGGCGGTCAAGGAGTCCGCGCGGCGGCGGCTCACCGACTCGGTGGAGACCGCGCTCGGCCTGTCCGGCGGCGTGGTCGTGCTCGACTTCATCGACCTGCCGGAGACCGATCCGCACCGGGAGCGGATGTACTCCGAGCACCTGGCCTGCCTCTACGACGACCTTTCGTTCGAGGAGCTGGAGCCGCGCTCGTTCTCGTTCAACTCCCCCTGGGGCGCCTGCCCGGACTGCACCGGCCTCGGCACCCGGATGGAAGTGGACCCGGAGCTGGTCGTCCCCGACCCGTCGCTGACGCTGGCCGAAGGCGCGATCGGGCCGTGGAGCGCCGGGCATGTCAGCGACTACTTCCTGCGCCTGGTGGAAGCGCTGGGCTCGGCGCTCGGGTTCCGACTGGAAACGCCCTGGTCGAGGCTGCCCGCGGCGGCGAAGAAGGCGCTGCTGTACGGGTACGACGACCAGGTGCACGTCCGCTACAAGAACCGGTACGGCCGGGAGCGGTCCTATTACACCAACTTCGAGGGCGTGGTGCCCTATATCGAGCGCCGGCATTCGGAGGCGGAGAGCGACTCCAGCCGGGAGCGGTTCGCCGGGTACATGCGCGAGGTGCCCTGCCCCACCTGCGGCGGGGCCCGGCTGAAGCCGGTGTCCCTGGCGGTGACCGTGGATGGCAAGTCGATCGCGGAGTTCTGCGCGTTGCCCATCGGCGAGCTGGCCAAACTGCTGCTGGCGCTGAACCTGTCCGAGCGGGACTTCCAGATCGCCGGGCGGATCCTCAAGGAGGTCAACGCCCGGCTCGGGTTCCTGCTCGACGTCGGGCTGGACTACCTGACCCTGGACCGGGCGTCGGCGACGCTGGCCGGCGGCGAGGCGCAGCGGATCCGGCTGGCCACGCAGATCGGTTCGGGGCTGGTGGGCGTGCTGTACGTGCTGGACGAGCCGTCCATCGGGCTGCACCAGCGGGACAACCATAGGCTGCTGGAAACCCTGCTGCGGCTGCGCGACCTGGGGAACACGCTGATCGTCGTGGAGCACGACGAGGACACGATCCGCGCCGCGGACTGGGTGGTGGACATCGGCCCCGGCGCGGGTGAGCACGGCGGGCGGATCGTGGTGTCCGGGCCGCTGGCCGACCTGCTGGCCAGCAAGGAGTCGCTGACCGGCGCGTACCTGACCGGGCAGGAGTCCATCCCGCTGCCCGCGGTCCGCCGCAAGCGGGCCAAGGGCAAGGAGGTCATGGTCAAGGGCGCCAGCGAGCACAACCTGCGCGGCATCGACGTGGCCTTCCCGCTCGGCTGCTTCATCGCCGTCACCGGGGTGTCCGGCTCCGGGAAGTCCACGCTGGTCAACGACATCCTGTACCACGCGCTGGCCAGGGAGCTGCACGGCGCGCGCACCGTGGCGGGCAGGCACACCAGGGTCACCGGCACCGGGCACCTCGACAAGGTGGTGCACGTCAACCAGGGCCCGATCGGCCGCACCCCGCGGTCCAACCCGGCCACCTACACGGGCGTCTTCGACCACATCCGGCGGCTGTTCTCGCAGACGACCGAGGCGAAGATTCGCGGCTACCAGCCGGGCCGGTTTTCCTTCAACGTCAAGGGCGGCCGGTGCGAGGCCTGCTCTGGCGACGGCACGATCAAGATCGAAATGCAGTTCCTGCCGGATGTGTACGTGCCGTGCGAGGTCTGCCACGGCGCCCGGTACAACACCGACACCCTCGGCGTCCACTACAAGGGCAAGACGATCGCGGACGTGCTCGACATGCCGATCGAGGAGGCGGCGGAGTTCTTCGAGCCGGTGCCCGCCATCCACCGGCACCTGAAGACGCTGGTCGACGTCGGCCTGGGGTACGTGCGGCTGGGCCAGCCGGCGCCTACCCTGTCCGGCGGTGAGGCACAGCGGGTCAAGCTCGCGTCCGAACTGCAGCGGCGCTCCACCGGCCGGACCATCTACGTGCTGGACGAGCCGACCACCGGGCTGCATTTCGAGGACATCCGCAAGCTGCTCGGCGTGCTGGGCCGGCTGGTGGACAGCGGCAACACGGTCATCGTGATCGAGCACAACCTGGATGTCATCAAGACCGCGGACTGGGTGATCGACCTCGGCCCGGACGGCGGCTCGGGCGGCGGGACGGTCGTGGCGACCGGCACGCCCGAGGAGGTCGCGGCGTGCGGAGCGAGCTACACCGGCCAGTTCCTGAAGAGAATCCTCAAGGGGTAAGGGGTTCAGCGGGCGCGCATCCGGTTGTTGCGAGCGTTGTGCTCGACCTCGGCGAGCCCCAGCACCTCCAGCACCGGCGGCACGTAGTTGCCGAACCGGCCGCGCAGGCCCTTCTTCATCCCGTACCAGCCGCCGACCGGGTTGTCCGGTGAGCGGCCCCAGGCCTCGACCGTCCCGTCCTGCGCCGGCTTCTGCTCGTCAGCGTTGCCCAGCGGCACCCAGTCACCGCGCTCCTTCAGCATCGCGTGCAGGTCGTCGATGCAGCGCAGCTGGTACCGGAGCTGGGTGGTGCCGACCTGGACCACCAAGGCGGGCGGGTCTGAGCTCTCGTCGCGCCACGCCTCGAACTCGGACTTGCCGGGCGGCGTGGTCAGGATCCAGGGATCCGCGGCAGTTCCCGATCCAGCGGCGTTAGCCGTCATCATTGGTCTCCCCTCGTGCGACCTGGAAATTATCCCATCCAATACCTGACATCTCTTGTCATGATCGGGGCTATCTTTGGCTTGTGCGTGCCAGCAGGCTGGTGGGGCTGCTGGGCCTGCTGCAGGCCCGGGGCCGGATGACCGCCAGGCAGCTCGCCGCCGAGCTTGAGGTGTCGCCACGGACCGTCCTGCGGGACATCGAGGCGCTCAGCGCCGCCGGGATCCCGGTGTACGCGATCCGCGGCTGCCTCGGCGGGTTCGAGTTGCTGGACGGGTTCCGCAGCGACCTCCCGGCGGCCGCGACGCCGCGCAGCCCCCGGCCGGCTGAGGCCGGCGTCGCAGCGCGCCCGGATCCGGCTGTCTCCGCGCGGCCGGCGGCTCGCCGCCCTGCTCGGCCGGCCACCAGACATCAGGGTCCGCCGGAGCCAGCACGCCGTTGCCGGGCGTGAGGGCTGGGTCGAAGCCTGGGCGCGGGTTGACGCGGCCGATATCGCGGTGCTCGACATGCTCGCCCTCGGCGCCGAGATGGAGGTCCTCCACCCTCCGGAGCTGCGCACCGCCGTCCGGGAGGCGGCCGCCGGGATCGCTGCCCGGCACACCGGACCGGAGGGAGACCAGTAGTCCGGTGGCGCATCGGCCAGGATGCCCTCGTATGTGCCGGTACGTCCTAGTTAGCTGGCGCCAGCGCCGGGTATCCGGAAGACATGGGGCGTGCTGAGCCAGGGGGCGTTCTTGCCGCTCGGCTGGATAAGCGGACAGCCGGGCCGTCGGCCGGATAAGGCGGAAGCCGGGCCGCAGGCCGGATCAGGGGGACGGCCGGATGCCAAGATCCTGCCTGACCAAAGCGGTACCGGCGACCATCGCGCGCAGCTTGGCGCGGGCCACCTCGGCGGGCAGGTGACGCAGGCCGCAGTCGGGGTTGACCATCAGCCGCTCCGGCGGAACGACCTCGAGCGCCCGGCGGATGTGCGCGGCCACCAGGTCGGGGTCCTCCACGTCGGCAGACTTCACGTCGATCACGCCGAGCCCCAGGTAGCGGCCCCAAGCGTGCTCCTTCAGCAGCCGCAAGTCGTCGAGGCCCTTGCGGGCGAACTCCAGCACCAGCGCATCAACGCGCGCCGAGGTCACGGCCGGGAACAGAAAGTCGTAGTGGCCCTCCCACAGCGGCCGGGCGTAACGGTTGCCGTAACACACGTGCAGCGCCCAGGTGACGGCCACGCCCGCGGTCACGATGTTCACCGCCTCGATCGCCAGGTCCACCTGCTCGGATAGCCGGCCAGGAACGGCTCATCGATCTGCAGCAGGTCCGCGCCTGAGGTGAGCTGCATGACCGGCTCGATCCCCGCCTGCGCCACGAGCAGGCTGCCGGCCCAGCTTGCCATCCGCACGTGCGCACCGGCGTTGTCGGTGATGTTGACGGCGTCCACCCAGCCGCGCAGGGGTTCCGCCTTGCGCAGCAGCTCACCGGGATCCGCCCCGCGCGGCGGGCCGATCTCGGCGGTCACCGCGAACGCGCCGGAGCCGAGCCGGCCGCGCAGCCCAGATTCGGCGATCATGCTCGCCCGCCCGGCCCAGCCCCCGCGGGCCGCGCCGCGTCCGGGCCAGGCCCGGCGCCCGTCCCGGCGACGTCCCACAGGTCCGCGTCCGCCCCGGCCCAGTAGCTCACCCAGGCGCTCCGCCCGGCCCGGCTGTGGTCCACTGGGCGCTGGAACAGCAGCAGGTCGGTCACGCGGCCCTCACGCTGGGCCCGCTCGTGGGCGACCACCCACACGCACCGGGTGTCCGGGAACACCTCGCAGGCGCCGTCTGCGCCGACGCCGCCGCAGGGGCCGTTGCGGAGCTTCTTGGGGCAGGTCTCCGGGCAGGCGTACCCGGTGACCGGGAGCGTGCACTGCCCGCACATCCGGCAGCCGAACGCCGCGCCCTTGGCCGCCCGTTCGGTGGTGGTGAAGGCCCGGTAGGCCGGCGGGGACCTGGTCAGCACGCCGGCCAGCCACCGGTAGGCGGAGTTGGGCGCCAGGGCCCGCTGCAGCCGGTAGGCCAGCCAGCCGGGCAGCCGCGGCCGGACCGGCCGCGGCCAGGCCGGTCTGCCAGGCCCGGGGCCAGGGGAAGACGATGGCGCGGTTCTGGTGGACAACGACCCGGTCCTCCGGCCTCCGTTCATGCCCGGGATGTCATTTCCCTGGGAGCATTTTCCGAGTGTGCAACGTGGCGCCAGCACCAGGCACCAAGCAGCGGCACAATCTTTAGCTGCGGCGTTTTGTTTCCTAGCACAAGGTTGACTCCGGCCGCCCCGCCCCGCCCAAGCGCCCCGCGGACAGCGCCGCGCACAGGCGGTCCATGGCGGCGAGGTCGCCGTCGTAACGCAGGACCACGCCCTGCGCCAGCGTGGCCGCCTCGGCCGCGAGGCGGGCCGCCAGGTCCAGGCCGACGGCGGCAGCGCCAGCGCCCGCCCGCTCCAGGGCACGCAGCGTCGCGTCCGGGATGGTGACCCCCGGGACCTCGTGGGCGAGATACTCGGCCTCGTCGAACCCGCGCAGCGGGGCCAGCGCCAGCAGCACCGGGACGCCCGGGTCGAGTTCGGCTGCCATCCGCCGGAAGGCGCCCAGCTCGTAGACCGGGCGGGTGATCAGGAACTGGGCGCCCGCGCGCAGCTTCTCCCTGGTGCGCGCCACCTCGGCCGCGGTGTCCCGCGCGCCGGGGTTGAACCGCGCCCCGATGTGAAACGAGGTCTTAGTAGCCAGGGCCAGGCCATTGCTGTCCCGGCCCTGGTTCAGGCCGCGCAGCAGCCCGGCCAGACCCACGGAGTCGACCTCCCAGATGCCGTCGACATTGGGGTAGTCGCCCCGCAGCGGCGGGTTGCCGGTGGCGCAGACCACGGCTCGCAGACCGAGCGCGTGCGCCCCCAGCAGGTCCGCCTGCAGCGCCATGATGGTCTTGTCCCAGGCCGTGATCGTCGCGATGGCATCCGCGCCGAGCCGCTGGCGCAGCTGCAGGGCCAGGTTTAGCGAGCTGAGGTGGGCCCCGGCGGTCTGCTGTGGTGAGACGAGAAACGCGCCGAGGCCGCGGTCGCGCAGCGCGGCGACGGCGTCGGCGGCCTCGTCGCCCGCGCGGCCGGCCGGCGGGGCGATCTCCGCGACGACCAGGAACCGCCCGGCGGCGAGCCGTTCCGCCAGGCCTCCCTCCTCTGCTGGAGCGGCGGCGGGCCGGTCGGCCAGGGCGGCGGCGGGCGCCGCGCCGCGACGGGGCGGCGGCAGGCGCTGCGCGGCGATCGCCGCCACGGCCGCCTTGAGGTGGGTGGGCGTGGTGCCACAGCAGCCGCCGATCAACGACGCGCCCGCTTCCGCGTAACGGCGCGCGTACCTGGCGAAGTACCCGCCGTCGATGGGGTACTCGAAGCGGCGTCCCGCGGCCCGCCGGGGCAGCCCGGCGTTGGGCTGGGCGCTCACCGGCAGCGAGGTGTGCCGGACCAGCTCGGCGACCACGGTGAGGGTGTGCTGTGGCCCGAGCGTGCAGTTGGTGCCCAGGGCCACAACCGGCAGGCCGGACAGGGTGCTCGCCACCTCGCGCGAGGTCTCGCCGCCCAGGGTGCGGCCGTCCGGGGTGAACGTGGCCTGGGCGATGATCGGCGCCCCGGTCAATTCCGCCGCGGCGGCGACCGCTTCGACAAGTTCGTCGAGATACCCGAAGGTTTCCAGGATGAGCACGTCCACGCCGCCCTCGACGAGCGCGCTCACCTGCTCGCGGAGCGCCGCGACCCGTTGCGCGGGGGTGATGAGCGGGCGCTGGCGCGCGGTCACCGCGGGGGAGACCGACCCGCCCACGAAGACCTGGCGCCCGGCCTTGTCCTGCGCCTCGCGGGCGATGCGCACCCCGGCGAGGTTGATCTCACGCACCGGCCCCGCCGAACCCTGCTCGGCCAGGCGCAGCGCACTGGCGCCGAACGTGTTGGTCTGGATGACGTCCACGCCCGCGGACAGGTAGCTCTCGTGCACCGTGCTGACCAGTTCGGCGTTGGTCAGGTTCAGCTCGGGCAGCGCCCGGTCCAGTGAGTTCCCCGCCGCGTGCAGCATCGTGCCCATGGCGCCGTCGCAGACCAGGACGCCCTCGCGCAGCGCGGCGACAAAGCCGGTCACGGCGCCTCCCCGACCGCGTCCAGGATCTCCAGCGCCACCTGGGCCATCAGCCGCTCCCGGTAGTTGCCCAGGTCCAGGCCGGTGATCGCCTCGACCCGGTGGATCCGGTAGCTGACCGTGTTGGGGTGGACGTGCAGTACCCGTGCGGCCCGCTGCGGGCTGGCGTTCTCCCGGAAGTAGCAGGCCAGCGTTTCCAGGTACGCCTGGGACTGCCCGCTGGGGTCGGCGCTGAGCTTGCCCAGCACCTCGTCGGCGAAGCCGCGCAGTTCGCTGAGATCGGGCACCTGTAGCAGGAGCCGGTGGATGCCCAGGTCGCCGAAGGCCACCACGCGGCCCGTGCGGCCCATCCGGCGCGCCGTTTCCACGGTCCGCCGGGCCTGCGCGTACGAGTGCCTGATCTGCTCGGGCCCGTAACACGGGCCGCCGATGCCGACCGTGACGGTCACCTCAGGGAACAGTTCGTCCAGGCGGGCGGCGCACAAGGCGCCCAACTGCGCCGCCCTGGGCGCGGCGCCGTCTTCGCCCGGCTCCGGCAGCACCACGGCAATCTCGGTGTCGCGCACGGAGGTGATCGCGTCCGGTGCGCGGGTGGACAGGAAGCTTTCGGCCGTCGCGGCGGCCCGCTGCAGCAGGCCCTGCCCCGCGGCGGGGCCGGCCCGGGCTGCGTCGAGCGCCACGGACAGCACGTGGTGCCTGCGCCCCGGGTCGTAGCCGAGGTGCCTGGCCCACCGGCCGGTCTCCGCCCGGTCCTGGCCACGGCCGGACAGCAGGCCCTCGACCAGGTCGTCCCTGACCCGCCCGGCCGCGGTGGCCACCACCCGTTCCCGGCTGAGGATGACGCCGCAGATGGTCGCCGCGTGCTCGGTGAGCAGCAGGCTGCTGTCCTCCCCGGCGCCCTGCTCGCCGGTGCCCAGCGCCAGCAGGTGGGCGGGCACGTCATCGCCGACCAGGACCGGTGCGACGATCACCGATGCGGAGGTCTGGGCGCCCGGCAGCCGCAACGGCCGCCTGGCACGGCTGGCGGCGGTGAGCACCTCGCCAAGCCGCGGGTGGACGACCAGGTCACGCACGGACTGGGCGGCCCGGTCGCCGGTTTCCCCGGGCGCCGCCGCGGTCAGGATGTCCATGGTCGGGCTGACTATTGCGACCGTCGCGCCGGTCTGCTCGGCGATCAGCCGGGTCACCGCGGCGAGGTCGGCGTCCTGGACCGCGAGCCCGGACAGATGGCGGTACACCGCGACCAGGTTGCGCAGCGCGAGCACCTCGTGCGCCGCCTCGGCGCGCGCTGCCGGGGCGCCTGGGCCCGGCCTTCCGCGGCCTGCCGCGTCAACCATCTCGCCTGCCACATCTTTGTGCTTGAACACAAAGATATGCCCGGGCGCGCTCGATGTCCTTGGATGATGCGGGTTAGCCCGGAGCTTATTGTGAGGAGCTGTCGGCGCCGGGACCTGTTTCCCGGCCACGCGAAGGGTGAGAAGCGGCTCATGGCAAGAGCGCGGGACGTGGTGGTTGTCGGCGGCGGGCACAACGGGCTGGTCGCGGCCGCCTATCTGGCCCGCAGCGGGCTGGACACGCTGGTGTGCGAGCGGCGCGGCGTGGTGGGCGGGGCGGCGGTCAGCGAGCACCCGTTCGGCCCCGGGTACACCGTCACCTCGCTGTCCTACGTGGTGTCGCTGCTACCTCCCGCCCTGGTGCAGGACCTGGGGCTCGCGAGCCACGGCTATCACGTCTACCCGCAGGGGCCCTACTTCGCGCCGCGGGCGGACGGCCGGGCGCTGCGGCTGCCCCACGACCCGGCCGAGCGGCGGGCGGAGATCGCCGCGTTCTCCGCCGCCGACGCCGCCGCCTACGACTCCTACGAGGCGTACCTGGCGGGGATGGCCGCGATTTTCGGGCCGCTGCTCGCCGAGATCCCGCCCCGGCTGGGCTCGCGCCGGCCCCAGGACCTGTGGCGGCAGGGCCTGCTGCTGCGGCACCTGCGCAAGCTGGACACCAGGGCGGCGGTCAACGCGACCCGGCTGGCCACCGGCAGCATCGCCGACCTGCTCGACCGCTATTTCACCAGTGACCCGGTGCGCGGTCTCCTGTCGGTGTCCGGGGTGATCGGGACCTGGGCCGGCCCGAGGTCGAGCGGGACCGGGTACGTCATGCTGCATCACCACATCGGCGGCGTGGACGGGCAGGCCGGGATCTGGGGGTTCCCCCGCGGCGGGATGGGCGGGGTCACGACGGCGCTGGCGGCCGCCGCGCGCTCCTTCGGCGCCGAGGTCCGCACCGATGCCGAGGTCGCCCAGATCCGCACCAGCGGCGGCCGGGTGACCGGAGTGACGCTGGCCAGCGGCGAGGAGGTGGACGCCGGCACCGTCGTCACCACGGCGCACCCGCAGATCTCGTTCCTCCGGCTGCTCGACCCGGCCGTGCTGCCGCCGGACTTCGCCGCCGAGATCAAGGCCTGGCATACCCGCAGCGGCACCGTGAAGATCAACCTCGCGCTGGACCGGCTGCCGGAGTTCCCCAGCCATCCCGGGTTCGACCCGCAGGTGCACGGCGGGACGATCGTGCTGGCGGAGAGCCTTGACGACCTCGAGACCGCATTCCAGGAGGCGGCTTCCGGCCGGCCGTCCGCGCTGCCGTTCGCCGACATCTGCATTCCGAGCGTCTTCGACGACTCGCTGGCCCCGGCCGGCCACCACGTCATGTCGATGTTCACCCAGTGGGTGCCGTACACCTACGCCGACCGCCCGGACGAGGCCGCGCTGGCCGCCTACGTGGACCGGGTGATCGCGCGGATGGAGGCGGTCGCGCCGGGGTTCACCGAGTCCGTGCTGCACCGGCAGGTCATCGGCCCGCACCAGATGCAGCAGGAGTACGGGCTCGTCGGCGGGAACATCTTCCACGGCGAGCTGACCCTCGGCCAGATGTTCCACGCCCGCCCCGCCGCAGGGTACGCCGACTTCCGCACCCCGGTCCGCGGGCTGTACCAGGCCGGGTCGGGGACGCACGGCGGCGGCGGGGTCACCGGGATCCCCGGGCGCAACGCGGTGCGCCAGATCCTGGCCGACCGCCGCGCCGCCCGCTGGCGGGGCCACATCCCAGCCCGCCCCCGGTCCGCATGAATGTGAGGTCGGGGTTCAAAGAACAACACCAACCTCACATTCATGCGAGACCGGCCGGGCCAGGAGGGGCGTAGGGCAGGCAAAGGCATTCCCGTGGTGGCTACAACCAGGATCAGGGTCGGCGGGGGATTACCCGGCCGCGGACCTCACCGAAGCTGATGACCTCCCCGTCCGGGCCCGGCGCCGTCGCCGTGATCGCCACCTCATCGCCGTCTTCGAGAAAGCCACGCTGGGTGCCTTCGGGCAACTCCAAGGGCTCGGTGCCGTTCTTGGTGAGCTCCAGCAGGCAGCCGAGCTGGTCGCGGCTGGGCCCGCTGACCGTGCCCGACGCGTACAGGTCGCCGGTGCGGACCGGGGCGCCGCCGCAGGTCAGGTGGGCGAGCAGCTGCGCCGGGGTCCAGTACATGGTGGCGAACGGTGGCCGGCTGACCGGGCCGCCGTTGATGCTGACCGTCAGACTCAGGTCCAGGCCCCACGGATCGGAGTCCTCGCGCAGGTAGGGCGGCGGCTCGGCATCCCGCGGCGGGGGGGCGGTCCGGGCCGCGCGGAGCGCATCGAGCGGCACGACCCAGCCGGACACCGACGTGGCGAACGCCTTGCCTAGGAACGGGCCGAGCGGCACGGTCTCGAAGGCCTGGATGTCCCGGGCGGACCAGTCGTTGACCAGGCACACGCCGAACACGTGCCGGTCGAACTCCGCTACCGGCACCGGCTCGCCGTGCCGCGAAGGGACACCGGCCACGAAACCGACTTCGGCCTCGAAGTCCAGCCGCACGGATGGCCCGAACGAGGGTCCCGCCGCACCGGGTTCCCAGCGCTGGCCGCCCGGCCGGATGACCGGGGTCCCGGAGATCACCACGCTGCCCGCCCGGCCGTGGTAGCCCAGCGGCATGTGCAGCCAGTTGCGCGGGAGCGGCGGCTGGCCCGGCCGGAAGATCCTGCCCACGTTCTCCGCGTGGTTCCGGGACGCGTAGAAGTCCACGTAGTCGGCCACGGCGAACGGCAGGTGCAGCCGCACCTCGTCCCGCGGGACCAGGCGCGGTGCCACCACGGCGCGGTGGGCCGGCAGAGTGAGCCAGTCGGTCAGGCGCTCGCGCGCCTCCCGCCAGGTGGCGGGCCCGGCAGCAAGGAACCGGTTCAAGGCCGGCTCGGAAAACAAATCGCACAGCGGCAGCCGCAGATCATCGGCCACAGCGGCCACATCCAGCACGGAGTCCCCGATCGCGACGCCCACCCGGCTGCTGGGGGCGCGTGAATGTGGAATTGGTGTTGTTCTTTGAACTCCAGACCCACATTCATCTGGGCCTGCGGGCCGATCCGCACTTGGGCCTGCGGGCCGATCCGCACGTGGGCCTGCGGGCCGATCCGAGGCACAGGAGAAGATGCCGAACGGCAGGCAGGCCAGGCCGAACCCGGTCCCCGGCGGCAGGTCCAGCCAGGTCATGGCGCACCCGCCAGCCCAAGCGCCCGGCGCAGCGCAGCCGCGATCTCCGCCTCGCCCGGATCGCGCAGCGCCGCGGCGGCGTGCGCGTCCGGCCGGATCACCCACACCTCGCCGGGCCCGGCCAGCCCCGCCCGGGCCAGGCCTGCCCCGGAATCCGGCAGGCTGGCGGCATCCAGTACCCGGACCGGCGCCGCCCGGCCAGGCCCGCCCCGGAATCCGGCAGGCTGGCGGCATCCAGCACCTGGACCGCGCCGACCGCCGCCGCGGCCCGGCGAGCCGCGGCCACGTCCGCTCCGGAGGCGCACAGCAGCAGGAAACCCTCCCGGGCGAGGGTACGCAGGGTCTGCGCGCCAGCTCGTTCTGCAGCGGAAATAGCGACGTCGGGGACGAGGATGCCCGGCCCTGGCGGTGGCACGGCGCCGCGGGGCGGGCGCCCGCTGAACGGCCTGCCCGGGTCTGGTGTGGTCAGCGGCGAGGCGGCATACCAGAACGGCTCGGCCAGGCGCCCCGAGTCCACCGCGGCCCAGGCCGCGGGGTCGGCGGCGGCGCGGTCCAGGGTGGCCAGCCGGTGCCGTCGCTCCGCGTCCGTGCCGGGCACCAGGAAGCGCATCGTGGCCGAGGTGACCTCCAGGTTCTCGCAGGCGGCGGCGTGCCGTTCGGCATGGTAGCTGTCCAGCAGCGCGTCCGGCGCCCAGCCCCGCAGCACGAACGCGATCTTCCAGGCCGCGTTCTCCGCATCCTGCACCCCGGAGTTCAGGCCCCGCGCGCCGAACGGGGAAAGCTGGTGCGCCAGGTCGCCGGCCAGCAGCACCCGCCCGGCGCGCATCCGGTCGGCCACCCGCGAGCTGAACTTATACACCGAGGACCAGACCACCTGGTACGACCGGTCGCCGATGATCTGCCGGATCCTGGTGTTCGGCGCATCGGCGGTCTCGTCGAAGCTGGCGGGCACCTGCCAGTCCACCCGGTAGGTGGAGTCCGGGCACGGGTGGATGAGCACCTGCCGGCCGGGGTTCCACGGCGGGTCGAAGTAGAACCGCCGCTCCCGGGCCCAGCCGGGCAGGTCGGTGCGGATGTCGCAGATCAGGAACAGGTCGCCGAAACTCTGCCCGTCGAAGCGCACGCCGAGCATCCCGCGGACATCCTCGCCGTGCGCGCCGGCGCAGGCGAGCGCGTAGTCCGCCCGCAGCACGGCCGGGCCGGCGGCGGTCGCGCAGGTCACGGTGACCCCGGCGGCATCCTGGTCCAGCCCGGTGACCCGGTGCCCCCAGCGCACGCTGATCAGCGGCTGGGCGGCGATGCGCTCGTCGAGGATCTGTTCGGTCCGGGACTGGGAGATGTTGACGAACGGCGGGAACCGCGACTGTTCGTCCCCGGCGAAGGTGAGGCTGAACAATTCGGCATCCCGGTAGAACGTGCGTGCCGTGGTCCAGGTGACGCCCTCGTCGGCGATACGCCGCCCGGCGCCGACCGCGTCCCAGGCCTCCAGCACGTCCCGCTGCTGCACGATCGACTTGGAACCGGCCGCGTCCCGCCGCCCGCGTTGGTCGAGCAGCATCACCGGCAGGCCCC
Source organism: uncultured Actinomycetes bacterium (assembly GCA_963734725.1). GTDB lineage: Bacteria > Actinomycetota > Actinomycetes > Streptosporangiales > Streptosporangiaceae > DASXKD01. Next base: position 152,468 of record CAVTIX010000019.1, read on the forward strand.
AGCGGGCCAGCATCAGCGCCGCGGTCTGCCCGACCGGCCCGTTGCCCAGGACCGCCACCAGCGGCCCAGGGCGTGCCTCGGAGGTCATCCAGCCTGCTGCGCGTCCGACAGCGAAGGGGGAACGGGGAGACGGCATAGACCTCCGGGGCACGCCCTATCAGCCCTGCAACTCGGCCCAGACCTCGCGGTCGCGCTGGGCGGTCCAGATCCGCGGCCGCTCGATCCCGGACAGCTCGTCCCACAGCCGGGAGGTGTTGAACGGCATGCAGTGCTCGAAGATCGGCCAGCGCCCGTACCGCTCCGCCAGCGCGGCGTGGGCGGCGCCGAACGCCTCCTTCAGCGTGCCGCCGCGGCGGTGCACCGCGCCGACCTCGGCCAGCATCGTGTCGAGGAATTGCCGGGTCTGGCCGACGGCCGCCGCGCAGGCACCCGCGCCGCGCGCCACCGCGCCGCGCCCGCCAACGAGGGTCTCCGTGCCCAGCGCCGCGACCCGGTCCAGCGTGCCGGCCGCCCACTCGCGGTGGAACGCGTCCCCCGTGTACAGCGCGGCCTGCGCCTCCACCAGGTCGCCGGCGAACAGGATCCGCCGCCCCGGCAGCCACGCCACGATGTCGCCCTCGGTGTGCCCGCGCCCGCAGTACTGCAGCACCAGGTCGCCGCGCCCGCCGCCCAGGTCGATGGTGAACCGGTCGGTGAACGTCGCGGTCGGCCAGGTCAGCCCGGGAATCGAGGCAGGCTCTTTGAACAGCCTTGGCATCCGGGCGTACTCCGACTCCCAGTCCTGCTGCCCGCGCTCGCCGATCAGTCCCCTGGTGTTTTCATGCGCAACGATGATCTCAGCGCCGAACGCGCTCGCACCGAGCACCCGGACCGCGTGGTAATGGGAAAGCACCAGGTAGCGAACCGGCTTATCGGTGTGCTGGCGCAACCGGGCCAGCCACTCGCGGGCGGCGGCCGGGGTGGCCATGGCCTCGAAGCAGACCAGGAAATCCTCGCCCTCGATAGCGCCGACGTTCGGGTCGCCCTCGGCGGTCAGCGCGTAGACCCCGTCGGCGAGGAACTCCAGGGTCTGTTCCTTCGCGGCCAGGTCCGCCGAGGAGGCGAACGCTTTGGGAGCCATGGCCCCACCTCGACTCGATCGACTCTGTGTTGGCCCGGGGGAGCGACTCCCCTGGAACCCCGGTGGCCTGCGGCCCCGTTCCTCCGTCACGGGGCCTTGGCCTCTCCGGTAACCCGATCGTAGGCGGGCCCGGCCCGGGCGGGCCGGCCCCGGTTCTGCCGGTGGCCGGCGTCGCGGCCAAGCACGGTGGTGGATACGGCAGGATGGAGTCATGCAGCAGCGGAACTTTTCGCTCTACGGGGCGGTCGACCTTGGCGCGCGCCAGGCAGCCGCGCAGCGCCAGCAGGCCTCGCCCGCCGGCGGCCAGGACGCCCCGCTCGGCGAGTACGTGTTCGACGTGACAGAGGCGACGTTCGAGGCGGACGTGCTGGAGCGCTCCCGCACCGTCCCCGTGGTGATGGACCTGTGGGCCGAATGGTGCGGCCCCTGTAAGCAGCTGAGCCCGGTGCTCGAGCGGCTGGCCGCCGAGGCGGCGGGCGCCTGGGTGCTCGGCAAGGTGGATGTGGACGCCAACCCCCAGCTCAGCGCGGCGCTACAGGTGCAGAGCATCCCGATGGTGGTCGCCGTGATCGGCGGCCAGCTCGTGCCCGGGTTCCTCGGCGCCCTGCCCGAGGCCCAGGTCAAGCAGTGGCTCAGCCAAGTGCTCCAGGTCGCCAAGCAGATCGGCCTGCCCGGGGCCGGCGCCGAGCCCGGGGCGGGCGGCCAGCCCGCGGAGGGCCCGGGAAGCGGCGAGGCCGCCGAGCCCGGCGGGCTGCCCGGCGAGGACGGGTTCCGTGAGCCGGAGCTGACCGAGGCGCAACAGGCCATGGAACGCGGTGACCTGGCCGCCGCCGCTGGCGCCTTCGAGCGGTTGCTGGCGAAAGACCCTGGTAACCCGGTGGCCACCGTGGGCCTGGCCCAGGTGAACCTGTTCCGGCGGGTGAACTCCTACGACCAGGCCAAGGCGCGCCGGGACGCGGCGGCCAGCCCCGCCGACGTGGACGCCCAGATCCGCGTTGCCGACATCGAGATGTCCCTGGGCAAGGGCGAAGAGGCGTTCGACCGGCTGCTCGGCGTCATCCGGCGCACGTCGGGCGAGGACCGGGACAAGGTCCGGTTGCACCTGGTCAGCCTGTTCGAGATGTTCCCGCCCCGGGACCCACGGGTCACGAAGGCCCGCAGCACCCTGTCCAGCCTGCTGTTTTAGCTGGGGCGGGTGCCGCTCCTCGGGTCGCGGGGGTCGGTGTCGGCGAGCTGTTCCAGCGCGGGGAGCGCGTCGGCCAGCGCGGCCCGCTGCTCGGCGGTGAGCGTCTGCAGCCGGTCGGCCAGCAAGATCGTGCTCTGCTCCCGGATCAGTTCCAGCGCCGCGTGGCCGGCCGGCGCGATTGTCAGCGTGCTGGCCCGCGCGTCGCCGGGGACCGGGCACCGTTCCACGTAGCCGCGCTCTTCCAGCACCGTCACCAGCCTGGTGAGGGTGGACGGGGCGATCCCCTCGGCCGCGGCCAGGTCGCCAAGCCGCAGCGGGCCGATCCGGTCCACCGTGGCCAGCGCCGACAGCTGGGTCGGCGTGAGGCCGGCCAGCTCGTGACGGCGCAGCCAGCGGGAGAGCCGGGCGATGGCCACCCGCAGCCGGGGCGCGTCGATCACCGGCCCGGCGGGCGGCGTGCTGAACTGGCGACCTTCGGTCGCACTACCCTGAGGCATTCTTGAAGGGTACGTCGCGGCCGGAGGCCTTGCGCGCGCGACGCGGAACCATCGCGTCGCGCCTGCTCCGATGGCACGATGTGATCGTCGGGCAGTGCCGGCCGGGCGGCCCGGGCCGGGTGAAGGCGGAGGAGCCAGTGTCGGTAGCCCCGAGCGTGTCATATTCGATCACCGTGCGCCTGGAGGTGCCCTCCCGCGGCCGGGCGGTCAGCGACCTGACCCACGCGGTCGAGCAGGCCGGCGGCGCGGTCACCGCGCTGGACGTGACCCCCTACCGCTACGAACGGCTCCGGGTGGATGTCACCTGCGCTGCGCGGGACACCGATCACGCCGAGGAAATCGTCCAGTCGATGCGGACGATCCCCGGCGTCGTGGTGAACAAGGTCAGCGACCGGACGTTCCTGCTGCACCTCGGCGGCAAGATCGAGACGAACGTGAAGGTGCCGTTGCGCAACCGGGACGACCTGTCGATGGCGTACACGCCGGGCGTGGCCCGGGTGTCGCTGGCCATCGCGGCCAACCCCGACGACGTGCGGCGGCTGACCGTCAAGCGCAACAGCGTCGCCGTGGTGACCGACGGCTCTGCGGTGCTCGGCCTCGGCAACGTGGGCCCGTACGCGGCCATGCCGGTGATGGAGGGGAAAGCCGCCCTGTTCAAGCGGTTCGCCGACATCGACGCCTGGCCCGTCTGCCTGGACACCCAGGACACCGACGAGATCGTCCGGACGGTGCAGATCATCGCGCCCGCGTTCGGCGGCATCAACCTGGAGGACATCGGCGCGCCCCGGTGCTTCGAGGTGGAACGGCGGCTCCGGGAACTGCTCGACATCCCGGTCTTCCACGACGACCAGCACGGCACCGCGATCGTCGTGCTCGCCCAGTTCTTGCCGCTGCCGGGGTCCGGGCGCATGACCTGCTCCGGGGTGCGGGCCGGGCCGTCCGGGACGGCGACGTCGAAGACGGCCCCGGTCTCGGCCATCCGCTTGCAGCCTTTCTTCTCCCCGGTCCCGGCCCGCTTCTCGAAGGTCCGCACCCGCTGCTCCGGGGCCCTGGTCCGGCGGCGGCGCGCGTCGGGGAGCATCGCCACGCCCTTACCGTCCGCCGAGAGCGCCAGCGGCGGCAGGCCCGGCCCCGGCCCCCCGGCCGCCGGGACGGCGGCGGCCTGGTCCCGGTCCTGGCAGAACCGCTCCGCGTCCGCGGCCGCGGCCACGACGATCTGCTCCAGCTGCCGCTTGCCGACGCTGACCCCGGTCGCGGCCAGCACGAACTCGTGCCCCTGCTCATACGACACCGACCGGCAGAACATCTCCGCCAGCCGCTGCAAGCCCCAGGAATACCCGCAGCGGCGGCAGGTTCAGCACCGCATCGCGCGGGAACAGCGACAGCACGCCCCCTGACCCCGGACCGGTAGCCGATCCGCCGCACCCGCACCTCACCCAGCAGCGTCACGACCGGCCGGCCATGACCGGGCTCAGCCCGAGCCCGCGTCCACCCCGTCCCGACCGGTCACCCCCGGCAGCCGGACCTCACGCTCAGCCTGGGTGTCCAGGGCCAGCTGGACCAGACCGCGCAGCAGCTCCCGGCCCCGCCCGGTGACCAGCACCTCCATCGCATCCAGCGTCACCGACCGGGACGCCTCCACCGCCAGCCCGCCAGCCCCGCCGCCAGCGGCCCCAGCCCCGCCAGCACCGCCTCCGCGCTCGCAGCCAGATCATCCAGCCCGTACTGTTCCACCTGAGGCTTCCCTTCCGCTGGTCCCGGATTCGCATCTCAGGACCATACGGAACGGAAGCCTCACCCACACCCAGACACGCCAGCACCACGACAACGGGCAACTCACTCCAGAAGAGCCACACCCACGCGGCATCCACGCCGTATCGGAGCGGCCGCCACCAGGTGCGATGTCGTTGCCCCTTGTTAGGCTGCGCCCATGCTTGATCACATCGGCCTGCAGGTCCAGGACGTGGAGAAGTCGCTCGGCTTCTACCTCCGCACCTTCGCCCCGATCGGGATGCACGAGGTGGTGCGCTACCCGTACGGCGAGACCATCGTGGTCGGCCTGGGCGGCGCCGACGGCCAGCCGGTGTTCTGGCTGGGGCCGCCCACCGGCACCGAGACCAGGGAACTCCACGTCGCCTTCAAGGCCCCCGACCGCGCGGCGGTGGACGCGGTGCACGAGGCCGCCGTGGCAGCCGGGGCGGAGGTGCTGCACGCCCCGCGCGAGTTCCCGGAGTACCACCCCGGCTACTACGGCGTGTTCCTGCGCGACCCGGACGGCCACAACGTCGAGGCCGTCCACCACGGATAACCTGGCGCGCCTGGTCCTGACCCGGGACGCGGTCCGCCTGGCCTTGACCCGCAGCGCGTTCCGGTTCGGCCGGCGCCGCGGCCCCGTCACCGGCTCCTGGTGCCGTTCGTCCTGGTGCCGCTCCTGCTGGTGCCGCTCGCTCCGGTGCCGCTCCCGCCGTACCTGCAGCGCCTGCAGCGACGGCGTAAGCAGCGGCTTGACCTGGGTCGGCTCCGGCAGGTGCGAGGGCTCGAGCTCGGAGCGCAGCCGGTCCACGTGGGCCAGGATCTCGCCGCGCAGCTGCCACCCATCGGGCCGTCCGGCCGGGTTGGTGGAGAGCAGGTCGGCGAGCTGATCCTGCTGCCGCTCGGCCTCCTCGAGGTGGTCTTCCAGCGCCTCGGTGATCGGCTCGGCCGCGAACGCGGAGAAGTCGGCGGAAACCTGATCGGTCTCGAGCAGCTGGCCGTAGGCTCGCACCGCCGCGGACAGCTCGGCCAGCATGGCGGCCAGCCGAGCCCGCGTCTCGGCCTCCTTGACCGGGGTGTGCTCGCTGTCGATCCGCGCGCTGTCGGCCACCGAACGGGCCAGCATCCGGATATCCGTCGCGGCCCGCTCCAGCGTGCTGACGCCGTCCCGCAGGCCGGCCGCCGGATCGCCGACCCTGAGCCTCCTGGGGTTCAGCCGGACGCTCTCCTCGGCCTGGGCCAGCGCGTCGTCCACCCGCTCGATCTCGCCGCGCAGCGCCCGGGTCCGGTCCAGCCACTCCGCCGCGCGCTTCGGGTCCGGCGCCTCGGCCAGGCCCTCGGCCATCTGGCCGAGCAGGTCGGCCATCTGGCGGCTCAGCTCGCCGACCGCCTCCTTGGCCGGCTGCACCCGTACCGGGGCGAACACCAGGCCGGCCGCCAGCCCCGCGGCCGCGCCGACCAGCGTCTCGGTGATCCGGGTGCTGGCCGCCGCCTGCGAGCCGACCGAGAAGATCAGCATGGCGCTGATCGGCACCTCGAGGATCTCCTCGCGCAGCCGCAGCACGATGCCGAGCGCGAGCGTGCCCGCGACGAGCAGGCCGAGCACCCACCAGCTGAACGGGACGTAGGCGGCGACCGCCACCGCGGCGAGCACGCCGACGGTGACCGCCGCGACCCGCCGGATGGCGGTGCCGATGGTATTGAACAAGGTGGCCTGCACCACCAGCAGCGCGGTCAGCGGGGCCAGCACGGAGCGCGGCGACCCGCCCGGCAGCTGCAGCGCGAGCAGGTACGCGAATACCGCCGTGACGGTGAGCCTGGCGATGTACACCGCCGTCGGCTGGGCCCGGCGGCGGACCAGGGTGAGCTGCTCGGCCTGGCGCCTGGCGACTGCCTTGGCCGCTACGCCGACGTTCTCGACAGGTATGGGACGGACGGGGAAACCTTTCATAAGCTGCATATACCGGGGTCTAGTGGGCGGCGGGATCCAGAGATAGCTCTAGCCTAGAGCAAAACCCTTCACCAGGGACCAACGCGCGCTAGGCCGGGCTATTCCCCTCTGCAGGCCATCATAAAAACCTCAATGCCGAACGGGCTGGGTTACCCGCCCCGGCGCCGCGCTACCCGCGGTCCATCAGCGCCGTCACCGCGGCCTGGTACAGCTCGATCAGGCCGGACGCCACCTCGGGGGAGCCGAAGTGCGAGCTCCAGGTGAGTTCGGCCAGCGAGTCGCTGATCACGAAGGCCGACGCGAGCTGCAGCCCGCGGACCTCGGCCACGGCGAACAGCGCGGCCGCCTCCATCTCCACGCAGAGCACGCCCTCGGCCTGGTAGTGCCGGACCTCGTCGAGGGTCTCCCGGTAGGGGGTGTCGATCGTCCAGGAGGTGCCGGTCCGGAACCGGTGGCCCGCCTGCCGCATGGCCGCGCCCAGGGCGGCGGTCATCCCGGCCGGGGCGGCGGCCAGCCGCCCCGGCGGCAGGTAGTGGTGCGAGACCCCTTCGTCCCTGACCGCGGCCTCGCACAGGACCAGGTCGCCGGGCTTCAGGTCGCGCTGCAGGCTGCCCGCGGTGCCGACGGACACCACGGCCGAGGTGCCCAGGGCGGCCAGTTCCTCCAGCGCCGCGGTCGCCGCGGGCGCCCCGATCCCGAACCGGCCGAGCAGCCCCACCCGGCCGCCGGTGCTCGGCAGCGCCACCGGCAGCGCCCGCCGCGACCGCTCGACGCCCTCGGTCCGCAGCACGTGGTCGTAGAGCGAGCGCTGGTAGCAGAGCACCACGCCGTCCGGTGCGGGCGTGTCGTCCCGCGCGCCCACGCGCCGCAGGTAGGCGAGGAAGTCCGACGCGGTGAACAGCGCCTCCCCGGCGTGCTTGCCCGCGAAGTTCGGATAGCTGGACTCCGGCACGAGCGCAGATTCTACGCTTTATGACCGGCCCCGGCCCGGGACCAGCAGCACGGCGACCGGCACGACCACCAGGCCGGCCAGTGCCCAGCTCAGCCCGAACCCCTGCGCCACCAGCCCCACCGCCAGCGGCCCCAGCCCTCCCGCCAGCCCGGCGGCGCTGCTCAGCGTCACCGCCACCGAACTCCGTCCGGGCAGGCTGCCGTACAGCCGGGCCTGGAGCACCGGGTACCACGGCGCCGTCACCGCGCTCAGCGCGGCCAGCACGGCCAGCTTCGGCACCACCCCAGGGACGAGCAGGAAGCCCGGGTAGAGCAGCGCGGCGGCGGCCGCGCTGGCGCGCAGCACGGTCAGGTCCCCGACGCGTTCCAGGATCACGATCAGCGCGGCGTCCCCGGCCAGGGCGGCGCCGAGCCGGACCGCGATGGCCAGCGCCGCGACCGCGGGCGTCAGGTGCGCGACGTCCACCAGGTACAGCGCCAGGAAGCCGGTGAACACGTCCACCAGCAGGTCGGCCACCTCGATCAGCAGCAGCCAGCGCAGCGTCCCCCAGTCCCGCAGCGCGGCACCGACGTCCCGCACCCGCGCCGTCCACGGCTTCTGTTCCGCTTCCTCCGCCTCGGCCGCGGCCTGTGCCGTCCGCCTGCGGCTGACCTCGCAGCAGCGCGCCGAGCCAGACCAGCGCGCTGATCCCGGCCAGCACCAGGTATGCCGGCCCGCCAGCCCCCGCCGCTGGCCAGCACCGCGGTGAGCAGCAGCGGCCCGGCCACCGCGCCGGCCGCCCCGGCCAGGTCCCAGCGCGCCATGACCTGGGCCTGCCGGTCCGGCCAGGCGTCCATGATCTCGGCCTGGGTCAGCGACACGAACGCGCCCGACGCCGGGTAGAAGGCGATGAAGGCGGCCAGCAGCACGGCGAACGAGCGGGCCGAGGCCGCCGCGAGCAGGGTGAGCAGGAAGACGATGCCGCCGCCGAGGATGACCAGCCGGCGTCGCCGGCCCTGGCCGGCCAGCACGCCCATGGGCAGCTCAAGGAAGCCGCCGACCAGCAGCGGGACCGAAGCCAGCAGGCCGATCTGCCCGTAGCTCAGCCCCAGGTCGTGCCGGATGAGCGGGAGTGCCGCTCCCTTGGCCCCGTCAACCAGCTCGTCGGCGAACGCGATCGCGAGCGCGACGGCGAGAACGGAAAGCGCAGGCCTTCAGCGTCAAGTGAAACCCATGGGGCCATGGTAAGGCCCGTGGTCCCGCACGTCACGGCGGTTTCCGCGTCACCGCCGGTTCTCGACCCGCCAGACCAGCCGCAGGCCAGACCAGTCTTCGTCGATCGCGGCCACCTTCACGTCGACCAGCCCGAGGGGCAGCGCACTGTCGCGGATGAAGTTTTCGGTGATGTCGCTGCGGTGCCCGGCCGCCCGCCGCGGCCAGGCGACCCAGAGTGCCCCGGCCGGATATATCCGGCGGCCGAGCTCGCCGATCTGCGCGGCTATCTCGCCCGCCACGGTGAAGAAGGCCACGATGACGTCGGCCTGCCCGTCCGGCCCGGCCCGGCCAGCCCGTCCGGCGGGTCGGTCAGCGCCCAGCCGTCCGGCGGCTGGTGCAGGCTGACCCGCTGCCCGGGCTTGAGGCCCAGCTTGACCGCCTGGGGCCGGCCCGAGTACCCCGGCGTCGTCACCGGGTCCCCGGCCGCGCCGATGGGTTCGCCGGCCCGGGTACGTCTATCCCCCTGATGCATCTCATGGACAGGAGCATGCCATGTTCACGAACACCGAGGCGTTCAGCGGCTTCGCCGTCGACGATCTTGAGGCGGCACGGAAGTTCTACGGCGAGACACTGGGCATCCGCACGTCCGAGCAGTACGGGCTGCTGACGCTGCACCTGGCCGGAGGCCGGGACACCCTGGTCTATCCGAAGCCCGGCCACATGCCCGCCACCTACACCATCCTCAACTTCCGGGTGGACGACATCGACGCGGCCGTGGACGAGCTGGTCCGCCGCGGCGTCTCGCTGGAGAAGTACGAAGGCATGGGTCAGGACGCCAAGGGCATCAACCGGGCCGGCGGCCCGTACATCGCCTGGTTCAAGGACCCGGCCGGGAACATCCTGGCCGTGCTGCAAGAACGCTAAGCCGCTGGCTCGGCCACGGTAGCGGGGGGCCTAACCGGTGTATGAAAAAGGGGGGTTAACCGGTGTGCCATGCCTCGGTTTATCCAGTACTATACCGAGTATGCTACTCGATAGGGTGATCACATGAGCGTCCGGCACGCGCTGCTCGCGCTGCTCAGCGAGGGGCCCAAGTACGGGCTTCAGCTGCGCGAAGAGTTCGAGGCGCGGACCGGGGAGGTCTGGCCGCTGAACGTCGGCCAGGTCTACACCACGCTGCAGCGGCTGGAGCGGGACGGGCTGGTCGAGTCCGACGGCGACGGCCAGGACGGCCCGCAGAAGGGCTTCCGGATCACGGCGGCCGGCGCGCAGGAGCTGACCGGGTGGCTGCGCACGCCGTCGGACATGAGCTCGCCGCCGCGCGACGAGCTGGTGATGAAGGTCCTGGTGGCGCTGCGGGTGCCGGGCACCGACGCACGGGACGTGATCCAGGTGCACCGCAGGTACCTGGTGGAGCTGATGCAGCAGTGGACGCGGATCAAGGAGGCCGAGGCTGAGTCCGACATCAGCCTGGCGCTGGTGGTGGACGCGGAACTGTTCCGGCTCGATGCCGTGGTCCGCTGGCTGGACGCCGCGGACGGCCGCATCAAGCGGGGCGCCGACCCGTCGGCAGACCCGCAGGCCACGACGACAACGGGGACGACAACGGGGACGACACCGGCCGTACCGAAGGTGCGGCGCAGGATTGGAGCAAGAAGATGAGCGTGCTAGAGATGCGGCGCGTGTCACGCACCTACGGCCTGGGGGCCGCCGAGGTGCATGCGCTGAACGAGATTGACTTGATGGTCGACGCGGGTGCCATGGTGGCCGTGATGGGGCCGAGCGGATCGGGGAAGTCCACGCTGCTGACCATCGCCGGCAGCCTGGAGGAGCCCAGCAGCGGCGAGGTCCGCGTCTGCGGGCAGGACCTGACGAAGCTGTCGCGCAACGCCAGGGCGCGGCTGCGGCGCCGCTCGATCGGCTACGTATTCCAGGATTTCAACCTGCTACCCGGGCTCACCGCGGCGGAGAACGTCGCGCTGCCGCTCGAGCTCGACGGCGTGCCGGCCAGGAAGGCCCGCGTAGCCGGGCTGCAAGCCCTGGAGGAACTCGGCCTCGCCGACCGGGCGGCCAGCTTCCCTGACCAGCTGTCCGGCGGCGAGCGGCAGCGGGTGGCCATCGCCCGGGCCGTGGTGGGCGAGCGCCAGCTGCTGCTGGCCGACGAGCCCTCGGGGGCGCTCGATTCGGTCAACGGCGAGGCGGTCATGCGGCTGATTCACGCCGCCTGCAAGCGGGGCGTGGCCGCGGTGGTCGTCACCCACGACGCGCAGCTCGCCTCGTGGGCCGACCGGGTGGTGTTCCTGCGGGACGGCCGGGTGACCGACCAGACCCTGCCCGTACCGGGCCCCGAATCGCTGCTCACGCGGGGACCAGGCCAGTGAGCACGGCACTGCGCGAACGGCCGGTCGAGGCGGGAGCCGCCAACGGGGGCGTTCCCGCCCGCCGGGCCGTGATCCGCTGGTCGTGGCGGATGTTCCGCCGCGAGTGGCGCCAGCAGACGCTGGTGCTGGCGCTCATCGTGGTGGCGCTGGCCGCCACCGTCGTCGGGGCGGCGGTGGCCACCAACACGCCACCCCCGGCCGGCGCGGGCTTCGGCACCGCGCAGGACATGGCCACGCTCCCCGGCGGCCCGCACCTGGCCGGCCAGATCGCCGTGCTGCAGCAGCACGTCGGCCCCGTCGACGTCATCGAGAACCAGACCGTCGCCATCCCCGGCTCGATCAGCACCTACGACCTGCGCGCCCAGGATCCGCACGGCGCGTTCGGCCAGCCGATGCTCTCCCTGGTCAGCGGGCACTACCCGGCCGGGCCGGGGCAGGTGGCCGTGACCCAGGGCGTGGCCACCACCTTCAACCTCAGGATCGGCGATCTGTGGCACCAGGGCGGACAGGTCCGCCGGGTCACCGGCATCGTGCAGAACCCGCAGAGCCTGCTGGACGAGTTCGCCCTCGTCGCGCCGGGTCAGGTCAGCACGCCAAGCCAGGTCACCGTGCTGTTCACCGCGCCGCGCGGCAAGCTCTCGCCTCACTCGGCTCCGTCAGCCAGTACGTGGTGACCCGGCAGGATGCGGTGGCCAGCAACCCGCTCAACCCCGAGACCATCGTGCTCGCGCTGGTCACGGTCGGCATGCTGCTCATCGCGCTGGTCGCGGTGGGCGGCTTCACGGTGCTGGCGCAGCGCCGGCTGCGCTCGCTCGGCATGCTCGGCGCGCTGGGCGCCACCGACAGGAACATCCGCCTCGTGGTCCGGGTCAACGGCGTCCTGGTGGGTGTCGTCGGCGCGCTGGCCGGGGCGGTCCTGGGCCTGGCCGTCTGGCTGGCCTACCGGCCGCGGCTGGAATCCAGTGCCCACCACCTGATCGGCCCGTTCCAGCTGCCGTGGATCGTGATCGGACCGGCGATGGCGCTGGCCGTGGTGGCCACCTACTTCGCCGCCTCGCGCCCGGCCCGCGCGATCACCAGGATTCCGATCGTCGCCGCCCTGTCCGGCCGGCCCGCGCCGCCGAAGCAGGTGCACCGCTCGGCGCTGCCCGGCGTGGTCCTGTTCGTCATCGCCGCGGCCTTGCTGTCCTTCTCCGGCAAGAGCAACGGCAACGGCGGCGGGGCACTTGAACTCATTCTCGGCATCGTCCTGCTCATCGTCGCGATCATCCTGCTGGCGCCCTTCTGCCTGGTGATCCTGGCCAGGGTCGGGCGGCGCGCCCCGATCGCGATACGCCTGGCCCTGCGCGACCTGGCCCGCTACCGGGCCCGGTCGGGCTCGGCCCTGTCGGCCATCAGCCTCGGCGTCTTCATCGCCGCCCTGGTCTGCGTCCTGACCGCGCAGCGGTACGGGAACGTCCTGGACTACGCCGGGCCGAACGTGGCCTCGAACCAGATCATCGTGTACACACCGACGGCGGCCGGCGCGGTGGCGGCCCGGGCAATGGACCGGGCGGATCCAGCCCATCCGGCACCGCCAGCACCCCGCAGGCCCAGGCGGCGGTCGCCCAGAACATCGCCAGGGCCCTCGGCTCGAACACCGTCATCGAACTCGACCAGGCCGGCGCCTCGCTGCAGCACGCCGCGGCCGGGCGTTCCTGGTCCGGACCGGTGTACGTGGCCACACCTCAGCTGCTGCGGCCTTCGGGATCAAGGCGTCCGACGTCAACCCCGACGCCGACATCCTGACCGCGCGGCCCGGACTGTCCGGCCTGTCGCAGATGCAGCTCGTCTACGGCAACGACCAAGGTGGCGGCGGCCACGGCCCGCAGGACGTCGGGCCAACCAGCTACCCGTGCCCGAAGGGCCAGTGCGTGGCCAACCCGGTGATCCAGGAGGTCGGTGCCTTGCCGTCCGGCACGTCAGCGCCCAACACCGTGATCACCGAGCACGCCATCCACACGCTCGGCCTGCAGACCAGCGCCTCCGGCTGGCTGATCCAGGCGCCGCACCCGCCGACCGCCGCGCAGATCACCGACGCCAGGCTCACCGCCTCCGCGGCCGGCATGACCATCGAAACGAAGTCGAGCACGCCCTCGTCGGCGGAGATCCTCAACTATGCCACCGCGTTCGGCATCGCCCTGGCGCTGGGCATCCTGGCCATGACCATCGGCCTGATCCGCAGCGAGACGGCCGGTGACCTGCGCACCCTGGCCGCCACCGGGGCGAGCAGCTTCACCCGCCGGGAGCTGACCGCCGCGACCGCCTTCGCGCTGGCCCTGGGCGGCGCCGTGCTGGGCACGGTGGCGGCCTACGTCGCCGCCATCGGCTACGCCTGGGACAACCCGCTGGATGGCCTGTCCGAACTATCCAGCGTGCCCGCCCAGCAACTGCTGTTCCTCGTGGTCGGCATGCCGGTGATCGCGGCGGTCGTCGGCTGGCTGCTGGCCGGGCGCGAGCCGTCCGTCATATCCAGGCAGCCGCTGGAGTAAGGGCAGTGCTGGCCCGGGGGGACGACCCCCGGAGCCCCCGGTCCGGGGGGACCCATCCCCCCGGACCCCCCTTGCTACTGACGTAGGCCGGGTCCGGACCGTTCGCCCTTGTCCTTGCGCTCCAGGATCTCCGCCGCGCCGCGTATCACGCACCGGAGCGGGTCCTCGACCAGGACCGTGCCGATGCCTGCCGCGGTCTCGATCCGGCTGGCCAGGCCGGGCAGCAGCGCGCCGCCGCCGGCCAGCCGGACCTTGCCGCGGACCACGTCCTCGGCCAGCCCGGCCGGGATCTCCGACAGCATCTCGTGCACCGTGCCGGTGATGGCCGCGACGATCGGCTCGAGCGCGGCCGCGACCAGGCCTCCCGGCACGTACTCCGATCGCGGCGTCCGGTGCGCGACGTCCAGGCCGACCGCCTCGGCGAAGCCCTCGGCCCCGCCGGTGACGCCGAGCGTCGTCTTCAGGTGCCGGGCCGCGCGCTGGCTGATGACCAGGCCGAGCTCGTTCCGCAGCGCGTGCACGATCGCCTCGTCCATGGCGTTGCCGGCCTTGCGCAGCGACTGGGACCTGACCACCCGCCAGCCGGCCACCGCCGCGACCTCGGTGGTGCCGCCGCCGATGTCGACCACGAAGCCGCCGGCCCCGCCGGTCAGGTCGAAGCCGGCGCCGGCCGCGGCGGCCACCGGCTCGTCGATCAGCCGCACGTTGTACCTGGGCCGCCGCACGCTCAGCGCGGCGACGATCGACCGCCGCTCGACCGGCGTGGCCCCGCTCGGCACGCACACCAGCGCATCGCGCCGCACCAGCGAGAACCGGCGCGTCCGCCGCAGGAACGCGTGCAGCATGGCCGCGGTCGCGTCAAGGTCCGCGATGACCCCGTCCCGCAGCGGGTGGATCACCTGGATGTCCTGCGGCTCCTTGTCGGCCAGCGCGTCTGCCGCGTCGCCGACCGCGGCGACCTTGCCCACGCCCGTGTCGATGGCGATCGCGGTCGGCTCCTCGAGCACGATGCCGCGGCCGGCCACCCAGACGAGCGTGTTCACGGTGCCGAGATCGATCGCCACGCTACCCCGGAAGCGCATCTTGCTCCCCTCTACTCAACGTGACGCCCCTCAATCCCAATTCGACACTGTACTTTTCCCCAAGCCCACGTACTCTTCCCGCAGGCCCACCTAGGTTCGCCCCGCCACGCGACGTTCGCTAAGCGTACAGCCGGTTTCTGCGCGGGCGAGCCGGTCGATCCTGACGTTGGATCGTGATGTTCTGGTCCGATTATGGGTGTTATCGTCATCAGGGCCGGTGGAGGGAGACGTTTAATGCGTGTGCCTAGGCTGGTGGCGGTCGCAGCCGGCTGGTTCGGGCTCACCGTCGCCCTGGCCGCCGCCGCCCCCGGGCCTGGGATTGAAGGTTCGGTTGCCGCGCGCCCCGCGGCTACGGGTCCTGCCGGGTATTCAGCCTCTGCCCTGGCTGACGTGGCCGTCCGGCCGGGCGTGCAGCGTGTCGGCCGCGTGCAGGCCAATCCGCCGACCACTGCTGACTGTGCGAAAGCCTACAAGGTCGCGTGCTACCAGCCGGCCCAAATCCAGCAGGCTTACGATCTGCCCTCACTGTACGCCAGGGGCGTGACCGGCCGAGGGCGCACGATCGTCATCGTCGACTCGTTCGGCTCGCCGACGATCAGGAACGACCTGGCGGTATTCGACCAGGCCTTCCGCCTCCCGGCGCCGCCGAAATTCACGATCATCCATCCCGCGGGGAACGTGCCCGCCTACAACCCGAACAATTCCAACATGGTCGGCTGGGCCGGCGAGACCACGCTGGACGTGGAGTACGCGCACGCGATCGCCCCGGGCGCCAGCATCCTGCTGGTCGAGACGCCGGTCTCGGAGACCGAGGGCGTGCACGGCTTCCCGCAGATCATCAAGGCCGAGACAGTACGTGGTCCGGAACCACCTCGGCGACGTGATCAGCCAGAGCTTCAGCGCCACCGAACAGACCTTCCCCGCCAAGGCCGCGGTCCAGGCGCTGCGCGGCGCCTACCAGCTCGCCGCCAGGAACCACGTCACCGTGCTGGCCGCCTCGGGCGACTCGGGCGCCGCCGACGTCAAGCTCGACGGGAGCACGTACTACCCGTTCCCGGTGACCTCGTGGCCGGACAGCGACCCGCTGGTGACCGCGGTCGGCGGCACCCAGCTGCACGTCACCGCGACGGGCAAGCCCGCCGCGCCGACGGTCTGGAACGACACCTACAACCGGGCCGCGAACGAGTTCGCCATCGGCAACGCGGGCCCGAACCCGCTGGCCGGCGGCGGCGGCCGCTCGGTCCTGTTCGGCCGGCCCGGATACCAGAACGGGGTGAAGAACGTCGTCGGCGGCCACCGCGGCGTGCCCGACATCTCGATGAGCGGGGCCTGCAACGGGTCGGTGGACACGTACGGGACTTATCGCGGGGCGCCGGCCGGCTGGTCCCCGGCGTGCGGCACCAGCGAGGCCACGCCGCTGTTCGCCGGCATCGTCGCGCTGGCCGCCCAGGTGGCGGGGCATCCCCTCGGGCCGGTCAACCCGGCCCTGTACCGGCTGGCGGCCGCGCACGCCCGCGGCATCGTGGACGTCACCAAGGGCAACAACACGGTGTCGTTCACCCAGGGCGGGAAGCGGCACACGGTGCGCGGCTTCACCGCCGTGCCCGGCTACGACCTGGCCTCCGGGGTCGGCACGGTGAACGCCGCGTACTTCGTCAGCGAACTCGCCGTCGCGGCTGGTCACTAAAAGGTCATTTTGTCCCGAACGGTCCTCGGTGCGAGCCTTGGGAACGGCGTAATCATCTGATGTTTCCGCGCTGCCGGGCTACGCCCGGTGCTAAGCGCAACCCGATCTGCCTGGTGAGACTCGGTCGGCAACCCGCCCGCGGGATTCGGCGCGAAGCGCCATTGTCCGGCGCTCATCGCGAGATACATTGTCTGCGGGTGGCGGCACCATCAACGCCGCGTACTTCGTGCCTACGCCCGCTGTGACCTCGCGTTTCCCGGAAGAACCACCCGTACCACTCTCCCGCCTGCGGAGGTTAGGCCCGACCCGGGCGGGAAGTGGAAGCGCACTCCGGCGAGGTGACACGCAAGGAGGAGAGGAACCGATGGAGGACGTGTTTGATGTCCTGGCCGAGGACCACGAGGAGATAAGACAGGCCCTGGCCGAGCTTGAGAAGGGTCCGACCGCAGCCACGGGCGCCTCCGAGGATCAGCTCATGCTGCGGATGATCCTGACCGAAGAGCTGATCCTCGAGGAGGCCAAGCACGAGGAGATCGAGCTGAGTTGCATCTGGCCTGCCGTGCGCGGGCATATCCCCGGCGGCGACCAGCTCGCCGACCGGGCCATCTGCGCCGAACTCGAGATCGTGGCCCTGCTGGCCGAACTGGACCAGCTGGACGTCAGCCAGCCGGAGTTCGAGAAGCTGCTCAGCGCGTTCACCCAGGCCGCCAGGGAGCATTTCGACTTCGAGGAGCGGCATGTGTGGCCGCGGCTGCGTTCGGCCCTGACCGCCAAGGCCGCGGACGCGCTGGCCGGCCGGATCCTGGCGGCCAGGCAGACCGTGCCCGTCCCGCCCTTCCCGCGGGCGTCGGCCTCGTCCAGCTGAGTGAGGGCTGCTATTGATAACGTGAATCTGCAGCCTGCTTTCAGCTATTCATCAGGTTCATGGTGCTCACTGGAAAGAGCCATCCCTGACGCCCAGACCTAAGGCGTGGTGCAGATGCAGGATTACAGCGGCTACGGCGGTTACGGCCAGCCGCCGTCGGGAGACTACGGGCACACCGCGCCGTTGCCTCCGATGCCTCCTCCGCCGCCGCCCAGGCGGCGCGTCGGGCTGCTGAGTTACCTGGCTGTCGCGCTGGTGGCGGGCGCCCTGGGGGCGGGCACGGTGGTGGCCCTCTACCACCCGGCGGCGAGCAGCGCCGTGCCATCGGCGCAGCCGAGCTTTAGAGCACCCGTCCCGCTGCCCAGCACCGCGGTGCCCATCCCGAGCTCCGGCGGGACCGGGACCACCGGCGGGAGCCTGAGCAAGGTGCAGCAGGGCATCGTGATCATCAACACCACGCTGCAGTACAGCAGCGAACGGGCCGCGGGCACCGGCATGGTGATCAACGCGGGCAGCGGCCTGGTGCTGACGAACAACCACGTCATCGAGAACGCCACCAAGATCACCGCGACGGTCGCGGCCACCGGCCAGAACTTCCCGGCCAAGGTGGTCGGCTACGACGTGACCGGTGACATCGCGCTGATTCAGCTGCAGCACCCGTCCGGCCTGCACCAGGTCCCGCTCGGCGATTCCGGCAAGGTCAAGACCGGTGACGTGGTGACGGCCCTGGGCAACGCGGAAGGGCAGAACGAGATCGTCCCCGCGACCGGGCACATCACCGGGGTCAACCGGTCCATCACGGCCAGCGACCAGGGCGGCGCGGTCACCTCGGAGACGCTGCACGGGATGCTCCAGACCGACGCCGACATCGTGTCCGGCGACTCGGGCGGCCCGCTGGTCAACGCGGCCGGCCGGGTCATCGGCATGGACACGGCCGGCAACAACGTCCGCTTCCCCGACCAGCAGGCGGCGGCCGGCTTCGCCATCCCGATCAACACCGCGCTCTCGGTGGCCAGGGAGATCGCCGCGGGTCACGCCAGCTCCACCATCTCGATCGGCTACCCGCCGTTCATCGGGATCTACGTCGGGCAGGGCACCAGCAGCGACCCGCAGCAGCAGGCCGCGGCGCAGCAGCAGCAGCAGAACAACGGCTTCGGCGGCGGGGGCGGATTCGGCGGTAACGGGTTCGGCGGTAACGGGTCCGGCAGCCAGAGCTGCTACACCAACGACTCCAACCTGCCCGTCCCGTCCACGATCGCCCCGGCGAGCTCGGGCACCCTGGTCATCGGCACGATCTGCGGCAGCCCCGCCGCGGACGCGGGGGTGACGGCCGGATCGGTCATCACCAGCGTGAACGGCCAGGCGGTCGGCGCGCCGCAGAGCCTGCACACGCAGATCGCGAAGTACGGGCCAGGCAGCACGGTGTCCCTCACCTGGGTCACCCCGTCCGGCCAGCACAAGACCGCGAGCGTGACCCTCACCGCGGGCCCGCCCCTGTAGGGGGCCCGGGCCCGGCAAGACCTGGCGCCTGAGGCGGTACCCGCTGGCCGCCTCAGGCGCCGTCGCGTCCGGCCTCAGGTCACCTTGTGCAGCACGGACTCCTTCTGCTGCTTGTCGAAGACCCGGACGATCTCCTCGACCGGCAGTTCCTTGGTCTCGGGCAGGAACTTCCAGACGAACACGATGGCCAGCGCGCA
Source organism: uncultured Actinomycetes bacterium (assembly GCA_963734725.1). Lineage (GTDB taxonomy): Bacteria > Actinomycetota > Actinomycetes > Streptosporangiales > Streptosporangiaceae > DASXKD01. The sequence goes on from CAVTIX010000019.1 coordinate 171,363, forward strand.
CAGGCCGGCGAAGACCACCAGGACGCCGTCCAGGCCGATCGCATTCTGGCTGACCGGGAAGACCTCGATGATGAGGAAGTTGGCCAGCCAGTCGATCATCGCGCAGAAGGCGGCCGCCTGGCCGCGGACCGCGGTGGGGAAGACCTCGCCCTGCAGGGTCCAGCCGGTGCCGCCGACGCCGACCGCGAACGAGGCGATGAAGGCGTCCAGGCCGATCATGATGACGACCAGCTGGAACGTCCCGCTCAGGAAGGCGATACCCAGGGCGGCGATCAGCGCGGAGATGATCATCCCGGTGTAGCCGCCGATGGCCAGCGGCTTGCGGCCGAACTTGTCGATCCAGCGGAAGCCCAGGTAGGTGGCGGCCACGTTGACCGCCGTCATGATCAGGGTGACCTCCACCCCGGCCACCGTGGTGTCCACCAGCGAGGCGTGCGCGCCGGAGAAGTACGGCCCGAGCAGGTGCGGCCCGTAGTACAGCGGCACGTTGATCCCGGTGATCTGCTGGAAGATGAAGAACACGCTGACCACGATCAGCGCCCGCCGCACCCCTGGCGTCCAGGCCCGGCGCCGCGACGCACGGCTGCCGCCCTCGGCCTGTTCCACCACCTCCGCGGCGCGCCGGGCATCGTCCTCGCTGACGTCCTGCACGCCGAGCGTGGCCATGGCCTTGCGCACTTCGTCGTACTTACCGTGCCGCAGCAGCCACCGCGGTGACTCCGGCATGCGGGAGCGCATCACCAGCCCGATCAGGGCCGGCACGGCACCCAGGCCGAGCACCAGCCGCCAGCCGGAGGAGGCCGCACTGGCCGGCCAGGCGGCGAAGATGATCAGCGCCACGATGTAGGCGACCAGGATGCCGACCGTGATCATCCACTGCTGGAGCATGCTCAGCGACCCGCGCCGGTTCTTCGGCGCGTACTCGGCGATGTAGGCGGTGGCGATGGCCGAGTCCGCGCCGATGGCCACCCCGATCAGCGTCCGCGCGATGAGCAGGACCGAGGCATGCCAGGTGACGGCGGACAGGATCGAGCCGACCGCGTAGATGCCGGCGTCGATGACCAGCAGCGGCTTGCGGCCGAACCGGTCCGCGACCGGCCCGGCCAGGATCGCTCCGGCGGCCGCGCCCAGCGAGGCCCCGGAGACCAGGTAGCCCAGGGCTAGGCCCTGCAGGTGGTAGGGCACGAAGTTCAGCGCCGAGCCGATGTTGGAGGTGTCGTAGCCGAACAGGAATCCGCCCAGCGTGGCCAGCAGCGTGAGCTGCCAGTAGAACGCGGACGGCACCTGTTCGTCGAGTTTGGTGAGGATGTTGCCGTTCGTCGCGGGCTGAGCCATGGGTGCGCTCCCTTGCTGCCATTCGATTAGCGCGCCTCCTCTTCCCGGACCGAAGCAAGATGAACATGACCCGGACAAAATCCCCGGACCCGCCTCCGCCGCCCAGCCTCGCCAGCACCTCAACCGTGTACGCGGCATCCACGCCGCACGAGCGGAGAGACGGCCCGTCGCGGCGCCGCAGGCGTAGGTTGAGGTGGTGGCTACCGTGAGCGTTCGTTACATCGTGCACGACGTCGATGCGGCCATCGACTTCTACTGCCGGAACCTGGGCTTCACCGAGGTGATGCACCCGGCGCCGACCTTCGCCATGCTGGCGCGGGGCGACCTGCGGCTGGTGCTCAGCGCCGCGGGCGGCGGCCCCGGCGGCGGCCAGGCCATGCCGGACGGCCGCCTGCCCGAGCCAGGCGGCTGGAACCGCTTCTCCCTCGAGGTCCCCGATCTGGCGGCCAAGGTCGAGGAACTGCGGCAGCAGGGTGCTCATTTCCGCAACGAGATCGTCACCGGCGTGGGCGGCAACCAGATCCTGCTGGAGGACCCGTCCGGCAACCCGGTGGAGCTCTTCGAGCCGACCAGGCCCGAGGCCAGGCTGTCCCGGCCGTCGTGAGCTTACCGGGCCCGAGGGGTTCAAAAGGCGGCCCGAGGTCGTCACACTGGATCACGTGTACGACTACGACGTGCTGGTTATCGGCTCGGGGCCCGGCGGCCAGAAGGCGGCCATCGCCGCGGCCAAGCTCGAGCGCCGGGTGGCGATCGTCGAGCGCAAGGACATGATCGGGGGCGTGTGCCTGAACACGGGCACGATCCCGTCCAAGACCCTGCGCGAGGCGATCCTCTACCTGACCGGCCTGGACCAGCGGGAGATGTACGGGCAGAGCTACCGGGTCAAGGACGAGATCACCATCGCCGACCTGGCCGCGCGCACCAGCCACGTCGTCGGCCGTGAGATGGAAGTGGTGCGCAGCCAGCTGTCCCGTAACCGCGTCACCACCATGACCGGAACGGGCAGCTTCCTCGACCCGCACACGGTGGAAGTGGACGGCGGCGACGGCCGGGTCCGCCGGGTCACCGCGGACAAGATCGTCATCGCCACCGGCACCCGGCCTGCCCGCCCGGCCAGTGTCGAGTTCGACGAGCGCACCGTCATCGATTCCGACGGGATCGTTCACCTGCAGACGGTCCCGCGCTCGATGGTGGTGGCGGGCGCCGGCGTGATCGGGATCGAGTACGCGTCCATGTTCGCGGCCCTCGGCACCAAGGTCACCGTGGTGGAGCAGCGTGAGCGGATGCTCGAGTTCTGCGACGTCGAGGTGGTCGAGGCGCTCAAGTACCACCTGCGCGACCTCGCCGTCACCTTCCGGTTCGGGGAGACCGTGTCCTCGGTCGAGGCCCGGCCGGAGGGTGCCATCGCGACGCTGCTGAGCGGGAAGAAGATTCCCGCCAACACGGTCATGTACTCGGCCGGACGGCAGGGGGCCAGCGAGGATCTCAACCTCGACGCGGCGGGCCTGACCGCCGACAAGCGCGGCCGGATCGTGGTGGACGAGTTCTTCAGGACCACGGTGCCGAACATCTACGCGGTCGGCGACGTGATCGGTTTTCCCGCCCTGGCGGCCACGTCGATGGAACAGGGCAGGCTCGCGGCGCTGCACGCCTGCGGGGAGCCGTTGCACGCGCTCGGGCACATACAGCCGATCGGCATCTACAGCATTCCCGAGATCAGTTACGTCGGGCGGACCGAGGAACAGCTCACCCACGACAACGTGCCCTTCGAGGTGGGCGTCTCGCGCTACCGGGAGCTGGCCCGCGGGCAGATCATCGGAGATTCCTACGGAGTGCTCAAGCTCCTGGTGTCGCTGGATACCCACTCCCTGCTCGGGGTCCACGTGTTCGGCACCGGTGCCACCGAACTCGTCCACATCGGCCAGGCCGTCATGGGCTGCGGCGGCACGGTCGACTATCTCGTCGACGCCGTCTTCAACTACCCGACCCTGGCCGAGGCGTACAAGGTGGCCGCCCTGGACGCGATGAACAAGATGCGGCAGATCGCCCGGTTCGCCTGAGGCGTTCGGTGCACCATGGATCCATGGCTGCCAACGACGTCACCGAACCCGCCGTCCAGGCCCTGATCGCCGCGATCAACGCCGGGGACCGCGAGGCGTTCTTCGCCGCGCTCACCCCGGACGCCACGATGTCCGACGACGGCACCGACCGCGACCTGGCCGGCTGGGCCGACCGGGAGATCTTCACCGTGCACGGCCACCTCGACGTCGTCTCGGCGCGGGACGGCGGGCGGTCGCTGATCGCCGCCTACCGCAACGACACCTGGGGCGAGATGCGCACCAAGTGGGCCTTTACCATTGCCGACGGCAAGATCAGCCGTTTCGAGACCGGCCAGGCCTGAACCGCTCCGGTAAAACCATCGTCACCGAGGAGTTCGGCGAAATCCCTACGTGAGCTCGCGGAGGTACTGGGGGAGCATCTCGCGCCAGGTGTGCCACTGGTGCGCCCACTGCGGCCCCCAGTTGTCCACCCGGTTGGGGATGCCCTTGTCGCCGAGGACCGCGGCCATCCGCCACGACTCGCCGACGTCCTCCCATTCGCCTTCTCCGGACGCCAGGATCACCCGCCGCTGCCGCAGCCGGTCCAGCTGCGGGCCCTCGAGCCCGGGCAGGAACTGCAGCGGCGCGGAGTAGAACAGGTCCTGGCTCCAGGCTTCGTCGTAGAAGCGCTCGATCCGGTAGCTGCCGCTCATCCCGATGGCCGCGCCGAACACGTCCGGATACCGGCACAGCACCGCCACCGCGTTGAACGCGCCGATCGAGGCGCCGGTGGTGATCACGTCGATGGCCTGGCCGCCCAGGTCGGCGTGGATGGCCGGCACGACCTCCGACCTGACGAACTCGTGGAACTGGCCGAGCAGCCACAGCCGGTGCTCGACCGATCCCGCCTTCGTCACCATCGCCTGCCCGGCCACGCTGTCCACCGAGTACAGCTTGATCCGGCCCTCGGCCAGCAGCGGCCCGCACGCGTTGACCAGGCCGTGCCGCTCGATCTCCTCGGCGTCGCCGCCCGCCGACGGGAACACCAGCACCGGCACGCCGAGCACGCCCCAGCGCACGACGGTGACGTGGGCCTGCAGGCGTTCGGAGAACCACCGCTCCCTGACCCTCAGGTCATCACTCATGGCAACACGCGCACACATTGCTCACGCATAAATCCTCACTCGTAGATGAATTTCTGTGGACCCGGGAAAATCCACGACAGCCCGTCCCGCAGCCGGTCTCGCCAGTTCTCCCAGTTGTGCCCGTCGCGGGCCTCGACGTAGCGGACGGTCATCCCGGCCGCCTCGAACACCGGCACCATCGACCGGTTCCGGATGATGAGCGGCTCGTAGACGCCGCAGCTGACGAAGATCCGGTCGGCGACCCGGCGCGGCGCGGCCCGGAACCGGTTGACGAACCGGACCACCGGCTCGAACACCGGCCCGCCGCCGTGGTCGTTTCCGATATCGGTGAAGACGAACGAGCCGGACTGCAGCAGCAGCGACCCGTAGACCTCCGGGTGGCGGTAGGCGGTGGCCAGCGAGGCGACGGCGCCGAAGCTCGAGCCCATCAGGCACCGCCCGGACGGCGTGCCGGCCAGCGGGAGCTCGGCCTCGAGCCGGGGCAGCAGTTCGGCCGTCAGGAAGCGGGCGTGCGCCGCCGAGTTGGCGTACTCGGCCAGCCGGTCGCCCGGGTAGACGAAGGCGGCGACCAGTTCGGCCACGTCGAGCCGGTGGATGAGGTTGTCCAGCACGGTCTTGGCGGCGGCGTACCGCAGGTAGTCCCCGCCGTCGTGCACGATCAGCAGCGGGTAGCGAGCGGTCCGGCGGAACCTGGCCGGCAGGTAGAGCGTGACCGGGCAGTCGCGGCGCAGCGCCCGGCTCGGCACCACCATGTCCACCAGCGACCCGGGCCGGGCCTCAGGGTCAGCCAGCGTCCACGACGGTATCTCGTGCCCGTGCGCGTAGCAGACCGAGGAACTGCCGACCGGGCTCTGCGCGAGGCGGGGGTTCAGCGGGTCGTTGATCCGCTCGCGCTGCCCGCCCCTGGCCAGCTCCAGCTGGTACTCGACCCGGGAGCCCTCGGGCAGCTCGAGCACCACGTACCACAGGTCGGTGCCGCGCAGCCGGCGCAGCGGCAGGTGGTCGGGCAGGCCGAAGATCCGGTGGATGAGGAACACCTCGTCGGCCTCGCCCCGGTACAGGAACGTACACCGGGCCCCCTCGACCACCGGCACCTCGTGCCGGGCCAGGAACCGGTCCACCGCCGCCGCGTCCAGCGGCCGCCGCTCGCGCAGCCGGTTGATGGCGAGCTTGCGGCTGACCGGCGGGCCGCTCACCGTGGTGCCGGTCAGCCCGAACGCGATCAAGACCTGGCGCGACGGCGAGGTGCTGTCCGGCGCCAAGTCCGACGCCGGGGACGCCGCGGTGATCGCCGAGTACCTGCGGCTGCGCGCGCGCCGGCTCAGGGCCGCTGCCCCCTACTCCGACGAGACGCTCGCGTTGCGCACCGCCGTGCGGGCCCGCGGCAACCTGGTCGAGATGCGGGTCGCGGCCACCAACCAGCTGTCCGCGCTGCTGGACGCGCACTGGCCCGGCGCCAAGGCGGTCTTCGCCGACGTCGAGTCGCCGATCAGCCTGGAGTTCCTGACCCGCTACCCGACCCCGGCCGCCGCCGCGCACCTGGGCGAGAAGCGGATGGCGGCCTTCCTGGTCAAGCACGGCTACTCCGGCCGCCGGGCCGCCGCCGAGCTGCTCGCGCGCCTGCGCGCCGCCCCGGCGGGCACCGGCCGCGAAGCGCTCACCGAGGCGCTCCGCGACGCCGTGCTCGCCGCCGTCGGCGTCCTCACGGCCCTGAACGCCGCGGTCAAGAGCCTCGACCGCTCGGTGGCCGCCCACCTCGGGGAGCACCCGGACGGGAAGATCTTCACGTCGCTGCCAAGGTCGGGTCAGGTCAACGCCGCCCAGGTGCTCGCCGAGTGGGGCGACTGCCGCCAAGCCTACGACGGCCCCAACTCCGTCGCCGCCCTCGCCGGCGTCACCCCGGTCACCAGCCAGTCGGGCAAGCACCGGGACGTGCACTTCCGCTGGGCCTGCAACAAGCGGTTCCGCGTCGCTGTCACGACCTTCGCCGATAACAGCCGGCACGCCAGCCCCTGGGCCGCCAAGATCTACAGCGACGCCCGCGCCCGCGGCAAGGACCACCCCCATGCCGTCCGGATCCTCGCCCGCGCCTGGATCCGCGTCATATGGCCCTGCTGGCTCAACGGCGTCCCCTACGACCCCGCCCAGCACGGCGCCGCTGCCGCACTCGCCGAACAATCGGGTAAGCAAATCGCGGCCTGAGTGCCGGGGTCACGCCGCCTGCCGCGTGGTCACGTGCCCGTCCTCGCCGAGGACCCGGGTCCCGGGCGGCCAGCCGCCGTCGGGGACCTCGATCCGGGTGCCGGTCTCCAGCAGGACGCACCGGGCCGGGGAGAACCGCCGGGCGAAGACCGCCATCCGGGGTGTGTCGTCGAGCAGCAGCCGGGCGCGCGCGTGCGGCAGCAGCACCACGTCGCGCAGCAGGCTCAGCCCGCTGCCGTACACCTCGGGGTGCCCGGGTCCCTGCGGCGCGCGGTCGTGGAAGAGCACGATCCGGTCGGCCAGCGCCATCGCCCCGGCCGACCAGGCGATCACCGGCGCCGACCGCAGCGCCGCGGCGATGTTGAACAGGTGCAGCACCTCGGCCAGCACGCCCACGTGCCCGCCCGCGATGACCAGGGCGGCCGCGTCCGCCAGCACCGCCGACACCTCGGCGCGATGCCCGGCGATCACCGGCCGGTCGTGCGGGGACAGCCGCTGGAAGAACTCGCCGCGCGCGCCGTTGACCCGGCGCAGGTGCGCCGCGTCAAGCTCGCGGACCGCGGCCACCGCGTCCTCGACGGCCGCGGCGCCGGCCAGCCCGGCCCGCCGCTGCACCGCGTAGGCCGCCCGCAGCGCGTAGTCCAGCCGGAGCAGGTACAGCTCCTGCAGTTCGGCGAGCACGGCGGCCAGCTCGCGCTCTCCGGCGAAGTACTCCGGGTCGCGGTCCTGCACGTCCAGCCATCGCCGGTACAGGCCCAGGTTGACCGCGCGCCCGCCGAGATGCGCGGTCAGCTCGGCGTCGTCCGGCTCGCGCTCCTGCCATCCGGCCGTGATCGCGGCCACCGGCCCGGCCAGGTCCGGGTCCGGAAACAGCGACCGGGCCACCCCCTCGAGCGTCGGCCTGCGCTGCGGTCCGAGCAGGATGGTCCTCACGAGGCGTAGACGTGCAGCGTGCGGCCCACGTCGTCGAGCATGCCGCGCAGCGTGTCATAGTCCGGGTGCTTCATCCGCACGTAGGCGTTGGCCATGTACCCGGCCTCGACCCCCTGGGTGGGCGTGCCCGGCGGCGGCAGGTGCGCGTCGATGACCCACTCGCCGTACCGCTGCTGCAGCTCGTCGACCCCGCTGTAGCCGGAAATAGAACCGTCCTGCGACGGCCGCAGGGCCACGATCCCGCTGGCGTACCGCCGCGACGGCACCGCGCTGACCCCGCCGTGCACGATGGCGTCCGCCCAGGCCCGGTACAGGTCCATGTCGTTGCCCGCCGAGTACAGGTCCCAGGCCCCCACGCCGGGCGGCCGGCAGCCGATCTCGGAGAACCGCAGCCCCTTCGGCCCGAAGAACCACTCCATGTGCGTGGCCGAGGTGCCGATGCCCAGCGCGCCGATCACCCGCTGGCCCATCTCGCGCAGCTCGCCGTACTCCGGCGCGGTATCCACGCGGTTGGTGGAGACGAACTGCGGGGAGATCCACCGGGTGCGCATCGCCTCGAGCACGTTCGGGTAGTAGTGCGAGACGAAATCCACCGATACCCGGCCGTCCACGGTGATCGTGTCGTAGAAGCCCTCGTGCCCCTCGACGAACTCCTCCACCGCGATCGAGTCCACGCCCTGCCCGCCGAACACCCCGAGGGCCTCATCCAGCTCGGCCACCGAATCGACCCGCACCGTGCCCGACGCCCCGGCGCCGCTCCTCGGCTTCAGGATCAGCGGAAACCCGACCCGTTCGGCAAATTCACGCGCCGACGCCGCCGAATCCACCGCGGCCGAGGCCGCCGTCGGCACCCCCACGGACCGCAGTGCCTCCTTCATCGACGGCTTGTCCCGGCACAGCCAGGCCGTCCGCACCGACGTGCCCGGGATCGTGCAGGCCTCGCGGACCTGCGCGGCCGCCATGGTGTGCGCCTCGATGGTGGCCTCGAGCCGGTCCACCCACAGCTTGTCCTGCACCCAGCGGACCGCCTGGGTCAGCGCGGCCACGTCGGTCACCGACGAGACCCGCTCGTAGTGGTGCAGCCAGCCCTTCAGGTCATCGTCGAACGACTCGACCCCGTACTCGCCGATGCCGATCACCGTCGCGCCCGCCTCGGCCAGCGCCCGGGCGAACTGCCGCTGGTTGGACGGGAAGAACGGCTCGACGAACACAACGTTCATGTCTGGCATCGTAACCGGAGGGTACGTTCTTCCCATGGTGGTCGCCGGGTTCGTCGCGCCTTATCTGCTCGACACCACGACGCGGTTCGTGGAGGCCGCGGCGCGCCTGCCGGACGTGCGGACGGCCCTGATCACCTGCGAGCCCGAGGACCGGCTGCCGCCCCCGCTCAGGCAGCACCTGGCCGGGCACTGGCGGATCGACGACCCGCTCGACCCCGGCCAGATCGCCGCCGCGGTGCAGGGCCTGTCCCGCCAGCTCGGCCAGGTGGAGCGGCTGCTGGCCGTCCTGGAGCAGCTGCAGGTCCCGCTGGCCCAGGTGCGGGAGCACCTCGGCATCCCCGGCATGGACCCGGTCACGGCGAACAACTTCCGCGACAAGGCGCAGATGAAGACGGTGCTGCGGGCGGCCGGCGTCCCGTGCGCCCGGCACAAGCTGGCCGTCTCGCCGGCTGACGCGATCGAATTCGCCGAACGGGTGGGTTTCCCGCTGGTCGTCAAGCCGCCTGCCGGAGCCGGGGCGAAGAGCACCTTCCGCCTCGACGCTCCCGCCGACCTGAACGCCTGGCTGGAGGCGGTGCCCCCGATGCCGGACCGGCCCGCGCAGATCGAGGAGTTCCTCACCGGCGACGAGGGCTCCTACGACAGCGTGATGGTGGACGGGCAGGTCGTCTGGGACTCGGTCTCGAACTACCTGCCGACCCCGCTCGAGGTGCTGCGCAACCCGTGGATGCAGTGGGTGGTGCTGCTGCCGCGCGACATTACCGGTCCGCGGTACGCGGGAATCAGGGAGGTCGCGCCGCAGGCGCTGAAGGCGCTCGGGCTCAGCACCGGGCTCAGCCACATGGAGTGGTTCCGCCGCCCGGACGGCTCGGTGGCCGTGTCCGAGGTCGGCGCGCGCCCGCCGGGCGCCCAGATCACCTCGATGCTGTGCTACGCGCACGACTTCGACCTGTACACCGCGTGGGCCGCCCTGATGGTGCACGGCAGCTTCGACCCGCCGCCGCGGAAGTGGGCCGCGGGCACGGTCTACCTGCGCGGGCAGGGCGCCGGGCAGGTGGTCGCCGTCCACGGCCTCGACGCGCTGCCGGCCGAGGTGACCTCCCTGGTCGTCGACTCGCGGCTGCCCCGGGCAGGCCAGCCGTCCTCGGGCAGCTACGAGGGCGACGGCTACATCACCATCAGGCACCCGGACACCGAGGTGGTCACCGCCGCGCTGAAGAAGCTGGTCAGCACCGTCCGGGTGGAGCTCGGTTGAACGTGCTGATGATCTCGCCCGGCTATCCAGCGGAGATGGCCTTCTTCACCCGCGGCCTGAGCCAGGCCGGCGTGACCGTCATCGGCCTGGGCGACCAGTCGCCTGACGCGCTCCCGCCGGAGGCCAAGGCGGCCCTGGACCACTACGTCCAGACCGGCTCGCTGGCCGCCGAGGAGCACGTCGTCGGGACCGTGCGCGGGCTGGCCAAGCACGTGCGCATCGACCAGGTCGAGTGCCTGTGGGAGCCGTACATGGTGCTGGCCGCGCGGCTCCGCGAGGACCTGGGCCTGCCCGGCCTGACCGTGGCGCAGACCGTGCCGTTCCGGGACAAGGAGCAGATGAAGCAGCTGCTCGACGCGGCCGGGCTGCGCACCCCCTGGCACATGGCCGCCCGGACGGTCGCCGAGGTCTGGGCGGCCGCCGAACGGGTCGGCTATCCGCTCATCGTCAAGCCGATCGACGGGGCCGGGTCGGCGGACACCTACCGGGCCGATTCGGCCACCGAGCTCGACGCCATCCTCCCCATGGTCAGGCACGTGCCGCAGGTCAGCGTGGAGGAGTTCGTCGACGCCGAGGAGTTCACCTACGACACCATCTGCGCGGGCGGGAACGTCCTGGTGGAGAACATCTGCCAGTACCACCCGCGCCCGCTGCTGACCAAGATCCACGAGTGGGTCAGCCCGGTCACGATGGCGCTCCGCGACCTGGACGAGCCCGGGCTGCAGGGCGGCCGCGAGCTCGGCCGCGCCGTGCTGCGGGCGCTCGGGTTCACCGACGGGTTCACCCACATGGAGTGGTACCGCAAGGCCGACGGCGAGGTGGTGTTCGGCGAGATCGGCGCCCGGCCGCCCGGCGCCCGCACCGTCGACGTGATGAACTACGCCACCGACGCCGACCTGTTCTCCGGCTGGGCGCACGCCGTCACGCACGGGAGCATCCCGTATCCGGTCGAGCGCAAATACAACGCGGGCAGCATCTTCAAGCGGGCCCAGGGGGCCGGCGGATCACCCGCTACGAGGGCCTGGACCACCTGCTGGCCGAGTACGGCGACCACGTCGCCGCGATCGACCTGCTCCCGGTCGGCGCGCCGCGGCGGGACTGGCGGGCCACCCTGATCGCCGACGGCATGGTGATCGTCCGCCACCCCGAGCTGCCCCAGGCGATGGAGATGGCGCAGCGGTTCGCCGCCGAGCTGCACCTGTTCGCGGGCTGAGGCCGGGGCGTAACGTCCTGTCCATGACTGTGCGCCTCAGCGACGCCATGCGGCAGGTCCTGCCGTCCGTCCGCGCCGACCTGGAACGGCTGGTGCGGATCCCGTCGGTGTCGGCGGACCCGGAGGCCGCGCAGCACGTCTGGGCCAGCGCCGCCGCCACCGCGGGGCTGCTCCGCGAGGCGGGCCTGCCCGAGGTCGACGTGGTGACCGCCGGGGACAGCCGGCCCGCGGTGCTCGGCCACAGGCCGGGCCCGCCCGGCGCCCCCACCGTGCTGCTGTACGCGCACCACGACGTGCAGCCGCCGGGCGAGGCCGCGGACTGGGACAGCGACCCGTTCGAGCCGGCCGAGCGGGACGGGCGGCTCTACGGGCGCGGCACCGCCGACGACAAGGCGGGCGTGGCGGTGCACCTGGCCGCGCTCCGGGCTCACGGCGATCAGCTCCCGGTCGGGGTCACCGTGCTGGTCGAGGGCGAGGAGGAGATCGGCTCGCCGGCCCTGTCCGGGTTCCTGCGCGCCTTCCGGGACTCACTCAAGGCCGACGTGGTGGTGTTCGCCGACGCGGGGAACTGGACCGCGGACGTCCCGGCGCTGACCACCTCGCTGCGCGGCGGGACCGCCGTCGTGGTGGAGGTGCGGACGCTGCGCCACGGCGTGCACAGCGGCATGTACGGCGGCCCGGTCCCCGACGCGCTGACCGCGCTGTGCCGGATGCTGGCCAGCCTGCACGACGAGAACGGGAACGTGGCGGTCCCCGGCCTGACCCACGGTCACAGGGCCGAGGCCGACCCGCCCGACCTGACCGAGGCGCATTTCCGCGCCGAGGCGGGGGTGCTCGACGGGGTGCGGCTGACCGGCACCGGCGCCCTGACCGACCGGCTCTGGGCCGGCCCGGCGATCGCCGTGACCGGCATCGACGCGCCGTCGGTGGCGGCCGCGTCCAACACGCTGATCCCGGTGGCGCGGGCCAAGGTGAGCATGCGGGTGGCGCCCGGCGACGACGCGGCCGCGGCCCGCGACGCGCTCGTGGCGCACCTCGAGGCGCACGCGCCCTGGGGCGCCCGGGTGAGCGTGCAGCCGGGTGCTGTCGCCGCCCCGTTCACCGCCCGGTCCGCCGGGCGGGCGTACCGGTGCGCCCGTTCGGCCCTCAACGAGGCCTGGGGGACGGCGGCCGTGGACGCGGGCGCGGGCGGGTCCATCCCCTTCGTCACCGCCTACGCCGGCCTCTTCCCGGACGCGGAGATCCTGATCACCGGGGTGGAAGACCCGGGGACGCGGGCCCACGGCAGCAACGAGAGCCTGCACCTGGTCACCTTCGAGCGGGCCTGCCTGGCCGAGGCCCTGCTGCTGGGCCACCTGGGAGGCTAGGCCGGCCCGCCGACATCGGCGAACAGCGGCGCGCCCGGCTCCGGCGCGAGCCGGGTCGCCCGGGCGACGTAGGAGATCGCGCGGTACCAGCCGCAGATCAGCAAGGCGTCGACGGCGCCCTCGTCGCCGACCCCGGCGACCAGGCTGGTCCAGTCGGCGTCGGACAGGTCGCGGTCGCGGTCCAGCGCGTCGGCCGCACGGAGCACGGCCCGGTCGGCCGGGTCGGTCCAGCACGGGTCATCCGGGTGCCCGGCGGTCACCGAGCGGACCTGCTCGCCGGACAGGCCGGCCTTGGCCGCGAACACCTGGACGTGCACGCCCCACTCGTACTCGGCGCCGCACCGCGCGGTGGTGCGCAGGATGAGCAGCTCCCGGTGGCGCAGGCTCAGGGCGCACCGGCGGGACAGGTAGTACCGGCCCCAGCCGGCCAGGCCGTGCGCCCGGTCCGGGCGGCGGGCGAACACCCGGAAGATCCCGATCGGCGGCCCGAGCGCCTCGAGCGCGGCGGCGGTCTCCGCGTCGTACGGCGGCGTCACCGGCGCGACCCGGGGCGGGGTATTCTGGTTCGAATTCCGAAGCATGACTGCTAGCGTAGCACCTTGTGCTTCGGAAATAGAAGCGCAGCTGGTCACGTGGCAGGAGGTGCGGATGGCTCGGTCGGACACGCCGCTGCCCGGCCGGCCGGTACGGGGGTCCGCCACCGGCCGGCCCGTCATGGCCCTCCTCGACCTGCTGGGCCGGCGGTGGGCGCTGCGCGTGCTCTGGGAGCTGCGGGCCGGGCCGGTACCCAGCTTCCGGGAGCTGCAGAGCCGGTGCGGCGGCGTGTCCTCGAGCGTGCTCACCGACCGGCTCGCCGAGCTGCGCGAGGCCGGCATCGTGGAGCGCGCCGACGACGGGTACCGGCTGTCCGCGCGCGGGGCGGAACTGGCCGAGGTGGTCATGCTGATGGCCAGGTGGGCCGCGGACTGGCAGCCGCCAGCCTGACGGCCACCACCGGATCAGCCGTCGGCGGCCAGGCCCTCGCCGATGAACGTGAGGGTGAGCTCCTCGAGGCGATGCCGGGTGGCGTCGGGGACGTCGCGCAGCGGGCCCGACCCGGCGAGCACCGCCAGCCCGTGCACCGCGGACCAGATCGGGTACTCGATGCCGTCGCGGCGCTCCCGGCGGAGCACGCCGGCCTCGACCAGCTCGTCGAGTGCGGTTCGGAGCTGACCCAGCGGCGAGCGATCCCGCCCGGTGGCGTCGTCTGGGACGCCGTAGGCGTGCTGCTGCGGCACGGCGAACGCGGTCGCGAACAGCCCCGGTTCCTCGCGAGCAAACTCCAGGTACGCGGTGCCGATGGCGGCCAGCCGCAGGCCGGCCGCGGCGGGATCACCGTGCCTGCCGCGCACCCGGGCGACGCCGGCGGCCATCCGGTCGGCGAGCTCGCCCATGGCCGCCGAACAGACCGCGGCGAGGAGCTCGTCACGGTCGGCGAAGTGCCGGTAGGCGGCGTTGGGCACCACGCCCACCATCCGGGTCGCCTCACGGAGCACCACGGCGTCCGGACCGCCGGCCCGGGCCAGCTCGAGCCCCGCGGCGACCAGGCCCTCGCGGACGGCCCCTCGCGGCCGTCGCCGCCGCTCCGCCTGGTGGGTCTCCCCTGCTGATCGGCTGGCCGTCACGGCGACAGGATAACAAAGTGGACAGCGTCCACTTCCTCGATTAATGTGTACAGCGTCCACTAACGAAGGGAACCAGCATGACCAGGATGAACCCCCTGCTCGAGCGCAACGAGCAGTTCGCCCATGCCTACACCCCCGTGGCCCTCGGCCCGCCCGCCGCGCGGATGCTCGTCGTCACCTGCCTCGACCACCGGGTCGACCCCGCGATCGTCCTCGGACTCCGGCTCGGCGACGCTCCCGTCATCCGCAACGCGGGGGGACGCGTCACCCCGGCCGTCATCGACGACATCGCCTTCCTCGCCTTCCTCGCCGAGCAGCTGTTCGGCGACCAGCTCGCGGCGGACACGCTGTTCGAAGTGGCGGTCATCCACCACACGCAGTGCGGAACCGGCCTGCTCGCCGACCCCGGCTTCCGGCACCAGGCCGCCGAGGCGACCGGCCTCGCCGAGGCCGCGCTGGAGGCCTCCGCGGTCGCCGACCCGCACATCACCGTCAAGGCCGACGTCGAGCGCCTGCTCACCTCGCCCTTGCTCTCGCCGAAGGTGAGCGTCTCCGGCCACGTGTACGACATCGCCACCGGACGCGTGACTACTACTGTCGACGCCCGGTACCCGTAGTGATCCCTGCTGGCTTCAATTCATCCGGTACCGCGCTTACTCGCGGGCTAGCATCGCCTGCGCTTCGCGTTCGAGGTCGACGTAGGGATCGCCGCTGACGTCGACGGCGACCCGCTTGATCGTGCCGCCGGTAAAGCGGTGCGGCGATCCGTTCGGGTAGTCGTCCGTGACCGCCTCGCCGCTGTCGCGGCCCACGCACAGGCCCTCGCCGGCGAACATGAACTGTCCCGGCTGGGTCTTGATCCGGCCCTCGGCGACCTTCTTGTCCCCGTGGTACAGGGACAGGATCCCGGTCGACACGTGGGGCGGGTCCTCGCCGTCCTTTTCGAAGGACGCCGACAGGATCAGGTTCTGCCCGGTGGGCATGTCCTGGGTGCTGTCGATCTTCTGCTCCATCATGCCGACGAAGTTGTTGACGTAGTGCAGCCGGTTGTCCTTCACGTACAGGGCGTGGCCGCCGAACCGGGACCCGTGCGCGAACAGGACCCCTTCCGCGCCGGGGGCGGGGATATCGACCAGGGCGCCGATCGTGAAGGACCGGTTGCGGATGTTCACCGCCTGCGCCTCGGGCACCTCGGCGGTGTCGGGGAAGTAGGTGTACCGTTCGCGGGGCGAGGCCAGCTGCGGTCGCGGTGTCAGGATGATCTCCAGCGGGGACCGGTCATCGAGAGGGAAGGCATCGTTCTGGCCGGCCTCGGCGTACCACAGGTTGACCAGCTCCCGGACCTTCTCCGGGTGCTCGGCGGCGAGGTCGTGCAGCTCGGCGCGGTCGACATCGGTGTGGTACAGCTCCCAGGTGTCGTCGTTGAAGTCGCTCCAGCCGCTGAGCGTCGGGTGGGTGGTAACCGCCTTCCAGCCGTCGTGCCAGATCCCGCGTGAGCCGAGCATCGAGTAGAACTGGGTCTTGCGGGCCGACGGCGCGGACGGGTCATCCACGCTGTAGCGCATGCTCACGCCGTCGAGCCGGCTCTGCACGTGGCCCTTGATCGTTTCCGGGGCCTCGACGCCGAGAACGTCGAGGATGGTGGGCACGATGTCGATCGCGTGGTGGTACTGGTGGCGTATCTCGCCCTGACCGGCCGTGGACGAGGGCCAGGAGATGATGCACGGGTCGGCGGTGCCGCCGTTGAACTCGTACCGCTTCCACATCTTGAACGGCGTGTTGAACGCCATCGCCCACCCGTTCGGGTAATGGTTGTAGGTCCGAGTCCCGCCGAGCTCGTCGAGCATCGCCAGGTTCGCCTGGATATTGTCGGGGATGCCGTTAGCGAACAACATCTCGTTGACCGATCCGTCGGGGCCGCCCTCGCCGCTGGCGCCGTTGTCCGATACCAGGATCACCAGCGTGTTCTCGCGTTGCCCGGACTCCTCCAGGTAGTCGAGCAGCCGGCCGATGTGATGGTCGGCGTGGGCCAGGAACCCCGCGTAGACCTCAGCCATCCGCGCGAACAGCCGCTTCTCGTCGGCAGACAGCGAATCCCACGGCCTGGTGACGTCTAGTGGCGGGAATGGCTGGCCCTTGGGCCCCTGGCGGGTCTCGGGGGTACCGATCGGGTTGACCGGGGGCAGCTCGGTGTCGGCTGGGACGATGCCCAGCTGCTTCTGCCGGGCCAGGGTCTGCTCTCGCATCGCCTCGTACCCCATGTCGAAGCGGCCCTTGAACTTGTCGGCCCACTCCTTTGAGACGTGGTGCGGCGCGTGCGCGGCACCGGGCGCGTAATAGAGGAAGTACGGCTTGTCCGGCGCGACCGCCTTAGCGTCCCTGATGAACTCGAGCGCCTTGTCGGTCAGGTCCTCGGTCAGGTGGTAACCCTCGGCCGGTGACTTCGGCTGGTCGACTGGGTGGTTGTCGTAGACCAGGTCCGGATACCACTGGTTGGTCTCCGCGCCCAGGAATCCGTACCAGCGCTCGAACCCCCGGCCGGATGGCCAGTTGCGCCGGGTCGAGGCGACGTTCATCTCCACCGTCGGGCACAGGTGCCACTTGCCCACCATGTAGGTGTTCCAGCCCTGCTCGCCGAGGATCTCGGGGAGCATGCCGTTCTCCGGCGGGATGGTGCCGCTGGCGTTCGGGAACCCGATCGCGGCCTCGGTGATGCAGGCCATCGAGTTGCGGGTGTGGTTGCGGCCGGTGAGCAGGCACGACCGGGTCGGCGAGCACAGCGCCGTGGTGTGCCACTGCGTGTAGCGGATCCCGTCGTCCGCGATCCGGTCGATGTTCGGCGTCTCGATCGGGCCGCCGTAACACGACATGGCCGAGAACCCGACATCGTCCAGCACGATGTAGACGACGCTGGGCGCGCCGTCGGGAGCCTTCGGCGGCTCGAACGGCTCCCAGTCGGGCGCCGAGTCCCGGATATCGACGTTGATCGTTCCCTTGAACGGCTTGCTCATCCTGCGCTCCTTCATCGACCCCGGTAACCGGGATCTGGGTCCGGCGGTTGCTCGGCGCCTAACCGCTGAGCAGCCTGGCCTTGGCAGTGGCGAATTCGTCGTCGGTCAGCGCGCCCTGCTCGTGCAAGGCCGCGAGCTGGTTCAGCTGATCGGGCATCGACGGTGCCGCGGCGGGCGCGTCCTGGGCCGGAGGGTCCGGGGTGGCCGGCGCTTGCTCCAGGGTGGCGAGACGTTCGTCCTGCTCGTTCTCCTGCTGTTCCCCTTCCGCTGACCGCCGCGCGGCGCTCTTGCCGACGGCATAGGCGCCACCCCCCACCACGGCTGCGCGCATCAGCGGGCGTCTTCGACGGAACATGACAGCCTCCTCAGGTCACGGCTGCCGGCGGATTGCTCCGCATGAGCCACCTGCGCTGAGAGTCGCACGTCCTCGGCTTGCGGGCACCACCCTTCCGGGGTGGTACAGCGCGATCGGGCCGCGCCGGTGGCAACATGTCCCGATCCTCAGGACTTGCCGGGCTCGTAGGCCTCGGTGAACAGGTCACCCTGGGCGGCCCCGGCGCCGGACTTGTCGCCGCCGCGGCCGCGCAGGACGAAGGCGATGCCGACGGCGATCACGGCGCCGGCGATCGGCCCGGCGATGTAGACCCAGTAGCTGGTGAAGGTGACCGAGGCCAGGTCGGGGCCGAAGGTGCGGGCCGGGTTCATCGAGGCGCCGGAGATGGGGCTGCCCCACAGGCCGGCCAGGGCGATGTAGCCGCCGACCCCGAACGCACCGATGATGCCGACGTTCTGGGCGCCCGAGGCGGTGCCCAGGATCACGCTGACCAGGCCGGTGGTCAAGATGAGCTCCATCCAGAAGGCGGCCCCGGCGGAGTAGCCCTTGGCCGGGTAGTTGGACCCGTAGCTGGCCGAGACGTTGATGATCGCGTGCAGGATCAGGGCCGCCAGGGTGGCGCCGGCCAGCTGCACCACGATGTAGGCCGGGACGCGCCGCCAGGGGAAGTCGCGGCGCAGGGCGAAGGCGATGCTGACGGCGGGGTTCAGGTGGGCGCCGGAGATCTTGCCCATGAACAAGATGATGGCCATGACCGTCAGCGCCGGGGCGGTGACGGCGGCGGTGTGGCTGATCACGCCGGGGAAGGCCTGGCCCATCATCCCCCCGCCGGCCGCGGCCAGCACCAGGAAGAAGGTGCCGAGCAGTTCGGAGAACAGCCGCCGCCACTCCTGCCGCGGGTCGTTGAAGTCGGTGATGCGGTCGATGATGCCCTGCTCGTAACGGGCGACCGGGCCCAGAGGGCTCGGCGTGGGTGCTTGCTGTTCGGCGGTCATGGCTGCCTCACATCGGGTCAGGTTGGGAAACGTGCCCGGATACCTCGCCTGTCAGAGGCGCACCGTGGCAGAAGGTGAACAGCGAGATCATCATCCGGCCCTGGCGCCTCGCTGCGGGGGCGAAGCGACTACGCGATGCACCCGCATCGTTCGCCTGTGAGACGCCATGGCGTCAGTCAAACTCGCTGAGGGCAATCTGGCCTCACCCGGACTGGGTGGTTGCCCCACTGGCCGATATTTCATCGGGTGTGGGACGGCCGCCGTCGAGGCTGTCCGCCAGCATGTTCGCGAACGCCTGGGCCTGCTCGGTGAAGTCGGGCTGGAGGTTGGTCGGCGCGGTTGCCAGGCTTCCCGGCGCGGATGAATTGCCCTGGCTGCCGTCTTAGATTTCGGTGGTGGCCTCGGCCCTGCCGTCTTTCACCGCGGCCTGGAGCGCGGCGTAGTCGAGCTCGTTCTGGTCGGCGTAGGTTTCGGCGAAGTCGGCGATGGCCTGGTCGAACTTGGCCGAGCCGCCGAGGTAGGCGGCCAGCGCGACGCGGTCGCCGGAGCGGGCGTGGGCCCGGGCCAGGGTCCACCCGCACAACCGGGCGTACAACGCCATGCCCTCCGGGAGCATCATCTCGATCGGCACCGAGAACTTCCAGTCCTTCAGCTGGCGGACGTAGAAGTCGCGGTCCACCCTGTCGTCGGGGTTGGGGACGCGGGTCCAGCCGAGGAAGATGTCGCTCTGGGCCTGCTGCAGGTGCTGCCCGGCGACCACCCGCTCACCCTGGTTGCTGTACTGGCTGCGCCCGGCATACTCCGCCAGCACCGACGGCTGGGCCTCCTTGGCCTGCAGGAACAACGGCTCGACCCCGTTGCAGGCGTCCATCAGCACGACCCAGGCGCGGGTGCCGACGCTGCCGACCCCGACGACCTTGCGGGCCACCTGCACCAGGCGGAACTGCCCGAGCAGGTGCCGCCGGTCGGACTGCAGGCTGCGCCGGTACTTGCCCACCACGGTGCGGATCAGTTCGTAGATCGCGCCGGCCTGCACGCCGGCGAAGCCTCCTCGACCGGGACGATCATCGGCGGGTCGCTGATGATCCGCCGCTGCCCGTCAACCATGGTGGTCAGCTTGCCCAGCGCCTTCATGCTGTCGCTGGTGTGGGCCTTGGCTAGCAGCTTCTCGGCTTCCTTGA
>CAVTIX010000020.1:0-537421 GCA_963734725.1 uncultured Actinomycetes bacterium
CCCCGGCGATCATCTTCATCGACGAGATCGACGCCATAGGCCAGCGGCGGGCCGGCGCGGGGGCGGTCGTCGCCGACGACGAGCGGGAGCAGACGCTCAACGAGTTGCTGTCGGAGATGGACGGCTTCGACCCGGCCATGGGCATCGTGGTGATCGGCGCCACGAACCGGCCCGAGGTCCTCGACCCGGCACTGCTGCGCCCGGCCGCGTCGACCGCCAGATCACCATCCCCCTGCCCAACCTCGCCGAGCGGGAGGCCATTCTCAAGGTGCACTGCCGGGCGAGAAGCTCGACCCGGACGTGGACCTCCAGGTGGTGGCCCGCGGCACGCCGGGCTTCTCCCGGGGCCGACCTGGCCAACCTGGCTACGAGGCGGCCATCAACGCATCCATGCTGGCGGGCGGGAGGTGATCACCGCCGAGGACTTTGACACGGCCAAGGGACCCGGATCATCCTTGGCCGTCGGGAAGGCTCCAACGTGTGCGCTTCCCCGAGGAGAAGCACGCGGTGGCCGTGCCGCGACGGGGCACGCCCTGGTCGCCGCGCTGTCCCCGCGCGCCGACCCCGAAGGTGACCATCCTGCCAGGCCAGGCTGGGCGTGACGCAGCAGTTGCCACTGGTCGAACGGCACCTGTACAGCGAGGACTACCTGAACCAGACCCTGGCCGCTGGGCGGGCGCGCCGCCGAACTGGTCGAGTTCGGCCAGGGAGTCAAAGAGCCCGGCGCGGCCAACGACCTGGCCTCGGCGAGACCGACCTCGCCGCAAGATGGTCCGCGAGTTCAGGCTGTCCCCACCGTCGCCGGGTCGGCTACCGGAAGGCGGCTCGGTGTTCCTCGGCGGCGGCAGGCCGGGCATGTCCGGAGATCGACAGCGAGGTCGCCCGGCTGCTGCGCGAGGCCGAGGAGCGGGCGGTCAGCTCTCCGGGCGCATCGGGCCAAGCTGGGGCGCGTGGTGGATTTGCTGCTGGAGCCGGAGGAAGCCGTCGACGGGGACGCCGTCTACCGGGTGCTCGGGATGGAACCGCCGGAGCACCGCCAGGAACCGGCGGTCCTGACTCCGCCCCAGCCCGTCCCAGCCGGAACGGCCGGGCCGCCATGCCAGCGGCGGGGCCCAAGGGAGTCACCCCCCAGGCCGGGCCCGGTGCCACCGACGGAGCCGCCGGGCACTGAGGCCATCGGGCTCAGGGGTCGCCCCTGGCCAGCACGGTGCCGGATCACACGTGCTGTCCTGTTATGGTGGCGCGCATGCCTGCCACGATCTCCGTGCGTGACCTGCGCAAGTCCTACGGGCAGGGTGCTCGCCGTGGACGGCGTGACGTTTGAGGTGGACCGGGGCGAGTTCTTCGGGATCCTCAGCCGAACGGGCCGGCAAGACCACCACCCTGGAGATCATCGAGGGCCTGCGCGAACCGGACGGCGGCGAGGTCACCGTGCTCGGCAAGCGGCCGTGGCCGCGGGACCCGTCACTGCTGCCGCTGATCGCGGTCCCAGTTGCAGGCGTCCTCGTTCTTCGAGCAGCTTCACCGCGCGCGAGCAGTTGCGCACGTTTTCTCCCTATAGGGGTCAGCGCCCAGCGCGCGGACACCATGCTCGGCGTGGTCGGGCTGGAGGAGAAGGGCGGCACCCGGACCGAGAAGCTGTCCGGGGGGCAGGCCCCAGCGGCTGTCCATCGCCTGCGCCCTGGTGCACGACCCCCAAGTTCTGTTCCTGGACGACCAGCCGGGGCGCTGAATCCCAGGCCCGGCGGAACCTGTGGGACCTGCTGCGGAAGATCAGCGCGGAGGGGCCACACCGTGGTGCTCACCACCCACCACATGGACGAGGCGGAGTCCCTGTGCAACCGGGTCGCGATCATGGATCACGGGAAGATCCTCAAGACCCGGGCCGCCAGCTGCGCTGATCCGGGAACTGGATCAGCCGCTGCGGATCGTGTGGAATCGGGCCTGCTGTCCCCGGCGGAGGCGCGGGCCATCGCCGGGCCGGGTCAGGGCGCGATTGACAGCGTCACCGACGACAGGTATCGCTGACCATCGCGACCCGTGATCCGGCGGACAGTCCTAGGCGGGCTGGCACGCCACAACGCGCTGGCCGGCTCCGGGTGTTCAGGCGGCCACGCTGGAGGATGTCTTCCTGGAGCTGACCGGGCGCGAGTACCGCGCCTAGCCTTTGCCATGGCCTCCCTCGCGGTTCGGGTGTCGTGCCGAAGGCGCGCCAGCAGCGTTTGCGCTTGGTCGTGCCGGAGGCGCGCAAGACAAGCGGAGTGGGAGGCGTGTCCTCGCCGCCGGGACACCGCTGCGGCGCTTCGGGTCCTCGGCGTTCGGCCCGGCGGCTGCGGCGTGCCGCGACCCCTCCTCTCAGTGCGCAAGCGGGTCTGGCCGGTTGCTTGCGCAGGGCATCCTGGGCCAGCCGGACGTGGTACATGGACCGCCAGCTCTTGGCCGCAGGAACTCCCCGTCGCCAGGCAGCGCCGCCGTTGAGCACCGCTTCCGGGTCACCCCAGTGCCGCTCCATCACCGCCTTGGCATCCACCAGGTCGGTGACCTCGCCGCTGCCCGGGTCGATGCCTACCAGGTACCGCTTGCCGAGCAGGTTTCGCCCACACCCGCCCCGCACCACTGGAGGTCGTTGAGGTCCATCACGCGCTCGCCGTCGAGGCGGACCCGGATCACCTCCAGCGGCGCCAGCGTGGCTGGGTCGCGGCGGACCAGCTCGCTGGTGCCGTCGCTGGTCAGCACGTAGCCCTCCGCGGCGCAGATCCCCATCCCTCGCGGTTGAACGGGAGGTGGCCGGAGCGGCTCCAGGCTGCGCGCATCCCAGCGCAGGGCGACGCGCTCCCGCCACGTCAGCTGCCACAGGTGCGCATCGAGTCGGCGAATCCCCTCGCCGAACAGTTCCGGTGGCAGCGAGGAGCGCGCCCCTCCGGGAAGCTGCGCGCCGAGTTCGTACCGGTGCAACGCGGACTCCCGTACCCACGGTGCTCTCCCATATGCCCCTGACCGATTTGTGTCGGGCCCTGGGTGAAACCGCGCCCCGGGAGGGGCGGGCGGCGCGGCGCCCCCGCAGCCGGTGAAACCTCAGCGTGCCACCTCCTCACTGTCTCCGGCGCACCGCTCCCCTGGCTTCGCGCGCACCGCCACGCAGACGTCCTGTAGTTGGTGCACTAGGTTTCGCCCATGCACAGTGTGGACCCAACAACCGAGCAGATGATCCATTTTCAGGTCCCTGGCGTACGCGGAGAACCGGCTACGGCTGGACCCGGTCCCCTACGACGGATGCAGCCGGAACTCCGCCGAGTTCGATGCTCTTGCTGAACGGACTGCCCGGCGAGGAACAGCACAACCAGGACCAGGTGCTGGGCGCCTACGCATCGGTCCTGGCCCCGGGGGTGATCTCCGCGGACAGCCCGCGGTTCCTCGGCTTCATCCGGCCGGCACCAAGGCCGCCCTGTGTCGACATGCTCGTCTCCTGCGCTTCCGTCCGGGCTCCTGGCTGGAGGCCTCCGGGGCAATCCCGCGCGGAGAACCTGCGTGCTTCGCTCGGCTGGGCTGCCCGGCAAGGCCAGCGGTTCCGCGGCCAACCTGTCGGCGCTGATGGAGTCACCCGGGAGGTGGCCAAACGCCGGGTCGGCGAGGCACGGGGACACCGGTTCCGCGCGGTGAGGCGCGACGCGCACTCCTCGATCGGGAACACGCTCCGGATTTTGGAGATGGGCGCGCTGATCGTGACGACCAGCGACCACCGTGACCGGGCGCCGCGGGCTACGGCGGCCATCGAGGCCGACGGTGACCCCTCCTCACGGTCGTCGCCACCGCTGGCACCACCAACGCAGGCATCGACGGTAATTCGCGGCGCGGCGGAGATCGCTCGCGACTACGGCCTGTGGTTCCACGTGAACGGCGCCTACAGGTGGCGCCGGGCTGTTCGCCCCGAGCGTCCGGCGCGCCCCTACGACGGCATCGAGCACGCCGACTCCTTCGTTCTGGACCCGCACAAGTGGCTGTTCGCCCCGTTCCTGCGACTGCGCGGCGCTGCTGTACCGCGACCCGGCGCTTGCCCGGTCGGTGCACCGGCGGGACGGCTCGTACCTCGATGTGATCCACGACGAGCCTGCGACTGGAACCCAACCGAGCTACGCCTACCACAGCGGCGCGCGCGGCTTGCCGCTATGGTTTTCCCTGTAGGGTCCACGGGGCCGAGCTACAGGCGAGGCAATCGAGGCGGCGATCCGCCTGGCCTCCGGAAGATCGCCGCGGAGATCGCCAGGCGCAGTTACCTGGAACTCATCCGCGAGCCAGACCTCGGTATCGTGCTGTTTCCACCGCCGCGGCTGAACGGCGACAGCGTGCACCGACTGGGCGGACCGGTTGCTGGCCGACCAGGTGGCGTTCCTGCCTCCGTCGGCATGGGAAGGCGAGACCGTCGCCAGGTTCGCCTTCCTGCACCCGCATACATCGATGGACCTGGTACCAGCAGTACTCGACCGGATGGAATGAGGCGGGGCCACCCGGCGGCGCGTCACAAGGCCACCGCTTCGGTCACGACCCCGGCCGCGCTCGCGAGCGCGGCCGCGAGGTGGCCAGTGACGTCTCGAACACCACCACAGCAGCACAATCATCAGGTTCGCGCCCATGACGGCCAATCCTCCGGCCCGGGGGTGAGCACGGTGACGCCGATGCCGGTGCCGCCGGGCGCAGCATGCTGGCCGGCTGGTGGCTGTCGGCCAGTTGCCGTTCCAGCCGCTTCATGGGCGACCCACCGGCCGGCCACCAGGCTGGCCATCGGGGCGAGGACGAAGACCTCATCGACACCGGCCCGGGCCATCATCCCCAGCGAGGAGTCAGCAACCCGCGCGCCGCGACATTAACGGCGCCCGCCGTCCACCGCCGGCTCGAACCAGCCGGGAATGGAGCACGAGGCGACGACGGCGTCGGCCAGCCGGGCGGGCGGGGCGGGGCCGGGCAGGCCAAAGACAGCCCGCCGCCGGAGTCGTAATCCACGGCCACGATCCAGGTCTCGCCGCCGACCCAGTCGGATGGTGGCTCCGCCACAGCGGCAGGCCGAAGGAGGATGTGCAGGGCGTGCACCATATCCCGGAGCGCAGCGTGATTGGCCCGGCCCAGCGGCAGCCAGGCGCTGGCGGCCGGCGGTTCGGGTGCACCCGGTGCGGGGTCGGCGGCATGGCCAGCATCGGCCGGGGCCGATCCGAGCCGCAGCTGCGGCGCCGGAGGCAGGGGCCCCCGGTGAGCTGATCCGCGGCGGAGTCCCCAGCGGCCCGACGGCCTCGCCGCGCTGGTGGCGATCATCTCGTCGATGCTGATCCCGCAGCGCAGCGCGGCGGCGGATGACGCTACCCGCGCTGGTCCCGACGATGAGGTCCACCTCGCCAAGCGGGCAGGGCAAGCGCTCCTGTAGTGCGGGCAAGGCCCCGGTCATGCCCCGTGCCGCTCCCAGCACGCCGCCCGCTCCGAGCACCGTCCCACCCCGTGGGGTGGAACGTCCGCGCACCGCTTTCAGGCCCACGTGCACCTCCTGGGTGCCAGACTTCTGCACTGCGTCAGCCTCACCGGCATTAAGGGTGCAGGTCTTAAACATAGATTCCCCCGTCCATGGTCGTAACGCGCGGCGCGTTATCCGGATCAGGTACGTCACAGGTCACGCCCCGGCAGGCGGCTGCGCTGTGCGGGCCGCGCGCTGGCCTGCCGAACCGAGCCAGGCCAGGATCACTCGTCCGCCGTTTCCCAGTGGCACTTCCAGTTGCGGCACGTGCCCGACGGCGGGAACTCACGCACCGACCAGGTGGCCGCGCGCGCCGCAGCGACCGGGACCAGGCGGTCCTGGGCGCCATGCGATCGACCGGCGCCCCGGGCAGGTGACCGTGCCGATCCGCCGCCGGTAGGCCCGGCCGTGGGGGTAGCCCACGGTGCGCACGACCGAGCGCACCGCCTGGGCGAAGTCGGGCTCGATACCCGGGAACCCGGCCCGGTGAGGCTACCTCGACGTGCCTGGCGATCACGTCGGCCGGGACCAGTGAGGGGTCCGCGCAGCACAGCCGGCAGGATGCTGGTGACCAGGTCGGCGGGCGCCTGACGGCTCGGGACTGCACTACCCGGCGCAGCCCGGGTGTGAGGTACAGCGCGAACATGGTGGTGACGATCGGGTCCGGCCGCGCGGCCACGACCGGCAGGGCCGGGTCCAGAAGCACCAGGCCCGCCACCGACGCCGGGGCCGCACTCGCTTCGAGCAGGGAGATCATGCCGCCCATGGAATTGCCCATGAGGATCACCGGGCCATCGGCCGCCGAGCGGATGAACCGGTGCAGCAGCGCCCGGTTCGACGCCACGTCCGTGCCGCGGCCGAGGGACTGGGTCAGGCCATGCCCGGCCAAGTCCGGGGCCAGCACCCGGCAGGTTCCGGTCAGCAGCGGCGCGATCGCCGTCCAGTTCACCGCGGAGCCGCCGAGCCCGTGCACGCAGACGATGACCGGACCGTCAGGCGGGCCGCCGAAGTCGAGGTACCGGACGGGGCCGGTCAGGTCCGTCCACCGGGAGATTCCGGCCGACGGCACCCCGAGCCCGTCGGCGGATTGAGTGTCCGGCCCAGCGGTCATCGCTCCAGGTTCGGGCAACCCGCGGGCGCTGTCAACCGGCGAGTAACTTCACATTTCAGGCCTGACGCCAGCGCCTGCCGAGGCGGGCGTCAGGCCTGTGCTGAAGGCGCGGTGAGTTCGAGCTGGACACCGTCCGGGTCTTCGAATGGGAGCACGTCGATGCTGAACCCGGCCAAGGTGGTGATCGCGCCGTGCGGCACGCCCTGCTCGTCGAAGAGCCCTGCCGCCTGCTCCAGGTCGTCGCGGCTGGGGACGCCAAAGCTGAGATGGTCGAGGCCCACCCGGTCGGGATCGAAGTGGTCCCCTGGCGGCGCCATCGGCCGCAGGCCCAGGAGCAGGTTGCCGCGGATCATGACTATCCCGCCAAAGAGAATCTTGAAGACCTCGGCCGCCGACGGGTCGTCGTCTGGCGGCGACTCCACCGCGACCTGGAAGCCCAGCAGGCTGGTGTAGAATCGCCGGCTCCGTTCCAGGTCGGTCACCGTGAGCCGCAGATGGTGGATGTCACCGGTTGGAATCTGACCTGGCATGTGCGCCTTCCCTCCCGCGCCGCGCGCGATCCGTCCCAGCCGCCATTAGCTCAGCGCATCTATGATCTTGCCGGAAAACCATTGTGGCCGGGGCCTGACCGGCACGCATAATCGGCCGGGTGGATACGAGCGCCTTTGTCCGTGACAGCTACGTTGCTGTGCGCGGGGCATTCGAGGAGCGCACCGCGCGGGCCTGCCGGGAGATGATCTGGGACGTGCTGCGCGAGCGCGGCATCTGCCCGGAAGACCGTGCCACCTGGGCGCGTCAACTGCGCCACCCGTTCATGCACATACGCCCTGGCCGCACCGGGCATCGCGCTGCGGATGATGGCGCAGTCGGCCATCGCCGTGCCGGGCGGGTTCGCGCTCGACGGCCCGGACCCCTTCGTCCGTGGTCCGGACGATCGTCCAGGGCCTGGTGCCGGGCCCACGGATAGGCGAACCCGCCCCGGCCCGCGCCGGGGCGGGTTGGCGTGGCGGACCGGATTCCGCCTCAGGCGGCGATCGGCGCCGAGTCCGCGGCGCCGGCTGGCGCCAGGGCCAGCTCCAGCACCTCGCGCACGTCGCTCACCGGGTGCACGGCCAGCTTGGCGAGCACCTCCGCGGGCACGTCGTCCAGGTCCGGCTCGTTGCGCTGCGGGATGAGCACGCTGGTCACACCCGCCCGGTGCGCGGCCAGCAGCTTCTGCTTCACCCCGCCGATCGGCAGCACCCGGCCGGTGAGCGACACCTCGCCAGTCATCGCCACATCCGGGCGGACCGGCCGTCCGGACAGGAGCGAGGCCAGCGCCGTCGTCATCGTTATGCCTGCGCTGGGACCGTCCTTGGGGACCGCGCCGGCCGGCACGTGGACGTGCACACCGCGATCCTTGAGGTCGGAAACCGGCAGCTCGAGCTGGGCGCCGTGGGACCGCAGGTAGGACAGCGCGATCTGGGCCGACTCCTTCATGACGTCGCCGAGCTGCCCGGTGAGGGTTACCCCGGTCGCCCCGGTCTCCCGGTCGGCCAGCGAGGCCTCGATGTACAGCACGTCGCCGCCGGTGCCGGTCACCGCGAGCCCGGTCGCCACGCCGGGCACCGCGGTCCGCCGCTCGACCGACGCCAGGTTCGTTTCCGGCGTGAACCGCGGCCGTCCCAGGTAGTCGCGCAGGTTGGCGACGGTGACCTGGACCGGCAGCGCGGCCGGGTCCACCGCGGCCTTGGCCGCGACCTTGCGCAGCACCCGCGCGATCGACCGCTCCAGCGACCGGACGCCGGCCTCGCGGGTGTACTCCGACGCCATCAGGTGCAGCGCGTCCTCGGCCAGGGTCACCTCGGCGCTTTCCAGGCCGGCCTTGGACAGCTGCCGGGGCAGCAGGTGGTCCCGCGCGATGAGCACCTTCTCGTCCTCGGTGTACCCGTCGAGCTGGACCAGCTCCATCCGGTCCAGCAGCGGGCCCGGGATGCCTTCGAGCACGTTGGCGGTGGCCAGGAACACCACGTCGGAAAGGTCGAGGTCGACCTCCAGGTAGTGGTCGCGGAAGGTGTGGTTCTGCGCCGGGTCGAGGACCTCGAGCAGCGCCGCCGCCGGGTCGCCGCGGTAGTCGGCGCCGATCTTGTCCACCTCGTCGAGCAGCACGACCGGGTTCATCGTGCCCCCCTCGCGGATGGCCCGGACGATCCGGCCGGGCAGCGCCCCGACGTAGGTGCGCCGGTGCCCGCGGATTTCCGCCTCGTCCCGGATCCCGCCGAGCGCGACCCGGACGAACTTGCGGCCCATCGCCCGCGCTACCGACTCGCCCAATGAGGTCTTGCCGACCCCGGGCGGCCCGACCAGCGCCAGCACGGCGCCGCTGCGGCGGCCGCCGATGACGCCGAGCCCGCGATCCTCGCGGCGCTTGCGCACGGCGAGGTACTCGACGATCCGCTCCTTCACGTCGTCCAGCCCGGTGTGGTCCTCGTCCAGGATCTGCCGCGCGCCGGCGATGTCGTAGGCATCCTCGGTGCGCTCGTTCCAGGGCATTTCCAGGATGGTGTCCAGCCAGGTGCGGATCCACCCGGTCTCCGGGGACGCGTCCGGGGTCCGCTCCAGCCTGCCGACCTCCTTGAGCGCCGCCTCGTGCACCTTCTCCGGCAGGTTGGCAGCCTCGACCCGGGCCCGGTAGTCGTCTTCCTCGCTGTCGCCGTCTCCGGTCAGCTCGTTGAGCTCCTTCCGCACCGCGGCGAGCTGCTGGCGCAGCAGGAACTCCTTCTGCTGCTTCTCCATGCCCTCGGTGACGTCCTTGCGGATGGTCTCTGCGACGTCCAGCTCGGCGAGGTGGTCGCGGGTCCAGCCGATGGCCAGCTCCAGCCGCTGCACCAGGTCGGCGGTCTCGAGCAGGGTGAGCTTCTGCTCCGCGGTCAGGTAGCTCGCGTAACCGGCCCGGTCGGCGATCGCAGATGGGTCGTCGAGCTGCTCGAACATATCGATGACCTGCCATGCCCCGCGCTTGCCGAGCACGCCGATGACCAGGGCCTTGTACTCCTTGGCCAGTTCCGCGGCGCGCGCGCCGTGGCCGGTCTCCTCGATCACGGCGCCCTCGACCCACAGCGCCGCGCCGGGGCCGGTCGTGCCCGAGCCGATCCGGACCCGCGTCACGCCGCGGACGACGGCGCCCGGCTCACCACCGGGTAGCCTGCCGACCTGCTCCACGACAGCCAGCGTGCCCATGGCCGCCAGGCCGCGCTCGCCGAGCCTCGGCACCAGCAGGACCTGCGGCTTGTCTTCGGAACGGATGCCAGGGCCGCGCCCCAGCCCCTTGTTGCGCGCTGCCTCGATGGCACCACGGACGTCTTGGTCCGAAAGCTCGATCGGAACCACCATGCCGGGCAGCACGACCTCGTCGGCCAAGGGCAGCACCGGCAGGGTGAGCGTCTCGCTCATGAACGCCTCCAAAAGCTTGAGTCAACTACACTCAAGAAAGAAGAGCCGTCAGATATTTCCCCTGCGTGTTCGTCCTGAGCGATCACGCCCGCCGGGCGCGTATCGCCTGCCCGTGCGGGTCACTCGGCGGGCACATCGCCGCCTCCGCGACCTGCCGCTCGGCCTGCCGCGGCATGCCGCGGACCAGGATAATGAGCACAACCGCGATCGCGGCACCGACGATGTCACCGACGACGTATACGCTCCACCCGGTGAAGTCCCCGCTGACGATATCGGGCCCCAGCGTGCGGGCCGGATTCATCGAGGCGCCGCTGATCGGGCTGGCGAACAGGCCGAGCAGGGCCATGGTCGCGCCCACCGCGATCGCGGCATTGTGCCCGATGCTGCGAGACCCCGGCGCCGTGTTGAGAATGACGCTCACCAGGATCGTGGTGAGGACGACCTCCATGACCAGCGACCGCCGCTCCCCGCCTGGGCTGGCGATCGGGTAAGTCGCGCCGACGCTGACATTGCCGAAAACGAGCGGCTGGAAGAGCGCGCCGCCGATGGCGCCGCCGAACTGCGCCAGCCAGTAGGGGAGGACCCAGGCGCGCTCACTATCTACAGAGCGTAGTTGATTCATGACGCCAGGCTCGAGCACTGGACAAATGGCTTGGCAGATACTTACGCTGGCCATTGGTTGTCCCCACGTCGGGGCGAGGGTGCAGGCCAAAACAAATGGGGAGCAAGTCGCCGGCCGATTGTGCCTGCGCGACACGATCCGGCTTCTTGCTCGCGTGCTGGTTAAGAGGTTTACCTTCTCTTTACCTGTTCGCTTTGGGGTCGTTACCTCGAAGGAAGACTGCGACAGGTGGGTGCAGCAGCAGCGCGGAGCGTGCCGGAGCGGCCGTCGCGGGCACGGCGGCAGCGCCATATCCGGTATTTCACCAGGCTGACCCGGTTTGCCGGGCGAAGCACGCCGCCGAGCCGGTTCACTGGGCGAAGCGCGCCGCTGACCAAGAAATGGCTGTCGCCCCTTATTCGCCTGGAATCATGAGGAGCCATGATGTCTCAGGCCGGTTTGGATCTACCTTGGCCACGGGTATCCGTGGTCGTTCCGACATTGAATGAAGCAAGGAACCTGCCATACGTTTTCTCCCGGATTCCCGCGGACGTCCACGAGGTGATCGTGGTGGACGGGCACTCGGTGGACGGCACGATAGCTGTGGCCCGCCAGCTACGGCCGGACGTCCGGGTAGTGCAGCAGTCTCGCTGGGGAAAGGGGAATGCGCTAGCCTGCGGGTTCGAAGCTGCGACCGGTGACGTCATAGCCATGGTGGACGCGGACGGCTCGACGGATCCCAGTGAGATCCCGAAGTTCGTGCACGCGCTTATAAACGGGGCGGACTTCGCAAAGGGAACAAGGTTTGCCGCAGGCGGCGGCAGCGGTGACATCACGCGGCTGCGCAGCGTTGGTAACCGCGCGCTCGTTGCGGTAGTCAATCTCTGCCATGGAACGCACTACTCAGACCTCTGCTACGGATTCAACGTGTTCTGGCAGAAGCACGTACCGGTGCTGAACCTCGACGTCACCTCTCCTCCTTCACTCAGGGGTGATGGGAGGTTGTGGGGTGACGGCTTCGAGATCGAGACGCTGATACATATGCGGGTAGCGGAGGAAGGCCTCCGCGTCGCTGAAGTTCCGAGCTTCGAGCATCCCAGGATCCACGGGGTAAGCAACCTTGACGCCTTCAGTGATGGGCTTCGCGTGCTGACGACCATCCTGGTCGAACGCCGCCGCGCCCTCCGCCGTCACCGTTCCCGTTGTGGTGCGTCGGGCGTACGAACGGTCGCGACACCGGCCCGCGGCCTTCTTCACACGGAGACGGCACTCGTGCGCGTGCTTTACGTCCTGCACTCCATGGAGCACGGCTGGCCGTTCATACACTGGGCGAGATCACCGAGTATCCGGTCACGGGCCGCCGTTTCCTCCGGCCGGAGCCACCGTCGGACACTGCATCTCTAGTCGCTGTGAAATACAGTATCGGTACCCAGTTGCTGAGGGGTGAGTGATGGGGGCACGACCACCAGGGCAGACGATAGGGCGGATTCCATTCGACGATGCGTTCCCAGGGGGATCTGTTGGATTCGCCCATGACCTCCACCTCGATGACCGCCTGACCCTCGCGGCTGTCGCCGATCTCGCCGACCGGCTGCCGCGTCGATCAGTGATCGCCGACGCGGCGGCGCAGCCCCTTCTGGCTCCTCAAGGGGGTCCGCCGCGGGGTGCCCTGGAACGACCGGGCGACGTCATACGCGATTTGAACAACGCAAGCGCCTGGCTCACCCTGACCAACGTGGAAGACGATCCCGGCATGGCAGAGCTTATGAACACTCAGCTCGACCAGCTCGAGTCCGGGATGAGCGCCAAGCGGGGCAAGCGGGTCAAGATGCGCAAACGGGTGGCATTCGTCTTTGTTTCCTCCCCCAGTTCGGTCACGCCGGTCCACTTCGATATCGAGCACAGCCTGTTGATGCAGGTAAGCGGCTACAAGACCGTCAGCATCGGGCGCTGGGAGAGCGATACGGCTCGACGGCACGAGTTCGACAGGTACTGGGATGGCTCCCATGGGCGGATCGAGACTCTGCAGCCGGAGGAGGCCGCATACACCATGACGCCAGGGCGGGCGGTGTACATACCTCCCGGCACGCCGCACTGGGTGCATAACGGTCCCGACGTTTCGTTGTCGGTGACCCTCACATACTTCACCGCTGCCACCGTTCGAGAGAACCGCGTTGAGGACTTCAACGCGCACCTTCGACGGCGGCGCCTGAAGCCACGGGAGCCGGGACATTCCGCCACCGTTGACATAGCCAAGTCCTGCGCGATGGGCGCTTGGGCCATGGGACGACGTCTTCGGCCCGCCGCGGCCGGCACGAAGCACCGGGACAGCCAGGCTGTTGCTGATGAAGCGGGCTACCGGGTGGAGGGGAGTTAGACAGTTAGGCTTTCCGCTGGCCGATGGTGGATCTCCCGAAGCGAACGCGCCGGCTCGCTATCTGCGTGACTTGGAATGTCGCCGCGCTTGTTACGCCTCCGAGTCGGCCCACAGCCCCCTTGCCCGCTACTAGCCTCAACACCTCTCGACGGTCCGCCGTGAACCGTCCTTTATAGGGCTCGTCGCCTCGGAGGAAATCCACTTCGCTGAAGCCTCGAGCACATGCGTCGTCGATGATGGCGGCGAGCAGGACGATCGTCGCATCCCGCCAGCGGCGATCGGTCAGCCGGGCGCTTTGATACAGGCTCATCCGGCCAGCCACCTCGAACGCCGTCACGATGGCGACCACCAGGTTGTCGCTGCGGAGTTCGTGGACGACCACCTCATCGGCCGTGCAGCCACCAGCGAATCCGGCCGCGAAGCGGTCGAAGACAGGAAGGAAGTTGGAGCGGCCTCCCCACTGGGACTTGTGGAGCTCACGCAGGATGTCGAGGCGTTGCAGGACTGCCCGGCCTCGGATCGTCTGGTGCGTGACTCCTTCGGCCGCCAGGCGCTTGGCGGAGACGCGGAGGTTCTTGCGGAATTGCGGGGACAGGGTGGCCCGGTAAGCCTCTGGACTGTCAGGCAAGGGCGTGAAGGGGGCCACGGACACGGGCTCACGGCGGACGCGGCCGGGCAGAGCTTCGATCAAGCGTGACCCGGCCCGGATGCCCTTGAGGTCCAAGAGGCGCTCACCAGGGCGACACAGCCAGTCCCGGAGGAGGCTGACCACCGCCGCCTCGTGGCCGGGGGCGGCGAGCAGGTCGAGATGGTCCGGGCACAGCGACCCGTCTCCCATCATCCGAACGCTGAGCATCGGGCGGCGCTTTTCCAAGGCGAGGCCACCGAGGAGGCGCGCCCCGTCAACAACCAGAAGGAAATGACGACCAGGTCCACCGGCCCCGGTCAGCCACCACGATCGCAGGAAGGGCGACGGAAGCGGGGAAGAATCCACCAGTTGATCCCACTGCGCAGCCCACCCGTTGAGGTGGGGGACGTCGAGCAAGGTGGGCGGAGGCACTATCGGATCTCGCCCCGTGTGATCGCGATCGGGAAGGGGTCGGATCTCACGCCGCCAATCTTCCCACGACCGGCTCTGACAATGTCACGCAGGGCGGAACCGGACTTCTCGGGCAAGGTCGGCGCATTGCCGACATCGAGGCCGTGCCGGCTATTTGGAACGCGAAGGCTCAAAGATACCCATGGGAGAGTAACGAGCTGCCGTGCCCATGAGCTGCTTCGCAGATCCATCGCCTGCCCCACCGCCATGTGTTGTCGTGCACCAGCCCACGGACGGCAAGGCCTCTTTGGCTGGACGCAGGGAGCGGCTCCTTCTATTGGCCGTGCGCGACCGGACCTCAACAGGCTGACTCCAAGTCCTCCAGTATGTCAGGGGATGCCACCTCGGAAGGCGCATCCTCCGGCGGTCCTGCACTCAGGCCACGATCGCTGTCTCATTGGCGACGACCCAGAGGAAACTAGTTGCGAAGGCCCTCTCCGGCTAGATGACACAAAGCAGATGATCTTCGACGACCGGTTCCGGCAAGCGCCACATCACGCTGAGCGGCAGGACGATCACAAATTGGCAACCGCGACTGTAACATAAGGCAAGATAGTCACATCTGAATCAACTGCCCCACACACCACTTCCGTTGAACGTGAACTCGCGAACAGGTCACATATCGCGAACCGGCCTCTTTCGGAATCCTGTGCTGGCATGGTACTTTTCCCTTCAAGCACTTGACAAAACGGGCTGAGCCATTTTATGAAGCCGGTTGCGGTCGGCAGTGTCAGGCGAATTGCACTAGCGCATCGCGAAACCTAGTTATAAGGAAGAGATTTGGACGAGTATTCGACGGCCATGAGGAGTTTTCCTTCGGTATCGGTAGTCATCCCGGCGTATTCGATGGATCGCTGGGATAGCCTGCGTGAGGCGGTGGCGTCGGTCCGGGCGCAGACCCTCCAGGTGCTTGAGACGGTGATAGTGATTGATCATCATCCCGAGTTGATGGCTAAGGCTGCCGGTGAGCTGCCGGGGGTCACGGTGATCGCTAGCGCGGGCAGCCGCGGGGCCTCCGGTGCGCGCAATACAGGAGCGGCGGCATCGCGAGGAGAGATGCTGGCGTTCCTGGACGATGACGCTATCGCTTCCCCCAATTGGCTGGAATCTCTGCTGCAACACTTTGAAGACCCTAAGGTGGTGGGCGCGGGCGGTCGACTGGAGCCGTTGTGGGAGACGCGCCGACCGCAGTGGTTCCCTCAGGAGTTCGACTGGGCAGTCGGCTGCTCCTACCTGGGAATGCCTGAAAGGGCTACCACGGTGAGGAACGTCTGGAGCAACACTATGGCCATACGCCGACAGGCTTTCGACGCGGTTGGCGGTTTCCGCGATGGCTTCGGGAAGATTGGTGCCTGGTCTCGTCCTGAAGATACCGACCTGTGCCTGCGGACGGCAGAATGCTATGGTGGGGGAACCTGGATCTATGAGCCGAACGCAATCGTCGGCCACCACGTCTCGGTGGAACGCACCGCCCTCAGCTATTTCCTCAGAAGATGTTATTACGAAGGTCAAGGTAAAGCAACATTGGCCTCCCTGAATGGTACTAGCGAAAGCATCTCTACAGAACGGCGATACGCGCGATATGTGCTGCCGTCTGGGATTGTTCGTGGGCTGCGGGAAACGACTCGCGGAGACGCTTCAGGTGTGGCGCGCAGCTTCGCCATTGTAGCGGGTACATCATTCGCCATCGCCGGCTTCCTTGCTAATCGTGCAGTTGGGTACGTGGCGGCACGCCATAGGCCGGGCGGCCGGGCGCCGCTTCGGTGACGATGCGGCGTCTGGTAAGTCGACATTGAATAAGACCATGGAACGCCTGGTGCAACTGGCATCCAGTGCGTTGCTAGAACGTTATTCAAAACGCCGCATAATCGAGAAGGAGAAAAGCCCGCGGGCGGCGCGAGCCGCCCGGCCGACGTCAGGTAAACCTGCGCGAGTTGGTCGGCACAGGAATTCCACGTCGGTAGCTCGGCAGGATCCACCAGGCAAGGCGACGACATCGCCTCGACTATGTCACGGGCGACCCTGGCCGCAGGCGCACCCGGAGTCACTCCACGAACCCATCCATCTGCGACAAGCTCACCGATGCCGGCTACGTCATAGCCGACGACCGGACGCCCGGCACTCAACGCCTCCATCACCGCTACAGGGTGTGCCTCATAGTCCGATAGCGCGGCCACGACGCTCGACTTGGCCAGGGCTTCAGCCATAGCGCCGCGATCCGCAGACGGTAGGGCGGTAACGGTCACCCGGTCAGAGACACCGAGCCGCCGAGCGAGTTCCCGCAGTTCGGGCTCGTACGGGCCACTTCCGATCACGACTAGATGGGCCCTCGGAACGTCGCGCACAACATGCGGCAGGGCCTCGATGACTCTGTGATGGCCCTTGTATCGCTCCAGTCGGCCGCTGGACACGATTCGGCCCGGTATGGCGACAGTCCCCGCGGGAGGCGGTGGCAACGTGCCGCCATTGCGGATCACGGTAACGGGTTTGCCTCTCAGGCGGGCCTGCTCGGACAGGGTCTGGGCCTCGAACCGGCTCACACCGACGAGCGACACCGCGTTTCGCAGCAGCAGCCCGGCCAGCCGCCACTGAGTGGATCGCAGCGCGTTACGGTGCCACAGCGAGTGCCCACCAGTGTGGAAGGTTACGAGGTAGGGCGTGCCCGGCACGCCATGCGGCGAGCATCGCCAACACCGGTACGGGTGTATGAATCCCTTGGCAGTGCACGAGATCCCAGCGGTCACGCTGCCCAACGACGGCAGCGATCCGCGGCGCGAGGTAGTAGTCCCGGCCGGGCGGCCAGGAAGGAACGCGCAGCACCCTGATGCCATCGAGAACTTCATCGCGGGGAAGCCTGCGGGTCCGGTCAGTCGCGAGCACGGTGATGTCGAAGCCTTCGCGCGCCGTCAGCCGCCGCGCGACCTCGTAGACGTGCGTCTCGATCCCACCCAGCTCGGGCAGGTAACGCGTGCACACCATGAGGACGCGCAGGGTTTTATCCGGCGGCAGCCTCGTCCCGTCGCCGGAAGCGGCCGCCACCATCACATTGCCTCTGTAATGCTGTGGCTCACCATGCCGCCCACCTGTGCAGCGGTCGCCTCGGCTGTTGCGTTGCGGGAGGTTGGGGGGCGACCCGCGCATAGACGGCTTCGAGCCGCTCTGCGACTGCGGAAGCTGTGAACGCGCGCACCCTCTCCAGCGCGCCTGCGCCGAGCTGGGTTCGCAGACCGCCATCCGCAAGCACGCGGCCCATGGCCGCCGCGAGCTCACGATCGTTCCCCGGAGGCACGAGCAGCCCGCTCTCTCCGTCGACGATGAGGTTGACTATCCCGCCGATCGATGTCGTGATCACGGGACGCCCGGCGGCCATCGCCTCAAGGACCGTGGTCGGGCATGCATCAGGAACAACCGAAGGCAAGACAGCGAAGAGGCAACGCCGGAACGCGGCCAAGACGTGTTCATGCGGCCAGTCCAGGTGCACCTCGGCCCCGGTAGGAAGCTGCGTCGGGGTGTCCGGCGTGCGTCGCCCGACAAGCATCAGCCGCGGACGATGCCTGCCGAGCGATTCGTAGGCGCGTAGCAGCGCTGGCACACCCTTCCTGGACGAGAGCTCGCCAACGAAGAGCAGAAAGTCTGCCTCAGGCAAGGCCGACGGAGCGCCGCTAACCACTTCCTCCGCCGGATCGGCATTGGGCCGCACCACGGCTGAGTCAAGGACGAAGTTGGGGATAACGCTGCTGCCCGGGCCTTCCCGGATGTTGTTACCGATGGCGACGGCACGGCTTACGCTGACCACGTGATCAATGGCGTGGTCCTTCCATGGGCGCATCACCGCCGTGGCGGCCACGGTCATGGGACCCACCACACGGCCGTAGTGGGTGGTGGCGCACGGCAGGCAGCGTGCCATCGAAGGGCCCTCACAGACGGAGTCCGCGCGCATCAGCTGCTTCGTGGCACAGACTTGGCTGTAGTCGTGAAGTGTCAGCACGAGCCCAAAATGCGGCCCCCTGGCGGAGTGCCGCCGCAGCGCCAGCGCACTGTTGACGGCCCAGTTATGAGCGTGGATAACGTCCGGGCGCTCCCGACGGACGATCCGGGCCAGCTTGCGGACCCCGAGGGGATCCGGGACTGGTGGGTGGTGGAGACGGCCAGTCGAGTACACACCTGGCAGGCGCATGGCCATGGTCGCGAACCTGTGCACGCGCACTCCCGATGGGAGCACCTCTTCGTCCACGACGCCAGCCATTTGCTGGGTAGCGACCGCGACCCCATGACCGCGGTCGGCGAGAGTGTTCGCGAGATTGAACACGTGCTGCTCCTCACCGCCGATGTCAGGCGGGAAGAACTGGGCGAGCAGGAGGATGCGCATTAGTCGGCCCCAGTCGTCAGCTCGAGGTTAGCCCGGGAACGACAGTCAGCACCGGCACACCGGACAACCGGTCCGCCGCGGGAGGCGAAGACCCGGTGGCGACTTCCGCCCGGAGCACTTGGACCGTTGGGTAGCGGCGATCTGCACGTTCATGCCGATAGCCGGCCTTGCGGAAGGTGCGGGATCGCCGTCCAGTCCCAGGTGGGCGCGATGGTCCCCGCTACCAGAGGCGGTACCGCCGCCGAGGATCTGGCGCGGGTCCGGGATGCAGTCCGCCAGGACCCGGCCGATGGCGGGGCGCAGCAGTTCCCACCGCCGGGACACGGTGGCCCGGGGGCAGTCGAAGATGTCCCTGGCGATCTCCTGGGTGATATTCGTGCTCATCAGGGTCACCACCATGGCTACTGACTTTGTACTGGCCGATCGCCGCGGGCTACCGCCCGGCTTGGCCACGTCCCCGGTGGTGGCCGCCCACGCGCGCGGCCGGCCCGGTCCGTTGCCCCTGGCGCAGCCCTGTCACAGCCTCCGGCCGCAACGGCTTCTCCCGGGGGTATCCCGCTCGTGTGACAGCACGGGATTCAAGAGAGAAGCCGTTCTCATTGCCAGCCTGACACGCCGGCAGATGCTAATTCACAGGCAAATCTGGACATGTAGAAAACATCACGGAATTACGGCCTCAACCGGCACTTATGAATAAGCCTCCGGGAGCCAGACGTCGAGATGAGCGAGCCGGAAGCGCTGGTGAGCTTTGCCGCGGCGAAGCTCGGCGCCGCCAGGCCCAAATGCGTGTTGGTGACAGTAGCCTATTCTTGTCCTGGAAGCGGAGTCGAGGGGGTGCGCCACTCGCCGCTCTGAACGGCGGCCAGGATTCGAGTCTGGTGGCGTGCGCGGCCGGTCACGTACCCGGCAGTAGCCGTGCCAAGCGGCGCGGCTCTCCCAGTGGAAAGGGTGGCCCCTGGGCGCATGAGCGAGTTCCCGGCCGAAGAGCCGGTACGGCCGACAGAGCAGCCGGTACGGCGGATGGAACAGCCGGTACGGCCCACGGAGCTTGCGGTGCAGCCCTCGGAACTGCCAGTGCAGGCCTCGAAACTGGTGCAAGCCTCGAAACTGCTGATGCAGCCCTCGAAACTGCTGATGCAGCCCTCGGAGCTGCGGCGACTCCTCACGACCTTCGGCTACCTGGCGGCCAGGCAAGGGGCCACGGCGGTACTGGGCCTTGCCTATTGGGCCGTCGCCACGCATCTGTTCTCGGCGCGAGATGTGGGTCTGGCGGCCGCCGCGTCCTCTACCGCACTCTTTCTCGCAGCGATCGGTGCTCTCGGGATCCCACTCCTCCTGCTGGCCGAGCTCGAATCGGTGCCGGGCCGGGCCCGCCGCGTCACGTTCAGCACCGGGATGTACATCTCGTGCTTGACGGTGCTGATCCTGTCGTTGGGCACGCTGGCCCTCTCCCCCTTCCTGGGCGCCAGCTTGAGGATCATCGGCGCCGACCCGACAATGGCCGCTCTCTTCGTGATCGGATCAGTGGCGACAATGGCCGCGATCACTTTCAGCAACGCGGCGATCGGATTGCACCGGGGGTCGGCCCAGCTGTGGCAAGGGAGCCTGGCCTCCGCGCTGAAGCTGGCTGTCGTGGGTGTCCTC
Organism: uncultured Actinomycetes bacterium; assembly: GCA_963734725.1. Taxonomy (GTDB): domain Bacteria; phylum Actinomycetota; class Actinomycetes; order Streptosporangiales; family Streptosporangiaceae; genus DASXKD01. Next base: position 20,131 of record CAVTIX010000020.1, read on the forward strand.
GTCCTCGTCGGGACCAGAACAGCCCCTGGCCTGCTGTTTGCCTGGGTACTGACGCTGGTCGTCTCGGTCGTCGTATGTCTGCCTATGCTTCGGCTTGAACCGACCCCAGCTGGCGAAGGGAACATCAGCCATCGGGTGGCCCTCGCGCGGCGCTACTGCGCGCTCTCCCTCAAGCACCACGTCCTCAATCTGTCAATCAATTCCGTCTTCTACATTGTTGGGCTCATTGCGGCTCTTCTGCTCCTTCCACGGCAACTGGCCTACTTCACAGCTGCATTCCTGTTGGAGTCCACCGCAATGGTTATCCCGTACCTGCTGGCGCTGTCGCTGTTCGCCGAGATATCAGGCGACCAGAGCCTCCTCCACCGCCACGTCCGCCGGACGCTCCCCCTCGGAATGGCGCTGTGTGGGGGGATTGTGGTCGTCGCCCAGGTGGCAGCTCCCTTCGCCCTGCGCATCTTCGGCCCTGCCTACGCCATGAACGGGACCACTGCATTGCGCCTTCTCGTCCTGGTGGGCCCCGCCTACGTGATCAAGGACCACTACGTGGCGATCCGCCGTGCGCAGGGCCGCCTGGGCCATGCGGCCAAGGTGATGGCGGCAGGCACCTCCGCAGAAGCGGCCGGCGCGGCGTTGGGTGGAATCGCCGGGGGCATGACGGGCCTCTGCATCGGATGGGCCGTTGCCGTCTCGTGTGAGGCCGTCGTCTTGCTGCCCGCGGTGATTCGGGTCTTCCGTGAAGATCCCGCGGTCGAACCCGATCCCGGTGGGTCATCCGGCTCAGATCCGCGGCCTGCGTGACAGCCGATGCAACCCGGGTGCACTGCCAGTGATGCGCCGGCCCGCCGGTGCCCAACCGCTCGCAGCGGTTCCCCGATGCTCCTCGCCGGACGGCCGGACCCTCATGTAGCCTGTTATCGCCACCGCAAACCGCCAATACAAACCGTTACCGGGCGCGTCATTCTGGGTTAGGTACGCGCGTCATTCGCGGCCGACGGCATGGGTAGCGGCATAGAGGGGGCAGTCCGCCATAGAGGAGGCAGTCCGAATTGGTGGCCCGCGCATCTCCTAAACTGCTCCCGTCCCGCCACAAGGACCGAGACCAAGAACCCCTGTTCAGACGCAGAGCGCGGGCGTTGGTCAAACGCTTGGCCCGCTCGGTCGTCCGGGCCCGCCCCGATGAGCGCCGCATCGTACTGATCTTCGGATGCCAGCGATCAGGGACCACGATGCTCCAGCAGACCTTCCTCGATCGATCCTGGCGGGTACTCATCCTCGAGGAACACGATCGCCATCTCGTCGGACCCGGACACGAGGAGACGACCTGGCAGGAGTATTCCGCCGTCCTGGGACGCATCCGCCGTCTCCCCTTCGAGGTCGTGGCAGCCAAACCGCTGGTGGAGAGCGCCTCAGCCACCGCACTCATGGACGCCGCCGGCGCGGTGAAGGCAGTCTGGATGCTTCGCCAGTACCCGGAGGTCGCGCAGTCCAATGTGAGTCGATTCGGTGAGGACAACCCTTACCGGGATCTGCAGCCGATTCGTTCCCGGGACGCGCTGGATTGGCGATACAAAGGTGCGACCGAGGAGACGTGGGAGACGGTCACCGCCTTGTTGAACCGAAGACTTACACCATTCGACGCGGCCGCGCTCTTCTGGTGGACTCGTAACCAGCTCTATTTCGACCAGCGCCTCTGGGAGGACGACCGAGTCCGGATCCTCCGTTACGACCGAGCGTGCAACCAGCCCGACGAGGTGATCCGATCTCTTTCCGACCACATCGGACTTGCGTTGCCCCTCGGCTCGATAGTCCCGCGGGTAAGGGCGCAGCCATCCCCTCGGGCGGCGAGAGAGCTCGATCGGGACGTCGAGCGACTCTGCAAGAAGCTGTGGGATTCGTTCGAAGGCTGCCCGGAACTATAGAGAGAACCGACAGAACGGTGCTCGCAGCCGACCCGCAGACGGGCGCGTTGACCATTAGGATGTCGTTACGATGAGGCGCGAGGGAACGCTCATTCTCTGCTACCACCGGGTCGCGGAAAGCGTCGAGGACCCCCTCCATCTCTGCGTACGCCCCGACAACTTTGCCGCTCACCTCGAGGAGATGTCGAGGGCACGGGAACCGTTGACGCTCGCCGATGTATCGGTCCCGTCGCGCCGGCCGAGAGTGGTCGTGACCCTTGATGACGGCTACCGCGACAACCTGACCAACGCACTGCCGATCGCCGAAGCGAAGGGCGTGCCGATCACCGTCTTCGTGACCAGCGGCATCCTGGGAAACCACAACGGTCTATGGTGGGACCGCCTCGGAACGCTGTTGCGCTCGCGGCCACCGCACGTGAGGGAGATCGATCTGCCGATCAGCGGCCGGAACGTCCGCCTCCCACTCGGTTCATCCGGGATCAGGACAGACCTCGTTTCGGTCCGCCGCCACCTGCTGCCGCTTCGGGTGACGGAGATCGAACGGGCGCTCGACGCCGTCTCGGAGCAATGGCAGGTAGGTTCCGCCTCCCCGCCTGACGCCCAAACGCTCAACCCCGAGGACCTCATGCAACTGGCGGCCAGCGACACCGTGACCATCGGCGCCCACACGGTCGATCACGTCCGCCTTCGGGATCGCCCGGCGCGGGAGCAGCGGGACACCATCTCTGGCTCCAAGAGGGAGCTGGAGCAGTCGATCGGCCGGGCTGTGTCACACTTCGCATACCCATTTGGCCGACGCGACGACTTCGACGATCGTTCGGTTGACGCCGTGCGTTCGGCTGCGTTCGACACCGCGTGCACCGCCATCCCCGGAATGGCCCATTCCTCGACCGATCCTTACCGTCTCCCTCGGCGCATGGTCATGGACTGGGGACGGCTTCGTTTCAGAGTTCAGATGCAACGATGGAGACTTGGGTGAGCGACGTCACTCCGCAGTGCTGAGTGCCGAAGCGTGAGCGGCCCACTGGGTGCCGTGCGTGTCGCAACCCCGGACGGGTTTACCCCACGCACTGTCGGCCGTGGCATGAGGGATTCCGGCGCCAGGATCTGTGGGCGATCTGTGCCAGAACCCGTCGTCGATCGCGGAAATTACCGCTCGGCACGGAACCGCAGCTAGGCCGAGGCCGTCAACTGAGCCTGAACCGGCCGTTCCCCACACCCCAGCACCGCGGCGGACTCCGTAACGAAGCGCGGGACCGCGCCTCGCGGGCAGCCTCAAAACCAGGCGCCTGCGGCTTGGGACTCGGATCGTGGTCACCCGATGTCGGGGGGCCGTCCGCGAATGGGGAAACCGAACCAGGCTGGGACGGCGTCCGGAAGACGGGGATGCGCGTGTGCGGGAGCCCGACCCTCACCAGCACCAGCCGGGCGGCCGTGAACACGACGATCAATCCCAGGAACCACCGGTAGCTGACCATCCAGGAAGTGCCCTGAAGCGGCCAGAAGACCCGCACCCCCGGGTAACCCTCGGCGATGTCCCGCGCGAAATGGAGCACCAGCCCAGTCGCCACCCCGGCCAGGACCGCCCGGTGCCTGCGACTGGCCGCCGCGGCTGCGACGAACACGGCCGCAGTGGATAGCGAATGGGTGATCGGGCGCTGAGCCGGGTCTCCCAGCAGCCGAGGTAGAGCGGTATGTGATCCAGATCGATGGCGACCGATGCGATGAGCGCCGCGACATAGAAGCGGCGCGGCGCGCCGATAAAGCGGACCAGGACGAGCAGGCCCAGAGCTGCCGTGGACAGATGAGCGACCTCATCGACGGGCCCGGTGGTCCACACGCCAAAGGCAATCCTGCGTTTGGCAGCGTCAAATGCCAGCGCGGCCGCGGCCAGCAACAGCGGGCCAGCCCACCACTGTACCGATCTCAGCACGGCTGATCTCATCCCCTGGCCATCTCCGGATGACAACAGCGAACCGTGCATGCGGTCAGGGTAACTCCGTAATCCCCGGTGCAACTGTTCGCAGACCGACCCTGCCTCTACGGTCGGGTAACATCCTTAGGCTGTGCTGCATGACCATGGACGCGCCCGCCTGTGCATATGCGGGCATCCTTACCTGGCGCACCAGCACTACCGGCGCGGAACGGAGTGCTCGCTTTGTCCGGGCTGCCGCCGCTGGCGGCCATGGCTCGGGCAGATCAGGCGCGTCGTCAAAGGGCTGATCAGCGGGCCCAAACCTGAAGATCTCTAGGCTAGCCTCCTGGTTAGGTTATCCGCGCTCTGCCGTGCGATACGGCGACAAAGCACTGTGTGCGCAATTCGCGGGTGAAATGCAGGGTTGCCGCAGTTTCCCTTTGAAAGCGATCGGCTATTCAGGCGACCTGGCCATGGCTGTTGCTCGCCCAGGCTCTAGCGCCGGTAAGTTCGTCGGTGATCAGCGCCACCCAGGGCCACGCGGCGCCAGGCCCGATGTCCTCCCAGTTCATATGGTGGCCGACCGGGTCGGGGCTGTGATGGCGCCGCGTGAGCCCGGCACCGGCCGAGCGGGCCGGCGCGCGGCGATGGGCCGCCCCGGCGGACGCGACCTCCCCCACGGTGACCGTCTTTGGATCGCCGCCCGCAGCGATGCTCCTGACCACCATGTCCCGGCTGATGGTCCCGCGGACCTCGCCGTTCTCCGCGCGGACCACAAGGGCCGCGACCCCCAGTTCGCGCATCAGGTGACCCGCTTGGCGCAGGGTCTTTGCCGGGTCGATGTACGCCGCGTCCGCTTTCGCGGCCTTGCCCGTGCCAATCACCGCGACCCCCATGTCGTTCCCCCTGTCTATGTAGATCAACGATCAGCGGGAGCAGAAAGTTCACTCCGACCCGGGCCGATCGCACGCCCCGTGCTCGCCGTGAGGCCCGGGGCAAAGAGAACAGGCTGATGCCACCCGCGCGGCCCCCTGACGCGCGGGTGGCAAGCCCAGGCTGGTCAGCCCACAGGAGCTGTTACTTCGCGACTGCGGTTACGGCCGGGCGTGCAGTCGCCTCCGCCGTCGGCGCGGCGTCCTGTTGTCCGCCCTCCGTGGCCACCTGCCTGGTGCTGGCTTCCAGCACATCTGGGCGAGGTGCAGGCCCGGCGCAACCGGTGTGCAGATCGTGTGGACGCGCAGCCGGCCCGGCCTGGCGGCGCCGCTGCCAGGCGCTCAGCAGCACCGCCGCGGCAATGATCGCGGCGATCACGCCGAGGCTCACCGCGGCCGGGATGTGCAGCACGCCCGCGAGGAGCATTTTCACCCCGATGAAAGCGAGCAAGGCGGTCAAGCCCTGGGTGAGGTAGCCAATCCGCGTCATCGCGCCGGCCAGCACGAAGTACAGGGCGCGCAGCCCGAGCACCGCGAACGCGTTGGAGGTGAAGACCAGGAACATATCGGTCGTGACCCCGAGCGCCGCCGGAATCGAATCGGCCGCGAAGATCACGTCGGTCGCCTCGATGACGACCAGCACAGCAAGCAGCGGGGTCGCGGCAAGCCTGCCGTCCAGCCTGGTCAAGAACCGCCCGCCGTCGTAGCCCTCGCTGACTGGCATGACCCGGCGCAAGGCGCGCAGGATGAGGCCGTGCCTGGTGTCAACGTGCACGCCGCCCCGCGCCATGCGCAGCGCCGCGACGATCAGCAGCCCCCCGAACAAGTACCCGGCCCAGCTCAGGTGCTCCAGCAGCGTCGCGCCCGCCGCGATGAAGCCGGCCCGCAGCACGAGGGCGCCGAGGACGCCGGCGAACAGCACCCGGTGCTGGTAGGCGCCGGGCACGGCGAACGCCTGGAACAGCAGCGCGAACACGAAGACGTTGTCGATGCTGAGCGCCTTCTCGATCAGGTAGGCGGTGAAGTACTCCTGCCCCGCCGCGCCGCCGCGCCAGGCGAGGAGCACGCCACCGAACGCGACCGCCGCGGCCACCCACCCGGCGCTGACCAGCACCGCGCGCCGCATCGTCGGCTGGCCCCGGCCCATCGCCAGGTCAATGGCCAGCAGGGCGAGGATCACGCCCACGGCCGCGGCCCAGGCCCATCCCGGCGTGCCCGTCATCGGCTGTCTCTTTGCTCGGCCAGGCCCAGCGCGGCAGTGCCCGCCGGGCGCCCGCGGGCGCCCGGCGGCGGGGTGCGCTCCCGGGTCTGGGCGTGTTCCTGCGCGCCGGCTTGCTCCGGAGCGCGGGCGCGCTGCTGCCTGCTGCGGCGCCAGATCCAGGCTCGCCGTACCGCCTCGATCAGCACGCTGATCACGACGGTCAGCCCCAGCGCGAGCAACAGCCCTGCCCACGGCCGGTCTTCGAAGGCCTTCCCGCCCAGACGGCCGATGAAGAAGGCATAGCTCGCCCAGATCACCGCCGCGCAGGCGGTCGCCGCGACGAAACGGCGCCGTGGATAGCCGACCAAGCCGCAGGTCAGCGTGATGGCGGTGCGCCCGCCAGGAATGAAGCGGCAGCCGATGATGATGCGCGCGCCGAAGCGGTGCAGCGACCGCTCCGCCCAGTCCCGCCTGCGCGCGCCGCGCTCCCCGGCCAAGACCCGCCGCGCGGCGGCCGGGCCGAAGCGCCGGCCAAGCAGGTAAGCGGCGTTGTCCCCGAGGAACGCGCCGAGCGCCGCCAGCGCGACGAGCACGGCGGCCCTCGGATCCGCGCTGCCCGCGGTGGCGACGCCGAGCGCGATCACCGCGGTCTCGCTGGGCAGCAGCGGAATCAGCGCGTCGAACGCCGGCAGCAGGACGGCGATGACGTAGGAGATCAGCGACGAAACGCCCAGGTGCGAGAGCCCGGTCATCGTCCCGCCCTGCCCTCCAGGGCGGGGCGCTGGCTGTCCGCGCAGGACGCCGGCTGTCCGTGCCGGGCGGCGCGGGCGCCCGGCACAAGATGATCTTGATTAGCTGAGTTGCGAATCGCCGCGGTGCCCGCGTACCTGCCGAGCAACGTGATTCCGGCAATGGCCGCCGCCGCGCCGGCCAACTGCATCGCGAACCCTGCCGGGGAGGCAGCGAGTCGCTCGCCGAACAGCAGGGTGCCGAGCAGCACCCCGCACACGGGCTCGACCGTGTCCATGACCGGCAGGCTGGCGGCCAGCGCCCCGGCCTGAAATGCGTTCGCGGACAACAGCAGCCCGGCCAGGCCAAGCGCCAGCAAGGCCCAGGGCTGCCAGTGCGCCAGCGTGCCGCCGGGGCCGACGGCGCGCACCAGCCGGCTGAGGCTCAGCGTCACCGCGGCGGTGAGGCCGAACACGGCGCCGGCGGCGGTGGCCGTCAGGGCCGCGCGGGCGGGGCCGCCCGTCAGCCGGCTCACGCTCAGCGCCAGCACGCAGGCCAGCGCCACACAAGCGAAAGCCAGCAGCCAGTGCCGCGGCGGGGCATCGGACCGCCCGGACGACGGCGGCGCGGCAGCCAGGAACGCGGCCACCCCGCCGGCCGCGAGCACGCAGCCGAGCCAGTCCCACGCCCGCAGTGGCCGTGAGTACCTCGCCGCGACCGGCAGCGCGAACAGCAGGTCGGTCGCCACGATCGGGGCGACCAGCGAGAGCGGGCCGAACGCCAGGGCCAGAGCCTGCAGGCCGTAGGCGACGGCGGCGAGCACGATGCCGGCCAGCCAGAGCGGGCGGCCGGCCAGCCGGGCAAGCAACCGGAAGGACAGGTCGGCCGACTTCGGCGCGAGCTGAGCCTGCCGGTGCTGCAGCGCGGCGGCCACGCCAAACGAGCCTGCGGCGCCCAGCGCCGCGAGCACCGCGATCGCGGTGGCGGCGGGATCGCTCACTTTTTCCTGGCCTCCCTCGCGGGACGTCGTGCCGGAGGCGCGCTGGACAACAGCGCGCTGGCTTCGGGAGGCATGGGGGTCCGGGGGCTTATCCCCGGGGTCGGCAGAGTCTCGCCGCCGGGAAGCCGCAGCGCGGAGCGATGCGGCGTTCGGCCCGGCGGCTGCGGCGTGACGCTGGCTGTGGTTGACACATGGAGTCTCATGATGCGGCCCCGGGCCGGCCCCGCTCCGGGCGGTGGAGGCCCCGGCGGCGCCGGGCACGGGACCTGCCCACGTACAGCCGGGCGCAGATGGCGCCCAGCACGGCCCCGAAGATGATCCATGGGGCGAGTACGATCAGGTCACTTCCCGTCACTGCCGTAGTCCTTTTCTCGCTGTTACCAGGCACCACTTAATGGCACAGCCGTGCCGGGCGGGTGAAACTGTCGTGGTGACGGTGTGGAGATGCCGGGCCGGGGTCGGCCGGGCCGGCCCGGAAAGGATGCGTGAGCGTGATGGCCGCGACGGTGCTGCTGGTCGAGGATGAGCGCAAGCTGCGGGACCTGGTGCGCTCCTACCTGGAACGGGCCGGGTTCACCGTGCTGTCCACCGGTTCCGGGGCGGAGGCGCTCAGCCTCGCCGCCTCCGGGTCCCCCGATCTGGTCGTACTGGACCTCGGCCTGCCCGACATCCCCGGGGAGACGGTGGCCAGGGAGCTGCGGGCCGAGGGCGGTGTCCCGGTGCTGATGCTCACCGCCAAGAGCAGCGAGGAGGACCGGATACGCGGCCTGGAGCTGGGCGCGGACGACTACGTCACCAAGCCGTTCAGCCCGCGGGAGCTGGTGCTCCGGGTTCAGGCGATCCTGCGGCGCGGCGGCGGCGGCGCGGCTGCCGAGCAGGGGGTGGCCAGCTACGGCGGTGACGAGCTCGTCATCGACGAGCCACGGCGTGCGGTCGTGGTCCGCGGCGCGCCGGTAGACCTCACTCCGACCGAATGGGGCCTGCTGCTGGCGCTGGCCACGGTGCCCGGCCGGGTGTACTCCCGGTTCGAGCTGATCAACCGGGTCCGTGGCTACGAGTTCGAAGGGTATGAGCGCACCGTGGACTCGCACGTGAAGAACCTGCGCCGCAAGGTCGAGGACGATCCCGGCAATCCACGGATCGTGCAGACGGTCCTGGGCGGCGGCTACCGCCTGGGGCTGGCCCGCGATGGCTGACGCCGAGCACAGGCGCCCGGGCGCCCGGAGCGACGCGCTCGGCCTGCGGCTGGCCCTGGCGTTCCTCGGGGTGGCGCTGGCCGCGGTGGCGCTGCTTGCCGGGCTCGCGGCAGCGTTCACCGCCGCGGATGTCTCGGACCTGACCAACCGGCAGCGGTCCAACCTGGCCAGCGCGATCACGGTGGCCGCCGGGGCGGCGTGGGACCGCACCAATTCCTGGGCGGGCGCGGACCTCAACCCGGTGCTCGACCTGGCCGCCCGCACCGGCGCCGACGTGCAGGTGCGGGACCAGGCAGGGCGGATCGCCGCTGTGTCCCAGCAGTTCTCCCAGCATGCATCGAGCCCGCAGCTCAGCCGCCCAGTCGTGGTCCGGGGCCAGCCGGTCGGCCAGGCCGTCGTCCGGTTTCCCGGTACCGGCCTGGGCGCCGCGGATGCGGCCCTGCGGACCGCCCTCTGGCGCGCCATCGCGGGGGCCGCCGGGCTTGCAGCGCTGCTCGCGTTGCTCACCGGCCTGGCCGTGGCGCGGCGGATCACCCGCCCGGTGGAACGGCTGATCGCCGTCACGCGGGCGATGGGCCAGGGCGATCGCGCGGCCCGCGTCGGGCCGATCCCGGCCCCCGGGGAGATCGGCGAGCTGGCGACCGCCTTCGACCTGATGGCCGACACGCTGGACCGGCAGGAGCAACTCCGCCGCGACCTGGTCGCCGACGTGGCCCACGAGCTGCGGACCCCGATCGCGGTCCTGCAGGCCGGTCACGAGGCGCTGCTGGACGGGGTGACCGAGCCGACCCCAGGGCAGCTCGCGTCGCTGCGGGATGAGGTGCTGCGGCTGGCCCGGATGGTTGGCGACCTGCAGACCCTGGCCGCGGCCGATGCGGCCGCGCTGCAACTGACGCTGAGCCGGCAGGACCTGGCCGGGATCGCCGCCAACGCCGCGGAAAGCCTGGCGGGCCGGTTCGAAGCGGCCGGCATCGCCCTGGAGCGGCGGCTCGCTCCCGTCAGCGTGCTCGCGGACGGGGGCAGGCTCCATCAGGTCGTCACCAACCTGCTCACCAACGCGCTGAAGTTCACCCCCTCCGGCGGCCAGGTCACCCTGCGGACCGCCCCGGCGGGAGCCGAAGCCGTCTTGCAGGTCACCGACACCGGGCCCGGCATCCCCGCCGATGAGCTGCCCCGGATCTTCGACCGGTTCTGGCGGGGGCGCTCCGCGGCGCACATCTCGGGCAGCGGGATCGGCCTGGCCGTGGCCGCCGAACTGGCCAGCGCTCACGGGGGCTCGCTGCAGGCCTGCAGCGAGCCAGGTCGCGGCGCACAGCTCATCCTCACCCTGCCCCGGGCCTGACCTCCCCGGCCTGACCTGTGCCGCAGCGGCCCGGGCCGCCGTTCCTTCACACCGTCACCACAGCCGCAGCACCGCTTGTGCACAACCGCCGGCTTTTCTCAAAACGCAGCGTGCCAGTCGCTGGTGCGATCTGGCCTAGCCAATCGAGGAGCCCGAGAAATGAGAGTGACAGACCGGCTGCGGCGGACGGGGGTCGCTGCGGCGATGGCCGTGGCGACCGGCGGCACGGTTGCCGCCTGTTCCGCCGCGGCCGCGCAGCCCGCCGTCAGCCCCACGCTCTCGGCGCCGGCGACCGGCGCCGCTGCGCCGCCCGCCAGCGGCAACGCCGTGGCGAGCTACGCCGCAGCGGTCCGCGCGGTGCTGCCGTCGGTCGTGCTGATCCGCACCGCCGACGGGCTTGGCTCCGGTGTGGTGCTCGACCGGGCCGGCAACATCGTCACGAACGCCCACGTCGCCGGGCAGGCCACCTCGCTTCAGGTCCAGCGGGCCGGTGACCCCTCGGCCCGCCCGGCGCACCTGGTGGGCACCTATCCCCAGGGCGACCTGGCGGTGATCCGGGCCGAGAACCCGGCGGGCCTGACCCCGGCCACATTCGGCGATTCCAGCAAGGCCCAGGCCGGCGACGTGGTGCTCGCGGTCGGCAACCCGCTTGGCCTGGCCGGCAGCGTCACTGAGGGCATCATCTCCGCGACCGGCCGGGCGGTGATCGAGCCGACCACGGCCAGCACGACCGCCGCAGCGCTGCCGGACGCGATCCAGACCAGCGCGCCGATCAACCCCGGCAACAGCGGTGGGGCGCTGGTGACCGCTACCGGCCACGTGATCGGCATCCCGACGCTGGCGGCGGTCAGCCCGCAGGGCGGTGGCCAGGCGCAGGGCATCGGCTTCGCCATACCGTCCAACCTGGCCCGTGACATCGCCGGGCAGATCATCAAGTCAGGGCACGTGACGAACTCGCACCGGGCCGCCCTCGGCGCCCGGGTCACCACGGTCACCAGCGTGGACGGGACCGTGCGCGGGGCGGCGATCGTCACGGTCACCCCCGGCGGCGCGGCCGAGCGCGCCGGGCTGCGGGCCGGCGATGTCATCAGCAAGCTTGGCCCGGCCCCGACGCCGGACACGGACGCGCTGCTGTCGGCGCTGGCCGCCGCCGACCCCGGCCAGCGGGTCGGGGTCACGATCACGCGGTCGGGCCAGGCGCACACCGTCCCGGTCACGCTCGGCACGCTGCCGGCCACCTGACCATGACCGCGCGAGAACGGCAGGCCGCCCGGGGCATCCAGGCAGCCTCCAGCCCTGCCCGCGGGCCGGTGTGGCGGGCGCTGCTGGAGGCCCAGTGGCGGGCCCGCCTGCAGGAAGTCACCGAGTTGTCACTGGCCTACCACGAGGCGGCCGCGGTTACCGCCGCAGCCCCGCCCGGCCCGCCGCGCAAGCGCAAGCTCCGGCAGCTGCTGCGCCGTGCGATCGAGGCCCGGCGCGCGCTGGCCGACACTGACGAGGCGCTTCAGCCGGCTGGCCAGCGGCAGGTACGGCCTTTGCGAGAGCTGCGGGGCCGCCATCCCGGCCTGGCTGCTGACGGGGACACCGGACGCGCGATTCTGCCCACGCTGCCAGCCGCCGTCCCTGCCTGCGGCCAAGGGCGGCGTGTGGTCCAGCACCTGACATGGACCGGAGCTGGGCGGGGCCGTCGCTCATCACCGTCCGCTGTTCCCGGCCAACGAGCCGAGTTCACCGGCCTGCTCTGGGCCTGGACCCCGGCGGCTGCCTGTACATCCAGGTGACCGGGCCCGGCGGCGGCAGCTGGACGGTCCAGCGCCAGGACGCCACCTGGCGGTGCGCCGCGGCGGGCCGCGGCGGGCCGCCGACGCGCTCGTCCGGCTCTCCTCTGACTCTCTGTGTGGCGGATGGCGACCCGGGGAATCCCGGTCGAAGCCGGGCAGGAGCAGGCCCTGCTCTCCGGCGACCGTATCCTCGGGTCGGCGATGCTGCACCTGGTGTCGATCATCCGGTGGCCTGAGCAACCGCACGCTTCCGACCGGGCGGCGGCAAGCCGGGCACCGCACTTTCCGGCGTGGGGCGGGGCCCTCGTTTCCGGTTTGACACGAACTCGGGCGCATTGGTACATTGCTCAAGTAATGAACCATCTAACCAACTAACCGGAGGCGCGGTGCCGGCGCTCGACGAGGGAACGCCGCTGTTCGTGCAGATCGCCGAGCAGCTGGCCGACGACATCGTCAACGGCCAGCTCGCCGAGGGCACACGGGTGCCATCGACCAACGAGCTGGCCGCCTTCTACCGCATCAACCCGGCCACCGCGGCGAAAGGGATCAACATGCTGGTGGACGACGGGGTGCTGGAGAAGCGCCGCGGCGTCGGGATGTTCGTCGCCGTTGGCGCACGCGAACAGCTCCTGGCCACGCGCCGCAAGCTGTTCGCCGAGCAGTACGTGGACCCGATGGTTGCCGAGGCGAGTCGGTTGGGCATTGACAGCGACACGCTGGTGTCCCTGGTCCGGGAAACCAGCCTTAGCAACGGAGGCAAGACACGATGACCCCGACGATCTCGGTGACGCAGCTGAGCCGTCGCTACCGCGATCAGGCCGCGCTCGACAACGTCTCACTCGCGGTCGAGCCGGGCACCGTGACCGGGCTGCTGGGCCGCAACGGGGCGGGCAAGACCACCCTGCTGCGCATCATCACCGGGTTGGAGTTCCCGACCGGCGGCGAGGTCAAGGTGTTCGGTGCTGCCCCGGCCGAGAACGACGCGGTGCTGCGCCGCATGGTCTTCGTGCGCGAGGAGCAGGCTTACCCGGACTTCCGGGTGGGCCACGCGATCCGGGTGGCCTCGTGGTTCTACCCGAACTGGAGCGCGGAGCTGGCCGAGCAGCTGCTGGCCGACTTCGAGCTGCCGCTGGACCGGCGGATGAGGCGGCTGTCCCGCGGGATGCGCTCGGCCGTTGGCATCGTCATCGGGCTGGCGGCCCGCGCCGAGCTGACGCTGTTCGACGAGCCCTATGCCGGTCTGGACGCGGTTGCACGCCAGTTGTTCTACGACCGGCTGCTGGCGGATTTCGCCGAGCACCCGCGCACCATCGTGCTGTCCACCCATCTCATCGACGAGGTGGCCGACCTGCTCGAACACGTTGTGATGCTCGATCACGGGCGGGTGGCGCTGGACGCGCCCGCCGAGGAGATCCGCGGCACCGCCATGACGGTCAGCGGGCCGGCCATCGCGGTGGAGGAGTTCGTGGCGGGCCGCCGGGTCTGGCACCGGCAGCGCATCGCCTCGCGTGCCGCGGTGGTCGTGCCGGGCCCGCTCGACGCGGCCGCCCAGGCGCGCGCCCGCGCACTGCACCTGAGCCTGGAACCCCTGTCGCTGCAGCAGCTGCTGATGCACGCCTCAGGCAGCGCCGCTGACGAGAAGGTGAGCGCATGAAAACGCTAGTGAACGTCGCCCGGTACCACCTGGTGGACCGCATTACGTACGTGGCATTGCCGTGGGGGATCCTGGCGTTCAGCTTCCTGATCAACCTGGCCATCGCCGCGATGGCGCCACAGCAGCCGGGCGGCATGTACACCGGGGGACTGGTGACCATCTACGTCTTCCTGCTCGTCTGCGGTGTGCTGAGCATGACCAGGGAACTGCCGTTCGGCCTGATGCTCGGCGTCAGCCGGCGCGGCTACTACCTTGGCACCGCCCTGCTGGTGCTGGCGCTAGGCATCGCCTACGGCCTGGCGCTGACCGTGCTGCAGGCGCTGGAGCGCGCCAGCGGCGGGTGGGGCTTCTCGTTGCACTACTTCCGGGTGCCGTGGATCATGGACGGCCCGTGGTACCAGACCTGGGTCACCTCGTTCGTGCTGCTGGTGCTCTTCTTCCTGTACGGCATGTGGTACGGGCTGGCGTACCGGCGGTGGGGCGTGGTCGGGCTGACCGCGTTTGTCGTCGCCCAGATGCTGGTGGCGCTCGCCATCGTCGCCGTGGTGACGCTGACGCACCACTGGACTGCGTTCGGGCACTTCTTCACCACTGTGCAGGCGCCCGCACTGACCGGCGTGCTGGCCGCGCTGACCCTCGCCCTCGGGCTCGGCGGGTTCAGCACGATACGCCGAGCCGCCATCTGAGGGACACCCGGCACGGCACTGGCGTGGCGCGGAGGCTGCCTCCACGCCACGCCAACTGTGTCATCCGGTGCAGGCCCGGTCCAGCCACTCCAGCGTCCCGGCCATGCTCTCGATCCAGACCCGGCCGTTGTCCATGCCTGCACGCTCTTCTTCCGGCACGCGGGAACAGTCGTAGGTTTCGGTGACTATCGTCGCGTCCGGGCCGTCGGGGGCCAGCTCGAAGCTCCACCGGTGCCCCCAGCGGGCGGCGGCGGTGCTGTCCGGGGCGGTGTCCGGGTGGCCCCGGCCCGCCTCCGGCGCCCAGCCGATGCGCCGGTCCTGCTTGAACTCGACGACGTGGTTGTTCATCTCATAGTTGCCGTGCTCGGAGTAGTACATCCGCATCGTGAAGACGTCCCCGACGCCCGAGATCATCACCTCGGACACCGCCCCCTGCAGCATCCCGGAACCGTCGATGTCGAGATGCCGTCGCGGATCTGCCAGGACCCGGAAGATGTCCCCGGCGGGCGCCTTGATCCGGCGGGAAACCGTGACCGGCTGGCACTCATCCGCTGCCATCGCGCTCCTTTGCTTACTCCGCGAGCCGTGCCCGGCCTCGGTCGGCTGATGTCTTGCTGTCACTTCGACGTGCCGGCCGGCCCGTTCTCATCGGTCGCGGTTGCCTGCTCCCGGCGGCGGGTGAGCGCCACGCCGGCCAGCACCAGGGCGATGCCAGCGAGCACCGTAATGGTGACGGTCTCACCCAGGACCACGACGCCGAGCATGATCGCGACCACCGGCAGCAGATAGGTCACCGTGGCTGCGACGGTCGCGCCCTCGCTGGTGATGATCTGGTAGTTGAGCACGTACGCGACACCGGTGCCGAGCACGCCGAGGATGGCCAGGCTGGCCAGGCTGGCCGCGCTGACCTGCGGCGCCCCGGCGCCGGAGAGCGGCAGCGCGACCGCGAGCAGCACTGCCGCCACCAGGAGCTGGCATGCCGAGAGCGTGATCGGGCTCATCCCCCGCCGCGCCAGGAACCTATCCATGTAGACGTAGCTGATGGCGTAGCTGACCGACGCTGCCAGGCATTCCAGCCCGCCGACCGAGGCCACGCTGGACGCCGAATGCCACGGCGAGAAGATCAGCAGGGTCCCGGCGAAACCGACGACAAGCCCGGCGCGCTGCCGGGCGGTGACCGACTTCTGGTGCCGCACGGCCACGGCCAGTGTCACGGTCCACAGTGGCGTGGTGGCGTTGATGATTCCAGCAGTAGACGAATCAACGGACTGCTCGGCGACCGCGAACAGCAGGTACGGGATCGCGTTGGCGAACAGCGCCGCCAGGGCGATCTGCGCCCAGAGCACCGCTGACCGGGGCAGGGCTTCCCGCCGGGCCGCCACGACCGGGAACAACGCGGCCGAGCCCAGGGCCAGCCGGGCGAAGGTGACCTCAACCGGAGCGAAGCCACGATCCGCCAGCTTGATCCACAGGAACGAGGAACCCCAGATGAGGGCCAGCAGCGCCAGGCGGAACAGCGCCGACTGTGTCACCGGGCGCATGGCAGCGACCTCGGCGCCGGGCGAAGGTCACGCATGCGCCTGGCGCTACTCGCCCAGCAGTTCCGCCAATGCCGGTGGCGGCATCGTGAGCAGGCCCTTGGCGGCGAGCAGGTGCCCGGCATGGTCGATGCACCACTCACCGGTCATCGCGGCGACGCTCCCGTCCGCGGCGACAACGCCTACCTGGCGCAGCAGGGCCGCCTCATCGGCGGCCTGGGCCAGCGCGGTCGGCGCGGACGCGCCTCCCTGGATCGCGTCCAGGCACCGCGGTCCGTAAGCACCCTCCGTGATGGCCTGGGTCGCCACCGCGCCCACCCCCGCGCGGGCCCACAGGACGTTCGCCCCAGCCGCGAACATGGCAGTCTGCACCGCGACACCGAGCAGCCCGGTCCCTGGGTCACGTGCCACGATTGAGTACGTCACTATGTCACCGCCTGATCCTGGCCGGCCCCTCGAGGATGCCCCCTGGCAGCGTCTGGTCCGACGCTGCCGAAGATCGTAGCCGTCGCCGTGGCCGCCGGAGTCGCCGCTACGGGCGATGAGGGAGCGGGCGCCGGACGGGGCTGCCAAGACATGAATGCATCGTCAGCCGAAGAGCAGGCCCAGTGGCAACAATCACGTAGATTTGCGGCGCCGAGGTAAGCGTGTGGGGTCTCAGGCGGGTTAACGGTTGTGGGCCATGACGAAAAGGGGTTCGCCGAGTTCTTCCAGGCGAGCTGGGATCCGTGCCTGAGGGCGGTTGCCGCCAGCACCGGCGACATGCTCCTCGCCGAGGATCAGGTTGCCGAGGCGTTTGCCCGGGCCTGGGTGTCCTGGCGGAAGGTCAGCCGCCATCCGGCTCCGAGAGCGTGGGTAGTGCGTACCGCGCTCAATGCCGGGGCGTCGTGGTGGCGCCGGCGTGCCCGCGAACTGCCGCTGGCCG
Organism: uncultured Actinomycetes bacterium; assembly: GCA_963734725.1. Classification (GTDB taxonomy): domain Bacteria; phylum Actinomycetota; class Actinomycetes; order Streptosporangiales; family Streptosporangiaceae; genus DASXKD01. Next base: position 36,952 of record CAVTIX010000020.1, read on the forward strand.
ATCATGACGTCGCGGCGCCTGGCAGCCCCGGCACCGGCCTGGACGCCGCGGTGCTGGCCGCGGTGCGGCGGCTGCCGGCCCGGCAGCGCGAGGTGATCGTGCTCCGCGTGTTCCTCGACCTGGATATCGAGACAACCGCCAGGGAGCTGGCGATCGCGCCGGGAACGGTCCGCGCCCACCTGTCCCGGGCCGTCACGGCCCTCCGCGACGAACTCGCCCAAGCCAACACCACGGAGGCCGATTCATGTCCGGCAACGACCAACTGACCGACGGCGCCGAGCTGCGCGAACTGCGAGACTCCTTCTCCCGTATCCCCATGCCCGAGCGGCCGCGACTGGGAGCGATCACGGCCAGGGGCCGCGCCCGGCGGCGGCGCCGACTCGCCGGAGCCACGGGCCTGTGCGCGGCTGGCGCCGTTGCGGGTACCGTACTGGCCCTTGGCCTGACCGGGGTGGCGGGCCCGGCCCGGGCGCACAGCACGATCCGGACCGCGGCATTCACCCTCGTCAGCAACGCCAACGGCACCGCCACGCTGACCCTCAAACCGGGTGAGTTGCTCGACCCCGCCGCCCTGCAAAGCGACCTTCAGGCAAACGGCATCCCGGCGATGGTCACCTCCGGCAGCTTCTGCACCTCGGATCCGCCCCCGGCCGGGTTCTCGCAGGTTGTGTCGGTGAGTCCCCCTGGGCCGGGCACCTCGACGCCGGGATCGGGTGCGCAGCCCACGATCACGATCGACCCGTCGGCCATGCCAGCGGGCGCAGAGCTCAGCGTTGGCTACTTCCAGCTCAGCTCAGGCGAGTACTCGGGCGAGCAGCAGGCCGACGTCGTGCTCATCGACACCAGCTCCCACACCTGCACCAGCACCCCTCCTGACCCAAACGTGCCACCCGCGGGCTACGGCCAATCTGACAGCCTGGGGGTGCTGTACGGCGGTCCCGGCCCGGCCGGGTCGTAGTCAGCGGCAGGGCTGCATAGCCGCTTCTGCCCGGTGGATGGTTGACTGTGCTGAACGCACACCGGAGGTGGCTGATGCCCGACGGCCTGTCACAGCGCCCGGAAGATGTGCGGTTCATCTCCGGAGTCATCCTTGTCTCCCGCCAGCCCGAGCGGGCAGTGGGCTTCTACCGTGACGTGCTCGGGCTCCCCCTGGCTGAAGAACGGCACGGCGATACCCAGCCGCACTGGGGGTGCGAACTGGGTGACACACACTTCGCCATCCATCCTGCCGAGGACTACCCCCAAGACCCCGTCACCGGGCCAAGCCCGGTCAAGGTCGCCTTTCTGGTCTTCGACCTGTCCCGCATGATCAGCTGGCTGGACAAGTGCGGCGTCCCACTGTGCTACCCGCCCGCCAGCCTCGGCACCCAGTCACAGATCACTGCAGTGCGCGACCCAGACGGCAACCTGGTGGAGCTCAGCCAGCTCGGACCCGGCTGGCTGGACCACCTTAAGGCACGCCGGGCCGAGGGCCACGACGTCGTATGGCGCTGGAGCGCACATCTCCGCGCCGCGCCGGAAACCGGCCCCTCCTGACTCCTGGCTGCCGGGGCAGCTGAACAGCCATTGAATGCATAAGGCAAGATGGCCCTAGCGGTTGTTGAGCCAGCCGCCATCCCGGCTGGCTCATGCCCAGAGGGCCCATCCCGGGATCGCGGCTCCCAGACCCGCTCGGAGGCGCCCTGTGGTGACCGGACCAGCGCTGCCCGACTCGGCAGAAGATCGCCCGATAGACCTGTCGGAAACCCGTGCGGTGATTGAGCAGGCCAAGGGGGTCTTGATGGCGACCTACCGGTGCGGCCCGACGAGGCGCTGGACTTGCTGCGCCGGGCATCCCAGGTCGGCGGCCTCAAGGTGCACACGCTCGCTGCGAGAGTGGTCGACCTGGCCAAGCGTGGGCTGACGATCACCGACGCCGGGCATCACAAGGCCTAAGGCCATTCCGGAATTAGATCGTCCGGGATCAGAGCTACCATCCGGCCCATGACAGCAACCAACGATCCAGCCGATCCGGCGCCCGCCTGGCCCGAGGGGCAGTTCGGGCCGCACCGGTTCTACGCCGGCGAGGGCGGCGGTAGCGCTGAGCTCCGGGGCGCCCGGTTCGACGCTGCGGACCTGCGCGGCGCCCGGTTCACCGACTGTGACCTGACCGGCGTCACGATCCGGGACGGCTGGCTGGTGGACGTGAGCATCTCCGGTTACCTCAGCAATGTCATGGTCAACGGCGTTGACGTGACCGATTTCGTCAGCGCCGAACTGGACCGGCGGCACCCGGAGCGCGTGCAGTTCCGCAAGGGGAAGACAGCTGATGACGTCCGCGCGATATGGGACACCATCGAGCGGCTGTGGGCGGAGGCACTCGAACGAGCCGGGCGGCTGCCAGCGGCGGCGCTGACTCAGCAGGTCAATGAAGAGTGGTCATTCGCCCAGACACTGCGCCATCTGGTCTTCATCACCGACGCGTGGGCCAGCCGGACGGTGCTTGATGAGGAGATGCCCTACCATCCGCTCGGCCTGCCGCAAAGCTGGTATCCGGACGCGGACGCGGCCGCGCTCGGCATCGACCTCACCGCACAGCCGGGGTACGCCGAGATCCTGGCCGCCCGCGCCGGCCGGATGGCCGTGATGCGTCGCATCGTGGCCGGCCTGACCGACGAAAGCCTGGGACGGCTGTGCCGGCGCTCGCCCGCTCCCGGTTACCCGGACGAGGAGCGCACGGTGGTCGATTGCATCGCCGTGGTGATGGACGAGGAGATCGAGCATTACCGGTTCGCGGTTCGCGACCTGGCCGTGCTGGAAGCCCAGAGCGCGCAATGAGCATCCAACCGCAGGTCAAGCCACGGCGTTGCCCGCCCGGCCGACAGTCCGTGACGTCACTTGCGAGGCAGTTGAGTTCCGCGGTGGTCACTAATGACACGGCGATCTTCGGCTACAACCGCGGACCTGTACGGCCGCCGGGCGCCCGAGGCCAGCGGGACGGTCGCGGGGACAGGCCCGGACAGCCGGTATCTGCTGGCGTCCCGGGGTGATGTGACCCTCTCGGCGCGGACTGCGGAGGATCTCGCCGCTGAGATCAGGCGCGAGACCGGCGCCTGCTGATGTGAACTTTCCGTCTAGGTTGTATCGTTGTAACTAGCGTCCGGCCCGGAGCGTGGCGAATCCCCCCCTCGCCACCTCCGGGCCGGTTCACGTTTCCACCTCTGGTGGCATCGGCCGGGGCTCGCGATGGTGCGGGTTCCGGCAGTCTGATCGCACGCAGTACACCGACCCCGCCCGGAATTCGCAGCGTTCGTGCACCTGATCGCAGACCGGGCAGACGACGGGGAACTGCGCGAGATCCTGCGACCCGGGCGCGTCACCCATGCCACAAGGTAACGCCGCCACGCGGCCCAGTCTGAGGTGGCCTTAGTGAAAGTGCGCATAACCCCGGCCTAGCCGGGTAGCCGAAAGCCGCCAACAGGAGCCCCCGGCCTAACTACGCCCCGAAAGTCTGGCCGGGGGCTTTCAATTACCCCTTGCCGGAGCATTGGCGAAACTTGGCAAGGTCTTGATGTAACGCGGCAGCGGGCTCGATCGTTCTGGCCCTGAGGAGGCCCCCGCCTGAAGGTTCCCACCCTCAGACGGCGGGCCCTAGGCCCGGGATCGCGGCCGACCGCGGTCACGGGCCGTTTCACTGCTGCTTGCCCGGGTTCGCGCGGCGGCGAGAACCACTTGGACCGGCACCCGGGCTCGGCGGACTCACTGAGTGCCGCGGCGGGCTTGTCCAGCCCGCCGCGGCGGCGTGTGCAAGATGTGCGGATCCATGTCCTCGAGTAAGGGAGGCCGGTCCCCCTAGCCCGTCAGCGTGAGACGTGCGACAGGGGCCCCGCGTTGACCGGGAACTGCCCGGTGTTCAGCACCTGGATGCCCGCGTGCTGGATGCCGTTGAACGGCGTGACGATCGGCGCGGTGGCACCCGGCTCACAGCCCAGGTTGAACGGGACGTTGGGGTTGTTGAACCACAGGCCCAGGTGGTACTGGTGGGTCGGCGCGAACGTCGTGGTGCCCCCCGGCGACACCGAGAACGTCTCCTTGTCGAAGACACCACGGACCGTGGCGCTGCCGGTCCCGGTGGCGCCCGCGTGGATGTCGGTCTGGTACCAGGACACGCCGAACGGCGCGCCCGGCTGCTGGATGACGAACAGGTCGAAGCCGGTGTTGTGCGGCATGCCCTGGATGGTCACCTTCATGACGTCGTTCAGCGTCCCGGTCGTGATGGTGGCGTGCCCTGTGGCGTGGGGCAGGCATGCGCTGATGGCCGTCGACGAGGGCTGAAGGGCGAAGGAGAACGTCTGGCTGGTTGCGGTGGCGCTGGTCGCCACCGTGACGCTGATCGCCACGGCGACGGCGCCCGCGGTGGCCAGGGCGGCGAGCTTGGCGGGGGCTGAGGCCAGAAGACGCCGGGTCGGGTTCATGAGGTGGTCCCTTCTGTGTGCGCGGCGCCCGGACAGCGCCGCCGTCCGTCCCGGTCCGTGCCGCGCCCACGGCGGCAGGAACGAGGATGTGCGGCGCAATCGTCGGGATGCGGCGCGAAACCCCCCCGTGCAACCCGGACCAAAGGATGGCAAGGCTACGGTAATGCCTAGACCTCAGGTAATTAAAGAGCAGTGAGACACCGCAGTGGTTCCGGCAGGTACGGACCAAAGCCAGCGAGACGCTGCCGCCCGGCCGGGCGAGGGGCGAGCCGGCCTGTAGGCCGGGTTCTGTGCACCCGCGCGAACGCGGGCCGGCGGCCATCCATCTAGGACTGCCGTTGCCGACAGCCTCGTGCGGTCTACCCGCGAGCATCGGGCGGGCCGCCCTCAACCGCTCGCGCAGGCCCCGCGCCCCGGAAGGCGCGCGGCCCTTGTGACCTTGCTCCGGGTGGGGTTTACCAAGCCGCCCGGATCACTCCGGGCGCTGGTGGTCTCTTACACCACCGTTTCACCCTTGCCCCGGCCCGGCCGAAGCCTGGCCTGGGCGGTCTGTTCTCTGTGGCACTATCCCGCGGGTCGCCCCGGGTCGGCGTTACCGACCACCCTGCCCTGTGGAGCCCGGACCTTCCTCACCAGGCCATGACTGGCATGGCCCGGCGCGGCCGCCCGGCCGGCTCGCCCTGTCCTCAAGGATAGGCGCTCACGCCCCGGCGGTAAGGCTCTCGCGCGAGAGTCACCACAGGCCGGCCGTGCCAGAGCGCCGCTCTGGGCCGTTGCCGTTGGCTGACCCGCCGCGCCCGGCAGCGGAGTCCATCGCCTGGTTGGCGAGGCGGTCGGCGTGGGTGTTGCGTGCCCGCGGCACCCAGGTGTAGGTCACCCGGCCGAGGGCACGGGCCGCCTGCCGGGCTTCGGCCGCGAGCACCCGCAGGTCGGGATGCTTGATCTGCCAGCGCCCTGACATCTGCTCGACGACGAGCTTGGAGTCCATCCGGACCTCGGTCTCGGCGCCAGGGGCGAGCCGGCCTGCCGCGCGCAGGCCGGCCAGCAGGCCCGAGTACTCGGCCACGTTGTTGGTGGCGCGGCCGATGGACTCGCTCACCTCGGCGAGCACCTCGCCCGTGGTGGCGTCCCGCACCACCGCCCCGTACCCGGCCGCCCCTGGGTTTCCACGCGATCCCCCGTCCGCCTCGACCAGCAGGCGCCGCTTCATTCGTTCTGCTCGCGGACCAGGATCCGGCGGCATTCCTCGCACCTGATCACTTCATCGGGCGGCGCGGCGCGGATGCGCCCGAGGTTGACCGTGTTGAGTGACAGGTGGCAGCCTTCGCACCGGCCCTTGCGCAGGGCCGCGGCGCCCACACCGTGCTGGGCGCGCAGCCGGTCGTAGAGATCGAGCAGGTCCGCCGGCAGGCCGGCGGCGATGGCGGCGCGGCTGTCGCGGGCCTTCCCGGCCTGCTCGTCGATCTCCGCGAACGCCGCGTCGCGGCGGGCGGCGATCTCGTCCCGCCGGCCAGCCAGCTCCGCCTGCTCCGCGCTGAGCGCGGTGCTGCGCCGGGTGACCTCCTCTGCCTGCTCCATCACCTCGAGCACGACCTCTTCCAGGTCACCCTGCCGCCGTTCCAGCGAAACGATCTCCGACTGCAGGTTCTCCAGTTCTTTGGGCGAGGAGACCTGGCCGGCGTCCAGCCGGGCGCGGTCCCGCTCGATCCGGGAGCGAACCTGGTCCACGTCACGCTCGGCCTTGGCCTGGTCCCGGGTCAGATCGCTGTCCCGCGCCTCCAGCGCGGCCAGCTCGTCGCGCAGTTCGGTGTCCCGTTGCTGTGCCGCTTCGAACTCAGCGTTCTCCGGCAGGGTGCGGCGGCGATGATCCAGGCGGCTGAGCTCGGTGTCCAGCTCGGCCAGTTCGAGGAGTTTCAGCTGCGCCTGCGGAGATGCTTCCACGAATCCACAACTTAGTGCACCGGCGGCGTCCCATGACCACGCACCGGCCGGCCCGGCTGCCGGTCCTGCCGGGGCCGGGCGGCCTCAGTCCGAGGGGAGGGCCAGCATCAGCACCGGCGCTGAGGACGGCGACGCGGCGCCGGCGGTCGGCTCGACGGTGACCCCCATCCGGTCCCCCGCCGCCAGCCCGGCGACGATCATCGGCGCGGTCATGCCCTGCTTGGGCGGCGGCAGCCGCCCGGCCGACTTGATCCGGTGGGTGCCCATCAGCCACACCTGGTAGCACTCGGTCGAGGGCAGCGCCGGGAGCCGCGCGGTGGTCAGCACCAGCGCGTGGGCGGCGTGCGACATCACTACGGTGGCCGAGCCGTGCGGGCGCGCGCGGACCGTCATGATGTCCGCGTCCGGTGCGTTCATGATGGCCGCGATCTCGCCGCTGTGCGCCTCTTGGACCCGGAGCTGATGCTGCGTGTTGATCAGCAGCGTGCCGAGCGCGAGGGCCAGCAGCATGCCGACTCCGGCGATCGCGACCGCCAGCCTCGGCGCCCGCCAGCCAATGCCATGCCAAGACCTGCGGGCCCGCTTGGTGACCCGGACCGGCGGCGGCTGCTGCCGGGTACGGGCGGCCTCGGCCAGGACCTGCCCGCGCAGCCGGCGCGGCGGCACCGCCGCGGCCGGCTCGGCCAGCCAGCCGGCGGCGTCGCGGAGGCTGGCGGCTTCGGCGCGGCACGCCTCGCAGCCGAGCAGATGGCGCTCGAACTTCTCCCGGTCGGCTTCGCCGAGCGCGTCCAGGGCGTAGGCGCCGGCCAGCGTGTGCGGGTCGGTCCGGCGGAGCCTCATGAGTCTGTCCCCAGGCAGTCGCGCAGCCGGATCAGCCCGTCCCGCATCCGGGTCTTGACCGTCCCGACCGCCACGCCGAGCAGCGCCGCCACCTCACGGTAGGTGTATCCCCCGTAGTAGGCCAGGGTGACCGACTCGCGCTGGAGCTCGGTAAGCGAGTCCAGGCAGCGGCGCACCCGCTGCGCGTCCAGGCGGGTCTCCACCTCCTCGACCACGACGTCGTAGTCGGCTGCTGCCACGACCGCACGGGCTTCCCGTTTTGCCGAAGCTTGGGCCGACCGCACCCGGTCTACGGCGCGGCGATGGGCAAGCGTCATCAGCCAGCCGCGCGCGCTTCCCTGGCTGGGGTCGAACCGGGACGCGGCGCGCCACACCTCCAGCAGCACCTCCTGCGTCACCTCTTCGGACTGGGCGGGATCCCGGACGACCCGGCGCACCAGCCCGTACACCGCCGTTGCGAAGTGGTCGTACACCTCAGCGAATGCTGCCTCGTCCCCGCGCGCGACCTTGGCGAGCAGGCCGGCCAGCTCGCCGCTGGCGGCCGCTCGCGGGCGCCTGCCCGGCAGCTCCGCGGTCATCGTCGCGCCCTTATCCTCACATCACGCACGTTGCGTACCTAACACACCCAGGCGCCCGTTGACCGGGGTCCCCGGTTCCGCCACGTGCCAGTCTTCCTTATGATTCGTGGCCAGCGCCGGATCGGATTGGCCGGCTGCCGCCACCGCCAATCCTTGTCAGCCACGACGACGAATAAAAGATGTGACAGTGTCCTCCGACCCGCAACCGCGATCGCCAGACCGGCCTCCCGCCCGGCCCGGACTGGCGACGGGCATAGTTACCGGCCTGATCACCGCTGCCGTCGCGCTCGGCGTCGGCCAGCTCGTCGCGGGGATCACCGGCCCGCAGGGCTCCCCGGTGGTCGCGGTCGGCGGCGCGGCGATCGATCTCACCCCGCCGCCGCTGAAGAACTTCGCGATCTCCGCGTTCGGGTCCAACGACAAGGCCGTGCTGGTGACCGGGATCCTGGTGCTGCTCGCCGTGTTCGCCGCGGCGATCGGCGTCGCCGCCTTCCGCCGGTTCAGCTACGGCGTGGCGGGCCTCGCCGTTTTCACCGGGGTCGGCCTCGCCGCCGCGCTGACCCGCCCGACCGCTCAGCCGGCCGACGTCCTGCCCTCGCTGGCCGGCGCCGCGGCCGGGCTGATCACCCTGAACTGGCTGGTCCGGGCGGCAACCGCGGACGCCGCGGCCCGCCAGCCCCGCGGTAAGCCCGCACCGACGGGCGAGCAGCCCGCCGCGCTCCAGGACAACAGCAGCCCGGCAGAACCCGCCCCCGGAGCGTCCTGGGCGCCCCGGCAGCCGGCCGGTGCGCACCGGAAGCAGCCCGTCAGCGCGCACTGGGATCCGGCGGATCGGCCGGCGTCGGGCCGGCGGCAGTTCCTGGTCGCTGGTTCGGTAGCCGTCGTGGCGGCGGGAGCGACCGGCCTGGTGGGCCGGGCTCTCGGGGAACGCACCAGCGTGTCGCAGGCGCGCGCAGCGGTGCGGCTCCCTCCCCCGGTCCAGCGCGCCGCGGGCCTGCCCGCAGGGGCGGACCTGCGCATCCCGGGCCTGAGCCCGTTCGTCACGCCGAGCAGCTCGTTCTACCGCGTGGACACCGCGCTGGTCCTGCCGGAGGTCGCGCCGTCGAGCTGGCAGCTGCGGATCCACGGCATGGTCGGCCACGAGATAACGCTCAGCTTCCGCGACCTGCTCAAGCTCCCGCTGCTCGAGGATTGGATCACGCTGTGCTGCGTGTCCAACCCGGTCGGCGGCCCGTACATCGGCAACGCGATGTGGCTGGGCGCCAGCCTGGCCCGGCTGCTGCGCGCCGCCGGGATCCGCGCCGGGGCCGAGCAGCTGATGTGCACCTCGGTAGACGGCTTCACCTCGGGAACCCCGGTGCAGACGGTCATGGACGGGCGCGACGCACTGCTCGCCGTGGCGATGAACGGTGCGCCGCTCCCGGTCGCGCACGGCTTCCCCGCCCGGCTGGTGGTCCCTGGCCTGTACGGGTACGTGTCGGCTTGCAAGTGGATCACGGACATCAAGGTGACGACGTTCGCAGGCGAGTACGCCTACTGGGCGCAGCGCGGCTGGTCCCAGCGGGCGCCCATCAAGACCGAGTCGCGGATCGACGTGCCGAACGGCTCGGCCACGGTGCGCGCGGGCCGCACGCCGGTCGCCGGCGTCGCCTGGGCGCAGCACAAGGGCATCGACGCGGTGGAGGTCCGGGTGGACGGCGGGAGCTGGAACCGGGCCCGGCTGGCCGCGGTGCCGGGCATCGACACCTGGCGGCAGTGGGTGTGGGAATGGGACGCGACGCCGGGCAACCACGTCATCCAGGCCCGCGCCACCGACGCGACCGGCTACACCCAGACGGCCGCCCTGGCCCCGCCGGAGCCGAACGGCGCCACCGGGTACCCGACGGTCCACCTCTCGGTTCAATAGCCACGGCCAGGTCACAGCGGCCCATCGGAGCGATTTCCCCGGCCGCGCCGTAGGGTCGGTGACATGAGCCCCGACAGCTCCCTTGAGATCGAGCGCAAGTACGCGGTCGATGCCGGCTTCGTGCTTCCAGACCTGTCCGTGGCGCCCGGCGTCGCGGGCGTCACCGGCCCGCGCACCTACCATCTGACCGCCGTCTATCACGACACCGCCGGGCAGCGCCTGGCGGCGGCGCGGATCACGCTGCGCCTGGCGCACCGGCGGAACGGACGCCGGGTGGCATCTCAAACTCCCGGCCGGGGCGGGCGCCCGCCGCGAGGTGCACGCGCCGCTCGGGCCGGGCGCTGAGGGAGCGCCGGCGGAGCTAGCCGACCTGGTGTCGGAGCAGACCGGCGGCGAGCCGCTGTGCCCTATCGCCCGGCTGCAGACCATCCGCACGGTCCGGCGCCTGGTGGATTCCGCCGGGCAGGTCCTGGCTGAGGTCGCTGACGACGAGGTGACCGGTTCGCTCCCAGATCAAGGCAGCGGCAAAACGGAAGGCCCGCGCGACCCGGATGCCTGGCGGACCGCGATCGCGTGGCGGGAGGTGGAGATCGAACTGGCCCGCGGGCCGGCCGGGCTCCTCGATACGGCGGGCCAGGTGCTGCTCGACGCCGGCGCCCGGCCCTCCCCCGCCGCCTCCAAGCTCAGCCTGCTGCTCAGCGCCGCGGGCTCGCAGGATGAGCCCGCATCCCGGCACGGCTAGCACCGCAAAGACACTGAGCTCGCATCCGGTCGAGCGCGCCGCGGGAGGCCCGCAGATGAGCACCGCCAAGACCCCGCCCGCGCGGCGGGCTGCAGCCATCGGGCGCTGGCTGACCGGGGGCAGGTCCGGGGGAAGCCGCCACCGCGACGTCCAAGGCGGGACAACCCGCGCCGCCGTGCTCGGCGCCGGTGACGGGTTACTGACCACCTCTCGCTGGTCCTTGGCGTGGCCGGAGCGTCGACCAACGCGTCGGCGGTCCGCCTGGGCGGGGTAGCGGGCCTGCTGGCGGGGGCCTTCTCGATGGCGGCAGGCGAGCTGGTATCGGTCCGGGCACAGCAGGAGATGGTCGACAGGGAAGTACAGGTCGAGCGCCAAGAGCTCGCCGAGGATCCCGAAGGGGAACGGCGGGAGCTCGCTGGCATGTACCGGGCTCAGGGCCTGTCCGCTGAAGACGCCAACACCGTTGCCGATATCCTGTCCGCCAATCCCGATATCGCGCTCGATACCCACGCCCGCCTGGAGCTGGGCGTCGACCCGCAGGCGCCGGGCTCGACCTGGAGAGCGGCCGTCACGTCGTTTCTGTCGTTCTCGCTTGGCGCCATCTTGCCCCTGTTTCCCTGGTTCTTCACCGAAGGCTCAGGCGCGGTGATCGCCTCGGTGATCATCGGAGCGATCGCGGCGCTGGCGCTCGGGGCGGCGATAGGCGCCATGTCCGGGCGCAGCGTCCTGGGGACTGCCGTCCGCCAGCTGGCGGTCGCGGCGGTTGCCGCGGCGGTCACTTACGGAGTCGGGTCCTTGCTCGGGGTATCGACATCCTGACCCCGCGCAGGCGCCGTCGCAGGTTAAGCGCAGGCCCGCGCCGCAGCGGGCCGGGCCCAGCACGCCCACACTCAGAGGACTGTCAGAGGTTGTCCCGAGGATTCCCCGACGCCCAGCGCGCAGACTGCCGGTGAGGACCACGAAGGGAACCAATGAACAGGCAGCCAACTCAGCCCGGGCCTGGCGGTGGCAGCGACCCCCGGGATTGGGCAGCACGGCCGACCGCACAGGCAGCTGCGGCCCGGCAGCGGGGCCATTCGCGGCTGCGCGCGGCCACCGTCGCGGTCGGCGCCGCTGGCCTGGCCGTCGCCGGTGTGGTCGCTTACGCTCTGCCTGGCTCATCCCACGCCAGCACGTCCAGCTCGGGCGGGAGCGGCGCGGCGTCGCAGCAGACCGGCGCCTCGGCCGGTAATTCCACCGGTTCGTCCGCTTCCTCCGGCGCCGCGAGCAGTTCTGGCTCCGACGACACCGGCGGTTCCGGCGACACCGGCAGCTCTGGGATCTCCCCGGCACAGGGCGCCGGCGGCCAGACCACGTCCGGGGGATCCTGATGCCCGCCGCGGCCGCCACGCGGGCCAGTGGCCACGAGGCGGCCGCGAGCTGGCGGGCGATCGGCGCCAGCGTCCACCTGCTGGTGACCGAGCTGCGCGCGCTGGGTCCGGCCCGTCGCCTGCTCCGTGAGGACCTGGCCGCGCTGGATGCGGCGTGCAGCAGGTTCCGCGCGGACTCGGAGATAGTGGCGCTGGATCACGCGCCCGGGGACGGGCGCGGCCGGATCGGGCCTGTGCAGGTCAGCCCGGTGCTGGCCGGTGCGCTGGCCGTCGCGGTCCGGGCGGCCCGGCGCACCGGCGGGGACGTGGATCCCACGGTGGGCAATGCGCTGAGCGCGGCCGGTTACGACCGTGACTTCGCCCTGGTGCAACGGGACGGCCCGCCGGTGCGGCTGACTGTCCGCAGCGTCCCGGGCTGGTGGCAGATCGAACTGGACGAGGAGTCCGGGCTGCTGTCCCTGCCGGCCGGCACCCGCCTGGATCTGGGCGCCACCGCGAAGGCGTGGGCGGCCGACCGGGCCGCGGCACGGATCGCCGCCGAGCTCGGCTGCGGGGTGCTGGTCAACCTCGGCGGTGACATCGCGGTGGCCGGGACAGTGCCGGACGGCGGCTGGAGAGTCAGGGTGCAGGACGTCACCGGGCCGCCGGAGGCGCCACCGGCCGGGCGGTCCGCAGTGGTCGCGATCCGGTCGGGCGGCCTGGCCACCTCCAGCACGGCCGCACGGCGCTGGCGCCGCGGCGGCGACGTGCTGCACCACATCCTCGACCCGCGGTCCGGGCTGCCCGCCGCGCCGGTGTGGCGGACCGTGTCCGTCGCGGCGGCCACCTGCGCCGACGCGAACATGGCGAGCACGGCGGCGATCATCCGCGGCGAGGCCGCCCTGGCCTGGCTGGCCGAGTTCGGGTTTCCGGCCCGGCTGGTGGCCGAGTCCGGCGCCGTGGTCACCCTCGGCGGCTGGCCGCCGGATCAGCCTTCGGCCACCTGAGTCGCCGACCGGCGGCGGGCAGCGCGCCGGGCTGGCCGCGCTGATCGGCGGGTCCGCTACCTGCGGTCCAGGCCGCCGCTGGCCGAAGCGCTCAGCGACAATTCACCCTCAGAGGCAATTCAGAGGTGACCCAGAGAGAGCGCTGTGGCGGGCCGGTGATGCTGAAGCCATGAACCTCCACCGGCCGGGACCGCGGCCATGACCGGCATCACCCACGGAACTGCGCTCTGGTACGCGAGCCGGGCCACCGGAGTGGTGACCTTGCTGCTGCTGACCGCCGTGCTGCTGCTCGGCATTCTGGTCAACCGCCAGGGCCGCCTGCCCGGCCTGCCCTCCTTCGCGGTCACTGGCCTGCACCGCAACGTCTCGATGCTGGCCGTGGCCTTCCTCGCGATCCACGTGATCACCGCGATCGTGGACCCGTATGTGACGATCGGCCTGGCCGCCGCGGTGCTCCCGTTCGTGTCCAGCTACAAGCCGTTCTGGCTGGGCCTCGGTGCGATCTCCCTGGACCTGATCGCCGCGCTGATCCTGACCAGCCTGGCCCGCGCCAGGATGAGCCGGCGCGCCTGGCGGGGCATCCACTGGCTCGCCTACGCCGCGTGGCCGCTCGCGGTGGTGCACAGCCTCGGCAGCAGCTCCGACGCCCGAGGCGGGCTGGTGCTCGGCGTGCTGACCGGCTGCGTGCTGGCCGTCGCCTTCGCACTGGCCTGGCGGCTGTCCCGCGCCGCACGGGAGATCCCGCGCGCCGCCCGGGCCGCCGCCGCCCTCAGCCGTATGCCCGCCCGGAAGGCCGATCTGTGATGACCGAGAGCCTCACCCTGCCAGCTCCTGCCCCGGCGCCCGGCGCACCCGGCCGGCCGGGCTGCCGAGGCTGCTGCCCGCCGCCGGGGTCGTCCCGGTGGACCTGCGGGCCCACCTGGCCCGGCACGGCCCGCCGCGCTACGCGGGCGCCCGGGCCGGCTTGTCGCCGCGGTCGCGGCCGCCGGGCTGACTGGCCGGGGCGGCGCCGCCTTCCCCGTGGCCCGCAAGCTCGCCGCGGCGGCGGAGGCCAGCCCGGCCCCCCTCGTGGCCGGCAACGGCGCAGAAGGCGAGCCAGCCAGCAGCAAGGACAGGTCCCTGCTGTGGATCTCCCCGCACCTGGTGCTCGATGGGCTTCAGCTCGCCGCCCAGGCGGCCGGCTCGGGCAACGCCGTTCTCTACGTGCAACGCAACGAGCGGCTGCACACAAGGCTGGCCCAGGCCATCGCGGAACGGGCCGCCGCGGGCATCGACCCCGTCCGGATCGACCTGGCGCCGGCCCCGGACAGGTTCCTGGCCGGGGAGGAGTCGGCGCTGGTCGCGCCGGCTCACCGGCAAGCCCGCCCTGCCCGCCTACCGGCCGGTCCGCGGCCTGCCGCGGCTGGCGCCCGGTCGGCCCGCGCTGGTGCAGAACGTAGAGACCCTGGCCCATCTGGCGCTGATCGCGCGCTACGGCGCGGCTTGGTTCCGGCTGGCCGGCACCGAGGCGGAGCCGGGCAGCATGCTCGCCACGCTGCACCTTGCCGACGGCCGGACGAGCGTGACAGAGGCGCCGCTCGGCATCGGCCTGGCGGACCTGCTCGGGCTGGACCCGGCGGCCGCGGGCCCCAGCGGTGACATCGTGCCCTCCGCCGGTGGCCCGGTCCGGGCCGTGCTTGTCGGCGGCTACCACGGCGCCTGGCTGTCGGCCGCGGAGGCGGCGCGCCTGCCGCTGGCGAACGCCGCGCTGCGCCCGCTCGGCGCGGCCGTCGGCGCCGGCGTGGTGGCCGCGCTGCCCGCCGACCGATGCGGGCTCGCCGAGACCGCGCGGGTGGCCCGGTACCTGGCCCTGGAGTCAGCCGGTCAGTGCGGGCCGTGCTTCAACGGCCTGCCGCGGATCGCGGCGGCCGTGGACCATCTCGCCGGGCCGCGCCCCGACCAGCGGGCCCGGGCCGACCTGGAACGCTGGACCGGACTGGTCACGGGGCGCGGCGCCTGTCACCACCCGGACGGCAGCGTGCGGTTCATCCGCAGCGCCCTGCGCGTCTTCGCCGCCGAGGCCGGGCTGCACGAGCGGGGCCGGTGCACCGGCACCGACCCGCGGCCGTTCCTGCCGTTGCCGGCCGGGCGGCCCGCCAGCGACGCGGACTGGAGTTGACATGGAAAAGCGGCTGCGCGTGAACCCCGTGGCCTGTGCCGGGCACGGGGCGTGCGCCGAGCTCCTGCCGGAGCTGATCACCCCGGACGAGTGGGGCTACCCCATCGTGGCGGACCAGCCGGTGCCCCACGGGCTGCGGCGCGAGGCGCGCCGCGCGGTGAGCAGCTGCCCGGCGCTCGCCCTGGCCCTGACCCGAGTAGCGTGAGGTGCAGCGATGGCCACGGGATTGGCACGGACTGCTGAGGTGAGCGACATGGCCGGGCATCAGCCGGGTGCTGCGGCAGCCGGGGCGCAGGCCCCCGTGCTCCAGCGGGCCGACGGCACGCCCATCCGGGTGCTGGTCGTGGACGACGAGCCGAGCCTGGCGGAGCTGCTTGCCAGCGTGCTCCGCTACGAAGGCTGGGAGATCCGCACCGCCGGCGACGGCACCAGCGCGGTGCGGACGGCGCGCGAGTTCCGGCCGGACGCTGTGGTGCTCGACATCATGCTGCCCGATTTCGGCGGGCTGGAGGTGCTGCGCCGGGTCCGGGCCGAGCTGCCGCACGTGTGCGTCCTGTTCCTGACCGCCCGGGACGCGGTCGAGGACCGGGTGGCCGGCATCACCGCGGGCGGCGACGACTACGTCACCAAGCCGTTCAGCCTGGAGGAGGTGCTGGCCCGGCTGCGTGGGCTGCTGCGGCGGGCCGGCATCACCCGCTCCCGCAGCGACACCGATCTCGCCGTGGGCGACCTGACCATGGACGAAGAGGCCAGGGAGGTGCGGCGGGGCGGCGAGGCGATCGAGCTGACCGCCACGGAGTTCGAGCTGCTGCGGTTCCTCATGCGCAACCCGCGCCGGGTGCTGTCCAAGGCCCAGATCCTCGACCGGGTCTGGAACTACGATTTCGGCGGCCAGGCACACGTGGTCGAGCTGTACATCAGCTACCTGCGCAAGAAGATCGACTCTGGCCGGCCGCCGATGATCCACACGGTCCGCGGCGTCGGTTACGTTCTCAAGCCGCCGAGCTGATGAACGGACCGCGGGACGCTGGCGCCGCCGGGCCGGCAGGCACCGCGCGGGGCACGCGCTGGCCCCCGCGGCGATGGCTGGCCCGGCGGACGTTGCGCGGCCGCCTGATCGCGGGCCTGCTCGCACTGCTCCTCGTGGCCTGCGCCGCCGTGGGGCTTGTCAGCTACCTGGCGCTGCACGGGGCCTTGTTCAACCAGATAGACCAGCAGCTCACCAGCGCCAGCCAGCGCTACGCCCACTGCGAAGAGGGCGGCCCGCGGGACGGGCAGGATACCGACAACGGCGGCGCGGGACCGCAGGGCCAGCACCCCCCGCCGTGTAACCCGGGCGAAATTCTCGGGCTTTCGCCCGGCACATTTACCGCCATGGTCAAGGACGGCCAGGTCACCGATTCGGCGGTGACGCTCGGGCATTGCCACCTGACCAGCGCGGACCACGCGGTGCTCACCGCGCTGCCGGTGGACGGCCAGCCGGCCAACCGCACCCTGTCGTCGCTCGGCCCCTACCGGGCTGGCCGCCGACTGCGGGGGGCAACGGCGCGACGCTCATCACCGGCCTGCCGCTCACCTCGGTCAACAACACCCTGAGAGATGTGGCGATCACCGAGATCATCGTGTTCGCCGCCGTGCTGGTGCTCACCGGGGTGCTCGGCACCGGGTTCGTGCGGCTGTCGCTGCGCCCGCTGCGCCGGGTCGCGGCCACCGCCACCCGGGTGACCGAGCTGCCGCTGGCCAGCGGCGAGGTCACGCTGCCGGACCGGGTTCCCGACGCGGACCCGCGCACCGAGGTCGGCCAGGTCGGCTCGGCGTTCAACCGGATGCTCGGCCACGTCGAGGCGGCGCTGGCCCGCCGCGCGGCCAGCGAGTCGCGGCTGCGCCGGTTCGCCGCCGACGCCAGCCACGAGCTGCGCACCCCGCTGGCCGCGATCCGCGGCTATGCCGAGCTTGCCCGCAGGCACCCCGGCCCGGTCCCGGGGGATATCGCGCACGCGCTGTCCCGGGTGGAGTCGGAGTCGGCCCGGATGAGCGTGCTAGTCGATGAGTTGTTGCTATTGGCCCAGCTCGACGCGGGCCGGCCGCTGGCCAAGGAACCGGTGGACCTCAGCAGGCTGGCCATCGACACGACCAGCGATGCCCGGGCGGCCAGTCCCGGCCACCACTGGACCCTGGAGCTGCCGGACGAGCCGGTGCTGGTGGAGGGCGATGAACACCGCCTACATCAGGTCCTGGCCAACCTGATGAGCAACGCGGCGAAGCACACCCCGGAGGGGACCACCGTCACGGTCGCCATCGCTACGGCCGAGGATCCGCCGACCGTGCGGGTGAGCGTGACGGACACCGGCCCCGGCATCCCCGATGACCTCCAGCCCGCCCTGTTCGAGCGGTTCGTGCGCGGCGACTCCGCGCGCTCGAACGGCGGCGCGAGCACGGGGCTCGGCCTGGCCATCGTCCAGGCGGTCACCATCGCGCACGGCGGCACGGCGAGCGTCACCAGCCGGCCGGGGCACACCAGCTTCGTGATCACCCTGCCCCGGCTGGCCTCGGTCCCCGCCAGCGCCTGACGGAGCTCAGCTCCGCATCGCCCCTGTTCATAGGGGGCGCAGAGGGCCAGTCCAGGGTCGGCCCAGCCGTGGCAGGCAACTTAAGAGACATGAAATCACTTGAGTGCCTGGAGGGGCAGAAGTTCCCACCACCCGAGCCGGGGTGCGCCCCACAGGTGGAGATAGTCGTCCCGGTCCGGGACGAGGAACGCGACCTCGGGCCCGGCATCCGCCGGCTGGCGGCCTATCTGTCCCAGCGTGTCCCGTTCCGCGCCGTGATCACCATCGCCGACAACGGCAGCACCGACGGCACCTGGGCGGCCGCGCAAGAGCTGGCGGGCGAACTGGACGGCGTCCGCGCCGTCCGGCTGGCCCAGGCCGGGCGCGGCCACGCCCTGCGCACCGCCTGGCTGGCCAGCGCGGCCGAGGTGCTGGCCTACATGGATGTGGACCTGTCCACCGACCTGAACGCGCTGCTGCCGCTGGTGGCGCCGCTGTTGTCGGGGCACAGCGACCTGGCGATCGGCACCCGGCTGGCCCGTGGCGCCCGGGTGGTCCGCGGGCCGCGCCGCGAGCTCATCTCCCGGTGCTACAACGTGCTGCTCCACGCCACGCTGGGCACGGGCTTCTCCGACGCGCAATGCGGCTTCAAGGCGGTCCGCGCGGACCAGGCCCGGCTGCTGCTGCCGCTGACCCGCGACACCGGCTGGTTTTTCGACTCCGAGCTGCTGGTCCTGGCCGAGCGGGCCGGGCTGCGCATCCACGAGATACCGGTCGACTGGATCGACGACCCGGACTCGCGCGTCCGAGTGGTCCCGACCGCGCTGGCCGACCTGCGCGGCATCGCCCGGATGCGCTGGCAGTTCTGCCGCGGCGCCCTCCGCATGCCGCGGCTGGGCGGCACGGCGCCACCGGCACAGGGCCCGCCGGGGCCGGCGAGCGGGCAGCTAGTCCGGTTCCTGGCAGTCGGCGCGGCCAGCACCGTGGCCTACGTCCTGGTCTACCTCGGCCTGCGCATCCCGCTGGCGCCGCAGCCGGCCAACGCGATCAGCTTGCTGGTCACCGCGCTGCTGAACACCGCCGTCAACCGCCGCGTCACGTTCGGCATCCGGGGGCGGCCGGGCCTGGCGCGGCACCAGGCCCAGGGGCTGCTCGCGTTCGCCGCCGGGCTGGCGCTGACCTCCGCCGCGCTGACCGCGCTGCACGCGGCGGCGCCCCGGCCCGCCCGGAGCACCGAGGTGACCGTGCTCCTCGCCGCCAGCCTGGCGGCCACCGCGCTGCGGTTCGTGCTCTACCGGCGCTGGGTGTTCCGGCAGCGGCCCGGCCCGAGTCCGGCCCCGCAGATCCCGGCCGGCCAGGGCGCCGCGCCGCTGGCCATCGTTCCCCGCCGCAGCACCGAACCGAACGGACATTACTCATGACCACGACCACCACCGGCCCGCTGCGCACCCGCCCCGGCGGCTCGCCCCGGCGCGGGCGCCTGGCTGCCCTGGTACGAGGCAGGCCCGCCGACCCCCGCTGGGCCCGGCCCGCGCTGCTGGCGCTGCTCGTCCTCACCGCCGCCCTGTACGCCGCCGGCCTGTCGCGCAATGGCTGGGCCAATGACTTCTACGCCGCGGCGGTCCAGGCGGGCGCCAAGAGCTGGAAGGCGTTCTTCTTCGGGTCGTTCGACGCCTCGAATTTCATCACGGTGGACAAGACGCCCGCGTCGCTGTGGGTCATGGAGCTCTCCGCCAGGTCGTTCGGCCTCAATTCCTGGAGCCTGCTGCTGCCACAGGCGGCCGAGGGCGTGGCCAGCGCGGCGCTGCTCTACGCCACCGTGCGCCGCTGGCACGGCCCGGCGGCCGGGCTGATCGCCGCCGGCGCCGCGGCGCTCACCCCGGTGGCCGTCCTGATGTTCCGGTACGACAACCCCGACGCGCTGCTGGTGCTGCTGATGACCGCGGCCGCGTACGCCACGACGCGGGCGATCGAGTCGGGGCGCACCCGGTGGCTGGCGCTGACCGGCGGCCTGCTCGGGTTCGCGTTCCTCACCAAGATGCTGCAGGGGTTCCTGGTGGTCCCCGCGTTCGCGCTGGCCTACCTGGTGGCCGGGCCGCCCCGGCTGGGCCGGCGGCTGTGGCAGCTGCTGGCCGGCGCGGCGGCCCTGGTCGCGGGCGCCGGGTGGTGGGTGGCGATCGTGGAGCTCACCCCCGCGGCGGACCGGCCCTACATCGGCGGCTCCACGACGAACAGCGTGCTGCAGCTCGCCCTGGGCTACAACGGCCTGGGCCGATTGGATGGCAACGAGACCGGCTCGGTCGGCTTCGGCGGCGGCGCGGGCCCGCGGTTCACCGGGTCGGCCGGGCTGACCAGGCTGTTCGCGGCCGACATGGGCGGGCAGGTGAGCTGGCTGCTGCCCGCCGCGCTGATCTCGCTCGCCGCGATGGCCTGGCTGAGCTGGCGGGCCGCGCGGACCGACCGGCGCCGGGCCGCGGCGCTGCTGTGGGGCGGCTGGCTGCTGATCACCGGCGGCGTGTTCAGCTTCATGGCCGGCATCATCCACCCGTACTACACCGTCGCCCTGGTTCCCCCGATCTCGGCGCTCACCGGGATCGGCGCCGTGCTGCTGTGGCGGGAACGGGACCAGCTGTGGGCGCGGCTGACCCTGGCGGGCGCGCTTCTGGCCACGGCGGCCTGGGGATACGTGCTGCTGGACCGGGCGCCGGGCTGGCTGCCCTGGCTGCGGGGCCTGGTCGTGGCGACCGGTGTGCTGGCCGCCGCGTTGGTGCTGGCGGCCCCGGCGCTGGCCCGCCGGGACGGCCCGGTCCCGCTGCCGGGCCGGGCCGGGGGCCGGATGCTGGCCGCCCTGGCCGTCCCGCTCGCGCTGATCACCGCGCTGGCCGGGCCGGCCGCCTACAGCATCGACACCGCCGCGACGGCCCACACCGGCGCCCTCCCGACGGCCGGTCCGGCCGTGGCCGCGTTCGGCGGATCCGGCGGCGGCCCGGGCGGGACCGGTCCCGGCGGCGCGCGGATAGCGGGGGGTGGCGCCGCCCGCGGCGGGACGGGCGCCGCGGGCGGGCCCCCCGGCCAGTTCCCCGGCGGCGCGGGCAGGATGCCGCCCGCTGGCGCGACCGGAGCACAGCGCCCGCCCGGGGCGGGCGGCGCCGGCGGTCCCGGCGGCCTGGGCGGGAACACCCAGGTGGCGACGGCGCTGACCAGGCTGCTCCGCGACGGGGCGGCCGGTTACCGGTGGGCCGCCGCGACGGTGGGCTCGGAGAGCGCCGCCCCGCTGCAACTGGCCAGCGGCGATCCGGTCATGGCGATCGGCGGGTTCAACGGCAGCGACGGCGCACCAACCCTGGCCCAGTTCCAGCGCCTGGTGGCGGCCGGTGAGATCCACTACTTCGTGGGCGCCAACCAGGCCAGCTTCGGCGGCGGTTCCGGCGCCGCCGCGCAGATCACCGCCTGGGTGCGGGCCCACTTCACGGCGGAGACCGTCGGCGGGGTGACCGTGTACGACCTGACCCGGGCCCGCTGAGCACCGGGTGAGGGGTCAGGCACACGCTGCCCGGTAGGCGCCCGGCGTGATCCCGTAGCAGCGGCGGAACCACCGGGTCAGGTGGGCCTGGTCCGCGAACCCGGTCGCCGCCGCGACGTCGGCGACGGCGGTCCCGCCGGCCAGGGCCCGGCGGGCCGCGCGCAGCCGTAGCTGCCGCTGATAGTCGCTGGGCGGCAGGCCGAAGCGGCCGCGGAAGGCGCGGTAGGCGGCGAACCGGCTGCAGCCCGCGACCTCGGCGAGGTCGGCCAGCGTGGCCTGCGCGGCGTGCTCGCCGGACAAGAGCGCGCGGACCCGGTCGGCGGCCCGGGCCTGGTCGCCGGGTGAGCCCGTCCGGGCGCGTGTGCGGGCGATCCGGCTGGCGCGGCCCGGCCGCGTGGCGGGCCGCCAGGGCGGCGACCGCGGCGAGCCGCTCCGACTGCTCCAGCGGGCTGGCGGGCCCGGTCAGCGACCGGTGCAGCCGCCGCACCGCGCCCGCGAGCGCGGGGTCGGCGATGACCGGGGCGGTGAACAGCGGCATGGCCGGCGGCGCGCCGGTGAAGTCGGCGAGCAGGTCCGTGAGCAGGTCCGGGGCCATGTGGACCATCCGGTAGGTGAACCCGTTCCCGGTGGCGGCGTGTCCGTCATGCGGATCGTCGGGGTTAAAGGCCATCACCAGGCCGGCCGTGCTGACGTGCCCGGCGCCCCGGCAGGTGAACCCCTGCGCCCCGGACTCGGTCACCCCGAGCGAGTAGGTCTCGTGGCTGTGCCGGTGGTAGACGTGCCCGCGGAAATGGGCGTGCATCGCTTCGAGCCGGCCATCCGGCGACCGCCAGTACCGCGCGCAGTCCCCCGGCTCGTCACGACTCACCTAACCAGTATGCCGGCCCGGCCTGGCTGCCGCGCTCCAGCGTTCAAGACACCGCCGCGCGCAGCGGCCGATTCTGGGCAGATGCGTTTTGACACGAAGATCGCCATCGCGGTCCGCTCCGACCTCGCGGTGTGGCAGAAGCTGAATGTGACGGCGTTCCTGGCCAGCGGGATCGCCGCGGGCATCGGCGAGGTGGCGGGCAAGCCCTACGAGGACGGTTCCGGCCACCGCTACCTGGAGATGTTCCGCCAGCCCGTGCTCGTCTACACCGGGCCGGCCGACACGCTCGCCACGGTCCGGCAGCGGGCGGTCGCCCGGGAGATGCCCGCCGCCGTCTACACCGAGGAGTTGTTCGCCACCGGCGACGACGACGCCAACCGGGCTGCCGTGCGCGCCGTGGCCGCGGAGTCGCTGGTCCTGGCCGGGGTCGCCGTCTACGGGCCGCGCAACGCGGTCGACAAGGTCTGCCGCGGCCTCACCCTGCACCCCTAGCCTCACCCGCAGGCCCGGGCAGGCAGCGCCCGGGCCCCGGCGGGCCGGTTTGACGGCCCGGCCCGATGATACCTAGCATTGCTAGGTATGAGATCGGAGCGACTGAAGGGACATCTGGACCTGCTCCTGATGTCGGTGCTCAGCCGCGGGCCTGGCCACGGCTACGAGGTCATCACCCGGTTGCGCGAGCGCAGCGACGGCGCGTTCGAGCTGCCCGAGGGCACGGTCTACCCGGCGCTGCACCGGCTGGAGGAGACCGGCCTGCTGGCCAGCGCGTGGGACCTGGTGTCCGGGCGGCGGCGGCGCATCTACCGGCTCACTCCGGCCGGCGCGGCAGCCCTGGCCGAGCAGGCCGAGCAGTGGCGGGAGTTCAGCGGGTCGGTGGCCCGGGTGCTGGGCACGCCCGCGGCGGGCAGGACGTGGCCGCCGCTCCGGCGCGAGGCGCTGGCATGACCCGCCACGCCGCCGATGCCCCGGCGACGCCGTCGAGGACTACCTGGATCGCCTGCTGGTCACGTTGAGCGGCCGTACCTTGCGCCGCACCCGCCCGGAATAAGCCGGGGCGGGCCGGTGGTCTCAGCGGCCGGGCAGGCCGCAGCCCCCGCGACCGAGCCGCGGGGGCCGCTGGACCGGCCGGGGTTCCAGCGGTCACCCCGGCCCAGCACTGTCTATCAGGTGCTGTGTAGCCACCTCGCGCTGAACGCCGTACCGCCGGCCAGGGCGGACACCGAGGCCTTGGCGCGCCCGCTGCCGTTTACCATGATGATCTTGATCGGGTTGGCCCTGCCCATCGCCGCCCCGTTCACTTTGGCGTTGCTGAAGTGCGCGGTGCCGAAGTTGGTCAAGGGGAGGATGGCTCCGCCGAACGTGGAGGGCGCCTCGGCGATGACCTCTGCCGAGGAGTGGTGCGCGCCGGTCCGGGTCTTGTGGACGGTGTGCGACCAGCCCTGCGTGATGTCCTTCAGCACCAGGGTGTAGTGGCCGCTGCCGGTGAAGGTGGCCGAGCCGGTGAAGTGGTCACCCGGGTGCACGGGGTTGCTGAAGTTCACCGGGGGTGCCGGGAACATCTCATACCAGGCGCTGTACCTGGCGTGGCCGCCGCTGCAGTCCACCTCGGTGCCGGTCTGCTCCACGCTCTTGCTG
The DNA here is from genome assembly GCA_963734725.1 of uncultured Actinomycetes bacterium. GTDB lineage: Bacteria > Actinomycetota > Actinomycetes > Streptosporangiales > Streptosporangiaceae > DASXKD01. The sequence goes on from CAVTIX010000020.1 coordinate 60,502, forward strand.
TTGTAGCCGTCGAGGCCGACCCAGAAACTGGAGAACGTGCGGCTGCCGGTGCAGTGGGCGGTGGGCTCGACCCAGCTTGCCGAGATCTGCTTGTAGGTCTTGGTGTGGGCCGCGTACCCGGCCCAGTTCTGGGACGCAGCCGCGTTCGCGGACCGGCCAAAAGCGGCCATGGGCGCTGTGCCGTGCATGGCGGGCCTGATCAGGTGGATGGTGGGCCTGGCTGGGTGGCTGGCCGCGGTCGCGGGGGCGGACGCTGCGAGCGCACCGCCGACGAGGACCAGCCCAGCAAGGGGGATGCACCATCTGCGTACCATTCGGGCTCCTTCGTGAGTTGGGTACAGTCACGGCAAAAATGTCCGGCCTTCACCCTTCTGCCGTGTCTGTCGGGGTCTGCGCGACCGTACGATAGATGAGAGTCAAGAAAAAACCATGGATAAGTAAAGCTGTAGTAACGCATTTGCCATGCAATGGGCATAAGCGTCTCACCTGCGCGTTAAGTCCGGCCCGGCGCGGCGCCGCCACGGGCTGACCAGCCTCAGCCGCGATGGCGCTCCCCCGTCTCGGTGAACTTGTCCAAGATCATGGACTCGCCGCGGAACAACGGCGTCCGGCGCACCCTGTGCTCGATCGAGGCGGCCGACATCGTGTAGCCGAGGAACAGCAGCAGCGACAGCGCCTGCAGCACGATCCACGGCCACGGCGCGGAGAAGTTGGACAGGTACCAGTCGTTCAGCGCGTGCAGCACCGCCGCGATGGTCACGCCGAAGACGATGAGCTGCACCCGCCGCCGCGGGTAGTTCACCGCGATGCCGATGAAGAACGCGGAGAGCCCGGCCCAGATCGCGTGCTGGAACCCGTCAACGAACACGCGGTAGGCGAAGCTCAGCGCCCCGATCACCGCCGCGTTGGCGGAATGGGTCACCGCCGCCGCGGCGATGTGCTCGATGGCGAGCGTGGTGTACTGGGATGCCTCCCGGACGCCGAACGTGAGCCCGGCGATCGTGCCGAGGAACATCCACATCCGCACGTCCAGCTTCACCCCGCGCAGCCGGAGCAGCAACAGCGCGGCCACCAGGATCGGGAGCGCCTTGGTGATCTCCTCGTTGAACCCGACCAGGAGCGCGCCGCCGAAGCTCTTGGGGTTGAGCGCGGCGTTGACATGGACCGAGACCACGCTCATCCAGATCATCACCCAGATGACGATGCCGAGCCCGATCAGCAGCTCTTGCTTGCCGTATGGCTCCGGCGGGCGGATTAGCAGCCAGAACGCCACCCCCCACAGCGGCGCGACGTAGAGGCTGTACGCCCAGCCGGGGGTGGTCAGGTTCCCCGACGAGGCGAACAGCGCGATGAACACCAGCGGGAGCAGCGCGTACGCGATGACCAGGAGCCGCAGGCCCTGGCGCCACCCGGGGTCGGTCAGCCAGCTACGGACCGGGACCAGGATCTGGAATGCCGAGGCCAGCTCGTCGCGCGCCTCCGCGGCGCTGCCGATCCGCGGCGGCGCCGGGCTGCGCGGCATCGCGGCGGTATGGAAGGGTCCGGCCGGTGGAAGCGGGCCGCCATCGCCGTCCGTGGCGGCGCGCGAAGCTGGCGCCTCGTGACCCGTGACCGCCGCGGGGCTGGCCGGCTCCAGCGGCTCGAACTGGATCACCGGGCCGTGCGGCGAGGCCAGGGCCAGCTCCACCGGCTCGCGCAACAGCACACTGGTGACCGCGCTGCCGTTCCGGAAGGTGCCGGCCCGGCCCAGGCCTTCGAACACCCACCCGTCCGGGCCGTAGGCCAGCCGGGCGTGCTGCCGGGACACCGTCGGGTGGCTGACCACGACGTCGTTGTTGGTGCTCCGGCCGATCCTGACGACCTGGTTCTGCTCAAAGCGGTACCGGCGGCCCTCGCAACTGACCTGAAGCTCGTTCACCGTTCACCTTCCCCGGCGGCCGCATCGCTGCGCGCGGCGCCCGCCGTCTGGCTGCCGGGAAACGGCATGCCGGCCCGGGCGCCGGGGCTGCCGCGGCCGGGGTGAGCAGCAGCGCCAGGGTCGTGTCATCGCCGCTGCCGTCCAGCGAGGCGCACCGGCTCGCCCACTCCGGCAGTCGGCTGGCCAGCGACGGCACGGGGTGTGCCGGGATCAGCGCGGCCAGGTCGGCACTCACCACGGCCTCCCACGCTTGCGCCACCTGGGCGTTGCCGTACCCGTCGGTGGCCAGCAGGACACCGAGCAGCGGCGTGCCCGCCAGGCCGGCCGCGGCCACCCGGAACGACCCGGCCGCGCGCGGTGAGCACAGGCTGGTGGTGTGACGGCCGTCGAGCATTGGGTCGCCCGGCACCGGCAGCAGCGCCGTGCCGTCCGGGCCGATGCCGACGATGTCGCCGTCACCGATCTGCGCCAGCAGCAGGCGCTGCCCCTGCCCGATGGCCAGCAGCAGCGTCGTGCCGTACGGGATGGTCGCGTCGTCGCCGCGGCGCACCGCGTTCTCCGGGCCGGTGAACGGCTCGCCGGCCACGTCGGCCAGCACCGCGTCCCGCCACCGGGCGACGATGCCCGGCGCCAGCACGCGCCGCAGCTCCTCCTCTTCCTGGCCGGGCCCCGGCAAGCCGCCCGGCCGGATGGCGAGGTCGTGGGCGGCCTGGCAGGCGATCGATACGGCCAGCTGCGCCCCGCGGGCGCTGCGGAAGTGACGGCTGTGGCCATGGCCGTCCGCGACCGCCGCGACCATCCCGCCGTTCGCCAGCGGGATGGTCGCGACCGCGTCCTGGTTGGGGATGCCCGCCGCGCGGTGCGCCGCGCCGCGCTCTGTGGCGGTGACGGCCCGCCATCCGCCCGCGCGGCCCGGTGCGGGCTGCCCGGGCTCGCGCCGGCAGCCCGGCGCCTGGCGCGGCCATCCCGGTCACAGGATCGAGTCGTCGAGCGGGGCAGGCGCCGGAACCGCGGGCAGGCGCCTCAGCGTCCGGATTGGCGCTTGCCGGTCCGCCCCCACCTCCGACATGCGCGACACCGCGGCGCCCAGCTGCGGGCCGGACACGATCGTCAGCAGCGCCTCGCGCACCTCGCGCTGATGCTCCCACGCCGTGCCCGTCACCCGGCCCCCTCCGTTAGTGGCGCACACCTTACCGGACAGTGCGCATCTGGCGGGCCCGCTGCCACCGGCTTAGGGCTCGGGGTCTATCCCGTGCCAGGCCGGCCCTGGCCCCGCCGCTGCTCAACGTCGACCCGGGTGCGCTCAAGTGCAACACCTCGGGACCCGGCGCCATCCCGCCACCGGGCTCGGTGACCCCGCCGCACCGTCACTAAGGTGGCTGCATGACGGAAGCCAGCCGGCTGGGACGATTCGGGGTCTGGCGCCGCGCGAGCCTGGTGACACCGGAGCTTGCCGCGGACATCGAACGGCTCGGCTTCGGCGCGCTGTGGCTGGGCTCGTCACCGGCCGGGGACCTGATCCAAGCCGAGAAACTTCTCGACGCGACCACCACGCTGACGCTCGCCACCAGCATTGTGAACATGTGGCAGAACCGGCCGGAGGACGTGGCACACTCGTTCGCCCGCGTGCAGTCGCGCCACCCCGGCCGGTTCCTGCTGGGGATCGGCGCGGGTCACCGCGAGGCGGCGCAGCAGTACGCCAGGCCGTACGAGACGCTCGCCCGCTACGTGGACGTGCTCCAGGCCGGCAGTGTCCCCCGCGACAGCCTGGTGCTGGCCGCCCTGGGCCCGAGGGTGCTGGGCCTCGCCAGGGACCGCGCCGCCGGCGCTATCCCTTATCTCGTCCCGCCCGAGCACACCCGCCAGGCGCGGGCCGTGCTGGGCCCCGGCCCGCTGCTCGCGCCCGAGCACAAGGTGGTGCTGAGCACCGACCAGGACCTGGCCCGCGCACTCGGCCGGGCGAGGGTGCAGCGCCCGTATCTCGGCCTGGTCAACTACACCAGCAACCTGCGCCGGCTTGGCTGGAGCGAGGCGGACCTCAGCGGGGCCGGCAGCGACGCGCTGATCGACGCGCTGGTCGCCCACGGCAGCCCGGCCGAGATCGCCGCGCAGCTCACCCGCCACCTCGACGCCGGCGCCGACCACGTCTGCCTCCAGCTCATCACCGAAGAGGGCGCCGACCCGCTGCCCTCCTACCGCGCGCTGGGCCCGGCCCTGGGACTGTCGTGACCAGCTTTGTGCTGATTCCCGGCGCCGGCGGGTCGGCCTGGTACTGGCATCGTGTCGCGCCGCTGCTGCGCGAGGCCGGGCACGAGGCGATCGCCGTGGAGCTGCCCGGCGACGACGAGGCCGCCGGGCTCCCCGAGTACGCCAGCCTGGTCACCGGCGCCATCGGCGGCCGCGACGACGTGGTGCTCGTCGCGCAGTCGCTCGGCGGGTTCACCGCCCCGCTGGCCGCCGCGCGGTCCGGCGTCCGCGCCCTGGTCTTCGTCAACGCGATGATCCCGGTGCCCGGTGAGACCCCGGGAGCGTGGTGGGGCAACACCGGATGGGAGCAAGCGCGGATCGACGCGGCGCTGACCGGCGGCTACAGTCCCGAGTTCGACCTCGGCGCCTACTTCCTCCACGACGTGCCACCGGAGGTGGCGGAGGCTGGCCTGCCTTACCAGCGGCCCGAGGCCGAGGTGGTGTTCGGGTCGGTGTGCGGCTTCGCGGAGTGGCCCGCGGTCCCGCTCCGGGCCGTGGCGGGCGCCAGCGACCGGTTCTTCCCGGCCGGCTTCCAGCGGAAACTGGCCGCGGACCGGCTCGGCGTCGCGGCCGACCTGCTGCCCGGCGGCCATCTCATCGCGCTGGCCGAGCCCGCCGGGCTGGCCGGCTACCTGCTCGGCCTCTGACGCGCGAGGGAGTGGCTCAGCACCGCCTCGGTGTCTCCCCCGCCGGCCAGCGCCTCCCGCATCAGCCGGGCGCTGCACTCCTCGCGGCTGGCGGTCGCCGTGTACCCGTCGCCGTGTACCCGGCAGGCCTTGCCTCCTTGGCCCGGGCCAGCCAGCCCTCCCGGCGCAGGTTGTCCATCGTGCTCATCACCGGGTGCAGGCGATCGACCGGTTCTCGCGCAGTTCGTCGAAAGCTCGCGCGCGGTCACCGTGCCGTCCTGATCCCCTACCATGTGCATGATCACCGACTCCAGGCCGCCGAATCCGCGCATCCCGCCTCCTGCACCGCGGCCAGCCAGCCCAGGTGCCGGCTGCCGGCGTTCCGCACTTCTGCAACCATGCTACTGTCTACGTACGTAGACCGTAGATAGTAACCGCCGTGCTCGCGGCCGCACGGCGCTCCGCCCGCCATCCGGCGGCCCGATCAGGGAACGGTGCCGTGTCCAAGAGCAACAGGAACAGGCAGCAGCGCGCACGCCAGAAAATCGCGCAGGCCAGGGCGGCGGAGGCGCGGCGGCGCCGTCGGCAGCGCTGGCTGATGGCGCTCGGCGCGGTGGTGGTTGTCGGGGGCGCGGCCGTCGGCATCACGCTCGCGGTCACCTCAGGGGGCTCGGCGACGGGTGGCGGCTCTGGCTCGTCGTCGCCACCGAAGCTCACCTCACTGAGCACGCTGGGCACGCTCAAGCCCGCCCCGCCCCCGGGCCCGAACGGCCCTGAAGGCGTGCCGATCCCGGACGGTCCGCCGCTGTCCAGCACCTCCACCAAGGCCACCGGCGAGCCGGTGGATGGCATCCGCTGCGACACCAGCGAGCAGGTGCTGTTCCACATCCACGCGCACCTGACCGTCTTCGTGAACGGCTCGCCCCGCCAGATACCGGCCGGCATCGGCATACCAGGGGCGCAGGCCCAGAACACCCCGCAGGGCCAGTTCATCAGCAACGGGAGGTGCTTCTACTGGCTGCATACGCACGCCGCCGACGGCATCATCCACACCGAGTCGCCGGTCCACCGGACCTTCACGGTGGGCAACTTCTTCCACATATGGGGCCAGCCGCTGGGGCCCGATCAGGTCGGCCCGGAGAAGGGGCACGTCACGGCGATCTACAACGGCAAGGCCTACCACGGCAACCCGCGCGACATCCCGATCACGAAGCATGCCCAGATACAGCTCCAGGTCGGCACTCCCCTGGTCGCCCCGGAGTCGATCACCTGGCCCAGCGGCCTGTAACGGCCAAGGCTTGGCCTTGGCAGCCGCCGTGTCCCCATAAGCTTGGCTGATGCCACGGGGGATGAAGCTACGACGACGGACGGCGCCATGGCCGCTGCTGTCCCCGGGGCTGCGCCGCCCGGCCGTCCTGGTGGTGACCGGGTGCGTGGCGGTGACGGCATCTCTCGCGCTGGCGTTCGCCGGCCAGGCGCGCCCCGGCGGCCTGGACGCAGCCGTGGACGCCCACGTCCGCAGCGCCCTCGGCCAGTACGAGGGGCAACTGCGCATGCTGGCCAAACTGGGCGGCCAGGTCCCGTTCACCGTGCTGACCGCCACGCTGATCCTGGCCTGCCTGGCCACGCGCCGGTGGCGCGGGGCCGCACTGGCCGCCCTTGCCGTGCCCGGAGCGGTGGCGCTCACCGAGTACGTGCTCAAGCCGCTCGTCGGGCGGACCATCCTCAGCGGCTACAACTGCTTCCCCAGCGGGCATACCACCGCCTTGTTCGCCCTCGCCACCACCTGCGCGGTCCTGCTGGCTGGCCCTTCGCGCCCGCGCCTGCCCGGCGCAGTGCGCCTGCTGCTGGTAGTCGGAGCCGCGCTCATCGCGGCCGGCGTCGCCGCCTCCATGGTGGCCCGGGGCTACCACTACTTCACCGATACCGTCGCCGGAACGGCGGTCGGCATCGGGATGGTGCTGCTGACCGCGCTCCTTATCGACTGGGCCGCCGGCTCGCCGCGCGCCTGGTCACCTTTGCACCGTGCAAGTGACTCGCCGGTTACCACGGCGCCCCGTGTCAGCATTAAGCTGCCGGGCCCGGTCGGCCGCTGACGCCGCGGAGGCGCTGTCTGGGCCGCTTCGGCGAACCAGATGCCGCCTGAACGCAATAGAGAAGCGATGGACGACGATGCGCTGATCGCCGCCGTGGCCCGGGGCGACGACGTCGCGCTGCGGGAACTGTTCCAGCGGCACGCGCCGTGGCTGGCTGGCCGCCTGCGCGGTGTCCTGCCTGCCGCCGAGGTCGAGGACGTGCTGCAGGAGACGTTTCTCGCGGTGTGGCGCGGCGCGAGCGGCTACCGGCCGGGCGCCGCGGGCGGCTGGCTGTGGGGAATCGCCCGGCGCCAGGCGGCGCTGTGGCTGCGCCGCCGCGGGCCGGCCGAGCTGCTCCTGCCCGCCCTGGCCGCCGCCGGTGGACAGGATCCCGGTGACCCGGCCGAGGCGGCCCTTTCCCGGGCCGAGCTGGCCCGTGCGGTCAGCGCGCTCGGACCGGAAGGCGGCGCGGCACGTGAGACCTGGCGGCTGATGTACGTCGAAGACAAGACGGTGGCCGAGGTGGCCGAGCTGATGGGCGTTTCCGCAGGGACGGTGAAAAGCCGCGCGCACCGGGCCAGGCAGCTGATGCGCGCGGTCCTGCGGCACAGTGCGCCGGAGCGAGAGGGAGGCGGGCGATGAACGGTGATGACCTGCTGACCGGTAGGTACGACGACGCGGGCCCGCACGACGTCAACCTGGACCGGGTGTGGCTCGGCGTGGCGGGGCAGGTGTGGCGCCGCCACCCGGGTCCGGTGGAGCGGGCAGCCGGGCGGCTGCTCCGCTCGCCAGGCCTGGCCAGGGCCCTGGTGACCACGCCATCGCTGCTCCTCGGGTGGGTGATCGCCACCGTGGTCGTGCTGATCGCCGGGGCGGGAATCGCACTTGGGACGGGCCAGCCGTGGGTGGCCCTGCTCGCGCCCGCGGTCGCGGCGGTGGGCATCGCCTACGCCTACGGACCGGGCATCGACCCGGCCTGGGAGCTGTCCCAGAGCATGGCGGTCAGCGACCGGATGGTGCTGTTGGTGCGGGCGCTGGCGGTGTTCGGCCTGGACGCGGCGCTAGGGATGGCCGCCTCGGCCGCGTCGGGGGCCGCGGCCGCGGTGACGTTCGGCTGGCTGGTGCCGATGACCGCGGTCTGCGCGCTCGCGCTGGCCGCGGCGACGGTCACCCGGTCGCCGAACGTGGGCGTCGCGGCGGGCTCGGCGGGCTGGGCCATCGCGATCCTGGCCGACGAGGCCGTGAGGGGGCGCTACACCGCGGCGGTCACCGACCCCTCCCTTGTCCTCCCCTATCTGGCGTTCGCCGCCTGCTGCGTCGCGGTCGTGTTGTTCGCGACCCGGATCCCGAGAGGAACACGATGAACGTCGAGCTCACGGAGCTGACCCGCAGGTTCGGCCACACCCGGGCGGTGGCCAGGGTGACCCTGGCGGCGGGGCCGGGGGTGTTCGGGCTGCTCGGCCCGAATGGGGCGGGCAAGACCTCGCTGCTGCGGATGATGGCCACCGTCCTCCCGCCGTCCTCCGGCACGCTACGCCTGCTCGGCCGCGATCCCGGTGGCTATGGCCCGCGGCGGGAGATTCGGCGCCGGCTCGGGTACCTGCCGCAGCAACTCGGCTACTACCCGGGGTTCACGGTGGTCGATTTCGTGGAGTACTTCGCGTTGCTTAAGGACATGCCGCCGCGGCAGGTACCGCGTGCCGTAGCGGCCGCCATCGAGCATGTCGGGCTGGGTGACAAGGCCCGCGCCAAGCTGCGCACGCTGTCCGGAGGGATGCTCCGCCGGGTCGGGATCGCGCAGGCGATCGTGAACGAGCCGGAGTTGCTGCTGCTGGACGAGCCGACCGCCGGGCTGGACCCGGAGCAGCGGGTGGCGTTCCGTGGCCTGCTGCGCGACTTCGGCCAGCGGGCCACCGTGATCGTCAGCACTCACCTGGTCGAGGACGTCGCCGCCGCGTGCACCGAGGTCGCGCTGATGGACGCCGGGAAGATCGTCTTCCACGGCACCCCGGTCGAGCTGACCGCCCGCGGTGAGGGCAGCGGCGCGGCGGGCGACGCCCCGCTGGAGCGCGGCTACAGCGCGGTGCTTGCCGCGGCCCGGTCCGCCGTGGTGGCACGGTCATGACCGCGGCGACCGAGGCCCCGGCACGGCGCGCGCCGCCCCCGGCCGCAGGCGCGGTCCCGCTGACCGCGGCCCGGCTGCTGCGCTTGGAGCTGCGCCACAACGTGATGCCGTGGCTCCTGCCGCTGATCGCCGCGCTGTTCTGGTTCGACTCCTACCGGCCGAGCACGGCCATGCCGCCGTACTGGGTGCTGCGCGCGTTCTGGAACATGGGGCAGGGCCACACGATCGTCGACTTCGCCCCGTTTGTGGCGGGCGTGGCCGCCTGGATGGGATCGCGGGACGGCCGCCGCGGCACCGGCGACCTGCTGACCGCCGCCGCCCGGCCGCGCTGGGCGGTGCAACTCGCCACCTGGGCGGCGACCGCGATCTGGGCGGTCGGCGGCTACCTTGCCTTCGTCGGCGTCCTGTTCGCCGTTTACGCACACCAGGGCGTCCGGGGTGAGCCGCCGTGGTGGTGGCTCGCGGTCGGCGCGGCGGCGGTGCTGGCGCTCAGCGCGGCGGGCTTCGCCGTCGGCGTGTTCTATCCGAGCCGGTTTGCCGCGCCGCTGGCCGCGTTCGGCGCGCTGTTCGTGATGATGACGTCGTCACAGATCGGGTTCAGCCACACCAGCGGCTGGGCGCAAATCCTGCCGACCAACTCCAACGGCAACTTCCAGGCCGACTCTGGGTTGCTCTACCCCTGGCTGCCGGACCTGCCGATCGCCAGGATCATGTTCCTGGCCGGGATCGCGGTCGCGGCGCTGGGCCTGCTCGGCCTGCCCGCCGCGGCGGGCGGGCCGCGGCTCCGGCGCGCCGCCGCCGTCGCTGCTCTCGCCGGTGTGGCCGCGGCGGGAACCGCGGCCGGGCTGGCCAGCACGGCCAAGCTCGGGCCGCATGGCCTGCTCATCCCCGCGCTGCACGACGCGGCGAACGACGAGCCCATCGCCTATGTCCCGGACTGCGCCGGGCCCGGGTTCCGGGTCTGCCTGAACCCGGACTACCGGTCCGACCTCGCGCACGTGACGGCGGCGCTGGCCCCGGTCGTCCGTGAGGTGGCCGGGCTGCCCGGCGCGCCGGTGCGAGCTGTCCAGACCGCCGCGCGCTACAGCGCCGGCGAGGGCCAGGGCGGCCAGGCGATGACGATCAGCGGTCACCCGCCGGTGCTCGGCATGCCGCTCGGCGCCCTCGGCCTGCCCGGCGCGTTCGGGTGGACCGACGGTGAGGTCGCCGGGCAGGTGCGGCTGCTGTTCGTGCACGCGTTCGTCGGCGCCGGGAGCGAGGTCGGCACGCTGGCGCAGCGGGCCGTGCAGGCGGCCTTGCTGCAGAATGCCGGCGTGCCGATCGCCGCGCAGCCGAGCCTGCTTGCCTTCGCCGGGCTCCCGTCGTGGGCACGGGTAACGGGAGGGCCGGCGCCAGGCCCGCATCGCGCGAACGGACCTGTCTACGCCGTGGCGAGGCGGCTCGCCGCGCTGCCGCCCGCCACCCGGCGAGCCTGGCTCGCGGCCCACCTGGCGGCGCTGCGGGCGGGCCAGCTGACCCTGGCGCGGCTGCCATGACCGCCGCCGGGGTACGCCAGTCCGCGCCGGGCGCCGCCCCGGCGCGCGGCGCGGTCCACGGCTGGCTGCGCCTGGCCTGCCTGTACCTGATCAGCCGGCGGGCCCCGGCCGCGCTGGCGCTGCTGGCCGGGCTCGGTGCGCTGCTGTGGTCCGCGCTGCGCTGGCGCTGGACCATCGCCGGCGGCCCCGCCGCCCAGCTCGTGATACCGCTGACGATCGAGACCGGCGCCGCCGCTGTCGTCGCGGTCACCGCGTACGGCCCGTTCGGCGAGCCAGAACGAGCCACCGGACGCTGGCTCCCCTACCTGCGGCTGGGCGCCATCGTCGTGCTGACCGCGGCCGCCGTCGGCCTACTAGCGGCCGGGGCGGCCGGGGGGGGCCTGCCCGGCGGCTTCCTGGCCCTGATGCGCAACGTCGCCGGGATCACCGGCATCGGCCTGCTCTCGGCCGCCGTGCTCGGCGGGGCATTCGCCTGGACCGGCCCGATGGCCTACCTGGTGCTCACCGAGACCGCGCTGGCGGGCAACGCCACCACGCCATGGCTCTGGCCCGCCCGGCCGCCGCACGACCTGGGCGGCGCACTCTGCGCGGCCGCCGTCTTCGCCGCCGGAGCCCTGCTCATTTCGGTGCGCGGCAGCCACGAATCCGTGCGCGACTGAAAGCCGCATGACCAACCTGGCAGACGTCATGGACAGCGGGCTGGGTCGTGCGGCGCACCGGCCGACGAGTACCTTGAGAGGCGGCGACCGTCCGCGCCCAACCTCCGGCGGCCCGCCCCAGCCGGGTCATCCGATGGAGGCAAAGGGAGGCCCACCTCTCGGCCGGAACATTATTCGTTGATCGCGCGCCCGCCGCAGCGATCGCTGGGGGATCCCGGCAGGGACGCGGGAGACGATCATGACCAAGCAGGCCGGTTTCAAACGGCGCGTGCGCGCCCGGATGGCCAAGACCGGCGAGTCGTACGCGACCGCCCGCCGCACGCTCCTGGCCGGGCGCCCGGGCACGACGCCGGATGACTCCCCGCTCGACTGGATGCCCGAGGCGCTGCACATCAGCAACGGCAGCGCCACCGACGTGCCGGGGACCGGGCTCGCGCGGCGCGTGGTCTACTGGCGCGACATCTTGCACGAGGGGCCGGTGCCCGAGGCCGCGCCCGCCGAGCTGCGCCGGATCAGGGCCAAGTACCTCGCCGCCTACGAGGGCGTCGAGCGCGCCGAAGCGATGCGCCAGTTCGCCGAGCGGGATCAGGCCCTGGAGGCGAACCGCGGCGGGGAGTACGTGCTGTGGTTCGAGGCGGACCTGTACGACCAGCTGCAGATCACCGAGATCCTCGCTCGCCTGGCCGGCCTGGGCGTTCCCGCCGAGCGCGTCACCTTGATCTGCATCGGCGAACACCCGGGCATCGCCCGTTTCGGCGGCCTCGGGGAGCTGACCGCCGAGCAGTTGCGCGAACTGCCGCACACGAACGCGTGCGCGCGGCTGACCCCGGCGGCGCTCGAGCTGGCCACCCGCGCGTGGGCGGCCTTCCGCGCGCCTGCCCCCGGGGGCCTGGGCGCCATCGCCGCCGCGCGGCTGGGCGAGCTGCGGTTCCTGGGCGAGGCGTTCGACCGGCTCAGCCGGGAGTACCCGGCGACGCGGGACGGCCTGTCGCTGACCGAGCGGCGGGTGCTGGCCGCAGTCGCCGACGGCGCGCCCGACGCCGGGACGGCCTTTGTGCGGGCCAGTGCGCGGGAGACGCGGCCGTACCTGGGAGACACCACGTGCTTTAGCCGGATGGACCGGATGGCCCAAGGGCCGAACCCGCTGCTCCGCCTCGACCCGCCCGGCCGCCGCGTCGAGCGGACAACCGGCACGCGGCTGACCAGCGCCGGGGCGCGGGTACTGGCCGGCGAGGCCGACCAGATCGCCCTCAACGGCATCGACCGGTGGATCGGCGGCGTGCACCTGCAGGGCCACCACGTGCCGTGGCGCTGGGACGACGGCACCGAAACCATCATCGGTGTCCCCGGCAAGCCGGCCGGTCAAGGTTAGTGGTCGCGCGTTAGCCGGGGTAGGGCAGTCCGGTCGGGTTGATGTCGGGCAGCATGCCGGACGCGGCTACCGCGCGCACCGACGGCCGGAGCAGGGCAAGAACCTCCTCGATGCCCCGCTCGCCGAGCGCCGCCAGCCCCCCGGTCCACGCCCGCTCGTCGGTGTGCGCCTCGATCGTGTCCAGGACGGCGCGGCCGGCCGGGGTGAGGCTGAGAGCACTGTCCGGGGCGGCAGCACCGTCCGGGCCGGCGGCGCCGTCCCCGCTGAGCAGGCCGCGGGCGCGCAGCGCGCCCGCCGCGGCGGCCCACTCGCCCTCGGACCAGCCGCGCACCTGCCGGATCACTGCCTGCGGGAACCGGCCCGCCGCGGCCTGCAGCAGGTGCGCCTCCAGCCCGGTGATGCCCTCGCTGACCATGGCTGCGATGTGCCCATCGCCACGGTGCTCGCGCAGCGTGGTGGCCAGTTGCCAGAGCCTGCCCAGCGCGTCGCCGGGCGGCGCGACGGCGGCGTTGGCCGCGAACAGCGGCCGGCCGGTCGGATCCGCGGCCTCGGCCACCGGACCGAGGATCGCGGCCGCCCGATCGCACGCATCCGGCTCCGCGCCGGCCTCCCGCAACGCGGCAGAGCTGACCCTGGCGCGCGCGTCCAGGCACGCCTGCGGCGTGGCGCGGGACCACGCGTCGGGCAGCGCCTTAGCGACCATGGCTGGCTGGAACCCGGCGAACGCCGCGATGACCGGACCAGCTGGCACCGGGCCGAGCGGCGCCGCCCGGAAGGCGAAGTAGGTCATCCAGAAACCCCTGAGGCCCAGCGCGATCCCGGCAGGCCGGACTCCCTCGGCGAAGTAGGTGACATCGTGCAGGGTTTCGAGGGCCGCCCACAGGCGGCGGGCGGGATGGTCGGGCACGAGCGGAGTCTAACCTCGGCGCCCGCCCCGCCTCGCGCCCGGTGTCACCCCGAGGTGATCTGCGGCGGCGCCTCGCCCGTGCCAAGTTCGGCCTTGAGCGCGGCGAGCTCCTTGTCCACCTGAGCGTTCGTCCCGGCCTCTTCCAGTTCCTGCTGGATGTCGTCGGTCTCCCCGCCGACGTCTTCGAGCACGCCCGACTGGAGCAGCTCGTCCACGGCCTCGGCCCGGGCCTGCATGGTGGCGATCTTGTCCGTGGCCCGCTGGATGTCCGCCCCGGTGTCGTTGAAGGTCGTAGAGATGCCCGCGGCGGTCGCGCCGATGTCGCTCTCCGCCTTCGCAGCACTGTACTGGGCCTTCAGCACCTCCTTCTGGGTGCGGAAGGTGTTCACCCGCTGCTGCAGCGCCGCGAGGGTGTGCTCCAGTTTCTCCTGCTCCTCGGCAAGCTGCTGGCGTTGCGACTCCATGCCGTCGATCTGGGTCTGAGCGGCGGCTTTGCGGGACAGGGCCTCGCGCGCCAGGTCCTCCCTGCCCTGGGCCAGCGCCGCCTTGGCCTGGTCCTGGAGGTGCTCGATCGTGTTCTGGAGCTGCTTTTCCTGAAGCTCGATCTGCTTACGGGACCCGGTGATCGCCACGAGTCCCCGCTTGACCTGGGTGATCTGGTCGAGCATCTGCTCGTAGGACAGATCGAGCATCTCGTCAGGCCTCTCGGCGGCGTCGAGCGCCTTGTTGGCCTTGGCCTGCACTATTTGGTGCGCCCGCTGGAAGAGGCCCATGGGATGTGCTCCTCATCTTTGACGGCGGAGCCGTGCTGATTTCCGCTGGGTGAGCCGGCTATGCCGGGCCGGCCCGGCGGCTGGCCCCGATACCTCGAAGGCTACCGCCGCGGTTTCCAGGCGCCGCATTCCCGTGGCGCTTCTACGCGTCAACTTCAGGTTGACGAATGACGATGGTCAACCTATGGTTGACGCATGGGGAAGCCAGCGCGCATGACCGGCCCGGTGCGGCTCGACGACCTGATCGAGGCCATCAAGAAGGTCCACTCCGACCCGCTCGAACAACTCACCGACGCGGTCATCGCCGCCGACCACCTGGGTGACGTCGCGGACCACCTGATCGGCCACTTCGTGGACCAGGCGCGGCGCTCGGGCGCATCCTGGACCGACATAGGCCACAGCATGGGGGTCACCAAGCAGGCGGCGCAAAAACGCTTCGTCCCCAAGGACCCCGGGCAGGTGCCCGACCTCGATGCCAGCGAGGGCTTCTCCCGGTTTACCCCACGGGCGCGCAACGCCGTGATGGTGGCCCAGAACGAGGCCCGCGCGGCGGGGCACGACCAGATCAGGCCGGAGCACCTGCTGCTCGGGCTGCTGAGCGACCCGCAGTCACTCGCCGCCGCCGCGATCGTGGAACTCGGCGTGCCGCTCGCCACGGTGCGCCAGGCCGTCACCGCCGCGCTGCCGCCACCGGCTGGCGAGGTGCCCGCCCTGATCCCGTTCGACCAGCAAACGCGCAAGGTGCTGGAACTTACCTTCCGCGAGGCTCTGCGCCTGGGCCACAACCACATCGGAACCGAGCACATCCTGCTCGCCCTGCTGGAACGGGAGGACAGCGGAGGCGTCCTCAGCGGGCTCGGCATCGGCAAGGCCGCCGCGCAGGCCCGCCTCGCCGCGTCCCTGGCCGCCATCCAGGCTGCCCACCAGACGGAGTGACGAGGGGGGCTACCGGAAGACCATGCTCGAGACGTCGAGCGGGCGCGCGAGGGAGCCGTAGAAGGACATCAGGTCCGCGACGCGCTGCAGGCTGGACACCCGCAGCGAGGTGGGATACGCGCCCACGGTGATCAGCGAAGCAGTCTCGCGGCTCATCCCCGCATAGTGGGTGAGCGCGTTGTTCAGCGGCGCCGGCTGGTTGGCGCTGGCCTGGGCACGCATTAGCGCGGCATGGAAGGCGGCCAGCACGTCCTGATGCTGCTTGGCGTATGAAGCCGATGCGAAGTAGCCATCCAGCGGAAGGTTCACCGTCTCACCACTGCAGGCATCGAGCACGGTGCGCGCGCCAATCTGGCTCTCGGCCTGGTAGATCTGGGGCTCGGTCACCAGGATGGCGTCTACGGCGCCACTCTTGAGCGCGCTGATCAGCTGGTCCTCCGGCATCGGCTGAAAGCGCACCCTGGCCAGCCGGACGCCGTCGTTCTCCAGGACCGATGACGCGGCCACGGTCTCCAGGCTGTAGGGCGGGTTAGGGCCCTTATAGGGCATCAGCTGCGGCTCTGCCGTGCCGATGGTCTTGCCCTCCAAGTTCTGTGGGGTGGTGATCCGGGAATCCGGCCTGACCAGCACGTCCATGATGTCGGGCGCGGCGTCGTAGCCGTCGGCGAGCACGACCATGGGCACCGCGGCGTCATTCGGCTTCTTGCTCGTAGCAGAAGCTGGCGCAGTCGCCTGCTCCTGGGCGTAGAAAAAGCTGGCGTAGTCGCCTGCGGCGACGTTCGCCGCGCCGCTGTGCAGCGCGGCCACCTCGGCTGCCGCGGTTGGGTACGAGCGGATGTGAACGGTCAGGCCTGCCTGCCGGAAAAGCCCTTCTTGCTGGGCGACGTACAACGGCGCGTCCCCCACCCCGCGCACCGATGCCACGGTGATCGAGGATCCCGCCGGCGCCTGCTCCAATGCTCCCGAAGAACCGGACCCGGGCAGCTGGCAACCGGCCAGCAGCACCGCCGACGCGGCCGCGCAGCCCGCCGCGATCCGGGCACGACCGCTGCTCCAGGGTCGCGCCGGCCAGCGGCGTGCGGATACCATCTTCATCGCCCCCCGGCGCCAGACAGCAGATTCTGGCAGTTCAGGACAGCTTGCTCCGGCAGAGCGTACCTCGACTTGTGGCTACGACTGAGCAAACGTCCCAAATTGCCGACACTTCGCTCGTCGCGCCGGTTTACTGGTGCAGGGTGGCGAACAGCTAGGCCGGTCACGGTGGCCGGTGCCGTGGCCGCTAACGCCGCCAGGGAGGGCGCGACACCATGGCGCTTGGGTTTCTGACAAGAATCGTCGAGCTTGGACCGCCGCACGGGTGAAGGACACACAAGCGATGCGGTCCTGGCCCGAGACGAACCTGACCACCCGGACCGGCGGCAATGGCGGGGGGCCGGATGAGACGGCCCCAGCGCCGGGGATTACGGCTGCCGCCGATCCGGGCCAGAACGGCAGCAGCCACGGCACGGGGGGAAGCGGCGCCGGCAACCAGAGCCGGCCCACCGGGCGGCGGTCACGCCGCGCCCTGAAGAACTGGCGGGTTCGCTCGCGCCTGCTGCTCCTCATCGCCATTCCCACGGTGACCGCCCTCGCGCTGGGGGGCGTCCGGGTCACCTCCGCGATCCAGAGCGCGCTTGCGTTCCAGCGGGCCGAGCAGCGCGCCGTTCTCGCATCCGATATCACCCAGGTGGCGCAGCGGCTCGAGACCGAGCGCGACCAGACCATTTACTACATCGCGCTGGGCAGCCAGGGGCGGGCCGCGGACCTGTCGACGCCCGGGGCGTTCGCGGGCATGTCCCCGGCGGCTAAGAAGGCAGCACGCGGCGCCGCTGCCGCGCAGTACCAGATAATCCAGGCGTTCTACCAGCAGACCGACCAGTCGGCCACCCAGCTCCGGGCGCGGCTCGCGCAGTTCAATGGCGCCTACACCGGCGTGGCCCAGCAGGAGGTGTCTTCTGCGGTCTCCGGGCTGAACACGCTGCATTACCTGCGCTACGGATCGACCAGGACCCAGCTGTCTCCGCTGGTGGTGGTCCAGAAGTACGCGGACCTGATCGACAACCTCCTGGTGATCGACGACCAGGCCGCGCAGGGCACGGGTGACCCGGTCCTGTCCCAGACCGTCCAGGCGCTGGGCCTGGTTTCCCGGATGAAGGAAGAGGCGTCGCAGCAGCGCGCGATCTTGTCGGCGGCCCTGCTGGCGGGCAGCCTGAGCCAGGCGCAGGCATCCGCGCTGCGGACCGCCCAGGCCAACCAGCAAAGCAGCCAGCAGGCGTTCAACCTGTCCGCGACCCCCGCTCAGCGGGAGCAGTTCAACAACACGGTCTCCGGGTCCTTCGTCTACCTGGCCGCCTCCCAGGAGCAGCAGGCGGAGGCGCTCCAGATCCGCTCCCATTCGCTGGCCAGTGACAACGTCAGCGCATCCGGCTTCTACGACGCCATGTCCAGCGGCATCGACCAGATGGGCTCGGTGGAGCAGTCCCTGGTGAATGACATCGTCACCCGGGCCAATGCCCTGCGTGCCTCCGCGGTCACCTATGCGGTGCTCGTCGGGCTGGCGGTCTTCCTCCTGTTCACCCTCGCGCTCATCTGCACGGTGATCGTCGGCCGGTCGATGGTGCGGCCGTTGCGCCGGCTGCGCGCCGGCGCCCTCGAGGTGGCGGGGGTACGGCTGCCGGAGACGGTGCGGCAGATCGACGAGGGCGACGGCACGGCGGTACCGCTGGACGTCGAGCCGATTGATGTGGATTCGACGGATGAGATTGGTGAGGTGGCGCGGGCGTTTGATCAGGTGCACCGGGAGGCGGTGCGGCTGGCGGCGAACGAGGCGGCGTTGCGCGGGAATGTGAACGCGATGTTTGTGAACCTGTCGCGGCGGTCGCAGTCGCTGGTGGAGCGGCAGATCCGGTTGATTGATGATCTGGAGCAGGGGGAGCAGGACTCCGAGCGGCTGGGGAACTTGTTCCAGATGGATCATCTGGCGACGCGGATGCGGCGTAATAGTGAGAACTTGCTGGTGCTGGCGGGGCATGAGGTGTCGCGGCGGTGGACTGGCCCGGTGGGGCTGGTGGATGTGCTGCGGGCGGCGGTGTCGGAGATTGAGCAGTATGAGCGGGTGAGTTTGACCGTGCAGCCGGGGATCGCGGTGCGCGGGCAGGCGGTTAATGATGTGGTGCATTTGCTGGCGGAGCTGGCGGAGAATGCCACGTCGTTTTCGGCGGCGCAGACGCCGGTGGCGGTGTCGGGGCACTTGTTGAACAGTGGCGGGGTGTTGCTGGATATCACTGATCAGGGTGTGGGGATGGGCGCTGAGGAGATGGCGCATGCGAACTGGCGGCTGGATAATCCGCCGGTGGTGGATGTGGCGGTGTCCCGGCGGATGGGGTTGTTTGTGGTGGCCCGGCTGGCGGCCCGGCATGGCATCCGGGTCCGGCTGCGCCCGGCCTCGATGGGCGGCCTGACCGCCCTGGTCTGGCTCCCCGACGAAGTCATCAGCTACGAGACGGCCGCCGTCCCCCCGGGGCTGCGCCGATTCGAAACCGCCAGCACGGCTGCGGCCGGCTCAGTAGCCGACCCCGCCGTGCCTTCCCCCAGCTCCGGCTTGGCGGCCCCCGCGGCGCCGGAGAACGGGCACCTGCCCGTGCTCGGCGCGCCACCAGGCGCGTCGGCCACGGCCGAGGCCGACCAGGAACTCACGCCCAGGTTCGGCGACGCCACGCTGCCATCGCTAGCCAGCGCCCTGTCGCCGGACGTGGTCATGCCGCTTGTGCCGGGCGCGGCCGAGGAGAGCCGGCTGCCGATCTTCGAGTCCGTGGAATCCGACTGGTTCCGGCGCAGCAGGCATGGCGTGGACCGGCCAGCGACCGGCGCGCCCGCGGAATCTGCCGCAGCGCCCGCGGAAACCGCCGCAGCGCCCGCGGAAGCCTGGTCCTCGCCCGCCGATGAGGGCTGGCGCGCGGCCGAGGTGGCACAAGCGCCGGTATCCGGCGGCACGACCGCGGCCGGGCTCCCGGTTCGGGTGCCGAAGGCGAACCTGGTGCCGGGCACCGTGAGCAGCACGGCCACCGCACCCTCGCCGCCCGCGCCGGCCCGGTCAGCGGCGCGGGCACAAGAGCGCCTGGCCAGCTTCCAGCGGGGCATCCGGAGTGCGCGCGAGGCGGCACAGGGCACCAACGTCGCCGGGAGCGACGGGGAATCAGGCGAGGAAGACGGCGACGTAACCCGCGAAGCGGACTTATCCCAGCCGCCGGAGTTACGTCTACTGGCTGCTTAAGGCGTGAGCGACCTTCAGCGTCCCCGTCTTCTGGGCTTTATGCCTTCCGCCTGGCGACCACGATGCTGGCGAAGGCGCACAGGATGCCGATACTGAAGATCACGGTCCCGAAGACGAAGACCTGCGGCGGAATGCCGACCCTGGTGGCGCCGTAGACCCAGACCGGGAACGGCACTGCGTTGCCGCTGACAAAGTTCGAGGTCACGAAGTCGTCGATGGACAGGGCGAAAGCCATCAGCGCGCCGGCCAGGATGCCCGGCATGATGATCGGCAGCGTGATCTTCTGGAACGTGGTCCAGGGATTCGCGCCGAGGTCCGCGGCGGCCTCCTCCAGCGACCTGTCGAACCCGGCCAGCCGGGCCCGCACCGTGATCGCGACGTAGGCGATGCTGAACCCGACGTGCGCCAGCAGCAATGTCGTGAACCCGCGGGCCAGGTTGATGGTGACGAACAGCCCGAGCAGGGAGGCGCCCAGGACGATCTCCGGCGCGGCGATGTTAAGGAACATGACCTGCTCGACAAGAACCTTGCCGTGGAACCTTGGCGGCCGGTAGCGCACCAGCGCCAGCGCGAGCAGGGTGCCCACGATCGTGGCCAGCACCGTGCTGGCGATGGCCAGCCGGACCGACAGCCAGAACGCCGAGGTCAGCCCGGGGACATTGCTCCATTGCTGGTACCACTGCGTGGTGAACCCGTTCCAGGTGAAGCTGACCTGCGGCAGGCCGGTGGTGACCTTGTTGAAGCTGTAAATGACCATCACCAGGATCGGCAGGACCAGGTACGCGATGACCAGCCACGAGTAAACCGGGAGCACGAACCTGGTCCACCGCCGCCGGGGGCGGGAGGCACGGTGCCGCGGCGCGGCCTCGCGCTCGGGCGCCGCGGTGACGACCGCGCTCACAGGTACTCCTCGATCGTGCGCGAGCCAAGCAGCCGCGCGTAGGCGAATATCCCGACCAGCGCGATCGCGAGCAGCATCGCCGACAGGGCGGACCCGCCGGCATAGTCGAGGTTGATCAGGAACGCGTTCTGGATGATGGTCCCGATCATGGTGTTGTTCGTGCCGCCGAGGATCTGCTGGTTGATGTAATCGCCGAGAATCGGGATGAACGTCAGCAGGAACGCCGCGAACAGGCCGGGGATGGTGAGCGGGAGGATGACGCGCAGGAACGCCTCCCGCTTGCTCGCGTACAGGTCGTAGGCGGCATCAAGCACGGTCTTGTCGATGCGCTCGATCGCCACGTACAGCGGCAGCGCGGTGAACGGCAGGTAGTTGTACGCGAGCCCGGCCACAACCGCGTAGCCGGTGGCGAGGATATGGAAGTTCTGCGGGAGCAGGTGGGCATTCTTCAGCGTGCCCAGGACGATGCCGTTGTCGGACAGGATGAACTGCCACACGATGGTGCGGATCACGAACGAGACGAAGAACGGCAGCAGCAGCATCAGCAGGAAGAAGTTCTTCTTGTTGCCGCCGTAGAACGCGATCCAGTAGGCGATCGGAAACGACACGATCAGGTCGATGACCGTCGCCGCGGTGGCGAAGTAGATGCTGG
This sequence comes from uncultured Actinomycetes bacterium, assembly GCA_963734725.1. Classification (GTDB taxonomy): domain Bacteria; phylum Actinomycetota; class Actinomycetes; order Streptosporangiales; family Streptosporangiaceae; genus DASXKD01. The sequence continues at coordinate 81,540 of CAVTIX010000020.1, forward strand.
TCAGCAACTGACTGTGGTACAGGCTGAGTTGCTGGCCGAACTCGCCCCAGTGCCAGGTCATCACGCAGGCGCCGGTGCCGAAGTTGCACGTTTGCAGCGACAGCGACAGCATCACGAACAGCGGCACCAAGAACAGCGCCAGCAGCCACAGCCCGGCGGGCAGGCTGAGGAGGTACGGCGCGAGCGCCTTCCCCGGCCTGACCCGCCTGCGCCGCGTTACGAGCCCTGGGTGATCGGCAAGAACAGGTTGTTCCACGCGGTCAGTTCTTCCTGGGACTTGTACTGGTAGTAGGGGCGGGAATTGCGGATGTACGCCGGGGTGGGGAACACCGTTGGCGCGTTGGCCGTATAGGAGGTGGGCAGGCCGATGGACGGGTGCATCGCCTTCAGTGCTTGCTCGGCCCACCCGGTGGGGTGCAGCAGGACGTCCTTGGCGGCGGGAACCGGGCAGATGTAGTCGTTGTAGTACTCCACGACGGCCTGCACGTCCGGGTTGTAGTAGTAGTCCATCAGCGTCATGGCATCCTTGGGGTTCTGGGAGTACATGGGGATGCACATGTTGTCTGTCCAGAACATGCCGCCCTCGTTCGCGATCAGCAGGTGGAGGTCCTTGTACTTGCTGTTCAGGTCGGCCTGGAAGATGTCACCTGACCACGCCATGGAAACCAACGTGTCGCCGTTTTTCAGGGCGTTGATGTAGTCCTGGTCGTAGTAGGCGCGGACGATCCCGTCGCTCTTCTGCTGCTGTAGTTTCTTGGCCGCCTTCGCCCAGTCGGACTCGGTGGAGGTGGCCGGCTCCACCCCGATCGCGAGCAGCCCGAGGCTGCCGAGCTCCTGGGGGTCTGACATCATGCCGACCTTGCCGGCGTACTTCTTGTCGAACAGAATGCCGACGCTATTGCCCGGGTTCTTGATCATCGAGCTGTTGTAGCCGATCGCGGTCCACCCCGACTGCCAGGCCATCGTGTACTTGTTGCCCCGGTCCCAGGATGGGTTCTTCACCAGCGGGCCGGCGTACTTGTGGAAGTTGGTCATCGCGCTCTGGTCGAGCGGGGTCAGCCAGCCGTAGTTGATCAGGTAACCCAGCGGCGGGCTGTTGTTGGTCATCACGATGATGTCGTAGCCGGTGGACTGCTTGGCTTGCAGCGACGGCCGGATCTTGGCGTAGAACGGAAGGTTGTTGTTGATCGGCTCGCTGTAGTTCACCTGGATGCCGGTGGTCTGGGTGAAGTGCTCCAGCGTCGGGTGCTTGCCGCCCAGCACGTCGATGTAGTACGGCCAGTTCCCGAAGTTGACCGTGTGATGGAGCTTTTGCTTGGCCCACCATTCGGCCGAGCCGGGGCCGCCTGCCTGGGTGTTGTGGTTAGCGACCGTCGCGCCCTTCACGCCGCACGCGGCAAGGAACGCCCCGACGCCAAGCGCGCCGGCGCCGGCGCCCGCGGACCTCAACACGTTGCGGCGTGATAGCCGCCGTTGCGTCAGGCCGCGCCACATCGCCGGGTCGATATAGTCGCCCGCGTGCTCTGGCTGCGGGCTGTGCTGATCGTTCATTGTTCCCTCCCAGGCGACTGCTCAGGTCCGCAAGTGGGTCCTGCGCAGTTAGCGCCTAGCCAATCGGATACGAATGCTGTGGCTGCCAAGACAGCCAGACGTGGTCTCCGCGGTCGGCCGCCTCCCCGGCGGCGGCAGAGTTCTGCTGGAAGACTACGATGTCGGCACCGGTGGTGGTGCTCACTGAGAAGTTGGTGGATGTGCCGAGGTACACGACCTCGGTGACCTCGCCGCGCAGCACGCAGCCGCGGTCAGCGGGCCGGGTAGTGGAAAGCTGGATCTTCTCCGGGCGGACCGTAAGCTCCAGCGGCGAACCAGGCGCCGGGCCCGGGTCGTGGACCGGAACGATGATCCGCTCCTCCGGGCTGACCTCGATGATGGCCTGGCCGGACTCAACGCGCGACACCGTCCCGCCGAACAGGTTGGACGTGCCGATGAAACCCGCCACGAAGCGCGTCTTGGGATGCTCATAAATCTCACGCGGCGTGCCGAGATGCTCGATGGCGCCGTCGTTCATAACCGCGATCCGGTCCGACATCGTGAGCGCTTCGCCTTGGTCGTGCGTCACGTACACGAAGGTTATCCCGACCTCGCGCTGGATTCGCTTCAGCTCCACCTGCATCGCCTGGCGGAGCTTGAGGTCCAGCGCGCCCAGCGGTTCGTCGAGCAGCAGCGCCCTGGGCCTGTTGACCAGGGCCCGGGCCAGCGCGACCCGTTGCTGCTGGCCGCCGGACAGCTCCCGGGGGCGGCGCTCGCCGCGCCCGCCGAGGTCCACGATCTCCAGCATCTCGCCGACCCGGCGGGTGATCTCCTCCTTGGCGGCCTTCTTCCGCCGCAGGCCGAACGCCACGTTCTCGAACACCGTCATGTGCGGGAACAGGGCGTACGACTGGAACACCATGTTGACGTCGCGCTTGTTTGGCGGGATACCGGTGACATCCGCGCCGTGCAGCCGGATCCCGCCCTGCGTCGGCTCTTCAAATCCGGCGATCATCCGCATCGTGGTGGTCTTGCCGCACCCGGACGGGCCGAGCAGGGAGAAGAACTCGCCCTCGCGGATCACCAGGTCAACCCCGCGGACCGCGACGACGACTTCCCCGCGGGCCTGGAATTCCTTGACGACGCCCACAAGCTCGATCGCGGGCACGTCGGCGCCGCGCCCTGCGGGTTTCTGGGCGCGGGACAGCGTCGGGGCCTGGCCAGTCGCGAAGGTGGCCGGCGCCGCCAGATCGGGGGCCGGCTCGGTTCCCGCCGCGGCGGGCATATTGCTCTCAGTCATGAGCAGCGGCGCGTCTCTCTTCTCGCGTCAGGCAGTCCGGGCCAGGACACCAGACCATGCCCCAAGCCTCCGATCCTGACAGACACATCGAACGAAATCTTCCGAATCAGTAAGTATGCCACCCATGGAACAACTAAATCAGTCAGCGTCCGCCACGGTTTCGTGTCCTGCCGTCGGCCGGGCCGCCGGCGCCGGGCCAGCCGAACTACCCAACGGAGATCCTAGCCGCAGTATGTCTGCATCAGAACGCCGGCGCGCCCCACACGAGCCACTCTGAGCCGTGATCGAACCATCCGGCGCAGGAGTCCGGTGCGGTAGGTCGTAAGTCCTTCTGGACTGGGTCTTTGAGCCCGTGGCGGCAGCGGGGCGGGGGGCAGATCCTGGTGCCTGAAGGGGATGGTTGCCATGGCAAACGACACTCGTGAGCAGGCGCCGCGGGACAGGGCAGTGCAGCGACTCAAGAAGCGGCGCGACTTTCACGCTCACCTTCTCGTATACGTGCTGGTCAACGGGTTCGTGGTGCTGATCTGGGCGCTCACCGGCTCTGCTGGGTTCTTCTGGCCCGTGTTCCCCATCGCCGCGTGGGGCATCGGCCTGGTGATGAACGCCTGGGACGTCTATTGGCGGCGGGAGATCACCGAGCAAGACATCCAGCACGAGATGGAGCGGGCGGATGGGCGCGGCTGACCGGCAGTGATCGGTCTGTGCACAGGGTCAGTCTGTGTGCTGTTCTGATCTGGGCCGGGCGGGGATGATCCGCACGTAGGGCTCGTCGCCGTCGGCAGCAGGGCCGGCGGAAACCGGGGCGACGGCGCCCGGGCTGGCGGCAGCCGGATGTTGCGGGCCGTTCGGCGCGATCGGCGTGTCTTGCCCGGTGCCGGGCGGCAACGGCTGGGAGCGCCAGCGTGGCGGCTCGTCGAGGTTCCGGTGGCCGTCGCCGGTGTGCTCGGTTTCCTCGGGAAGGCCCAGCCGCCTGCGGTTAGCCCGGTCGACGCCGCGCAGCACCACTTCGGCCATGGCCAGCTTGGCGTCGAGCGTCGCGCCGTTCACGGCGCCAAGATCCAAGGGCACCCGGTTGGCGAGGGCCTGGTCCCATGGCGATGCCACCACCGATACGCGCGTTCCTTCGAAGCTCTCACAGATTCGGGCGTACCACCGGGCCTGTTCGGGGTCGCTGTCGATGAACTTGTCCACCACGACCGTGGCTTCGTCCATGAGCTCGTTGAGATGCTTCATTTCCGGCTCGGTCAGCGGCCGGTCTTTTTCGCCTGGGTAGTTCCGGTACCGGCTGAACACCTGGCCGATGGACCAGTAGCCCAGCTGCGAGGCTTCGGTCACGAAGACGTACTTGTCGCCATGCAGGAGCGTGCCGACCTGAAGCTTTGCGAACAGTCCCGTCCCGCCGTCGTTGATGACGATGTTGGACATGCACTGGAGAAATTCCAGAACCGTCAGGTACTCCTGCTCGCCGAAATCGACGCCGACACACTCGTCGGCGGTGTCGCCGCGGATCACGGCCACCCCTTGCAGCCATGCGACGGCGTCGCGCAGGTCAGCGTAGATCTTGATGCTGCTGTCTTCGCAGGCCTGATGAAAGCCCCGGATGGACAGCGGCCGCTGGTCCTTGGGCAGCGTCTCGACCGGGACGCCCCCAAGCCTGATATAGCCATGGGGCATGTCGTCGTTGCTGTCGGCCAGTATGACGCGATCGGCGGGCCGGGCGGCAGCGTAGATAGCCGCGAGCGTCACCGCCACGTCAGTCTTGCCGGTTCCCCCGAAACCAGAACCCAGCGTGATCACGCCCGACTTCAGCGACGGCGCGCGGATAGCGGCGATCGTCTGACGCCGCCACTCCGCCGTTTCATCCCGCTCGGCGCTCTCTCGCTTGCCGGGGGCGACGACCAGCCCACGTTTGACCGCCCGCCGTGAGAAAGCACCCCTTATCCCCTTCTCTGCCGGAGCAACGCCACCGGCAGACCGAGGGGAGGGCGTGGCCCAGGCGGCCGCGTCGCTCCCCGGGAATCCGTTCCACCACTCCCCCAGCTCGTCTGGGTACCGGGACATCGCATTCCCCCATCCGGGCGCCGGTCTAGGACGACATCATTACCCGGACCAGTATCGCTCAGTCAGCCTTGCTATCCAGGCAACCCCGCGATCCTCGGCAGTGGCTTGGGTTACACGAGGCCTGTGTTCAAAGCGAGGCGGGTGAGGTCAGTGCGGCGTCGCGGTCGCCGGCGTCTTCGCGCCGGTGCCCTGCAGAACGTTGCGAAGTACTCGCAGGCCTCCCGGGCCACGGTCGCCATGTCCTGCCCTGATGGCTACCTTGAGTTCAGCGTCACCGATGACGGCGCCGGTTTTGAGCCCGCAAACATCACCCAGGGCACTGGCCTGCAAGGCATGACCGACCGCCTGGCGGCGGGCCAGGACCACGAGCTGCGCCTGGTCCATCCCGACGGCAGCGCCTCGCTCCATGGGTCCTCAGTGAAGACGACGTCCTCAGTGGCTTAACCATCGTGTCTTACCGCCCATGGAAATGGGGCCGCCGCTTCTGCGCGAAGGCCCTCCGGCCCTCGGCGGCGTCCTCGGTGGCGAAACAAATGGTCTGTAGATCACGCTCGTACTGGATGGCGTTCTCCAGCGGCACAGAGCAGGCAGCACGCAGGTTGAGCTTGGCAGTCTGCGCGGCGATCGGTGGCCGTTGCCCAATCCGGCCAGCGAGCTCACTCGCTGCCGGCAGCAGTTCATGGGGCTTGAGCACCTGGCTCACCAAGCCCCACGACAGGGCGGTGGCGGCATCTACCGGGTCACCGGTATAGAGCATGAGCGCGGCATTGGAGGGCCCGGCGCTCCGCGCGAGGAATGTGGACACTCCCCCACCGCCGATCCAGCCGAGCTTAATCTCAGGCGCAGCGAACGTTGCAGTCTGCGACGCTAGCCTGATGTCCGCGGACATCGACAGTTCGAGGCCACCGCCATAGGCATAGCCGTTCACCGCGGCGATGACGGGCTTACGGATCGACCGGATGGCGTCGCAGTAGTCTGGGCGACTGCGGAACTCCCATGCCGTGTCGTAGGCATCCAATTCGCTGATATCGCTGCCGGCGCAGAATGCCTTCTCGCCAGCGCCGGTGAGAATCACCACCCTGATCCCGCTCTCGGCGTTGATGCGGTCTGCGTGACCACGGATCGCATCGGTCATGCGTGGCGTGACGGCGTTAAGCTTCGCTGGCCGGTTGAGGGTCAGGGTTGCTACTGGCCCGGCGATGTCGAAAAGGACGCCCGGGGATTCTTCCACCATGCTGTCACCTCACCATCTCGAAGGCGCCCATGGCCTGAGGGCCGGGCGTTGCAGTCCTCACCGTCCCGGCGGCCTACCGGCAGAGCAGCAGGCACGGAACGTTAGCTGGAGCTGATGCAGGATCCGTATGGACGCATTCCCCCGCCGTAGACCTCCGCGGATCACTGCTGACCCCTGATCCTGAAAGGCGATCCACCCGGGGAACCGGGGCCGTACCCACGCCCGGTCGAGCGTGCCGCGGGTATGGCGATAGAAACCGCCGCACGCGGAATTAACCGCATCGGAGTCCCACGCCATGCGCAGGGCGGGCTGACCGCCGGCCCGTGGCACCAGGTCTGCCTGAACCGGGGCGGCCAGCAGCCGCCGCACGTGGGCCTTGGCTACCGGGATAGCTTCGCCGCCGAGGCGGCGGGAGACGGCGACGCCGGTTCCGCCGAGGACGCTGCCCGGGCGGCCACCCGGCTGCCAGGCTGGTGCATCACGGGCGGTCAGCCGGTGCGGGCGCCGGCCTGGTTTGCTGTAGGTGACATAGCCATAGACGAGCGGGCAGCAGGCCGCTGCATCCCCCGCTGCCATTGCCTCGAGCACGCCGATTGGGTTGCCGACGGCCACGGCCAGGTCGATGTGCGCGGACACGTCGGCCAGGACATCCAGTGCGGCGAGTGCTGCATCACGCGCCGCCTGATCTTCGGCGAACCCGCTGGCCGGGGCGCCGCCGTCGGCCTCGGCTACGGGCGGTTTCCCCTGCGCGGCGCAGATGGCGAGCAACGTCAGCATTGCGTGCGGGCCCCCCAGCACAAGCACGACCGGTAGTTCGCGGGCCGCGGCAGCCACCTCCTGCCAGGTCGTGGGGGCCGGCCTGGCGTCCATGAGGCTGGGGCGGATCATGCAGATCTGGGCAGCCGCGTCCAGGGGCAGGGCCCACTGGTGGCCGGCGTAACGGTAGGCGCCGAACGACGGCCCCACGGTCGTGTCCGCCCAGGCAGCTAGCTCGGAAGGGCTGAACAACTCGTCGAGCGGGTGCAATGCCGCCGTGGCCGCGCCGAGCCCGGGATGATCGACGATCAGGAGGTCGTACCGCCGGGCCAGGTCTGCGATCGGCCGGGACTCGAATCCGGTCAGTGACTGGCGGTCCCAGGTAACCGGAGCAGGCACCGCGCCGTAGCGGATGTCCGCCGTCGCATCGAGCCGTTCGAGTTCGGCTAGCGCCGCATAGCCGCGCGGGTGGTCCCAGGTAATCCCCACCAGCGCCAGGCCCGGCCCGGGTCACTGCTGCTCCGCAGCGACCACCCCAGCTGCGAGCAGGTCGTCAACCTGCCGACTGTTGAGGCCCAGTTCAGCCAGGATCTCCCGGGTTTGCTCGCCGGCCAGCGGCGCGCCTCGTCGCACAGATGACGGTGACCTAGCAAAACGAATCGCGAATCCCGGGGTGGTCACCTCACCTTCCGTGGGATGGCGGTAGGTAACGAGAGCGCCGTTGTGCCGCACTTGCGGGTCGTTCATCACGTCCTGATACGAGTACACCGGGCCGGCCCAGATATCGTGCTCGGCGAAGAGGGCAAGCCATTCGCTTGCAGGCCGGTCGAGCAGCCTGCGGGCCACCAGGCGGTGAATCTCGTCACGGCGTGCGTGCCCGTCCACCTCGTCGTCCATCTGGGTTAGCTCGGGAATTGCGAGCAACTCGCCAAGCCTGGCCAGCGGAGGGAACGCGAGGATCAGGTGCCCCTCAGCGGTCGCGAATGCGGCGTAGGGCGCCCGGATAAAGCAGTGCGCGTGGGGTTGCGACGTACGCTGCTGCGCCAGGCCGCCGACCGTGAAGACGCTCATCTCCTGCATCTGCAAGGTCAGGATGGCGTCGAGCATGTTGACCTCAACCAGCTGGCCTTCCCCGGTGCGCTCGCGGTGCAGCAGGCCAGCGAGCGCGGCTTCGAAAGCTACGTAGGCGGTGACCGCATCGACAACGTACATCGGGGACGGTTGCGGCGCGTCGGCCCGCCGGCCCGCCGAGAACATGGCGCCGGACATTCCCTGGAGAATCAAATCCTGGCCAGGCCAGCTGGCATATGGCCCGGTCTCGCCATATCCGGAGATGGAGATGTAGACGATCCGGGGGTTGATGTCATGGACCGTCTGGTAATCCATGCCGAGGCGGGCGGCGACTCCAGGCCGGTAGTTCTGCAGGAATACGTCCGCGTTCTTCGCCAATTCGTGCACTAGGCGCCGGCCTTCAGCGTCCTTGAGGTTGACCGCGAGGCTGCGCTTGTTCCGGTTGAGCGACAGGAACGAGACGTTGACCCGGTGCCCCCTGGCACCGCCGGCAGCCACGTGACGCTGCCACTCCCCAGTTACCGGCTCCACCTTGATGACGTCGGCGCCAAGGTCACCCAGCCGCATGGCGGCGAACGGACCCGACATCGCGATGGACAGGTCAAGCACCTGGTAACCCTCAAGTACTCCCACGCCGCTTCCCTCCCTCCCAGTCGATCCCGGACTCCGCAGTGCCCGCGTAGAAACGCAAATCGTCGCGCGCCCCTTCTACAAGCTGCCGCATCGACTCTTCTGCCTTCCGCACGTGGTGCCGCCTGATCGCGATGGCTACCCGCTCATGCTGGCTGACGGATGTGGCGTACCGCGCAGGGTCACGGGTGTGCACGTGCCGGACGGCTGCCAGCGCGATGGCTGTCATCTTGTGCAGATGAATCAGCAGGGCATTGCCGCTGGCCTGGAAAACGGCAGCGTGGAATATCAGGTCGGCCTCGACGAACGACTCGGGATCGGCAAGGGTGGCCCGCATCGCGGCAAGCGCTTTCTCGATGTGCCGGGTGCCATCCACGGTGGCTTGCTCGGCGGCCAGCCGGGCAGCGCCAGGCTCAAGGGCAACGCGGAGGCCCGCCAGGTCTTCCAGGTCGGCAAAGGTGGGTGAAGTCTGATAGCGCCAGCCCAGCACGTCGGGATCCATCAGATGCCACGCCTCGCGCGGACGGACCCGTGTGCCAGCGCGGGTTCGCGACTCCACCAGGCCCTTGCCGCCGAGCACCTTCATCGCCTCACGCAGCGCTGACCGGCCAACGCCCAGTTCTCCGACAAGCTCTTCCTCTGTTGGCAGCGGCTCGCCGGGCGCTAGATCGCCGCCCGCGATTCGCGTGCCCAGCGTGTGGACGACCCGTCCGTGCTGGCCGCGCAGCGGGTAGGCGCAGGAGGGCACTTGTTTGCCTGCCTCCCTCACGGGACGCCGTGCCGGAGGCGCGCCAGATAGCACAGCGCTGGCTTCGGGAGGCACCGGGGGCCCGGGGGCGCCCCCCGGGCTGGCCGGGTCTCGCCGCCGGGAAGCCGCAGCGCGGAGCGATGCGGGCGTTCGGCCCGGCGGTTGCGGCGTGACGCGGCCCGTGGTTGATACAGGATCACTCACTTGTCTTCCGTCCACACGTACGCCGTTCGGCCATCCGCGTGGGCCCGGCGAAGGAGCCCATACCGCTCCAGCCGCTCCAGGTGACCCAGCAGTGGCTGAGACAGGAACTGGTGCGCTTCGCCGGGCCACTGGCCGAGCCGCGGGCCGAGTAGCTCGGTGAGCGTCGTCATCGTGACCGGCGCCGCGGCCACGGCCAGTTCCTTGCGCAGCTCGGCCTCAACCTGGTCAGCGAAGGCCCTCGTTTCCCCGAGGAACTCGGCGGCGTCCAGCCCCCGGTATACCGGGTAGTGGGCCGTCGCCAGCTGATCTGGCCGCATTGCCTGCAGCCGCTGGACGGTGGCGAGATAGGTATCCACGTACCGGTAGGTCGGCGGGAACGCCGGACTGCCGTCAGCGAGCAGCACAGCGTTTCCGAGCACGGCGTCCCCGACCACAGCGGTACGGCTCCGCGGATCGTAGATGCTCACGTGCCCGCGCGAGTGCCCGGGAGTGTGGAGCAGGTCAACGGCCCAGCCAGAACCCAGGCAGAACCGCTCTCCGCCGCTGAGGCCGATATCTATGGGTACCTGGCGAGTATTGGCCGCGACAAAGCCCCGGGTCGCCGCCGGCTCGGTGATGCCAACCGCAGCAAGCTCGTCGTAACGGCGCGCGAAAAGCAGGTCAGCGTCCTCGATCAGCGGCCGGTCCAGGTCGTGACAGCAGAGCGCCGCTGCCGGGGCCAGGTCGCGTACCGCGCCATTGCCCCCGTGGTGATCCCAGTCGCAGTGGCTGTTGACGACGTAACGGACCCGCCCGGGCTCGACGCCTGCACGTGCGAGGTATGGCTCGACATGGGAGGTGATTGTGGGGCCTATGGCGGTATCGAACAGCAGCGCCGAGCGGGTACCCACCAGCAGGTAGACACAGTTGACCCGGTCTCCCAGCGGCGTCTCGATGCGGTGAATGCCGTCCGCAATTTCCATGCCGCCTCACCTTGCTTCCACGACTGGCATCAGCCAGCGAACCTTAGGCCGGGCAGGCCCCTGGCGCATCGACTGGGATGAACCACGGACCGCTCAGCCACTCCTCAGGATCGGTGCCACAGATGCCACAACAGCGCACCCGAAGCTGGGCCTCAACCGACCCGGGCGACGGGGGCGGTGGTACCCCCTCAGCCCGCACGTCGCCGCGGGCGTGCCAGCGCACGGCCTGCACCTCATCCGCCTTCCATCGGTGGCCAGGGCCCCACGGCCTCCACCACGTTGCGGAGTTCGCCGAGCCCAGTCGTTGCGATGATCACCTCGTCGCCGGCGCGCAGGGTGAAGTCCGGCGGCGGGACGATCGCGGTCCCGGTGAGCAGCACGACGCCCACCGGGAAGTCGAGCGCGCGGAAGAGCCACCGCACCAGATCGTCGGGCCGGCGGTGCAGATCGGCGACCTTGACCGTGTCGCTGATGACCGTGACGCCGTCCCTGATCACCTGCAGGCTGATCAGCAGCGCCGCCAGGTCGGGAACCTCGTCCGGCGTGGCCAGGCACGGGCCGATGGCACAGCTGCCCGTGTAGATCTTGGCCTGCGGCAGGTACAGCGGGTTCTCGCCTTCGATGCTCCGCGAGGACATGTCGTTGCCGTTTAGGTACCCGACGATCTTTCCGCTGGAGTCGGCGACCACAGCCAGCTCGGGTTCTGGCACGTCCCATCCGGAATCGGCGCGGATGCCCACCGGCTCTCCGGGTCCCCGCACCCGTCCGGATGTGGCCTTGAGGAAGAGTTCAGGACGTTCGGCCAGGTAGACCCGTTCGTAGTGATCCGGTGTCCCCGACTCCAGCACGCGGGCGTCGCGGCTGCGGGTGTAGGTCACCCCGGCGGCCCAGACCTCCTGGCCGCCGATGGGCGCGATGATTCGTGCGCCCGCGGGGACGGACCCTGCCGAGGGCCCGCGTAGCTCAGTGGCGAGCGCATCCGGCACCGCCAGCAACGCGTCGATGGTGAGCGAGGCTGTCAGCAGCTCCTGCGGGCCCTCGTCGGCTGGGCCCCGGGCGAGCGTGCGCTCGCCGCCGGCCTCCAACTGCCACAGTGCCATCCGCCTTCTCCTTCCCCTGCTCCGGCGCGGCGGCAGGTCGCTTCGAATGCCATGCCCAGCACCTACTTGCGCGTGCTTTTATCAGACAAATACTTGGTTCCCACCGAGCTCACGAGGTATGCGTATCGCGCTGGCTGAGCCGGCCCGATTCGGCGTCCGTTGGGGCCAACGGCATCACCTTGGGATCGGCATGGACCGCGTAGACGCAGTGCGGATCACCGGACCTGATGGCCTCCGGCGCCGAGGATCGAAAGCTCTGCGCGGCACCGGCAGGCAATCTTGTGGCGGCGGTCAATCAGGCTGCTGGAAGGTGGAAGCGTTGGCCGCCGCCAAGATGCGTTGCGTTGCCAGACGATCACGACTGCTAGACCGCCGGCGGGTGGGAAGGCGGCCGCGGATGGGGGGAGGTGGTCAGCGGGGTTCCGGCTACCGCGCAGTGTCGCTGAAGAGCCGGCGGGAGCTGCTTCGCTCCTGGTGTGGTGTCCACGGCGGGCTGCCTTAGCGCGTCGTCACCGATCGTGGTCCAGGCCAGTAGCGCGGCCGCGAACGACACCCCGGCGGCGATGGTCATGGCGACCGGGAAGCCGGCTGCCAGCTTGGCGGGGTCGTTGAAGTCGGCGCCGGAAAGCCCTGCGGCAAGGGGAAGAGCCGCGACCGCGATCATCTGGCCGAGGCGGGAGAGTGCATTGTTGACGGCGGAAGCGATCCCGGCGTGGCGCGTATCGACGCTGGCCAGCACGGTCGCGGTGATGGGGGTGATCAGCGCGGCGAGCCCGGCCCCGAAGACGGCCAGCGAGGGCAGCACCCCGGAAACATAGCTGTCGCCGGGGTGAATTTGTGCCATCAGCAGCAGTCCCGCGCCGGTCAGGCCGGCCCCGGCGGTCAGCGGGATCCGCGGGCCGATGCGCTGGGCGATCGCCCCCGATGGGCCGGACCCGATCAGCAGCAGCAGGGTGACCGGCAGCGTCGCGGCGCCCGCCTGAACCGCGGTGTAGCCGAGGCTGATCTGCAAGAACGCGACGAACAGGAAGATCACGCCGCCGAGCGCCGCATAGGTCACCAGCGCGAGCACGGTGGCGCTGGCGAACTGGCGGGCGCCAAACAATTCCAGCGGAAGCATCGGGTGGGCGCTACGCCGCTCCACGGCGGTAAAAGCGCCGGCGGCGGCCAGGCTGACCGCCGCAGCGGTGATGACCGCGGGGGTCAGGCCACCGGAGGCTTGGATCAGCGCGAAGCACAACCCGGCGATGGCCAGCGTGGCAAGCACAGCACCGGGCAGATCAAGGCCCCCGGCACGCGTGGGGTCCCGGGACTCTGGCACCCGGGCGACCGCGGCGACGATGACGAACGCCCCCAGCGGCAGGTTGATCAGGAAAACCGCACGCCAGGACAGGGCATCGGTCAGGTAGCCGCCGACGGGCGGGCCGACTGCGGCCGCGACCGCGGTCAGGCCTGCCCACGCGCCGATCGCCCGGGTCCGGTCATCGGGAACAAAGACCGCGTCGATAATGGCCAGGCTGCCGGGGGTGAGCAGAGCCCCGCCCACCCCTTGAACAAACCGCGCGGCCACGAGCAGCTGAATTGTCGGGGCGGCCGCGCACAGCGCGGAGGCGGCGACGAAAGCCCCAGCCCCCAGGATGAACATGCGGCGCCGACCATAAAGGTCACTGAGCGAACCGGCTGGCAGGACAAGCGCCGCGAGGGTGAGCACGTAACCGTTCAGCGTCCACTGCAGCCCCGCGACGCCCGCGCCGAGATCACGGCCGATCGCCGGCAACGCCACGTTGACAACCGTCGCTTCCAGCAGCACCATCGCCTCGCCCAGCACCGCCACCGCGAGCACCCAGTGGCCGGCGGCCGAAGCGAGCCGCACCGAACCAGGCCCCCCGCCCTCATTCCCTGCCAACGGCACCCTCCTGGCATCCTCGCTAGCCTCAGTGTGTCTCGCCCCCGGGCTGACCGTCTCAGCTCGCGCCATTCGCGCGGTTGAGCCCGGACCTGGCTCGGGTGACCTCGGTGGAACAGGCCGGGCCCTGAAACTCCTGGCGGCTGGTGGCCCGGCTCGGACGTTACCGGCCGTTGTCTGGTTATCCTCGCGAGGTGGCAACGGTTGCTGTGGTGGGCGCCGGTCCGAAGGGGATCGCGATCGCCGCGAAGGCCCGCGCGCTCGCCGCCGCCGGTTTGCCGGCGCCGCGGGTGGTGCTGGTCGACCGTGGCGAGGTCGCTGGGAATTGGAGCGGGCGGCAGGGATACACCAGTGGCCTGTTGCCGCTGGGGACACCGCCGGAGAAGGACGTCGGCTACCCGTACGCGGCGAGCTGGGGTCATGCCTCCGCTGATGTGATCGCGGCGATGGCGGCCTACAGCTGGCAGCGCCACCTGATCAGGCACGGCGTCTACAGCGACTGGGTCGACCGCGGCCGGATGCGTCCGGCGCACCGCCAGTGGAGCGCCTACCTCCGCGAAGTCGCCGAAACGGCCGAGGCGGAAATTGTCTCCGGTGTGGTGACCCGCCTGGAGGTGGCCGGCCGTGATCGGTGGGAGGTCACGCTGGCGGCGGGCGAGGCGATTGCCGCCGACGGCGTGGTGATGACCGGCGCGGGCCCGGCCATCACGGTGCCCGGCCAGCCTGGTGATCATCCCCGGGTTCTGGACGGGCGGACCTACTGGCTGGCGGCACACCAGCTTAAAGGCGAGCACGCGCTGAACGTCTGCGTCATCGGCAGCGGCGAGACTGCCGCGTCGGTGGTCATCGACCTGGTGAAGCATTGCCACAAGCGCTCGACGATCGACGTGCTGACCGCCCGGGGCGTCCTGTACTCGCGCGGCGAGAGCTATGAGGAGAACCGGTTCTACTCCGACCCCGCAGACTGGCCTCGACTGGCCGAGGCGCACCGGCGTGAGTTCCTTGTGCGCACCGATCGCGGCGTCTTCTCGCTGCAGGCGGAGGCGGCGCTCAACCAGGCGCGTGGCTTCCGCACGCTCGCCGGGCGGGCGGCCGCGATCGAGGCGCGCGAGCACGACGTGATCGTGACCATCGCCTACGGTGATGAGCGCGAGCGCGTCGCCTACGACGCCGTGGTCGTGGCCATCGGCTTCGATGGGCGCTGGTTCGAGGCCCTCCTGGGCAAGGACGCCAGCGCCCGGTACCAGGCCACGCTGGGCGGCGGCGAACTGGAGCGCGTGATCGACACCGATCTGTCGGTGCCCGGCCTGGCACCGCCGTTGCACCTGCCGGTCATGGCAGGGCTCGCGCAGGGTCCGGGGTTTCCGAACCTCAGCTGCCTCGGCCTGCTCAGCGACCGCATCCTCCGCCGCTATGCCGCCGTCAGCGACGCCAGAGCGCTGGTCTCGGAGGGGAGGGAACGTGCCTGAATTCAGCGACGAGGGCTGGGAGCGCGACGACAGCGTGCGCCGCACCATCGTCCTTCCCGGCGACCTCGCCGAGCGGCTCGCGGCCGAGGCCGGGCGCCGTGGCATCTCGCTGAGCGATCTGCTCGCCGAATACGCCGAACAAGGGCTGCGCCAGGCCCGATAACGCCGCGTCCACGCCAGCTGTGACGGCTGGCCGCCGATGAGCAGCAGTGCCGCGTTTTCTGGCGTGAGGAGATGGCCGGCGAGCGGGTCGTGCACGGGGGCACCGGTCACAGCGGCGCCTTCTCGGAGCGAAACGGACGGGCCCCGGCGGTAGTGGCCGTCAGGGTGAGCGGTGGTGGCCTGGTTCTGGCGATATGCGGTCGGGGGTGAGCTTTCGGATCTCGAGCAGGTCAAGGCCGAGCGCCTCGATCTCGGCCAGCACGCCGTACTGTGCCGACCGGTCCAGCAGGCCGGTGAGCACGGTGTGCGCGCCGTGATGCTGCGGCGCCAGCGCCGGGAACGCGGACAGCACGGTGGCGCCGAGGTGCCCGTTGATCCGGATCAGGTACGGGGCGGGTGCCGGGTCCATGACGCCATGATCACGAGCGGGCAGGTGACCCCGGATCACCGGGATCCGGTGACCGCCGGGCTAGCGCGTGCGGCCGGCCGCCAGCAGCCGCAGTTCCCGGGCGCGCTGCACGGCCGAGGACCGGTCACTGACCTGGAGCTTGGCGTAGATGCTGCGCAGGTGCGTGCTGACGGTGTTCAGGGAGACGGACAGTTCGCCGGCGATCTCGGGCCGGGACAGGTTCGTCGGCAGATATCGCAGCACCCTGAGCTCGCCCGGGCTGAGCTCCTCCGCCGGCGGCAACGAGGACGGCTCCTTGGCCGCCAGGGATGAGCCGTGCAAGACGTCGAGGATGTCGGCGAGCAGCGCGGCGTGCGCTGTCTGGTGCCGCGGCAGCGCCTCGAGCAGCCCGGCTGAGCCGGTCATCGCGAACGGCAGGACCAGCCGGTCAGGCTCCGCCAGGGCCAGCGCCCGTTCGGCCGCCTGGCTGGCCGCGCGCTGGTCACCGAGCTCGCGGTGGGCGAGCCCGGCCAGCAGGTGCGCCTCCACGACCGTGGCGTAAGCGATGACCGGCGCCGTGCCATCGAGAACATCGGCCACCGCGGCCAGGGCTGCGGCGGGATCGCCGTCCGCCAGGCAGATCACCGCGCGGGCATTACGGATCTCGCCGGAGCTGGCCCGCTCGCCATCGAGCGCCGCGAGGCCGGCGCGGGCTTCGCTGGTCATCCCGAGGCGGGCTTGCGTGGCCAGCAGCCAGCCGGTCACCCGGCTCGCCAGCACATGGGAGCCCGCTAGCTGCGATCCCAGGTATTCGGCCGCGCCGAACTCCTCCAGCGCCTCGTGGTGGCGGCCGCGGCCGGCGTGCAGCACCCCGGCCGTCTGGTGCAGCAGCAGCCTTATGTCCGGCCCGGTGTCTGTTTGCAGGGCCCGTTCGGTGCGCCGCAGCCACCGCTCGCCCTCGTCGAACTCACCCGTCCAGACCATCGTGCCGGCCAGCATGATCAGCGCGGGCGCGATCACCGGTTCCGTGCCCCAGCCGTATCGTTCGGCGAGCGCGATCGCCTCACGGCAGCGCCGCTGGGTCGCGGCGAACGAGTGGAGGACCAGCGATGCGAACCCGAGCCGCGCCAGGCAGGCGACTTCGAGGTAGGGGCGGCCGATCTCCCGGGCCAGCATGACGCCCTCCCGCAGGTGGCGTTCGGCGTCCAGCGCGTCTGGCCGCCCCAAGGACCACGTCTCGGCGATCCCCAGATTCATCAGCGCGACCGCGCGCAGGTCGCTGCCGAGTGCGATGTCCTCGCCGGACGGCCCGGCTAGCGGGGAAGCGAGGAATCTGGCCTGTTCGACGACACTGGCAGAGTTGCCGCGTCGCCCGGCCAGCGACAGGTTGAGCGCCGCGACCGCCACTTGGAGGCGGTGCTGGCGGCCAGGCGGCGCCGTCTCGGCGTGTGTCTCGGCGACCGCCAGGTGCGCGGCCGCCTCGTCCAGGCGCCCCCGGAGGAGGTCAACCGTTGCGCGCACCAGGGCCAGCTCGGGGTGGTCCTCGCCGCGTGGGAAGGCCCGCAGCAGCGCCTGCATGGTCTGCGCTTGCCCGTCGAGCGTCAGGCTGAACGAATGGTCGGCCAGCAGCCGGGCCGCATCAGCCCAGTCGCCCGCCGCCTGGGTGTGCCGGATGGCGTTGACGACCTGGCCCTGCAAGGTGAACCATCCGGCAGCGCGCCGGTGTAGCGCGGGTACTTCTTCGGGCAGCGTCCGGCGCAGCTCCAGCCGCAGCAGATCCGCGAACAGGTGGTGGTAGCGGAACCAGGTGCGCTCGGGGTTGAGCGATTCGACGAACGCGTTCGCATCTTCGAGGCTCAGCAGGATCTGTTCCGAGCCCGGGCGGCCGGTCAGCAGGTCTGCCAGTTCTCCCTTGACCCGGTCAAGCAGGGAGGTGCGCAGCAGCAGATCCTGGACGTCGGCGGGCTGGCGCTCGAGCATCTCGGCGATCAGGTATTCGGCGACCGTGCGGTCGCTGCCGGAGAACTCCGCGACGAACCGCTCCGGGTCGGGGTGGCCGACCAGCGAGATCACCGCGAGCCGCAGGCCCGCGGCCCATCCTTCGGTCCGCTGGTGCAATAGCGCCGCCCCAGAATCGGACAGCGCGATGCCCGAGGCGCCGAGCAGCTCGCGCGTTTCGCGCCCGGAAAAGCCCAGATCGGCCGCGCGGATCTCAGCCAGCTCGCCGGCCAGGCGCAGCTGATGCAGCCGCAGCCGCACATCGTGGCGCGTGGTCAAGATCGCGTGCACGTTCGGGGGAAGGTGCGTCAGCAGCCGGGTGAGCTGGGCGAGCGCCTCTGGCGAGCGCAGCTCGTGGAGATCATCAATCACCAGCGTGATATCGCTGTGAGCGTCGGCGAGCTCCGACAGCACCTGGTCGACCATCGCCGGTGCGTTGAAGTCGGGTGTCGCCGCGGGCGGTTCGCTGTTGCCGGCCGTGCCGAAGGCCCGGCGGACCGCGCTGAGCAGGGCCAGCCAGAATTGCTGGTCGTCTTGCAGGCCGCGCTGGACCTGCACGAGGGCGAGCCGGCGCGGCCGTCCCGGCCGGCCGGCCCAGGCGCGCACCAGCGACGTCTTCCCGCTGCCGGCCGGCGCCGAGATGACCGTCACCTTGCTCGCCGCCGCGCGATCCAGGGCAGCGACAAGATCACCCCGGTCGATCAGCCGGGGAGCTGCTGGAGCCACCGTCAAAGGGCCGCCCTGATATCCACGCCCACACCCTGGCGCCGGTCACACAGCCCCAGCGCCTTCTCCCTCGGTACCAGGCCAGCGCGCGTACTGTCAACGACGCGCGGCCGCACCGTGGTGGCGGTCGACGGGAACGAGCATGCGCTGGGTTACCTCCCCGACAACGTCCTCGGCTCCAGCGCGATCCGGACGGGCATCGCCTACCTGCCGTTCGCCGTCGGGGTCGTGCTCGCCTCCGCGCTGGCCTCGCAGCTGGTGCCCCGGATCGGCGCCCGGCCGCTGATCCTGGCCGCACTTCATCGGCGGCCGGCTCGGCACTCGCGATGACGTGACCGTTCACCAGCAGTACATGGCCGACATCGCCGCTAGCGTCAGGACATCGCTCGACACGGTCGACTTCACACGAAGGGGGAGGCGATCCTGGATGGCGGCGTCGTGATCGGTGCTGTGCACAACAGCCGGGATGTTCGAGACGCTCATAGCGCGCCGCTGTTCGTCGCGACGAGGTAGTGTTTTTGGCGCGGCTTTGATAGGTCGCGACGAGCTTGCCTACTCCGGGGAAGTCCATGGCAGGCACGGGAAGCCAGTACTCGTAGTTGACGATTCCGTTGAGCAGCGGGCCGAGTTCGGCTTGGACGGTGCTGCTTTGCGGACCGATCATCGCGCCGCCAACCAGCTTGCGCCGGTGCCGGACTCGGCGATGGCGCGGATGAGCCCGACGGAGTCGGCCAGATACGAGCAGAGGAACAGGATGTCCGGCTGGGCGGCCTCGGCCTGACGCAGAACCGCCGCGAACTCACGGGTGGCCAGGGGGTACTTGGTTTCCGACACGACGTGCATCCCGTACCGGGCGGCATTGGCCCGCGCGCTGGCGTCGGGCCAGGTGCTCGGCACCCGCACCTTGTTCATCGACGGCGTCGTGCACCACGGCGGCTACGACCCGTCCACCCTGCTGGCGGCGCTGGCCACTCCAGAGTGATCAGCAGCGACAGGAGGTCTAGCTGCGGAAATGTGGTGGGCGCAGGTGGGTTCGAACCACCGGCTTCCCGCTTGTAAGGCGGGTGCTCTACCCCTGAGCTATGCGCCCGCGACGTCGGAAGGACCCGGCTCAGCGTACCGGCTTCCCGGCGAGCCGAGGTGCTGCGCGGCGAGGTCCGCGACGGCCTGGCTCACCGCGATCCGGTTGTGCAGGCGGGCCAGCCTGGCATCCATGGTGGGCCCGCGGACCCCGTCGATGAGGGCCCGCTCGAAGTGGATCGCCCCGATGTAGGCCGTAGCGAACCGGATCCCCTCGGGAAGGATCTCTCGTTCTGAACTATGAACCTGCCGCCATCGGGTGTAACCGTCCAGAACGGCGGCGACCCGCCCCGGGTCCGGCTGAATATGCCAGGCTGCGGGCTGGCCGGCGGGCAGGCCCGGGTCCAGGTGGCACTCCATCAGGCAATGGCCCAGATCCACGACGGGCAGCCCGAGCCCGCCGTTCTCCCAGTCGATGAGCGCCGCCCGGCCGTCCGGCATGACGACCGCGTTCCTGGGCCACGCGTCGCCGTGCACCACGGCGCGGGGCAGGCCCCGCGCCGCGGCCCGGACCGCCAGCAGGGTCGCGCGGAACTGCTCGTGCAGCGGGCGCCACTCCCCCGGCAGCAGCGGCGCGACCGCGTCGAGCCGGCCCAGCGCGGCGGGTATGGCGGCCACGGGATGCCACGACGCCAGTCCCGGGCCGGGCACGCCACCCGGCCCGGGCGTGGCGGCCCGGACCGGCAGCGCGTGCAGCTGGCCAAGCGCTGCGCCGAGCAGGCCGAGCTGGCTGCGTGCCAGGGCGCTGCCCGGCACGAACGTGGTGCCTAGTGTGAGCCAGCAGGCGGCGACCCCGACCGGGTCACCCTCGCGCGTCGGGACCACGCGCGGCCCCGGGTAGCCGCGCGCGGCGAGCCACTCCAGCGTGGCGGCGCGGCCTAGCAGCCAGTCGGTGACCGATGCCGCGCCGCTGCCCCGGAAGTACTCGGGCAGCGGCACGTCCATGCGATGGGCGCGGACCAGCGTGGCGCCGCCGCCCGGCCGGCGGAACTCGTAGCCGACCCGGGTGTCGGACACCGAACCGTACCGGCGCCAGCTGGACACCGCGTTGAGCCGG
Organism: uncultured Actinomycetes bacterium; assembly: GCA_963734725.1. Lineage (GTDB taxonomy): Bacteria > Actinomycetota > Actinomycetes > Streptosporangiales > Streptosporangiaceae > DASXKD01. The sequence goes on from CAVTIX010000020.1 coordinate 101,925, forward strand.
TACTCGCGCAGGATGCGCCCGACGACGGCGGCGTCGGTCACGGTGCGGCCCTCCCCGGCCGCCGGACGATCAACCGCTGGCGTTTCACCTGCTGGCGGCGCCGCGGCCAAGAACGCGCTCCAGCGCCAGCGCGACCTCTTCGGACAGCCCGGGCGCTCGGTCGGCGGCGGGCAGGCCCGCTGGCCGCCGGGCGACTTGCGGTTCTCCGCCTTCGGGCGCCGGCGGGATCGCCGCGCCGCAGTCCCGGCATTCCACCTCACCGAGACGGCGAACCAGATGCGCGCTGCCGCACTTGCGGCACTTGTCCAGGTCGGCCTTCCAGTCGCCGGCTGCCTGGCAGCCGGGGCAGACCAGCACCTGCTGGTCGCCCTTAACCCCGCGGCGCCACGGGCTGTGCCCGCGTGCCGGGTCTACCTGCCGTGTACCGCAGCGATAGCAGGGCATCCGGGTTCTGCTTCCTCGCGCTCGCTGGCGTGCCCCTGGCGGGTCAACCGAGCGCGGCCAGCGCCTTCTGGTAGTCGGCGATGTCCCGCGCCTGGGGCGTCGGGTTGACCACCTTCCAGCGGACCACTCCGTCCTTGTCGATGATGAACGTACCGCGTACCGAGATGCCCCGGTCCTCGTTGAACACGCCATAGCGCTTGGCCACGTCGCCGTGCGGCCAGAAGTCCGACAGCAGTTCGAAGCCGAAGCCCTCCCTGTCCGCCCACACGCGGTGCGCGTAGCTGGAGTCCACCGACACCGTGAGCAGTTCCACGTCGTCCCGGTCGACCTCGGGGAAGTCATCCCGCAGGGCGCACAGTTCCCCGCTGCACACGTTGCTGAACGCGAGCGGGTAGAACACCAGCACCACGTTCTTCGCACCGCGGAAGCTGGACAGCCGCACCGGCTTTCCGTGCTGGTCGCTCAGCTCGAAATCGGGGGCCTCCTGGCCTACCTCAACCGCCATTCCCGGGTCCCTTCCGCCGCGGCAGCGGCCCGTCCGGGCCGGCCCGGCTTGCGCGTCGCCGACCAGCCCAAGTCTGCCACCACAGATGGCCAGCCCGCGCCGTTCCGCGCATGGATAACGGCGCGCACCGCGACACGAACGGCGCACGGGCCCGGCGCGCGACACAGCACGGCGCGGGCGGCATAATCCCCGGCGCGGTCCTGCCCCGGCCGGCGCTCAGCCTCGGCGCAGGAAGATCCGGTCAGCGCCGCGCGCGGGGCGCGACCAAGCGGGTGCCGAGCCAGTCCCGCCCGGCGGACAGGCTCGATGTCTGCGACAGCCCCGCAGTCGGCGCCGCCTCCCCAATCTCGCTCGGCTCGACGTAGTTGGCCCGGCCCGGCTTGGGGGTCAGGAGCCAGATATACCCGCCGTCTGCCAGGGGCGTCAGCGCGTCCGCCAGGGCGTCGAAGAGATCACCGTCCCCGTCACGCCACCACAGCAGGACCGCGTTGACCACGTCGTCGTAGTCCTCGTCGACAAGTTCCACGTCCTTTTGCCGGACGATGGCTTCCCGCAGCGCCTCATCACAGTCGTCTGCGTAGCCGATCTCCTGCACCACCTGACCCGGCTTGATGCCAAGTCGCTCGGCCAGGCCAGGTTGGTCCTGAGCCTGGCGCGCGGTCGCGCTCACTAACCCCTCCTCAAGCCCTATCCCCACCGCGCCAAGTCTCGCGCCGGCCGCCAGGCCCGGGGCGGCCGCCCGGGATGACGGCACCGAGCGCGCTACCGTCCGCGTCGGCACTTCTTGCCCGCACAGTCCACACTGGGTCAGGCCCCCGCGCAAGTGTCAAGCGGCCCAGACACGAAATCTGGTCACACGCGGAACCTTCCCACTTCACCGGAGGCCTACCCGAGGAAAGACATGCGTACCTGTCTATCCGGATTATCAACATTCAGGTCTACCAGCGCGACCGCCTGCCAGGTGCCGAGCCCCATCGTGCCACCGAGCACCGGAATCACCAGGAACGGCGCCAGGAACGCAGGCAGCACGTGCGACCTGCCGTGGCCGCGGGATCCGTGCGAGTGCCGCCACCGGTCGTCGGCGGGCAGCAGCTCGGCCAGCACGGCCAGCAAGTCCTCGTCGCTGCGCGCGCCCAATTCCATCAGCGCGAGCCCGGCGGTCGCGTGCGGGACGAATACGTGCAGCAGCCCGTCTCGGCCGCCGGATGCCCGCGCGGTGAACCGTGCGCATTCTCCGGTGATGTCGCTGATGCGCTCACGGCGCCCGGTTGAGGTCTCAACCACTTCGCTTTCCATGCCGAACGACCTTCCCTCCTGCCGGAATCCGCACATCATCCCGTAGCTTCGGGGTTCTCAAAAGCAGGCCCTGCGGGCCGATGTGCGTTTAGACCGCGCGCGTATGAGAATTGGTCTGGACAACTACCCACGCGCAGACAGGTAACCAGCCGCCTGCGCCGCACACGCATGGCGGTGACCAGCCGCCCACGCTCGGAAGGCGGGATAGCCCGTGGCTGCCGGTCGTCAGCGCTTCTCCATCATCAGCGACGGGCTCCCCACCCAGTTGCCGGACATCGACCAGGACGAGACCCGTGAGTGGGTCGACTCGTTCGACAGCGTGGTCCGGACCCGGGGCCGGGCCCGCGCCCGCTACATCATGCTGCGCCTGCTGGAACGCGCGCGCGAGCAGCAGGTAGGGGTGCCGGGCCTGCGCAGCACCGACTACATCAACACGATTCCGCCCGAGCGCGAGCCGTGGTTCCCCGGCGACGAGTACGTGGAGCGGCGGATCCGCGCCTACATCCGGTGGAACGCCGCCGTGATGGTGTCCCGGGCGAACCGCGCGGGACTCGGCGTCGGCGGGCACATCGCCACGTACGCCTCAGCGGCCAGCCTGTACGAGGTGGGCTTCAACCACTTCTTCCGCGGCAAGGACCACGGCGAGTCCGGGGACCAGGTGTTCTTCCAGGGGCACGCCGCGCCGGGCATCTACGCGCGCGCGTTCTTGGAGGGCCGTCTGACCGAGCACCAGTTGAACGGCTTCCGGCAGGAACTCTCCACCCCCGGCGGGGGCCTGCCGTCCTATCCGCACCCGCGGCTGATGCCGGACTTCTGGGAGTTCCCCACGGTCTCTATGGGGCTCGGCGCGCTGAACGCTATCTACCAGGCCCGGTTCAACCAGTACCTGCTCGCCCGCGAGATCGCCGACACCAGCAGGTCGCACGTGTGGGCGTTCCTCGGTGACGGCGAGATGGACGAACCCGAGGCGCTCGGCGCCATCAGCCTGGCCTCCCGTGAGGAACTGGACAACCTCACCTTCGTGATCAACTGCAACCTGCAGCGACTGGACGGGCCGGTGCGCGGCAACGGCAAGATCATCCAGGAGCTGGAGGCGATCTTCCGCGGCGCGGGCTGGAACGTGATCAAGGTCATCTGGGGCCGGGACTGGGACCCGCTGCTGGCACAGGACACCGACGGCGTGCTGGTCAACAAGATGAACACCACGCCGGACGGGCAGTTCCAGACCTACGCGGTGGAATCCGGCGAGTACATCAGGGAGAACTTCTTCGGCGGCGACCCGCGCCTGCGCGCCATGGTCGCCCACCTGTCCGACGACGAGCTGCGCAACTTGTCCCGCGGCGGGCATGACTACCGCAAGGTCTACGCCGCGTTCAAGGCGGCGACCGAGCACGTCGGCCAGCCGACCGTGATCCTCGCGCACACCATCAAGGGCTGGACGCTCGGCCCGGACTTCGAGGCGCGCAACGCCACCCACCAGATGAAGAAGCTCACGGTCGCCGAGCTGAAGGAGTTCCGGGACCGGCTGTACCTGCCGATCCCCGACGAGGCGCTGGAGGCGGAGCTGCCGCCGTACTACCACCCGGGCGAGAACTCCGACGAGATCGCCTACATGCGGGAGCGGCGCGCCGCGCTCGGCGGCTACCTGCCCAAGCGGGTGGTCCGCGGCAAGCCGCTCGCGCTGCCGGCGGACAAGGTCTACGACGAGCTGAAGCAGGGCTCGGGCAAGCAGGCGGTCGCCACCACGATGGCGTTCGTCCGGCTGCTGAAGGACCTGATGAAGGACCGGGGCATCGGGAACAGGTTCGTGCCGATCATTCCGGACGAGGCGCGCACGTTCGGCATGGACTCGCTGTTCCCCAGCGCCAAGATCTACTCGCCGCACGGGCAGACGTACGAGGCGGTGGACCGGGCCCTGCTGCTGTCTTACAAGGAGTCCGAGCGCGGGCAGATCCTGCACGAAGGGATCAGCGAGGCCGGCGCGATGGGCTCGGTGACCGCGGCCGGCACCGCCTACGCGACGCACGCGGCGCCGATGATCCCGGTGTACGTGTTCTACTCGATGTTCGGCTGGCAGCGGACCGGCGACCAGATGTGGGCGCTCGGCGACCAGCTCGGCCGTGGCTTCCTGCTCGGCGCGACCGCGGGCCGCACCACGCTCACCGGCGAGGGACTGCAGCACAACGACGGCCATTCGGAACTGCTCGCCTCGGTCAGCCCGGCCTGCGTGTCCTACGATCCGGCGTGGGCGTACGAGGTGTCGGTCATCGTCGCTGACGGGCTGCGGCGGATGTACGGGGAGAGCCCAGAGCACCCGCACGGCGAGGACATCTTCTACTACCTCACGGTCTACAACGAGCCGTACCAGCAGCCCGCGATGCCCGCGGAAGCGGAGGCCCGGGCCGCGCTGGAGCAGGCGATCGTGCGCGGCCTGTACCGGTACGCGCCCGCGGCCGGTGAGCCGGACGGCGAGCGGCCACGGGCACAGATCCTCGCCTCGGGGGTGGCCGTGCGTTGGGCGCTGGAGGCGCAGCGGCTGCTCGCCGAGGACTGGGGCGTGGCCGCGGACGTGTGGTCGGCGACGTCCTGGACGGAGCTGCGCCGCGACGCGCTCGCCTGCGAGGAGTGGAACTTGCTCAACCCCGACGCGCAGGCCCGCGTGCCCTACGTGGCCGAGGCGCTGGAGGGGCAATCTGGCCCGGTCGTCGCGGTGAGCGACTGGATCCGTGCCGTGCCCGACCAGATCGCCCGGTGGGTGCCCGGGCCGTTCACCTCGCTGGGCACCGACGGGTTCGGCTTCTCCGACACCAGGCCGGCCGCCCGCCGGTTCTTCCACGTGGACGGGGAGTCGATCACGCTGGCGGTGCTCAGCCAGCTCGCCCGGCGCGGCGAGGTCAAGCACGAGGCGCTGGCCCAGGCGATCGAGAAGTACCGGCTGGACCACCCGGTCAGCGCCATGGACGCCGGTCGCTAGCCTGGCCCGGGCCCACGCCCGCTAGCCGAGGCCCGGGCCCTCGCGCGCTGGCCCGGCCTGGGCCCTCGACCGCTACCCCGGCCCGGGCCCTCGACCGTCCCCCGCTGCCGGCACGGTGACCATGATCCGCAGACCACCGGCCGGGAGGCTGTGCGCCTCGACCGAGGCGCCGTGCACGATCCCGATGGACCGGACGATGGCCAGGCCCAGCCCGGCGCCGTCGCGCGCGCTGGTTCGTTCCTCGGGATCTCGGGGTCCAGCCGCGCCCAGCTCATCGCGGAGATCGACGCGCTGGGCACCAACATGCTCACGGTGACGCCGGGCCAGGCGCTGTCCGGCGGGCAGGCCGTCCTGCCCGCGACCGCGCCGGCGATGGTGGCGCGGATCGGCCCGGTCCAGTCCGCCGCGGCGATCGGCGACGTGGCCGCGAACCTGTACCGCAACGACCGGATCCCGGCGGCGAAACCGACGCGATCACGGTCTACTCCGCCGGCGCCAGCCTGCTGCGGACCGTGCAGGGGCATCTGGCCAGGGGCACATTCCTCAACCGGGCGACAGCCCGCTTCCCGGCGGCGGTGCTGGGCGCCAGCGCGGCGGCCGCGCTGGGCATCGACCAGGCCGGCGGCCAGGCCCAGGTCTGGCTCGGCGGCCGCTGGTTCGCCGTGGCCGGCATCATGGCGCCGGCGCCGCTCGCCCCGGAACTGGACCGTGCCGTGCTCATCGGGCTGCCCATCGCCCGCAGCCTGCTGCACGCGCGCGCCGCGCCGGCCGAGATCTACGTCAGGACCGCCCCGGCCAGCGTCACAGCGGTCGAGGACGTGCTCGCGGCGACCGCCGACCCGGCCGCGCCGCAGGGCGTTTCGATCAGCAACCCGGCCGACGCGACCGCGGCCTTCCAGGCCCTCTTCCTCGCGCTGGGCACCGTCGCGCTGCTGGTCGGCGGGGTGGGGATCGCCAACGTGATGGTCATCGCGGTGCTGGAACGGCGCGGTGAGATCGGGCTGCGCCGCGCGCTGGGCGCGACCCGCACGCATATCGCCGCCCAGTTCATCGCGGAGTCGGCGCTGCTAGCGCTGCTCGGCGGGATCGCGGGCGCGCTGCTCGGCGGGTTCGCCACCGCCGGTTACGCGCACCTGCGGCAGTGGAGCGCTGTCGTGCCCGGAACGGCGCTCGGCGCGGCGGTGGCCGCCGCGCTGGCCATCGGCGCCGTGGCCGGCGTCTACCCCGCGCTGCGCGCCGCCCGCCTGTCCCCCGCCGAAGCCCTCCGCAGCCCATAACCCGGTGATCATGGCGTTCGGTGACCGGGACCACCCCGGGCGGCACCAGCGGGAGCCCCCCAAACAAGGCACTGACCTGGGCATGGGTACGCGGCACCACAAGCGTACGCCCGCGCAGCGAAGCCGGCCGGGCTAGGGAAGGCGCATGATAGTAGCTATGAAGGCATCCCGCGCCGCCGTCCGGCGCCATCTGCCCGGCAGCCCGTTCCCTCCCCCGGCGCCGGCGCCCCCGGCCGAGACGTTCGCCGTCCACGATCAGGTCACCCACGACAAGTACGGGCTCGGCGTCATCCTCGGCGTGGACGACTACGCCGTGCTGGTGGACTTCCGCCCGCAGCAACGGCGGATCCCACTCCCGTGCGCCAAGCTCACCAAGCTGTAACATCCCTTGGCCGGGTGCACGCACGATGGCCCGCCCCGGCATGCACCCAGCCTCGGGCGCCGACGGGTCAGCCGACAACCATGACGTTTCCGCCTGGGGTCGGGTTGCCCGGCCCGTTCTGCATCGGGGGCCTGCCCGTGACAGGCTGAGGTGGTGACAGCGTCTCCGCAGGTGCCGCACCGGGCGCAGCCCCCCGCCGCGCAGTCCGGCCTGGTCCGCGCCGAAACGGTCCGGCGGCTGGAGCAGAACATGGGCGCGCTCGGCACCGCGGCGATGGCCTCCATGGAGCAGCGGCTGCCCTGGTTCCGTGCCCTGCCCGCGGAGAACCGCTCCTGGATCGGCCTGGTCGCCCAGGCCGGCATCGCCGCGTTCGTGGACTGGGTCAAGCACCCGCAGCGCCGCCCGGCCGTGGCGGGCGAGGTGTTCGGCACGGCGCCCCGCGAGCTGGCCAGGGCGGTGAGCCTGCAGCAAACGGTGGAGATGGTGCGGATCACGATCGACGTGGTCGAGGCGCAGGTCGACCGGCTTGCCGCGCCCGGCGGGGAGGCCGAACTACGCGAGGCGGTGCTCCGCTATACCCGGGAGATCGCGTTCGGCGCCGCCCAGGTCTACGCCCGCACCGCCGAGGCCAGGGGCGCCTGGGACGCGCGGCTGGAGGCCCTGGTGGTGGACTCCCTGGTCCGCGGCGAAAGCGGCGAGGGCCTGCACTCCTGGGCGGCGGCGCTGAACTGGTCCTCCTCGCCCGTAGCCGTGATCGCGGGCACCGCGGACGGTGGGGAGCCGGCGGCGATCATCGACGACCTGCGCGCGCTCGCCCGGCGGTCCAGGCTGGACCTGCTGGCCGGGGTGCAGGGCAGCCGGCTGGTGGTGGTGCTCGGTGGCAGCGCCGACCCGCTCGCGGCGGCGCAGCAGCTCATCGGGCGGTTCGGCCCGGGACCGGTGGTGGTCGGCCACGTGGTGCCCGACCTGCAGGCCGCCGCCCCGTCCGCGGCCGCCGCCGTGGCCGGCCTGCGCGCGGCGGCGGCCTGGCCGGACGCGCCGCGTCCGGTGCTGGCCGCCGACCTGCTCCCCGAACGCGCACTGGACGGAGACGAGGCGGCCCGCGCGGAACTGCTCGCCGATGTCTACGAGCCGATGCTGAGCGGGGGCGCGGCGCTGGTCGAGACCGTCACCACCTACCTGGAGCAGGGCTTCTCGCTGGAGGCGGCGGCCCGGCTGCTGTTCGTCCACCCCAACACCGTTCGTTACCGGCTGCGCCGGGTCAGTGAGCTGACCGGGCTCTCCGCCACCACCGGGCGCAGCGGATTCACCCTGTGGGTGGCCATCATTCTGGGGCGGCTTGTTCACAAGCGAACGTGACCTGTCGACTTCCTACAAAGTTATACGGGCAAAGTTCGTCATCTTCCTCATCCCCCTGGCGGACTTCTACAGTGCAGGGTAGAGGGATGCTTGTTATCGCTGCGCCGGGCCAGGGCGCGCAGGCGCCCGGTTTCCTGACGCCCTGGCTGGACCTGCCCGGCGTCGCGGACCGCCTCACGGCCTGGTCCGACCTCGCCGGATGCGACTTGATCGCCTGCGGCACGACCGCTAGCGCCGAGGAGATCACGGACACCGCGATCGCCCAGCCGCTGCTGGTCGCCGCCGCGCTCGCGACCGCCGAAGCGCTCGGCGGGCTGGGCCAGCTGCGCAAGCAGGCCGGCATCGCGGCGGGGCACAGCGTAGGGGAACTCGCGGCCGGGGCGATCGCCGGCGTCCTCTCGCCGGAAGACGCGATGCGCCTGGTCAGCGTGCGTGGCCGGGCCATGGCCAAGGCCGCGGCCGCCGAAGCGACCGGCATGACCGCCGTGCTCGGCGGCGACCAGGGCGAGGTGCTCGCCGCGCTCGGCGCGCACGGGCTCACCCCGGCGAACGTGAACGGAGCAGGGCAGATCGTGGCCGCAGGCACCATGGCCCAGCTTGCCGCGCTCGCGGCCGACCCGCCGGCCGGGGCCCGGCTGCGCCCGCTGACCGTGGCAGGCGCGTTCCACACCGCTCACATGGCCCCTGCCGTCGCAGCGCTGCGCGAGGCGGCGGCCGGCATCATCGTGAGCGATCCCGCCATTGTGCTGCTCTCCAACGCCGACGGTGCAGCGGTCAAGTCGGGCAGCGACTGGCTGGAGCGAATCGTCACCCAGGTGAGCGCCCCGGTCCGGTGGGACCAGTGCATGCAGACGATGGCCGGCCTGGGCGCGAGCGCGCTCATCGAGCTCCCGCCGGCTGGCACGCTGACCGGCCTGGCCCGGCGGGCCCTGCCGCAACTGGCGCGGGTCGCGCTGAAGACCCCCGATGACCTGGACGCGGCGCGCTCGCTGCTGGCCGAGCACGGCATGTCCGAGCACCACGAGAGCTGGCACACCCCGGAATGGCGGCTGGTGGTTGCGGCGCAGGGGGGCACGTTCTGGGTCGGCGACTCGGCGCAGGACACCGCGCCCGGCGCCCGCGTCCGCCCTGGCACGGCGCTGGGCCACATCCAGGTCCGCAGCGACCAGAAGCCGGTCACCGCGGACTTCGCCGCCGTCGTCCTGGAGTGGCTGGTCGAGGACGGCGACCCGGTGGCGGAGGGCCAGCCCCTGGTCCGGCTGCAGCCGGAGGATGCATGAGGCCCGCACTGGGGGGCAGCACAACCCGCAGCGAGCAGACGATACGGCCGATGGGGAAGGTGAGCCACTGATGCGACTGACCGATGGGTCCCCAGGCTCGCGGATCCTCGCGTTCGGCGGGTATCAGCCGGCGAACGTGCTCACTAATGAGGAACTGGCTGCCACCGTCGACACGAGCGACGAGTGGATCCGCAGCCGGGTGGGCATCGCCAGCAGGCGGCTGGCCGGCCCGGACGAGACGGTCACGGACATGGCCGTGGCAGCGGGCGGGAAGGCGCTGGCCGCCAGCGGCCTGTCCGCCGCCGACATCGACCTGGTGATCGTGGCCACCTGCACGCCGGAGGTCATGATCCCCAACACCGCGGCCAGCGTGGCCACCCGGCTCGGGATCGTGGCGCCGGGCGCCTACGACCTGAACGCGGCGTGCGCGGGCTTCTGCTACGCGCTCGGCACGGCCAGCGACGCGGTGCGGGCCGGCAGCGCACGGAACGTGCTGGTGATCGGCGCCGAGAAGCTCTCTCAGTGGGTCGACTGGACCGACCGGTCCACCTGCATCATCTTCGCGGACGGAGCGGGCGCCGCGGTGGTCGCTCCTGTAGCCGATCCGGACGCCGCACCTGGCATCGGCCCCGTGGTGTGGGGCAGCGACGGCGGCATGGCCGACAAGATCAGCATTGCTGACCGCCGTTCGTTCATCCACCAGGAAGGGCTGGCGGTGTTTCGGTGGGCCACCACCGCGCTGCACCCGGTCGCCCTGGCCGCGTGCGAACGGGCTGGGGTGGACCCGGCCAGCCTGGCCGCGTTCGTGCCGCACCAGGCGAACCTGCGCATCGTCGAGGCGATCGCGCGCAAGCTCCGCGCCCCGCAGGCGCTGGTCGCCGACGACATCGTGCACGCGGGCAACACCTCGTCCGCGTCGATCCCGCTCGCGCTGTCCCGCATGATCGAGCGCGGCGATGTCGCCTCCGACGACACGGTCCTGCTGCTGGGCTTCGGCGCGGGCATCAGCTACGCCGCGCAGGTGATCAAAGTACCCTGACCGGGCCCGGGCGCCGGGGCACCCGTCCCAGCCCAGGCCCAACCCAGAAAACAAAAACGAAGGAGAAGAAGCATCCATGGCGATGACCGAAACAGAAATCCGGACCGGCCTCGGGGAGATCATCGACGAAGTCGCGGGCGTCCCCGCCGACGAAGTCACCCCGGAGAAGAGCTTCGTGGACGACCTGGACATCGACTCGCTGTCGATGGTCGAGATCGCGGTGGCGGCCCAGGACAAGTTCGGCGTGGACATCCCCGACGACGAGCTGAAGAACCTGAAGACCGTCCAGGACGTCATCGACTACGTCCGCCGCGCCGAAGTCTCGGCCTGATCGCGCGAGCCGCTGACCGCGGCGTCCGCGACGGCACCGCAGCGAAGGAGCTGATAACTGTGCGGGCAGACCAGCCAAGTGTCGTGGTCACCGGCCTCGGCGCCACCACGCCGCTGGGCGGTGACGTCGCCAGCACCTGGGCCGGGATGCTGGCCGGGCGCAGCGGCGCCCGGCCGCTCACCGACGACGGATACGCCAGCCTGCCGGCCCGGATCGCCGCCCCGGCAGCGGTCGACCCGGCGACGGTGCTCGACCGGGTGCAGGCGCGCCGGCTCGACCGGTGCGAGCAGTTCGCGCTCGTCGCAGCCCGGGAGGCGTGGGCCGACGCGGGCGCCCCGGAGGTGCCGCCTGAGCGGCTCGGGGTGGTCGTGTCCAGCGGCATCGGCGGGATCTCCACCACCCTCGCTGGCTACGACACGCTGCGCGACCGCGGTTGGCAGCGCCTCTCCCCGTTCACAGTCCCTATGCTCATGCCGAACGGATCGGCGGGGTGGATCGGCATCGAACTTGGGGCGCGTGCCGGGATACACACCACGGTGAGCGCGTGCGCCTCGGGCGCCGAGGCCATCGGCTACGCGATCGACATGATCAGGATGGGCCGGGCCGACGTGGTCCTGGCCGGCGGGACCGAGGCAGCGATCATCCCGCTGAACATCGCGGCCTTCGCCGCCATGCGGGCCCTGTCCACCCGCAACGACGAGCCGGAGCGAGCCTCGCGCCCGTTCGACAAGGGCCGGGACGGTTTCGTGCTAGGCGAGGGCGCGGGCATAGTGGTGCTGGAATCGGCCGAGCACGCGCAGCGGCGGGGAGCGCGGCTGCACGCCGTGGCGGCCGGCTCGGGGTACTCGTCCGACGCGCACCACATCGCCCAGCCCGAACCCGGCGGCACCGGCATCGTCGCCGCCATCCAGGCGGTGCTCGCCGACGCCGGGCTGGACCCGGACCAGGTGGTGCACGTGAACGCGCACGCCACCTCCACCCCGGCCGGTGACGCCGTGGAAGGCCAGGCCATCGCCACCGCGCTCGGCCCTGCGGCCGACGGGGTGATCGTATCCGCCACCAAGTCAATGACCGGGCACCTGCTCGGCGGGGCGGGCGCCGTGGAGGCGGTCGCCACGATCCTGGCCTTGCGCGAGCGGGTTGCCCCGCCGACGATCAACCTGGACGACCCGGACGACGAGGCACGGGTCAACATCGCCACCCAGCCGCGGGAGCTCGCCCCGCACGGCCGCGCGCCCATGGCGGCGCTGAACAACTCGTTCGGCTTCGGCGGGCACAACGTGACGCTCGCTTTCACCGCCGCTTGACCAGTTCTCCGCCCGCAAGGAGGCTCCCGTGACCGTACTTGACAGCCGTACCAAGCCCACCGAGGCCGAGCAGCGCCCCGCGGCCGCCGTCGACGGGCAGCCGACATCGGCGACGATGACCCGGGACCCGGAGGCCCGCCTGGCGGCGCTGTTCGACCCCGGAACGGTGCGGCTGCTTACCCCGCACGACGACAGCGGCGCGCTGGCCGCCTGCGGGCAGATCGACGGCATGCTTGCAGTCAGCTTCGCAAGTGACCCCAAGGTCCAGGGCGGCGCCATGAGCACTGCGGGCTGCGCGGCGATCGTGGCCGCCTACGAGGAGGCCATCGCCCAGGGCGCGCCGGTGATCGGGCTGTGGCACTCGGGCGGCGCGCGGCTGCGTGAGGGCGTGGAGAGCCTGCACGCGGTCGGCACCGTGTTCGCCGCGATGACCCGGGCCTCGGGCCTGGTCCCGCAGATCTCCGTGGTGCTCGGCGCCGCAGCGGGCGGCGCCGCCTACGGTCCGGCGCTGACCGACGTGGTCATCCTGTCCGAGCATGGCCGGATCTTCGTCACCGGCCCCGACGTGGTGCGTAGCGTCACCGGCGAGGACGTGGACATGGCCCGCCTCGGCGGCCCGGAGCCGCATTCCCGCCGCTCCGGCGTGGTGCACGTGGTGGTGCCCACGGATTTTGACGCGATCGAGCGAGCCAGGGAACTGGCCCTGCTGCTCGGTGATCAGGGGGACATCGACGTGGGCGCCGGGCATCCCGGCGCCGGCCAGGACGGCACGCCTGACCTGGCCCGGCTCCTGCCCGACTCACCCCGCCGTGCCTACGACGTCAAGCCGGTGATCGGCGCCTTGCTCGACAGCCCGGGCATCGAACTGCACCCGCGGTGGGCACCGAACGTGGTCACCCTGCTCGGCCGAATGGCCGGCCGCACCGTCGGCGTGATCGCCAACAATCCGCTGCGGCTCGGCGGCTGCCTGGACTCGACCTCGGCCGAGAAGGCCGCCAGGTTCGTCCGGATGTGCGACGCGTTCGGCGTGCCGCTGGTGGTGCTGGTCGACGTGCCCGGGTACCTGCCGGGCGTCGGCCAGGAGTGGGACGGGGTGGTGCGCCGCGGCGCGAAGCTGCTGCACGCCTTCGCCGAGGCCACGGTCCCCCGGATCACGCTGGTCATGCGCAAGGCCTACGGCGGCGCGTACATCGCGATGAACTCCCGCGCGCTGGGCGCCACGAAGGTGTTCGCCTGGCCGGGCGCCGAGATCGCGGTGATGGGCCCGGTGGCCGCGATCCGCATCCTGCACCGCCGCACCCTCGCCGACGTGCCGCCGGAAAAACTCCACGAGGTCGAGGCGGGCCTCGCCGCCGAGCACCAGCGGGAGGCCGGCGGCCTGGACCGGGCCCACGCGCTGGGCGTGGTAGACGAGGTCATCGAGCCGTCCAAGACCAAGGGAGCGATCATCCAGGCCATCGCGGATGCGCCGCAGCGCCGCGGTCACCACGGCAACATCCCGCTGTGACAGCGCCTCGCCGATACTACGGCATCGGATAATCCGATATCGTGGTAGATGAGGGTGATTCCGGGCGGCTGTTGGTGGTCGAGCACGGCCGCCACGCCCCCGCCGGGCTGCTCGCCGACTGGGCCGCGACTCGGTCGCTGCGCATCCAGACCGTCGCGCTGCACGCCGGGACGCCACTGCCAGCCGAGCCGGACTTCGCTGCGGCGGTCGTCCTTGGGTCTGAGCTGACCGCCTACGACGATACGCTGCCCTGGCTCGCCGCGGAGCTTGCCTTCATCGAGCGCTCGCTCGCCGCGTCCGTGCCGGTGCTCGGCATCTGCTTCGGCGCCCAGGCGCTCGCCCGCGTCCTCGGCGCCCGGCTGTACCGGCTCGCCGAGCCGGAGATCGGCTGGGCGCAGGTGGCGAGCCGGTCCCCCGGCCTGCCGGAGGGGCCGTGGCTGTCGTGGCATCGCGACGCCTTTGATCTGCCGCCCGGCGCGGCGGAGATCGCCGCCAACTCCGTCTGCGTGCAGGGGTTCTCCTACGGCCCGCACGCCGGCGTGCAGTTCCACCCGGAGGCGACCCAGGCGATCGCCGCGTCGTGGGTGCAGCTGATCACGGCGCCGCTGGGCGAGGAAGTGACCGGGCCGTTGTTCCGCGCCGCGGACGGCGCCTGGCAGCGGGCGGCCGGGCACGCGCCCGCGCTGTTCTCCGCCTGGCTGGATGGCGGCCTGACCGGCCAGAAAAGGGGTTGACCCGGATCATAACGGGTTGACCGGATCACAGAGTCGGCGCCGTGGATGACCCCGAAGCCTTGCTGGCCGTGTTCGATGAGCAGGCGCGCACGGAATCGCCCCGCCCGCCTGCGGGCGTCTGGTACGAACACGATGGGCCGCTGCTGCGCGTGGTCGGCGAGGAGCGCGGGTTCATCGGCTCTCCCCGGGACACCGGCGCCCGTGGCGCTGAACTCGACCGGCTGATCGCCCGGCAGCGCGACTACTTCGCCGCTCGTGGGGAGGCGGTCGAATGGAAGACCTACGACTACGACGAGCCAGCCGACCTCCCCGCCCGGCTGCGGGCCGCGGGCTTTGTGCCGGAGGAAACCGAGACCGTGGTCGTCGCGCTTGCCGCGGACATCGCCGCGGCGCCGGTGCTCCCGCCCGGCGTGGTCCTGCGGCAGGTCACCACCGATGCGGACATGCGCCGGATCGCTGCCATGGAATCCCGGGTCTGGGACGAGGACCGGAGCTGGACCGGCGAGCACCTGATCCGGGAGCTGGCCGCCACTCCCGGCGACCTCATCGTCCTGACCGCCGAGGCTGGGTCAGTGGTGGTCTCCGCCGGATGGCTCAGGTTCCAGCCGGGGACGCAGTTTGCCGGGCTGTGGGGCGGCGGGACCCTGAGCGAGTGGCGCGGCCACGGCATCTACCGGGCGCTGGTCGCCCGGCGTGCCCAGCTCGCCGCGGCCCGGGGTTTCCGCTACCTGCAGGTGGACGCCTCCAGCAACAGCGCGCCGATCCTCCGCCGCCTGGGATTCCAGCCCATCGCCACGACAACCCCCTACGTCTGGACCCCGCCCTCCTGACCGCCCGGCCCTAGCCAATTGCGCCGAGAGGTCGTCCGGTGGGTTGCCTGGGCGCGGACAGAACTCCGCGCCCGGGCAACCCACCGCCCGCCCCATGAGGGTGACCGCCGACGCCAACGCTTACGTCAGCGTCACGTCCGGTACGTCTGCGTCAGCTCCAGGGCGGGAGTTCCTGGAGGGACCAGGTGTTGCCGTCGGGGTCGGCGAAGAACACGAACTTGCCCCACGGCTGCATGTCAACATCGCTGGCCTCGACCCCGCGTTCCACGAGCTGCTTGCGGGCAGCCTCGACGTCGCCAACCACGATCTGAACGCCCTTCTGCGACCCGGGCGGCATCTCAGTGATCCCAGTGCCCATCACCACCGAGCACGCCGACCCGGGCGGAGTGAGCTGCACGAACCGCAGGCCCTCGTTCACCTGATGATCGTGGTCGGCGTGGAAGCCCACCTGGTCCACGTAGAAAGCCTTGGCCCGGTCAACATCCGTCACCGGGATAGCCACAAGCTCAATCTTCCAGTCCATGCCGGCAGCCTACGCAGCAGGTGTGACATTCCGTCGCTGACGCCAACGCGAGCGGTGACGCCGGGCGCTCACCCCCCGCGGGCCGGGCGGTGGGTTGCCTGGGCGCGGAGTTCTGTCCGCGCGCAGGTAGCCCTCCGGCCGGCCTTCCCTCGGGTGCTGATAACCGGCCTGGTATCTGTTGGGTGTGGAGGCAGTTGACGCGTTGCGGGAGATCGCGTTCCAGTTGGAGCGGGCCGCCGAGCCGACCTACCGGGTGCGGGCGTTCCGCCGGGCTGCCCAGGTTGTGAGCGACCTGCCAGCGGGCGAGCTGGAGCAGCGGGTCCGCGACGGCACCCTGGAGGCCCTTCCCGGCATCGGCAAGGTCACCGCCGAGGTGATCACCCAGGCCACGGCCGGGCAGCAGCCCGCCTACCTGGCCCGGGTGCTCGCGGAGGCGGCCCCGCCGGAACCCACCGCGCTGCGGGCGGCGCTGCGCGGCGACTGCCACACCCACTCGGACTGGTCGGACGGCGGCAGCCCGCCGGCGGAGATGGCGGCCGCCGCCCGCGATCTCGGGCACGAATGGGTTGCCCTGACCGACCACTCGCCGCGGCTGACCGTGGCCAGCGGGCTGTCCGCCCAGCGCCTGGAGGAGCAGCTGGAACTGGTCAGCCGGCTCAACGCCGAACTGGCGCCGTTTCGCATCCTGACCGGCATCGAAGTGGACATCCTCGACGACGGCGCCCTCGATCAGTCCGACGAGCTGCTCGGCCGGCTGGACGTCGTGGTGGCCAGCGTGCATTCACAGCTGCGGATGCCATCCGGGCCGATGACCGCCCGGATGATCGCCGCGGTGTCCAGCCCGCACGTGGACGTGCTGGGACATTGCACCGGCCGGCTCATGGCCGGGCGCGGCCTGCCGAATCGGCGTTCGACGCGCCGCGGGTGTTCGCCGCGTGCCGCGAGCATGGTGTCGCGGTGGAGATCAACTGCCGGCCGGAGCGGCGGGATCCCCCGGACAACCTGCTCCGCCTGGCCGCAGAGATGGGCTGCATGTTCGCCATCGACAGCGATGCGCACGCCCCGGGCCAGCTCGACTGGCTGGAATATGGCTGCGTGCGCGCGGAGGGCATGGGCATCCCGCCGGAGCGGGTCATCAACACCCGCGGCGCTGCCGGGCTCGCCTCGGCCGCCCGCCACTGACCGGGTGCCATCGCGGCCTTCAGCCAGTCACAAGCGCGCCTGGGAATGGGTGATCACCCGCGGGTCGTCGCCGAGCCGGCCCGCTGCCAGGCGCCGAGCACTAGGTCCCAGAACCCCGCGACTTCGACGGACATCGCCACCAGCGCGTTGTGCTCGCTGGCCGGGGCAGCGAAGTCGGTGACGGTCATGCCCGCCGTCCACTGGCCCCGCGTTTCCACCTCGACCCGGGCCGGCTCGCAGCCGAACAGGGCGGGCGCGGCGATCAGGGCCAGCGCGCAGACATCGTGCACTGGCTGCCCGGCCGCGCCGGCGATGCTCCGGTACCCGCGCAGGCCCGGCAGCAACAGCTCGTCGGCCAGCGGGCCCAGGCCGCGCATCCGGTCCTCGGTATCGGCGGTGGCCAGGGCCTGATGGGTCACGTCGAGGCCGGCCATGGTCACCCGCCAGCCAGCGCCGAAGACGATCGCGGCGGCCTCGGGGTCCCACCAGATGTTGAACTCGGCCGCCGGGGTGACGTTCCCCCGGCCGGCCGACCCGCCCATGATCACGAAATCGGCAACCTGCGTGACCAGCGGCGGGTGGCGCCGGACCGCCAGCGCGACGTTGGTCAGCGGTCCCGTCGCGACCAGGGTCAGCTCGCCCGGCGCGGCCGCGATCTGTTCGATGAGAAAGTCCACCGCGTGGGCGTCCACGGGCCGGCCGCGCGGCGCGGGCAGGATGGCCGCGCCGAGCCCGGACTCGCCGTGCACGCTGCGGGCATCTTCGACGGGACGCAACAGCGGCGCCGGGCTGCCCGCCGCAACCGGCACATCGCCGTGGCCGAGGAACTCCAGGACCGCCACCGCGTTGTGGGTGGTCCGGTCCAGGCTGACGTTGCCCGCCACCGTGGTGATCCCGCACAGTTCCAGCCCGGGGTGGCCGCAGCCGAACGCGATCGCGAACGCGTCGTCGATGCCCGGATCGCAGTCGAGTAGGACTTTCCGGGCGCCACGTTCGTCAGCCGGTGGCGTGGAGCCAGCGGACTGGCGCGCCGTCCGCGGCGCAGCGGAAGGGCTCAAGCTCGCAGTCCCAGGGTTCGCCGAGCAGCCGGGACAGTTCCTCCTCCAGCGCGCCGCCGCCGTCGCGCCCGTCGGCGGAACCGCCGCCGTGAGCCAGCCGGGCGATGCTGGACGGGGCGGCCGCGGCTACCGTCATCGCCTGCCGGAGCCGGCTCTCCGGCACCAGGACGTCCCCGTTGGCCATGGTGACGGCCGAGAAAACGCCGAGCGCCGGGGTGTAGCTGAACCGCAGGGCGTCACAGCCCGGGCTGGCTTCCTCGGTGACCTCGAAGCGCAGCCGGTTCCACCCGGCCAGCGCCGACGTGATCTCGCCCGCCATGCCGGCCTGGCCCTCCCAGTCAAGCTCGGCGCGCAACATCCCTGGAGCGGCCGGCTGGTTTACCCACGGCATGCTCACCGGCACACCAAGAACCCCGGCGACTGCCCACTCCACATGGGGACTGAGCGCCGGGGGCGCGGAATGGACGTGCAGAACGCCGCGAACGGTCACCCTGGCCTCCCTGCGTGCGGACGAGGTGCGTCTTCCCCAACGACCTCGGCACCGCCGCCACTGGCTCCGGATGCCCGGGCTCGCGACAGGCTGCCGCTAGCACTCCTCTTCGGATTGTGCCTTACAAGCACTGCCTGGCGCTACCTCTTACCGCGTGTCGCGCGTCGTGATGTAGTTGATCTGTGGATGCCAGCGCGGGCACAACGGAAGCATTCCCCGCATTTCTCAGCGAGCGCGACATTGCCGCGCTGCTGTTTGTCGCCGATATGTACGCCGTGCAACTCGACCAGCTCGCCGCCCTCCTCGGCGTCACCGAGGCCCGCGCCCGGGCGATCACGCTGGGCTGGCGGCGCGCCCGCTACGCCGAGTCCGCCAGGATCGGCCCGGGCCGCCCCTGGATCTGGCTGACCCGGGCCGGGCTGTCCGCGTGCGGCCTGCCCTACCGGGCCGCCTCGCCGGCCTTATCGCGGCTGGCGCACCTGCGGGCGGTCACCTCGGTGCGGCTGGCACTCGAAGCGGCCCCCGGGTATGCGAGGGCGGGCGCGTTCTGGCGCGGCGAGCGCCGGCTGCGCGCAGCCGCGGGCGGCCGCGTCGGATTACGCGAGCACGTCCCCGACGGCGAGGTGCACTGGCCGGACGGCGCCCCGGTCAGCTTCGATGGTGAGTGCTGGGCGATCGAGGCCGAGCTGACCCGGAAAACCGTCGCCAGGACCGCCGCCATCATGCAGGAGATCCTCAGCAGGACCGGCGACTACGGCTGCCCGGCCGGCCAGGCGCGCGTGCCGGGCGCGGCCCCGCGCCATACCCGGGTGGTGTACCTGTGCTCCCCCGCCGCGGGGCCCACGGTGGCCCGGGCCAGGGCCGCGCTGGGCGAGACCGGCCGCCGGGTCGAGATCCGCAGCCTGCCGCCGGGCGCGGACATGACCGGCCCGGCCGGTGTCACCGGGGAGCGGGCCCGGTGATCGGGCGTTATCTGAGCCTGATGGCAGTGCTGGCCGCGCTGCGCCTGGCGGGCAGGCTGGGCCGGGCGGCCGCGATCGTGCTGCTGGCCGTGGCGGCCGCGCCGGTCTCGCTGGTGGCCGCGCTGGCGGTGACACTGGCCTGGCTGGGCGGCTGGCCGCCGCGGCGGCTGTACCGGGCGGCCCTGGCCTGCCTGCCCATGGTGGCGGTCTGGCTGGTAGCTGCCGCCATCGCCGGCCGTTCGGCGGGCCATGCCGCCGCCGCCCCGTATCAGGCCTGGCCGGCCGCCTGGCATCAGCTGGCGGCGGGCTCGGCGGCGCTGGCCGCGACGACCATCGCCCCGATCGCGATCCCGCTCGGCCTGGCCGTGGGCGGGTTGATCTGGTCGCGGCGGATCTACGCGATGGAGACCGGAACCGGCGGGATCTTCCCCACCTCACCGGCCGCCTTCCAGGCGCGCCAGTGGCGGCGCCAGGTGCGCACGGCGCGGGCCAGGATCGCCGCGCCGGGCTCGGTGCCCCTGCTGTCCCGGCGCGGCGCCATCGTGGCGGGCGCGGTGATCCGCTCGGCGGGGCACCGGACCGCGGACCTGGCGATGATCCCCTACCAGCGGCTGCGGTCTCACCAGCTCGTCATCGGCACGACCGGGACGGGGAAGACAACGCTCCTGCTTCGCCTCTGGGCCGGGTTTCTGGCCCGCGGACTTCAGCTGCAGGCGGCCGGCTTCGGCCGCCGGCCGCTGCTCGTCGTCCTGGACTGCAAGGGCGGCGCCGACTCGCGACGGGTCGCGGACCGGGCTCGCCGGGTGCTGCGCGGCGCCGGAGCGCGGTCCACCGCCATCTGGCCGGACGAGGCGAGCCTCTCGCTATGGGAACTGCCACCCGCCGAACTGACCGGCGCCCTCCTGGACATGATCGAGCACGGAACGGGGGCCGCGGCCTACTACGCGGACGTCATGGAGGCGATCGTCGAGCTTGCCGTGGGCGCGCCTTGCGGGCCGCCGGCCAGCGTCGCGGACTTCCTCGCCCGGCTCGATGCCGGCTGGCTCGGCCTGGCCTACGCCGGGCCCGGCCACGGCGCGGAAGCCGCGCTGGCCCGGTCAGCCTCCCGGCATGTCGGCGACATCGCGCTGCGGTTCCGCACGCTGTTCCGGCGGCTCGGAACCGGGCTGGACGGGCCGGGCGGCTTCGATGACGCCGACGCCTGGTATTGCATCCTGGAGGGGACCGCCGACGTGGCGGTGGCCGAAGCGCAGGCGCGGGCGCTGGTGGACCTGCTGGCCCAGTACGCCGCGCACGGCGCGGGCGCCGACCGGGAAATCCTGCTGGCGGTGGACGAGTTCAGCGCGGTCTCCCGCCGGCTGCCGATCTGGCAGCTTTACGAGCGGGCGCGCTCGCTCGGCCTCGCGGTGCAGGTCTCGGCGCAGTCCTGGGAAGGGCTGGCCCCCGGCGATGACGACAGGCGCCGGCTGGCCGCGACCGCCGATGGCGGCATCTGGCTGCTGCGCACCCCGCACCCGGAGCCGGTCACGGCCCTGGCGGGGAACCGACCGGTGCTGGACACCAGTCGGCGCCTGCTCGGCGTGCCGCGCTGGGGTCACGAGGGCTCGTCCCGGATCCGGGAGGAACCCGTCGCCGACCCTGCACTCATCCGCCGCCTCGAGGTCGGCCAGGCCGCCTACATCTACCACGGCGGGGTGACGTTTGTGCAGGTTAAACGGCTGGTCGCGGCGCCAGCCGCGCTGGCCAAGCTGCCGCCGGCCGACCGGGCGCTGGATCCTGACACCGCGGCCGCCGGTGGCCAGGCCCGGCGGGCGAGCGTGGCCTGGACGTCGAGCCCGCCTGCCGCCCCGCTCCCGGCGGATGCGGCGGCTCCGGCAGGCCAGCCCGCCGTGGCTGCGGCGGACGTCACGGCGCTCCTGGACGAGGCATTCGGCGCCGAACCGCGCTAAACCAGTACATATCTGGCGGACGGTTGTGGCCGGATGCGCCCGATCCCGGCGGGGACTGTCGGGACTACTGTGGCCGGACTGGCATGACCCGCTGCACACCGTCAGAAACCGGGCACACAACCGGGCAGAGTCGGCATCATAGTTACTGGCCGGACGTGCCTGGGGAGGGCGGAATCATGGTTGTGCGGCCGGCGCTGGGGCCGCTCCGCCGGTGGGATCCGGAACGGATCGGGCCGTATGTGTTGCTGGGCCGTCTCGGCGCCGGCGCGATGGGGCAGGTGTTCCTGGGCAGGTCTACCGCGGGCCGGCTGGTGGCCGTCAAGACGATCAAGATCGAGTTCGCCGAGGAGGCCGGGTTCCGCTCCCGGTTCGCGCAGGAGGTGGCCGCGGCACGGCGGTCAGCGGGGTGTTCACCGCCGCCGTCGTGGCGGCCGACGCCGACGCCGACATGCCGTGGCTGGCCACCGCGTACGTCCCCGCGCCCTCGCTGACCCAGCTGGTGCGGACGTGCGGCCCGCTGCCGGTGCCGGCCACCCGGTGGCTGGCCGCCGGGTGCGCCGAAGCGCTGGAGTCGATCCACGTGGCCGGGCTGGTGCACCGCGACTTGAAACCGTCGAACGTGCTGGTCTCGCCAGACGGGCCCTGGGTGATCGACTTCGGCGTGGCCAGGGCCGCCGAGCGGGTCCAGCTCACCGTGACCCGCGGCGCGGTGGGCACGCCCGCGTACATGGCCCCCGAGCAGGCACGCGACACCCGGCAGGCGTCAGCCGCCAGCGACGTCTTCTCGCTCGGCGCGACGCTGCTGTACGCGGCCACCGGCCACGCCCCGTACCAGGGAGAGACGGTCATGGACGTGCTGGTCCGCCTCGCCACCGAGCCGCCGGACTTGGCCGGGCTGCCCGGCGAGCTGACCGACCTGGTCACCGCGTGCCTGGAGCGCAGCCCCAGACAGCGGCCGACTTCTGCCACCTTGCTCAGCCAGCTAGGCCCATACGTTGCGGGGAGCGCTGCGCATAACGGGCACCATGCCTACCTGACCGACCCGGCCATGGCGCTGATCGGTGACTACCAGCATGGCCCGCAGCTCGCGGCCCAGGCCCGGGCGGAGGAGGGCGCCGGGGACGAGGCGACGTTCGGATCGCACACCGCCTTGTCCGCGCCGCACGCCCCGGCGACCCGGCGGTGGCTGGCGCGCCGCCCCACCGTGCTGCCGGGCCGACCTGCCCCCGCGCTGCGGCCCGTGCGGCGGCGCAACACCTGGCTCAGCGTGGCCGGGCTGGCCGGGGCGGCCGTTGCCCTGATAGCCGTCGGCGCCGTGACCGCGCTGGCGCTGGATGGCGGGAGTGGCGGGCCCTCGCCGGCCTCCTCGCCCAACCAGGCAGCGCCCGGCTTCCCCCCGCCGACCGGGCCGCCGCCCAGCTCATTCGCCCCGCTGTCCGGCACCCAGCCGGGGATCGAAATGATCCAGCCGACAGGCGACGGTAACACCGGGTTCGTGGTGCATGGCGCCGGCTGGACGCCGCATCGCACCGTCACGCTGGCGCTAGCCGACCGGGCCAACGTCGTGGCCCGGCTGGCGGTTGACGGCGCCGGAAGCTTCAACTACACGATCGACCAGGGGCACAGGTTTTATCCCGGGCCGATCCCTCCGGGCTACCACGAGGTGGTGGTCACCGGAGACGGGCGCCGGCTCACCACGGCGTTTCAGGTCCACTCGCCGCCGTCTGGCGCTCCCTCCCCCGTACCCTGACGGCCATGAGACCGCCCGGCGGTCAGCCGTCGCGGGACCACCACAGATCCTCCTAGCGTGAGCACCAGGCCGGGTCATTCAGCTTGCCCAGGTCCGCGGTGGTGACGATGCCGTGCTCGATGAGCAGCCGCACCACCACCTCGTCGGAGAGCCGGGTGTCGGGGCTGACCAGGCCCCGGTCGGTGATCTTGTGCCGCAGCACCTTGATGTGCTCGGCCACCCGGGCGGCCAGCCGGTCCCGGAACACCGGGTCGGTCTCGAACCGCTCCAGCTCGTGGTAGGCGCCCGTGGCCGCGAGCGCGTCCCTGGCGATCTCGGGGACCCGGGGCAGGGGGGTGACAGCGCCGGGGTCGAGCAGCCAGGGGCGGCACCACATCAAGGCGACCAGGAACAGCTTGGTCATCGGGTCCAGGTAGATCGGCAGCAGGGTCGCCTCGCCGTCGCCGCGGGCCCAGCTGCCGTCCGGGCCCACGCCCCAGGCCTCGTCGCTGCCCGAGACGATCACCGCCAGCGGGCGCCCCTCGTCCAGCATGGCCCGTGACCCGACAAGCACCGTCCCGGCGCGGACGAACCAGCCGCCGGAGGGCTCATCGCGCTCCTCCATCCGGGGCAGCCTGATCCGGTAACCGTCGCCCTCGGTGTAGAGGGCATGGGTGCGGCTGATATTGGCTATCCAGGCGCCGGCCGCCATCGCGCTGATCACCCCGGCTCGGCGGGAGAGCCCCCGGCCGGCCGGGATGGTCAGGTCTGCGTCCGGGCCCCGGCCGAACACCAGCCTGCTCCCCTCGGGGATGCCCACGACAAGCCCGGACGGCGTGGTGACACGCGCTGCCGCCGGGTTGCCAGGCTGGTGCGCCATCGCCCTCCTGTCTGCGCCGATGCCCACGGGTCCGGGTAGCGCAAAGTCTAGGTCTGGGCGCGATAACCGGCGGATCCCGGAATCCGGGGATAGCCTGCAGGGCCCGCGGGACGGTTGGCTACAGGAAGCCCGGGGCGAGGCACAGGCACGGCCTGCTGGAGGGGCTTCCGATGACGCGGAAGGCGGGCCCGACCGGGACACGGGTCGCAGCGTGGGCAAGGGGGCGCATACCGGGGTTCGCTCCCTGCGCGCTTCTTTGGGGGGAACCCGCTGGCCCAGCGCACGTGCCTCGCCCCGGGCGCTGTCCGCCCGGGTTCTCGGCGCTGCTCCCCGCTCCGGCGCCACGCCCCCGCCCGGCGCTGTTGCCCGCTCGGGAGCTCTCCGCTCGGCGCCGTTACCCAGCCCCGGCGCCGCTTCCCGGCCGGCTCTCGCTTCCGTACACTCGGCCGGGGAGGACACCCCGATGAGAGCAGCGCGGCAGACGGACCCGTTCACGGTATTAAGGCTGCCAGCCCGGGCCGGGCTGTCCGACGACGAGGTCCGGGCCGCATGGCGGCGGATCGCCGCCGCCACCCACCCGGACCGCACCGATGGCGGGGATGCCGGCCGGTTCGCCGCGGCGGCTGCCGCCTACACTGCCCTGCGGACGAACTTCGGCCGTGCCGAGGCCCTGGCCGACCTGGCCAGGCCTGCGGGACCGGGCGGGCGGCGCGCGGGCCCTGGCCGGTGGCGGTCAGCCCCCGGCTGGGCCCGGCGCCGCCGGCGGCCGTCCGCCGGTGGGGAGAGACGGCGGAGGCAGCCGGCGGCGGGTCTGCTGGCCGGCCGGTGGTGGGCCCGGGTGCGGCGCGGGCGGCCGGCCAGGCTCGCGCTGCGGATCGCCGCCGCGGCGGCACTGAGCATCGGGGTGGCCCTGATAGCGGGCGCGAGGCCCGCCACGCCGGCGCTGATCACGGGGGTGCTGACTTGGCTGGCGCTGACCGCCCGCTACGACCTGGCCCCGCCGGGATGACCGCATCGCGCGGCCTCAGTAAGCGGGGACCGGGAAGTGGATGCCGAAGTGCCGGGCCAGCGCCTGCTCTAGTGCGGTGGAGGCGGACCAGGACCGGGCCGCGCCGAGGCCGGTGACCACGCGGCAGCCCGACATCCCGACCACGATCCGCGGGAAGGCGCGGTCACCGGCGAAGAAGAACAGCCGGTAGCTGGCGCCCGTCATGTTCGGGCACATCAGCTGGCCGGCGGGCACCCGGGGCAAAGCGCACAACTGCGTGGCCAATTGCCGCACGGTGGCCGGGTCGCGGATGGTGAACCCGTGCGGTAGCACCTCGCGGACGTGCAAGTCCGATGGCCGGGTGGACAGCATGAAGGTCATCCGGGTGAGCCCGGGGATCTCCCGGCACATGACCGCCTGAGTCGCCGCGTTGGCCGGAATCCTCGCCCCGCCCGGGTTCACCGCGCCAGCGGACGGCCGGGCGGTGGCGCGCGCGGCCCCCGCAGCGCTGCCCGGTGCGGTGGCGCCCGGGCCGGCCACGGTGTTGCCGCAGGCGGCGACCCCGATCATGAGGCTGGCGGCGATGCCGCCCAGCGCGGCCTGCCTAGCCGCGCCCTTCGGCCTGCCCAGCGTTATCATCGCGACTCCTTCCGCACCGCGAGGCTTAGGGGCGGCGCCCCGCGGCTTCGCCCGCCACGGCTCATACCGAGCCGGACCCGCGGGGCCGGCCCGGCCGCCTGGGCCGGCCCCGCGGTCTTTTGGGGCGGGCACTGGGCCTGGTGCGCCCGGCCCACCAGGTGGGTGTTGGTGCGGGCGGGTCCAGCTGCCCCAGGCCTGCCCGCACTGACTTGGACGGGGTGCGGCGCCATCTGGTTCCGCACTCGCGCAGCGGATCGCGGCGCGTCCCGTCGTTGTGATCATGACCTTAGGTGCGTGATAGCGCCAGTCAAGTCATGATCACGAAGCGAGGGCGGGGTTCGGAGCCGTGTGGTGTGGGGCGAGACCAGGCACGTTGAGCCACGCCGACCCGGGTGGTCGGCGGGCGCGGACGGGCGCCCTAGCCCGGTTCTGGGCCCGTTGCCACCGGGCGGGCTGGATCCGCGACCCAGTTCGACCAGGATCCGACGTAGAGCGAGGCGGGAACGCCCGCCAGTTCCAGCGCGAGAACCTCGTGGGCCGCGACGACCCCGGAACCGCAGTAGGCGCCCACCAGCCCGGCGCCGGCCGACGCGCCCAGGGTCGCGAACCGCGCCCGCAGCCCGGCCGCGGGCAGGAACCGTCCATCCGGGCCGAGGTTCGCTGTGGTGGGCGCGCTGAGCGCACCGGGGATGTGCCCGGCCACCGGGTCGATGGGCTCGCGTTCGCCGCGGTAGCGTTCCCGCGCGCGGGCATCCAGCAGCGCGCCGTGGCGTGCCAGGGTGGCCGCCGCCTCGGCGTCGAGGACCGGCATGTGCCCGGGCCGTGCGGAGAAATCCCCGCCGCCCGGCGGCCTGCACATCCCCGTGGCCACCTGGCCGCCCGCCGCCACCCAGGCCCGGAATCCGCCGTCGAGGACCTGGCAGCCGCGATGCCCGAAATAGCGAAGCAGCCACCAGGCGCGCGCCGCCACGGTGGCGTCCGAATCGTCGTAGACGACCACCGCGCTGCCATCGCTGACCCCGGCACGGCGCATCCCCGCCTGGAAGCTGCCGGCCGGCGGCAGCGGATGACGGCCCGCCGGGCCGGGCTCGGCGGCCAGGTCGGTGTCCAGGTCCACGAACACCGACCGGGGCAGGTGCCCGGCGCGGTAGACGTCGATGCCGGCCGGGCCGTCGAGCCGCCAGCGGACGTCGAGCAGGACCGGCGGGGCCGGCCCGGCCAGCGCCCGGGCGAGCGCGCGCACATCGGTCAGCGGTCCTGGCTGACCGACTCGCCGCTGCATCGCAGGACCCCCTCTGTCCCCGCTTGCCCACGGTACCGGGATCACGGGCAGACTTGACGCCCTCTCCGCCGTGAACGACGGAGATTCCTCCAGCGCGGCTCATGCCACGCTCTGGTGGGTTCCTGCTTCACCGGCAACCGCCACCGCAACCGGTGGTCCTACGTCGCCTCCACAGGCGTTTCGCCTCTCCGCCCGCCCGGCGGCGAGGATGTTCCTGGCGGCGTTGACGTCCCTATCGTGCACCGACCCGCACGCCGCGCAGGCCCAGGATTAGGCGCCGCATACTCATGCGCCTGCCCGGTTGTTCCTTGTGGGTAACCGCCCTGCCCCGCCGTAGGCAGGGCCGATGACGCCGACCCCAGCCCAGGGCTGACCGGCCCTGGAGGCAGCCCCCGACGGTCACAAGGCGGGCAGGCGCAGCAAGGGCACGAGCTGGTCGGCGGAGGTCAGCGACCCGTGCATGCCGATCAGCGAGGACTCCAGCGGCTCGGCCCGGCTCGCGATGATCGCGAACGGGCCGACCGGGGCGGCCACCACGTCGCCAATCCGCGGGGCGAGCGGGCTGGCCATCGGGCCAAACCAGCCCGCGGCGACCGCCTCATCCCTGGGCAGCACCCAGGCTCGGTCACCGAGGACCTCGGCCCAAGCAGCTGCCACATCCGCGGCGGCGCCCGGCTTCGCGTAGACGTGCCTGGCCCGCGGCTCGCCACCGAGCAGCGCCACTCCCTCGCGCAGCGCGGGCAGCAGGTCCACGTCGATCCGGTCGTCGGGCCCCACGTCGACCATGCCGTGGTCCGCGGTCACGTACAGCGGGGTACCGCCGGGCAGGGCCGCGGCGAGCTGCTCGGCCAGTTTGTCCACGTGGCCCAGGTGGTAGCGCCAGGCGTCGGAGGAAGCCCCGAAGGTGTGCCCGGTCCCGTCGAGCTGGCCGTGATACACGGTGACCAGCGCACGGTCGGAATCCCGCAGCGCCTCCGCAGCCTGGGCCACCAGGGCGCCCATGCTGTCCGCCGGCCGGTACTCGGTGCCGCGCATGACGGCTACCGACAGGCCCGTGCGTTCCAGCGCGGACGCCGCGACCCGGTAGGTGTGCACACCCGCCCCGGCGGCCCGCTCGTAGACCGTGGTCCCCGACTGCCAGGCGCGCGGGTTGACAGAGTTGTCCCACCGCAGGCCGTTGAGCAGCTTGTTCTTTCCGGGAATGGCGACCTGATAGCCGAGCATGCCGTGCTGGCCCGGCGGCCGGCCGGTGCCCAGCGAGCTGAGGCTGGTGACGGTGGTCGCCGGGAAGCCGGCGGTCAGCGGGGCGCCGTTGACCGCCAGCTCGGACAGGAACGGCGCGCTGGCGGGCTGGTCGCGCAGCAGCTCCCAGCCCAGCCCGTCGACCACGAGCAGGCATGCCCGGGCGGTGGACGGCAGGCCGAGGGGGTTGCCCTCCTCTGGAACTCCCAGGGAGGCGAGCAGCGAGGACGCAAGGTCCGACAGCGTGCTTTCCCCGTAGCGCGGCAGGACCGGGATGACGGTCGGCTCGGCTCGCATTCGCGCCCCCGTCAGTGGCGCGGGCGGGTGGTTGCGTCGGCCAGCGCCGCCGAGAATTCCAGCACCTGCCGCACCGCGTCCTCGCCGTCGGCGGCCTCGCTCACCCGTAGCGCCAGGTCATCGGCCGTGATGGTGCCGCTGTAACCGTGGTCGGCCTCGCAGTTCTCGTCCACGCACTGGGCCGGCTCGAGTTCGACGCGGGACAGCACATTCCAGCCGATGGTGAGCACCACCTCGCTTGGCATGGTGACGCCGGGCACGTACGACGCCGGATCGGGCACGACCCTGGTCAGCGCCACCGACGAGATGCGGGAGAAACGAACCGCCTCGGTGGTGGTCTCCGCCTGCGGGCGCTCCCCCGGCTCCTCAGCGGGGTGCTCGTCGGTATGCGAGTGGACCAGCCTGGTCGGGGTCAGCACCAGGACGGTCATGTGGCGGCGGACTTCCATAGCCGGATCGAAGACCGCGTCATGGTGCACGACGTAGGAGACAACGGCCTCAGAGCCGAGAGCGGAGGACACCGCGTCGGCCACCAGCCCTGGGTAGTAGCCGCTGCGCTCGATCGCAGACCGCAGCCCGCCCGCCATCGCTCGGATATCCCTCATGCCTCCATCCTGCACTGTCCGTTGCCCTGCGCTTGCCCCCCGCCGCGAAAACCGCCTTGCTGCCCTGGTGGTGGCCGCGCCGCTGCCTAGAACACCCCGGCGTGCGCTGGTTCGGCCATCCCGGGCGGTGTCATGCCGGTGACCTGGACCAGCGGCTCGTCACCGGGCTCGGGCAGCGCTATCGCGCCCGCGCCAGCGCTCGGCCGCGGCTTGCGGGGGGACACGCTACCAGCCCCGCCGCCGCGCCCCCGGTAGACGAGCAGCCCATTGACCGGGTCGGGCACCGCGTCGAGCGCGGCCTGGACGATGGGCAGGGTCCGGAAGGCCTCCCATTCGGCATCGGCGCCGAACTCGACCTCGAACACCACGCCCCACCTGTGCTCGTGCCACTCCCAGTCGGTCGCGCCGTGCGACAGCGCCGACTCGATCAGGGCGCTGGTGTAGGTGTCTTGCCACCGACGTGCGGAGAACTCGCCGTGGAAAACCTCGATCGACCACCATGCGGCCATACTCCGACGATAGGTGCTCCTGCCACGAAAAGCACCCTGGCGGCGCGCTTTTGCGCGGGCGCCCGCGGCCTCCTGACCGGGTAGCGCCGGGTCACAAGACCAGGCTGGACAGCGCGTCTCGGATCCGCCGCGCGTACTGCGCGGCCTCCTCCTCGCTCGCGTACCGCTGCCGCGGCCAGAAGAACCCGCGCAGCCCGTCCCCCTTGGTCCGCGGCACCACGTGCACGTGCAGATGCGGCACGCTCTGGCTGACCACGTTGTTGAGCGCGACGAAGGTGCCCTGCGCGCCGAGCGCCCTGGGCAGCGCCGCGCTGAGCAGGCGGACCCGCTCGAACAGCGGCCCGACATCGGCCGGCGGCAGGTCGGCCAGCGTCACGTAGTGCGGCCGCGGCACAACCAGGACGTGCCCCTTGAACAGCGGCCTGGCGTCGAGGAACGCCACCGTGGCCTCGTCCTCCAGCACCATGTGCGCCGGCACGTCGCCCGCCGCGATCCGGCAGAAGACACAGTCGGCCACAGATGCTCCTTTCCAGGTTCGGGCCGTCGCCCGCGAGGATGAGGGCAGCGTACCCGCGAGGATGACGCCGGGGTGGCGCCACGGATCTACGCTGGACACGTGCCCGCCCTGTATGCCTGGCTGCGCCGCCACCCGATGCTGGTGGACGGCCTGCTGGCCGCCGTCCTGTTGCTCGCCGCAGTCGGGCCGGCCTTCGCCAAGGGCATGTTCCTCGGCATCCCGCTGGCGTTCGGGCTCGCGGTGCCGGTGATCTTCCGCCGCAAGCACCCGGTCGGCGCCTACGCCACCGCCGTCGCCGCCGGAGGGCTCCAGGTCGCGCTGGGCATCCGGCCCGCCGCCACCGACGTGACCATTCTCATCCTGCTGTACACGCTGGCCGCCTACACCCCCCGGCGCACCTCGGTCTGGGGGCTGGCCGTCTGCCTGGCCGGCTCGGCGGTGGGCATCCTGCGCTGGATCAGCCTGAGCAACCACGGCGTGCTGGGCTGGCTGACGGCCGGCGCGACCCTGTTCGCCGGGCCCGCGCTGCTCGCCTGGGTGCTCGGCGACTCCATGCGCTACCGCCGCGCGTACTACGCGAGCCTCGAGGACCGGGCCGCCCGGCTGGAAGCCGAGCGGGACGCCCAGGCGCAGATCGCCGCCGTGGCGGAGCGGGCCAGGATCGCCCGGGAACTGCACGACGTGATCGCGCACAACGTCAGCGTCATGGTGGTGCAGGCCGACGGCGCCTCGTACACGCTGGACGCCGACCCGGGCCGGGCCAGGGAGGCGCTGGCGGCCATCTCCGCCACCGGCCGCCAGGCGCTGGCCGAGATGCGCCGCCTGCTCGGCGTGCTGCGCCGCGAGGAAGAGGGCGGCGCCTCCGAGCGGGCGCCGCAGCCGGGCGTCGGCGAGCTGGGCGAACTGCTGGACCAGGCACGCGGCGCGGGGCTGCCGGTGTCGTTCACCGTCGAAGGCGAACCGCAGCCGCTGCCCGGCGGCATCGCCCTGGCCGCCTACCGGATCGTGCAGGAGTCCCTCACCAACACGCGCAAGCACGCCGGCCCGGTGGCGTCCGCGTCCGTCACGCTCCGCTACTCCGATGCCGCGCTGGTCCTGTCGATCAGCGACGACGGCCAGGGTGATCTGGGCGGCGCGGTGATGTCCGGATCCGCCGGACATGGCCTGACCGGGATGCGCGAGCGGGTGGCGATGTATGGAGGCTCGGTGGCTGCCGGACCACGGCACGGCGGCGGCTTCGAGGTGGTGGCCACGTTGCCGCTCACCCCGGCCCAGGCAGGCGTCGGATGAGCATCCGGATCCTGCTCGTCGACGACCAGGAGCTGGTGCGGGCGGGGTTCCGCATGGTCTTGGACGCGCAGCCGGACATGTCGGTGGTCGGCGAGGCAGGCGACGGCGCCGCCGCGCTCCAGCTGCTCCGCGCGGTCACCACCGACGTGGTGGTGATGGACGTGCGGATGCCGCGCCTCGACGGGATCGAGGCCACCCGGCGCATCTGCCAGGCCGGGGAGCGGCCGCGGGTGCTGATGCTGACCACGTTCGACCTCGACGAGTACGCCTACGCGGCGCTCAAGGCGGGCGCCAGCGGGTTCCTGCTCAAGGATGTGCCGCCGGAGGAGCTGCTGTTCGGCATCAGGGCGGTGCATTCCGGCGACGCGGTGGTGGCGCCGTCCACCACCCGGCGCCTGATCGACCGCTTCGCCCCGCTGTTCCCGGCAGGCGGCGGCCCGGCGCCGCCGGGGATGGACTGCCTGACCAGCCGGGAGCGCGAGGTGCTGGCCAATGTCGCCCAGGGGCTGTCCAACGCGGAGATCGCCGGCGGCTGTTCGTGTCGGAGGCTACCGTGAAGACCCATGTCGGCCGGGTGCTCGCCAAGCTCGGCCTGCGCGACCGGGTGCAGGCCGTGGTCTTCGCCTACGAGACCGGCCTGGTCCGGGCCCGCGGCGGCTGAGTGGCCGACTCCGTCAGGGCCTGCCTGACGCGGCACGGCGCAGCGACCAGCCGAGCGCGCCGATCACCGCGATCGGCAGCAGCCACCAGGCGTTCACCGAGGCGGCGTGCACCAGCAGGGCGGTCAGCGCCAGGGCCACGGCCACCACAGCAGCCCCGCGCCAGTCGTCGCCGATCACGAAGTCGTACCAGAACGCGCCGAACGAGCGCAGCCACCTGCTCATGCGGCACTCCTCCCCGCGGCCGGCACCGCGGCGCCGCCCGACGCGCGCGCCCGGCGCAGCAGGGCCGTGTACCCGAGCCCGACCAGGGCGGTTGCCGGGACGATCGCGAGCAGCGCCGCGTCGTTGCCCGGCCATGACACCCCGGCGCCTTCCGCACCCCAGAACATGCCAAACGAGGTCAGCATGATGCCGACCGCGAACTTCATGGTGTTCTCCGGGACCCGCGACAGCGGCGCCCGCACGCCGATCCCGACGGCCGCGACCACTACTACCGCGGCGGCTGCGGCGACCGCGGCGAGGCCTTGGTTCTGCTGGTTGGCGCCGAAGGTGATCGCGATGAAGACCACCTCCAGGCCTTCGAGCAGCACTCCCTTGAACGAGAGCGTGAACGCGTACCAGTCCCGCACGCCGCGCCGGCCCTCGCCGGTGGCAGCCCCCGCCGCCGCGACCTGGCGCGCGTAGATGGCCTCCTCGTCGTGCAGGCCCTTATACCCGGACGCGCGCAGGATGGCCTTGCGCAGCCACTGCAGGCCGAAGACGGCCAGCAGCGCGCCCACGACCAGCCGCAGCCCGGTGAGCGGCACCAGGGTGAGGGCCGGGCCGAGCACCACAACGGTGACGGCCAGCACGGCCAGCGCGGCGGCCATCCCCTGGAAAGTGGAGCGCCACTCGCGGGTCAGGCCCGCGGCCAGCACGATGGTGAGCGCTTCGACGGCCTCCACCGCGCAGGCGACGAAGACGGTGAGGAAGAGGGCCAGGGAACTCACGCGGCCTCCAACGTGGTCGCGGGCGGCGGCGCCGGGCTTGGTTCCGGAACCTGGTCCCGGCGCGGTTCAGGACGCGGGTCCCGGTGTGATGCCGCACGCGGGTCCCGGTGTGGTTCCGGACGCGGGCCCCGGCGCGGCTCTGGGAGAATGCGGGTGTGCCCGATGGTGACCAGCCAGCCGACGGAGGCTGGCTGCTGCTCGTCTACCGCGTGCCGCCCGAGCCAAGCAGGCTGCGCGCCACGGTGTGGCGCAGGCTGAAGAGCCTGGGGGCGATCTACCTGCAGAACTCGGCGGCTGCCCTGCCTGCGGGCCTGGGCGCCGAGCGCGCCCTGCGCAAGCTGCGCAGCGAGATTCTCGACATGGGCGGCACGGCCGTGCTGCTGTCCTGCTCGGTGCTGGCCGGGGCCCAGGACGTGCATGCGGCGTTCCAGGCGGCCAGGGACGACGAGTACGAGGAGATCGTGGACCGCTGCGAGGACTTCCTGGCGCAGGTGAAGAAGGAGCACGTGGCGCATCACTACACTTTCGCGGAACTGGAGGAGAACGAGGTCGACCTGGACAAGCTGCAGAAGTGGTTTGCCCGGGTGCGCCAGCGTGACGTGTTCGGCGCGGGCGGGCGGCAGGCCGCGGAGAAGGCACTGGCCACGTGCGCCGAGTCGCTGGAGGAATACGCGGCCAGGGTCTACGCGGAGGAAGCCGACGGCCACTGACCTCGTGCCTCCTCACTGGCATCGCGCTGTCCCGCCGCCTGGCCTCGGTCCGGCGGCACCGCATGTACCTCGCCATGGTAACAACCAGCAGATGGTGAACCTAACGGTCGTTATATCATCGGCGCGGTCCGACGCTCCCCGGCAACGTCACTCTGCGTAGCGTCGGCCAGCATTTAAAAAATCCTTTCCCGGCTATTCACCTGATGGCTTGTGTAGCGATTGAATTACTCAGCACGCTCGGAGGGATATGCCGCACGCCCACGGGATAACGGGCGGCCGGCGCGAGATCACCCGCCCAGGGAGAGGGGAAGGGAATCCGCATGACAAGGAAGTTCATCCACCAGGCAGTGGCGACGGGCGCAGCGGTCGCCGTCACCGTCATGATGACCGCGGCCGCTGCGGGCTCGGCGCCGCACGCGAGCCCGGGGCCGCGCACCACCACTCCGATCAAGCACGTGGTCGTGATCATCGGAGAGAACCACAGCTTCGACAACGTGTTCGCGACCTACCAGCCGCCCCGGCGCCAGAAGATCTGGAACCTGCTGTCGGAGGGCATCGTCACCAAGTCGGGGGCCCCCGGCCCGAACTTCGGCAAGGCTATCCAGCTCACCGCCTCGAACACCAAGACCTACAGCCTGACGCCGAAGATCACCGGCGCGTACAAGCCCCTGCCGCGGCCGAACACGACCTACGTGTCCAAGGCGTGCGACGGGCAGAACGGGTTCTCGCCGGACAAGAGGTTCCCCGCGAACCTGGCCAACGGGCCGTACCAGATCACCAAGTACGTGCCTTACTTTGACGACCACATCGAGTACTCGTCGTCCGGGCAGTGCGAGTTCTACGGCGCCGTCGTCGGCGACCCGATCCACCGCTTCTACCAGATGTGGCAGCAGTACGGGTCGCACCACGGGCAGCTCAACACGTGGGTCGCCAATACCGCTGGCGACGATAACGGCGCCAACCCGCCCGCCCCAGTCGACCAGGGCGGGCTGCAGACGGGCTTCTACAACATGGCGCAGGGCGACGCGCCCATCCTGCGTGTGCTTGCCCAGAACTTCGCAATCAGCGACAACTACCACCAGGCGGTGATGGGCGGCACCGGCGCCAACCACATTGTGCTGGGCACCGGGTTCGCCGCGTCCTACCAGAACAAGGCTGGCAAGGCGGTGTCCCCGCCGGCCAACCAGATCGAGAACCCCAACCCCAAGCCGGGCACGAACAACAACTACACGCAGGACGGCTACGCCGGCGGCAGCTACTCCGAGTGCGCCAACCCCAAAGCGCCCGGCGTCGGCGCGATCGACAAGTACCTGGCCAGCCTGCCCTACAAACCGATGGCGAACTGCCAGCCAGGCCGCTACTACATCCTGAACAACTACAACCCCGGTTACAACGTGGACGGCACCGTGAACAGCAGTTCGCCGTTCACCGTGCCGCCGCAGAAGACCGGCTACGTGACGATCGGCAACGAGCTGTCGGCGCATCACATCAGCTGGGGGTACTTCGGCGAGGGCTACAACAACGGCCACCCGAACTTCTCCTACTGCCCCATCTGCGACCCGATGCAGTACTCGACGTCGATCATGACCAACCCGGCGCTGCGCAAGAACGTCCAGCATGGCCTGAACGACTTCGTCTCCGAGGCGGCGAACGGCACGCTGCCCGCGGTGTCCTTCCTCAAGCCCGGTGACGACGACGGCCACCCCGGCTACTCGACGCTCTACGCCTACGAGAACTTCGTGGCGCGGGCGGTCGCCGCGATCCAGGGCAACGCCAAGCTGTGGCGCTCGACCGCGATCCTCATCACCGAGGACGAAAGCGGCGGCTACTACGACTCCGGTTACATCCAGCCGGTGAGCTTCTTCGGCGACGGTCCCCGCGTGCCGATGATGGTGGTGTCCCCGTACGCCCGCCAGGGTTTCGTGGACCACACCTACACCGACCACGTGTCGATCCTGAAGTTCATCGAAGCCAACTGGGGCCTGAAGCCGCTGACCTCCTACAGCGAGGACAACCTGCCGAACGCGACGCCGGGCCAGTACGTCCCCAAGGCCAGGCCCGCCATCGGCAACCTGATGACCATGTTCAACTTCCAGAACCCCAACTTCGGCACGATCAAGCTGCCGGTCAGGACCGCGCCGCGTCCCGCGGCGTGCCTGCACGCGATCAGCATCGCCGAGCGCTGACCGCACGCGGCGAGGCGCCCCCGGCCGGTCAGGCCGGGGGCGCCCGCGTCTCCGCGGCCCGTCCTGACCTTGTGCCATCAGCCAGAAGTCGCCCGGGCGCCCGGTCTGGCCGCCCGCTCCGGAGTACTGGCCGGTCGCGCTCCTGGCAGGCACTAGCATCGAGGCCGTGGGTATGACGTTGCACATCAGTGAAGCCGCACCCCACCAGGTCGACGCGGATGCCGTGGTCATCGGGGTCACCAAGGAAGCCGGCGGGGCGGTTCCGGTCCCGGGCACCAAGGACGTGGACGAGGCGCTGGGCGGCAGCCTGGCGCAGACGCTCGCCACGCTTGGCGCCACCGGTGAGGCCGGCGAGATCACCAAGATCCCTTCGGCGGGCCGGCTGACCGCACCGCTGATCGCGGCCGTGGGCATGGACGCGCCCGCCGGAGGCGGCGACGCCACCTTCGACCCGGAGGTGCTGCGCCGGGCCGCCGGGGCCGCGGTCCGGGGCCTGCTCCAGGCGCGCGCGCCAGGCAGCGCAGAGGACATGCGGATCGCGCTGGCCCTGCCCGCCCGCGATAGCGCCGAGGCCGCCGCCGTGGCCCTGGGCGCGCTGCTCGGCGGGTACTCGTTCCGCCGCTACCGCAGCGAGCCTGCCCCGGGCGCCAGCCTGACCGTGCTGGCACACGCCAGCGACGCGGCCGAGGCGGTGCAGCGGGCCCAGGTGCTCGCGGACGCGGTGGCCCTGGTGCGTGACCTGGTCAACACCCCTCCCTCCGACCTAGTGCCCGCGACGTTCGCGGCCCGGGCCGAGCAGGTCGCGGCGGACGGCGGTCTCGACGTCACCGTGCTCGACGAGGGCGCGCTCGCCGACGGCGGCTACGGCGGGATCCTCGGCGTGGGCCAGGGCTCGGTGCACCCGCCGAGGCTGGTCCGGCTGGAGCACGCGCCAGAAGGCGCGTCCCGGTCGCTGGTGCTGGCCGGCAAGGGGATCACCTTCGACTCCGGCGGCCTGTCCCTCAAGCCCGCCAAGTCGATGGAGGCGATGAAGTCCGACATGAGCGGCGCCGCCGCGGTGCTCGGTGCGATACAGGCCATCGCGGCGCTGCGGGTGCCGGTGCGGGTAGTCGCCTACCTGCCGCTCGCCGAGAACATGCCGAGCGGATCCGCGCAGCGGCCCTCGGATGTGCTGACCATGTTCGGTGGCGCCACCGTCGAGGTGACCAACACCGACGCGGAAGGGCGGCTGGTGCTCGCCGATGTGCTCGCCGCAAGCGCCGCCGACTCCCCGGACGTCCTGATCGACGTCGCGACGCTGACCGGCGCGCAGATCGTGGCGCTGGGACCCCGGGTCGGCGGAGTGATGTCGAACGACGACGCCCTTCGGGAGGCGGTGGTGGACGCCGCCCGCCGCGCGGGCGAGGCAATGTGGCCGATGCCGCTGCCTGCCGAACTCCGCAAGGGCCTGGAGTCCGCCGTGGCCGACCTGGCCAACCTGCCCGCGGACAGCCGTGGCGGCGGGATGCTGACCGCTGGCCTGTTCCTTCAGGAGTTCGTGCCGGACGGCGTCCGCTGGGCGCATCTGGATATCGCGGGCCCGGCATTCAACGAAAGCCCTCCGTATGGGTATACCCCCAAGGGCGGAACGGGCAGCGCGACCCGGACGCTGGTCCAGCTCGCGCAGGACCTGGCCGACGGGCGGCTCTAACCGCCGCGCGGACAGGATCAAGGCAACACGACAAAGAGCAAGGAGCAGGTCAGTGGCGGACAGCAGCGGCCGGTACGACATCGTCATTCTCGGCGGCGGCAGCGGCGGCTATGCCTGCGCGCTCAGGGCGGCCGAACTCGGCATGCGAGTGGCGCTCATCGAGCGGGACAAGGTCGGCGGCACCTGCCTGCACCGCGGCTGCATCCCCACCAAGGCGCTGCTGCACGCGGCGGAGATCGCCGATAACGCGAACGAGGCCGAGTCGTTCGGCATCCGCGCCCGGCTCGAGGGCATCGACATGAGCGGCGTCAACTCCTACAAGGACAAGGTCGTCAACCGACTGTACAAGGGGCTGCGGAGCACGATCCTCAGCCGGAAGATCGAGATCATCGAGGGCGATGGCCGGCTGGTCTCGCCGACCGCGGTCCGCGTGGGCGACGAGGTGTTCGAGGGCGGCCACGTGGTGCTCGCCACCGGGTCGGAGGCCAGGAGCCTGCCTGGCCTCGCCATCGACGGCCAGCGCGTGATCACCAGTGACGACGCGCTCAAGCTGGACCGGGTGCCCGGCTCGGCGGTGATCCTCGGCGGCGGGGTCATCGGGGTGGAGTTCGCCAGCGTATGGCGCTCGTTCGGCGCCGAGGTGACCATCGTCGAGATGCTGCCGCACCTGCTCCCGGCCGAGGAGGAGTCCAGCTCCAAGCTGCTGGAGCGGGCCTTCCGCCGGCGCGGGATCGCCTACCAGCTCGGGGCCAGGTTCGAGGGGGTCAAGGACACGCCCGACGGGGTCACCGTCACGCTGGAGGGCGGCAAGACGCTGGACGCGGAGCTGATGCTGGTGGCCGTCGGCCGCGGCCCGGTGTCGGCCGGGTTTGGCTACGAGGAGGCCGGCGTGGCCATGGACCGTGGTTTCGTCCTCGCCGACTCTTACTGCCGCACCAACGTGCCCACCATCTCCGCGGTGGGCGACCTGACCCCCGGGCTGCAACTGGCGCACGTCGGCTTCGGCGAGGGCATTCTGGTAGCCGAACGAGTGGCCGGGCTGGATGTGACCCCGATCGACTACGACGGGGTCCCCCGCATCGCCTACTGCGATCCCGAGGTTGCCTCGGTGGGGATCACGTCGGCCACCGCGGCCGAGCGCGGCATCGAAACCACCGAGTTCACGTACAACCTCGGCGGCAACGGCAAGAGCGTCATCCTGCAGACCCAGGGCGCGGCGAAGGTCATCGCGACCGCGGGCAGCGCTCCCGGCAAGCCGGGACCGGTCCTCGGCGTGCACCTGGTCGGCGCGAGGGTCGGCGAGCTGATCGCCGAAGGCCAGCTCATCTACAACTGGGAGGCGCTGCCGGCCGAGGTGGCGCAGCTCATCCACCCGCATCCCACCCAGTCGGAGGCGATCGGCGAGGCACATCTCGCGCTCGCCGGGAAGCCCCTCCATGTACACGCCTGACCGGGAGGCGTCTCCCGCACTGGCGCCTACGAGGGCTGAGCAGCGAAGGAGTCTGGAGAAGCCATGACGGTCACGGTATCCATGCCCCAGCTTGGCGAGAGCGTCACCGAGGGCACCGTCACGCGCTGGCTCAAGAAGGAGGGCGAGCGCGTCGAGGCGGACGAGCCGCTGCTCGAGGTGTCCACCGACAAGGTGGACACCGAAATCCCGTCTCCAGCTTCGGGCATCCTGCGCGGGATCACGGTCGCTGAGGATGAGACGGTCGCCGTCGGCGCCCAGCTCGCGATCATTGACGACGCCGCGGACGGCGCGGGCGCCGCTCCCGACGGGCAGGCCCAGGCGGCCGAACCTGCCGCCCCGCAGGCCCCCCCTCCGGCGAGCGCCGAGCCGGGCGGCCCCCCGGCCGGTGGCCCCGAGCCGGGCAGCTACCCCTATGGGGCGGCCGAGCCCGCGCCGGCGCCCCAGGAGTACGCCCAGCCGGCCGCGGCCTACCAGGCGCCCGCCCCGGCAGAGCCGGAATACCAGCCCGAGTACAGCGCGCCGTACAGCCAGGGCCCCGAGCCCGGGTACGCCGCTCCCCAGCCCGAGGGTTACGGGGCGCCGCAGCAGGCCTACGCCCCCCCGGCCGCCGCGCCGGCCCCACAGGCTGCGCCTCCGCAGCAGGCCGCACCGCCACCTCCGCCGGCTCCGGCCGTGGCCGAGGCCCCAACCGCGCCCGCGGCGCCACCGGCGCAGGCGCCCGCGCCTGCCGACGAGCCGGAGGCGCCGCTAGCCACCGCCGAAGGCCCGTACATCACTCCGCTGGTCCGCAAGCTCGCCGCCGAGCACGGCGTGAACCTCGCCACCGTGGCCGGCACCGGCGTGGGCGGGCGGATCCGCAAGCAGGATGTGATCGAAGCCGCCCGTGTGCTCCGCGAGCAGCAGCCCGCCGCCGCGCCGACCCCGGTGGCCGCCGCCGACGGCCAGCAGGCCACGGCGGCACCGGCAACGATGCCGGCCCCGGCGGCCCCGGCCCGCGCCATCGTCCCCTCGACGCTGCGCGGCACCACCGAGCGGCTGTCCCGGGCCAGGCAGCTCATCGCCCGCCGCATGGTCGAGTCGCTGCAGATCTCCGCACAGCTGACCACGGTGGTCGAGGCGGACGTCACCGCGATCACCAGGCTGCGGCAGCGCGCCAAGGCCGACTTCGAGGCCCGCGAGGGCGTCAAGCTGTCCTACCTCCCGTTCTTCGCGCTGGCCACGCTCGAGGCACTGAAGGTGCACCCCAAGCTCAACGCGGTGCTCAACACCGAGGCCGGTCAGATCATCTACCACGACGCCGAGCACCTGGGCATCGCGGTGGACACCGAACGGGGCCTGATGGTGCCGGTCATCCGCAACGCGGGCGACCTCAACATCGGCGGGCTGGCCCGCAAGATCGCCGACCTGGCGGCGCGGACCAGGGCGGGCCAGGTCAGTCCGGACGAGCTCGCCGGTGGCACGTTCACGCTCACCAACACCGGCAGCCGGGGCGCCCTTTTCGACACCCCGATCATCAACCAGCCGCAGGTGGCGATCCTCGGCACCGGCACGGTGGTGAAGCGCCCCGTGGTGATGGAGGACCCGGCGCTCGGTGAGGTGATCACCGTGCGATCCATGGTCTACCTCGCGCTCACCTACGATCACCGGCTCATCGACGGCGCCGACGCCGCCCGGTTCCTGACCACGGTGAAGGACCGGCTGGAAGAGGGCGCCTTCGAGTCCGAACTCGGACTCTGAATGCCCCGATGAAGGTTGCGGTCACCGGGTCGTCGGGACTGATCGGCACCGCCCTTGTCGCCGCGCTGCGCGCTGACGGCCATGACGTCATCCGGCTGGTCCGCGCGGCGCCCGCGACCACGGACGCGATCGCCTGGGACCCCCGCGCGGACGGGGCCGGCCTGGATCCGCGGTCGCTGGACGGCGTGGCGGCCGTGGTGCACCTGGCTGGGGCGGGCCTCGCCGACAAGCGCTGGACGCCGGGCTACCAAGCCGAGATCCGCGACAGCCGGGTGCGGGGCACCCGAGCGCTGGCGGGCGCGCTAGCCGCGATGGCCACGCCTCCGGGCGTGCTGCTCTCCGGATCTGCCATCGGCTGGTACGGGGACACCGGCGGCCGGGAGGTGACCGAGTCTGATCCCGCCGGAAGCGGCTTCCTTTCCGAGGTGGTACGGGACTGGGAGGCGGCTGCCGGGGACGCCGCCCGGGCCGGAATCCGGGTGGTCACGCTGCGCTCGGGTGTCGTGCTGTCCCCCAAGGGCGGGATCCTGGGCCGGCTGCTGCCCCTGTTCCGGCTGGGCCTCGGCGGTCGGATCGGGACCGGCAGCCAGGTGATGAGCTGGATCGGGCTGTCGGAGTGGGTGGCGGCCGCGCGGTTCCTGCTCGGCCGCGACGGCATCAGCGGCCCGGTGAACCTGACCACGCCGTCCCCGGTCAGCAACGCGGAGTTCACTGCGGCCCTGGCCGCGGCCGTGCACCGGCCCGCCGTGATGCTCGTGCCCGTCCCCGCGCTGAAGCTCGCGGTCGGCGGCGTGAGCAGCGACATCCTCTCCAGCGCGCGGGTGCTGCCACGGCGCCTGCTGGACGAGGGCTACCGGTTCCGGCACCCCGCTATCGCGGGGGCGCTGGCCGCCGAACTGTCCAGTGTTAGCCCGGGGGGACGACCCCCCTGGAACCCCCCGATGGCCTAAAGCCCCGCTCCTACGTCGCCGGGCCTTGGCCGTTAGCCCTGGGCCGCGCCCTGGAACCCCAATAGCAGGCCCGCGCTAGCCGGTGTCCTGGCCAGCGAACTCGGCGTCCTGGGCGCGCGCTGCATCCGTGCTGACCAGGTCCGGCGGCTTGCGCAGCAGGGTGCGGTAGGAGCCTGGGCAGTCACCGAACAGCGGCACCTGCCAGAACGAGGGCACGGGGCCCGGGTAGCCGGCCAGCAGTTCGAGCCGGCCCACAGTCAGCCGCAGCAGCCGCCGCGCGCCGATCAGCGCCACGACGGCCAGCGGCAGTTCCACCAGGGCGGCCGACAGCACGCTGACCATGAAGCCCGAGGTGCCCCAGTCCAGCGTGATATCGAACCACGCGTCGCAGCACAGCAGGGCCGCCAGCACGATCAGGCACACGATGAGGACCTGCCGTCGGCGCCAGGCGGCCCAGGCGGTCGCCGCGAACACCACGAGCAGGCCGATGTCGAACCCGACCCAGGCCGCGCGCCAGCCACCAGCCCGGTAGTCGCGCGGCAGCTTGACCTCGAGCACCGCGATCCAGACCGAAAGCAGCAGCACACCAGCCAGGCACGCCGCGATGAGCAGCCGGCGCCGGCGCTGGCTGAGCGGAGTGGGCGTGAGGCGCTGGGCGTTCAGGCTGGCCAGCGCGCGGGCGAGCCGGGCCCGCTCCTCGGGGGTCATCAGCTGCAGATCGGATTCGTCGAGCACGAAAATCCTCCTCGCTGCCACGGTAAAACACCCTCTGCCGGAAAACCCCGGCCGGCTGGCCGGTATGCCCGCACGGGCCAAGCGCCGCGCGACAGGGAACCACACCGCCCCAGCGGCGGCGGCTCGGCCAGCCCAGGCGCGACCCCGGGCAACAACCCCGGCGCACGGCCCCGCACCGAGGAAAACCGCCGCCCCACCAGGCCCCGGCAGCCACCCGCGCCAAGACCGGCAGGCCTCACAGGACCGCGGCAGGCAACCAGGCGCCCAAGACCGTCCGGGGTTACCGGCTAGCCAGGACCATCTCCTGCTAGCTCAAGAGGAACGGTTAGGCTGGCAGCGTGCCTGGTGAACTCGTCTTCGCGCATGCCGGCTTCGGCGCGGACGCCGTCCCCTATCCCGACGGCTGGGAACTGCAGCGGCGACTGCACGACCGCCGGGCCGCCGACCAGGTCCCGGACACCTGCCTGCTGCTGGAGCACGAGCCCGTGTACACGGCAGGCCGACGGACCGAGCCGCTGGACCGCCCGCTGACCGATCCCGGGATCCCGGTGATCGACGTGGACCGGGGCGGCAAGATCACCTGGCACGGGCCCGGGCAGCTCGTCGGGTACCCGATCATGGCGCTGGCCGAGCCGCTGGACGTGATCGCCTATGTGCGGTCCCTGGAGGAGGCGCTGATCAGGTGCTGCGCGGACGTCGGCGTGGCTACGACCAGGGTCGAGGGCCGCAGCGGGGTGTGGGTCACCGGCGGCGGCCCGGACCGGAAGGTCGGCGCGGTCGGGATCCGGGTGTCGCGCGGGGTCACCATGCACGGGTTCGCGCTCAACTGCGACTGCGACCTCGGCTGGTTCGACAAGATCGTGCCCTGCGGCATCAGGGACGCGGGCGTCACGTCGCTGACCGTGGAGGCAGGCCGGCCGGTCACCGTGCCCGAGCTCACCGGCCTGGCCGAGCGCCACCTTGCCGAGGTATTCGGCGCGGTCACGTGGCGGCGCGTGGTCGGCGTGGCCAGCCTGCTCCCGGACGCGGAACTGACGCCCGCGCCCTGACCTGCCTCCCTGGGCCTGCCAGATCCCGGCCGTGTGGGGTGAAGGCAGCGACTGGCCCTAGTCCCCAGGCCCTGCGGCCAGGCCCGCG
Source organism: uncultured Actinomycetes bacterium (assembly GCA_963734725.1). GTDB lineage: Bacteria > Actinomycetota > Actinomycetes > Streptosporangiales > Streptosporangiaceae > DASXKD01. The sequence continues at coordinate 145,599 of CAVTIX010000020.1, forward strand.
AGGTAACTGCCGAGCCCGCTCAACGGGACGGCGGTCTGTTCCCCCGAGGTCATATCCCGGACCGTGACAGTGCTCGCCTCCTCCTCGGCGTTGCCGTAGATCAGCGCCCACCGGGCCCCAGTGTCGCTGGCCCACTTGAGCTGGCGGCCCAGCTTGCCCGAGGAACCCAGGTACACGCTCGCCCGCAGCCCGGCGTCCCGGGCCGCCGCGGCGAAGGCGAAGCTGCGCGGGGCGTGCCGCTCGTCCATGATCGTCACGGCCACGTCGAGCCTGCTGCTCCCGGTGCCCCGCTCCGGCAGCAGCATCAGGATCCGCTCCATACCCAGCGACCCTCCGGTCGCAGGCACGTCCGGACCGCCAAGCTGCTCGATCAGGTGGTCGTAGCGCCCGCCGCCAGCCAGCGACCCGGCCCCCCCTGCGGCCGCCACCTCCCAGATCGGCCCGGTGTAGTAGCTCAGGCCCCGCACCAGCCGGGGCGCGAACACCACCCGGTCGTCCGGCACCTGGCCGCCCACCAGGGACAGCAGCGAGTCCACCTCGTCCAGCCCGGCCGCGCCCTGGTCGCTGCTCTTGAGCGCGTCCCTGATCTGCTCCTCCGCGTCATTTGCGGTCAGCGCGCCGACCAGGGCGCCCGCCTGCTCCTCGGGCAGCCCCCGCCCGGTCAGCTCGGCGATCACCTCGCCCGGCGCGAGCTTGTCCAGCTTGTCCAGGGTGATCAGGACGCCCGGGCCAAGCTCGGCAGGCACGCCGAACGCCTCCAGCAGGCCAGCCAGCACCCGGCGGGAGTTGAGCAGGAACCGGAACCCGGCCAGGCCGAGTTCGGTGAGCACGTCGTGCACCGCGCAGATGACCTCCGCGTCGGCCAGCGCCGACGTGGTGCCCAGCGTGTCCACGTCGCACTGGGCGAACTCGCGGTACCGGCCCCGGCCGGGCCGGTCCGCGCGCCAGACCGGGCCGATCGCGTACCGCTTGTACGGGGTCGCCAGCTGGCTCCCGTACGCGGCAGCCACCCGGGCCAGCGGCACTGTGTGGTCGTAGCGCAGCGCCAGGTCAGCCTCGCCGGTGCCCTCGTGCTCGCCGCGCCGCAAGATCTTGAAGATCAGCTTGTCGCCGTCGTCCCCGTACTTGCCCAGCAGCACGTCGAGGCGCTCGAAGGCGGGCGTGACGAGCGGCTCGAAGCCGTACCGCGCGAACACCGACCGGATCCGCGCGAAGGCGCGCTCCCGCGTCTCCCACTCGGCAGCGAGGAAGTCGCGGGTACCGGACGGCGGATCGAACTGCGTTGGCATGTGCCTATGGTCCCCGACTCCGGCCGTCCTCGTCACATCGATTAGCCGTGCGGCGCCCGCCGACCGCCGGCAGGCCGCGCTAAAGATCCTTCCGGCGGATCTTCACGGCCGTGCCGTAGGCGCAGATCTCCTGGCCCACCTGGAACTCGCTGGCGTCGAACCGCATGGCCAGCACCGCCTCGCCGCCCTTGGCCTGGGCGGCCTCGGTGAGCCGGTCCTGCGCCTCGGTGCGGCTGTCGGCGAGCATCTTGGTCATGCCGCGCAGTTCCCCGCCGACCATCGACTTCAGGCTGGCCCCGATCTGCGAGCCCACGTGCCGAGACCGCACGGTGATGCCGAACACCTCCCCTAGCACCTCGGTGACCTCATATCCCGGCAGGTCGTTCATTGTGGAGAGAATCATCACGCTCCTTCCCGGCGGCCGTCCCGGCCGCGCGCTATGCCCGGGCTGGCAGACGTACCCTGGAACCGTGGTACTCGCACCTGAGGGGCGCAGGCTGCTCCGTATCGAAGCCCGCAACAGTCAGGTCCCGATCGAACGCAAGCCTCCATGGATCAAGACCCGGCTGCGGACCGGCCCGGAATATACCGCGCTGAAGGACCTGGTCCGCCGCCAGGGGCTGCACACGGTCTGCGAAGAGGCGGGCTGCCCGAACATCTTCGAGTGCTGGGAGGACCGCGAGGCGACGTTCCTGATCGGCGGCGATGCGTGCACCCGGCGCTGCGACTTCTGTCAGATCGCGACCGGGAAGCCGGCGCCGCTGGACACGGGGGAACCGCGCCGGGTGGCTGACTCGGTCGCGGCGATGGGGCTGCGTTACGCGACGGTCACCGGGGTGGCCAGGGACGACCTTCCCGACGGGGGCGCGTGGCTGTACGGGCAGACCTGCGTCGAGATTCACGCGGCGGTGCCCGGCTGCGGCGTCGAACTGCTCATCCCCGACTTCAACGCTCAGCCGGAGCGGCTGTCAGTGGTGTTCGGATCCCGGCCGGAGGTGCTGGCCCACAACATCGAGACGGTCCCCCGGATCTTCCGGGAGATCAGGCCCGGGTTCCGCTATCAGCGCTCGCTGGAGGTGCTGGCCAGGGCCCGGGAGGCCGGGCTGGTGACCAAGTCCAACCTGATACTCGGCCTCGGCGAGGAGGACCGGGAGGTCAGCCAGGCGATGGCCGACCTGCGCGGGGCGGGCTGCGAACTGCTGACGATCACGCAGTACCTACGGCCCTCGGCCCGGCACCACCCGGTCGCCCGGTGGGTGCCGCCGGAGGAGTTCGAGCACTGGCGCGAGGAGGCCGCCGGCCTGGGGTTCTCCGGTGTGATGTCCGGCCCGCTGGTCCGTTCGTCCTACCGGGCGGGCCGGCTGTACGCCGAGGCCCTGGCACGCCGGGAAGTTCAATCCCCCGCGCCAGTTTCACCCTGACCCCTGGCTCTCGTATCCTGCCGTCCATGGTGAATAAGCCCGCGGCCCCGCCGGATCCTGCGAGTCTCGGCCGCATCAAGCAGATCCGCATGGCGGCGGGCATGGTCCGCAAGGCCAATCCCTGGGCGCTGCCCATCGTCGCACTCATCGGCGTGGGCATCCTGGCCGTGTTCGTGATCGTCGGGCTGGTCACCGGCCTGTTCTTGTTCCTTCTGCCGCTCGGCATTCTGAGCGGGCTGATGGGAGCGCTGATCGCGTTTGGCCGGTTCACCCAGTCTGCCCAGTACGCGACTATCGAGGGTCAGCCCGGCGCGGCGGCGGCGATCCTGCAGAGCATGCGCGGCGGCTGGACGGTCACCCCCGCGGTGGCAGCCAACAGGAACATGGATGTGGTCCACCGTGCGGTCGGCAAGCCCGGCGTGGTGCTGGTCGGCGAGGGCAGCCCGAGCAGGCTGCCCAGCCTGCTCGCGGCGGAGAAGAAGCGCATCTCCCGGGTGGCCTACGACGTGCCCATCTACGACCTGCAGGTCGGCGACGAGGAGGGCCAGGTACCGATCCGCAAGCTGCAGCGCAAGGTCATGCGCCTGCCGCGGAACCTGAAGGGCCAGGCGGTGGCCGAGCTCAACTTCCGGCTCAAGGCGCTGCCCGCGAACCTCCAGGCGCCCAAGGGCCCGATGCCGAAGACCGGCCGCATGCCCAAACAACCCAGGCCCAGATTCCGTTGATCCCTGGGACCAGGCCAACCGTGATCCCACCTCCCGCCTTATCAATCGATATGGCGCACGAATCCTGCAGCTAGAAGGCGTGCCATACCGGGTGAAAAGGCGGACCTTGGCACGGCGTTAACGTGACGGCGCAAGCTAGCCACGAGCGCAGTTAAAGCCGGATGACGATGGTGTTGGCGGCCCGGTCGTGCAGGCCGCGCAGATCGCGGTCGGTGATCAGCGGAGGGATGACAGTCAACAGCAGCAGCGTGCGGACCAGGCCCCAGAGCAGCCCGACCGGCTTGCCGTCCAGGCGGGCGACCCGGATCCCGGTCAGCCGCTTGCCGATCGTCATCCCGGCCAGCGCCGTCAGCAGGTAGTCCTGGACCGCGAAGACCACCAGCGTCCAGTACTGGTCATGGAACAGCGCCACCGCGATCAGCGTGCAGACCACCCAGTCGATGAGCAGGGCGCCCACCCGCCGCCCCATCCCGGCCACCGAGCGCGGGCCTTCTGCGGGCAGCCCGAACTTCTCGCCGGGATACGCGGGGCGGTTGCCCCGAGCGTTGGCGCCGTCCACCGGTGAAGCTGACACGCCCTCAACGGTATCGCCTGCGGGGACGGCGATGTACGGCCGACCTGCCTACTCAGCGTGAGCTGCGAGGGCCAGGCGTAACACGCGTGAAACACCTGGGACACCGCTCGGAAACGGCAGGCGCCTAACGTGACAGCCGCGGTCCTGCAGCAGCGCAAACCCGCGCGGCCAGGACCGGGCCGCAGCCTCCAGGGAGGGTTGATGTTCACGAACGCCGACGAGGTGCTGAAGTTCATCGGCGACAACAAGGTGGAGTTCGTCGACGTCAGGTTCTGTGACCTGCCAGGGACCTTGCAGCACTTCACCGTGCCGGTCGAGTCTTTCGACGGGAAGGTCTTCACCGACGGGCTGATGTTCGACGGCTCCTCGATTCGCGGGTTCCAGCAGATCCACGAGTCCGACATGCTGCTCCTGCCCGACCCTGCCACGGCCGTGCTCGACCCGTTTCGCCAGCATCCGACGCTGAACCTGACGTTCTTCGTGCACGACCCGCTGACCGGCGAGCCCTACAGCAGGGACCCGCGCAACGTCGCCCGCAAGGCGCAGGACTTCCTGCGCGGCACCGGCATCGCGGACGTGGTGTACTTCGGCCCCGAAGCGGAGTTCTATATCTTCGACTCGGCCCGCTACGAGACCGGCGCGGAATCGGGCTACTACTACCTGGACTCGGTGGAAGGCGCCTGGAACACCGGCCGTGACGAAGAGGGCGGCAACCTCGGCTACAAGCCGCGATATAAGGGCGGCTACTTCCCCGTCCCGCCGATGGACCACTACACCGACCTGCGGTCGGAGATGGTGCGGATGCTGATCCGCTGCGGCATCCAGGTGGAGATGCAGCACCACGAGGTGGGCACGGCCGGGCAGGCGGAGATCGACATCCGGTTCGCTCCGCTGCTCCAGATGGCCGACAACCTCATGCTGTACAAGTACGTGGTGAAGAGCGTGGCCAGGGCCGCGGGGAAGACCGTGACGTTCATGCCCAAGCCGCTGTTCGGCGACAACGGATCCGGCATGCACTGTCACCAGAGCCTGTGGAAGGACGGCGCCCCGCTGTTCTACGACGAGGTCGGCTACGCCGGGCTGTCCGACGTCGGCCGCTACTACGTGGGCGGGCTGCTCAAGCACGCGCCTTCGCTGCTGGCCTTCACCAACCCGACAGCGAACTCCTACCATCGCCTGGTGCCCGGCTTCGAGGCGCCGGTGAACCTGGTCTACTCGCAGCGCAACCGTTCCGCGTGCGTGCGGATCCCGATCACTGGCGCCAACCCCAAGGCGAAGCGGCTGGAGTTCCGGGTGCCCGACCCGTCGGCCAACCCGTACCTGGCGTTCGCGGCGATGATGATGGCGGGCATCGACGGCATCCGGAACAAGATCGAGCCGCCGGAGCCGGTGGACAAGGACCTCTACGAGCTTCCGCCCGACGAGGCCCTGGCCATCCCCCAGGTGCCCGGCTCCCTGGAGAAAGTGCTGGACACGCTGGAAGCCGACCACGACTACCTGCTCGACGGCGGGGTGTTCACGCCGGACCTGGTGGAAACGTGGATCGACTACAAGCGCTCCAACGAACTCGACCCGCTCCGGCTCCGCCCGCACCCGCACGAGTTCGAGCTCTACTACGATGTATAGCTGGTGAGCCGCCGCTGACCTGGCCAGATATCATCGCGAGCTCTTTCTAGCCCGCACAGAGCCCGCATGATCTTGAAACCTGGCGGATAGCACGGCATCGACGGCGGCCCTCGTGGACTCGTCACGGTCCGGCCACAAGTGCCCGTAGCAGTCGAGCGTGGTCTTCGCCGATGCATGCCGCACCCGCACCGTCGCCTACTGGCGGGCTCGGCCTGACAGCGTGCCTAAGCCAGATGTGCAGGAAGCGCTGGACACAGTGCTGGTGCAAGCGCCGGAGCCGGTGCGGGCGCAGTTCTGGCTCATTCTCGCCGAGCGCGACCGGGACCGGGTCAGTTTGCAGCCGAGGCTGGTAGTCGCCTCACTCTGGCCCGTTGACGACGAACTCACCCGCGGCCCAGCACACCCGGAATCGGCGCGGCCATTCAGCGAAGTACCCCAGCTATCCGCTTCGGCCTATGGAGTGAGGCCGGTAACCCCCGGTGACCTGGCCAGAGTGCGCAGCATGCGCACGCACCTGAAAGCTATCGACAATGCCCACGGCGGCGGAACCGCGCTGCCCCTGGCCACGGTGTACCTGCGCGCTGAGATTCTCCCGTTGCTCGACGGGCGCGAACTGGACTACCCGAGCCAGAGCCTTATTGAGGCTGTCGCGGAGTACGAGCTCGACGTCGGCTGGATGGCGTACGACGCTGGCCAGCAGGACGTTGCCGAGTGGTATTTCGCCAGCGCCCTGCGCCGCGCCCGTGCCGCGGGAGACCGGCTGCTTGCGGGCCGGATCCTGTCTGCCATGAGCCACCAGGCGATTCACCTGGGGCGTCTTCGAGACGCGATCGAACTTTCGCAGGCTTCCCGCACCACCACTGCCCACGTCGCGACGCCTCGGGCTCTCGCGATGGAGGCAACTATGGAGGCATGCGCGCATGCCGCTGCCGGCGATGCCCGGCAGTCTCATCGCGCGCTAGATGACGCTGCAAACGCCGTGACCTTGATCACTGCAACCGGTCAATCCGATCCCGAATGGCTCGACTTCGACGAAGGCGGCTTCTGGGGGCACGCCGCCCGCGCCTACCGCGACCTAGGAGAGTTGCGCCAAGCTGAAGACGCAGCTCACAAGTCGGTCGCGCTCTGCCTGCCAAGTCACAGCCGTACCCGCGCGCAACGCAACACCATCCGCGCCACCGCTCACCTACGTCAGGGTGAACTAGAGGCAGCCGTCGATGCTGGAGAACAGGTCATCCACGAAGCTTGGAGCCTGCGCTCAGGACACGTGTTCGGCGAGATCGCGCAACTGGCCGCCGCAATCGCGCCGTTCAAGATGCCGGCGGCCAGCGAGTTCCTCGACCAGGCGCACGAGCTGCTCGCTGCGCGCGGCCGCCTCACCGCCGCGCCCCAGCCGGGGCGCTAGCCAGTTGCGACTACCTGGAAGGCCTCAGCCAGCCTGCCCGCGGCAAGCCCCGCGGCCGCACTGTTCTGGGCGATACGCTCACGCAACCTCGTGGGCAGCGACTCCGGATCCCTCATCTGGCTCGTGTGCGCTCGCACAGCGGCAACCTTGCGGTCGAACGTCTCGGTGATATCGACGTAGTGGTTGACTTCCCGCTCCGGGCTGTTGAGCAGCCACACCTCCCTTACCGTCCACGGCTCCAGCCCTTCCTCCTCTCGCAAGTGAGCAAGAGCGAACGGGTTACCCGCGTCGGGATAGATCGCGGTCAGTGCAACCGCACCGGTCGCCAGATGATCAGGGTGAGAGCTGCGGAAACGCTTCCAGTTCCACTCTGGGCTCCACGTCACCACCCGCTGCGGCCGCACCTGCCGGAGCACGCGCACAAGGTTTTCGTGTAGCTCGCGGCGGTCATCCAGCAGGCTCTGCTCGCCAATGCCGAAAAACCTGACCTCGCTCACGCCCAGCAGCTTGGCAGCCTGCTGCTGCTCCGCCCGGCGGATCTGAGGGATCTCGGCCCGCGGAACTTCGGGATCGAAGCCTCCGCCGCTCCCGTCGGTGAGGACGCAGTAAGTCGCCTGGATACCCTCATCCGTCCACTGGGCGATCGTGCCGCCGGCCCAGAACTCGGCATCATCGGGATGCGCGATGATCATCAGCACGCGCTCGACGTCCCGATCAGGCAGGAGCAGCACCATCCACCTCCACATAGCCGGTTCAATGCCCGCGACAGTAGCGCCCCGGAGCCACACCTCATTCTCCGCGACGTGACCAATGCAAGCCGCGCCCGGCAGGGGGTCATCGTCTCGACAGAGGCGGAGTCGGGGCAGCGTGGACGCGTCACCTCCACGGCCAGCAAATGCCCGCGGCTGCCAAGAATTCGTAGATGACCACGCGGAGTGACAGGTCAGCGGTGACTCAGGAGGCGCGACCGCGGCAGATCGCCGACTCGGCGCGGCTGCCGGCCGTGCCGTTCGCGCGGCCGGGCGCATGCATAAGATCCGGTTCTGCGAGGTTCTTGGCGTGCCAGCAGGCTGGGCAGGCGTACGGCGCTCACGGTGCCAGCGCATCCCGGCGACGTTATTTGATTATGCGCGGGATGGACGTGACGTCTGCCAGCACGTGCCGGCGGGCGTCGTACAGGGTCAGCTTGCTCAGCTTGACCCTGTCTGCGACTGCGAGGACGTGCGCCTGGTCTTGCTCACGGGCCTACGCGCAAGGAGTGGCCATGACTGTGAAGACTGAGAGTGCAGCGCGTACCCCCAACCTGGCCACTTGGCGGCCGACCGGCCAGGATGTTACTCGCCAGTGCGCAGCGGTTGCGGGCGTTTGGTGTCACTGTGGGCCAAATCAGGCCGACGGGCGTCAACCCTGTCGCCCGGCTGCTCCTCGGCGGCATGTTCCCCCCAGCGGGTGATGTGACCCGGCTCTGGCGGGGATGTACTGGGGCTCGGCAGCGGGCGGAACCCTAGCTTAGAAGGTGCGGGCGATGGCTAAGCAGCTGGCTAGTGACACGGCATCGGCGGGTGCCGGAGTGGGCGGGCGCGATGTGAGGCGGAAGGTCGTTGTCGCGCTGGCGGCCGTGCTGGTCGTTCAGGCTTTGTTCGCGTTGTGCCTGGTCAGTGCCTTGCAGTTGCTGGTGCCGCGGAATATGCCCTTTGGCGTGGCCGGTAAGCCGTCGCCGGTGGTCGCATTGGTGACATCGAAGGCAGGGCTGGACCTGTCTGCCTATCCGAGCAAGTCCGCGGCGATGAACGCGATCAACCAGGGCAAGCTCTACGGCGCATACATCACCGGCAAGACCAGCGACACGCTGATCGTGGTCCCCGCGAAGAGCTTCTTCGGCCAAATCGAGCTGGAGCCGGCGTTCCTGGCCGCCGCACATAAACTGGGCCAGAAGGTCACGGTGCAGACGGCCAAGCCGCTGCCGCCAAGCGACCGGGTCGGTGCGGTGGTGGGGCTGTTGCTGCTGCCGTTGCTCATCGGCGGCTACCTGGCCGCTGTGCTGGTCTTCAAGGCGGCCGGCGGGACCGCGGCGGCGCCATGGCGTGGGCTCATACTGACCACTTATGCGATCGTGGGCGCCGTGCTGACGGACCTGATCGCCGGGCCGCTGCTCGGGGCGTACTCCAGCAGCCATTTCTGGCCGCTGCTGCCGTGTTTCGCGCTGGTCACCACCGCGGTGGTGCTGGCGGCCGCCGCGATCCAGGGATTTGCCGGGACCTTGGGCACCTTGCTGGTGGCGGTGTTGTTCATCGTCGTCGGCGGTCCCCCGGCAGGCGGGCTGGGCACCTACCTGCTGCCTGTCTACTGGCGCAACATCGGCGTGCTGTTCCCGCCGCAGAACGCGGTGGACCTGATCCGCAACGTGCTTTACTTCGGCGGCAACAACATCACTACCCCGCTGATCGTGCTGTTTGCCTACGCGCTGGCCGGGGTGGCCGTCATCAGCTACCTGAACTGGAACCGCCCGGCCCGGGAGGCCCGGGCCGCCGCTGCGCGGGCGCGCGCCGAGGGGGCCGAAGCGGCACCGGCAGGCAATCCCCGGGCGAACCCCCCGGCCGGCAGCGGGGCATGCTGCCGATCCTGGTGGCGCTGGGTGTCTGCGCCGTCATGGAATGCCTGTTCGCGGTCAACTACATGAGCGCCGGACACGCCCCCAAGGCGACCGACATGCCGTTCGGCGTCACCGGGTCGTCCCCGATCCTCACCACGGCCGAAAAGACCTTCTCCCTCAAGGTCACCCACTACCCGGACGAAGCGGCGGTCAAGGACGCGATCGGCGAGGCGAAGATCTGGGGCGCCCTGATCCCGGCCAGCGCCGCGGGCACCCCGAGCACCCTGATCGTCGTCTCGTCGATCAGCGACCTGTCCCCGCTGGACATCGCGCTGCAATTCGAGCACGCGGCGAAGATCACCGGGCAGAAGCTCAAGATCCAGCAGTACGCGCCGGTTCCGCTGGCCACAAAGGACCCGTTCGGCCTGGTGCCGTCGCTGATGCTGGTCCCCCTGCTCGTCGGCGGGTACATGAGCTCGACCCTGCTGATGGCGGCGACCGGGAAAGCGGCAGGCCGCTGGCGGGCCGCCCAGCTCGCCGGGTTCGCGATCGCCGCGGGCCTGGCCGTCAACCTGGTGGTGGGCGTGTGGCTGCAGGGGTATCCCAGTGACAAGTTCTGGATCGTGTGGCCCATCTGCTCGCTGCTCATCGCCGCTGTCGCCTTCGTGGCGGCGGTCCTGCAGAAGCTGATCGGAGCCGCGGGCACCCTGCTGACCATCATCGTGATCATCTTGTTCGGCAACCCCTCCTCCGGCGGAGCGAACGGGGTGCCGTACCTGCCCACCTTCTGGCGGGACATCGGGCCCTACCTGCCGCCGCGCAACGGCTACATCCTGCTGCACCAGACGATCTACTTCAGCGGCCACGGAACCACACAGGCACTGGTCGTCCTGCTCATCTATCTCGCCGCCGCCGCGGCCATCCTCATCGTGCTTGACCTGCGCCGCTCTGAGGCCCAGGTAGACACCGAAGCCGCCGAGGCCGCGGCCATGGCAATTCCGATCGGAGCCGCCCCATGACCCCCGGCCAGCAGCGGCAGCAAAGGTGAGCCTGTCACCGCAGACCCCGGCACGAGGAGGGTATCGGGCACCGCGCATTGCCTGCACCTCCATGGGTGATCTTGGTCCGGGAAATCGGCCTTGTTGAGATAAGGGCGCTCGAGCCCTGCTTGTAAAGGAAGTGGCACCGAGTGGAGGACCTGCGCCTGCACAGGCCAAGTGCACAGCCAGTTGTCGCCTGCCAGGAGCATGGGTTCTGGCGCGAATTCTGTGATCTGGGTTACGGGGGGTGATAGATGACGCGTTTGCTTAGGAGGTCGAGGCTGGGTGACGTTGCCTTCGGTGGTGCCGGAACTATGGGGCAGCGTGAGCCCGGCGGTAACCGCGGCCAAGTCTTGGCGGATCCCGGCGGTGAAGGTGTGCAGTTCGGCGGCGGGTCTCACGTACCCGGATCGCGACCGGCGATGCCGCCTTTCCGGTCAGTGCTTACCTCTATTAGGGGGATACTGCAGGCGCTCTGCCGCCAATACGATGGACGCAGAATTAAGCGCCATGGCTTGCGCCACCGGCGGGGTGGCCCAAGGGATCCGCAATGAGTACCGCCCAAGCCGCAACCCACCGCAGATGAACGCGGCATTCTTCGGGCTGGCCTGCCTCGCGGCGCTGAACCCGAAGCTGCTCGTCATTGACCTGATCCTGGCCTCGAACAAGCGGCCCCGGCTGATGTTTGTGTGCTTCCTGCTGGGCGGGATAGGCCTGGGGCTGACGGTCGGACTGCTCGATGTGCTCGTGCTGCACCTCGATACCCTCAAGACCCAGAACCACTCCAGCGGCGGCCTCGACCTGGCCCTGGGGATACCGCTGCTGGCCGTCGGCGCTCTGCTGGCGACCGACCACCTGCATCGCCGACGGCAGCGCCATCACCCGCCGAAGGCCAAGCGGCCGTCAAAACTGGCGGTATGGGCCCAGCGGGTCCTGCATGAACCCCGGTACGGGCTCGCCGTCCTCATTGGCGCGGCGGTCGGCACGCCCGGCACCTCCTACCTCCTCGCGCTGCACCACCTGATCAGCAGCAAGACGCCCACCGCGGTCGAGGTCATCGGGGTGATCATGTTCGTCCTCATCAACTGGGCGCTGGTGCTCGTCCCGTTCGCGTTCCTGATGGCCCGGCCCCAGGGCACCGAACAGGCGCTCAAGCGGCTCGAGCACTGGCTCACCAGCCACGAACGGCAGGTCGCCGCCGGCGTTTGCCTGCTCGCCGGCGCATGGATGGTGATCAGCGGGCTGGTGCGCGTGCTGAGCTGACCTGCTGTCCTCGGCGGGTGCTGGATTCCATGCCGTTGGATGAGGCGGTGACCACGATGGACACGGTCACGCTGGTCGGCTCGGCGACACTCCTGTGCAATCGCATGACCCATAAGAGTGAAATCCGCGCGGTTGCGCCTGGGCAGCGCAGCGGTGCTGTTGGTGGACGGATCAGATTGAGGCGGATGAGTACCGGCGGGCATCCCTCCCCATTACGCCACTTCCCGGCTGGATGAGCTGCGGTCCGGCGACCTCCCCGACATGGACAAAGCCGGGCGGCTGCCGGTGGAACTGGCCGCCGAGGAGGAGTACTTCGCTCCGCTGATCGCGGAGATCCCCGCCGAGTCGCCCGGGGTGCACTGGCTGGCCATGCCCGAACGAGGCCCTGGCCGCGCTTGGTGCTGGTCCACCGGCCCGAAGGGGTGATGGCCTACACCCACTCCCACCAGTGCTGGGTCGCGATCAGATCCGGCCGACGTCGGCGCGCAGAGCGACCTCTTCGGCGCAACTGCACCGGCCGTCGCCAGACCCTCGATTACCGAGCAGCACGGCGGCTACTTGCGTCGTGACGTTGACCAGCGCTAGTTACAGAATGTGATTCGGCTCCTGGCCAACGCCGCGCGGATCGAGTAGGCGCACCTCGATACACGGGGTGGCGAATCCACAGTTGAACGCAGATCGTCAAGTTCTGTGTTTCCAGCCCGGCCAGCTGATCGGCCCTGCTTGGCTTCGGCCATGCACTCGCAGCGCCAGCCGGTCGGCACACGGACAGTCTTCAGGCCCTGGCGTCGCTGTCGGCGCCGGGCCGCTGGGAGAGCCACTGCGCATAGGACCGGGATTGGTCGGGGCCAGGTTGCACACCAGCGGGCAGGGCCTGGGCGAACACGAGCGCGGCGGTGGCCTGGAGTTCGCTGCGGATCAGATCGGCGGGGCCGGTCGCCTCGAACCCCAGCGTCCACCAGTCCTGGCCACGGGTGCGGACCTCGGTGAGTTCCACCTCGCACCGCGGCTGGCCCAGCCCCGCGGCGGGCGCCACCATCTGCCTGCTGGCCCGTGAGAACTGGCTGATGCGCCGCCTTTTGGCTACCGGCGTCCAGCCGGGCGGGCCGCCGCTGCCGGGGCTGAGGGGGCTGACGGGGAAGGACCACTTCTGCCAGGACTCCATCCGCCCGCGGGCGCGGGCCGCCACCTCCAGCATCCCCGGGCTGCCGCGGTAGGCCTTTATCTCCAGTGCCCCGCCCCCGCGGACCTTGACCGACAGCCCGGCCAACGGCGGCTCCAACAGGTAGATGTCTTCGCGAGACTCCATCCGGGCTGGGAACCGGGCGAACCATCCGGCCACCTGGGCCTCCAGCCTGCCCGGGAAGATCCAGCGCACCTCCAGGCTGCGGACTGCTTCGGTGACCGGGCTCTGCGGCGGTTCAGCTGCCATCATCACATGGCCCTGACGCGGGCTGGCTGTAATCCCGGACAGGCTGTTCATTCGCACCCAGGCGTCGGGCCTCATTCCCTTGCATGGCTCCCTTTGGGGCGTCGACGGCTACCTCGACCGTCGCCATGGGTCGGCGGAGTCGGATTCGAGCGCTGTTGCCAACCGTCGCGCCAGCGCGCACAGCGGCCGGGCCTTGACCTTCGCAGCCCGGCCCCTTTCCTCGCCGTGGGCCAGGACGGTGAATGCAGCGAAGAGCTTTGTCAGAGACGGGTCAGAGGCAGCCAGGTTCCGCTCGATTGCGCGCAGGGACCGCCGATGGCGCAATCGCAGATCCATCGCGACGGCCACGAGCTGAATCAACCTGGTCATGACCACAGCACGAGCAGGCGCGGCCGGCAGCCGGCCCGGGGCCGCCCCGTCCGGGGCGTCACTCTTGGCTGCCACCGCCCACATCCCTCCGCTGCCAGGCTGCTCCGCCCATGTTGTGCCGTGGCCGCAGGTGGCGATGCGATCCGCGGCCGGGGCGAGACCGGGGTCTTGCCATAAGACGGCGTCAGCGACGGCCTGCCTGGCGGGGTCATCGTTCCAGCTTGTGACCCGGGCGCCGGTCATGGCCCACTCTGCTGCGTATCGGTGCCGGCGATGCCCGGGGGGACGACCTTGCCCCGGTCGATGTCCTGGGACAGTTTGGCCTTAGCGGTCAGCGCCCCCTCGTCCAGGACGCCGGAGCCCGGCCGCCCGGGAGATGACGTCGCCGCCGCGGCCGCGCAGCACGAAGGCGAAGCCGACGGCGATCAGCGCGCCGGCGGGCGGCCCCACCAGGTACACCCAGTAGCTGGTCCAGTACCCGCTGGCCAGGGCGGGGCCGAAGGAACGGGCCGGGTTCATCGAGACGCCGCTGACCGGCGCCGCCCACAGGCCGGCCAGCGCGATGTAGCCGCCGACGCCGAGCGCGGCGATCGCGCCGACGTTCTGCGCCGCCGATGCGGTGCCCAAGATCACGCTCACCAGCAGCGCGGTGAGCACGATCTCCATCAGCAGGGCCTGCCAGTCCTTGTACCCCGGGCCGGGCAGCGTCGCCCCCAGATGCTCCACATTCCCGAACACCCAGCGCAAAAACAGGGCGGCCAGCGTCGCGCCGGCGAGCTGGATGACGATGTAGCCCGGGACCCGCTTCCACGGGAAGTCCCCGCGCAGCGCGAACGCCAGCGACACCGCCGGGTTCAGGTGCGCGCCGGAGACCGCGCCCATGAACAAAATGATCGCCATCACCATAAGGCCCGGGGCGACCACCGCCGCGGGGAGGCTGATCTGCCCCTTGGCGTGCAAGAGCCCCCCGCCCGCAGCGGCCAGGACCAGCGCGAAGGTGCCCAGCAACTCCGAGAACAGCCGCCGCCATTCCCTGCGGGGGTCATCGAAGTCCTGACGGTCCCCAAACTCAAGCATGAGCACGTGGTGCGTGCGCGGGAAGGCCGCCCCCAGCGTCGTGCTGATCTCCTGGGCCGTTGTCCGGCTCACAGCATCCGTCCCCTGTGCGGTCCCGCGCGTCCCCTGTGCGGTCCCGCGCGTCCCCGGACCATCCGCCCGGCTCACGGGCACGTCGTCTGTCATGCCCCACTCCTTCCCGTCAACAGCACCCGAAGAAGCTCCACAACGAAAATTGCAAGCCCGCGCCCGGCCCGGTCTCCGGCGAAGCCCTCATCGGTCATCGCCACCCAGCGCAACGTCTCCTGAAATGCCGCTGTCTGGCCCATACACCTCCCCCGCCATCAGCACCAGTCCACCTGGTGGCGGCGCGAGTTCCATCCCCTGATGGGGTGAAAGATGACCGTCACGCGGACCGGCGACGAGCTTGCTGTAGTCGGGGCTTGTACAACCCCCGCCAGCGACCGGGGTCAGGTTCTTGACGAGGTCCAGCACAGCCTGCATCGCCGACGCGGTGCCGCCGCGCCGGATCGACTCAGATTCCGGTTAGGCACCGGGCGCGACGAAGATGCACAACGACGCCCTGCCGCGCTCGCCCCAGTCCTGCAGCGGTTCTCGCGCCCGATGAAAGAATCAGCCACCCGACGCACCGGCCTTCGGCCTGCCGTTCCCACTGACCACGTTATTCCAGCGCCAGCCAGCGACTCGGAACCGCGCCCCGGCCCCCGGCCGGGCAACAGATCATCCGGATATGGACGACCAGCGCCGCGCTGAGTGCCGAGCCTGGGCGCGCAATTAGATATCGCGTGTCGCACGACGGTCGAGCTGTCACCTTCTGTAATCGAAATGCCAGTGGGTAGACACTCAGACGTCCGGCGCACCCATCCCGGCGACCTGGCGGGCGTTCGGTTGTACTGGCCGTCTGGGGTCAAGCCGCGTGCCATCCGCGCCACCGTGCTGTCTCGAACTCCGATGCGCTGACCGGCACACACCGGCGTATGTGGACGACGCCAAGTTCGCCCTCAGGCGCGTCAGCGGAATAGCACCAGCCGTAGCGGTAGCCACGCTTGAACGCCTGCGTGATCCCTGCGAGAGCGGCATCTGCTTCCTGGGCGCTGGCGCCTGCGGCCTGCTCGGCCCGGAGGATCTCGTCCTCGTTCAGCACGTGCCCGTAGATGGTGAGTCCTGGTACGTCGTCCCGCCGGAAGTACCCGCCCCAGCCCGGCGCGGTTTCAGCGTCGCGGTTCAGCCAGCCTTCAAACAATTCCTTCAGCGGTGCCGGAGCCTGGTCAACCATCGCCCGCAGCACGGCCGCGCCGGAACATCCGGTGGCTTGCACGATGTGCCTGGCGAGCTGCGCGGGATCAGCCGTCACGGGCCATCGGGCAGAGGCGTCCCAGCTCGAGGGGATGATGACCGGCGGGTGGTCGCTGTCGTCGCCATTGGGCCAGAGATGGGCGAACAGGCTGGCGGTCATCACGTCCCAGCCCCAGATGCTTCGCTGTTCCCAACCGCCCAGGTAGAGGGCGGCGCGGAAGCTGTCGATCACGATCGTATTCGTCGCAGCCGCCTCCCTACATCTGATGCCATCATGCGCCCTTGGCCTGGCAATTCAGCTGGCTGCCTCGTGTCCGGCGAGTCGCTCCACCTCGCGGGCGGGGCGGATCTCAGGCTTCGGCGGCTGGAGGATGGCCTCGTTCTCGGCCTTCCACAGCGGCCAGGCCTCGCCCTCGTCCTCCCAGTCAGGGTCCTCGGCCGGGACCGTGACGGCCTGGCGCTCCTCCAGCTTGGCGGCGAACTCTCGCCGCTGTTCGGCCAGCCGGGCGAACCAGTCGGGCTCCTGTACTACTTCCAGACCAGCGTCCTCTGCGATGGCAGGCTCGGCCGACCGCAACTGGGAGAGTGCCTGCTGCGGGTGCCGACGGCGCAGTTCGGAGTCGGCGGCCACGGCCAAGTGCCGTGATCCCCTGGTCAGCTTGTCCCACAGGTCGCGGTCTTCCTGGGTCTTGGCCAGTTCCTCTTCCTGTGTGCTGTACAGGCTTTCGAGCGCGCCGGCTGACCCGGCCAGATGCTCGTGCTGGGCCGCGGCCTCGTGGTTCCCGCTGGCCCTGGCAACCTTGGCCTCCGCGCCCGCGCGGATCGCTTGCAGCCGTGCATCCTCAGCACCCAGGCGAACGCCGCGGAGCCGCCTGCCGACATGAGGCGGCGCCCACCCGGTCTCGCTCTTGTAGCTTTCCCGCATGTGACGCAACGACTGATCGGGCAGGCTGCGGACATCCACCGCATCGGTCCTGGTCATCGCGGCGAACCCGGCATACCAGGCGGCCCGCTGTTCCGGGGAGGTGGCTGGTGGCTCGGGCCCCAGCGGGTCGTCTTGGCTGCCGGCTCCGTACAGCTCCCGGTAGGTGCCGATCTTGCTGGCCCGCTGCTGCCAGTCGAGCCGGTCAACCGGGTGATCGGGCACCGGGCCGAGGGCGGTCACCGCCCAGGGCGGCGCGGTCTCGGCGGCGTGCTCCCCCAGCCGTTCTGTTCTCGCGTCCATCGCCGTGGCGACTTCGGCGACGTACCGCTGGATCTCTGGGTCACCGATCTCCGGGACACGCTCGCTCCACGGCTTGAGCGGCAACGGTATCAGCGGCTGCGTCATCACCCGCATCCGCGCGTCGATCACGCTCGGGATGTCCCGGGCGCCCTCCAGCGGCCGGGAGTTCACCGCTGCGCTCACCGCCTCGGCCGGGTCCAGGCCGGCCAGCTCGGCGCTGCGCATGGTCCGGTAGAGCCAGGTGGCCTGTGGAGTGTCGAGGTCGTTGCGGTATTGCTCGGGTACGGCGTCGCGCAGCAGGGCACGGTATCGTTCGCGATCGGCCTTGCCGACCAGGTCGGCCCAGCGGGCGTGCAGCATGCCGAGGTGGTCGGCGTTGGCCAGCCGCTCCCGCTGGTAGGCCCGGGCGGCTGGCTCAGCCTCGGTCCGGTCCATGCAGTCGGCCAGCACCGCGACCGGCTCCCGGTCATGTTCTTCCTTCTTCGCCGGTTCGGCTGTCAGGCCCGCGCGCTCCCGGTCCACCTCACGATGCCGGGCCAGCTCGGGGTCCGGCCGGGTGCCGGGCGCGGGATCCGCTACTGCGGATTGGGTGATCGCGCGGGCGGTGTTCTGCTTGCAGCCGCGGGTCATCGCGGTGTACAGCCATTCCCGTGGCTCGGTGCCGGTGACCAGCGCCTCACCAGCCTCGTAGGTGCCGCCCATGCCGTTGTGCGCGGTGACCGCGTAGGCCAGCTCGGTCGTGCCGAACTTGGCCGAGGGGTACAGCACCGGCTGGTCCGCCAGCCGCACCCCTTCTTTGTCATCGATCACCCGGCGGACGACCAGCTCGTCCCTGGTCACCGACTCGACGTGGAAGATGTCGTTGTTCATCAGCGTGTGCCCGGTTTCGTCGGTCACCATGTCGTGGTCGTTCTTCCGGGCCACGATCAGGTCACCGGCCGACGCGCTGGCACCCTCCGCGATTCTCACCGGCCGGGTGCCGTCCACCAGCCCCAGGTGGATCAGGTCGTCGCGGATCTGGCGGCTCAGCTCCCGGCAGTCCTTCCGCCGCCAGGCCATGATCAGCTTCTGCTCGCCGGCGAGGCGGCTGGCGACATAGCTCTTCCGCAGGGCGGCGAAGGCCTGCTCCCGGCTGGCACCGGTGATCCGGCCGTGCTGGTCGTAGGCCTCCAGCGCGCTCTTGTCCCCGCGGCGCAGCGCCAGGCTGGCCTGCTGCTCCCACTCTTCGCGGAACCGGACCGGGACCGCGAGCTGGCTGTAGCCGTTGCTGTCGGCCAGCAGCCGCATGCCGCCACCCTGTTCGACGGCCTGCAGCTGGCCGGGGTCTCCGGCAATCACTACTTTCGCGTTGTGCTGCCCGGCCAGGTCGTGGATCTTGGCGACGTGCCGCATGCTCTCGGTGCTGCCCTCATCGATGATCACCAGCGTGCGCGGGTCCAGCCGAACGGACCCAGTGTTGATCTTGGCCAGGAACCGGGTGCTGTTCAGCGAGTCGGTGACCCCGGCTTTGATCAGCACGTCGGTCGCGGCTTGGGAGTTGGCGACCCCGATGACCGTGCCGAGGGTCTGCTGCCATGCCCGGGCGATGGCGGCGACGGTGAACGTCTTGCCGGTGCCCGCCGGGCCGACGATCACCTCTGTCCGCCGGCCGGAGGTCAGCGCGTGGAACGCGGCCGCCGCTTGGTCCATCCGCAGCCCGGTGTGCGTGCGTTGCGTCGCGTCCTGCGCGCGTTGGCGCAGCTGCGCCTCCAGTGTGGCCGCGTCCGCGCCAAGCAGCCGGGCCGCGGCTTCGCACGGCATGCGGGGGGCGCCTTGTTTCTGCGCCTGCTGGACGAGTTTCTCTTCCGTCTCAAGCTGCCCGGCTGTCGCGTAACGTGCCGTGCCCGGCCGCGTGTACACGCTGCGCCCATCCGGCTCACGCCGCAGCTGCGGGGGCACAGGCGGCCATTCCGGGGCCTCCAGGCAGCGCACACCCTCCCCGGCGAGGGCCTGGCCGGTCAGCTGGAGCAGCAGATCCTGCCGCTTATCCGGTGCCATCGCCGCGAACTGTGGGCCCATCGCCCGGCCCAGGTACTTCATCAGGTCCGACCGCGTCCACGTGCTGTGCTTGGCCTGCACCGCGGCCACGGCCTCCTTGATGACCTGCGCCAGGACACCTTCCCGAGGCGCCGTGTCCGGTGCCCGCCCGCCGAAGTCGCACACCGCCTCGGCGATCGCGGCCAGCTTGCCGCCGATCGTCGCATCCCACCTGGCGGCCAGCTTGTCCCAGTCGATCTCTTCCTGATGCTTGGGCTTGCGCGACGACAGGTTCGCCTCGTCCAAGATGAAACGCATCTCACGCGTGTTCGGCTCGCGCCCGTACTTCTGCTCCCACTTGCGAGCCAGCCGCGCGCCTTCCGCGGTGACCGCCTGCGTACGCGTGGAGTAGGCGTCCATCACCTCTTGCGTGATTCCCGCGATCTCGTTGCACCGCCCGTCGGGACGCGGCACCCACGCGACCCCGAACTCACGCGACAGCGCCGACTGCACGCGCGCGTCCACGATCGCCTCCATGCCGCCGAGATGATGGCGCAAGCTCATCGTGTCCAGCGCCCGCCACTTCCCGTCGGACTCCGTCAACGCCATCCGGGCGAACACGTTATGGGAATGGTCATGCGGGTCGCCGTCCCGGCTGGTCCCCTGCAGCCAGGTCGTCACCACCGGCAGCGCCCGCTCCCACCGGCCACCCTCGCTGCCCTCCACTCGCCGACCGTGGTAGCCGGTGCGGGTGAACCCGGCCCTCTGCTGCATCCACTCCAGCCCGGCATGGTTGGCCTCCTGCAAGATCTCCTGCACCCTCGCCTCTCGCGCCCGCCACAGCTCCTCCCGGGCCAGGTCGCCTGCTATGTGAGCACGCCGCGCCTGCTCCCGGAACGAGGCATGCAGCACGCTGATGCTCTTCTGGTGGGCGATCGTCACGTCGGTGTACACCGGCGACCGGCGGGTCTGCTGCGCAGCTTCCCGCTCCAGCTCCAGCCGCCGCTCGGCCGTCGCGTGCGGCTCGGCAGCCTCCAGCCGGGCCAGGATCTCGCGGAACTTCGCATACCCCCCGGGAGCCCTCCCCATCCGCTGCCCGGTCTGCGGGTTGACCTGCGCATACACCAACCGGTACGGTTCGGCCGCCACCACCTGGCCATCCGCCAGCCCCAGCGCCCCGGCGCCCTTCCCGAACCAGCGGCCCGGCGGCTCGCCGGCCTGCGCCGCGTTCATGTAATAACCGCCCGCCGTCCGCTCGGCCCCGCGGTTGAGGTAGTACTCGGCGTCGTACCCCGACCTGGCGCTCGCCACGGTCACCGGCGCCCCCTAGCGGCCTACGTGATCTCACACTGAACTGACCAAGATCATTCGGAAATGCAACGGACCATGCGGTTGTGGATCAAGATCAAGGATGCGAGATCACAAGGCCGAACAGAGGGCGAGCAAGATCAGAAAAAGGCAGCAGGCAGGCAGAGAACAAAGCCTGAGCAGGACAGACGGCAGATGCGAAAGTCGTACGAACGGTGAACGGTCAGAGCCCCCAGGCGGTGATCAGCACAGGCCGCAGCCCTTGCCCACCGTCACCAACACGGTCACCAGCTCCATCCCCGGATGATCTTGACGGACCGCGCTCGCTCGCTAGTGCGTCTGGTGTGATCGCCTTTACCGGCCTGGCAAGCCTGGCGGTTCCCTGCTGGTAGCAAGATCGGCAAGGACTGCAGTCCCGCTGAAGTGGCCTTGGCCCGGTTGACGGCCGAGTTCTCCTTGTCGATTGGCGCACGCTCCCCGGCCGATGGGTTGGCTGCGGCTGGCGATCCGCTCCTGACGTCCAAGATCACGTCCCAACGTGCCCGGCTGGTATCGGCAGTGGCGCGCCCCTCCCGTAGCCTGGGTGGAGCGTCATCGGGGAGGACAGTTGGCCTGGAGGCCGAAGCTCTGGATGGTCGTTGCCGTGGCCGCTGCGTGCGTGTCGGTGGCTTCGGCCTGTGGCCGGTCCGCGAGCTCGCCGCCGGGCAAGATCCGGCCGGTCAGCGCCTTGGTGCCGACTACCGCCGCTGGTGTCAAAACCGTACGGTCGGTGGTCTGGGCCACCAACCGGGACGTGATATCACTTGACTCAATTTTCGAGCTCGGCTACCCGGAGTTCACGGCCGAGTCGCTGATGTGTGAGTCGCTGCTGCGGCAGGCGCCCGATGGGTCGCTTGAGCCGGGCCTGGCCACGGTCTCGAACCCGTCGCCGACCAGGCTGGTGTTCACGTTGCGCCGTGGGGTGAAGTTCTGGGACGGTCATCCAGTCACGTCCGCGGACGTGGTGTACAGCCTGGACCGCCAAATGAACCCGAAGCTTGCCGGGTCTTATGGGTGGGTCTTTGACCGGGTGGCCTCGATCACGGCGACCAGCCCGGCTCAGGTGACGATCGAGCTGAAGCAGCCGGACTACTGGCTGGAGAACGAGCTGTCGTCGGCGGCGGGGATGGTGATCGAGAAGAGCTTCGCCCAGAAGGAGGGCAGGAACTACGGGACGCCAGCGGGCGGCATCATGTGCACCGGTGCGTACATGTTCAAGTCCTGGACCCCGGGCGTGGGCGTGGTCGCGGTCCGCAACCCGTACTACTGGAATCCCTCCGTCCACCCGCTGATCGGCCAGATAACGATCAAGGGCGTCCCGGAAATCGCGAGTCCTTGACCGCCGGCCTGCTGACCGGCGCGATCCAGGGGGACTACCTCTCCAGCCAGGTCTCCACCCTGGATCAGCTGGAGCGCAGCGGCGCCGTCCGGGTGGATCTGGGCCCGGGCTGGACCACCGACGCCCTCGTTGTGGTCAGCCTCAAGGGCGTGCTGGGCAGCCTGGACGTGCGCCGGGCGCTCTCGCTGGCGCTGAACCGCCAGGGGATCATCAACTCCGTGTATGAGGGTGCCGCGCAGCTGCCGCGATGGCTGTCGAACCCGGGCACATTTGGCTACGGTACGGCCGTGTTCGCCAGGGCCTACGACAGCTCGCCGGTGCTGACCCAGAACATCGCGGAGGCCAGGAAGCTGGTCAAGCAGGCCGGGGCCACCGGGAAGACGATCACCATCGGCACCACCAGCCAGCTGGCGGTGTACGCGGGGGATACCGGCGCCTACCAGGCGGCCGCGCAGGCGATCGGCCTGAAGGTCGCGCTCAAGGCGGTGTCCGCCCAGAATTACATCGACTTCTTCACCGAACCGAAGTTCCGGGCGGGCGTCGACTGCATCCCGGGAGTGGCCTTCGGCGACTCTGGAGACCCGGCGTCGCTGCTCGCTCAGGTCGTTCTGCCGGGCGGGCTGCAGAACTTCGACGGCTTCAGTGACCCGGCAATCACCGCGGCCCTGGAACAAGCCCGCAGTACCGCGAACCCGGACCGCCGGGCGGCGCTGGTGGCTGAGGCCGAGAAGTTGGCCGCCCAGCAGTTGCCGTGGATCCCCACTGTCGAGCCGGATACGGTGCTGGTGCTTGGCAAGGGCCTGACCGGCGCGGTCGCCTCGTCTGCCTACCTGTTCGCCCCCTGGGCCAATCAGCTTGGCGGGGCTGGCTGAGCGAGACGCTGACGGTTTCCGCGTGACCAACGCCCAGGCCCAGGTCATGACCGCCGCCGCGCAGATCTCCTCCGCAGACAGACGGCACTTTGAGTGCCTACGTGGCGAGCCCGGGCATCGGCCCTCCCAGCAGCTGCAGAGCCTGCCGAGCCTGGGGGTGACCAAGCTCAGAAAGTCGCACCCATGGGGCCCCTGCTGTCAAGAGGGCATGGTGATTGGGCCCGATGACCGGCGTGGAGTCCTGGGCTCGGGGCTGACTGTTTCCAGCAGACCGATCGTCAGGGCCAGGCCCATGCCGCCGAGCAGGAAACACGCGAACATCAGCCGCGGCCGCCGGTTTCCCGGGAATACCAGGTCCAGGGCTAGCAGCTTTGGGTTCACTGCCGCCAGGCAAGCCAAACCGAAGATCTTCATCCTGCTCAGCCCATATCGGAGCCGACCGGCTGGGGTACGGTCAGCAATTGTTTGGTTCCTCCAGCGCGCACTCGACGTCGTAGTCAAGCGCGGTCGCCACCTCGGGAGCGGCTGAGACGATCCGGCCCAGGCCAGCCACCGGGACGATCGCCATGAGCACGTCGGTGATCTCGTCTTTGGTCGCGCCCGCTGCCAGCGCCCGGGCGGCGCTCCATTGCAGGCAGACCGCCGATGACCCGATGGCCACCGACACCGCTACCTGCAGCAATGCCACGGTCTTGGCATCCAGGGCCGATGCCTGGCCCAGGTCGAGGCCGAACCCAGCCTCGACGAACCCTTCGTCGAAGATCGCCAGCCTGCGCAGGGTTTCCTGGAATCTCGCCGTCTGGGTCATCCGCCTCCGATGCCGTCGGCATAAGTACAGGTCGCGCGGAGGCGAGTTTCATCACCCGTTGGGGTAAAACCCGGCCTTCACCCCTCTAGGAGCCCCAGTTCACGGGCTCGGGTGACGACCTGGTTGCGGGTGGAGGCATCTAGCTTGCGGTAGATCGACTTCATCCGCGACTTGATGGTGTGCGGCGAAAGGACCAGCTCCGCAGCGATCTCCGAGGACCGACAGGTGGGTGCAGAGCAGGGGCAGCAGGCGGAGTTCGGCGGCGGTCAGTGCTGATGCTCCAGGGACGCTCGAACCGCGCTCTTTGGCGAGCTGGGCCCGGAGCGTCTCGGCCTCTTCGACCAGGGTTCCCAGGCCGGGCCGGCGCTTGAGCAGCTCGTCGATCTCCTGCATGAGCGTCCGCGCACCTGCCAGGTCGGCAAGGGCGATGTGGACGCGGATCAGCTCGATCCGGGCCTGAACGGCGAGGTGGGGGTACGCGTAGGTCAGCAAATGCCGCACACGCTGAGCACTGACGAGCTCCCGGCGTGCCGCTGGAGCATCTCCCCGGTGCATGGCTGTGCGGGCTTGCACGGCGCAGACCATGGGGGTGGCGTAGCTGTCCTCGATCCCGGCCCGGCGCAACACCATGCCTGCTTGCCCGGCCCAGGCCTTGGCCCGGCTCCAGTCGCCGCGCGCCATCGCCACCAGCGATCGTTCGCACAAGGTCAATACGAGAACCCCGGTTGCGCCGACTTCCTCCCCGGCGCTCACCGCATCCTCCAAAGATGCGTCGGCACCGTCGAGATCTCCGTACAGGATGCGCGCGATTCCTTGCAGGAGCTGGGCCGCCGGCGCCACGATGTTCTCCGCCGCGAGCTTCCGCACGGCCTCGTCGGCGTCAATGCGCATCTGCTCGACCCCGCGGCGGCACGAGCTGGCCCGGAGCACGGCGGCCCACCCCCCGGTGGACGGGTCATCGGCCCGGGCCGCCCCCTGGTACTGCCAGCGGTCGACCATATCGGCCCACCGCTCGGCCTCGGCCGCTCGCCCGGCGCTCATGGCGGTGAACGCGGCCAGCACGGCGAGCATCGGATGTTCCCCGATCGCGCCCCGTTCATCCAGCCACCGCAACCACCGCCGGAGGGTGGCGATACGGCCTTGCCGGTCGGCCAGAAACCATAGCTCCCGCACTAGGCGAGCGGCCCCGTCCACGTCCTCGGCGGCGAAGCAGTACTCCAGGGCTTCCTCGGGCAAGTCGTTGCGCAGGTACCAGGCGGCCGCGCGGCGCCGCAGGTCTGGGATCAGGCCGGGAGCCTGGCGTTCCAGCTGCGCCAGGAGCATGCCGCGGAAAAGGTGGTGGTAGCGGTACCACTGTCCCCGCTGGTCCAGCGGCACCAGCAGCAGGTTGGACCGGGCGAGATCGGCCAGGGTCGTGGCGGATTCGGGCTGGCCGAGCACCGCCTCGCACAGCGGCCCGCACATGCGCTCCAGTACTGCGGTCTGGGTCAGGAACACCCGTTGCCGCGGGGAGATCCGGGCCAGGAACTCCGATTCCATGTAGTCGCTGACGAACCGGTGGTCCCCGCTGAAGGAGATCGCCGCGCCCCCCAGCGCGCCGCCTTCCCGGAGACAGAGCGCCCAGAGATACAACCCGGCCGGCCACCCTTCGGTCCGCCGGTGCAACTCCGCCACGTCACTCTCACCGAGCGATACCCCGGCATCGCGCAGCAGCGATCCCGCTTCCTCGCGGGTGAGCGACAGGTCCCCGGGGCCGACCTCCAGGATTTTGCCCTCGGCGCGCAACCGCGCGACGCGCACCGGCGGCCCGGACCGTCCGGCGAGCGCCAGCCGGGAGCCGTCTGGCACGTGATCGGCCAGCACCGACAGCGCGGCCCGGCATTCGGAGTTGTCCAGCAGGTGCACGTCATCCAGGGCCAGCACCACCGGCGAGGTCATCGCCGAGAAGGCCGCTCCCAGCCGCGGGACGACCGAGCCAGGCACCGAACTTGCCGGTGATGCCAGCGCATCGAACACCCGTGAGCTGACCGGCTCGACCGTATTGAGCGCCTCGGCGACGTAGGTAAGCAAGACCTTCGGGTCGTTGTCCGCGTCGTCCACCGACACCCAGGCGAAGGCCCGGCCGTTGTTCTCGGCCCACTGCGACAGCAGTGTGGTCTTGCCGTAGCCGGCCGGCGCGACCACCGACACGATCGGACGAGGGTCATCTCGCACCAGCCGTTCGATCAGCGACGACCGGCGGATCGTCCCGGGCCGCACCACCGGACGGCGGAGCTTCGACACGACAAGGTCGAATGCTGGCCCACCTCCGCGGTACGTCCGGCCGGCATGCTGACGCACGTGAATGTCGCCCATGCCCGCCGGTGCCCCTCTCCGAAGGTGTGCTGTTCCATGTTGATATGAGGCCGTGAAGCAGGTCAAGTGAGGATAATGCCGGGGCAAAAAGATAGACACACCACGAGCAGGCTGACCAGCTTGCGCTGGATAGGGTACGGGCCACCCACCCTGGCACTGGAGGCCGAGAAATGGGCGCGATCGGCTGCCTCGCCGTCCTCACCCTGGTGCTCGGGCTGCCGCTGACCTACGCCGATGGCGGCCTGCGCGCTTTCGGGTGTCTCGTCGGGCGCGGGCGGGCTCGCGGTGGTGCTGGTCTACCCCACCGAGAACATCACGGTGATCCGCGCGTTCCGCACCGAGTTCCGCGGTGAATTCAGGCTCTGACGGCATCTGATCATCCCGGCCACGGTCGCGGCGATTTTCCTGTTCCTGCTGTGGGAATCCTTCATGCGCGCGCCTACACCCTGGTCAACCTGCTGCCCTTCGTAGCACTGGGCTGGCTTGCCTGGGTGCCATCGCCACCGCCGTCCTCCGGGCGCGCCAGCTTCAAGACACTGGGCAAGGTGTTCATGACGAGCGAGGGACAACCAGCAGGAGCCGGATCGCGGGACTAGACGCTCGTTCGTCCGCACACCTCGCCAGGCGCGCCGAAACTCGATTACCCACCAATTGTGGGCTGCGCCGCCCGGCCCGGCTGGGATTTCGTAGGTATGCGGGTGAGGTGCCCGCTGGTGGCCGGGCAGGATGGGCCGACCAGTGTCCCAGCGGAGGTTCCGATGGCGGTTCACGCTGCCAAGCAGGTGGTGACCGGCTCCAGACGGCCGGCAGCTTTCGCCGACGATCCGATCCTGGCATCCAAGGTCACTGCGCCGGATGTGCCGGACTGGGCGCTGCAGCGCCCGCGGATCACCAAGCTCATTGCCGAGGGGACGCAGTGGTGCCCGTTGACTGTTGTCACCGGCCCTCTTGGCGCGGGAAAAACGACGGCCTTGACGTCGTGGGCGGCAGCGGAGCCCGGGCCTGTTGCCTGGGTTTCCCTGGATGAGTACGACAACCGGCCGGGAGTCTTCTGGTCCTATGTCGTCGCGGCGCTGCGCAGATCCGGCGTTGCCGTTCCCAGGACGCTGTCTACGGCCACGCGGGGGCGGGCGGCGGAGCACGTATTCTTGCCGCGGCTCGCCTCGGCGCTGGCTGCCCAGGACCCGCCGGTGATGCTGGTCCTCGACGACTTTCATCTGCTGACTCAGCCGAAGGTGCTCAATGGGCTTGACTTCGTGCTGCGCAACGCCGGGCCCGGCCTGCGGCTGGTGATCTGTTCGCGGACAGAACCGCTGCTGTCGATGTACCGTTACCGGCTGGCCGGCAAGCTGACCGAGATTCGGGCCGGTGACCTTGCGTTCAGCGTCGCTGAGGCGGGCCTGCTGGTGGCCCGGCACGGGTGCACGCTGTCGGCCGACTCGCTCGAGAGCCTCACACGGCAAACAGAGGGCTGGGCGGCTGCCCTTCGCCTCGCCGCGATGTCGATGGCCACTCATCCCGATCCCGGCCGGTTCGTCAAGGAATTGATCACCGAGGACAGTGCCCTGACCGGCTATCTGATGGAGGAGGCCCTCAACACCCACCCGCCCGAAGTCCAGGAACTTCTGCTGAGCACGTCCATCCTGGAGCACGTCAACGCCGAAGTCGCCGGCGAACTGGCCGGGAACGAGCAGGCCGGGCGAATCCTGACGGCTTTGGCGCACGCCAACGCGTTCGTCCAGCCAATCGGGGGTGGGTGGTATCGCTACCACACACTGTTCGCGGAGGTGCTGCGGCTCAAGCTGAGAAGCGAGCGCGCGGACAGGACCGTCATCCTGCACTGGCAGGCTGCCCGCTGGTACGAGCGGAATGGCCAGCTCACTGACGCGGTGCGGCATGCCGCACAAGCGAGCGACTGGCCACTCGCCGCCAGGATGGTCATCGACGCGCTGGCGATCGGTGAGATCATCGAGCCGCAAGGCAGCCGGTGCCTGGCTGATGAGTTCGCGCGTATGCCGCACGGCGAAGCCTGGACCGAGCCTGAGCCGTACCTGGTCTCCGCTGCGGTCGCCCTATCCGCCGGCCGACCCGAATCCGCCGCTGCCACCCTGGATGCAGCGGACGCCATCCTCGGACGGCTCCCCGATCAAGAGACCCCGGCCCAGCTGGCGGCCGCGGTCATCCGCATCGCTGTTTCTCGTCACACCGGAGACTTGACTGCGGCGGCGGAGGCCGCTGCCCGAGCCGAGGCTCTGGTCAGCAAGGTCTCGGGCGACAAACTCGCCCAGCTCCCGGGGATCCGCGCCTACGTGCTGTCCGCCCGCGGGACTGTCGAGCTGTGGTCGGGCCGTTTCGACGAGGCAGCGCGTGTCCTCGATTCGGGAGCAACCGCCGCGACCGCGGCAGGAGAAGAGCGCGAACGCCTCGACTGCCTTGGCCATCTCGCGCTCGCAGAGGCCTTGCGCGGCCGATTGTCGCGCGCCGCCAAGCTGGCTGACCAGGCGACAGCGCCCCCTACCGGTGACGGGCAGCAGCAGCGGGTCCAGCACCCAAATCCCGCAGCACTCGTCGCACTCGCTTGGGCGCACCTGGAGCATCGTGAGTTGCGCGAGGCGCGCAGTCGGCTCAAGCAGGCAGATACCGCCTTGGGGGTGAGCCCGGACAGGCTGGTCGGGGCGGTCGCCTGTCTGGTGGCGGCGTGGGACAGCCTCGCCGAAGGGCACGCCGACACAACCGCCAAGTTCGTGGCCCGGGCACGATCGGGTGGGTCTGTTCCGGCGTGGCTCGAGCAAAGGCTCAACGTGGCCGAGTCGTGGGCGCTGGCGGCGGCCGGCGATACCGAGGCAGCGCTCGCGGCGGCCAAGCGGGCCGGCTGCGACAGGTCGCCGGAGGCAGCGGTCACGCTTGCCCATGCGTGGGTGGCCGCTGGAGAGGGTGACAACGCGCGGCGCGTGCTCGCGCCGGTACTGGCGGCACGTGAGGGGGTGCCGGAACGGGTGCGCTTGCAGGCGTGCCTGGTGGCGGCCCGGCTCAGCTACCGCAGCGGCGACCGCGCGCGAGGCCGCCGATCACTGGGGTCTGCGCTGCGGCTGGCTGAACGTGAGCACCTTCGGCTGCCGTTCGCCCTGGAGCGCGGCTGGCTCGGTCCGGTGCTCCAGCGTGATCCGGAACTGGCAGGCGCTCACCAGCACCTTGTCACGCCGGCCATGCGTCACGGTCTGCTTCGGGCTGCGTCGCAGGCCCCACATGAGACCACCATCCCAGCGGTCGAGTCGCTCACCGAACGCGAACAGGAAGTGCTGCGACGCGTCTCGGGCATGCTGACTACCGCCGAGATCGCTAGTGAGCTGTACATCTCTACCAACACTGTCAAATCGCACATCAAGAACATCTGCCACAAGCTGGCGGCGACGCACCGCGGCGAGGCGGTCCGCCGGGCGCGCCAGCTTCAGCTGATCTGATCCACCTTGCGGGCTGGCGAGGAACTCGCCCGGCACATCACCTAGTGGGTGAGACATCGAGCCTGATGCTTCTCACCTTTGGCCGTCACGACTACCCGTTACCCGACCAGGCCCCCCTTGTGGGTGATGCTGCCGCCAGGCGCCGGACTTCAGCATGGCAGCGGCAGAGGAGGTAGCCGTGGCTGAGCACTTTGACGTGATCATCATCGGAACCGGGGCCCGCGGGGGGACGCTCCCGCATGCCCTGGCCGGCTCGGGCAAGAAGATCCTCAACCACACCGGGATGGCCGAGCACCATGTCCTCGGCAAGAACTTCTACATGAACATGAGCATCCCGATCGCGGGCTGCGCGCACCAGGCCGGCACCTGCCGGTTCGGCACCGACCCGGCCACCTCGGTGCTCGACATCAACTGCAAGGCCCACGAACTGGACAACCTGTACGTGGTGGACACCAGCTTCTTCCCGAGCATCGGGGCGGTGAACCCCGCGCTCACCGCGATGGCCAACGCCCTGCGCGTGGGCGAGCACATCACGCAGCGAATCGCGCCCTGACACAGGCAAGCACATGGCGACCAAGGCCGAGACCAACGCCGTGTACGCGGCCGGGCTGATCCAGGGCATAACGCTGGTCACGTTCCCGGCGGCGAGCACGATCTTCACCGATCCGGGCCAGTACGGCCTGTCCAACACCCAGTACGGGACCATGTTCCTGCCCCAGGTCGTGACGGCGATCACGGGTTCGCTGCTGAGCGGGAGGCTGGCGCAGCGGTTCGGGACCAAACGCGTTTTCCTGGCCGGCCTGGTCGCGGACCTGGCGTCGATGGCGCTGCTCATCATCAGCGCGTTCTTCACCGCCGACCAGCCGGTGGCCTACGGCCTGCTGCTGGCGGCGACCGCCTGCCTGGGGGCCGGCTTCGGCCTGACGGTGCCGGCCATCAACGCGCTCACCGCCGCGTTTCACCCCGGCCGGGTCGACGCTTCGGTGCTGGTGCTGAACGCCCTGCTGGGGCTGGGCACCGTATTGGCGCCGGTGTTCGTGGCCATCTTCGTCGGCCTGGGGTTCTGGTGGGGGCTGCCGGTCCTGTCGTCGGCCCTGCTGGTGATACTGCTCGCGGTCAGCGCGGGCCTGCCGCTGCGCGCCGGAACGGGCGAGCGGGCCGTGGCCGGCCGGACGGCCGGGATCCCGAGGCTGTTCTGGGTGTTCGCCGCGTTCGCGGTCTTGTATGGCTTTTGCGAGACGATGAACGGGAACTGGTCCCAGCTGGACATGACCAAGGACCTGCACGCATCGGCGACGCAGGCGTCGTTGGCGCTCACCGCGTTCTGGGGCATGGTCACCGTCGGGCGGGTGCTGTTCGCCATGATC
Source organism: uncultured Actinomycetes bacterium (assembly GCA_963734725.1). Lineage (GTDB taxonomy): Bacteria > Actinomycetota > Actinomycetes > Streptosporangiales > Streptosporangiaceae > DASXKD01. The sequence goes on from CAVTIX010000020.1 coordinate 176,499, forward strand.
GGGCGCTGGTTCCCCCCGCACCTGACCTACCACGTGCTGCCGTTCCTGCTGGCGGTCATGTTCGTGGTCATCGCGGTGCTGCCCGCGGGAAACCCGGCGGCCGGCATCGTGGCCTTCGCGCTGGCCGGGTTCGGCTGCTCCGCCCTGCTGCCGCTGACCATCAGCTTCGCCCAGGAGCAACTGGTGACCATGGGCGCCGCGGTGGCCGGTGCGGTGATCGCCTTCTACCAGCTCGGTTACGGCATCGCGGCCTTCGGCACCGGGCCGCTGGTGGACGCCGGGGTGAGCCTGCACGTCCTGTTCGGGTTCGCCGCGATCGCCGCGGTGATCATGGGCGGGCTGAGCTTCGCGCTCGCCCGCAGGGGCTCGGCCAAGATCGTGGCGCCGGCGGCTGCGTCATGAGGGCACCAGCGGAATTCTCACCCGGCTGGGTGATGTGGCGGGCGCCACTCATCCCCGGCTAATGGGCTCAAACCGGGCGCGTCAGCACCGGGATGGCCTTACTGACGGAATGGATACAAGGGGGCTCCCATGAGCACCACCGAAACCGCTGCGCGCCCCATCCGCAGCCTGATCCCGGCCCGCCTGGACCGGCTGCGCTGGTCGCCGTTCCATACCCGGATGGTCTGCGGGCTGGGCGGCGCGTGGATCTTGGACGGGCTGCAGATCACGGTGGCCAGTTCGGTCAGCGGGGAGCTGACCAAGTCCTCCACGCTGGGCATGACCTCGACCCAGGTCGGGCTGATCGCGTCGGTCTACCTGGTCGGGGAGATGGTCGGCGCCCTGGTGTTCGGCAAGATGTCCGACCGGCTGGGGCGCAAACGGCTGTTCATCCTCACCTTGCTGCTGTACCTGATCGGCACCGGCCTGGCCGCGTTCGTCACCGGGCACCACACCGGCTGGCTGGTGTTCTTCTACCTCACCCGGTTCGTCGCCGGCATGGGCATCGGCGGCCAGTACTCGGCGATCAACTCGGCGATCGACGAGGTGATGCCCTCGAAGTACCGCGGCCGGGTCGACATCTGGATCAACGGCTCCTACTGGGCCGGGGCGATCTTGGGCTCGCTGGTCTCCTACATCTTCCTCAACCACTTCGCCCCCAACGTGGGCTGGCGGCTGTCGTTCCTGCTGGGCCCGGTGCTCGCCATCTTCGTCATCATCGTCGGCCGGGTGCTGCCCGAAAGCCCCCGCTGGCTGGTCACCCACGGCCGCCAGGACGAGGCCGACCAGGTGATGGCCAAGATCGAGGAGCAGGTCCGCGCCTCCGGGCAGGACCTGGCGCCCATCGATGAGAGCAAGGGGATCGAGATCGTGCCGGAGACCCGGTACGGCTACCTGACGTTCCTGCGGCTGGCCTTCCACCGGTACACCAAGCGGGCGATCCTCGGCGCGACGCTGATGATCACCCAGTCGTTCCTGTACAACGCGATCTTCTTCACCTACGCCCTGGTGCTGATCAACTTCTACCACGTGCCCTCGAACAAGGTCCCGATCTACGGGCTGGCGTTCTCCATCGGCAACCTCCTCGGCCCGCTGATCCTCGGGCCGCTGTTCGACTCCTGGGGCCGCAAGCAGATGATCGCCGGGACCTACATCATCTCCGCCGTGCTGCTGGCCTTCTCTGCCGTCTTGTTCGACGCCAAAGTCCTGAACGCCACCACCCAGACCCTCATGTGGGTCGTCATCTTCTTCTTCGCCTCCGCCGGCGCCAGCGCCGCCTACCTGACCGTCTCCGAAACCTGGCCGATCGAGATCCGGGCCGAGGCGATCGCCGTGTTCTTCGCCATCGGCTGCATCGCCGGAGCCATCGGCCCGGCCTTCTACGGCGCGCTGATCGGCACCGGCACCAGCCGGACCGGCCTGTTCATCGGCTACCTGATCGGCGCCGGCATCATGCTGACCGGCGGCCTGGTCGAGATATTCCTCGGCGTCAACGCCGCAGGCAAATCACTGGAACAGGTCACCACGCCACTCACCTCGGTCGCCGGCCAGGCTGCCGGACCCGCCACGGCCGCCGCACCCACCGCCGCATAGGCACCCATATATCCACGACGCTGAGGAGAGACCTTCGTCCCGTTACCCCAACATCAGTGACCACGGGCTAAGGAGGTACTCCATGCGCGACACCTGCGATCAAGATCGGCCGCCGCCAACCTTGCCCCACCTCGGCGCTTTCTCCCTGACGGTCTCATCACTTACTGTGACGGATCCTGCGGGCCCGGCCTGGATGCCGTGGGACGACTCGTGGGGCGAACTACGTACCTCTGCTGTACCTCTCGGAGACCTCCGCGAACGGCATACAGTGGCCACGAACGGCTATAGCACATACATCCGAAATACCGGTCTTGTTCTGTGAACTAGCTGGTCAGCGAGGGATGGCCTGCATCTGAAGGCTGGGAGGATGACCTCCCGGACCTCGAGGGCCGCATAGAAGACCAGCACGTAACCGGCGGCTGGGTCGGCCCACCACCACCCCAGGGCGGCGTTCAGCGCCAGGCCCAGCAACACCGCGGCAGCCAGCATCGCGTCGATCATCGTGACCCGGCCCTCAGTCCTCAGGACGGGCTTCCCCAGCGCCCGGCCGGTGCGGGCCTTACCCGCGGCCAGCGCGGACATCGCTACCGCGGTCAGCCGAGGACCGGTCACGGAACGTAGCGCGGGGGTGCACCCGCGCTCACCGGCGGAACAGTCACTTTGCGCCACCGGCAAAGATCCGGTCCATCATCTCGGCCCCAGAAGTCACCACCGGCCGCAGCGGACGCTGGCGCGGGCGCGGCTGGGCGAGGGCGCGGCCGGGATGGCCCGGCTGCACGCGCTGATCGGCGCTCAGTTGGGCAAGGATACCGGCGCTGAGGAGCGGGTCGGGATCAGGACCGGCCGGGGCCTGTGGGTGACGGTGCTGGTGGCGGCCGGGTACCAGGTGTTCGGGGTCAACCCGCTGCAGGTGGCCCGGTACCGGGAACGGCACGGCGTCTGCGGGGCCAAAAGCGATACCGGTGATGCGCACGTGCTGGCGGACATGGTCCGCACCGACGCCCACCAGTTGCGCCCGGTCGCGGCGGACAGCCCGGGCGCGCAGGCGGTCAAGGTGGTGGCCCGCGCGCACATGACCTTGATCTGGAACGGGCACGGCAGGCCGACCACCTACGCCGCCTACCGCATGCGTCGCCCGTGAGGTCCGCCACCGCGGTGAGTGTCATGAGCCGCTCAGGGCCACGCACGCAGAACCCGACAATCTGCGTACGCTCTCGGCGGTCATTGACACGTCAGCCCGGCGCGCCGAGTCAGCGTTCGGAGCTGACCGGCGGCGCTACGGCTAGCGAACCCGATCACTGTCTGTGATGGCCACGGGGCCGACTTCGTGGCCGCCCCTGGGCAGATCCTGACGGCCGTCAACAGGCTTGATTCGTGATGGGAGCAAGATCAGGGCCCGCAAAAAGCCCGCAAGACCTCCAGAGAGTGCCGGTCAGAGCCAACGAGTGTCAACGATGTTCAATGGCATGTTTCAGCAGGCAGGAGGCATATTGGAACCCTGGCCTGCGGCGACGGTCACCGAAGTGAAAGTTCGAGCTCTACTACGACGTGTAGCCACGACACCGCGCCTCACCTGCGGCGGAATCGCTTCGCGGCCTGTCAAGTCCGCAGAAAGTCCGCAGAAAGGTAATCAACCACGGCCTCGGAGAAGTGCGGCATGGACCCGGAGCTGCTGGCCGCCATCGGCCAGGTCGTGGTGGACGCCGCGGCGCTGGAATACTTCGTTGCTGTCCTATTGGCCGTGATCGACGGCCACCGGGACCAGGACTGCGAGGATCATGCCGTCGCGACGGTCAAGATCCCCGGCGAGGCGATGCGCGAGCTGAAGAGGCGGGCTTGCGCGCAGCTGCGCGGGCAGGGCCTATCGCTGGCGCAGATCGCCGGGATGCTGCCTGACCCTTGGACTACCCGAGAGGACCGTGAGAAGACTGCCCGAAGGGACCTGGCGGACTGGGACCGCAAGCACCCCGGAGTTGTCCCGCTGACCCGGTGCGACCTGAGCCATCTCTGGCGCGATGCCAAAGCCGTGCTCGATGACCGGCACGTCATCGCGCATTCCATCGCCCTGGAGGCTGACGAGGCCGGCGGCCAGCCGGGCCTGGTCATCTTAAAACCCCCGTTTCGGCAGCGAGACGCGGCTGACGACGGCGGCAGTGCTGAGTCATGTCCAGGACATCCGGATCGTCTCGCGCCGGTTTCACAAGGCGATCGCAGCGGAGACCTCGGCTGGCCGCTAGGAACGCTTGTGCGCGAGCACCTGGCCGCTGGCCCGTGCCGCAAGAACCGCGTTGACGACCGCGCGGGCCGGTGCGCCCGCGCCGTCCTCACCGCCAACGGCACCTGGCGGCCCTGCTGCCGGGGCGGCGCGGCATGACCGCCACGGCCCCCAACTACTGCCATACCTGTCTCAGAGCGACTAACTGCTGAATCTGCTCGGGACCGGTCAGCCTCGGGGCGCTCCAATTGGGGATAAACGATCCGCTGGCCCCGGCGAAAGCGATGGAGGACAGCGCGGCTCAGAACTCGCCGCTGCGCTACTCGCCCGGCGAGATCGCGGAAGACCTCAGCCGCGCCGACCAGCTGCGCCGCGCGGTGATCAACAGCTACGGGCTGGACGACCTGCCCGCCCCGGAAGCGCTGATCGACGGCATCCTCTACCGCGACACCCTCGCGTGGCTGCACGGCAAGCCCGGGCACGGGAAGTCGTTCGTCGCCCTGGACTGGGCCGGGTGCGTCTCGGCCGGCTGGATGTGGCAAGGCCGCGTCACCATGCAGGGCCCGGTGCTGTACGTCATCGCCGAAGGCGTCACCGGGCTCCGCCAGCGCGCCCGCGCCTGGGAGGACTACACCGGCCAGCGGACCGGAGTCGCCTTCCTGCCTGTCGCCGTGCAGTTCTTCAGCCCCATCGACCGCGCCGCGGTGATCGAGCTGGCACAGGACATCAAGCCAGTCCTGATCGTCATCGACACGCAGGCACGGGTGACCGTCGGCGCCGACGAGAACTCCGCCCGGGACATGGGCGAGCTCGTCGCCGCGGCCGACCGGCTGCGCCAGGCCACTGGGGCCTGCGTGCTGTTCGTCCACCACGAATCACGCGCCGGCGAGAACATGCGCGGATCAACCGCCCTCGAAGGCGCCGCGGCGACGATCGTCCGCATCACCAAAGACGGCACGCAGCTGCGGGCGGAGAACATCAAGCAGAAGGACGCCGTGCCGTTCGACCCCATCCGGCTGCGCCTCGCCGCGCGCCTGGAAAGCGCCGTCGTTTGCTCTCACGACGGGCTGGGAGCAACCGAGGAACTGAACGCGTCAGAGGAGAAGATCCTCGACACGCTGCGGGAGTCGTTTGGGAGTAACGGCGCGCCCGCGTCACGCCTTCACAGAGCCTCCGCGCTACCCGAGTCGTCGTTCTACCGGGCGCTGAAAAGGCTGGCTGACCTGGGTGAAGTCGTCAACATCGGCAACAAGAAGCGGACCCTCTACGTGCTGCATGAGCACGACACCCAAGACGTACTCCCAACTACTCCCAACGACTCCCACGGGAGCACGACAGCCCTTACTCCCAACTCCCACACCCCTTTAGGGGTGGGAGTTGGTGGGAGTAACCGCTCCAGTGAGACGGCAGGAGGGCCTCGTCAGTGACCAATCCAGGCGAGGAACAGATAGGGCGCGCGCTCTGCACTGCCTGCGGCCGGGCCGCCGCCGCGCGTCCTCTGCGCGTGCGGCCATCCCGTCACCAGTCACGAGATCAACCGGGCTGGCACCCGGTCGTATTGCTACCGCATCAGCCCGCACGGGCGCTGCCCATGCCAGGAGCTCACCCCACCGAAGGATGTTCCCAGTCATCGCGACCGCCGCGCCCAGACGTGCGATGTATCAGCGGAGAAGGGCTCGCCTCTGCATAGGTAGGACTCTCCCGCGGGGGCGGGAGAGCAAGCGAAAGGTCACCTCAAATGCGCCGATTCCGATCACTCGCCACCCGGATACCAGTCCTAATCTTCTCGACGCTCGCGGTCGCCCTGTCCATTGGCGGCGGCGCCTACGCGTCCACCCAGGCCGCCGGCGGCGGCCCGGGCGCCAACCTCCCCAGAAACCTGCCAGCACTCACCCACGTCCATCACCCGGCCGGCAGCCAGGCCGCTACGTCGACTGGGGTCACGTTCCACGGCCTGTCCCTGGCCAACGGCTGGCAGTCGCAGAACGCCAACTCCGGAACCGGCAACCCCAGGGTGGCCCTCCAGAATGGCGTCGTCTACCTGAAGGGGTCGGTGGCTCAGCCCACCCCAGGCAGCTCCCTCTTCGCCCTCCTGCCGTCGGCGGACCGGCCGGTCAACACCATGCTCATCCCCGTCTGGACGAGTGGTAGCAACCTGGGGACTCTCGAGATCTTCGCGGACGGAAGGATGTTCCTGTTCTCGAATACCCCGTGCGGATCGGGAGACACCGCCCAGTGCTTCACCTCGCTGGCCACGATTTCCTTCCCACTCGGCTCCTAGCACGGCGGCGACAGCCCACCGTCCTTTTACCGGGGCGGTGGCCGTCGCACGGTCCGCACCGTCCTGGCGATTGTGACAGTTGCCCTGCATGGCGATGGGCAGTGTGACCGTCGAAGGCCCCTCCGACCACCCGCCATAGTCACCATGAGAACCGATGCGGCGGACAATGGCCCTGCTCGTCTTCCCAACGGCCACACAATCCCCAGCAGCATCGCCTGCACCATCCGCGGGTACGGCCGACGCCGCCCGGCGCTCACAGCCGCGTACAGCGCCGCGCGGCACTCCCGGAAGGACCCGTCTTTCTTCAGGGGGCCTGACCGGGCACGCCGTGCGTTCCCGTGTGTGTGTCCGAGCGTCAAACCTTTGACGTCAAAGTGGCACGATTGGACCATGGCTGATAACGGCTCGCTCCGGACCCGGCGTCGGCCCGGGCTGGTGGCATGAGCTTGGCGACTTGCGATGATCGTTAGGTGGCAGAGGGGGCGCGGGAGCGGCGGGAGGCGATGCGGCAACTTGAGGAACTGCGCCGCAGGCTCGCTGCGGCTGAGGACGCGCTGACTGATGCTCACGCGGCGATGAAGCGGGCCGAGACCGCGTTCGACGCCGCGAGCGACCGTTTCGACGCCGCGGAGCGTGCCCTCGATGAGGCCCGTGAGGAACGCGGCCAGGCGCGGCGGGAACGGTACGCCGCGCGGCAGGCGCACGATCGGGCAGCGATCGCCGCGGGCCGGCTCCAGCGGCGCGTCACCGAGCTGTCCGGCTGGCTGGCTGAGTTAACGAGCACAGCGCCCCGCCAGGGCGTCCACCCGCCCCGGCGGGGCATGGCTCCTGACTTCCCGCGCCCCAGGGTCATATTCGCGTCGTGAGAGAACTCTCATACGGACCGGGCCCCTGCCTGCCGTGACCGGACAAGCGTTCTAATTGTGGCATGGGCGTGCAGCGGCCTGACTGGCCTTACCCGGAGCGGTGCGGAAACGGGCACGAATGGGGCCCTGGCCGGGTGCTCGTTTCGTGGGAGCGCTGCCACTGTGCCCCGGCCCGAGAGGCGCACTCCGAGCGGGCCGCGTGGGGGCACCTGGCGGTGGCGTGCCGGGTGCCCAGGCGCCGGTCGGTGTGGTACCAGCCGCGGCACGAGCCACGTCTGCCGGCCCGGGCGGCTGGCGGTGATTGAAGGCCCCCGGCCGGGGTGCTGGGGGGCCGGCCGGGGGCCGCGAGGTGTCGGCTACCCGGCGGGGCCGCGTTCATGCGCATGAAAATGACCCGGGACGGGGGGCGCCCCCGTCCCCCGACGTCCCCGCCCCGGGCTCCCTCCTCCGGGGGGAGGGAACCCGGGCGCTACCCGGGTGCGCCGGGATTATGCGGCGTTCACTCGGACGCCTGTTCTTCGAGGCACTCCACCAGTGCTTCCGGGCTGTGCGCGTTCACCACCCGGTGTTCATCGTCCCAGCGCCGGGAGCACCTTAGCCGAACGGGGAATGCTTATCGCTGCCGCTCCTCGTGCTCGCGCACCTGGCGGGCGAGGTCATCCGCCGACGTGGAGCGGAACACCACAGGCGGGGAGGACAACCGGCGCCGGGCGTACAGCAGGCCGCCGACGCCGGTCCAGCATTCCCATCCGCGGGGAAGCTTGCCATACAGCGGTGCGAGCGGATCGGGGGGACGGCTGGCAGAGTTAGCCATTGGGTTCGCCTCCTGGTAGGCGGATCAAGGCCCCGGTTTGGTGTGGAAGCACCGGCCGGGGCCGCTTAGGTGCTGGCCCTGTCACGCTACGCTCAACGTAGGTCAACGTCTACCAACGTTGGCTAAGGATGACCCTTGTACCTGGTCAGCTAGCTTGATCATGTGGACGTGCCGAAGATCAACCCGCGTGCCGCCGAGCCGCCACACCGGCAGATCGCGGCATGGCTGCGCGCGCGGATCGAAGCGGGCGAGTTCGAGCCCGACGTTGACCCGCTGCCGTCCGAGGCTTGGCTTGTCGGCGCGTTCGGTGTGGCACGCGACACCGCCCGGCGCGCGATAGCCGTCCTGCGGGACGAGGGCCTCGTCCACACCGTGCCGCACCGTGGGACCTACGTCGTGCCGCGAAGCTAGTCCGCAGTCAGTCCGCGTGTCGCAGCAGTCCGCAGAATGGCCGTCTCCTGCCAACGCGGACCAACGCCAGCCAACGGTAAATAGGCAGGTCAGACAGGGTGTCGGGCGCATCGGTGCAGGTGACCGCCCTGCTGCGCGAGTTCGAGCTCTACTACGATGTCTGGGCAGCACACCTAGCTTGACCTGCATCGCAGTCATCTCGCGCGCTGCGTACAGTCCGCAGGATTCGGCGACTCGCGCCGACGGCGGGCACCACGGCCCGGACTAAGTGCCGTTCGAAAAGCAAGCGGTCCGGTGCCGCATCCCGCGAGCCGGTCACGCACATTCTCAGCGCGTGGCCTCGATCGCGGCCGTTAGGAGCCATTCTGTGGTGTGCGCGGGCGTCAGTGCTGGAACTGCCTGGCATCCTCGATCATGTGGTTAACGAGGCGCGGGAACGCCGCGAGGCGATGCGGCAGCTTGCCGACCTGCGCCGCAGGCTGGAGGCCGCCGAGGGCGCACTAACCGATGCGCTGGCCGCGTTGAAGCGGGCCGAGGAAGCTTTCGATGCTGCCAGCGACAGGTTCGATGCGGCTGAACGTGCTCTCGATGTGGCCCGTGAGGAGCGCGCCCAGGCACGGCGGGACAGGTACGCGGCCCGGCAAGCGTACGAGAGGACCAGTGCGACGGCGGACCGTCTCGCGCGGCGGGTGCGCGAGACGTCCGAACGCTTGGACCAGGCAGCGGAGTGACCAGCTACGCTCCAACTGTGCCCGGGCGGCCCGGCCAACGGCGATTGACCGCCCGTCGGCCCGGACAAGCACGGGCACGACTGGGGGCCGGGCTTGGGGCGCTTCACCCGCCGCCTGCCGGGCGCCGGGCGGCGGTCGGTGCGATGCTATCGCTGCGGCGATGGTGTTGATCCGGCACTTGCCGTGGCCTGGGCTGCTCGCTGTCCCGGCCAGCGCATCACGGATCGCATTCATGGCCCGTGCCATGCGGTCGGTACTGGCGCCCTGACGGGCCGACACGCTGCACTGCCGGGCTGCGGGCGCCCCGGCCCGCTGCGCGGACCATGATCACCCGGCCAGGGCGCCTGGTTTGGTCGCTTGGATGATCGCGGCGTGCAGGTCGGGCGCGGCGTCATAGGTGAGCGTGACGGTGATGTGGGTGAACCCAGCGGCCCGCAGCAGATCGCGGTACTGGGCCTGGGTGAGGGTGCCGTTGACGCAGCCGACCTGTTGCTCGGCGCCGGCGCGCTGGACGGGGTCGGTGCCGTCGCTAGCGATGACGTCGCTGACGCCCAGCCGGCCGCCGGGCCGCAGCACCCGGAAGGCCTCGGCCAGCACGCGGGGCTTGTCGGTGGACAGGTTGATGACGCAATTGGAGATGATCACGTCCACGTGCCCGCCGGGCAGCGGGATGTCCTCGATGTGTCCGGGCAGAAAGCTGGCGTTGGTGACACCGGATGCGGCGGCGTTAGCGCGGGCGAGGGCGAGCATGTCGGGGCTGGCGTCCATGCCGTAGGCGGTGCCGCCTGGGGCAACCCGGCGGGCCGACAGCAGCACGTCCAGGCCGCCACCTGAGCCCAGGTCCAAGACGGTCTCGCCGGGATGCAGGTCGGCGACTGCGAGAGGGTTGCCGCAGCCCAGGCTGGCCTGCAGCGCGCCTTCGGGAACGTCACCAGTGGCGGTGTAGGCAGCGGCGCCGAAGCACCCCGCGTCCAGCTCGCCGTCGGTGATGGCGCCGCCAGCCAGGGCGGTGCGGGCCAGGCCGGAGTACCGGTTGAGGACGGCGTCCCGGGTACTTGGTGCAGGGTGATCGGTCACTGGCGCGCTCCTTTGGGGATCACGTGGCCGGGACGGGCGCGGGGCGGCCCATCACGATGTCGGCGGCGGTGGGGAAGCACTCCACGCACGCGTCGTTGATCCGGTAATAGGTGGTGGTGCCCCGGTGCTTGGCCAGCAGGAACCGCACGTCCGCCAGAACCTTCAGGTGCTTGGAGACGGTTGACTGGACCACGTCCATGGCGGCGACGATCTCCCCCACGTTCATCGGCGCGCCGCGGCGGGCCAGCAGGGAGACGATCTGGATCCTGGTCGGGTCGGCGAGCGCCTTGAACCAAGTGGCGTACTCAGTGGCGGTGGGGCGGTCAAGCGGCCGGGCAAGCTCGTTCATCGCTCATCGACGATAATCGATGAAAGACTGGAAGGGAAGAGCCGGGCCGCGCCCGGGTCAGGGCGGGCTTGAGAGGCGGCCCTACCGGGGCGGCTCTCCAATCAGGGCGCCAAGGCTGGCCAGGGCCTGGGTGCGCGCCCGGTAGTACACCCATACGCCGCGCCTTTCCCGGTCCAACAGGCCCGCCTCGTGCAGGACCTTCAGGTGGTGGCTAATCGTCGGCTGGGTCAAGTCGAACGCCTCGTTCAGGTCACATACGCAGGCCTCGCCGCCCGGGTGCGAGGCGATCAGGGACATCAGCCGCAGCCGCACCGGTTCGGCCAACGCCTTCAACTGCGGCGCGACCAGTTCGGCCTGCTCGACAGTAAATGGCTCGCGAGCCAGTGGCGGGCAGCAGGCGGCGCTGTCGGCAATGGTCAGCAGCGGAAGAGACTTCGACATATGTCTATATTGACAGATGTCGATGTCTATGGCAAGCTCCGCAGCAACAAAACATAGACGGTTATCTAAGTCTCGGAGCCGGGAGGTTTTCATGTCTAGCCGCGTACAACTCGCCCTCAACGTCGACGACATCGGCCAGGCCATCGCCTTCTACACCAAGCTGTTCGGCGCCGAGCCCGCCAAGGTCCGGCCTGGGTATGCGAACTTCGCCATCACCGAGCCGCCGCTGAAGCTGGTCTTGCTGGAAAACCCCGGCCAGGGCGGCAGCCTCAACCACCTCGGCGTCGAGGTCTCCGACACCGACGCGGTCGGGGCCGAGCAGGCACGACTGGCCGGGGTAGGCCTGGCTTCCTCCGAGCAAGGTCAGACCACCTGCTGCTACGCCGCGCAGGACAAGTTCTGGGTCCAAAGCGCCCCAGACGGTGAGACCTGGGAGTTCTACACCGTCCTGGCCGACAGCCCGACCTTCTACGCCGAAGACAACGGGGAGGCATGCTGCGCCGGCACGGACGCGAGCCAGGCCACGGAGCCAGCCACTTCCGCGCAGTGCTGCTAGCAGACACGCTGCGAGTGCCGTGCAATCGCAACCCGCGCCAAGCACGGCAACGGGGGTACACCGTCCCTTCGGACGAGCGTCTGGCAGGGCCGTTCCGGTCAGGAAGGACATGTAGGCATGAGCTTCGGTCACCAGTCCCGGCGGCGCACCGATGGCACCGTGGTCGTCATCGGTGCTGGTCAGTCGGGCCTTGCTGCCGCCCGTGTGCTGCTTGAACGCAACGTGGCGACCGTAGTCCTGGAGGCCAGGGATCGCGCTGTGGGTTCGTGGCCGTACTACTACGACAGCTTGCAGGCGTTTTCGCCCGCAGGATTCAACTCCATGCCTGGGATGCCTTTCCCCGGCGACCAAGACCGTTACCCGGCCCGTGATGAGGTAGCCGATTACCTGGAGAGCTACGCAGCGGGGCTAGGCGTCGAAATCCGCACCAACACCCCGGTGGTGACCGTCAGCCGGGAAGACGGCGCGTTTGTGGTGGTGACGGCTGGTGGATCTCGGCTGCGGGCCGCAGGGGTCGTCGCCGCCAGCGGGTCATTCTCGAATCCCTATCGCCCCGCCTTCCCCGGCGAGAAGAGTTTCACCGCCGAACTCCTGCACGTCGCCGATTACCGGGACCCCGCTCCCTACGCGGGGAGGCGGGTCGTCGTGGTCGGGGCCGGCGACTCGGCTGCCCAGGTGGCCAACGAGCTGGCGCCGCTCGCCGAGGTCACCCTTGCCGCGCGGCGCCCCCTCCGGTTCATTCCGCAGCGGATCGGCGGGAAGGACGTGCACTACTGGCTGCGCGAGACCGGGTTCGACTCACTGCCCGCCGCATGGCTGAACAAGATCACCGGGGGAAGCGTGATCACCGACAGCGTGGGCTTCCGGCAGACCCTCGCCGACGGCCTGCTCGACGTTCGCCCGATGTTTACCGGCCTCGATGGCGATCATGTCGTCTGGGGCGACGGCGAGCGCGAGCGGGTCGACGCGGTCATTCTGGCCACCGGCTACCGCCCCAGCCTCAGCTACCTCCGCGAACTCGGCGCCCTAGACCCAAGTGGCGCACCGCTGCACGCAGGCGGGATCTCGACCACCCACCGTGGCCTGGTCTACCTCGGCCTGGAATACCAGCGCTCATTCGCCTCGAACACCCTCCGCGGGGTCAGCGCCGACGCCTCGGCCGTTATCGCCCCGCTGGTGGCATGGATTCGTGACGCCCCGCGCGCCATCGGCCTGACCACCCCGCAGATACACGCGCCGGCCCTTGTTGACCATCGCCAGGCAGCTCACGTCCTCGACGGCACCAACACCCCGGCTGCAGCAGGCCTGCTGCCCGGGGAAGCTACTCAGCCGACGGGGGCTGTCAGCAGGGCGGCCATGCGCTCCAGCGCGGCGGGCACCAGCCGGTAGTACGCCCACGTGCCCCGGCGCTCGCTAGTAATGATCCCCGCCTCGCGCAGCACCTTCAGATGATGGCTGATGGTGGGCTGGGCCAGGTTGAACGCGGTGGTCAGGTCGCACACGCACACCTCGCCCCCCTGATGCGCGCCGATCAACGAGACCAGCCGAAGCCGGACCGGGTCACCGAGGGCCTTGAATACCTGCGCCAGCCCGGCCGCCGCGCCTGCCCCGATCGGCTCACGAACCAGCGGTATCGAGCACTCTGCGACATCGGCCGACGGCCCGGCGACCGGGGTGAGTTCCAACGTGCTCCGGCCTGGCTGCATCGACATTTCTCTATCTTGACCGTCATCTATTCAGGCTGGCAAGCTAATGGCTGTCTGCATCGACGCTTATCAATGAAGAGGCCGATGAGAGCCAGGGCGGCATGACCGGTGACCAGGCGCACCAGGGTTCTGGCCAGTGCGCTAACCCAGAGCAGCCGTGAGCGACATCGCGTTGTGGCGGCGGCTGCTGGCGGAGTTGCTGGGCAGCGCGTTCCTGGCCGCGACGGTGATCGGGTCGGGGATCGCTGCGCAGCGGCTGTCCCCCGGGCAGACAGGGCTGGAACTGCTGGAGAATGCGGCGGCGACGGCAGCTGGGCTGTTCGCGATCATCTTGATGTTCGGGCCGGTGTCGGGAGCGCATTTCAACCCGGTGGTCTCCTTTGTGGACGCCGCCTTTGGCGGCCTGTCGTGGCGGGACGCCGCCTGGTACCTGCCCACGCAGGTAGTCGGGTGCATCGGCGGCGCGGTGGTGGCGAACCTGATGTTCTCCCAGGCGGCGGTGAGCATCTCGGCCAAGCACCGGGCCAGCCCGCCGCACTTCCTGTCCGAGATCGTCGCCACCCTCGGGCTGATCGTGGTCATTTTCGCGCTGGCCCGGTCCGGGCGCGCCCGGTCCGCCGCGGCGGCGGTCGGCGCCTACATCGGCGCGGCGTACTTCTTCACCTCCTCCACCAGCTTCGCCAATCCCGCGATAACCGTCGGCCGGATGTTCTCTGACACGTTCGCCGGCATCGCCCCCTCGTCGGTTCCGCCGTTCATCGCCGCCCAGATCCTCGGCGGCGCCCTGGCGATTCTGGTGATCCGGGCGCTGTACCCGCGCCTGACCCCGGCCGACGCCGCCGACATCGTCGTGCCCCACCGCAGGGACCCGGCCGGGCTTGCGGCGAGCGACGGAGGATCTGCCTCGCACCCGCCCCGGTAAGCCACCACACGAGGGAGCCTGCCATGCGCCTGGTCATGATCGGCGGCAGCGACGCCGGGATCAGCGCCGCGCTGCGCGCCCGGGAATTGGACCCAGGCACTGAGGTCACGGTGGTCGCTGCGGATGCCTACCCGAACTTCTCCATCTGCGGCATCCCCTACTACGTCTCCGGTGAGGTCACCCACTGGCGCAACCTGGCCCACCGTACGGCGGCCGACCTGGAGGCGACCGGGATGCGGCTGCGGCTGAACACCACCGCCCGCCGGATCGACGTCGCCGCCCGCAAGCTCGCCGTCACCGGTCCCGATGGCGCCGAGGACGTGCTCGGCTACGACAAGCTGATCCTGGGCACCGGCGCGGTCCCCATTCGCCCCCCGATCGGCGGCCTGGCCGGCCCCGATGCCCTCGGCGCCGGTGACGGGGTGCACCTGCTGCATTCCATGGGCGACACGTTCGCGGTGATGCGCACCCTCGAACAGGCCGCCCCGGCGACCGCGGTGATCGTCGGCGCCGGGTACATCGGCTTGGAGATGGCTGACGCGCTGGCCACCCGGGGCCTGTCGGTCATCCAGATGGAACAACTCCCCGAAGTGCTGCCCACCGTCGACCCGGCCCTGGGCGCGCTGGTTCGGGCCGAGCTGGAAGCCCACGGCGTCGAAGTCCTGACCGGCGCTACCGCGCGGCAGATCATCCGTGCCGATTCAAATGAAACCGGGCGGCTGCGCGTCGAGGCCGCCGACGCCGACGGCAGGGCCATCACCCGGACCGCCGACATGGTCCTGGTCGTCGTCGGGGTCCGCCCCGACACCGAGCTGGCCGCCACCGCCGGCGCCGCACTGGGATTCAAGAACGCGATCGCAGTGGACCGGCAGATGCGCACCAATCTGCCGGACGTGTTCGCCGGCGGGGACTGCGTGATCACCCACCACCGCCTGCTCGGCGAAACCTACCTGCCGCTGGGCACCACCGCCCACAAACAAGGCCGTGTCGCCGGGGAGAACGCCCTCGGCAGGCACCGGGAGTTCGCCGGCAGCCTCGGCACCCAGGTCGTCAAGATCTTCGACCACGCCGCCGCCCGCACCGGCCTGCGCGACCACGAAGCCACCGCCGCCGGATACGACCCCATCACCGTGCAATCCGAGGCCGATGACCACAAGGCCTACTACCCCGGCAGCCACCGCATCACCATGCGCGTCACCGGCGACCGCGCCACGGGCCGCCTCCTCGGCGTGCAGCTTTTCGGCCACAAGAACGCCGAGATCGCCAAACGCGTCGATATCGTAGCCACCGCCATCTTCCACGGCATGACCATCGATGCCGTCAGCGACCTCGACCTGTCCTACACCCCGCCGCTGGGCAGCCCCTGGGAAGCGGTCCAGATGGGCGCCCAGGCGTGGGTCCGCGCAACCTGGCGGCGCTAACCCGCCCCAGCGCAACATCCGGGCAGCGGCCCGGAGCGCGCCTCGGTTAGGCCCGGTGCGGGCCTAGCAGGCCCATCGGGCTGGGTGCGGGGAACTCGACGCGCAGGGCCTTCGTGCCCGCGGCCAGGTGCACGGTCGCCACATACGCGGGCCGGAACGGGAGGCGCTGCGCACGCAGCAGTGACACCATCGACCGCACGTACCCGGCTGACCGGCCGAACTGATCGTGCGACCGGCCGCTCTCGGCGAGGTCAGCGAACCGCAGCGGCAGGTCCGGGTCCGCGCCCGGCGCCACGCTGCCGAAATTGATGATGTACATCGGGCGCACCGAGGCCATCTCGGTAATCGCGATCAGCAGCCGTGAGTCGACCCGCCCGGCGGACAGCTCTCGGCGCGCGATCGGCGTCAAGGCGATCCGGCTGCTGTGCAGCAGTTCTGCCCCGGATGTCTTCCGGCTCAGCAGGTCGGCGCCGAGCCTGGCCCGGTAGGCGGCGGCGCCGTGCAGGGCTGTCTGGCGGACCTCGATTCGCTGCGGACCGGCGCCGAACCTGGCGAGCACGGCCGGCGCGTAGACGGAACTGAGCCGGTAGCCGAACTGGGCGCGGACCTGCGCCGTTGCGACGATGATCGCGGAAGGAAGCGGGCTGGTGGCCTTCGGCGCGAGCGAGTACAGGACCCGCCCCGACACCCCGTGTGCCGCGAGCGTGCGGCACATGACCGGGTCGCAGGCCACCACGGCCGTCCGACTGACCTGGCCAGCAACCCAGGCTGCGGCAAGGTTGCGCTCGCCTGCCCCGGCACCGGGCGCGCCCTGCCCGCCGTGGCCATTCCCGGCGGTCCCGGACCCACCGGAAAGCAGCAGAGCGATCACGGCGGCGGCGATGAGGGCAATAACCGCCACCAGCAGGCCCGCGATGCGGTAGCGCCGCCCGGACCGTTCCTGTTTCCCGCCCGCCGACGGCGCCATTGGCGCGCGGACCGCGCCGTTGCCCGGCGGGGCAGCGGGCGCCGAGGGCACAGCGGAGCCGGGCGATGCGATTAGCGGCGAGGACTCGGCGACCGGCATTCCCGGGCCGCTCCCCCATTCCGATGGCCCAGCGTCCGGCCCTGGACCAGAACTCCCCGGCACACCCGGCCCCGATGGCCAGGTGCCCGCAGGCGCGGGCTCGGGGAACACACCAGCGGCTGGCGCTGCGCCCGCTTGCCCGGCACCGGGTGGTGTGGCGCCCGGTGGCATCGCCACGAACGGCGGCGTACCGGCAGGAAGCGTACGGGCGGCTGCGGGGTCCTCGGCCCGGTAGGCGCTATCCGGGGCCGCAGGACTGTCCGCCCGGAATCCGGTGATCCTGGGCAACGGTTCGGTGTGCCCGTCCGCGTTGAGCCGACGCCCCAGCAGTGAGAACGGCAAGAAGTTCCGCCGTATGTGCGCGGGCGGCTTCGGGGCGCCGTTCGTGCCGGGAACACGCCGCGGCAGAGGGGCTACTGGCTGCTCATCCAGCTGCTCCGCAGCCAGGGCCTGAAGGTCCGCCTGGTGCGGATCTGGCGCCGGGAGATCCGCAGGCGCCGGTGCCGGGAGATCGGCGGGCACCGGAACCGGGGTCCAGACCGTCGGAGCTGACGCCGCGGGATCGGGACCGGGGGCCGGGAGATCCACAGAACGCGGATCCGGCGACCACACCGTCGGAGCTGGCGCCGCGGAATCGGAAGCCTGAGCTGGGAGGTCCACAGAACGCGGATCCGGCGACCACACCGTCGGAGCTGGCGCCGCGGAATCCGAAGCCTGAGCTGGGAGATCCACAGAACGCGGGCGCGGCGACCAGATCGTCGGGGCTGACGCCGCTGGATCCGCACCCTGGACCGGAAGATCCGTCTGGCCCAGGACAGCCGCAGGCCGAGGATCTGTCACTGGAGGGGTTCCCGCCTGAGCCGGTTGCGCCTCCTCAGGAAGCCCGAGCTTCTCGGTTTTGCCCTGCTCCTGGGCCCTGTACCGGGCTACGGCTTCATCATGGCGGAGTTCGTCAGCGATCGCGGTCAGCACACGTTGCCGCAGGTCCTCCGGAATCTCTGGCCGCTCAACCCGGATCGGCGTTCCGGGTGAGACGGTCGCTCCGGGAACACGGCGGGGAAGCGGCCGACCGCCGCTCTCATCTGCCATGCGGCCACCCCCGGGGGCGCGCGCGCCAAAGCGAACGCGTGCGTGGACAGCGGAACACACTTTGCTCGGTCAATTCAACCGGAATCGCAGTTTGTCATGGGCAAATCACTTAAGGTGCAGGATCGCCCGGGAGGCTGCAGCGAATGACGTTATAGCAGGGCGTCACATTTAGCTACCCCCGGGGTACGCCTCCCCGGAGGCTGGGCCTGGTTTGGCAAGGTACTGCACGACGGCGCCTATCATCGGGATCGGCAGATCCAAACGGCCCGCAGGCGACCGCCGCGTTCCGGCTCGGCGGCTCTGAGCTGGCCCTGGCCCGCCTGGCGGCGTCGGAATGGCCCTGGTGGCTGGCCCGGGCCGGTGCCACCGGTGCTGAGCCGGGGCGCCCGTCAACCCCGGAGCATGTGTGAGAAGCGGCACCCAAACGATCCTCGCCAGCCTGAACACCCACGGCGGCCGAGGCGCCGACGGGCGGCGCTACGACCTCGAGGCCGCCTGCCGCCGGTTCAAGGCGGACATCATCGTGCTGCAGGAGGTGTGGCGGCCGCACGGCGAGCCCAATCCCGTCGATGAGATTGCCGCGACCCTCGGTGCGGAGCCCCTGTGGACAGACCTGATCCGCGACGTGAATCTGGATAGCGTCGGCATCGCCAACGAACGGGCGCGCGGCCGCTGGGGGTTGGCCACGCTGACAACCGCGCCGGTCCTCGGGTTCGAGGTGACCGATCTGGGCCGGATTCCCGGTGACCTCACCCCCAGGGCGGCCCAGCTCGTCACGATCGAACTGCCAGGCGAGGGCGCGCTGCGGATCGTCAACACGCACCTGACCTACCGGCTGCTCAGCCCGGTTCAACTGATCCGCCTCGTCCGGCGGCTGATCGCTGACGATATTCCCACCGTGATCGCCGGGGACCTCAATATGCCCTCGCCCGTCACCGGTCTGGCGGCCGACTATGCGCCGGCCGTGAGCGGGCGCACCTACCCGGCCCACCGCCCGCTGCTGCAGCTCGATCACATCCTGGCGAACCGCCGGGTCGCCCGCTGCGGCGGTGAGGTGCTCCCACCGGCCGGCTCCGACCACCTTCCGGTGCGGGCCAGGCTCCGGCTCAGATAACCGACGAACATGACATACGCACGCCCAACCAGACCGTCATCCGGGTCGTCTACGGGGCATGGGGAGTAGAACCGCTGCGCTCGTTCTACCGTCCCCTATTGCCGTGTGCGCCGGCTGCAGCGCGCCGAGTCCGGCGTCGGGGCGCACGGCAGCAAGTGCCGCCCAGGTAGTCCCTAGCTGATGATCCCGTGCGAGCGGTTCCACCGCTGCGCGGACTGGTAGGCGTCCACCAGGCCCCAGATCCAGGTGCCGATCGCGAGCGGGATTCCGATCAGCACGATGGCCAGAATCCAGCCGATGATATTGAGGATGAGAATGGCGACGCCGGCCCCCACGTTGCCGTTCACCATCGATCCCAGCCCGGGAATGAAGACCGACAGCAGAACACTGACCGCCGGGCTCTTCGGCGCGACAGTCATCGTGTACATTTCCTGCCCGTACAGCGGCAACGGCGCCCACTCCTGGATCTGCTGCCCGGGCTCGTACTGCTCCCGGTACTGCGGCTGAGGCTGCTCTCGGATCTGGGAGCGCTCGTAGCTGTGCCCGCCGTGCCCCGGCATGCCCTGGCCCGGCGCCGGGGGTGGCGGCCATGCGGAGGGCGGCGGCGCGGTATGCGGCGCAGTGGGCGGTTGCTGTGCCCAGGCCGGCGGCGGCGCGGCGGGCGCTTGCTGCCCCCACGCCGGCGGCGGTGGCGCGGCGGGCGCTTGCTGCCCCCAGGCCGGCGGCGGTGGCGCGGCGGGCGCTTGCTGCGCCCAGGCTGCCCGCTGTGGGAAGGTGTGCTGCCCGGGGACGGTGGGCTGCTGCGGCCAGGTGTGCTGCTGCGGCCACGCGGGCGGCTGTGGCCGGCCAGTTTCCGGCGAGGCTGGGTTCGACGACGGGGGCAGTGGCTCGGTGGGCTGCGGGTCGGCACTCATCGAGGCTTTCCTCCCCATCAGAAGAGGCGCTTTACGGGACGCTCACGGTGGACGGCCGCATGACGCTAGCGGCCGGGCTACGTCCGCAAATAGGACGCACCGTTGAGATCGAGGATAGCGCCGCTAGCCCACTCCGCCTCGGGCGAGGCGAGGTAGACCACCGCCGCGGCGATCTCGGCCGGCTGAGCCACCCGCCCGAACGGGCTCTGCGCCCGGATCGCGTCCCCTCCAGGCCCGGCCAGTTGACCGGTGATCATGTCGGTCGCCACGTACCCGGGCGCGACCCCGGCGACCGTGATGCCGTGCGGGGCCAGGGTCCTGGCCAGCGACTGGCCGAACGCGTTCAACCCTGCCTTGCTCGCCCCGTAGGCCGGGTGGCGCGGCTCGCCGCGGAAGGCGCCGCGAGAGGACACGTTGATGATCCGCCCCCCGCGGCCCGCGGCGACCATGTGCTGGACGGCGCACCAGGTCACATTGGCAGCACCGGTGAGGTTAAGCGCGATGGTGTCGTGCCATGCGGCCTGCCACTCGTCGTAGGACGCCCGGGTGATGTCATGCTCGCGGTAGACCCCGGCATTGTTGACCAGCACATCGAGCCCGCCGAGCGCGGCGTGGGCCTGATCCACGGCGAGGCGCGCCGCGGCTGGGTCGGTGAGATCCGCCTGGACCACCGTGTGCCTGCTGCCGGGCAGCGCGGCCACGATCTCGGCGGCCAGGCCGGCCGAGTCACGGTGGTGCACCGCGACCCGGTCGGCGAGGTCCGCGAACGCCCGGACGATCGCGAGCCCGATGCCCCGCGACCCGCCCGTTACCAGCACAGCCCGGTCAGCCACGAGACCTGACCTTAGTACTCATCCGCCGGCCGGTGCCCGCGCCGCGCGGGCACCGGCCGTCCGGTCACTGTGAGCAGGGCAGCAGCCGCGCGGGACCGCGCCCAGCTCGTCGTTTTGCCTACCAGTCCGGCCTGGCCGGGCGGGCTGGTGAGGAACTCTTACTGCCCGGCTACCCGGTAGCTGGTGGTCTCGAAGCCGACCACCCGCGCCAGCGCCGGCAGCCGCGCCGCGGCCAGCGCCGGCGGCTCTTCTCGGCGAAAGCACGGGCGTCATCGCCGGAGCGCCAGACCTCGATCACCCGCGCGCCGGCGTCGTCGATGCTGGTGATCCGGCTCAAGCAGCCCGCCGACAGCTCGTCCCCGGGCCGGCGTACCCCACGGCGGCCGTGAACTGCTCCCTGCCGAATGACTCATCCCATTCGAACTCGACCAACGTGCAAAACGGCATCCCAGTCCTCCCCGGTACCCCGGCAGTAGATGGTCATAATCATTCTCAGACGGGGGGATAGCTGATGCTGACCACGTCGCCGCGTTGCTGGCTGAGGTAGGCATCCCGGGTGCGGCCCAGGTCAAGGGTGGCCCGGAGGATGGCCGCGGCGCCCGGCGCGGCCTCGGCGACGACCTCGCCGCGCGGGGAGACGATCATGGTGGGGCAGTGCTGGCCGGGGCCTGCCACGTTCGCGGCGAGCACGAACCGCTGCGTCTCCGCTGCCCGGCTATCGAACAGCGCACCGGAATCTGAGCGACCGCCACCGGCACCTGCATTCGCTCAGTATCCCGGCCGGGCGGGCAGCCGTGGCGCCCCTGTTGCCACGGCTGCTGTGCAGTGGCCGCTAGAAGACGTGCCTGGTGTGGCTGAAGGCGCCCTTGGTGAACGCGAGGACCTTGGCGGGCGCCACCGCGAACACTTGAACCGGCGCCGTGCTGCCCGGGTGGTAGAAGAACCCGTCACGCACCTGGTACTGCCAGCGGCCGTCCCACTTCGCCCGCCAGGCCTCGGCCAGGCGGGCGAGCGCGTCATCGTCGGTGACCGGGACCGCGTCACCCTCCACCATGACGTCGAGCCCCTGGTCCCAGCCGTTGCATCCGGTGCTGAGGATCACGTGCCGGTTGCCGCGCAGGTTGACGGCCTTCTGTTCCTGCACGCCGGTGCAGAAGAACAGCGCACCGCCGTCCCACACGGCCACGAGAGGGGTCATGTGCGGCCGCCCGTCGGCGCGGACCGTCGTGATCCAGAACAGTTCGGCCGCCTCGAGCGCCCGCCGGGTCTGCTCCCACCCGGTGGCGGCGGCATCGGGAGCGCTGAACCGCGGGTCCAGGGTGGTTACCGGGGTAGTCACCGCGTTATCCCTTTCCGGTCGTCCGTCGTTGGCGGGCCACCGGCGGTCCGGCGGTCCTTCCTAGCTCAGACGGACCTCGGCCGTGCTATTCATCGGCCGACGAGCCGCGAGTAGGGCGGTGGGAGTCAGGCCGGCCAGCCGCACGCATTCCCGGGTGAGGTGCGCCTGGTCGGCGTATCCCAGCCGCGCCGCGGCCGAGGCCAGGTCGGCCCCTGGCGCCCCGGCATCCGCCCAGGACACGAAGCGCCGGAAGCGCAGGACCCGGCGCAGCGTCGCCGGACCGTAGCCGACGGCGGCCTGGCAGCGCCGGCGCAACTGGCGCTCGCTGACGTCCAGCCGGCCGGCGATGTCCTCGGCGAGGGCACCCGGGTGCCGCAGCAGCCGGGCCGTGCCCGCTGCGAGCGGGTCGGCGGGCCCTTCGACCGACATCGCCCCGGCGGCCCGGACCAGGACCCGCAGCGCCTCGGCCGGCGCCAGCGAGCCGGGCAGTGCCCGGGCCAGCGCTGTGGCCTGTGCCGTGCCTAGGTCACTGGCGGCTACCCGCTGGTTGAGCAGCGCGGACATGGGCATCCCCAGGGCCGGCCCGGCCGCACCCGGCGCGAACCGCAGCGCCGCCAGCACCGTGCCC
Source organism: uncultured Actinomycetes bacterium (assembly GCA_963734725.1). Taxonomy (GTDB): domain Bacteria; phylum Actinomycetota; class Actinomycetes; order Streptosporangiales; family Streptosporangiaceae; genus DASXKD01. The sequence continues at coordinate 199,306 of CAVTIX010000020.1, forward strand.
GCGGGAGACACCGAGGGCACCGGGCCGGTGTCCGGCCCGGCCACGTGGACCCCTGCGCCCTGTTCCCAGATGAGGTCCACGCAGGCATCCGGCAGCACCTCGGTCACCGCGTCGGCCCCGGGCCAGACGACCCGCGCCCACAGGCAGGCCACCGACGTGAGCAATGCCACCGGAGGCGGTTGCTCGCGGTAACCCGGGGACCAGTCCACAAGACCAGTTTCGCACCGGCATGTCCGTTTGGTTCAAGACGGCGGGTCCTGCGCTGTGCTCAGCTAGTGCCCATGGCCTCACCTGACATCCAAGCTGCAGAGCAATTCCTCGCCGCGAACGCCCGCGTGCTCGAGTGGCGGAAGTTCGAGCGCGCGTTCCGCGGCGGCGACGCCGGACCGGTCCGCGACGCCGTCGCCGCCTACCGCAACCCCGACGGCGGCTTCGGCCATGCGCTGGAGCCCGACGGCCGCTGCCCCGGCAGCCAGTCGCTGGCCATCGATTTCGCGCTGCGAAGCCTGTTGGACTTCGGCGCATGGGACACCGCGCTGGCCGACGGCGCGTGCGCCTGGCTCGCCGCCCACGCCCCCGCCGAGGGCGGTGCGGCGTTCGTGGACCCCTCCATCGAGGGCTGGCCGCACGCCCCGTGGTGGGTGCCCGAGGCAGGCAACCCGGCCTCGCCGATCTGCACCGCGCTGCTGGCTGGCACCCTGCACGCGGCGGCCGCCCAGGCAGGCGGCGCCGAGCACCCGTGGCTGCGCCAGGCCACGGAACTGACCTGGGCCCGGATCGACGCGCTGGGCGAAGTCGGCCCCTACGACATGCGCGCACTGTTCTGGTTCCTGGACCACGTACCGGACCGGGGCCGGGCCCGCGCGGCGATGGACAAGATCGGACCGGTGATCTTCGAGCAGGACCTGGTGACGCTGGACCCGGCTGCCCCGGGCGAGATCCACGTCCCGCTGGACTTCGCGCCGCTGCCGGACTCGCTGGCCCGCGGGCTGTTCGACCGGCAGGTGATCGACGCCGGGCTAGACCACCTGGCCTCGGCGCAGCAGCCGGACGGCGGCTGGACCGTCAACTGGATGGCCTGGTCACCGGCCGCGGAGCGGGAGTGGCGGGGGCACGCCACGGTGGAAGCGCTGCGGACCCTGCGGGCCAACGGCCGTTGCTGATCCCGCCGCCCAGGGCACCCAAAGGTCCATGATGGGTGTCATGGCCTGGCAGGAACTGGCTGATCTCCCGTTCGCCGCGGCGCTGCGGGCCCACCGCGGCGGGCTCGAGCCGCGCGGTGATTATGACTGCGAGCGTTTCGACCAGGCCGCCTTCGACGCGGCCAGCGCGCCGGATAGCAGGTTCCTGGAGTGCGCCTTCACCGGCGTGTCGTTCACCGGCGGCGCGCTGCGGCAGGCCCGGTTCGCGTCGTCGTGGCTGCGCGATGTCCGGCTCACCGGGACCAGCCTGGCCGAGACCGAGTGGGCCGACACCACGCTGATCGGCGCCGCGATGGCCGGCGTCGAGGCGTTCAGCAGCAAGTGGTACCGGGTGACGCTGCAGGGGTGCAAGCTCGACTCGGTGAACTTCCGCGACGCGCAGCTCACGGAGGTGGTGTTCGACAACTGCATCTTGCGTGACGTGGACTTCGCCGGGGCCGCGCTCACCCGCGCCGCGTTCGGCGGCTCAAGGCTGTCCGGCGTCACCCTCTCGCACACCAATCTGGACCAGGCCGACCTGCGCGGGGCGCAGCTCGGGCTGGCCACCGACGCCGAATCGCTGCGCGGCGCGATCGTCACATCCGCCCAGCTTGCGGACATGGCAGCGCTGCTCGCCGAGGCGGTGGGCATCGTCGTGGACGGATAACGGTTTCGCTGGCAGCGCAACTACTTTGACCACAAATCATTTGACCACAAACTAGCTCTCCGGTCATGCTGACAGCATGCCTTCCGACACCGAAGCCACGGCCGGTACCGCCAGCGCGGGCGGCACGGCCGACCCGGGCGACGGGCCGGCACCAGGGGCATCCGAGCCCGGGCACGGCGGCCAGCCAGCCGGCCGCATCCTGGACCGGCCCGAGGTCCGGCAGGCCGGATGGGTGTGGGGCGACGAAGGCGCGCGGCCGCCATGGGACGCGCCGCTGCCCGCGCTGGTCACGGTCGCGATGCGGCTGTTCGGGGCCTTCATCGGGTCCACGGCGCAGGGCACCGGGATCAGCTCGGCCGGCCTCGGCGTGCTGCGGCTGCTGGCGGCTCGCGACGGGCTGAAGTCCAGCGAGGTCGCGGCCCGCGGCTGGTGGACACCGGGCACAGTGACCTCGGTCGTGGACACCCTGGTCCGCGACGGGTACGTGGAGCGCCGCCGGGAGGCCGCCGACCGCCGGGTCGTCCGGCTGCACATCACGGACACCGGGCGGCAGAAGGTCGAGGAAGCGATCTTGCTGATCGGCCCGAAGTGGAACGACGCATTCGGCTACGTGGACCCCGCCGACGAGCCGGTGATCCGGAAGTTCCTGATCGAGACCATCGACCGGTTCGGCGCGCTGATACGAAAGGAGCGCGGTCTGTGACCGACAGTGCCACGCAGGCACAGCAGCCAGCCACTGCGCCTGGGGCAGGCCCGGCGCCGGGCGCGGACACCGCGATCCGCACCGAGGACCTGCGCAAGACCTACAGGACCCCCCGCTGTGACGTGCCCGCGGTATGCGGCATCGACCTGAACGTGCCTGCCGGTGAGCTGTTCGGCCTGCTCGGGCCGAATGGCGCCGGGAAGTCCACCACCATCGGCATGCTCACCACGCTGGTGCTGCCCACCGGTGGCCGGGCCTGGGTGGCCGGCATCGACGTGGTCGCCGACACGGTCGGAGTGAAGCGCCGGATCGGGGTGGTGACCCAGAACAACACCCTGGACATGCAGCTCACGGTCACCGAGAACCTGGAGTTCCGTAGCCGGTTCTTTGGCCTGGGCCCACGCGAGGCGACCCGGCGCGCCGCGCAGCTCATCGACGCGTTCGGGCTTGGCGACCGGCGCAAGGCGATGGCCACCGACCTGTCCGGCGGGCAGGCTCGGCGGCTGCTGATCGCCCGGGCCCTGGTGCACCGGCCGGAGGTGCTGTTCCTCGACGAGCCGACCGCCGGGCTCGACCCGCAGACCCGGGTGAACCTGTGGGACATCCTTCGGGTGCTGCACGACCAGGGCCAGAGCATCCTGCTCACCACCCACTACATGGAGGAAGCCGAGGCCCTCTGCGACCGGATCGCCGTGGTGGACCACGGCAAGGTGCTGGCCGCCGGGACCGTGGACGAGCTGAAGGAAGGCACTGGGGCGGACACGGTTATCACGGTCAGGTACGAGGGCGCGGTGCCCGACGGCATGGCCGCGGCCACCGGCCTGGCAGGCCGGCCGGGCGTCGGCAAGGTAGAGACCGATGACGACCGGATCCGGGTGTTCGCCTCCGAGCCGGACGGCGTGCTCGGCGAACTGGTCGCCGCCGGGACCAGGGCCGGCCTCACGGTGCGCGACGCGGCGCATCTCAAGCCCAGCCTGGAGACGGTCTTTCTGAACCTGACCGGACGGGAGTACCGGGAATGACATCGACGACACCCACGATCACGCCGCCGGCCGGCGACGCCGGGCCGGCCGGCCCCGGCGCCGCTGCGGGCATCGCCGCGCTGATCGCCGAGGCGCCGGTGCCGCAGCCCACCCTGGCCAGGACGTTCGCGGCGATGATGGCCCGCGAGTTCCGGGTGCTGCGGCGCAACGCGGTTGGCACGTTCATCCGCACGGTCATGCAGCCGCTGCTGTTCGTCTTCGTGTTCACCTACGTGATGCCCAAGATCGGCGGCGGCGTCATGTTCGGCGGCGCCGGGGCGGCCGGGGCCGGCAGCGTGAACTTCGCGACGATCCTGGTCCCGGGGCTCATGGCCTCCATGCTGCTCATGCAGGGGATCATGGCGGTGACCTTCCCGCTGGTCATGGAGTTCTCCTGGCAGCGCACGATCGAGGACCGGGCGCTGGCCCCGGTGCCGATCGGGGTCCTCGCGATGCAGAAGATCACCGCAGGGGCGGCACAGGCGTTCATCGGCGCACTGATCGTCTTCCCGATCGTGCTGGTGGTGCATGCGGCCGGCCAGGCGCCGCACGTGCACGTCACCAACTGGCCCATGCTGGTGTTCATCCTGGTCACCGCGTCGCTGCTCACCGCGGCCCTGGGGCTGCTGCTCGGCACGGTCATGGACCCGCGGAAGATGCAGATGCTGTTCGCGGCGATCCTGCTCCCGGCCACCATGCTGGGCTGCGTGTACTACCCGTGGGCGGCGCTCCATCAGATCCGGTGGCTGCAGTTCCTGGTCCTGATCAACCCGATGGTGTACATGTCCGAGGGCCTGCGCGCGGTGCTTACCCCGGGGACCGCGCACATGCCGATGTGGGCCATCCTGACCGTGCTCGTCGGCGGCACCGCGGTCTTCGGTTGCCTCGGCACCAGGACCTTCACCCGGCGGGTGCTCAACTGAGCGGGCCTCAACCGGGGCAAGAAAACACCCCGGCCGCCTTCGGGCAAACGGCCGGGGTGTCCCTAGGAGGTGATCAGGCGGCCGGTCCGTTAGCGAGGACCAGGGTCGCGAAGTGCGCCTGGCCGGACTGGTCGGTCCAGCCGATGCGCACACTGTCACCCGGGTGGTGGCCCTCCAGTGCCGCCTGGAGCGCCGAGGGAGAAGAGATCTGGTGACCGTCGGCCGAGGTGATCACATCACCCTGCGCGAGCCCGGCGCCCTCGGCCGGCATTCCGGACACGGTGCCGGCGATGACAGCGCCGGAGCCCACGGACACGCCGTTGGCAGCGGCCTGGTCGGCGGGCATGACTTCCACGCCGAGGATCCCGGTGGCGCCGATATGCACCGTGGCTGACGCCTGGCCGGCCTCGATCTGGTGGGCGAGGGCGACCGCAGTGTTGATCGGGACTGCGAAGGCCTGCCTCGCCTGGGACTGCCCGCCCTGGAACTGGAACCCTGCGGAGCTGGAGCCCGAGCCCGCGGTGTCGATGCCGATCACGTTGCCGGTGTTGCTGACCAGCGGGCCGCCGGAGTCGCCGGGCTGAATGGGCGCGTTGTGCCGGATGAGCCCGGTCAGGTGCTCGACCGTGCCCGCGCCCTCGTCGGAGGCGTTGATGGCCGCGCCGAGACCGGCGACCCTGCCCACGGCGACCGACGGGGTGCCGCCCTTGCCGCCCGCGTTGCCCAGGGCGACCACCTTGTCGCCGACCTTGACGGTGGACGAGTCGCCCAGCGACACGGTCTGCAGCCCGGACGCCCCGACCAGCTGGAGCACCGCGATGTCCTTGCTCTGGTCGTACCCGACGACCTTGGCCGGGTAGCTGCGGCCGTTGCCTATGTCGGTGACCCGGATCGAGGTGGCGCCCTTGATCACGTGGTTGTTGGTGAGTATCTCGCCCGACGGGGTGAGCACCAGCCCGGTGCCGGCCGAAGCAGCCTGCTGCAGGCCCAGAGTGGAGACCACGTCGACAAGCCCGGGATCGGTCTGGTTGGCGACCTGCGCGGTGGTCAGGATCGTGTCGCGGGAATGGCCCGTCACGGTCATCAGGCCGAAGAAGGTGCCAAGGCCCGCCACGACCGCAGTAGCGGCCAGCAGGAAGCGGTGCCGGAACCGGTGGACCGGGCGGCGCGGGCCGTTGCCTCCCCCGCCGTAACCAGACGGGCCGCCGGGGCCGCCAGGGCCCTCGGGGCCGTGCCACGGCGGGGTCTGCCCCGAGCCCGTGTAGGTCGGCGGATCGTAAATCATGGTCATGGAACGGCTCCCTCAGGAAGAACGGCTCTTCGTGCCCTAACCCAAATAGTCGGTTCCATACCTGCGAGAAACCTGAACGGCGGCTGACAACAGCCTCGGCCTTTACTGCCTGCCTGAACGCGCGCTGACCGGCTGGATGCCGCCGCGCACCCGGCGCCGGAACGCGGGCCTGCGGCTAGCCGCGCAGGCTGGACCGGAGCGCGAGCACCCGCTGCACCGCGGCCCGGAACGCCGCCTGATTCAGCTTGCCTTGCTGGTAGTCCTCGGACAGGGCGGTCCGCGCCTGGTTCCCCTGGGCGGCCTGCTGCGCCGAGCACAGGATCAGGTCCATCCCCGCACCGGCCGCCAGGGTGGCCCGGCGCCGGGTGGTGCCGTATGCCTGCAGCGCGCCAGCCTCCAGCGCGTCGGTGATGGTGACGCCGGTGAAGCCGAGCCGCTGCCGCAACTCACCGCCGACGACCTTGGCGGACAGCCCGGCGGGCAGCCTGGGGTCCAGCGCCGGGTAGACCGCCCACGACACCATCACCAGCTTGACTCCGGCCCGGATGGCGGCCTTGTAGGGGTACTCGTCGGTGCCGTGTAGCACGCTCCGCGGCACGTCGAGCGTCACCGGCCGCTCGTCGGTGTTCTGCGTGACGTCGGCCGCGCCAAGCCCGGGGAAGTGCTTGGCGGTCGCCGCAACCCCGGTGGCCTGCTGCGCCGCGATGAAGCCGGCGCCGAGGCGGGAGACTTCGCGCGCGCTCGTACTGTAGGAGCGGCCGAACTGGTCGTCGAAGTCGCCCGGCGCCCGGTACACGTCGAGCACCGGCGCCAGGTTCACGTTCAGGCCGATGCTGGCCAGGTTCCGCCCCGCGCCCCGGCCCGCGTCCTTCGCCGCCGCGGCGGGATGGAGCGCCTCGCCGATCTCTCTCTCTGATAGCTCCGGTGCGCCGGGGAGCCGCCGGACCAGGCCGCCCTCCTGGTCGGTCATGAGCAGCAGCGGGTAGTGGCGCAATGGGTTGTGCGGGCGGGCGTTGGCCCGGTCCAGTTCGGCCACGACCCCGGCGAGCTGGGACGGGCTGGAGATGTTGCCACCGAAGAAGATGACCCCGGCGACCTTGCCGGCCCGGATCCAGCGGAACAACTGGGCGGGCGGGGTGAGCCCGCCGTAGCTGTAGATCACCCGCTGGCCCGCTAGTTGCGCAGGCGTGAGCGCCGGCAAGGCTGGAATGGTGGGCGTGGGCGTGGGCGAAGGGGACGCGGCCGAGGGGGACGCAGCGCTCGATCCCGGCGTGGCACGGTGCGCGGCGGGCTGGCCAGATCCACCGGACCCGATCAGGCTGCACCCGGCCACCGCGGCGGCGCATACGGCGACGACCACGATCAGGACGGTCAGCCGCCGGTAGCGGCTCGCCCGGGCCGGTGAACGGTCCTGGGCAGGCTCCGCTCCGCGCGGCCCCGCCGGGCTTGTCATATGTCCCTTAACGTCGTCTGCCACGTTCGCAGTCCAGCGCCGTGTCCTGCGACCCCGCCCTGCGTTTCTCAACGGTAGACGTTATCAACCTGGCCCGGGACACCTGCCCAACCGTGCGTTAGCGCCGGTCACACCCGGGGTCACCACGCACGAGACGGGCTCAGCCGTAGAAGAGGCGCTCCATCACGGCCCGGGCCCGGCGCGCGGCCCGGCGGTAGTCCTGCAGCAGGTCCTGCGCCGCGCCGGACGGGTAGCCCAGCACCGAGGCGACCGCCGCCAGTTCCGCCGCCCGGGCGGGCAGCACGTCGCCGGCCCGGCCGCGGACCAGCACCACGGCGTCCCGGATCTGGGATGCCAGCCGCCACGCCCGGGCCAGCACCGCGGCGTCCTCCGGCGTCACCAGCCCGGCCTTCGCCGCCGCGGCCAGCCCGGCCAGGGTCCGCGTGGTCCGCAGCTCCGGCACCGCAGCGGCGTGTCTGAGCTGGAGCAATTGCACCACCCACTCGACATCGGACAGCCCGCCGGGGCCCAGCTTCAGATGCAGCGCGGGGTCAACGCCGCGGGGCATGCGCTCAGCCTCCATCCGGGCCTTGAGGCGCCGGATTTCCAAAACGGAAGCCTCGGGGATCCCGCCGTCCGGATAGCGGACCTTGTCCGCCAGGACCAAGAAGCGGGCGCCCAGCTCCGCATCGCCCGCCACAGGCTCAGCCCGCAGCAGGGCCTGGCTCTCCCAGGGCCCCGACCACCGCTGGTAGTAGGCCCGGTAGGAGGCCAGGGTCCGCACCAGCGGCCCCTGGCGCCCTTCGGGGCGCAGGTCAGGATCGACGATCAGGGGCGGGTCCAGGCCGGGGCGGGCCAGCAGCGCACGTAGTTCCTCGGCGGCGGCCTGCGCTGCCTCGGTGGCGTCCTGCTCCTCGGCCCCGGGCAGCGGGTCGTGCACGAACATCACGTCCGCGTCGCTGCCGTAGCCGGACTCGTGCCCGCCGAACCTGCCCATCGCGACCACGCAGATCCTGGTGGGAAACCCGCCCAGGCGGCCGGCGACGGACCGGATCGCCACCTGAAGGGCGGACTCGATGGTGACCGCGGCGACGGTGGTGAGCGCCTCCCCGGTCTGCTCCGGGCCGGGCCGGATAAGCAGGTCGGCCATGGCTGTCCGGAGCAGCTCACGGCGGCGCAGCGCGCGCACCGCCGCCACCGCATCCTCGGCCCGGGCCTGCCGTTCGGCCAGCGCCGTGGCCTCGGCCTGCAACGTGGCCCGGCCCCTGGGTTCCAGCCGCGCGTCGTTGACCAGCAGGTCGAACGGTTGGCGGCTGGCGCAGCAGCAGGCCGACGGCGTAGCGGCTGGAAGCGAGCAGCCGGGCCATCCGCTGCGCCACGGTCATGTCGTCCCGCAGCAGCCGCAGGTACCAGGGCGTCCGCCCCAGCGCGTCGCTGACCTGCCGGAACGCCAGCAACCCCGCATCCGGGTCCGGCGCGTCGGCGAACCATTCCAGCAGCAACGGCAGCAGGGTCCGCTGGATCGCCGCCCGCCGGGACACCCCGGCGGTCAGCGCCCCGATATGCCGCAGAGCGCCGGGCGGGTCGGCGTAGCCGAGCGCCTCGAGCCTCGCCTCGGCGGCTTGCGGGGTGAGCCGGGCCGCATCGCCGGGCAGGCTGGCGACCGCGTCGAGCAGCGGCCGGTAGAACAGCTTCTCGTGTAGCCGCTGCACCTGGCCGGTGTGCTCCCGCCACCGGGCCAGCAGTTCTTCCGCCGGGTCCAGCCGCACGGGCACCGGGTCGCTGGGCGGCACTGGGTCGCCGGGCGGCGTCGGCCCGGCCGGCCCGGCGCTGGCCAGCCGCAGCGCCCGGCCCAGCATGCGCAGCGCGGCGGGATCCTCGGGCATGGTGTGGGTCCGTCGCAGCTTCCTGAGCTGGAGCAGGTGCTCGACCGTGCGCAGGAAGCGGTAGGCGGAGGCCAGCTCGGCCGCGTCTCGCCGGCCGACGTACCCGCCCGCGGCGAGCCTGGCCAGGGCGGGTAGCGTGGCCGGCTCGCGCAGCGACTCATCCACCCTGCCGTGCACGAGTTGGAGCAGCTGCACGGCGAACTCGATGTCGCGCAGCCCGCCGGGGCCCAGCTTAAGCTGGCGGCCGGCGACCGAGGCGGGCAGGTTGCCGATCACCCGGCGCCGCATCGCCTGCACGTCGGACACGAAGTTCTCCCGCTGCGCCGCCTGCCACACCAGCGGGCCCATCGCGGCCGTGTACGCGGCGCCGAGGGAGGCGTCCCCGGCGACCGGGCGGGCCTTCAGCAGCGCCTGGAACTCCCAGGTCTGCGCCCATCGCTGGTAGTAGGCGCGGTGGCTGGCCAGGGTGCGCACCAGCGGGCCGCTGCGCCCTTCGGGCCGCAGGTTGGGGTCCACCGGGAACAGCGCCCCTTCCGGGGTGCTCCGCGAGCAGACCTGGATCAGGCCAGCGGCGAGCCGGGTGGCGGTGCGCAGCGCGTGCGCCTCTCCCCGATCATCGCCCGCACCCTCCGGGCTGGTCGCGGCCGGTTCCGCGACGAAGATCACGTCCACGTCGCTGGCATAGTTCAGTTCCCGCGCGCCGCACTTGCCCATGGCGATCACCGCCAGGCGGCACGGCGGCGACCCGGGCGGGAGATCGGCCCGGGCGATCGCCAGGGCCGCTTCGAGCGCCGCCGCGGCCAGGTCGGCAAGCTCGGCGGCCACCTGGTCCAGGGACGCTTCCCCGGTGAGGTCCCGCGCCGCCAGCGCCAGAAGCCGCCGACGGTACGCCACCCGCAGCGCCGCCACTGGGTCGCCCCCCGTCCCGTCGGTGCCGCCAGGCCTGGCGCTGCCGCCTACCGGGCCCGCGACCGGCTCGGGGTCCCCGGGCATGACGCCCACCGCGGTGAGAAGCTCGGCCCGCACCTGTTCCGCCGCTGCCGCGGGCAGGTCGTCGGCCCCGGCCAGCACGCGCCAATGACCGGGGTGCCGGGCAAGGTGATCCCCGAGCGCCACGCTGGCCCCCAGCACGGCCGCCAGCCGGCCGCGCAGCCGGGGGTCCTCCGCCAGCGCCCGCGCCAATTCCGCGTCGCGGGGCATCCGGGCCAGCGCGGCCAGCGCCAGATCGGGGTCCGCAGCGGTGGCCAGCGCGCCGATCAGGGCTTCCTGCGCCTGGCCCGGATCCATGGCCAGGTCCGCGATGAGCAATTCGGCCCGCGCCGGATCGGAGAAACCCAGCCGGGCCAGCCGTCCGGCGGCGGTGGTCCTGCGCGGCACGCTCATCCCAGCACCGTAACCGCCCGGCTGCTCGTTGCCCGCGCAGGTCAGCTGATCGGCTGATCCGCCTCGACCTCGTACACCGCGCGCCTGCCGATGCCACCGAGCACCGGCTCGTCAGCCCGCGCCCGCCTGTCCCCGACCGCACCCCGCTGCTCAGCGGCTGCGGCGCCGGGTGGCGCGCATCTGCTCCTCGAGGACCCGGGTGCGGGCACCGTCGTGTGAAGCCTTGCCCTGCCAGGTGAACGAGTCGGGCCCGATGTCACTGAATTGCCAGCGTAGCTGAGGATCTTCCTCGTCACTGACCAGCAGGATGTCGCCATCGGCGGGCCGGCCAACGAACCGCCGCACCCGGCAGGTGACGGGCTCGACCCAGGTGGAACGCCAGGCGTCGATGGAGGGGTCGTAGAACCGGATCGTGGAACCGTGAAACGCCGAGGGTGGCTGGCCCTCGCCGGGCTGGCCGCGGCCGGGAACGATCCAAATGTCCTGTACGGCGCGGCCGCCCAGAACCCAGCCGAAGTGCAGTTCGCCGGTCGCGGTGGCAGGCTCGCCGTTGGCGCTGGTTCCGGCCCACTCCAGGTCCCAGGAGCCCACGAACTGTCCGAACAGCATCAGCTTGCCGGCGTGCTCATCGGCCGGGCCGGAAACGTGCAGGGCGTCGATGAACCCGTTATCCGGCCGGGTGGCCTCCGCCGGGATCGTCATCTCTTCTCCTCCCTTTGCTGCGCGGCAAGCAAGTCACCTGCCCGGCAGGGACGCGTTTGCTTTGGGAATAGACAATATATTACCATTATGACAACATATTGTCATGACGGCAAGTGAACAGTACCGGCTGCTGATGGCCGACGTGTACGAGTTGGCTGGCCTGTCCCGGCGCACCAGCGCGGCGATCGCCAAAGAACTTGGCCAGACCGTTGCCCGGTGGCACATCCTCAGCGTCGTCAGCGCAGGGCCGTGCACCGTGCCCGCCATTGCCCGCCGCCTTGGCCTGACCCGCCAGGGCGTGCAACGCGTCGCCGGCGATCTCCTCGCCGCCCGCCTTCTGAAGGCGGCACCCAACCCCGATCACGCTCGCTCCCCGCTCCTGACCCTCACCGACCGGGGTCAGCTCGTGCTTGAGCAGCTCACCCAACGCTCCGACGCCGCACGCGGACGAGTGCTGCAACAAGCCCACATCACCGCCGAAGACCTTGCGGCTGCCAGAACCACGCTGCGGGCGCTGCTGCAATCCCTGGCAACTTCGGAGCGGAACTTCCGCCCTGGCATCCCGACGATAGGCGCCGAATTACCGGTCAACGATCGAGCTGGACTGGTCAGGGCTGGGCGGCGCGGACGCCGGTGGCGATGGCGCGGGCGACGACCTGAGCCGCGACCGCTTCCACCGCGTCGACCGGGGCGGGCATCGTGCCGGTGGCAAGGCAGAACATGGTGTCGCCGTCGTAGAGCGTGTGCGCCGGGCGGACCGCGCGGGCGATGCCGTCGTGCGCCACGGCGGCGACCCGGGCGGCCTGTTCCTTGGTGAGCCGGGCGTCGGTCACCACGGCCCCGATAGTGGTGTTGCCGCCGGGGATCATCGGCGATGAATAGTCCCACGCGGTCAGCGGGGCGACCCACTCGTGCCGGTCGTCGTCCCAGATCCCGCCGAGGCTGTTGGCCACCATCACCGCGGCCACCACTGCGCCCCCGGCCTCCTGGCTGGCCACCCCGACCCCGCCGGGGCGCGGCTCGTTGCCGCCGGCCTTGGCGACGCTGGCCCCCGTACCGGCCCCGACCGCGCCCAGGCCGGGGCTGGTGGCCGCCGCCGCGCAGGCGGCGTAGCCGGCCTCGGGACCGGGCCGGGCCATCGGGTCACCGGCCAGCAGGTCGAAGATCACCGCGCCGGCCACGATGGGCACCGCGACCGTGCCGAACATCAGCCCGATGCCTCGTTCTTCGAAGTAACGCAGCACCCCGGAGGCGGCGGCCAGGCCGAACGTGCTGCCGCCGGTGAGCAGGATCGCGTGTGCCCGCTCGGTGACGGTGCCCGGGCGCAGGCCGTCGGTGTTGATCGTGCCCGGCGCCCCGCCCCGGACGTCCACGCCGGCCACGGCGCCGTCGGGGACGAGCACCACGGTGCACCCGGTCCGGCCCTGTGTGTCGGTCCAGTGCCCGACGGACACCCCGGCGGGCAGCCGCGCGCCCGCGTCGTGCTGCGTGTTCACGTTGGCCCTCCAGGCGGCAGGTCCGCCCCGGCTTAGAGAACAGGCAGGTAGCGGTCCAGTTCGAACGCGGTGACCTGATGACGGTAGTCCCGCCATTCTTCCCGCTTGTTGCGCAGGAAGAAGTCGAAGACGTGCTCGCCGAGCGTTTCGGCCATCAGCTCGCTGTCCTGCATGACGTTCAGCGCCTCATCCAGGCTCTGCGGCAGCGGCTGGATGCCCAGGATGCGGCGCTCGCGTTCGGTGAGCGCCCACACGTCGTCCTCGGCCTCAGGCGGCAGCTCGTAGCCGGCCTCGATGCCCTTGAGGCCGGCCGCCAGGATCGCGGCGAAGGCCAGGTACGGGTTGCACGCGGAATCAAGCGACCGGAACTCGATCCGGGTGGCGTTTCCCTTGTGCGGCTTGTACATCGGCACCCGCACCAGCGCGGACCGGTTGTTGTGCCCCCAGCAGACGTAGGCTGGCGCCTCGCCGCCGGCCCCGGCGGTCCGCTCCGCGGCGCCCCACAGGCGCTTGTAGGAGTTCACCCACTGGTTGCACACAGCGGTGATCTCGGCCGCGTGCTTGAGCAGGCCGGCGATGAACGCGCGGCCGACCTTCGAGAGCTGGAACTCCGCGCCCGGCTCGTAGAAGGCGTTGCGGTCGCCCTCGAAGAGCGACATGTGGGTGTGCATGCCCGAGCCCGGGTGCTCGGTGAACGGCTTGGGCATGAACGAGGCGTACACCTCCTGCTGGAGCGCCACCTCCTTCATCACCAGCCGGAACGACATCACGTTGTCGGCGGTGGTGAGCGCGTCGGCGTAGCGCAGGTCGATCTCCTGCTGCCCGGGCGCCCCCTCGTGATGGCTGAACTCCACCGAGATGCCCATCTGCTCCAGCATCTGGATGGACACGTGCCGGAAGTCGTGGGCGATGCTGTGCGGGGTGTGGTCGAAGTACCCGCCCGAATCGATCGGCGCTGGCCGCACGCCCGGCTCAGGCTTCGCTTTGAGCAGGAAGAACTCGATCTCGGGGTGGGTGTAGAAGGTGAAGCCGAGATCCGCGGCCCGGCCCAGCGCGCGCTTGAGCGCGTACCGGGGGTCGGCGTGCGACGGTGACCCGTCCGGCATCATGATGTCGCAGAACATCCTGCCCACCCCGGACTCACCGCGCCACGGCAGGAGCTGGAACGTGGACGGGTCCGGCTTGGCGATCATGTCCGCCTCGTAGACCCGGGCGAAGCCCTCGACGGCTGACCCGTCGAAGCCGATCCCCTCGGCGAACGCCCCTTCCAGTTCCGCGGGCGCCACCGCGACCGACTTCAGGAAGCCGAGCACGTCCGTGAACCAGAGCCGGACAAAACGGATGTCACGCTCCTCAAGCGTCCGGAGCACGAACTCTTCCTGCCTGTCCATGTTCTTCCTGCCTCGCTGGTCAGCAGCCCTGCCGAGCGCTTGCGGACGACGGCCCTCCGGTCCCGGCCGGATGGGGGCCCTTTCCCTCACAGTGTGCCGCCCGCCTGTTTCCGGCAGGTTACAGCCGACCAGGGAGACAACGGTGGAGGCCAGGCTTGACCGCCGCCTGCGTGCCAGGATCACGCCGGTGCCTAAGCTGGCATTGTGGCAAAGCTTCGGATCGCGCTCGCCCAGGTGAACTCCACCGTAGGCGATCTGGCCGGGAACGCGCGGACGATCGTCGAATGGACGCGCCGGGCGTCCGCTCGCGGGGCGGACCTCGTGCTGTTCCCCGAGATGATGCTCACCGGATACCCGGTGGAGGATCTCGCGCTCCGTGACTCGTTCGTGGACGCGTCCATCGCGGCCATGCGGGACACCGCGGCCCAGCTAGCTACCGAAGGGCTAGGCGGTATCGCCGTGGTCGCCGGGTACCTGGACCGCCAGGCGGGGCTGGCCCCGCGCACCGGGCAGCCGGCCAGCGCGGCGCTGGACGCGGCGGCGCTGCTGCACGGCGGTGACGTGGTAGTGACCACTGCCAAGCATCATCTGCCGAACTACGGGGTGTTCGACGAGTACCGGTACTTCGTGCCGGGCAACCGGCTGCCGGTCTTCCGCCTGCCGTGCGGGGAGTCTGGCGACGCGACCGACGTGGCGGTCGCCGTCTGCGAGGACCTGTGGCAGGACGGCGGCCCGGTGGCAGTGACCAGGCAGGCCGGAGCGAGCCTGCTCGTGGTGCCGAATGCCTCCCCGTACGAGCGGGGCAAGGACGCCGAGCGGCTGGAATTGTGCGTGAACCGGGCGGCCGAGGCGGGCGCCACGCTCGCCTACGTGAACATGATGGGCGGCCAGGACGAGCTGGTGTTCGACGGCGACTCGATCATCGTGGACGCCGCTGGCAACCTGCTGGCCCGCGGCCCCCAGTTCGCCGAGGCGTTGGTCGTCGCCGACCTGGACCTGCCAAACGCCGACCCGAGCATCCAACTGGGCGATGCGCCCGCCGATGCCAGGGACGGCACGCACATGACGATCCACCGGGTAATCGTTCCGCAGATCGGCTCCGCACCGGCGCCTTCCCCGGCGGCTGCTCTGGATGCGGAGCCGGGCCGGGTGTGGCCGAGGCTGTCCCCGCAGGCCGAGGTCTACGCCGCGCTGGTCACCGGGGTGCGGGACTACGTGGAAAAGAACGGGTTCGGCACGGTCATTCTCGCCCTGTCCGGCGGGATCGACTCGGCGCTGACCGCGACCATCGCGGCCGACGCCATCGGCCCGGACCGGGTGCACGTTGTGCTGATGCCCAGCCGGTACTCCTCCGCGCATTCGGTGAGCGACGCCGAGGACCTGGTCAAGCGCCAGGAGCTGCACGCGCGCACGGTGGCCATACAGCCCATGGTCGACGCCTTTCAGGGCGAACTGGGCTTGCACGGGCTCGCCGCAGAGAACCTTCAGGCGCGGGTCCGCGGCGTGATCCTGATGGGGCTGTCCAACGCCGAAGGGCACCTGGCCCTCACCACCGGCAACAAGTCCGAGCTGGCCACCGGGTACTCCACCCTGTACGGCGACTCGGCCGGCGGGTTCGGCCCGATCAAGGACGTCCCCAAGGTCCTGGTGTGGGACCTGGCCCGGTGGCGCAACGCCGAGGCGGCCGGGCGGGGCGAGACCCCGCCGATCCCGGAGAACTCGATCACCAAGCCGCCGAGCGCGGAGCTGGCGCCCGGCCAGCTCGACTCCGACTCGCTGCCGGACTACCAGGTGCTCGACGCCATCCTCGACGACTATGTGGTCAAGGACCTGGGCGTGGCCGGGCTGGTCGCCGCCGGGCACGACCCGGCGCTGGTGGACCGCGTGGTCGCGATGGTGGACCGGGCCGAGTACAAGCGGCGCCAGTACCCGCCTGGCCCCAAGATCACCCCGCGCAACTTCGGCCGGGACCGGCGGCTGCCCATCACGAACAGGTGGCGGGAACCAGGCCGGTCTCAGTCCCGCTGAGATCCCCGGCAGCGGCACGGACGAAGCCCGCCACGGCGCTGGCGCATGCCAGCGGATCGTCGGCAGGCACGAAGTGGCCGACTGCAGGGACCTCAAGCCGCCGCGCGCCGGCGTTTGCGGCTAGCTCAGCATGAGCACCGCGTAACAGGCGAGCCAGTGCTCGACGTTGTAGTCATCCCCGACGACGTGCGGCAGCGCAGCCCCGGCGTGGGTGCGCGCGGCGGCCACGGCCGATTCGATCCGCGGGTCGCCGTCGGGCAGTGACTCGGCGATCCGGCGCCAGCCCCAGGCGCGGCTCGCGTTCAGCCCGTGCAGGTGGGCGATCGCCCCGTCGGCCGGGTCCGACACCACGGCCGGGGTGAATAGCGTGGCGGGCTCCCCGCCCGCGATCCCGGGCAGGAACACCGACAGCCAGGTCCCGAACTCCTCCGGCGGGAAGACCCTGGCCATCAGTTCGGCCTCGGCCAGGGCCGGCGACAGGAAGTCATGGCCGGAGGGCTCCCAGGCCGCTGGGTACATCGTGTCGCCGGCGAACCAGGCGTAGGCCTTGGCGGTGATCGCCTCCAGCAGGGCGGCGTCGCCGGTCGCGGCCCGGGCCTGCGCGTAGTCCCAGGCCCGCGCCATGCCGAAGGCGCTGTTCTCGTGCACGCCGTGCCGGACCGGGTAGGTCGCCTTCGGCAGCCAGCCGAGGAAGCATCCGGTCACCGCGTCGGCGAACGGCTGCAGCGCGGTCGCCCACCTCTTGCCTTCCGGGTCGTCCAGGGCTTGCGCCTCGCGGACGAGCGCCAGCGCCCAGCCCCAGCCGTAGGGGCGCTCGCCCAGGCCGTTCCTGCTGGCGATGAACTCCTTCTCGGCGGCGAGGGCTACCGGCCGGAAGTGGGCGTTCAGCACGGACCTGATCTGCTTGGCGGGAATCACGTCCTCCGCGATGCGCAACAGGCGCAGCAGCAGCCAGTGCATCTCCACGCACGAATGCCAGTCGTAGCTGCCGTAGAAGGCGGGGGTGCGGGCTTTCGGGCGGAACGGGAAATCACCGGGGGCGGTCATGTTGTGGTAGACCCCGGACGGGAACTCGCGCCGGATGTTGGTGAGCGCCACCCGCGCATAGTTCGGCGCCTCGGCGCGCAGCAACTCACCCCAGTCGTCCGCCAGTTCCACGTCTCACCTCCACTGCCGTCCCCGCGCCACTTTGACGGCCCGAGCGTAGCGCCCAGCCCCGGCGGGCGCACTGGCCCAGGCCGGCTGGCAGACTGGGCCTATGTCCCTCGACGAGCGGCACCAGGCGCATGCCAATTCTTTCGGCGCGGTCGCCGACGTCTACGAGCGGGGCCGGCCGCAGTATCCGGCGGAGGCGATCGACTGGCTGGTCCCGGCTCATGCCACCCGGGTGGCCGATGTCGGGGCCGGCACCGGGAAGCTGACCCGCCAGCTTCGCGAGCGGGGCCTGGACGTGATCGCCGTGGAGCCGTCGGCCGGCATGCGCGAGCAGTTGCGCCGCGCAGTGCCCGGGGTGCCCGCGCTCGGCGGCGCCGGCGAGCAGATCCCGCTGGCCGATGACAGCGTGGACGCGGTGCTGGTGGCCCAGGCGTGGCACTGGGTCGACCCGGAACGGGCCGTGCCCGAGGTGGCCCGGGTGCTGGCCCCCGGCGGACGGCTGGGCCTGTTGTGGAACCGCCGGGTCGAAGGCGAGGACTGGGTTGCCGAACTGAGCACGATCATCGGCAGCCGCGGCACCCCGGGTTCCGGCCGGCACTTTCCCGACATCGGGCCGCCGTTCGGGCCGGTCGAGCGGCGCAGCGTGGAGTGGCTGCACCGGCTGTCCCGGGCGGAGATGACCGACTGGGTCGCGTCCCGCAGCTACGTCATCACCCTGCCGGACGCCCAGCGGCGCCGCGTGCTCGGTCAGGTCCGCGACCTCATCGACACGCACCCCGCGCTGGCCGGCGACGACGAGATCGCGCTGCACATGGTCACCCACTGCTCCCGCGCGGACCTGCCCCGCTGAGCCGGGCGACCGGGCGCCGGCCAGGGCCGTCAGCCGCCTGCGGCGCCGGCCGGGCTGTGCAGGAACCGCTCGACCTCCGTGGCGTCGGCGGCCAGGTCGGCCGCGGCGGCCTCAGCCAGCGGCGCGAACGCGGTGAGCGCGACCTTGCCGCCCGGCATGCTCCAGGTGCCGACGGCACGCCCGGCGACCATCGCGAACGGGCGGAACAGGCCGTTGATCGCGACCAGTTTCCCGTGCGGGCCGACGATGGGGTCCCGCGTGGTCCAGCCCAGCAACACCGGGTCGTAGGCGCCCAGCAGGCGCGGCGGTGGCAGCGGGCAGTCACCGCCCCCCGTATCGTGCCGCCCGGCCAGGTCGGCCAGACCGTCGTCCCGGTCGGCGAGCCGCCCGGCGATGGCCGCCAGGCCGCGCCGCGCGTCGCCCAGCGGCAGCCCAGCCCATTTGGCCAGGTCGCGTTCGGTCGCCGGGCCGTGGCCGGCCAGGTAGCGGGCCGCCAGTTCGGCGAGCGCCCGGTCCCGGTCGAACGCCGGCGCTTCCCCGTGGCCCGTGCCCGAGCCAGTCCCGGACCAGCGCGTAGGCGTGCTCGCGCCCGGCCATCGGGCCCCGCACGGCGATCCCGCGCAGGTTCGCCAGCACGAGCAGGTGGACGATCGCCTGGCCCTGCGTGCGCACTCCGGCCTTGGCGATCCGCTCCGCGAGCTCCGCCCGGGTGAGCGGCCCTTCGGCGGTCAGCGAGCGTTCGATGACGGCGACCCCACGCTCCGCGTCGGCTGGCGGGACGCCTTCCTGGGCGAGCCGGCGGGCGTTGCCCGTGAATAGCTGCGGCGTGGTGAGCGGGTGCAGCCACCAGTAGTCCTCGGTCCGCACCAGGTGCAGCGTGCCGCGGTTCAGCCAGGTCACCACCACGGAACGGTCCCGGGTCAGGGCTTCGTCCACGTCCGTGGCCGACCGGGCGCGGCTGCGGGCACGCACCGCCAGCCTGGCCCCGCGCTGGTCTTGCGCCTGCACGGCGAGCAGATGCCCGGCGACCTGCACGGTGCCCTCGGCCGGCGGCCCGGACAGCAGCTGCGCCGCCAGCCGCTGCGCCAGCCATTCCGGGGCGGGGGCCGGGTCCGGGGCGTGGGCCGGTGTCGTCACGGGGCGGTAGATGGGTCGAGTGTTGTCATACCCCGTGTTAGCGCGGGGCGAGGCCGAGAAGCAACTCGTCGACGACGCGCTCCACGTACCCGGGCGGGAAACTGCCCGGGTCGTACCTCCCCCGGGCGAGCACAGCGCCGGTCAGCATGAACAGCGCTACCTCGATGTCGGTGTCCGGCCGCAGTTCGCCGGTCGCCACGCCGCGGCGCAGCACCGACCTGATCACCTCGCGGCGCGGTTCCAGCATCGTCTCCACATAGCGCGCCATCAGCCGGGGGTACTTCGCCCCCTCGCCGAGCAGCAGGGCGAATTCCCTGGCTCTGCGCGGGTCGGCGACCGAGTCGCGCATGGCGCCCAGTATCGTCGCCAAGTCCTCGCGGACCGACTCGCCCGCCGGTTCGGGCAGCGGGTTCTGCAGCGCCCCGATCGCGTCCAGGAGCAGATCTTCCTTGCCCGGCCAGCGGCGGTAGATGGTGGCCTTGCCAACCCCGGCGCGAGCGGCCACCCGCTCGATGCACAGGCCCTCCGGCCCGGACTCCGCGAACAGGCTGAGCGCGGCGTCGATGATGGCGCGGTCGGCGCGCTCACTGCGGGGCCGGCCTGGACGGCGCTGGCCGGTTCCTGGGGTTTCGGTGTTCACCTCGGCGGGAGGCATCGGCTCATCCTTCTCTCGGCAGGGCGCTGCCTGTGCGGGCCGCGCCGTTCGCCGCCGCGTGACCGTCATGTGAAGCCGCCGCCTGGGGCCAGACCGCGCCGTCCAGGGCCGCCGCGCCGTCCAGCGCCGCCGGGCCGTCCAGCGCTCCCGTGCCGTCCAGCGCTCCCGCGCCGTCGAGTGTTGCCGCGCGGTCGGGCGGAGTTTCACCGGTGACCGGTGCTGCTTCGGCGAGGCGCGCCTCACTTGCCGGCGCGACCGCGGCCGCGGGCACCTGGCGGGTCGCCGCGGCGCGGCCGGGCATCCACCGCATCACGACCAGCGCGCCGAGCAGCGTTATCGCCGCCGAGATCAGCGTGGTGATGTGCATGGCGTGCACGAACGAGGAGTCAGCCAACCGCGCCAGTTCCTGGCCCGCCGGGCCGAGCTTGGCCGCAACCGCCTGGCTCGCCGTGATCGAGCTGGTGGCGGCATCGCGCGCGGCGGCGGGCAGGTTCGCCAGGTGCGGGCTCAGCTGGCTGCGGAAGACCTGGGCCAGGACCGAGCCGAGAACGGCCACGCCGAGCGCGCCGGACACCTGCCGTGCGGTGTTGGTCAGCGCCGAACCAGCGCCCGCCCGCTCCCTGGGCACCACCGACATCACCGCCTCCGTGGAGGGCGGCATCACCAGGCCCATCCCGGCGCCCTGGATGAAGAACGCCACGGCGAGCACCCAGATGGGCGTGCTGATAGCGAGCAGCTGGTAGCTGACCAGCGCAAGAGTGACCAGCAACAGGCCGGTCAACACCACCGCCTTGGCGCCGAACCGCCGGACCAGGGCCGGGCTGCGCGGGGCCATCAGCATCTGCGATACGGCGAACGCCAGGGAGAACGCGCCGGCCTTCAGCGGGGTGTACCCGCGCACGCTCTGCAAGTAGAAGCTGAGGAAGAACAGGGCGCCCATCATGCCGAAGAACACCAGTGACAGCGCGGCGATGGCGGACGACAGCCGTGGGTCGCGGAACAGCCGCACGTCCAGCGACGGATACCGGACCCTGGCCTCGTACCAGGCGAAGAACGCGAGCACCGCCGCTCCGAGGACTATCGGGCCGAGCACGTCCAGGTGCACCCAGGAGCCCTTGTCCCCGCCCTGGATGATGCCGTATACGACCAGCACCAGGCCCGCGATGGAGGCAAGCACGCCGACGTAGTCGATCCGGCCGGGATTGGGGTTCTTCGATTCGGGCACCAGCAGCGCGATCGCGACCACGCTCGCGGCGGTGAACGGCACGTTGATAAGGAACACCGAGCCCCACCAGAAGTGGGCGAGCAACAGGCCACCGACGATGGGGCCGATCGCGATGCCGATGCCCACTGCGACGGCCCAGATCCCGATGGCCCGCGGCCGCTCCGCCGGGTCGAACACGTTGGAGATGATCGACAGCGTCTGCGGCATCACCGCCGCCGCGGCCAGGCCCATCGCCGCGCGCGCCCAGACAAGCTGGTCGGGCGACTGCGCGTAGGCAGTGACCAGCGAGAAAAGGCCGAACGCGGCCAGCCCGGTCATCAGCATCCGCTTGCGCCCGACGCGGTCGCCTACCACCCCGAAGGTGAACAGCAGGCCGGCGAACACCAGCGTGTAGGAGTTGATCGCCCACTCGAGCTGGCTCTGGCTGGCGCCCAGGCCCGCGACCGGCTCGGCGATCGTCTTGAGCGCGACGTTCAGGACGGTGTTGTCCAGCACGATCGCCATCAGGCTGGTGATCAGGACGCCGAGGATGATCCACCGGCGCCGGTAAACCTTCATGTCCGTATCGGCCAGCGGGGCAACGGCGGAGGCGCCGGCTTGCGGAGACGCACCTGGCTGTTCCATGGCTTCCCTCCCAGGTCCGAGATCGGCCGGCTCGGTGGCGCCGTGGCCCGTTCATCCCGGGACGGCCAGGGGCCGTCCCGGGACGGCCATCGATACGGAACAGGTCCGTATCGCAATAAATTCCCGCCGGGCCCGCGTCACCCCCCTGGCAGACTCCCGGCTGCCGGGCGCCGCCCCCGCAGGGCTATCCCCGGCCCGGGGAGCATGGCATCCTGAAGTCGTCCGGGGACGCCACCACGGCGCCACGAGGCAGGAGGATTTCCATGACCGCACAGCCCAGTGACTCGGGCGCGGCCGCGACCAAGGCGCGGACCGCAGAACCCCTCTACGGCGGCAGCGGCAGCAGGCGGGTCACCGTCCGCGACCTGGCCGCCGCCAAGGCCCGCGGTGAGAAATGGCCGATGCTCACCGCGTACGACGCGCTGACCGCCCGCGTCTTCGACGACGCCGGGATACCGGTGCTGCTCGTCGGCGACTCGGCCGCGATGGTCGTGCACGGCCACGACACCACGATCCCGGTGACCGTGGACGACCTGATCCCGCTCACCGCCGCCGTGGTCCGCGGCACCCGGCGGGCGATGGTCGTCGCGGACCTGCCGTTCGGCTCCTACCAGATCTCGCCGGGCGAGGCCCTGGCCACCGCCACCCGGTTCCTCAAGGAGGCCGGGGCGCACGCGGTCAAGCTCGAAGGCGGCCAGCGGGTGGTGCATCAGGTCGAGGAACTGGTGCAGGCCGGCGTCCCGGTGATGGCGCACCTGGGGCTGACCCCGCAGTCGGTGAACGCCTTCGGCGGGTACCGGGTGCAGGGCCGGGGCGAGGACGGCCAGCGCCTGCTGCACGACGCCAAGGCGCTGGAGGCGGCGGGCGCGTTCTCTGTCGTGCTCGAGTGCGTGCCTGCCGAACTGGCCGCGCGGGTCACCGAGAGCCTGTCCGTCCCGACGATCGGGATCGGCGCGGGCCCGCAATGCGACGCACAGGTGCTGGTGTGGCAGGACATGGCCGGGCTCACGCCGCACACGGCGAAGTTCGTCAAGAAGTACGCGGACCTCGCCGGGGTCCTCGGCAGCGCCACGCGCGCTTTCGCCGAGGAAGTTGTCGGCGGCCAGTTCCCCGACGCGGATCATTCCTACCGCTGACGCGGACCTGGTTCATTTGTGGCCTCACCCTGGGTCGCCCAGGGCGCCGACGACCAGGCCGAGGCCGATGCCGAGCATCCACACGTCCTTGCTGACCGCGGTGCCGGCCTGCGTAGGCCAGACGCTGCCCGGCTTGTGCAGCGCGGGGGTGCGCAGGTACATGGTGAGCAGGCTGCCGGAGAACCCGGTGAGCGCGGCGCCGGCCACGATGCTGGGCACGACGGGGACCAGCAGCGCGGACCCGATGGCGAGCTCGCTCGCGGCGAGCAGGCGGGTAAACCGTTCTGGTGGGATCCGCTCCAGCACCGGGAACGCACCGGACGCCGCCTTGTGCAGGCCCTTGGCACGGGCCTCGTCGGCGTGCCATTTCTCCAGCCCTGCGTGCAGGATGTAGCCGCCCGCCGCAACACGGCCGGGGAGGTCACGCGCCTTCAGGCGAAAGTTCACCGGACCGCCCTTCTCTCAGTGCCACAGTCTTGTTGAAGGCTAAACATACCGGTCAGGGAGGGGACGCGGGGGTCCTGGCGGCGCCGGCCTGGAGGC
Source organism: uncultured Actinomycetes bacterium (assembly GCA_963734725.1). Taxonomy (GTDB): domain Bacteria; phylum Actinomycetota; class Actinomycetes; order Streptosporangiales; family Streptosporangiaceae; genus DASXKD01. The sequence continues at coordinate 222,757 of CAVTIX010000020.1, forward strand.
GGACGCTAGATGTCGGTGACGCGCAGGCCGGCGTGCGCCTTGTAGCGCCGGTTGATCGACACGAGGTTGGCGGTGAGCGCCTCGATCTGCCCGCAGTTGCGCAACCGTCCGCCGTAGACGCCGCGTGCGCCGGGGATCCGGGCGGCCAGCGCCTGGACCAGGTCGGTGGCCTGCCGGTTGTCGCCCAGCACCAGCACATCCTGGTCAACGGCGCCGACCGCGGGGTCGAGCAGGAGCACGGCTGACACGTGGTGGAACGCGCCGACCACCACAGAATCGGGCAGCACCGCCGCCGCCTGCTGCGCGGCGCTCCCCTCGGCCACCGCCAGCGGGTAGGCGCCACGCTCGTCGAACCCCATCGGGTTCACGCAATCGATGACGATCTTCCCGGCCAGCGCCGCGGCCAGCGAGGCGAGGAAGGCGCCATGGCCGTCCCAGGGCACCGCCACGATCACCACGTCCGCGGATTCCGCCGCATCCGCGTTCGCCATGCCGCGGATCCCGAGTTCGCCGCCTAGGCGCTGCGCCGCCGCGGCGGCGCGTTCCGCGCTGCGGGATCCGATGATGACCGGGTTGCCGGCCAGCGCGAACCTGCGGGCCAGGCCACGCCCTTCGTCACCCGTGCCGCCCAGGATTCCGATCGACATGGATGCGACATCAAGGCCGATACCGGGCGATACCTGCTGGTCAGACATGCCCCCGATCCTGCCAGAGCGCAACCGGGCCATGGCACCATGGGGGCGTGAACGCCGAGCAGGTCGCCGCGCTCCGGATGCTGCTCGCCCCCACGGGGTGGCCGGACCGGGCGGCGGAGTTCGCCCGCGCCCTGCGCGGGTCGGCGCGCAGACAAGGCGGGCTGCTGCTGGTCGGCGCCCCCGAGCACGAGCCCTGGCATTTCGCGGCGCACCTGGACGACGAGAGCCGCCTGGCCGGCCTGCCCGGTCTCGTGCCGACGCTGGTCCGGTGGAACCCGCCGCCGGGGCGCCGGCGCACCTGAGCGTGAGCCTGGCCCGGCTGCGCGACGCCAGGCGCGGGGATTCGCTGGTGGTGGTGAGCCCGCAGGCGGCGCCGGACGGGCTGCTGGAGCGGGTCTGCGACGCGCGCAGGGGCGGCGCGACGATCCTGGCCCTGGACCGCGGGGATGCCCGCCTCGCGGACGTGGCGCACGAGGCGCTGACCGTGGCGCCCGCCGCGCCGCTGACCTTCGACGCCGCCCAGCACTTGGTCAGCGCGGCCGTCGGCGAGCGCGGAGAGCGGCCTCGGCGGCTGCGTGCCCGGCTCGCCCGGCTGCTGGAGGAGGTCAGCGGCCCGGTCTCCCCCTGATGCCTGTCCGGCCGCGGAAGTCCCCGCATAACAACAACGCTGAGGAACGCCGCTGCCGCCAGCCCGGATCGCGCTCGGTCACCCGATTCCGGCAAGCCCGCTGTCGCTAAGGTTGTGCCATGAGCGAGCTTTCCGGACCTGCGGATCACAGCCTCATGCGAGTGTCCGACAGCGACCGTGAGCGGGCCGCCGACGTGCTCCGTGAGGCAGCGAGCCACGGACGAATCACCATGGACGAACTCGACGAGCGCCTGGAACTCGCCTACGCCGCCAAGACCTACGCGGATCTCGCGGCCGTGACCCGGGACCTGCCGGGACCAGCGCAGGCGCCAAGCGCGGTCCAGCCGGCCGTGGCCGGGCGAATCGGCGGCACGCCGCGGTCCAAGTTCTCGGTCGCGATCATGAGCGGCGCGCGGCGCATGGGCCGGTGGGTGGTCCCGCGCAACTATGTGGGAGTGGCCGTGATGGGCGGGATCGAACTGGACCTGCGGGAGGCCCAGTTCAGCGAGCCCGAGGTCACGATCCACGCTTACACCCTGATGGGCGGCATCGAGATCACGGTGCCCGAGGACGTCGACGTGGACGTGTCCGGCATCGCGTTCATGGGCGGTTTCGACCACAACGCGAGCGGGCCGGGGGTGCCCGGGGCGCCGCGGGTACGGGTCATCGGCTTCGCGCTCATGGGCGGCGTCGATGTCAGGCGCAAACCGCAGAAGGCCATCAAGAACGCCCCGGTTGATCGACAACTAGACCAACCGTGATCCCGCATCCCGGCATGGCATGGACGGTAACGCCAGGCCCTGACACTCGGCAGGCTGGCCTCGCGCTCTTGAGGCGAACGTGACCCTGGTCAGCTGTCCAGGCTGAGGACCATCGTCGGGCGCTCGATGACGTGGTCGTCCCGCAGCGGCCGCACCGCGGTGCCGATGGCGAAGAACTCGGTGGTGTGCGAGCCCCAGGTGTGGCTGTGCTGGCGCAACTGGACGCCGACGATGCCCTCCGCGTGGTAGGCCTCGGCCTCGGCTTGCATCCGGCTCATCGCCAGTTCCCGCGCGTCGTACAGGGCCTGGGTGAACTGCTCGATCTCCACGTTCTTGCCGATGTTGCCGAGCACGCCGCCGAGGCGCTGGTGCGCGATGTGGTACACGCAGGTGCCCATCACCATGCCCAGCGGGGCATAGCCGGCCCGGATCAGGGTCCAGAAGTCCTGGCCGGTCAGGTCCGAGGTGAACGGCTGGTTTTTGTTGTTGCGCCAGTTGGTGACGCCGCCGCCGCCCGCGCCTTCTTCGGCCTTGACCGCGGTGCCGACCGCGATGAACTCCGCGATGTCCGCGCCGAACTCCTTCAGCTCCACATCGAGGCGGACCCCGACTATGCCGTCCGCGCCGAGCGCGTCCGCCTCGGCTTCCATCCGGCCCATGGCCAGCTCGCGGGCGTGGTACATGGCCTGCGACAGCACGTCGAGTTCCTGGTTCTTGCCCCACCGGCCGAACTGCAGCCCGACGTGGTAGATCGAGCTGCCCAGCACCAGCCCGAGCGGGCGGAACCCCGCCTCGCGGACCAGCAGGAACTCGTTGACGGACAGGTCGGAGGTGAAGATGGCGCCGGGGCTGCCCGGCTTCAGCTCGGCCAGGCGTGCCAGCGCGTCCTGCGGCACGCCCGCCGCGCTCAGCTCGGCTGAGGTCTGGTCGGTCATCGTTCTCCTCGGATCAGCATGGTGGAGGCCCGGGCCCGTGCTCAGGGGCCCAGCCGGACCCTCGCCGCCTGACGGCGTTGCGGGTCGAGGGACAGGATCGCCAGGCTCGGCCGTTGCGCGGCCCGGGACGACGCGTGGAAACGGGCGATGGCGGTGCCGATGATGGTGGCCTCGACGATGTGATCACGCCGGCCTTCGCTGGCCGGGCAGTCACGGTCCCGCACCCGCACGGTCACGGTCTTCACGACCGCCCCGTCGGCGCCGTGGCGGGCCACATCGCGCTCCAGTTGCTCGCGGGCGTCGTGGCGGGTCTGGCTCATCACGTCGGTGTAGCCGCTGACCTCTGTGTTCCCCGCGCCCCAGCGGGCCTGCGTGACGGTGAGCCAGTCGTCATGCCGGGCCCCAATGGAGATGCCGAGCACCAGGGCGGCCGGCATCCAGCCATCCAGGAACAGCTTGGCGAAATCCTGGCCGGACAGGTCGGAGGTGAACGGCCGCGCCAGGTCCGGCCCAGGGGCGCGGATCGCGGTGCCGATCGCCTTGAACTCCAGGCCGCCGGTCGGGAAGGCGCCGATGGTCAGGGAGACGCCCACCACGCCCTGGCCGCCGAGTTCCGCGCACTCGGCCGTCATCCGGGCGATCGCGGTACGCCGCGCCTCGTACAGCGTCGCCACCATTGGCCCGAACGAGCCGAAGCTGCCGTCCCCGGAGACCGTGGTGATGCCCACCGCGGGGGCCCCGTAGCGGCCGAGCCCGGACCACGCCCCCGGACAGCTGAAGCCGCCGGTGTAGCCCACGTTGTAGACGGCCGCGCCGAGCACCTGGCCGACCGGCTCGAAGCCGGTGCTGCGGATCGCCGCGAACTCGCTGGTGGACAGCGACGAGCCCCAGGTGCCGCTGCGCCGGATCTCGGCCATCCGCGCTTCTGCCGCCGAAGGAAGCCTGCTATCGGCCACGCGCGCTCCCTTCCCTGCGGTCCGGCGCCGCTCTTACGATACCGGGCCAGCGAGGACGCGGGCTCAGTCGCCGTTCTGAGCGTCCCATTCCTTGTTGCGCTCGCGCACCTTCTCCAGCGCCTGGGCCGCTTCCTCCCGGGTCGGGTAGGGGCCGAGCCGGTCCTTCGCCGGGCAGCCGGGTTCGGGCTCGACGGTGTGATGCCGGAGGCAGTAGTACCAGCGCTGCTCTGTGTCCATGCCGATTAGACTCGCAGAACATGGCGACCTTGCTCCAGCCCGGCCGGATTTCCCCACTGCGGCAGGTGCCCGCGAACATCCCGCGGCCGGAGTATGTGGGCCGGGCCCGCCCGAAGACCGGTGAGCCGAACATCAAGGATGCCGGGACTGTCGAGCGGATGCGGGCGGCGGGAAAGCTCGCGGCCCGCGCGCTGGCCGAGGTGGGCCGTCACGTCGCGCCCGGGGTGACCACGGACGAACTGGACCGGATCGGGCACGAGTTCCTCGGCGACCACGGCGCGTACCCCAGCACGCTGGGCTACCGCGGCTTTCCCAAGTCGCTGTGCACCTCGCTGAACGAGGTGATCTGCCACGGCATCCCGGACGACACGGTGATCGCCAACGGTGACATCGTCAACGTGGACATCACCGCCTTCCTTGACGGCGTGCACGGGGACACCAACGCCACGTTCCTGGCCGGGGACGTGGGCGAGGAGTCCCGGCTGCTGGTGGAGCGCACCCACGAGGCGATGATGCGGGGCATCCGCGTGGTGGCGCCAGGCCGGCCGCTGAACGCGATCGGCCGGGTGATCGAGTCCTACGCGCGCCGGTTCCGCTACGGCGTGGTCCGTGACTTCACCGGGCACGGCATCGGCACCACGTTCCACTCCGGGCTGATCGTGCCGCATTTCGACGACCCAGCTGTCAGCGTGATCATGGAGCCGGGAATGACGTTCACCATCGAGCCCATGCTCACGCTCGGCGCCATCGACTACGACATCTGGCCGGACGGGTGGACGGTGGTGACCAAGGACCGCAAGCGCACTGCCCAGTTCGAGCACACGGTGCTGGTCACCGGTGACGGCCACGAGATCCTCACGCTGCCTTGACCGCCACCATGGGCGAACTGATCGTGCTGCGGCACGGCGAGACGGAATGGAGCCGGGATCTGCGGCATACCGGCCGCACCGACCTGCCGCTGACCCCGGCCGGCGAGGCGGCGGCCGCGGCGCTGGCCCCCGCCCTGGCGGCCCGGAAGATACGCGCCACCTTCACCAGCCCGGCGCGGCGCGCCGTGCTGACCGCGGCCCTGGCCGGGCTCACCGGCGCCACCACGGATCCCGATCTGCAGGAGTGGGACTACGGCGGTTACGAGGGACGGACCACCGCCGACATCAGGGCCGAACGGCCAGGCTGGTACCTGTGGCGTGACGGGGTCGTTCCCGGCGACTCCGCCCATCCCGGCGAGACCATCGCCCAGGTGGCCGCGCGGGCCGACGCGGTGCTGGCCCGGGTGACGCCGCTGCTCGCCGACGGTGATGTCGCGCTGGTCTCGCACGGTCACCTGCTGCGCGTGCTCACCGCCCGCTGGCTGCGCCTGGCGCCCGCGGACGGCCGTCTGTTCCGGCTGGACACCGGGACCCTGAGCACGCTCGGCACCGAGCACGACGAGCCGGTGATCAGCTCCTGGAACGTGCCCCCGGTCCCGCGCTGACACCGGCGTGCCGGGTCACGGCACGGCGGTCAGGCGCCGCGGCGCCCGCGCCCGCTGGAAGGCGCGGGCCCGGTCCCGGGCGGCCCGGGTGGCGGGCAGGATCAACCGGTCGCCGGGGCCGTTGCTGGTGCCTGCGTGCAGCGCCCGGAGGGCGGCCGTGGTGGCCAGGTCGCCCAGTGGGCTGGCCGGGACCCCGTACAGCCGGCGCGCCCAGCGGGGCAGGGCGGCGAAGCCCAGCCCGCTGAAGGCGGGGGCGACCAGCCGCAGCGGCAGATTGGGCACGGGGACTGCCACCGGGTTGACCGACCGCAGCAGCGCCTGCCTGGCCTCGGGGATGGCTCGCAACCGCGGCCGCATCCGCGCGTAGTACTCCTCCAGCGCGGCGACCGAACCGGGCGCCTGAGCCGGGTCGAGGCCGACAACGGCGGCGGAGCGGCGCTGCTCGTCCACGAAGGTGTCAAGCTCACCGCGAGCCAGCGGTATCCCGGAGCGACGGGCGACGTCGGCATAGGAGCCGATCTCGGCACAGTGCACCCATAGCAGGAGTTCCGGCTCGTCCAGGCGGAACTCGGCGCCGTCCGGGTCGGTGCCGCGCAGGGAGGCGTGCAGTTTGCGGACCCGGCGCCCGGCGCGTTCCACCTCCGCGAGGCTGCCGTAGGTGCGCACTCGGACGAACTCCGCGGTGCGCAGGAACCGCCCCCAGGCCTGGCCCGGGTCGGCGAACGCCGTGTGCTGCCAGGTGCCTCGCATCACCCGCGGATGCAGTGCCTGCAGATACAGCGCCCGGAACGCGGCCGTCCACAGCACCGGCGCCGCCATCACCCGCCAGGTGACCGAGGCCGGGCCGAACAGCCCATGGTCGGCAGGCGCCGGGTCGCCGCCCGTGAGGGCGGTCTCTGGCGGCATCGGGCGGCTCCCTCCCGGCCAAGCGCCGCAGGAGCGCACAGCCTGCGGGTTTCTCCTCGATCCAGCTTAGATACGGCGCCCGGCCATCGCACGGCACGGAGCGGTCACGATCAAGGGACCCGCGGCGCCGACGTGGTCACGGCCGGCGGGTTTCCTCCTCGATCCAGCTCAGGAAGCCTTCCGAGCCAGCGACGATCGGCGTCGCGACAATCTCCGGCTCGTCATAGCTGTGGCTGCCGACGAGGAAGTCGGCGAGCGCCTGGTAGCCACTGGCCGGGAGCTTCAGCGTAAGCAGCCACTCTTCGGCGCGCTCCACCGCGCCTTCCCACCAGAAGGTGCTGGCTACTGGGCCGCTGACCTGGGCGCAGGCGGCGAGGCGGCCCTCGACCGCGCCGCGCGCGAGTTCCACCGCCTCGCTACGCGAATCGGTGGTGGTCTGCACTAGGAGGAAACCGCTGCCCACCTGGGGCGGCCCGGCTCCGGCCGCGCTGTCGTCACCCGACATGGCATCCGATCGTACGCCCTGCGCGCCGCCGGCCCGGCCGCTGCGGATGCTCAGGCTGGTGGCGCGCCGCGCGCCGGAGCGGGATGATCTCGGGTGCGGGGCGAGGGAGGCCGTGATGACGCGCGATGCCTACTGCTTGGTGGTCAATCCGGGCGCCCGCGGGCAGGGCGTGCGCCGCCTGCCCGCCGTGCTCGGGCCGCTGGCGGCGGCCGGCGCTCACGTCCGCGTCGAGGAAAGCTCCAGCCTCGGCCACGCCGCCGCCCTGGCCGCCGAGGCCGCCGGCCGAGGCGAGACCGTGGTGGCGGTCGGCGGGGACGGCACGATCGGCGCGATGGCCGCCGCGGTGTCGGCCGCAGGCGGGGTGCTCGGCATCATCCCGGCGGGCCGGGGCAACGACTTCGCGCGCATGCTCGGCATTCCCGCCGACCCGGCGCGCGCGGCCGCGGTCTTGCTGCGCGGCGGTCATCGGATGGTGGACCTGATCGGCGCCGCCGCGGGCGACGGCCCGGAGCAGGTCGTCGCGGGCAGTGTCTACCTCGGCATTCCCGCCGACGGCGCGCAGCTCGCCGCCGCCAGCCGGCTGCCGCGGGGGGGCCTGGGGTACCAGGTGGCCGGGTTGCGCGCGCTGCTGGCCTGGCAGCCGACCGCGTTCACGGTGGACACCGGGAGCGCGGAGACGTGCGCCATGTTCACCGGCTGCTGCGTGGTGGTGGCCAACTCCGGCTACTTCGCTGGCGGCATGCACGCCGCGCCGGAGGCCGACGTCAGCGACGGCCTGCTGGACGTGATCACGGTCCGCGAGGGCTCGAAGCTCTCCTTCATCCGGGTGATGCTGCTGGCCGGCCGGGGCAAGCACACCCGGCTGGACCAGGTCGGCACGGCACAGGCGGCAAGCGTCACGGTCCGCGCCGACCGTGACCTGCGCGCCGGGGCCGATGGCGAACCGCTGCCGTGCGCGTCCCCGCTGGCCAGCGGCATCCCGTTGCGGATCAGAGCGCTTCGCGGCGCGCTCCGGGTGGTCGGCCGCGAACCCAGCCCGCGCTAGCCGTCGGCCGGTTGCACCGGCTGGCCCCGGCCGCCGAGGAATGACTCGACGAACTCCGGGCTGGCCGACAGTTCCGCGGGGGTGCCCTTCATCCGCACCTCGCCGCCGCCCAGCACGTAGGTGCGGTCGGAGATGGCCAGCACGGCCTTGGCCCGCTGCTCCACGACGAGCACGGTCGCGCCGCTGGCAGCCAGCCCGCGCACGTGCTCCTCCAGCAGGGCGATGGCGATGGCGGGCGCAAGGTTCGCGGTCGGCTCGTCGAGCAGGAAGATCCCCGGGTCGAGCATGAGCACCCGGCCCATGGCGAGCATCTTCCGCTCGCCGCCGCTCAGCTTGCCGGCCGAGCGCCCGGCCATGCCGGCCAGCCTGGGGAAGACCGTGAGCACCTTGTCTATCCGCCCGGCCACCTCGGCCCGCGGCAGCAGGTAGCCGCCCATCTCCAGGTTCTCCCGCACGGTGAGCGGGGCGAACACGTCATCGACCTGCGGCACGTAGCCCACCGAGGCGCGGGCGATCTCCTCCGGTGGCATGCCGGTGACTGGCTTGCCGCCCACGGTTACCGTGCCCGCCGAGACGCGGACGATGCCGACCAGGCTCTTGAGCAGGGTGCTCTTGCCGGAGCCGTTCGGCCCGACCAGCGACACCACCTCGCCGGGGTCGGCGCTGACGGTGATGCCGCGGATCACCGGGTCGCCGCCGTACCCGGCCGTGATGCCCTCGGCGCGCAGCGCCAGCCCGCGCAGGGTGACCTCAGCCGACAAGGTAGGCCTCCACAACCTCCTGCCGGCCCCGCAACTGCGCCATCGTTCCCTCCGCGAGGACCGCGCCCTCGGCCATCACCACCACCGGGTCGCAGAACTCGTCCATGATGGCTAGCTCGTGCTCGACCATGAGGATCGTCATGCCCTCGGCACACAAGGCGACCAGTTCGTTCCCGATCCGCCGCGCCAGGTGCGGGTGCACCCCGGCCATGGGCTCGTCGAGCAGCAGCATCCGCGGCGCCGCCATGAGCGCCCGCATGATCTCCACCAGCCGCCGCTGGCCGCCGCTCAGATCCCCCGCGTAATCGTTGGCGTAGGCGCTGAGCCCGAACCGCTCCAGCAGCCCCGACGCTCTCTCGATGGCCGCCCGCTCATCGGTCCCCCAATGCCGCCGCCCGGCCAGCGACCCGAGCAGCGAGTCCCCCCGGTTCCGTACCACCGACGACACCAGGTTTTCCATCACGGTCAGCCGCTTGAACTCGCTAGCCAGCTGGAATGTCCGGACCAGGCCCATCCGCGCTCGCCGAAACGCCGCCACCGACGTCACATCTTGACCCTGGTAAACGATCTTCCCCGACGACACCCGCAACGTCCCCGCCAGCATCGCCAGCAGGGTCGACTTCCCGGCCCCGTTCGGCCCGATCAGCCCGGTCAGCGTCCCCTCCCGCACCATGAACGACACATCATGAACCGCTCGCACCCCCCCAAACTCCCGCGACACCCCCACCGCCTCCAGCACCACGCCTGATTCCGGGGCGCCACTGATCGGGGCAGCCACATCCTCGCGTTGTGCCCCATCAGGTGCCGACCGGGGGGATGTACCGACGGCGTTTTGTTGCTCGCCGCCACTTCTCAACGCACCCGCCTCAGGCAAGACCTGCCCAACCCTCGCATAGCGGCGCCAGCCGGCGGTTCGCCGCCCGGCCCGGCGCCCACCTTGCCGCGACCTGGATCACCCGCTTGCGTTCAGGCAAGATCCCCTGCGGCCTGAACCACAAGAAGCCGATTATCAGAGCCCCGATCGCCACCCACTCCAGCGACGGAATCAGGTTCGGCGGCAAGTTATTGGACGTCGGTATATACCTGGTCACCTCTTCAAACCCCACCGGCACCAAGATCGCGCCCAGGACTGCCCCAAGACGGTTCCCCGCTCCCCCAATGATCACGGCCGCGAACAGCACGACCGTCTCCGCGTACCCCCACTCGGCAGGCGACCACGTCGTGATGTAGCTGACCAGGATCCCCCCGGACAGGCCGGCGATGGCCCCGCCGGTCACCAGCATGGAGGTCCGCATGGACAGCAGGTTCTTGCCGAGCGAGTCGGCGACCAGGTCGTTGTCCCGCATCGCCCGCAGCGACCGGCCGTACGGTGACTCGGTGATCCGCCGCAACAGCAGGTAGACGAGCGCGCACAGCACGATGGTCCCCGCGGCGAACTGCCACTGGTAGCTGAGCGGCTCCACGCTGAACATGTTGCCGCCGCGCAACGGTGTCGGGATGAGCGACAGCCCGGCGTCGCCGTTGAGGAACGGCCGGTAGTTCGTCGCCAGCAGGTTCAGCAGCACCGCGGTGACCAGCAGGGCGACCGCCGCGAAGTCGCCCCGCAGGCGCCGGCCGAACAGGAACGCGAACGGCAGCGCGACCAGCCCGCCGGCCACGGCGGCGCCGAGCCACGGCAGCGGGAACGGCAGGTTCCACCCGCCGAGGTAGGACTGGAACCCGCCGTTGGCGGTGTCTGGCGGCAGTGCCAGGATCGCCGCCGCATACCCACCAGCCGCCTGGAAGATGATGAAGCCGAAGTTGGCGATTCCCGCCACGCCGAACTGCTGGTTCAGGCCCAGGCAGGCCATGGCGTTGACGGCCGCGTAGACCAGGATGTTGATCACGTAGAAGGCGTTCACACGTCGCCCCGTTCTGCCGTCATACCCGTTCTCCGAGCAGGCCGGTCGGGCGCACGCCAAGCATGATCAGCAGCACGACGAACGCGATCACATACTTGTAGTCGGCGGGGATGATGGTGGCGCTGACCTCGGTGGCCAGGCCGATCACCAGCGCGCCCAGCATGGCCCCGTAGGGCTGGCCCGGCCCGCCGAGGAAGACCGCGGCCAGGATGAGCACCAGGAACACGTCGGTGGAGGTCGCGTCGAAGCTGCCGGCGTCGATCGCGAAGACCGTGCCCGCCAGCCCACACAGCGCGCCGGTTATCGCCCAGGTCGCGGTGATGACGCGGCCGGTGCGGATGCCGCAGTTGCGGGCGAGGTTGCGGTTGGCGGCGGTGGCCCGCATCGCCTTGCCCAGCTTGGTGTAGCGCAGCAGGGCATGCACCCCGGCCATGGTGGCCACCGCGATGGCCATGATCACTAGCTGGACACCGGTCAGGCTGAGCCCGCCGGCGCTGAACGTCGGCCCGTTCCCCATGGTGAAGGAGACCGGCACTCCGCCGGCCACCGCTTCGACACCGAACTCGACGATGAGGGTCACCCCGAGCGAGACGATCACCATGGTGATGGGGTCGACCCCGCGCCGCTGGAACGGCGTGTAGACGACGGCGTTGACCAGCACCGACCCGGCGGAACAGGCGGCCATCGAGACCAGCAGGCCAAGCCACACCGAGACGCCCTTTTCGTTCACCAGGTAGGCCAGGAAGGCGCCGAAGATCATGATCGCGCCGTAGGCCAGGTTGAGCACGTCCGTGACGCCGAACTGGAGGGTGAAACCGACCGCGGCGATGGCGAGCACCGAGGCGGTGACCAGGCCGAAGCCGACGGAAGCGAGGAACAGCGTCACGGCGCCGCCGCCCGGGGCGGTCGTGGCGCCCGCGCGCGCACCGGCCACCCTGGGGTGGCCGGTGCGCGCGGGGGACGCGCGGCGGCCGTGCGGATCAAGGCTGCACGGCCCGCAACTGGGCGGCGGTGATGTTGCCGGCCACGTTCACCTGGCCGGACGGACTGTAGGTGTCGATCTGGAAGAGGCCGGTCGAGTCGTGGTAGCCGTCGAAGGCGGTCGGGCCGCCCGGGCCCTCGTACCTGATCGACTTGCCGGCCTTGAGCTCCGTGGCGCACTGGTCGAACGAATAGCAGACGGTGGCGCCGGAGGCGCCGTCACCGATCTTGATGATGTCTGGCCCGTACACGCTCGGGTTCGTGCTCTTGGACATCAGCATCGCCAGCGCGGCCAGGTTGATCCCGTCGTACAGGTGAACACCGCCGGGGGCGCTCAAGTACGTGGTGAAGTTGCCGACGGTGCCGGGAACCTTGCCTTGCTGGGAGAGCAGCGCCGCCTTGAACGGCCCGTAGGCCGGCCCGCTGGTCTCGGTCACCAGGTTGTCGGCGTGGAAGCTGGACGCAAACGTGCCGGCGCCCACCGCCGCGGCCGCGGCCTTGTAGAACGGCGGCGAGATCGCCGCTGAGGTGGCGATGATCGGGATGGTCTTGCCGTGGTTGAGCTGCTTTATCTCGGCGAACAGGGTGGGGTCGGCGGTGCCGAGCGCCTCCGTCATGATCGCCTGCGGGTGCGACTGGATGATCGCCTCGGCCTCGGTGCGGAACGTGGTGGCCTTGAGATCGAGCGTCTGGCTGGTGGTGACGGTCATCCCCTCCTTTTTGAGCGAGGCGATGGCCGGCTGCACGAAGGTCTGCGACCCGATGTCGTTGCCGAACGCCAGCGCGACCTTGTTGTAGCCAAGCCGCTTGGCGATATCCACCATCGCGTACGACTCTTCGAGGTCGGGCGGGACCAGCCGGTAGAAGTACGGGAAGTGCACGTGGTCGAACTCGGACTGCCCGGTCATGCAGAACATGGCCATCTTGCGGGCGTTGATGACCGGGACAACGGAGGCCGCCTCGTCGGAGGTGCAGCCGATCACCAGCGCCAGGTTCGGCGTGCTGGCGAACATCTGGTTGACCGCGGGCACGGCGTCGGCGGGCTCGCCGCGGGTGTCCACGCTCTTGCAGGTGAACTTGTGCCCGAGCACGCCGCCGTCGGCGTTGATGACGCTGGTCGCGCCGTAGCAGGTCGCGAGGTAGGTGGGGCCGAGAGCGGCGTCGGGCCCGCTGAACGGGGCGACGTCGGCGACGGTCAGCGTGGCGCCGGCTTTGGGCGCCGGGCTTGATCCGCCGGCCGTGCCGGAACTGCTGCTGCTGCCGCAGGCGGCGAGGACAAGGCCGAGAGCGGCGGCGCCGGCCACCGCCCCGAGGGGCAGGATTCGCGGAGCGTGTCTGGGTTCACCCGCAGCCGGGGCCACGGTGCCCGGGTTCGTCGACTTCATGGACTCTCCGTCAGGTGGAGTGACTGGTGGGGGGGTATGGCGGGGACCCGGCCGGGTTGGTCACAGCCCGCCGCCCGGGGCGCCAGCGGGACGCCAGCGCCAGTCGTCCGGACCGCCCTGTTCGGCGACGACGCGGTTGCGGATGGTGCCGATGTCCTCGACCGTCACCTCGATGACGTCGCCGGGCGCCATCCAGACCGGCGGGGTCCGGGCGAAGCCAACTCCGCCGGGCGTGCCGGTGGCGATCACGTCGCCGGGGGCCAGGCGGGTAAAGGAGGAGAAGAACTCGACCGCCGCGGGAACGCTGACCAGCATCTGCGAGGTACGCGCCGACTGCATCACGGTTCCGTTGAGGGTCGAGCTGATAGCCAGGTCGCTGACGTCCACCTCGTCGGTGGTGACGACCTCGGGGCCGATCGGCATGCTGCCGGTGAAGTTCTTCCCGGCCGTCCACTGGGTGGCGGCCCGCTGCCAGTCCCGGCAGGAAGCGTCGTTGAGGACCACGAAGCCGGCGATGGCGTCCAGCGCCTTCTCCGCGCGGATGTAGCGGCCACCGGCGCCGATCACGATGCCAAGCTCGGCTTCGTAGTCGAACTTGCTGGTGAGCGCGGGCTTGACCAGGTCAGCGTAGGGCGCCAGGACGCTGTCGCTGCCCCGCACGAAGGCATCCGGCCAGGTCGGCACCGCCCGCCCGCCTTCCAGCGCGTGCTCGCTGTAGTTCAGCCCCAGGCACAGGATGCGCGGCGGGGCTGGCACCGCCGCGGCGAAGTCGGCCGGCCCGATTTCGTGGCCGTCCTGCTCGGCCAGCGGCCGGATCGCGTCCAGCGCCGGCTCCCCTGCCTCCAGCACGTGCTGGAGGGAGGACAGGCGCTCGTCGCGCGCGGCCTCACCGGCGTCGACGTAACCGGATCGCGCCCGCACATGCAGGCGCGGTCCCCGGGCCGTGGCAATCGTGGCCAGCCTCACGTGGGGTCTCCTTCCTCTGGTCCCAATCGTTTGCAGTTTCGCCCGCTGTGCGGTGGCCCCGGCCGGGCTACCAGCCTTAATTGGTTTGAGTTGCGGATTGGTTGAGAATAGGTCCGCTTCGTATACCAGGTCAATAGTTGCGCGGCTGTCAAACCGGAGGGGCCGACGTCACAGTCTGATCACGATTGGTATGATTGGTTGAGCTTGGTTCTAGTACGAGTAAAGGAGCGGACGGGGATGGGAAGATCATCCGGTGACAACCCGGCGGATCCCGCGGATCACCGGCACCGGCTCGCCGAGATCATCCTTGCCGAGTCCCGGCGGGCCGGCCTGCGACGGGGTTCCCGGCTGCCCACCGAACGGCAGCTGGCGGTGAACCTGGGCGCCAGCCGGACCTCGGTGCGTCGGGCTCTCACCGTGCTGGAAGCCGAGGGCCGTATCTCTCGCGAGGTGGGCCGCGGCACGTTCCTGCGCGAGGAGCCATGGCCCGCCGGGAGCGGCGGGAACGGTGCGGCGGCGGGCCAGGCCGGTGACGCCCAGTCCCGGGACGGGGCGCATTCCGACCAGGCCGGGTTCGCACCGGCCGATGTGATGACGATCCGGCGGCTGCTGGAGCCACCGGCGATGCGGCTGGTCGTGGCCTGGGCCACCACCGACGACTTTGAGGAAATAACCCGGTGCCTGGCCGGCGGGGAGCGCGCGACCAGCTACGACGAGTTCGAATCGTGGGACCTCGCGCTGCACCGCAGCATCATGGCGGCGAGCCACAGCCCGCTGCTGACCAGGCTGTACGCCGTAATCGAAGAGGCCAGGCACAGCCGCTTCTGGGGGGACCTGAAGCGCCGCAGCGCATCACGGGAACGGCAGCGCGCCTACCAGGCCGATCATGTCGAACTGGTGGCCGCGCTGCGCGCCAGGGACGCCGACCGTGCGGTCGAGGCGATGCGCGCGCACCTGGCCCGGGTGGCCGGGCACCTGTTCGACGAGACCGCCTGACCGGCTCAGGGAGCAATCCGCTGGCAGAGCCAGGCCAGTGATCGCGGGTACCGGTAGTCGATGGCCATGTGGGTGGCGTCGAACAGCTCGAATTTGATCTTGTCGTCGGGCACGCCGGCGTCCCGCAGCGCCGCGCGGACCGCTTCCGCACCGATGTCGAGGAACCACTCGTCCCGGGTGCCGGCGTCGATCCAGATGGCCTTCAGCGACCGCAGGGCATCGGCGTACTTCGGCACCATCCGGACCGGGTCCCAGTCCAGCCAGCGCTGCCACACCTCGTCGCGCAGCACCCCGGTGCGCGGCTCGAAGGGCAGCTCGACGGTCCCGTCGGGCCGGGCGGAGAAGCAGGCGGACACGCCGAGCATCATCAGCAGGTCGTGGTCGGCTTCCTTGGTGAACGAGACCCGGGACCGGAAGTCGTCCCACCAGCGCCAGATGTCGCCGTCGTAGTCGCGCAGGTGCCGGACCGCCTTGCCGAACTCGGGAACGTAGCAAGCTCGTACAGCGAGTCCCCGGCGTGCGAGGCCAGCGCGCCGAACAGGTCGGGCCGCAGCATCGGCGTGATCAGCGCGCCGAAACCGCCGCTCGACTTGCCCATGATGGCCCGGTGGCCGGAGGCCGCTCGAGCGTCCGATACCGCGCGTCGACCCAGGGAACCACCTCGTCGCAGAGGTAGGAGTGGTAGCGCCCGGTGCCCGGCGAGTCGACGAACTGGCTGCCGCCGTAGGCGGTCCACGCGTCGACGTACACGACGATGGCGGGCGGCGCCTCGCCGGCGGCGAACACGGCGTCGGCGGTCTCGGTGAACGGCTGCCGGTAGGGATTGCGGTTGGCCCACATCGCCAGGTGCCCGGTGTAGCCCTGGATCACGTACACCGACGGGTAGCGACGGTCCGGCTCGGCGTCATATCCCGGCGGCAGGTACACCCATAGCGGCCGTTCGTAGGGGTCTCCCAGCGGGTTGTCCTTCAGCAGTTCGCTCGTGATCGTCTGCTCATCGATGCGACCGCTCAAGTCGGCAGACCACGGCAGCATGAAGCCTCCTTCGGTGGCTGGCGGGCGGGGCGGGCAGGGCCGCCGTACCGCCTACGGTAGACGCATGGGTCAAGCGGCTGAGGAGCGCGACGCGGACAACCGCCCGCAACTGGCCGACGTGGGGCGGCTGGCCCGGCGGTTGCTCCGCCGGGTGGTCAGCGCGGCGCGCGCGGAAGAGAACTCCATCCGGCACCTGCTGGCCGGCCACCTCGGGCCCGGCGTGGCCACGCTGCCGGTGGCAAGCGGAACCTGGCCGCAATACGACCAGGTGAACGTCCAGGCCGGCCTCGACGGATGGCTGGCCGAGCCCGGCCGCTCCCATCAGACCGCGGGCCTCACCCGGTTCCACCACACGGTGTTCGGCCTTGCCGATCTCGCCCAGCCCGGGCACGGGCGCTTCGATCCCGGCATCGGCCTGGGCAGCGTCAGCACCGACATGCTGGCCAGTGGGCCGGGCGGGGCCACCCGGCCCTGCGTCCAGTGCGCGCTCTACCTGATCACCGACCCGGCCGGCCCGCTTGTCGCGCTGCTCCGGAGCCCGGACGAGCACGCCGGGCAGGAGAGCGTCACGCTGGAGGTGGCCTGCGCCGACCGCGAGCGCGGCCAGCACGTCGTGGACGAGATCCGGCGGCTGGCTATCGAGCGCAATGTCTTCCGCGGCCACGTCCTCGCGTTCGGCGCCGACGTGTTCGGCGCCCACCCGTTCAGCCGCTTCCGCAAGCCGCTGCTGAGTTTCCTCGACCGCCCGGATCGTGGGCCGGGACCAGGTCATCCTCCCGCCCGATGTGCTCGGCGGGATCGAACGGCAGGTGCTCGGGGTGGCCCGGCACGCCGGCCAGTTGCTCGCCAGCGGGCAGCATCTCAAGCGGGGCATCTTGCTGCACGGAGCGCCCGGCACGGGCAAGACGCACACGCTCCGCTACCTGATCGGCGAGCTGGACGGCGTGACCGTGCTCATCCTGTCCGGCGGCGCGCTGCGGATGATCGGCGAGGCGTGCTCGATAGCCAGGACATTGCGCCCGTCGCTGGTCGTGGTCGAGGACGTGGATCTCATCGCCGAAGAGCGGGATATCCGGATGGGCCCGCAGCCACTGCTCTTCGAGCTGCTGAACGAGATGGACGGGCTCGCCGCCGACCTGGACGTGACGTTCCTGCTCACCACGAACCGCGCCGACCTGCTGGAGCCCGCGCTCGCCCAGCGGCCGGGGCGGGTAGACCACGCCGCGCTGCTGCCGCTCCCCGATGCCGACGCCCGCCGTCGGCTGCTCCGCCTCTACCAGGGGAACCTGGAGCTGGACCTGACCGACCCCGACGCGGTGATCACCCGGACCGAGGGGGTCACCGCCTCGTTCCTCAAGGAACTGCTGCGCCGGGCGGCGCTGCGCGCAGCCGACGAGGCCGAGCCGGCGGTGGCGGACGGGCCACCCGGCGCCGAGCCAGCGCTGCGGGTGACTGACGCGCACCTGAGCGCGGCGCTGGACGAGTTGCTCGACGCCGGCAACCAGCTCACCCGGGTGCTGCTGGGTGCCCCAGGCCGGGCCCCGCTCGGCACCGACGCGCTCATTCCCGAGCAGGGCCACCGGCCGCCCCGCCGGCCGCGTCCCTGACCCGGCCCTGATCAGTCGGCCAGGTGGGCCAGGACCGTCGCGCTGAACTCGGCCGCAGAAGACACGTTGGCCAGGTGCGCGGCACCGCGGATCACCCGCAGCCGCGCGCCGGGGATCGCTGAGGCGATCGCCGCCCCGTGCCAGGGCGGGGTGGCCGGGTCCTCGGCCCCGGCGATGACCAGCGTCGGCGCCGTGACCGAGGCCAGCAGCGGGCGCAGGTCCATGGCTGCGATCGCGTCGCAGCAGCCCGCGTAGCCTTCCGGGACCACCTCCCGCTCCAGCGTGGACACGAAACCGGCCACGGCGCCCGGGTGCGCGTCCTGGTAGCCGGGGGTGAACCAGCGCGCAACGACCTGCCGGGAGATCGACGCCATCCCGTCGGCCCTGACTCGCGCCGCCCGGTCCCGCCAGAGCTGCGCGGGTTGCAGGTAGGCGGAGGTGCAGCAGAGCGCCAGCGCCGTTATCCGGTCCGGCGCGCTCGCGGCCAGCCACATGCCGACCATGCCGCCAAGGGAGACGCCGCAGTAGTACGCGGTCTTGATCTCGTACTCATCGAGCAGCCGCAGCACGTCGGCGCCCAGGCCGGCGATCGAGTACGGACCGGGCGGCGCGGGCGAGCCGCCGTGGCCCCGGTGCTCGTAGCTCAGCAGGCGGAAGCTCCGGCCCAGCGGGCCGAGCTGCGGCTGCCAGAGTTCCCCGTGGTGCCCAGTGAGTTGCCGAGCACCAGGACCGGCGCCCCGGCCGCCCCGGTCAGGGTGGCCGACAGCTTCACCGGCGGCTCAGACATCGAAGAAGACCGTCTCCTGGTCGCCTTGCAGGCGGATGTCGAAGCACAGCCGCGCCGGATCCGGGTCCGGCCGCGCGATCAGGGTGGCCACGCGGGCCCGGTCGATCGAGGCCAGCACCGGGTCGGCCGCGTTCGCCTGCGCTTCGTCGGGGAAGTAGACCCGCGTCACCACCCGGTCCAGCAGCCCGCGGGCGAACACCGAAACGTCCAGGTGCGGCGCCTCGGTCCCGCCGTCAGGGCTGGGCAGCGCCCCCGGTTTCAGTGTCACGATGCGATACGAGCCGTCGGAGCCGGTCGGGCACCGGCCGAAACCCCGGAATCCCGTACTGACCGGGCCACGGGGGTCGTCGGGGTGGGCGAACCGGCCATCGGTGTCTGCCTGCCAGGTCTCCACCAGCGCGTCGGTGACCGGGTCCCCCGCGCCGTCGAAGACCCGGCCGGTGATCGTGATCGCGCCGGGGGTCCCCTCGGGCACCACGAACGGGCCGTCCGGCCACGGCAGCCCGATCTCCAGGAACGGCCCCACCGTCTGCGAGGGGGTCAGCTTCCCGGTCATAGTCCGCCGTCCGGGTTCTCGAAGGCGGTGGCGCCGCGGCCGCGGAGCACGATGTCCCAGCTGTAGCCGAGCGCCGACTCCGGCACGGTGAAGCTCAGGTCGAACCGGGAGATCAGCCGGTCCCTGGCCTCCTCGGGCACCGAGTTGAAGATCGGATCCTGGAAGAACAGCGGGTCGCCGGGAAAGAACATCTGGGTGACCAGGCGCTGGGTGAAGGCGCGCCCGAACAGCGAGAAGTGGATGTGCGAGGGCCGCCACGCGTTCGGGTGGTTCTGCCACGGGTAGGAGCCGGGCTTGATGGTGACGAACCGGTACCGCCCGTCGGCGCCGGTCAGGCACCGGCCGACCCCGGTGAAGTTCGGGTCGAGCGGCGCGGGATGGTTGTCCATCCGGTGCCGGTACCGGCCGGCCGCGTTGGGCTGCCAGATCTCGACCAGCGTGTCCGGGACCGGCCGGCCGCCCGAGTCGAGCACCCGCCCGGTCACGACGATCCGCTGGCCCTGCGGCTCGCCGTCGTGCTGGGCGGTGAGGTCGGCGTCGGCGGGGGTGACCCGTTCCGCCCCGAGCAGCGGCCCGGTGATCTCGGTGAGCCGGTGCGGCAGCAGGACCAGCGGCCGGCGCGGCGCCCGCAGCGCCGTCGACCGGTACCCGGGGAAGTCGAGCGGCGGGTGGACGCCGGACGGGCGCTCATAGCCGGGGACGACGAGCCGTGAGCCGGCCGGGGGGTGAACTGCCATCAGTGCGCTCCTTCGGCGCCCGGGGTCATGGCCTGGAGCTTTCGCAACGCGGAGAGCTCCTCGGACGAGGGTGGGTCGAGCACCTCAAGGCCGGCGGAGATCGCCAGGTCCCACCCGGTTCCGGCCCTCGCCTCCTCCGGTGAGACCCCCGGATACACGCCGGTCAGGGTCAGCTCCCTGGTCACCGGGTCGGGCTCGAGCACGCCGAGATCGGTGATGACCTTGCGAGGGCCGGCGCCGGTCAGGCCCAGCCGCTCGCGATCCCCCTGGCCGGCGCCGTACCCGACCGAGGTGACGAAGTCCACGCGCTCCACGAAGGACCGGCGGCTCTGCCGGACGATGATGATCACCTCACGGCAGAACGCCGCGATCTCCGGGGCCCCGCCGGCGCCGGGCAGCCGGACGTCCGGGTCGGCGTAGGTGCTCCCGATGACCGTGGTGTTGATGTTGCCGAACCTGTCCAGCTGCGCCGCACCGAGGAACCCGACGTCGATCCGCCCCGGCTGCAGCCAGTAGTTGAAGATCTCGGGCACGCTCACCACGGCATCGGCGGTCTCGGCGAGCACCCCGTCGCCGATCGACAGCGGCAGCCAGCCGGGCTTGGCGCCGATCGTGCCGGACTCGTAGATCAGCACCAGGCCCGGGGCGTGCGTGGCCCGGGCCAGGTTGGCGGCGGCGCTCGGCAGCCCGATCCCGACGAAACAGGTCATGCCGTCCCGCAGCGCGCGGGCGGCGCAGGCCGTCATCATCTCGTCGGCGGTGAACTCACCCGCCGTCGTGGCCGCGGGGCTCATGCGCCCTGTCCTTCCTCGCCCGCTCCGGCGCCGGCCAGCCCGGGCGGGTCGGGGGCGCCGAACACATCGGTCTTCAGCCAGCGGAGGAACCGCTCCCGGTCCCGGCTGATCGCATCCCAGGCCACGTAGTAGTCGTTGTCCCGCTGCGAGTAGCCGAGCGCGTAGGACGGGTGCGCGCCCCCCGGGGCGTGGGCGACATAGTTGACCGTCCAGGACGGCAGGACTACCGCCTGCGCGCGCGGCGCCAGCACGTTGACGATCTCCTCGACGGTGACCACGGACCGCCGGGCGCCGAGCACGGCCTCCTTCTGCACGCCGGTGATCCCCCAGAGCTGGACGTTGCCCGCCCGGTCGGCCTGCTGCGCGTGGATCACCGCCACGTCGGGGTTGAGCGCCGCGACCGCGGTCAGCCCCTCCCCGGTGAACGGGCAGGTGATCGGCCGGACCGCTGGCTGCCCGTCCAGCCCGGGCAGGCCCTCCAGGCCGGTCCCGCCGTATCCCCGCAGCACCGCGAACGGGAGCCCGGCCGCGCCGGCCGCGTACCGGTTCGCCATGCCGGCGTGGCTGTGCTCTTCCAGTCGCAGCGGCCCGGGCCAGCCGTTCTCCACCGCATCCCGGAATCGGTGCAGCGAGCCGACGCCGGGATTGCCACCCCAGGAGAAGATCAGCCGGCTCGCGCAGCCGCCGCCGATGAGCTGGTCATAGATCACGTCCGGGGTCATCCGGATCAGGGTTAGGTCGCGGCGCTGCTGCCGGATCACTTCGTGCCCGGCCGCGAACGGAATGAGGTGAGTGAAGCCCTCCATGGCCACGGAGTCGCCGTCACGGATGGCCGCGGCGACGGCTTCGGCGAGTGACACGATCCGCGCCATGCCTTAGTGTCTCCTGACCCGATGAGGGCACGCTGTAGCAATCCTCATCGTCTTTTGACCGCAATCAGTACAAGCGTGCGAGATACGGACACTCTAGCCCCGGCGCCGGCCGTCCGGAAGTAGGTACCCTCAGCCCGCCTGGCCCGGCTCGGCGAGAACCCGGGCGGCGACCGCGAACGCGTGGTTGGCCGCGGGGACGCCGGCGTAGACGGCGGTGTGCAGCAGCACCTCGGAGATCTGGTCCTGGGTGAGCCCGTTGCGCAGGGCGGCCCGCAGGTGCATCGCGAGTTCCTCGTCCTGGCGCAGCACTATGAGCGCGGTGAGAGTGATCATGCTCCGCTCCGCCCGGGACAGGCCCGGCCGCGACCAGACCTCGCCCCAGGCGTAGCGCGTGATGAAGCTCTGGAAGTCAGTGGTGAACGGGGTGGTCGCGGCCACCGCGCGATCCACGTGCGCATCGCCGAGAACCTCGCGCCGCACCGTCATCCCCCGCGCCGCGCGTCCGGTGTCGTCCATCCTGCCTCCCGTGGCTCGTGCCGAACCCTACCGGCCAGCGCGCAGAGCGCCGCCAGCTCCCGGTCACGCCCGATAAGCCTCACGACAGAGACATATACCGCCGGAACAGCCCACATGCCGGGCGGGATGCACCGCGCCCGACAGCGCCGACCGGTGGGACGTGCCGCGAGCGTAGCGTGGCCCGCGGTCCTATCGGCCCCTCGCGCCTCGGGCCAGACCAGGCCAGCCCACGCATCGGCCTGCCAAGCCGCGGCGCGCCCACCGGTCGGCGCCCCACCTCCCGGCGGCCACCGCTCAGGAGTTCAAGTAAGCGAGCACGGCCAGCACGCGGCGGTTGTCGTCCTGGTCGGCTGCCAGGCCCAGCTTGGTGAAGATGCTGGTGGTGTGCTTGCTGACCGCCTTCTCGGTGATGAACAGCCGTTGCGCGATCGCCGTGTTCGAGCGCCCCTCGGCCATCAGGGCCAGCACCTCGCGCTCCCGCGCGGACAGCCGGCTGATCGGCTCGTCGCGCGACCGGCGGCCGAGCAGCTTGGTCACCACCTCCGGGTCCATGACCGTGCCGCCCGCGGCCACCGTGCGGATCGCGTCCACGAACTGGTCGTCGCTGAACACCCGGTCCTTGAGCAAGTAGCCGACCGCCCCCGCCTGGTCGGCGAGCAGTTCGCGGGCGTACAGCTGCTCCACGTACTGCGACAGCAGCAGCACCGGAAGGCCGGGCACCTCGCGCCGCGCGGCCAGCGCGGCCTGCAGGCCGTCGTCGGCGAACGCGGGCGGGAGCCGGACATCCACCACGGCAATATCAGGACGGTGCTGCAGCAGCGCGCACAGCAAGCCGGGCGCGGAGTCCACCGCCGCGGCGATCTCGAAGTCGTGCGCGCTGAGCAGCCTGGCCAGCCCGTCCCTCAGCAGGAAGAGGTCTTCGGCGACGACAACGCGCACGGCACCTCCATGACAATCATGGTCGGCCCACCCGGCGGACTGTTCACCGCCAGGATGCCATCGAAGGTGCCAAGCCGCCGCTCCACGCCCAGCAGCCCGGTGCCCAGCGCCGGGTCCGCGCCGCCGATCCCGTCGTCGGACACCTCGATGCGCAGCAAGCCCGCGGCATGCCGGATGCGGATATGAGCACTGCGCGCGCCGGCGTGTTTCACCGCGTTGGCCAGCGCCTCGGCCACCGCGAAGTAGCAGGCCGACTCGACCGGCGGGGTCGGGCGGCCGGGCAGGTCGATCTCCAACGTGGTCGGCAGCGGGGTATCCAGAACCAATGCCTGGACCGCGTGGCCGAGGCCGCGGTCGGCCAGCACCGGCGGACAGATGCCGCGGATCAGGTCCCGCAGCTCGTTCAGCGCCCGCACCGAGGTCTCTCGCGCCTCGGCGACCAGCGCCAGCGCGGCATTCGGGCTGCTGGGCAGCACCCGCTCCACCGCCCGCAGGTTCATGCCCAGGGCGACCAGCCGGGCCTGTGCCCCGTCGTGCAGGTCCCGCTCGATCCGCCGCAGTTCGGCGGCGGCGGCGTCCACGGCGTGCCCGCGCGTCTCGGTGAGCTGCTGCACCCGGCCCGCCAGATCCGGATCGGGTGTCGCGCGCAGATGCGCGACGATCGTCCGGGGCGCCAGCCAGGCCCCGAACGCCATGAACGCGCTCGCCTCGGCGCCGGCCGCCAGCGCGCTATGCCGCCCGCTCACCGTGACGAACCCATAGGGCACCCCTGGCCTGCTGTCCCCGGCCGGCAGCGCCGCCCAGTGCGCCGCGAGCTGGAATCCGCGCAGCGCCAGCACTCCCAGCACGAATGGCACCAGGTCCGCGGCTACCTGCGGCCACCTGATCGTAACGATGAGTGCTGCGATGACCGCCGCCACCGTCCACGGGCGCACGCCAAACACCGACAGGCCGATCACTGTCGCCGGAACCAGCGCGAGCCCCCAGCCGATCTCTCCCGCCCGGCGGCGCAGGTACGGCGCCAGCGGGCCGGCCCGCTGGCGCAGCCGCGAGAATGAGCGCGGCGCGAGCCACAGGCCGACGGTGAGCATCACCAGGGCAAGCGGAACCAGCAGCCAGCTCGGCACGAGACCGGTACCGGGCCCCGCCCAGCCAACCGGGCCAGAAGGGCCGGGCTTTCCGAACGTGATCAGACCGACCGGACGGTACAACTTCGCCATGCTCACGGTCAGACCGCCGCGCTGGTGCAGCCTGGTGACCAGGCCCCCACCGGGCTGCCAGGCCCGAGGCGGCCGGTGCAGCGCTCCGGGAGGCGCCGGCACCGCAAACACCGCCCCAGGAGGCGGCAGCAGCTTGTGCACCGTCGCGGCGGGCGGTGGCAGCACCTCCCAGCTCACGCCGGCCTTATTGCGCGCCTTGACCTGGGCCGGCGCGGCCCCGTATTTCACCACCGTGCCGTGGCCGTTCGGCGCGATGGAGAGGGCCACCCACGCCTGGCCACCGAACGGCATGGCGGTCCAGGTCGCCATCCCCGGCATGGCCGCGGCCAGTGCCAGGCCCCAGATCCCCGCGCACACCAGCGAGACCGGCAGCAACGCAGCGGCCGTGCCGGGCCGCCGGACCACCAGGATCACCGAGAGAGCGACCGCCGCGACCGTCCACAGCGTGATCCCGAACACCGCGACGCCAAGCACGGCCACGGGCACCAGCAGGCTGCCCCAGCCCAGGCGGCGCAACAGCCTGGCTGTGATCCGCCACAGCAGTGTGATGAATATCCACATACTGCCCATCGTCGCCCCTGGCCGGCCCGGACCGCTATGGGGTGGCACCCATTCCGGGGTAGGCCTGGACCTACTTTCGCCGGCGCGCGTGCGCGTCCAGCGCGGCGTCGGTAAACCCCCCGGCCGACCCGAGATAGCCGGCCGGGTCGAGCGCCTCGTCGATCTGGGCGCTGGTGATGCCCGCACCATCGAGCCAGCCGGCCAGTTCCGGCGCCCCGAGCAGGGCTTCGCGGAGCGTGACGCCAACCGCCACGGCATGCGCGCTGGCCCGCGCGACCAGGTCGTGGGCCTGCGCCCGGCCCAGCGCCGGGACCAGCAGCCCGGCTACCCGCTCGGCCAGCGGCAGACCGCCGGTGGCGTCCAGGTTGGCCCGCATCCTGGCCGGGTCCACGACCAGGCCGCTGGTCAACTCGGCCCCCCACGCCGCCGCCGAACCGGTCACCCGCAGCAGGTCGGCGAACGGCTCCCATTCGGCGTGCCAGGCCCCGGCGGCCCGCTGATGCTCCTGCTCGGCCGCGGCGACCAGGGTCGCGACCAGCCCGGGCACCCGGCGGGTGCACCCGAGGATGGCGATCGCGGCCACCGGGTTCTGCTTGTGCGGCATCGCTGACGAGCCGCCCCGGCGCTCCCCGGCGCGGCGCCCCCACCGCCCTCGCGTACCTCGCCGACCTCGGACTGCGCAAACAGCGTCACATCCCGGGCGATCTTCGACAGGGCTGCCGCCGCGGCGGCGCACACGGCGGCGACGGCGATGACGCGCGAGCGGTCGGTGTGCCAGGGCAGCACCGGCCGGGCCAGCCCCAGTTCCTGGGCGAGCAGGCCAGCCACCGCGGGCCCGTCGGCGCCCAGCGAGGCCAGCGTCCCCGCCGCACCGCCGAACTGCACGGCCAGCCGCGCGGCACGCACCCGGGCCACCGCGTCCGCCGCCTCGTCCAGGCCGGTCAGCCAGCCCGCCGCGACCAGGCCGAAGGTGACCGGGACGGCCTGCTGGAGCAGCGTGCGCCCGATCATCATGGTGTCGCGGTGCGCCGCGGCCAGCGCCGCGCAGCAGTCGGCGGCGGCCGCCAGGTCGTCCGCGAGCCGGTCCAGCGCGTCACGGGCCAGCAGCATGGCCGCGGTGTCGATGATGTCCTGGCTGGTGGCGCCGCGGTGGACGGTGTCCGCCGCGTCCGGCGGGACGGCCTTGCGGAGGTCGGCGACCAGCGCGGGGACCGGGTTCCCGGACAAGGCAGCCCGGCGGCCCAGCGCGCCCGGGTCGAACAGCGCCGTCGCCGCTGCCTCGGTGACCGACGCGCCCGCCCCGGCCGGGGCCAGCCCGGCCCGTTCCAACGCGCGGGCCAGCGCCGCCTCGGTGTCCAGCATCGCCCGCAGCCAGGCGTAGCTGCCCGTGCCCACGCCGCCCCGGGAAAAGATCCCGTCGAACAGCCCCGCGTGCTCTGCCCCTGTCTGTTCCGCCACGCGGGAACCTTAGCGCTCAGGCGCTGACGGCCGGCTGGGAACTGGCCGCGCGCACGACCAGCCCGACCAGCAGGCCAGCAAGGAAGCCGAAGACGTGCGCCACGTAGGCCACGCCGCCGCCACCGGAGGCGAAGCCGAACGAGTACGCCCACTGCAGCACGAACCAGAGCCCGAGGACCAGCCAGGCGGGAATCTTCACCGGGATGAAGAACAGGAAGGGCACCAGGCTCCAGACCCGGGCCCTCGGGTACAGGGCCAGGTAGGCGCCCAGCACCCCGGCGATGGCGCCGGACGCGCCGACCAGTGGCTCAACGGAGCCGGGGTGGACAAACGCGAATCCATACGCCGCGACATAGCCGCAGGCCACGTAGAAGATCAGGTACGGAATCTTGCGGAACCGGTCCTCGACGTTGTTCCCGAAGATGAGCAGGAACAGCATGTTGCCGAGCAGGTGCAGCCAGCCCGCGTGCACGAACATCGCGGTGAGCACCGACAGCACCGGGTTCTTGTGGTATTCGGGCCGTGCGACCACGCAGGCCGCCCCGCGCGCGGTGGCTACCACCTGACCGGTCACCACCAGCCGCAGCGGCCGGTCCTTGACCAGCTCCCGCGGGATCGCCCCGTGCTGATAGTCGAACGCCTCCTGCCGGCACGCCGTGACCGCCTGCGGCAGGCTGCCGGGCAGCATCCCCGGGGTCAGCAGCAGCACCACGACGTTGATCGCGATCAAGGCGTAGGTGACCCAGGGGGTGCGGCGCAGCGGGTTGAGGTCGTGAACCGGGATCACCATGGCCAAAAGCCTGCCAGGTGAACTTATTTCGCGCACCGTGCAGCGTTGCGCGGGTGCACGAGCCTCCTATGTGATGTGACTCAGATCGCGCCCACCCTCGGCGGTGCGGGAGACGCGGTGAACGCCAGGGACCGTGAGCAGTTCGAGGAGTTCATGACCAGCCGCTGGCCCGGCCTGGTGCGGCTGGCGTTTGGCCTGACCGGCGACCGGTGGCTGGCCGAAGACCTCGCCCAGACCGCGTTGGCCAGCGCGTATGCGTCGTGGTGGCGGGTGTGCCGGGCCGACGACCCGGATGCTAACGTGCGCCGGATCCTGATCAACGCCAGCAAGAGCCGGCTGCGGGCTGCCCTGTCCCCCGTGACGATCTCTGGCGCCACGACGGCGCTGCCCGGGTACGCGGGGCTGGTCAATCCGCGCACCGCCAAGGTGGAGGTCGCCCTGTCTGACGGGATCATCCCGCCGGCCCGGCCCGTCACCATAGCGGGCCGGGCCTACCTTGCGTTCGCCATCCCGCCCGGCTGCCAGGTTCGCCAGCTGAAGCTGTTCGACTCCGCGGGGCACGTGTTCGCCACCGCCTCCGTGCCGCTGCCCTAGTGAGCCGCCAGCCCGGGCGTCGGCCAGCTTCTGGTGACCGAGTGATCACGTGCGCCGTGGGCCATCCCGCAGGCGTCGCTAGCTAAAGATCTTCAATCGCCGGCGCTACGACGGCCCGGGCGGGCGGGAACCTGCGGCGCCACACGGGGGGCTGGCAGCTCAGGTGCGTCTGGGAGTGCCGTGCTGGCGAGGCCCGCGCCTGGCTGGACGAGGCCGGGCTGGTCATCTGTCGTCGTGGCGGGCAGACTTGCGCTGGTATACGCGCGATTGCGGAAACTGCCAGCGAGCGACTTTGCCCGCTGACCGCTGAGGTCACTGTTCACTGGGAAGACGGTGCGGCTGGCGGGCTAGGGGAAGCATGGCTACGACCACAGGACCCGCGGGAACCGGGCTGGCCGCTGAGGACGGCGCGCGGGAGGTGCCGTTTGCGTCGTCGTGGCGGCGCGCGCACCTGACGGTTGACCAGCGCGTGGCAAGAGGGCGGGCCGCCCGCCGAACGACACCCAGATCGGAGCAGGGCCGATGGGAACCGGCGCCCCATCGCCCGGACCCGGTCGCGCTGCT
The DNA here is from genome assembly GCA_963734725.1 of uncultured Actinomycetes bacterium. GTDB lineage: Bacteria > Actinomycetota > Actinomycetes > Streptosporangiales > Streptosporangiaceae > DASXKD01. The sequence continues at coordinate 250,919 of CAVTIX010000020.1, forward strand.
CGAGGAGCAGGCGGCAAGCCGTGTCCCTGACCTGGTGCCCATCCGGTATGGGCGGATGCTGGTGTCGCCGTTCACGTTCTACCGCGGCGCGGCAGCCATCATGTCGGCCGACCTGGCGCCCACCCCGGTCTCAGGGATCACCGTCCAGCTGTGCGGGGATGCGCACCTGTCGAACTTCGGGGTGTTCGGCACCCCGGAGCGGCAGCTGATTTTCGACATCAACGATTTCGACGAGACCCTGCCCGGCCCGTGGGAGTGGGACGTCAAGCGGATGGCGGCCAGCTTTGAGATCATGGGCCGCTTCCGCGGCTTTTCCCCCGACAACCGGCATGCGATCGTCACCGCCGGGGTGCGCGAGTACCGGGAGCGGATGCGCCGGGCCGCCAGCATGCCGACGCTGGACGCGTGGTATGACCAGCTGGAAGCCGGGCTGCTGCTGAACCTGGTCCGCCAGCAAGTACACGTCAAGCAACTGGACAAAAAGTCAGCCCGGCGGGCGGAAAAGCATGTGGCCCGGGCCTATGCCAACGACAGCGCACGGGTGCTCGCGAAGCGGGCGGGCGCGGTCGGCAGTGAGCTGCGGATCACCGCGGACCCGCCGCTGATCGTCCCGGTCGAGGACCTGATCGTGCCGGGGACCGGGTGGGAGGACCCGGCGCCGCTGATCAAGAAACTGCTCGCCTCCTACCGGCGGACGCTGGGTCACCAGGGCCACCCGCTGGAGGAGTTCGGTTACGTCCATGCCGCGCGCAAAGTGGTGGGTGTGGGCAGCGTCGGCACCCGCTGCTACATCCTGCTGCTCACCGGCCGCGACAACGACGACCCGCTGTTCCTGCAAGTCAAGGAGGCCCAGGCCTCGGTGCTCGAACCGTATGCGGGCCGCAGCACCTACCCCCACCACGGCCAGCGGGTGGTGATGGGCCAGCGGCTGATGCAGGCGGCCACCGACATCTTCTTGGGCTGGCAGCGGATCAAGGGCCTGGACGGCCTCACCCGCGACTACTACGTGCGCCAGTTCCACGACTGGAAGGGCGGCGCCGACGTGGAACGGATACCCCTGCCCGGCGCCACGCAATACGCCCGGTTCTGCGGGGCCACACTGGCCCGCGCGCACGCCCGCTGGGGCGACCGGATCGCCATCGCCTCCTACCTCGGCCAGGGCGATACGTTCGAGCGGGCGATCGCCAGGTTCTCCGCCGCCTACGCCGACCAGAACGAACGCGACTACCAGGCCTTCACCGAGGCCGTGAACTCCGGACGGCTGATCGCCCAAACCGGCGTATAGACGGGCACCGGAACCTCCTCACGCTCCCGAAGGCGCCCAAGCGCCCGAACGCGGATTGCTTACCCAGCCAATCGTGACGCGTCTGAGCTGAGGAGGTTCCTTACGGCGCAGGGACCGGGGCAACCTAGCCGCTACGGCCAGTCAACCGATGCATGTCATCAAATCGGGTGGCCCTTGGCGCCCAAGAGGGGCCCAAAGGCCCCAGGCCGAGACAGACGGGCTCAGGCCAGGACAGACAGCGAAACTGTGCAGGCCAAGCTCAGCCAGGCGAGCCCATACGCACCCGGACAACCGCGTTGTAACGTCGGTGTATGACAACGCGATCAGCGCCAGCTGGCGGCCCCGGCCTTCCGCAGGAGCGCCGCCTCGTTACCGAGATCCCCGGGCCCGTCTCCCGCGAACTGCTGGCCCGGCGCGAGGCCGCCGTGGCCCGCGGGGTCAGCCACGTGCTGCCGGTGTTCATCACCGCCGCCGGAGGCGGAGTGCTGGTGGACGCCGACGGTAACTCCCTCATCGACTTCGGCTCCGGCATCGCGGTCACCTCGGTCGGGAACAGCGCGCCGCGCCTGGCCGAGCGGGTCCAGCACCAGGCCGGCCAGTTCACCCACACCTGCTTCATGGTCACGCCGTACGAGGGGTACGTGGCGGTGTGCGAAAAGCTGGCCGAGCACACCCCGGGCGGCCACGACAAGCGCTCCGCGCTGTTCAACTCCGGCGCGGAGGCGGTGGAGAACGCGGTCAAGATTGCCCGGCACGCTACCGGGAAGCAGGCCGTCGTGGCCTTCGACCACGCCTACCACGGCCGCACCAACCTCACCATGGCGCTGACCGCGAAGAACATGCCCTACAAGGACAAGTTCGGCCCGTTCGCGGGCGAGATCTACCGGGTGCCTATGGCCTACCCGCTGCGCTGGCCCGGCGGCCCGGACCGGTGCGCCAAGGACGCCCTCGACGTGATCACCGGGCTGATCCACACCCAGGTCGGCGAGGACAACGTGGCCGCGGTGATCATCGAGCCGATCCAGGGCGAGGGCGGGTTCATCGTCCCGCCCGAAGGCTTCCTGCCCGGGCTGGCGGAGTTCTGCGCGCGGCACGGCATCCTGGTGATAGCCGACGAGATCCAGAGCGGGTTCTGCCGGACCGGGGACTGGTTCGCCTGCGACCACGAGGGCGTGGTGCCCGACCTGGTCACCACGGCCAAGGGCATCGCGGGCGGGCTGCCGCTGGCCGCGGTGACCGGCAGGACCGAGATCATGGACTCGGTGCACGTCGGCGGGCTCGGCGGGACCTACGGCGGCAACCCGGTCGCGTGCGCTGCCGCGCTCGGCGCGATCGAGACGATGGAGGCGGAGGACCTGGCCGGGCGGGCCCGCCGGATCGGCGAGATCATGCTCCCCCGGCTGCGCAAGCTGGCCGGCACGTACCCGTTCATCGCCGACGTGCGCGGGCGCGGCGCGATGATCGCCATCGAGCTTGCCGAGCCCGGCAGCCTCACCCCGGACCCAGGCGCCACGGGGCAGATTGCCAGGGCTTGCCACGCGGCCGGTCTCGTCGTGCTCACCTGCGGCACCTACGGCAACGTGCTCCGGTTCCTGCCGCCGCTGGTCATCGGCGAGGAACTGCTCGAAGAGGGCCTATCGATCCTGGAGGACGCCTTCGCCGCGCTCTGAGACCCGGCCGCGGTGCCCCGCGCCGGGCGGTCAGTTCGTGATGGAGATGTTGCCGGATCCGTCGCTGACCGTGATCACGTGTGGGGACGCTTGGTTGGTGGGCACGGTGACCTCACGGTTGCCGGAGTCCGTGGCGGCATTGACCTGGTACGGGGTGTTGCCGGGCGGGAGCACCAGCGTCACGTTCCCCGACCCGTTGTCCACGTGCACCCGGTCGGGGATCTTGGTGAAGGTCAGCGTGATGTCCCCGGACCCGGCGCTCGCGATCACGTGCGCGCCGGTCAGGCCTTCGATGGAGATGTCGCCGGAGCCGGTCTTGACGGTGACCTTCGCCCCGGACACGGTGGCGCCGGAGATGTCCCCGGACCCGGTCTCCATACTGACGGCGTCGGGGATGTTCTCGGCGCGGATGTTGCCCGAACCGGTCCCGGCGATGACCGGGCCGGACAGGTTCGCCAGCGTCACGTTGCCGGAACCGGTGAAGATGAGCGCCCGCTTGCCCTCGGGCACGACCGCGTGGAAGTCGAACGAGCAGTTGCCGACGACGAAGTGGCACCTCGGTGTCACGATCACACCGGACCGGGTGTTATGCCAGGTCACCGTGGACCGGACGACCGAGTAGCGCGCGGTCCCGGTCAGGTTTAGCTGGCTGCCCGGCGCCTGGGTGACGCGCACGTCCCCGGCGCCGGCGGACAAGCTGACCGTGCTGCCGTGCACCGGCACGGCCAGCCGCACCGGATAGCTGGCCTGCCCGGCGTAGGCGACCGCGGTGAGCCCGGTCCAGCCGATGACGGCCAGGGCCACCGGAAGCCCGAGGAGAAGGGCCACCCGGCGGCCCGTGGTCATTGGCAACGGCGCGGTCATGCCCCATCAGCTCCCAGATAGCGCAGCGCCGCGAGGACCCGCCGGTGATCGCGGTCGGCGGGGGGCAGGCCGAGCTTGGCGAAGATGTTGTTGATGTGTTTTTCCACGGCGCCGTCGCTGACGACGAGTTCCACTGCGATCGCCGCGTTGGACCGGCCCTCGGCCATCAGGGCCAGCACGTCCAGCTCTCGTGGGGTGAGCGCGGCCAGCGGATGACGGCTGCGGGCGAGCAGTTGCGCGACGACCTCGGGGTCGAGCGCGCTGCCCTGCGCCGCGACGCGGTCCAGCGCGCCGAGGAACTCGGTCAGGTCGGCGACCCGGTCCTTGAGCAGGTACCCGACACCCTGCGGCCGGTCGGAGAGCAGTTCGGTGGCGTACCGTTCCTCCACATACTGGGACAGCACGAGGACGCCGACGCCTGGCCAGGTGCTACGCACCACCAGCGCGGCACGCAGCCCCTCGTCGGTGAACGTCGGCGGCATCCGCACGTCCACGACCACCACGTCGGGCTGGTGCTCGCCGACCTCCCGGAGGAACTCCTCCGCCTCGCCGGCGGCGGCCACGACCTCGTGACCCGCCTCGGCGAGCAGCCGGGTCAGGCCCTCGCGCAGCAGCACCGAGTCTTCCGCGATCACGACGCGCACGGCAGCGTCACCTCCAGCGTCGTCGGCCCGCCGGGCGGGCTGGTCACCCGGAGCCGCCCGTCCACGCCTGCGACCCGCGCCGCCAGCCCGGACAGGCCCTGCCCGGCCGGGTCCGCCCCGCCGACGCCGTCATCGGTGATCTCCAGGGACAGCATGTCCCCGGAACGGACCACGACGACCTGCGCGTGGCTGGCGTGGGAGTGCTTGGCGATGTTGGTGAGCCCCTCGGCGACCACGAAGTAGGCGATCGCCTCCACCGCGACGGGCGGCCGGACCGGCAGGTCGACCGACACGGTCACCGGGACCGGGGACAGCGCCGCCAGCCCGGACAGGGCCGCGTCCAGGCCCCGGTCGGACAGCACCGGCGGGTGCACGCCGCGCACCAGGTTCCGCAGTTCGGCCAGCGCCGCTTTGGCCTCTTCGTGGGCCTGGCTGACGATTGCTTCGGCCCCTTCGGGGTCGGTGCCGAACTTGGCCTTGGCCCGGCCAAGTTCCATCGCCAGGGACACCAGGCGCTGCTGCGCGCCGTCGTGCAGGTCCCGTTCGATGCGCATGCGCTCGGTCTCGGCCGCGTCCATCACCCGCGCCCGGCTGGTCTCCAACTCACCGATCCGGGCGGTCAGCTCTTCCCGGCCCGACCCGAGCAGCCCCCTGGTGACCGCCGTGTCGCCCGCGGCCAGCAGGGCGGTGACCACCGGGGACAGCAGCAGCACCGCCACGCCGGCCAGGACGGCCGCGATCAGCGCCGCGGGCGTGCGGATCACAGGGCCGCCGAGGTGGAAGCCCCCGCCGGGCAGCGCCCAGTAGTAGGTGGGCGCGGTGACCAGCACCAGGCCCACCGCCCATACCACGCTGACCAGCACGAACTGCAGCACGCCAAGCGGGAACCTGATCAGCGCGTAGGCGGCGTAGCGCCATGCCGCCCCGGAGGTCAGCGGCGCCACCATGGTGCGCAGCCTGGTCCTTCCCCGCGGCGGCGGCACGGCCGGGATGGCCCGGCCCAGCAGCAGGGCGAACCTGGTCCGCTCGGCGCCCGCCATCCAGATGCACAGCCAGAAGGTGCCCGCCAGCACCGGCAGGCCGGCCAGGAAGAACGGCAGCAGCGCTATCCCGGTGACCAGGCCGGTCAGCACCACCGTGAAGGTGATGACGCCGACGAAGAATCCCACCATCAGGTGGATGACGGCGAGCCAGGTCCGGCCCGAGACGACCGCGCGCAGCACGGTCGCCGGGCTGGTCCGGCGATCCTCGGCAACCACGGCGCTGGGCGCTTCCCGGCCGACGACATCTGGGCTCACGGGACTCACCCTAGGCGTCCGGCGGCGCGGCACCCATCCCGTTGTCCTCCCGGTTCCAGGTGAGGCCAGCCCTACCCCCGATCGGGCGGCCTGCCGGATGTCGCCGCGGGGCCCGGCCAAGAAGGCTGAGGAGAGTCCTGAACGACGGCCACAACCCAGTGAGGCTCCCATGAAAAGCCCGCACGCATTGCTGCACGCCGGGGAAGACGCCACTGGCCAGCCGCGCGAGCCGGTGCGCGCCCCTGTGGTGGAACGTATCGCCGGCTGGAGCGCCAGGCACCGCAAGACCGCGCTGTTCGGCTGGCTGCTGCTGGTCGCCGGCGCCGTGCTGATTAGCAGCATGCTCGGCACCAAGAACCTGAACAGCTACGACCCCGGCCAGGCGGGCCGGGCGGAGCGGGTGCTGAGCCGACCCGGGGTGATCCAGCCCGCCTCAGAAACCGTCCTGATCCAGGCCAGGAGCGGCACCCGCACCGTGGCCTCCGACCCGGAAATCCGCCGGGTCATCAGGCAGGTGACCGCAGCCCTCGGCGCCATGCCCAAGGTGGCCACCGGCATCCAGTCGCCGCTGGCCCCCGGCGGCCATAAGCTGATATCCCGGGACGGCCGCTCCGCGCTGGTCACCTTCAACGTCGCGGGCAACCCGGACAACGCGGATCAGACGGTCGTCCCCGCCGAGCGCGCCGTCGCCGCCGTCCAAGCCGCCCACCCGGGCCTGCGGGTGGCCGAGTCCGGCCAGGCCAGCGTGGACCGGGCCACCAACAGCATCATCAGCTCCGACTTCCGCCGCGCCGAGGTCACCTCGGTGCCGATCACGCTGGTGTTGCTACTGCTCGTCTTCGGCGCGCTGATCGCGGCGGGCATCCCGCTGCTGCTCGCAGGCACCGCGGTGACCAGCGCCATCTCGCTGCTCGCGATCCCGAGCCGCTGGCTGCCGGTGGGCAGCACCACGTCGTCGGTCGTGCTGCTGGTCGGCATGGCCGTGGGCGTCGACTACTCGCTGTTCTACCTGCGCCGGGAGCGCGAGGAACGAGCAGCGGGCGCCGACACCTACACGGCGGTGCGCAGAGCCGCGGCCACCTCGGGCCGCGCCATCGTGGTGTCGGGCCTCACCGTGATGATCTCGCTGTCCGGGCTGTTCCTAACCGGCATCGACGTCTTCTCCGGGCTGGCCGTGGGCACGATCATGGTGGTCGGCATCACCGTGCTCGGGTCGCTGACCGCGCTCCCGGCGGCGCTGTCGCTGCTTGGCTCCTGGGTGGACCGCGGCAGGATCCCGTTCCTCGGCCGCCGCCGGACCGCGGCGCGCCCGTCCCGGGTGTGGGCGGCGCTGGCCCGCCGTGTGGTGGCCAAGCCGGTTCTGTTCGGCGGCACGGCCGCGCTGGCGCTCGCCGCCCTGGCCGTGCCCGCGCTCAGCATGCGGCTCGCCGAGCCCGGCTTCCGCGACCTGCCCACGAACGTTCCGGTGGTGCAGAGCCTGCTGGCCACCCAGCGGGCCTTCCCCGGCGGCCCGGCACCGGCCGAGGTCGTCGTCACCGGCGACAACCTCACCGGCCCCGCGGTGCGGCATGCGATCACGGCCCTGCAGGGGCGGGCCGCGACCGGCACGCTGCTGCGCCAGCCGGTCACCACCGCGCTGCTTGATCACAGCCAGGTGATGGTGGTCTCGGTGCCACTGGCCGGGGGTGGCACGGACGCTACCTCCAACCGGGCGCTGGCCCAGCTGCGCGACCAGGCGCTGCCGGCCACGCTTGGCAAGGTCAGCGGCATCGACTACGCGGTGACCGGCATGACCGCGGGCAACCACGACTTCGACACCCGGCTCACCGCCACCCTGCCGCTGGTCTTCGTCTTCGTCCTCGGCCTGGCGTTCCTGGTGCTGATGGTCAGCTTCCGGTCGGTGTTCATCCCGATGATGTCCATCGCGCTGAACCTGCTGTCCATCGGCGCGGCCTACGGGGTGCTGACCCTGATCTTCCAGGACGGCCACCTGCACGGCCCGCTGGGGTTCAGCCCGTACGGCGGGATCGTGCCGTGGATGCCGCTGTTCATGTTCGTGCTCCTGTTCGGGCTGAGCATGGACTACCACGTGTTCATCCTGAGCCGGATCCGGGAACTGCGGCTGCGGGGCACGCCCACGCGGGAGGCGATCGCCACCGGCATCGGCGCCAGCGCGGGCGTGGTGACCAGCGCCGCGGTGATCATGGTGGCGGTGTTCTCGATCTTCGCCACGCTCTCGGTGCTCGAGTTCAAGATGATCGGCATCGGCCTGGCCACGGCGATCCTCATCGACGCCACCGTGGTGCGCGGGGTGCTGATGCCGGCCGCCATGTCCCTGCTCGGTGAGCGCAACTGGTACCTGCCCCGCTGGCTGGCCTGGCTGCCCGGCGGCCGGGGCCGCCACGCCGCCGCGGCGCTGACCGGCGTCAGGTGACCAGGGAGCACACCTGACGGAACCGGCCGGGGCGCCCGCTGGGGCGCCCCGGCCGGCGTAAAAGGTGTCTTGACGAGGTGCTGGCTGCGCTCGGTGGACTGGTTCAACCTCAGCGACTCCTACCACCCCACCGCGTCCGGCCAGTCCGGCGCGTACTACCCGGTGTTCAGCGCCGCCGCGTGACGGCCCTGGGATGGCCCGGCAGGCCCGGCGAGCTGCCGGGCCTGCCGCGTGGTCGCGGCTTACTTGTTCGTCGGGAACCCCAGGTTTACCCCGCCGTGGCTGGGGTCCAGCCAGCGGGAGGTGACCGCCTTGCCCCGGGTGTAGAAGTGGATGCCCTCAGTTCCGTAGATGTGGGTGTCGCCGAACAGCGACGATTTCCACCCGCCGAACGAGTAGTACGCCATCGGCACCGGGATCGGCACGTTCACGCCGACCATGCCGACCTCCACCTCGGACACGAACCGGCGGGCCGCCCGGCCGTCGTTGGTGAAGATCGCCACCCCGTTGCCGTAGGGGTTGTCGGTGACCAGTTGCAGCGCGTCGTCGTAGCTGGGCGCCCGGACCACCGACAGCACCGGGCCGAAGATCTCGTCGCGGTAGCAGCTCATCTCCGGGGTGACGTGGTCGAGGACGCTCGGGCCGAGCCAGAAGCCGCCGGACTCGCCGCCGATCACGGGGTGCATCCGGCCGTCCACCGCCAGCGTGGCGCCTTCGGCGACCCCGCCGTCCAGGTAGGACGCGACCTTGTCCCGGTGCGGCCCGGTGACCAGCGGGCCCATTTCCGACCGCTCATCGGTGCCCGGGCCGACCCGCAGCGCGCGCACCCGCTCAGCGATCTTGGCGACCAGTTCGTCGCCCGCGTCGCCGACCGCGACCAGCACGGACACGGCCATGCACCGCTCTCCCGCCGAGCCGAACCCGGCCGACACCGCCGCGTCGGCGGCCAGGTCGGTGTCCGCGTCGGGCAGGACGACCATGTGGTTCTTGGCCCCGCCCAGCGCCTGCACCCGCTTGCCCGCCGAAGTGCCGGTCTGGTACACGTACCGCGCGATCGGGGTGGACCCGACGAAGCTCACCGCCCGCACGTCGGGGTGGGTGAGCAGCGCGTCCACGGCCTCCTTGTCGCCGTGCACCACGTTGAACACGCCCTCGGGCAGCCCTGCCTCGGCCAGCAGCCTGGCCAGCAGCAGCGACGCCGAGGGATCCTTCTCCGACGGCTTCAGCACGAACGTGTTGCCGCAAGCCAGCGCGATCGGGAACATCCACATCGGCACCATGGCCGGGAAGTTGAACGGGGTGATCCCGGCGACCACGCCCAGCGGCTGGCGGATTGAGTAGGCGTCCACGCCGGTGGACACGTTCTCCGAGTATCCGCCCTTGAGCAAGTGGCCGATCCCGCAGGCGAACTCGACAACCTCCAGGCCGCGGGCCACCTCCCCCTCCGCGTCCGAGGCCACCTTGCCGTGCTCGGCGCTGATCAGCTCGGCAAGCTCCCGACGGTGGGAATTGATCAGCTCGCGAAACGCGAACAGCACGCCAGTTCGTTTGGCAAGTGAAAAAGAGCGCCACCCGGGAAGGGCCTTCGCGGCCGCCGCGACCGCGTCGCCGACCACCGTGGCCGAGGCGAAATCGACGGTGCCGCTCACCTGCCCGGTGGCCGGGTTGTAGATGTCACCGTGCCGCTGCGCGGCACCATCCCACAGCTTGCCGCCGATCCAGTGGCTACAGTGCTTCATTTGCTCGGCTCCGCTCCTTCGTCACGCCGCCCGGTGTTCTCTTGCTCGGCTCCGCTCCTTCGTCGCGCCGCCCGGTGTTCTCTTGCTCGCTTCTCCGCGCCTCCGGCGCGGCGCTCGCCTGCCTGTGCCTGCTCATTTCGCCGCCCTCGCATCCACGTCGCGCAGCGCGTCGATGAGCATCCCCATGCCCTCCTTGGCGTCGGCCTCGGTGATGTTCATCGGCGGCGCCATCCGCAGCGCGTGGCCCTGCAGACCGCCCTTGCCTATGAGCAGGCCGCGGTCGCGCGCCTCCTCCAGCGCGCGGGTGGCCAGCGCCGGGCTGGGCGCGCCGGTGCGCGGGTCCACCAGGTCCACCGCGAACATCAGGCCCTTGCCCCGGACCTCGCCGACCGACCACAGCGGCCCGGTGGCCTCCCGCAGCCCTTCGATGATCATGGTGCCGAGCGTGGCCGCATTCCGCTGCAGGTCGTGGTCGAGCACGTAGTCCAGGGCCGCGTTGGCCGCGGTGGTGGCCAGCGGATTGCCGCCGAAGGTGGAGATGCCGTTGGCGGGCAGCGAGTCCATCAGGTCACCGCGGGCGATCACCCCGCCGATGGCGAACCCGTTGCCGAGCCCCTTGGCGAACGTGATCATGTCCGGGGTCACGCCGTGCGCGCCGATCCCCCAGAAGTGCTCCCCGGTCCTCCCCCAGGCGGTCTGCACCTCGTCGGAGATGAACAGGACGCCGTGTTCGGCAAGCAGGTCGCGGTAGGCGCCGAGCAGCCCATCCGGCGCCATGGTGAACCCGCCGACGCCCTGGACCGGCTCGGCGATCAGGCACGCGACGTCGCGCGCGGTGGCCGCGGTGAGCAGATGCTTCAGGTCGGCGGTGCAGGCTTCGATGTACTGCTCGTCGCTGAGGCTGGCGAAGGCGGGCAGGTACCGGTCGGTGCCGTGCAGGTATTGCACGCTAAACGGAGCGAGTTGGGAACTCTTCCACCCGACGTTGCCCGTGATCGCGACGGCGCCAAAAGAGCGGCCGTGGTAGCTGCCGCGCATCGCGAGCACCTGGTTCGACCGGCGCGCGGTGGTGGCGAGCATCAGCGCGGTCTCGTTGGCCTCGGTGCCCGAGTTGGTGAAGAACACCTTGGCGCCCTTGATCCCGGACAGGCGGGCCAGTTTCTCGGCCAGTGCCACCTGGCTGCGGATCAGGTACAGGGTCGAGGTGTGCACGATCCCGGTGGAGAGCTGGCGCTGCACGGCGTCCCGGACCTCGGGCAGGTCGTACCCGAGCATGTTGGTGAGGATGCCGCAGAAGAAGTCGAGGTAGCTGCGCCCGGAGGCGTCGGTGACGCGGCTGCCGCTGCCGCTGACGAGTTCCATCGGGTGCTCGTAGTACAGGCCCATCCAGTTGGGCAGGACAGCGCGATGCCGTTGCACAAGATCAGTCATGCGCCCCAGTCTCCCGCGCTACCCGTCGGTACAAGTCCGACGCTTTGTAAGCTAATAGCTATCTTCATTGACATCATGTAAGACAGCGAGATCATCCCCCGCTCGTGACCTGACTTAGCGGGCGTGATAGCGCCCTGTAAGTCATGATCACGAACGAGCCGAGGGCGGGAAGGGGCGATGTGCTGCCGACGGTGGCCGAGGTGCTCGCGCTGGACGTGATGCGGCGCGGGGAGCCGCGGGTGGTGGCGGGGACCGACCGGCTCGGCACGCCGGTCCGGTGGGTGCACGCGATCGAACTGGCCGACGCGGCCCGCCTGCTGCGCGGCGGCGAACTCGTGCTCACCACCGGGATCGCGCTGCCCGGCGAGGGCCCGCTGCTCGACGCCTACGTGGCCGGCCTGGCCTCGGTGGGGGTGGCCGGGCTCGCCGTGGAACTGGGCCGCCGGTACACCGGCGGGCTGCCGGCCAGTTTCGCCGCCGCGGCGGAGTCGCACCGGCTGCCGCTGATCGTGTTCGGCCATGAGGTCCCGTTCGTCGAGATCACCGAGGCGGTGCACGCCCGGATCATCGACGACCAGCTCGATCAGCTTGCGCGCCTCCGCCCGGCTGCACGAGGTGTTCACCGACTTGGCGGTGGCGGGCGCGGGCCCCGCGGAGATCCTCCGCCAGGCGGCCCTGCTGGCGGGCCGGCCGGTGATCCTGGAGGACCTGTCGCATCACGTGCTGGCCTGCGAACCGGCCGGGGCCGACCCGGCGGCGCTGCTCGACGGGTTCGAGGCCCGCTCCCGCGCCGTCACCCTGCGGGGGCGGACAGGTTACGACGAGCCGTCCGGCTGGCTGGTCACCATGGCGGGCGCGCGCGGCGAGGACTGGGGCCGGGTCATCCTGGCCTGCGGGACGCCTCCGGGCCCCGGTGACACGGTGCTGATCGAGCGGACCGCGACCGCGCTCGCGCTGTCGCGGCTGCTCACTCGCCAGCACGAGAGCCTGGAACGGCAGGCGCACGCGACGCTGATCGGCGCCATCGTGGCCGGGGCCTACCCGGACCTGGACGAGGCGGCCGCGCGAGCAAGGGCGCTAGGCGTCCAGGTCACCGGGCGGCAACTGCTCACCATGGTGATCAGGTTCCGGCACGGGGGGCGAGGGCTGCCGGCCCACGCCGCGGCGGCCAAGGTCGGCGACGCCGTTGCCGACGCGTGCCGCGGTGAGCGAATCCCCGCGCTGGTCGGCCCGCTCGATGAGGAAAGCGTCGGCGCCCTGTTGTCTCTGGACCGGCACGTGCCCGGCGACCCAGCGCTCGGCGCGGTCTGCGCGGCCACCCGGCGGCGGCTCCCCGGTGACGACCTGGTGATCGGGGTCGGGTCTGATGTGGCAACCCTGGCCGACGCGCGCCGCTCGCTGCTGGAAGCGCAGCAGGTCGCGGACGCCGCCGCCCAGCCATCGGCGCCCGGCCGGTCCCGGCCTTACTACCGGCTGGCGGACCTGCGGCTGCGCGGGCTGCTGCACCTGCTGGGCGACGACGCACGGCTGGCCACGTTCGTGGACCGGGAAATCGGCCCGCTGCTCGCCCATGACCAGGCGCACGGCACCAGGCTGACCAGGGTTCTCGGCGCCTACCTGGCCGAGGGCGGCAACAAGGCGGCCGCGGCGGGCCGGGCGCACCTGGCCCGGCCCACCTTCTACGAGCGGCTGCGGCTCATCGAGCGCATCCTCGGGGTGAGCCTGGACTCCGCCGAGTCGCGTACCTCATTGCACGTCGCCCTGCTCGCGGTCGTATCCGGCCACTCAGGCGCCAGTCGAGCAGAGGTCGCAGATCGCCGCGAGGTCGGACGCCGCGGCCAGCCCGGCATGGTAGAGGCGCAGCTCGGTGGCGCCCGCGGCACGCACCGCGGCAGCCTGGGCGGGCAGCGTCGCGGGGTCGCCGCCGAGGCCGGCCACCGCCAGCAGTGACGCGGCGATGACGGCGCCTGGCGGCGCCGTTTCGCCGGCCTGGCCGACCAGGCCTGGGGCAGCCCGCGGATCCCAGCAGGACAGCACGATCCCGGTCGCCCCGGCCAGCGCGCCGCGCTCGTATCCCGGGTTCGCCCCCATCGCCCTCGGGTCGGGGTGCGCGTGCAGGTAGACGGGTTTGCCGGGGGCACGGGCCGCCGCGATCACCTCGCGCTGGAACCGGGACGCAAGGGCCGCCCGGACGCCGAGCAGCACCCGCGCGGCCGCCCCGGGCAGCTGTGCCTGCCCGGGGCCGGGACCGGGGCCCACGGCGGTGCGGACGCAGGCGGCCAGCCAGGCGGGGTCGGCCCCGGCCGCCGCGTACTCCCCGCGGCATGCGGCACAGAAGCAGACCGACAGCAGCCACTGCGCCTGCGCGCCCGCGGCCGCGCCTGCCGTCTTGTCGTGCGCGCTGAGGTGCTCGACGCCGTACCAGCCGCAGGCCTCGAGCTCGATCGCGTCCGCCTCGGGCAGCGCCGCGATCTCGCCGGCCAGCGCGGCGGCGTACTCGCGGACCGCCGGCGAGGCGGGGCACAGCGCCCACGGGTAGCTGTCGCCGAACGCGTTGCGCACCGCGGCGGACGGCACGGCCGCGCCGAGCTGGTCGTTGTGCGTGATCACCACCCAGGCGGTCACCCGCAGGCCGCGGGAGCGGAGCGCGGCGGCGGCGCGCTCGAACGACCCGGCCGGGCGGACCACCGCGGGCCGCAGCCGGGCGGGCCGCCGCGCGGCGGCCCGCCAGCGGGCCGGGTCGGCGCGGTAGTAGACCGCGGCATCGCGGGTGACGATCCGGTGCTCGGGGTGGAACGGGGTCACCGCGCGGACGGAGTGGTAGGCGGCGGCGAGCGTGACCCCGGTCAGGCCCAGGCCGGCGATCCGGTCCGCCGCCGCCGGGTCGCCGTTCACGTCCCACGGGTACAGGTTCGCCCAGGCCCGCACGCTTGGCCTTCCGACTCAGGGGATTTCGGCGTCCAGATCGGGCAGGGTGAACTCGCCGCCGAGGTAGCGGAACAGCGGATCGGCGGGATCGGGCTCGCCGAACTCTGCGATCACCTCGTCCGCCAGCGACTCGGCGTTGTCCCGGGGGGCATACCCGAGCTCCTGCGCCGCCCGCAGGCTGACCCAGCCGCCGCGGGTGTTGGCCGAGACGCCGAAGACGACGCGGAACCCTGGGTCCGGCACGGTCAGGCACGCCTCGAACAGCCGGCGGCGTCGTCCGGGGACAGCCAGGTCGACAAGGCCCGCGTGCTCGGGGGCTTTTCGATGCAGGTCAGAATGCGGATGCAGATCGTGTCCAGGCCGTACCGGTAGTGGTAAAGGCCGGCCAGGGCCTCGCCCGCCACCTTGCCCACGCCGTAGTAGGTGTCCGGCGCGGGGAACGCGCAGTCGGGCACCGGGAAGCTCTCCCGCGGCGAGAACCCGACGGCATGGTTGGACGAGGCGAAGATCACCCGCGGCACGCCCGCCCGCCGCGCCGCCTCGAATGCCACGTACGTGCCGTGGATGTTGACCTGGAGTATCTCCTCCCAGGATGCCTCGGTGGCGATGTTCGCCAGGTGGATCACGGCCGAGGCGCCGCGGGAGGCGGCGGTCATCGCGTCCATGTCGGTGATCGACGCCTGGACCACCTCTTCGGCAGGCCCGGCGGTGAGGTCGGCGATGTCGAGCAGGCGCAGGGTCCGGCCGGGGCGGGCCAGTCGCGGGCGCAGCATGGACCCGATCAGCCCGGCCGCGCCGGTGATGAGGATCGTTGGCACGGCAGCCAACACTACGCCGTCCCCGCCCGCCCGGCGGGTTACTGCGGGTTGGGCTCGGGGTCGGGGATGCTGCCGGGGCGGGCCAGGAACTCGAAGTCGCAGCCCTCGTTGGCCTGGGTGACCTGCTCGCTGAACAGGGCGCCGTAGCCGCGGTGGTACCGGGGCTGCGGGGGCTGCCAGCTGGCCCGCCGGCGGTCCAGCTCGGCGTCATCGACCTCCAGCCGCAGCACCCGCTCGGCCACGTTCAGCGTGACCGGGTCGCCGCTGCGGACCAGCGCCAGCGGACCGCCCACCCACGACTCGGGCGCGACGTGCAGGACGCAGGCGCCGTAGCTGGTCCCGCTCATCCGCGCGTCGGAGATCCGCACCATGTCCCTGATCCCGCGGGCCAGCAGGTACTTGGGGATGGGCAGCATGCCGTACTCGGGCATGCCCGGCCCGCCCCGGGGCCCGGCGCCGCGCAGCACGAGCACTGACTCCGGGGTCACGCCGAGCGCCGGGTCGTCGATCCGCTCCTGCATCTGCGCGTAGCTGTCGAAGACCACCGCAGGCCCGGTGTGCGTGAGCAGGCCTGGCTGGGCGGCGAGGGGCTTGATGACCGCGCCGTCCGGGGCCAGGTTGCCGCGCAGCACGGCTAGCCCGCCGTCGGGCGACAGGGCGTTGTCCGGCGACCTGATCACGTCCGGGTTCCAGACCTCCGCCTGTGCCAGGTTCTCGCCCAGCGTCCGGCCGTTCACCGTGACCCGGTCGGTGTGCAGGGCGCCGGGAACCCGGCTGAGCTGGGCAAGCAGCGCGGGCAGGCCGCCGGCGTAGTAGAAGTCCTCCATCAGGTACGCCCCGGTGGGCCGGATGTTCGCGAGCACCGGGATGCGGCGGGAGGTGGCGTCGAAGTCATCCAGTGTCAGCGGCACCCCGCACCGCCCGGCCATCGCGACCAGGTGGATCACCGCGTTCGTGGACCCGCCCAGCGCGAGCACGGCGGCGACGGCGTCCTCGAACGCCTCCCTGGTGAGGATGTCCGCCGGGGTCAGGCCCTCCCAGACCATCTCCACGATCCGGCTGCCGCTCGCCGCGGCCATCCGGTAGTGCGCCGAGTCCGGCGCCGGGATGGACGCGGCCCCGGGCAGCGTCATGCCCAGCGCCTCGGCAGAGGAGGTCATGGTGGACGCGGTCCCCATGGTCATGCAGTGGCCGGGCGAGCGGGCGATGCCGATCTCCAGGTCGGCCAGCTCACAGTCGCCGATCAAGCCGGCCCGGTAGTCGTCCCAGAACTTCCACTGGTCGGTGCCGCTGCCCACCGGCTGATCCCGGTAGTTGCCCCGCAGCATCGGCCCGGCGGGGACGTAGATGGCCGGCAGCCCGGCGCTCGCCGCGCCCATGAGCAACCCGGGCGTGGTCTTGTCGCACCCGCCCATCAGCACCGCGCCGTCGGCCGGGTAGGAGCGCAGCGTCTCCTCGGCCTCGATGGCCAGCAGGTTCCGGTACATCATCGGGGTCGGCTTGCAGTACGTCTCGGACAGGGTGGAGACGCCGAACTCCACCGGGAAGCCGCCCGCCTGCCACACGCCGCGCTTGACCTGCTCGGCGCGCTCCCGCAGGTGCATGTGGCACGGGTTCAGCTCGGACCAGGTGTTGAGGATCGCGATGACCGGCTTGCCCGTGTGCTCGGCGGCGCCCACGCCCATCTGCCGCATCCGCGACCGGTGGCCGAACGACCGCAGGCTCATCGGGCCGAACCAGGTGGCGCTGCGCAGCGTTTCCGGTGTCCGCCTCATCGCGGGCCTCCCCCGGTCAGCCCCCACCCGGCCAGGATCCCGGCGATCTGGGTGCGCACCTCCTCCGCCACCCGGTGGCTGGGCGGGCGCACGTCCGGCCGGCAGAGCCTGAGCTGTGCGAGGGCCTCCTTGACCACGCTCACGTTGTCGGCCGACGAGTCGGCGGCGCGCAGTTCCTCGAACGGACGGCATGCGTCCCACGCCTTCATGGCGCCGGCCATGTCGCCGCCGCGCAGCGACTCCAGCATCGACAGCGCCAGGCCCGGCGCGACGTTCACCAGCCCGGAGGTGAAGCCGCGCGCGCCCGACGTCCAGCAGGCGGGCGCGGTCAGCTCGGCCAGCCCGGCCAGCCAGGTAAACCGGTCTGCGCCCGCATCCCTGGTCACCTGCGCGAACTGCACCGGGTCCCGGATGCCGTATTTGACCGCGATCACGTTCGGGCACAGGTCCCCAAGCAGGCGGATGTGCCGTGCCCCGATCCGGGGGTCCCGGACGTAGAGCACCACTCCCATGTCGGGCAGCGCCCCGGCGATGACCCGGTGGTATTCCAGCCATCCGGCGGCGGATACATACGGGCCGACTGGCTGGTGGATCATGATCATGCGCACCCCGTTGTCGCGGGCGTGCCGCGCCGCCTCGATCGCGCTCGGCAGGTCGTGCCCCACCCCCGTGAGCACGTCGGCGCGCTGCCCCGCGTCACCGCCGCCGGCCACCGCCACCGCGGACTCCGTTGCGCGCCGCGCCTCCGCTGCGGTCAGCGCGTAGAACTCGCCGGTGTTCCCGTTCGGCGTGATCAGCTGGACGCCGGCGTCCACCATGCGCCGGATCACCCGGCCATGGGCATCCCAGTTGACCTGGCCGTCGGGACCGAACGGGGTCACGGGGATCGCGGCCACGGTGGCCAGCGTGGCACGAAGCTGATCGGCGGTCCCAGGGTCGAGCGTCATCGGCATTCCTTCCGGCCGCAGCGGGCGTGCTCCTCCACGCTAGGAGCGCACCCTCGTTCAATCAAACGTGCGGCGCGCTCGTTCGATCAAACGTGCGGCGTGACGGTCAGGCCTCCAGGCTGCTCATCACGTGCTTGATCCTGGTGTAGTCCTCGAACCCGTAGACCGACAGGTCCTTGCCGTACCCGGAGTGCTTGAACCCGCCGTGCGGCATCTCGGACACGAACGGGATGTGGGTGTTGATCCAGACCGCGCCGAAGTCCAGCAGCCGCGCCATCCGCATCGCCCGGCCGTGGTTCTTCGTCCATACGCTGGCGGCCAGCCCGTATTGCACGCCGTTCGCCCAGCGCAGGGCCTCGTCCTCGTCGGTGAAGCGCTGCACGGTGATCACCGGGCCGAAGATCTCCTGCTGGATCATCTCGTCGTCCTGGTGCAGCCCGGTCACCACGGTGGGCGCGAAACAGTAGCCGCGCTCCCCCACCCGGCCGCCCCCGGTCACCACCCGTGCATGGCCGGGGCGCCGGGCCAGGAAGCCTTCCACCCGCGCTAGCTGGACCGGGTTGTTCAGCGGGCCGTAGTCCGCATCGGGCACGTCGAGGCCGCCGACCGTGGTCTTGGCCGCCTCCTCGGCGAGGGCAGCGGTCAGGTCCTCGGCGATGCCTGGACCGGCCAGCACCCGGGTGGCCGCCGTGCAGTCCTGCCCCGCATTGAAGTACGCGGCCGGGGCAATGCCCGCCGCGGTGGCCGCCACGTCGGCGTCGTCGAACACGATCACCGGCGCCTTGCCGCCCAGTTCCAGGTGCACCCGCTTGAGGTCTGCGGCCGCGGCGCGCGCGACCTCCATGCCGGCCCGCACCGAGCCGGTGATCGACACCATCCGCGGGATGTCATGCGACACCAGGGCCCGGCCGGTGTCCGGGTTGCCGCAGATCACGTTGAACACCCCGGGCGGCAGGAACTCGGCGGCGATCTCGGCCAGCAGCAGCGTGCTGACCGGTGTGGTGTCCGACGGCTTGAGCACCACCGCATTGCCCGCGGCGATCGCCGGTGCGAACTTCCAGACGGCCATCATCATCGGGTAGTTCCAGGGCGTGACCTGGGCACAGACCCCTACCGGCTCGCGGCGCAGCACCGAGGTGTGCCCTGCCAGGTACTCGCCCGCGGACGTGCCCTGCAAGATGCGGGCCGCGCCGGCGAAGAACCGCAGCTCGTCCACCAGCGGCGGGACCTCCTCGGCCAGCGTGATCCCCACCGGCTTGCCGGTGTTGCGGCACTCCGCGGCGACGATCTCGTCGGCACGCGCCTCCACCGCGTCCGCCATTCGCAGCAGCGCCAGGCTCCGCTCCGCCGGCGTGGTGTCGCGCCAGACCTCGAACGCCCCGGCCGCGGCGCGCAGCGCGGCATCGACATCGGCGGGGCCGGAGACCGGGGCCTGCGCGTACGGCTCGCCCGTGCTCGGGTCAACGACCTCACTCACCTGGCCGGACGCGGCGCCGACGTACTCGCCGTTCACGAAGTTGTGCAACGTCGCAGAGCTCACGGCTTCGACCCTGGCAGACATTAGATTCGTTCACAAGTGATTCCGTAGCAGATAGCATTAGAATCTACTAAATCAGTTGACGAGGTCCCGGGGCATGGCACGATTGCCCTTGCGAAGGAGGCGACCGCATGGCTCACACGCCCGGGACTGCCGTCATCCCGGTCGCCGCCACCGCGGCACGCCGCGGCCGGCCCGGCCCGCCGCTGCCCGAGTCGTGCTCGATGATGTTTCCAAGCTGATCATCGAGCAGTTGCAGCAGGATGGCAGGCGCTCCTATGCCTCGATCGGCAAGGCGGTGGGGCTCTCCGAGGCCGCAGTCCGGCAGCGGGTCCAGCGGCTCATCGACGGCGGGGTCATGCAGATCGTCGCCGTGACCGATCCCATGACGCTGGGCTTCCGCCGGCAGACCATGATCGGCATCAAGTGCGAGGGCGACCTCGAGCGGGTGGCCGACCACCTCGCGCACATGGACGAGATCGACTACGTGGTGATCACCTCGGGATCGTTCGACATCCTGGTGGAGGTGGTCTGTGAGGACGACGATCACCTGCTGGAGATCCTCAGCCGGGTGCGCAGCGTCCCGAGCGTCACCAGCACCGAGACCTTCGTCTACCTGAAACTCCGTAAGCAGACCTATAGCTGGGGAACCAGATGACCAGTGACCACGCGTCAGACCTCACCTCCGAGACGCTAGAGGCCAGGGCCCGCCGGCACCTGTGGCTGCACTTCACGCGCATGTCGTCCTACCAGGGCAACGACGTGCCGGTGATCGTGCGAGGGTCCGGCCAGTACGTCTACGACAGCCAGGGCAAGCGCTACCTGGACGGGCTGTCGGGCCTGTTCGTCAGCCAGATCGGGCACGGCCGGGCCGAGGTAGCCGAGGCGGGCGCCCGCCAGGCGACCGAGCTGGCCTACTTCCCGCTGTGGTCCTACGCGCACCCGAG
The DNA here is from genome assembly GCA_963734725.1 of uncultured Actinomycetes bacterium. Classification (GTDB taxonomy): domain Bacteria; phylum Actinomycetota; class Actinomycetes; order Streptosporangiales; family Streptosporangiaceae; genus DASXKD01. The sequence continues at coordinate 271,236 of CAVTIX010000020.1, forward strand.
GGCGATCGAGCTCGCCGAGCGGCTGGCCGTCCTGGCGCCCGGCGACCTCAACCGGGTCTTCTTCACCACCAGCGGCTCGGAGGCGGTCGAGTCGGCGTGGAAGATGGCCAAGCAGTACTTCCGCACTATCGGGCAGCCCGGCAGGTACAAGGTGCTCAGCCGGGAGATCGCCTACCACGGCACCTCGATGGGCGCGCTGGCGGTCACCGGGCTCCCGGACATCAAGGCGCCATTCGAGCCGCTGCCGCCGGGCGGGGTGCGAGTGCCCAACACGAACTTCTACCGCGCACCGGGCTTCGTCGCCGATGATCGGGTCGCCTTCGGGCGGTGGGCCGCGGACGAGATCGAGCGCGCGATCCTGCGCGAGGGCCCGGACTCGGTGGCCGCCGTCTATCTGGAGCCGGTGCAGAACTCCGGTGGCTGCTTCCCGCCGCCGCCTGGCTACTTCGCCCGGGTCCGCGAGATCTGCGACCGCTACGGGGTCTTGCTGGTGTCGGACGAGGTCATCTGCGCGTTCGGCCGGCTCGGCTACTACTTCGGCTCGCAGCGCTACGGTTACCAGCCGGATGTGATCACCTTCGCCAAGGGCGTCACATCGGGCTACGCGCCGCTCGGCGGGATGATCGTGAGCGACCGGCTGATGGAGCCGTTCGGCACCGGCCCCGTCACGTTCCTGCACGGCGTCACGTTCGCCGGCCACCCCGTATCGGCCGCGGTAGCCCTGGCGAACCTCGACGTGTTCGAGAAGGAAGACCTGCTCGGGAACGTGCGGGCGAACGAGGATGCCTTCCGCCGCACGCTGGAGAAGCTCACCGACCTCCCGATCGTGGGCGACGTGCGCGGAGACGGGTACTTCTACGGCATCGAGATGGTCAAGGAGAAGGCGACCAGGGAAACCTTCACCGACGAGGAGTCCGAGCGCCTGCTGCGCGGCTTCCTGTCGCACGCCCTCTACGATGCCGGGCTGATCTGCCGCGCCGACGACCGGGGGGACCCGGTGATCCAGCTCGCCCCGCCGCTGACCTGCACGCAGGAGCACTTCGACGAGATGGAGCAGATCCTGCGGAGCGTCCTCACCGAGGCCTGGAAGCTGATCTGAGCCCGGCCGCGGGCGGGCTGATCCGGCCACGCCGTCAGGGCGCGCCATCAGGGTGCGCTGTCCGCCCGCGCTGTCCGCCCGCGCTGTCAGGGCGCGCTGAAGCGGCGGGCGGTTGGGTATTCCTGGCCGCCGTCTACCACGATGTTGGCGCCGGTGATCCACGACGCCCGCCGCGACAGCAGGAAGACGACCACGTCCGCGACCTCCTCCAGGCGGCCGAGGCGCCCGAACGGGAACTGGCTGCCGAGGAATGCGGCGAACGCCTCCGGGTTCTCCGCGCGGAAGCGGTCCCAACCGCCGCCGGGGAACATGATGGAGCCGGGGCTCACCGCGTTCACCCGGATGCCGGCCTGGCCCCAGCTCGGCGGCGGCCGTGGCGGCGAGGTGGATCTCGGCGGCCTTGGCGACCGCGTACGCGGTCCGCGGGGCCGGGCGCATGCCGGTGATGGACGAGATGATCACGCAGGAGGCCGCGGCCGAGCCCTTCAGGTAGGGCAGGCCGGAGCGGATCAGCTCGGCCGCGTGCCCCCCGTTCAGCGAAAAGGTGGCGGTGAAGTCGCCGGGGGCTGAGTCGGCCAGGTTTCCGCCGATCGTGCCGCCGACGTTCGCCACCAGGTGGTCAAGGCCGCCAAGCGCGCGAGCAATCTCGTTGACGGCGATGGTGAGCGCGGCCGTGTCGGTGACGTCCGCGGCGACACGCGCCACGGGCACGCCGTGCGCTGTCAGGCGGCCGGCGGCCGAGGCAAGGCCGTCGGCGTCGCGGGCGACGATCCCCACGGCCGCCCCTTCGGCGGCCAGCGCTTCGGCCACGGCGAAGCCGATGCCCCGGCTCCCGCCGGTGACCAGAGCGCGCGCGCCACGCAGGTCAAGGTCCATGCCCAGAGCGTATCGGGGCAGGGCCGCCCGGCCGGCCTCAGCCGTTAACCACCTCCAGCGTGATGTCGGTCCCGGCCAGGGCCTTGCTCACCGGGCAGGCCTTCTTGGCCTGCCCGGCGGCCTCTGCGAACTTTTCCGCGGTTACGCCCTCGGCCGAGCCCCGCACGGTCAGCTTGATCCCGGTGATCCGGAACCCGCCGGCCGGGTCCGGGCCGAGGCTGACCTGCGCGCCGACGTCGAGGGACTGCCCGCTGCCGCCGGCGTCGCCCAGCATCGCCGAGAACTGCATGGCGAAGCAGGCGCTGTGGGCAGCGGCGATGAGCTCTTCCGGGCTGGTCACGCCGCCCGCCTCCTCGGCCGCCCGCCGGGGGAAGCTGACCTCGTACCGGCCGACGCCAGAACTGACCAGTTCCGTGGTCCCGGTGCCGTCCTGAAGGCCGCCGGTCCATGTCGTGCGGGCGCTACGACTAGGCATCGCTACTCCTTCTCGTCGGGGTGGGCAGCACAGCCGCCGGGAGGCGCGGCCGGGCCGTTGACCACAGCTTGCCACCGTCCCGCAGCGCCAGCCGTGCCGGGGGCGATCACTGGGCGGCAGAACCGCCGTCGATCGCCAGGGCGGCGCCGGTGATGAACGCGGCCTCGTCGCTGAACAGGAACGCCACGAATGCCGCGAGCTCCCGGGCCGCGACCGCCCTGCCGATGCCGGTCCCGCCCCCGGTGACCACGGCGACCTTCGACGCCAGGCGCCCGGTCATTGGCCGAACTTCACGTTCTGCCCGGTCACGCCGATCACCACGCCCCGGGGGCTCACCCTGACGGAGTTCACCGTGAGCCCCAGCGGGAGCGCCGGGATCTGCAGGATGAGATCGCGGATCGGGGCGAGCAGCGCAGCGGGAACCCCGCTGGAGGAGACGATCCGGAGGGCGATCTCATTCCGGGCCGTCTGCTTCACCCGGGCGATGGCTGACGCCGCGAACACTTGGAGGTTGGCGCTGAGCTTCACCATGTGCGGCCCGTCGCTGCTGATCTGCAGCCCGGGCACGGCCGCCAGGGCCGGCAGTCGGGCCAGGCTGGCGAAGGGGATCAGGCCGGTGCCCGTGACCTGCGCGATGGTGCCCGATTGGTAGCCGGAGTCCAGCGCGATGTTCTGCGCATGGACGTCGATGCTCGCCGTGACCGGGCCGACGGGGAATCTCGCCGCGGTGACTTCGACCCCCTGAAGGCGCCTGCTGATGAGCTGGGTCAGGAACGGAAAGCCCTCGACCGACACGTTGGGCCGCACCGGGAAGCCGTCATTCTGCAGCGCGGTCGCGATCCGGTTCGCCGTGTAGGCGGCCGCCACCCGGTCCAGGCCGAAGAGCAGGCCGGCGATCACCAGCAGGACGATGATCAAGATCAGCACCTTCCGGCCGCGCCGCCGCGGCGCAGCCATGGGAGGCGGCGTCATGGCAGCCGCGCGAGCTGGCAGGCCGATACCTGCCCGACGTCTGTGTCCACCACTTGTGGCTTCGCGCCCCCTGGTTCCGGTGCGGACTGCCTGGGCGCGCTGCCCGGCTTCAGGACGCCGGTAAGCGCGGGCCGCCGGCCAGGGCCAGCCGCACGTTGATGAGGCCGAGATTACCGGCGTTGGATCTCACCCCGCTTACCAACCAGCCACACCGAACCGCCGCCGAAGGTGCGCGCGGCGCTCGGCCGCCACGGCGCCCGAGCGCCGCGCTGGGGAAGATCTTGAAGGATCAGCTTCTCCCCCAGTGACGGCCGCGGGGGTCACTCGGCCGGGCCGGCCTTGCGTGCGGTGAACCTCAGCACGTCGTCGACGGCGACCATGATGGCGGCGAAGCCGAGCGTCTGCAGGCGCACCAGCAGCGCCGCCGGCTCGACCGGGTGGCAGGTGTCGCCCTCGTGGAACTGGTGCAGCCCATTGCTGGGCAGACTGTCGGAGCCGACCAGCATCCCGCCGGGCCGCAGCACCCGCAGCGCCTCGGCGAGGATCTGGTTCTGCAGGGCGGTGGTGGGGACGTGATGGAGCATGGTGAACGAGCCGACCGAGTCGAACGAGCAGTCCGGGTAGCTCATCTGGGTGGCGTCCCCGACCGTGACCTGGACGCCGGGAAACTTTGCGGCGAGCGCCGCGGCGGCGGGCTCATCCCGCTCCAGCGCGGCCAGCCGGCGCACCCGCTGGCATAGCCATCCGGTCGCCGCCCCAGGGCCGGGACCGACCTCCAGCATGTCCTGGCCGAGGTCCACCCCGGCGGTCACGGCCGGCAGCACCTCATCCTGGATGTAGGCTGCCCACTCCGGGCTCCCGCACAGCTGGTCATGGTTGAAATTCACCCTTGTGACGCTACGGTCCGGTCCTGCCTCGGCCAAGGGCGTAGCCTGCCATTCTGTGTCGCCGGACGGTCAAGAGGAGCAGTGCGCAGCGCCAGCCGACGGTGCGGTAATCGTCGCCACCTTCCCGATGCCGACCGGGTCGGTGTTCGAGTGGCACACCCACTCCGAGCACCAGCTCGCCTGGGCGCCCAGCGGCGTGCTCATCGTGCGGACCAGTTCCGCGGCCTGGGTGCTGCCACCGACCCGGGCGCTGTGGATCCCGGCCGGGCTGCGCCACGAGACGCTGTCGTCTGGCGCCGCCACCATGCGCTCGCTGTATATCCGGCCCGACCGCAGCCCGGTGACCTGGACGGCGCCGACCCCGGTCACGGCCAGACCGCTGCTCGCCGCGATGATCGGCTACCTCGGCGGCGACACCCTGGACGGCACGGCCCGGGCCCGCGCCGAAGCGGTGCTGGCTGACCTGCTCCAGCCGGTCGCGATGACCACGATCGACCTGCGGATGCCGGACGACGACCGCGCCCGGCAGGTTGCCGTGGCGTTGCTGGCGAATCCCGCGGACAAACGGACGCTCGCCGAGTGGGGCCGCGAGGCAGGCGCCAGCGAACGGACGCTGGCCCGGGCGTTCCTGGCCGGAACCGGGATACCGTTCGGCCGCTGGCGGACGCTGCTCCGCCTTCAGGCGGCACTGCCCGCGCTCGCCGCCGGTGACCCGGTGTCCGCCGTCGCCCGGCGAGCCGGCTGACGACACCGTGAGCGCCTTCGTCGCGGCGTTCCGGCGGGAGACGGGGCTCACGCCCGCGGCCTACTTCCGCAACCCGTCTTAGCCCAGCTTCTCCCAGAGGAACTCCAGCACCAGGGCCCACTTCAGCGCGCGCTGCTCGTTGTCGGCGGCAGCGCCGTGGCCACCTTCGATGTTCTCGTAGTAGGTCACGTCGTGGCCCTGCTCGGCCAGCAGCGCCACCATCTTCCGGGCGTGGCCAGGGTGCACCCGGTCGTCCCTGGTCGAGGTGATGAACAGGACCGGCGGGTACTGCTGATCGGCCGAGGCGTTGTGGTACGGGGAAAACGGCCGCATATGGGCCCACTCCGCCGGCTCGCGCGGATCACCGTACTCGGCCATCCACGAGGCGCCGGCCAGCAGCTCGTGATAGCGCCACATGTCCAGCAGCGGCACCTGGCAGACGATCGCGCCGAACAACTGCGGGTAGCGGGTCAGCATCACGCCCATCAGCAGGCCCCCGTTGCTGCCGCCCTCGATGCCCAAGCGCTCGCGGGTGGCGACACCCCGGGTCACCAGGTCCTCGGCCACGGCGGCGAAGTCCTCGTACACCCGGTGCCGGTTTTCCTTGATCGCCGACAAGTGCCACTGCGGCCCGTACTCGCCGCCGCCGCGCAGATTGGCCACCGCATAGATCCCGCCGCGGGCAAGCCAGCCACGGCCGATGACCCCGCTGTAGGACGGGGTGAGCGAGACCTCGAAGCCGCCGTACCCGGTGAGCAGGACCGGCCCGGCGCCCAGCTCGCCGGGCCCGACCACGAAATAGGGGACGGCGGTGCCGTCCTTCGAGGTGGCGAAGAACTGCCGCACCCGGATCGACGTGGCGTCGAAGAACGCCGGCGCCTGTTCGAGCGTTTCCACCGCCCCGCCGATGTGCCCGTAACGCAACGTGCCGGGCTCGGTGAACCCGGTGGACTCCAGCATGTACTCGTCACTGTCGTAGGAGTCGGTGTCCACCAGGTCGGCGTGGGCGAACTCCGGCACGCCAGGCAGTTCCGCCCGCTGCCAAGGGCCGTCAGCGGGTGTCAGCACCGCCAGCCGCCTGCGCACGTCCTGGAGCGTGGCCATGATCAGGTGGTTGCGGGTCCAGGCGTGGTAGCTCAGCGAGGTGTGCGCGTCCGGCGCGAACAAGACGGTCAGCTCCCGGTCGCCAGCCAGGAACGCGTCGAACCTGACGGCGAGCAGGGCTCCCGCTGGGTGCGTGACGCCGCCGACGGTCCATGCCGACCTGGTTTGGATCAGCAGCCACTCGCGGTGCACGTCGGCGATGGCGTCCTCGGGCACCGGCACCTGCACGAGATCCCCTCTGCCGGTTCGCAGCCACCACTCGGTGCGGAAAAACTCGATATTGCGCAAAACGAAATCGCGCTCAAACCCTTCCGTCGGATCATGGAAGGCGTGCACCCCGACGTCGTCGGGCTTGCCCTCATAGACCGTCGCCGCCTCGGACAGCGGAGTGCCGCGGCGCCACTGCTTCACCAGCCGGGGGTAGCCGGACGAGGTCAGCGATCCCGGGCCGAAGTCGGTGCCGACATAGATCCGGTCGGCGTCGATCCACCCGACGTCGGTCTTGGCCTCGGCAACAGTGAAGCCGTCCTCGACGAAACGGCGCTCGGCCACGTCGAACTCGCGGACCACGCTCGCATCAGCGCCGCCGCGGGACAGGTGCAACAGCGCCAGGCGGTAGCCGCCGGGCCGCAGCATGGCCGCGCCCTGCCAGACCCAGTTCTCGTCTTCCTCGGCGGCCAGCGCGTCGACATCCAGCAGAATCTCCCAGTCCGGCCGGTCCCGCCGGTACTCCTCCAGCGTCGTGCGCCGCCACAGGCCGCGCGGATTCGCCGCGTCTTGCCAGAAGTTGTACAGGTGCTCGCCGCGCCGACGGACGAACGGGATCCGGTCGTCGGAGTCGAGCACCTCGCGGATCTCCGACTGCAAGCTGGTGAACCGGGCGTCCCTGGACAGCCTGCGGAGGCTCACCGTGTTGCGTTCCCGTACCCAGTCCAGGGCCGCCCTGCCGGTGACGTCTTCCAGCCACCGGTACGGGTCCTCCCCGGCTACCTCATCTTCCTGGCTCATGCTGCCCAGTGTGCCGGGCGCCGGCCGCGGAAGTCACCCCGGCCTCCCGCCGCGCGGGCGCCAGCCGACGGTCAGGCGCTGGACAGGTGGGCGCCCAGTTCGGCGAGGAAACGCTCCGGCTGGTCCAGGTGCGGGCTGTGAGCCGCATCGTCGATGGCCACCTCGCGGTAGCGGCCACCGGCGGCGGCGTACCCGTCGAGCACGGCCCGGGTCTGCGCCAGCATGGGCTGCGGCGGCCAGGCCTGCTCGCCCGGCCAGCCCGGGATCGCACCGATCGAGCCCAGGTAGGCGAGGTCGTACAGAGAGTGGTCGGAGACGATCACATCGTCGGTCCCACGCAGCCACAGCAACGGCGGCTTGGGTTGCACGGCGGACAGGTCGGCGATCCGGAAATAAGCGGGCGCCATCGTGTTGAGCACGCCACGGTCCCCCGGCGCCAGCCCCGGCCAGGCGGCCACGGTCCGGGAGGTCCCCGGGTAGTGATCATCGCCGATCCGGGTGGACAGCATGGATTCCACGAAGATGTCCAGGTGCTCGGGCACGTGCGGCGGCTTCACGTAGTGGGCCAGCAGCACCTGCCGCGGCGACAGCGGGCTCTCATCGGTCCGGTCACCGGCGGCCAGCCGTGCGACGAAGTCCGGGTTAGCGGCGCCGCCGCCGCAACCGGCGCCGGACGGATCGCACAGCGTGCCCTGGGCATCCCGGGTGCCGCCGAACCCGAACGGCGACACCGGCGCCACCAGTGTCAGCGACGCCACCTGGTGCATGCTGGGCCGGTCCGCCAGGTATTGCAGGACCGCCCCGCCGCCCATGCTCCAGCCGACCAGGTGCACCGGCGACAGGCCGAGGCCGGCGATGACCGCCGCCAGGTCGTCGGCGTAGTCCCGCAGCCCGCGGGTGGCATCCACCGGCTCAGGGTCGGTGTCGCCGAACCCGCGCAGGTCGATGGCCAGCGGCCGGTACTGCTCCGGCAGAGCCAGCATGACCGGCTGCCAGAACAGCGAGGACGACACGTTGCCGTGCACGAACAGCACCGGCGGGCCGGTGCGACCCGGCACAGACAGCACGTTGACCGTCAGCCTGCTGGTTGGCGCCCGCTCGGCACTGATCCCGGGCAACAACGTGTCCATGCTCCTCCTCCGGACCTGGGCACCTCAGGAACTGGCAGAGATCGTGGTCGTCAGCTTGAAGGCTTTGCAGTAGAACGTCCTGCCCGAGGTGTAGGGACTGGAGATCTCCATCTGCCCCCTCCAGCCGCCCGCGAGCCAGGTCCTTTTGGCCGGCCGCGCGGAGGTGACGTTGACCCGAATCGTCAGGGTGGACTTGATCGGCACCGAGTTGCCGGTGTTCCCGCACCGGAACACCTTGGCCTTGGTGGTCCCCGTGTAGACGGCGCCATTGCGGGCCAGAGTCGCCTTGAAGGTCTGCCGGTTGAGGCCGCCGGTCAGTTGGACGGCACACGGCCCGGCCGCGCAGGCTGGGCTGGTCTGCCAGGCTTCCGTCCAGCCCGTGGCGCCCTTGCCGCGCAGCGCACCGGCGCCCTTGGTGATCCTGACATCGACGGTCCACCGGCCTTGCCAGCGGGCCGCCGAGATCGGCGGTGACTTGGTGTTCACCGTCAGGACCCGCGACAGTGCCGACCGTTTGCCGCCCCGGACCGCGGCCACGCGGTACTCGTAGGCGGTGTCGGGGGCGAGCCCGGTGCGGTGGAAGCTGGCGACGGTGCCCGGGACCGAGCTGATCACCTTGCCGTTGTGGAAGATCAGGTACTTATCCGGCGATGGCCCGGTCGCCGGTCCCGACCAGTGAAACGTCACGGAGCTTGTCGTCCGGAGGCCTGCCGCGAGCCCGGTCGGCTGCAGCACCGGAGGCTTGCGCCACGGAGCCCAGATCGCCACGCCGACTGCCAAGGCCAGCAGCAGCACCACCGCCACGGCCACGTAACCGCCCCGGCCGCGGCGCCAGCGCCTGCCGGACGCGCCGGGGCCGTTGGTGGCCGACGGAGGGCCATCCGGTAGGGACGCCGCGCCGTAACCCACGCCGTCACGCGGGCCGTCCGGCCAGTCCGGGTTGGTCATGGCAACTCCCAACCGCGGCCTAGAGCCAGCCCGCGCGGACGAGCGGACCGCTGTCAGCGCGGCCGCCGTCAGCGCGGCCGCCGTCGGTGACGGGCGATGCGTCACGGGGCGGGGTCCCCAGTTCGCCCGACCGCACCTTGTCGAGCAGTCGGCGGGTCGCATCCACGATCTCCGGCGCGGTACGGCGCAGGCTTTCCGCGTCGTCCGGCCCGGCGGTGTCCGCCGGGAACCCACTCGTGGCCAGGATGGCATCCAGGTCGGCCAGCTGGGCGCCCAGCCAGCCCAGCGGGTCGGCGGACAGTTCCCTCACGAAAATCCGGCGGTTCGGGTTCCAGCCGGCAAACCGGGGATGGTGATGGGTCCGGTCGAAGCTGCCTGGGTGGCCCGCCACCGATTCCAGCAGGTCGGCCCGCCAGATGGGCGCGCCGACCTCGATGGGCTGCGCGGAGTAGATCGACCCCTTCAGCTCGCCGCGGCCGAGCACGCGCAGTTCGACCCGGACGCCGTGCTCGGGGCCTTCCTGGCCCTTGCCCGGGCTCGGATCCACGAAGTACAGGTCTGCCACCACCACGCCAACCCGCTCGAATCCGAAGGCATAGAGCACCAGGCGCCCCCTTCCCGACGCGGCCGATCTCCTTCCTGTCCGGTCATTCTCACACGCCCCGCCGTCATTTGGCCGGCCGCGGACACCAGCCCGAGCTACGCCCGTGCCCCGGCCAGGTCAGCCACGCCTTCCGGATACAGGGGCGGGCTGGCAGCCCCAGGCAGCCGCCAGATCACCCTGGTCCGGTCAGGAGTATCCAAAATGGCCTGCTCGCCGATCTCATAGGCAGCCTCATCGGCGAAAGCGGCGGTGAAAACGAAGACGATCTCATGCTTGGCAGCGCCGCCCCACACAAAGATGTTCTCCAGCACGCCCGCCAGCCGCGCTCCGGTGAGCGCCTGCCCGATCTCCTCCCGGAACTCGCGGTGCACCGTGTCCAGCGCGTACTCGCCAAACTCAACATGACCGCCGAGCGGCCGGTGGAACAGCTCCCCCGACGGGTTCGCTTCCTCAGACACCACCAGCGCGCCATCGCGTGGCCGCCGGATCAACACCATCGCCTTGACAACCTGGCCTCTGGGTTCCACCGGTATGTCGTACCACGCCGCGCCGAAAGTCGTGCTGGAGGCGGATGACCTGGTGGGCATCGCTAGCATGACGATGTCAGCCTGGCGAGCAGGAGGATGGACGTGATGACCTTCCAGAAACCTCCGGGCGGGACCCGCGGGACATGGATGCCGCCGTCGAATCCCGTGACACGCGCCCTCAACCGGGTCGCGATGAGCTGGCACCGGCGGTCCGGGGACAAATTCCAGGGCCAGGATCTGCTGTACCTGACCACGGTCGGGGCCAGGACCGGCCAGAAGCGGCAAACGACCGTTGCCCGGTTCCCTGACGGCGATGATGCCTGGCTGGTGGTCGCCTCCGCCAACGGAGCAGCTCATCATCCTGCCTGGTACCACAACATGGCCGCGCATCCGGACCAGGTCTGGATCGAGTTCGGCGGCCGCCAGCTACGGGTGACACCTGCGCAGCTCGACGGAGACGCACGCGCGCAGGCATGGCAGCGAATTACGCAGGCCCAGCCGCGCTACGCCGGGTACGAGCAGAAGACCGACCGCGCCATCCCCGTCATCCGGCTCTCCCGCGCCGAATGAGCGCGTAGACCTCGCGGTTAACGGTGGCGCCGCGTCGTTTCTCAGTGATGGGCGGGGACCAGCCGCATGACCGGCGCCGCCGAGCCACAGCCCGATCGCCAGATTTTCAGCTTGGGAATCCAAAGCCGGCCACCATAGGCGGATGACCCAGGACCAGCCCGAAACATCACGCGAGCAACTCGCCCGCCAGGCCGTCGAGGCCTACAACGAGCTGACGGCGCATGCTGAAGAACTCTCGCCGGAGACGGCCAAAGCAGTCCGTAGTCTCCGGGAGACGCTGACCAGCCTCGTCGCCCTCGGCGCGGCCGCCGATCTGCAGATCGCGGATATGGAACGGACGATGGAGGAGTTCGAGGCCATCTTCTACGGCGGCGACGTCACCGTCTCCGCCCGCTTGCTGCGCCGCCATCTGACACCAGAGCTGCGCGCCGAGCTAGCCCGGCTCATCACCGAGCCTTAACCGCCGGGTACCGGATCCGCCGGCAGGCGACCAGATCAAGCACATCTGGCCGGTGTGGAACCCCGAGAACCTACGGCCCTGGACGGGCTGACAATCAGCAGCGCCCGCCCATGGCTGGGTGGCTGTTTGAATTCGGCGCGCAAGGCGGGTGTAAACAGCGCGGGAAACGAGCATGGTCTCAATCGAAGAACGCCGGGCGCTGCTGGCATGCCCGGCGGTTGGGTCTGCGGGAGGAGGTGGCCCGGCGCCATTCGATTAACCCCAGGCTTGCTCGGCCCCGCACACACACGGAAAGTCGCCGCCATGCAGTCGGTGCACTCTTTGTTCCTGCGGCGCAGCCCTATCTCGAAGAAGCCCGCTCCGCCACCGGGCGTCACCGTCGCGACCTGGCTGCCTGCCAGCCAGGCATCACGGCGGGTGCTTTGCTTGCGACCAGGGTGCCGGCTATCGGCCGATAACGCTGATGCGCTCGTCGCCGCGGTAAGCGCCCGGGTCAGGGCCGCCGTCCCTTCGCCCTGCTCGGTCGTGCTCGACCTTTCGGCTACCCCCGTCCTGCACGACGGCGCGGCAGCGGCGCTTGACACCCTCGCCGATCTGCTTCAGCACAGCCATGCGACGCTTCGGCTGGTACTGCCCGGAGCTCAGGCCCGTGCAGCGTTCTCCGCTGAGAGCGCCAAGACAGCCATGGGCACAGACACCGTTCACACCAGCGCCCGGGCCGCCATGCTCGCCGCATATGCGGCCCTGCCAGGCGCCGCGCTCGTCACGCCCGCCTTGCGTGAGCTGCTCGCTCAGCCACCCGAGTCCTTGCTCGTCCCGGAGCAGTCTGCGCCGCAATAACCTGGCGCCGCGCCGTAGTGACAGCCAGGAAGGCCAAGCGTAGGGTTGACCGAGAGTCGCGTAATGCGGCAAAAACTAATCACGGCCAAAGGCCCGGCAAAAGCTGGGCAAGCTGTGCGCAGCGCTCCGCGCCGTCATGTGGTTCGGTGAGCACGATCAGCCTTATGCGCCAGGCGATCTGAGACTTGCCGTCGTCGGCCGCCGGAGCCCCAGAATTTCGCACTGATCGGTGCCGGGCCCCTGGTTTGGTAAGCGCAGCAACTGGGTCCGGCAGGTGATGAAGGCCACCGCTTGATGGGAGCGTGAAATGGCCGAGCCGAACCCCACGCCGAACATGTCGGCCCCTGGCGCCGAGGCGATACCAGCACACCGTCAGGCGCCGATCAGTGGCGCCTGACGGGTTGACAGCGCCGAGTCCAGCTGGCGCGGCATCCTGAAAGACACCGGGAAAAAGTTCGTCCGCGACCGCTGCAGCATGACGGCGGGGAGCCTTGCCTACCATTGGTTCCTCGCGCTGTTTCCGGCGCTGATCGCGCTGCTCGGGCTGGCTAGCCTGCTCCATCTCGGGTCGGGTACGGTGCACCGGCTGGTCAATGGCCTGGACAAGGCCCTGCCGCACGCAGCATCCGGGGTCTTCACCCAGGCCATCGAGAGCGCCACCAACCAGTCATCCGGGGGATCTGTCACTGCGCTGGTCGTCGGCGTGGTGGTAGCGCTGTGGGCCGCCTCGGGAGGCATGGCGGCGCTGGAGACCGGTCTTGATATCGCATATGAGGTAAGCGATCGCAAGTTCCTGGCCAAACGGCTGCGGACCATCCCGCTCATGCTGGCGACGGTCATCCTGGGCGGCGCCGCCGCAGCACTGATCGTGTTCGGCCCGTCGATCGGCACGGGAATCGAAGGTCACCTGCCCTTCGGGCACACTGCCTTCCTGGCCGGGTGGACCATCGGCCGCTGGGCGCTGACGATCCCGATGATCACCCTGCTGTTTTCGTTCTACGACTACTACGCGCCGAATCAGCGTTCGCCACGCTGGCAGTGGCTCAGTGTGGGCGGCATGACCAGCGCAGTCATTTTCCTGCTCGCCTCGCTCGGTTTCTCGTTCTACGCGAACAAGTTCGGCTCATATGGCAAGACCTATGGCGCGCTCGCTGGAGTGGTCGTTTTGCTGTTGTGGCTCTACCTGGCGGGACTGGCCGTCCTGGTGGGCGGTGAGCTGAACGCCCGGATCCGGCGCGACACCAGGGCGAAGGCGGGTGAGACCCAATCGCAGGCTGCCTAAGCCCGTGGGCGCTCTAGACGGCCAGTAAATCGGAGAGGATGATGAAACATCTCGCAGACGGCGCGCAGCCACCTGCCATCCACGAACGCTCAACCGGTGACCTGGTGAAGCTGCTGTCTGAGCAGGGTTCGATCCTGGTGCGCGATGAGCTGAAACTCGCCCAGGTGGAGATGACGCGCAAAGGCAAGCAGGTGGGCGTTGGCGCCGGGATGCTGGGCAGCGGCGGGCTGATCGCGTTGTACGGCGTGGGCTGCCTCATCGCAGGCGCGATCATCGCGCTCAGCGGAGTGGTGGCGGCGTGGCTCGCGGCGCTGCTCGCGGGCGTGGCCCTGCTGGCCATCGCAGCGGCAGCGGCCCTCGTGGGAAAGGGCCGCCTGCAAAAGGCCGCGCCTCCCGGGCCAGAGCAGGCTGTTGCCAAGATCAAGACCGACATGGACGTGATAAAGGAAAGGGCACGGCGATGACCACTAGCGAAGGCCCAGGAACGCCTGTACAGCAATCCGCTGCCAAGGCGGAGGCACGTGACGGTGAGCTTTCTCCCCGGGCAACGAAGAACGCTGTTAATGCTGACGGGCCCGAGGCGGCCCCGCTGACCGGCCGTATCGCGGCGCCTGCCGATGATGATCCCCAGCAGCTGGAGGCCGAGATCGAAAGGACCCGCGAGCGGCTAGGCGAGACGGTGCAAGAGCTGGCCGGGCGGGCAGACGTGAAGAGCAGAGCGCGGGCTAGGGCAGCCGAGACGCGCAGGAACGCCGCCGCCCGCGTGGGGAGCGTGCGCAGTCAGGTCGCTAGCAAGACCGCGGCCGCCCGGCAAAAGGCGATCTCGGCCGGCGCGGACCGAAAGGACCAGGTGCGTACCCGGGCAGCCGCGGTGGGCGCGCCGGTGTGGGAGGCCACGCCGGAACAGGTGCGCCGGGCGGTCACGAAAGGCGCCAACAGCGCACGGGAACGGTGGGTGCCGCTTGCGGTGGCCGCTGGGGTGCTCATCGTCGGCTGCCTGGCCGTCAGGCAATGGAACAGGCGATAACCCGGGCACCGGGCCGGAATGAACTTGGCCCGGCGTGTCTGCCGGGATCGGCTCGCATCGGATGGCGGCCGCAGACGCTACGTCCTGCGACCCAGGCCGCAAGCTTGCTTGTCTGTCCGTGAATGACCGTGACGACCCTGACTGACCACCTGATCGGGCACGTGTCGGGCATGACCCTGGCTTGCCAGCTGCTGTGTGGGCACTTCGCTGTGGCTGGTGGCTGGTGGCTGTGCTGGTCTGGTGACGGCAGGTTCACTCGTGGCGGGTGAGGCGATAGCCATGTGGCGATGTGACTATCACGGTGGCTGGGTGTTGCGGTGCGCTAGAACCGATGTCCGCTGGTGCGCCGGGAGTTGAGTGAGGTGGTAGATGACCAGCGAGCCGGGCGGGCTAGCCCCGCCGTCGGAGCCTGCACGGCAGCAAGTCCGTCACGCCGAGGTTGCCTTGCGGTCCATGGGACAGCCAAACTCGGTCGCCAGCGAGTTCGACTTCTGGAACGACCGGTATGAGGGACGGCGGCTGTTCTCTGAGCTGCTGGGAACCTTCTTCTTGGTCCTGGTGGCGGTCGGCGGGGGCATGGTCAGTGCCCGGTTCGGCGGCAATGCGGTCCCCTATGGGGCGAAGGTGGTGGCGCCCGCGCTGATGGTGGCGGCCATCATCTTGTTTATGGGGACGGTTTCCGGCGCGCACCTGAATCCGGCGGTGAGTTGTGCTTTCGCGCTGCGGGGCGACTTCCCGTGGAAGCGCGTCCCTGCCTACGTCGTTGCCCAGTTTGTCGGCGCGATCCTTGCCACATTGCTGCTGTGGGCGCTGATCGGCAAGCAGGGCAGCGCCGGTCTGACCCTGCCCGGCAGTGGCATTTCGACCACCACCGCGATGCTGTGGGAACTGGTGCTGACTACCGGTCTGGTGAGCGTGATCCTGGGCACTGCGTCGGGCGCTCAGCAGATCGGGCCGCTGGCCGCCATCGGAGTGGGCAGCTACATAGCACTGGCTGGGCTGTGGGGATCGCCGGTCAGCGGCGCGTCGATGAACCCGGCACGGTCGCTCGGGCCCGCGCTGGTACTCGGTGACTGGACCTCATGGTGGGCCTACCTTGTCGGCCCGCTGGCGGGCGGGGCCATCGCCGTCGGCTTTGCCTACATCCTGCGGGGCCGTGGCGGCGGCCGGAGCGGGGTGGCGGCAGCGGAAGGCACGCTCGGTGTCAACTGGCGCCCTGGTTCCCAGCCGCAGCCCTGACAACGCTCCATCGACGATCTTACAGATCGTGACTGCTGCGACCAGCGCACTACGGATCACCTGGGCAAACAGCATGGCGCAGACCACGGGTCACGGTCTCATCCCACGCATATCCCGCATCCGGCTGTCTTTGTTCGTGCTTCTCTCCTTCCTCCTCGTAGCTGCCATCTCTTGGCCGCAGGCCCGCCGTGTCACGGCTCGCGAAGCGATCGCGCAGGTCCAGTGACAGGGCTTGCGCGGTGGTGAGCGCACGACCGCGGGCCGGTCGCAGAGGACGCAGGGCTGCCGGGCTGGGAAACTGGCCAGGTCGTAGCAGATATGGGAGGCATCCCGATGAACGCACCCAACGACAACACCGCTCCGAAAGGTCTGCGCGGGTGGTGGCTATCTCCCCCGCGACCCGGCATGCAGCGCCTGATCTCGCCATGGGAGTACCGGCACCTACACGCCGTCGCGAACGTGCGCTTCGCCGCGGGCGGCTTCCAGTTCGCCATCGGCCTCGTTCTGCTCTCACTCGGTCGTCAGGCGGGAACTGACGCAGAGCGACGCAAAATGTACCGGTTGTCAGCGTGGTTCCTGGTGCCCGCGGTGGGGAACTTCATGGGTGGCTACCTGGATACGATTGCCGCCCGGACGGCACCTCCCCGAACCTGAGCTTGCGCTGGCCCGTGGACCAATCGGGCACGCGGGCATGCAAGCGGGCCACAGGGACGCGCAGGCGATGCTGGCCGACAGGCTAGATGAGCTGGGAATTCACTACCTGGAGCGGGCACGCGGCAGCGGGGTCACAGCGCCTCATTGCCCGGCGGTGCGGCGTCCTGGCCGAGGGCCACCGGCCTTGCCTGCAGATCGGGGTGGCGCAGGAATCTGCCCACCAGCCCGGCCGGTCCGCCGAGGCAGGTCCAGTCGTCGTCCCACAGCGTCGACACCAGCCAGGAATGGTCAGCCGGGAACATCAGGTTAGGCAGGTCACCGGTCCCGAACGCCCGGCCGTCCCTCGGATGCCAGGCCGCGGCCTGGTCCGGTCCCGCCTCGACCAGCACGTAATGCCACCCGTAATGCAAGGTCACTTTCGGTGCGTCGGGGAAGACGATGTCATCGACGCCTGTGTCGAGATACCCCAGCCACCATCGCTGGTCCGGCGACTGCTCGGCCAGCAGCGCGAGCACGGCCCGATCGTGCTTGACTCGTTCTTCTCCGTACGCCACCACGACGGTGGCGTAGGCCTCAAAGACCGGCGGGATGGCCGCGGTGATGGTCCGGCCCGCGGATGTGCCATCGGCGATCCATGCAACCTCGGCGTCGGTCCCGATCTGCCACGTGCCGCCGTCCCTGGTCCGCGTCACCATGTCGCGAGCCTAAAGGCCCAGCCCAAACACGCAACCGCATTAGCAGCTCGGGCCGTGGCCGTCCGGATCGGTTCAAGCTGGACCAACGCCCGTGAGCGGTCCGCTCTGGACGGCACCGCTCGGTGCTGAACTGCAACCCCTGTGATCACGGCCGCCCACGTCTCTCCATCTCCAGGAGAAAGGGCCAAATCCGGATGCCGCGCCCGACCGACTCGGCGGCGGTTTCAAGATCGCTAGTGATGCATCGCCGTCTGAGCTGCTGACCTGCACTGTTGGTGGCCTGTTAGCCCAGGCAATCGCAAGATCATCCCGCGCATATCCCGCGTCCTCGTGGTGAGATGATGCGAGAGGTGATCCTCAGAACCCACCGGGCTGGCCGCCATACGGTCACGGCACGCGGCGGCTCTCATGGGGGGTCCAGGAATTCCTCCATTCGAAATGACTCGCCTCACGTGTGAAATTGTCGGCGATCGCTCTTGCGAGGTAGCGGCTGGCGTCGTTACTGCGGCGGCGAAGATCCGCCATGGGCGGCGCCGGGGCGCCCTTCGGGGTCCAGCGGATTATCGGGGTGCAAGTGGTGCTGCACCGGGTGGAGCCTGGCCGGTTCATGTGGGTTTGTCATGCCTTCCACGGACTCCACCGGCGCGCGATGTTGGCTGGCTGCTCGGTCGTCAGGTGCGGCCGACGCCGGGTCGTCCGGACGGGCCGGCTCCTGTGTCACCGGTGGTTCTCGCGCTGCCCTAGGTGAGGTGAGAGCCGACAGGCCGAGCGCCGCTGCTGGGGGGATGGTCACCAGAGTGGGCAGCTGGTAACGCCACGAGAACTGGTAAAGCGCGGCGGCGAACAGCAGTCCGAGCCCCGCGGTGAGCCAGAGCAGGCAGGCCAGCTGCTGGCCTGAGCGGCGGGCCCGGCCGATGCCGAGGCCTGCCGCGAGCGCGAGAATGACACAGGCGAGCAGGACCAGGCCCGGCGTGTAGCCCAGGTAGTGCTGGTAGCCGCGCAGCAGCCGTGCCAGCTCGTGATTGGCCACCGGCTGGTGGCCTTCCCAATGACGGAACAGCATCGGGCTGAGGCGGGAGAACATCGGGAAGTGGGGCTGGAAGAACCACTGTGCCGTCGCCATCTCGCCTGGCTTGCGGTCGCGGTTCCAGCTCAGGAATGGCCGCAGTAGCGTGCCGCCCACCGATCTGGCGACGGCGAGCGGCTGCTGACGGACCGCCCGCTTAACGAAGTCCCTGAGCACCTGGCTTTCCGTCTCACCCGGAGGCGGCTGGTAGGACGCGAGCGGGCTGGTGGATCCCTGCGCATAGGCCCCGATGAGTGATCCTCCGGCCTGCGGCCTGACGGTGCCCGGCGGCGGGCACAACGGTCGCTCGTACGCGGGCAACGTCAGTTGGGAGCAGGTCACCGAGACCACAACCCGAGCGTAGAGACGCCGGGAGGCCGCCTCCGACGGCAGCGCGAAGCTGCCGTGGACGTGGTCGTTGTACGCGGCATAGCCGACGATCGGCAGGGCGAAGGCCACCACCAGGGCCGCCGCCGTCATCGCCCGGCGGGCGACCGGGCGCCCTGCCGCCAGCACGCAGAAGAGCAGCCCGACCACTACCAGCGATTCGCCGACATACCGCGTGAGCGCGGCACACGCGAACGACAGCCCTGCCGCTGATGCTGTCACAAGGTCCGGGCGCGGGCGCCACAGCAGAAGCACGATCCCGAGCACAACGAAGAACTGGAGCAGGGCATCGGACATCACCATCTGCTCGATAAGCAGCTGGAAGCCGTCAAGCAGCACCGGGACGGTGGCCAGGGCCGCCATCCACGGCCTGACACCACGGCGCAGCAGAACGGCATAGATCAGCCCGGCCATGCTGAGCCCAAGCAGATGGTTGAACATCGAGAGAGCGGCCAGGTCGTGGAACGCGGCCAACAGGAGGCGCACGGCCAGTGAGTATCCCAGCGGGTCCCGCCCGGCCGGGTCGAGCCGGTAGGCGTTCCTCACGAAGAACGGCGAGTCGAAGTAGAGCATCGCCGGCTGGTAGGCCACTTGGGCCATGACGCGCAGCAGCACGCCCAGCGTGAGCAGCAGGGCGAACAGCCAGTGCCGTCGCAGCATCACGCGTGCCGTCGTGGCGTTCCAGCGCGAGCCCCTGGGCTCGTCCGCGTCGGGTGACATGCCGGCTACCTCGTCCTGCCGGCAGACGCGGGTCACCGTGTGGCGCCCGGGTCCAGCGGCATTCACTCTTGGTCAGGCTACTCACCGCTCGCTGCAGGGCCTTATGACCTGCGGCACAGCAGCGTGGCGCTAAAACTCAATCTGGGAGTCCCTCTTCACGGCCGCCTCCGGCAAGCGCAGGACATCGATGAGGCAGATTACCGAAGCGCTCCCAGGATTAGCTGATCTTTTTACCGAAGTGCTCCCAGGATTAGCTGATCTTTGCATAACGAGGGATATGGCAAAGCGGCAGTCGAAGTTATGGCACGGAAGCGGTTCCGTGGAGGACCAGCCCCCACGCAGGTGGACTGGTGATCACATAAGGGCAGGGCCAGGCATTCCGCAGGTCCCAGGGCCTTATTCATGGTTCTGGAGGGTGGGGCGGCTGGGACTCGGACCCAGGACCGGCGGATTATGAGTCCAGCCCGCCAGCAGTCCGCGTAAGGGCAGCTGACCTGGGCAGAAATGTGTGACCGTGATCATGGTTCAGCCGATTTGGCACGTATTTGGCATGATCATGCTTGATGCAGGCCGATGTCCCGACCGTGCGCCAGGCCTGGGCCGCCACGGAGTCACCTCTGGGAGCGGTGGTAGATCTCTGAACGGTGGTCAATATCGAGGACGTGGACAACGCGGCTGTTTTCGTCGATCCGGTAGACGATGCGATAAGTGCCGCGCCGGGCGCCGTGACAACCGGCGAGCGGCCCGAACAGCGGCTTGCCGACCCGCTGCGGGTTGACCGCAAGCGCGGCATCGCAGAACTCCAGCACGGCGGCGGCAACGGCTTCCGGAAGCCGCTGGGCGATCGCTCGCCGTGCGGCAGGCTGGAACCGGATCTCGTACCGTTGCGCGGGTTCGGTCGTCACGTACCGGTGACGCGGCGCCGGGCCAGATCCTGGCGGACGGTGGCCATGTCAGCGCCAGGCTCGCCACGCCCCAGAGCGGCCAGGCTCTCCGAGATGCGCGCGACGGCGTCGGTGTCACCGAGGATTTCCAGGGTCATCTCCAGGCCCTCAAGGTCATCCACGGACAGCAAGACAGCCTCGGGCTCTCCGTTACGGGTCAGGGTGATCCGCTCGTGTTGCTGGCGTACTCGCCTGGCCAACTCGGACAGGCGCGCCTTGGCCTCGGACAACGGCACGGGCGTCGCGGCTATAGACATAGTTAGAAGTATAGGCGTCGCTAGTCAATTTTCGGACCACGTGCTGGCCTCACGTCCCAGCAACGTAGTAGCCCTTGCCGATCACAGGGACGATCAGGCCCTCATCCTTCAGCGTGGTGAGTGCCCGTTCAGCCGTGATGTGGGAGACGCGCCGTGCGCAGGCCATCGGCGGCCGCAGTGCGCCGCCTGCCCCGCCCGGCCTGACCAGCCGGGGTGTGTGCTGCCAGCCAAAGCTGGATGAAGACATCAAGCGCAACGCCGTTCCTGGCTTAGCGTGGGGCTGCAGGCGAGTTCCCGAGGAGGACCCTATGGTGATCGCGTTTCCTGGCGAGTCCGCCGAGTATCGGGCCGCGCGGGACCGGCTGCTGGAGCAGGAGATCGAGCTGCGCCGTGCCGTGGAGACGGTCGCCGCCGCCAGGCGCCGGTTGCCGCCCGGCGGGATGGTGCCGCAGGACTACCTCTTCCACGCCCAAGGGCCAGGCGGCGCCCCGGCCGGGGTGCGGCTGTCGGAGCTGTTCGCGCCGGGCAAGGACTCGCTGGTGATCTACAGCATGATGTTCCCCCGCGCCCCCGGCGACGACCGGCCCGGCCCGGCAGGCGGGCAAACCGCGCTGCTGCCGCTGGCGCAGGGCCCGTGCCCGTCGTGCACCGCGTTCCTCGACCAACTCGACGGCGCCGCCGAGCACGCCGCCCAGCACGTCAACCTCGCGGTCGCCGGGAAGGCGCCGATCGAGCGCATCCTCACCTTCGCCGCCGAACGCGGCTGGCGGCGGCTGCGCCTGTTGTCCTCGGCTGGGACGACCTACAACCGCGACTACCTGGCCGAAACCCCCGACGGCGAGCAGCAGCCGATGCTGAACGTGTTCCACCGCGACGGGGACACCATCCGCCACTTCTGGGGCTCGGAACTGTTCTACGCGCCCGAGGACCCCGGGCAAGATCCCCGCCACGTCGGCACCCTCGAACCGGTCTGGAACCTGTACGACCTCACCCCGGAGGGACGCGGAACCGACTGGGATGAACAGCTGAGCTACTGACACCCGGGCCACCCGCGCCCCCTGAGTTGGGGCGGATGCCTGAGCGCCCCAGGGAGCGGTTTTACAGAGAGACGGCGGTCTCACCAACTGCATGCTTCTGAACTGGCCGGACATACTGTGGGCGGCTTTGCCGATGGCCTGCTGTTTCGCCATGGTTGCGCGACCGAGTCGCACACGCGGGCGACGGCAACCTTCTGGTCGCCTGGCGACTCCTACAAGTCAACGGACTGTAGGAGGAAACGATGCGCACCAAACTCGCTGCAGGCATCACGGCAATCACGGCGGTCACGATCATCGGCGGCGCGGGCGTTGCAACTGCCAGTGCCAGCCCGGCTGGCGCCCGGGCGGAGCACCTTCGCATCATGAACACCGAGGCGACCTCGTCCCGGCTCAGCGTGATCGCGACCGGGGCCTTCACCGCCGGTGGATATGTCATCCCAGCCGCGGTGACGGACATGGTCGTCTTCCCGGGCGGCACGTTTACGTTCAGGCACGTCAGCCATGGCGGCACGGCAAGCTTCAACTCCAGCACCTGCCTGCTCACCGAGACCGAGCGGGGCACGTTCACGATCGGCCATGGCACCGGCAAGTACGCCGGGATCCGTGGTTCGGGGAAGTTTGTGACCAGCATTGTCGCCGTCACCGCGAAAAACCACGCCGGACGGTGCACGCACGTCCAGGCCCCGGCCACCTACCAAGAGATCACCACCGCGACCGGGACGGTCAGCAGGTAGCACACGTCGGCCTGGTCACACGCCCGGACGCAGCCCCAGCTTGGAAGGCGTACCGCGCATGGCCGTCGTGGGCGCTGACCTGCATGTCGGGGTGACCGGTGGTAGCCGTGGGTTACCGCTGCTCACCCTGGCTAATGGCACGCTAATGGCACAGTGATCAAGGTATCGCTGTTGCCCGGGAGCCTCCCGCGCGGCTGGCGCATAGCCTGCGCTCACGGCTCATATGAGGCGGGTGTGTCAAGACTTTGCAGTTCCGGAAGTTGGTTTTGTGATCGTTTGATGGTGAATGTGCCGGTTTGCAGCCGGGTGCTGGGGGTGCGCTGGCCTGCGCCCATGCCCTGGTAGCTGCCGGGCCGTGCGAGCGGTGGACCGGGTCAGGGGGCGCGGAGCGCTCGCGCAGCGACGCCGCAGGCGCCCTTGACGCGGTCCACCGGGAGCCGATAATCGGCAGGCCGGGGGATGGGCGTACTTGGGTGGGCTGCCGGTGGAGGCGGCCGGGGTGGGTGGGGGTGGCGTACCGGGGCGGCGTGGCGGCTGCCGCCACTGCCACTCTCATATGCGCGGGTTGGGATCGCAGGTCGGTGCTTCGCAGGATGGTGCCCCTTACTCCGGACGAGAGTCGCGGGTGCGGTCACAGCCGTGACGGGGATCGTTCCTGCAGCGGCGAGCGTCCCGGTACGCCACCGGCTCAGGGGGAAGCCGGACATGGCAGGTCAGCTGGTCATCTCGGCCCAGACGAACCCGGCCAGTTCGCGGGCGACCGCGGTGGCCGCCTCCGGGGCTGCCTTCCCGCGGGCGGTCATGGCCCGGTATTTGCTGTGCAGCCGCCGCTGCGCCTTCCACGAGCGGGCGATGGTCTCCGGTGACGCGCCGTGCTGGCGGCGGGCCAGCGTGGTCCCGATGGCGGGCTTGCACCGGTAGGCCCACGCCGCTTCGATCAAGGCGGTGCGCACGGGCGCGGATCCGGCTTTGGTGATGTGCCCGCGCCAGATCCGCTGCCCGCTGGAGTACTCGCACGGGACCAGCCCGGTGTAGCCCATGAACGCCCGCGCGCAGGGGAACCGCCGCCAGTCCACCACCTCGGCGGCCAGCGTCAGCGCGTTCAGCTCGGCGATGCCCCGGTAACAGCCCAGGCGGGCGACCGTGAAGGCCAGCGGATCCCGCCGGGCCCACGGGGCCAGCTCGGCCTCGACGCACGCCAGTTCGCTCTCCCGGACATCCAGCGTGGCCCGGTAGAAGGCCAGGGCGGTGGCCAGCGCCGGCTCAGTGAAGGACTGCGCGGCGATCCACGCCCGGTGCGCCCCGCTCCAGTACGACCCCTCCCGCCAGATCCGCCCGTGCCGCATCAGCATCGCGGTCAGCCGCTGCTGGGCACGCTTACGGTCCGCCAGCACCGCGGCCCGCACCCGCGCCAGGTCCCGCACCGCCTCCTCCGCCGGGGCCGGCACCCGCACCGGCGTCAGTTCCCCCGCCCGGTGCAGCCGGGCCAGCCGGACCGCATCCCGCTTGTCTTCTCCGAACTAAGAAATGATCATGGAATGTCCGGTGCTGGCTGGAGGCTGGCCGGGGTGGTGACTGTGCGGCCGGCGGCGTCGGCGAAGTCTGGCATGCCCAGGTTGACGGTGGCGCTGCGCCGGGTCGTGATCTGGTCCATCTGGGCGAGCTTGCTGCTGGCGCCGGCGAGGCTGACTTTCAGGCCCTCGGCTTCGCCGAGCCACCGGGCTGATTCGGCTTCGGCGATGCGGTCGGCGAGGTTGCTGCAGATCTGGGCCAGGCGGGAGCGCTGGGCGGGGTCGGGGCGCAGCAGCGGGCAGCGCAGGCAGGCGTGCTCGTGGATGCACGGGGTGTCGTAGGAGCGGCCGCAGTCGCCGAGGGCGACCTTGCGGAGCTCG
Source organism: uncultured Actinomycetes bacterium (assembly GCA_963734725.1). GTDB lineage: Bacteria > Actinomycetota > Actinomycetes > Streptosporangiales > Streptosporangiaceae > DASXKD01. The sequence continues at coordinate 295,415 of CAVTIX010000020.1, forward strand.
AAGTGGCCGGTGAACTCGGCCCATTCCTCGTCGGTGGGGACGCGGTATTCCTGTGACGGGCGCACCGAGCGGCGGCGGGCGATGAACGCGCGGTGACCGTTGATGACTTCCTCGGGGTAGACCGCCTTGTAGCCCATGGTGGTGTGGATGTCGCGGTGCCCGGCGACGAGCTGGGCGATGTGCGGCGGCATCCCGTGCAGGATCGCGTCGGTGATGAAGAGCCTTCTGAAGTCGTGGAAGGTGTAGCGCAGCGGCTGCCCGCCGGCGTCGGTGATGCCGATCGCGGTGAGCGCGTGGTCGAGATAGCTGCGCAGTGTGGTTTCCGAGACGGGCCGGTCCTCGAGCCGGAGGCGGTGCTGGAACAGCAGCGGCATCGGCGGGTTGTAGACGCGCTCGTTCTTGTCGTAGGCGACGACCAGCGGCACCGCCGGGCCGGCACGGCGGATCCTGCGCATGATCGCCGACAGCACGTCGGCGAGTTCCGGGCTGATGACCAGCAGGCGCTCGGCGTCGGTCTTGGAGGGCGTGATCTGCAGCAGGGGAATCAGCTCGCCGGTGGCGGGCAGCCGGTACTGGATGAGGCTGTGGTGGGACAGCTCGGTCAGTTCCTCGATCCGGATGCCGGTGTGCCGCAGTACCTCCACCATCGCCCAGCACCAGAACCCGCGGTGTTCTTCGAAGGTCAGGTCCCGGCGCTTGCCGGTGGCCGGGTCCTCTGCCCAGATCCGGCCGGTTGTCTCGGTCTTCATCACCGCCCGGCGCAGCGTCTGGCCGCCGGCGGTGAACGGCGCGCCCGCGGTGGCGCCGGCGGCGGCCTGCAGCCGCTGGGCGGCGGCGGTGCGCTCGGCGTCTGCCCAGGCGGTCAGGGCGGGCAGGACCGGCAGCCGTTCGCGGGTCCGCTGGTCCATCCGGGACTTGCGCTGGGACCGGTCTTTCTTGTGCGAGGCATCGCTGGCGCTGACCGGGCAGCGGATGGCATGCGGGCCCCAGCGGGCCGGGTCATCATCGGCCCATTCGGCGATGTCGAGGCAGAAGGCCCTGACTGCGGTCAGCACGCTGCGGCCATTCAGCCGGGCAGTCACTGTCTGGATGCTGTGGCCATCGGCGGCGGCCGCGGTCTTGGTCCTGGTCATCACCCGCTGTTTCCACCCGGCGGCGACGTCGCGCGGGAGCTTCAGGGAGGCGATGCCAGGATGGTGGGTCTCCAGATCGGCCCAGAACAGCTTGCCGAGCAGGTAGGCGAGATTCTGCAGCGAGGAGAAATCCGCCGGCGGCTGGCGGTCGCGCAGATAATCGACCAGCACGTCGCGGACCGGCTGGCACTGGATGTGGTAGCGGTCGATCAGCTGCTCGCACGTCGGCTGCCCGCGCCCGGAGAACACCCGCATCGCCGTCGGCGCGTCCTGGCCGAATGCCCCCCAGGCATGCAGTAGCTGGTAGAAGAACGGGCTGCTGGAATGCTGGTCTTCCCCGGTGCGCGTCCGGGCGGCGATCTCCAGCAGCTGCACGCAGTCCCCGACGGTGATCCCAGCGGCGGCGCCGCCCTTGGCCGCGACGATGACCGCGATCTTGCTGAGCGCGGCCAGCCGGCCATACGATCCGGCGGCCCCTGACTGGCACAACGCGGCCAGCTCGGCGAAAGCCTTCCCATCCCGGATGCGGGCCATCTCGGCGGCCAGGTTGCGGGGCGCCGACGGGCACCTCAGCAGCCAGCCGATGCCCGGGCGGATCACGTCGGCGCCGATCAGCACCAGCAGCCCGGCGCCGGCATGAGGCGCGGGCTTCAGCAAGCCCGCCGGCGGCGTCCCGGCGCGGCCCGCCTTCCAGCCTGTTATCAGTCCCCGCCAGTCGCCCCGGGTTTCGGCGCCGCTGGCCAGCCACCGGTCCTGCCAGCTATCTCCGGGCTGGGCTTCCAGCCAGTTCACCACGGTGACCAGGCCCAGCCGCCTGCCCTGCTGGCTGGCGGGGTTGTCCAGCGCGAACGGCGGCGCCAGCAGCCGGCTCAGGACCTGCTGCCGGGTGGCCAGGGTCGCGGGCCACGACGCGACAGCCGGCCGGGACGGGAACCGGGCCAGCAGCTCTGCGCCGGTCTCGCCGCCTGGCAGCGCAACACCGGCCCTGGCCGGGACGGGCGCCACGCAGCCCGCCAGCAGCGGGCCAGCCGCGGTCACAGCGCGTCCTTGCCGAACAGGGCCTGCAGGCTCTCGGCCCGGTACTCCGGGGCCAGCCCCGCGCCGGCCCCGCGCTGGCGCTGCCGGGCATAGAAGGCCAGCACGGCCTCGATGGCGTCTTCGGCCAGCGGGTTCAGGTACCGCTGGGTGGTGGACAGGTGGGCATGGCCCATCACCCACTGCAGATCGGCCAGCGGCATGGCCGGGTCACTGGCCATCCGGTAGGCCGCCGAATGACGCAGGTCATGCAGGGACCAGTTCGCGCCCATCGCCGCGCTGGCCCGCGCGAACATCAGACGGGCCGCATCGTAGGTCAGTGCCCGGAACGGACGCCGCAGCGTCCACCACAGCGGCTGATCCCGCCCCGCGGGGATCAGCCCGTGCACCTGCGCCTGATACAACCGCAGCCACACGAACGCATCCGGTGACGCCGGGAGCTGCTGCAGCTGCCGTGTCCCCTTGCGGATCACCGTGATCAGCTGCTGCCCCGGATCGGCATCGGCGGCAGTCGCGCCCAGCAGCTCGCTGGCCCGCGCCCCGGTCAACACCCACAACGCCACCAGCGCCCGGTCCCGGTGCGAGCCCAGCAGCGCGAACAGCTCGTCGAACTTCACCTCCGGGATCTGCCGCGGCACCCTCCGGGCCAGCTTCGGCCGGTACCGGCCAGGCGCGCTCGGCCGGGAACGGCTGCATCGGGTTGTGATGCGCGTTCGCCCGGCCACCCCGCCGGCCCCGGGCCAGCGGGAACGGATTGACCATCGGCCCGGTGCCAGCCTCCAGGTGGAAACCGTAAAAGCCGCGCAGCACACTCTCGCAATGCACCACCGTCGCCGCCGCATACCCGCGGCCCGGCGACCGCTTGCCAGTCACCGGGTTCGGCGTCCCCGGCGCCACCGCCGTCCTCGCCCCAGGCGCCCCGCCACCGGGATACCGCCAGTGCCGCCGCACCGGCTTGTCAGCCCGCCCGATCCAGCAGCAGAAATCCCTGGCCTCAGCACTGGTCGCCTGATCCCAGCAGACCCCCGCCGCCCACAGGAACCGGAACCAGCGAAGAACATCCATTCCATACGACCGGTGCGTCGCCGCCGGGCGCCCGCACCCAGCCAGCTCACGGAAGAACTCCGCAGCCGGGGCAACCACCACGCCACTGACGTCGACCAGCCGGAACGGCTCGAACAGATCCCCGGTCGCCTCAAGCGACCCGAGCAGCGGCGCCACCAGCCGCGACAGATCCCGCGGCGCATCCCCCTCTGTGACCACGATCAGCGACCGTAGACACCCAGACCCCCAGCCGTCCGCTGACCTGCCCAAGCCCTTCCCGTAGTTCGGTTAACGGGTCGGTCTTCACCCGGTCCGACCCGCCCTTGGGGATCAGCGACGGCGCGACCACATCACAGGCCACCCCCATCGAGGCCAGCAGCCGGTACAGGTCATAACCGCCCGGCCCCGCCTCATAGCAAGCCCGCAGCCGCCCCTGGTCCCCGAGCCGGCCGATCAGACGGCGGACCGCCTCCTCCCGGTTAACGATGCGGTCCACGGCCGGCAACTCCTCGCCGGGCAGCAGCACCGCGACCACGATCGTGTCCTTGGACGTATCCATCCCCAAATGGACCGCCCCCGCTGATGTCACACTGGTCATGACGGCCGGCTCCCTTCCGCCATTACGGCGCCGGTATTGGATCGCTTGCACCTTCCAGCTTCCGGCGACCCGCGACCACAAGCCAGCAGGCTTACGGGCGGTCACCTGGGAGCTGGCCGCCTCATACTGACTCCGGAGGCGGTCTCGGTATCAGCGTCATCAGGCCGGGTATGGAATCGCCACTATGCCTGGTCCGTCCCCTGGTCCATACGGAGGAGAATGAGCCAGAAACACACTATGCGACGTGGAGTCCAGCCTCCTGGATCAATGCATTTATCCGGTCGTAGATTTCTCTGAGTTCATCTGCGGATACGTCCTTCCTGACAAAAGCAATGACTGGTTGCCCTGTTTGTATCGCCTGCTGTAGCAGCTGCCGCATTGCCCACGTCTGGCCAGGTGTCCACTCTTCAGGAACGGCGATTTCGATATTCATGATCGCATGCTACTCCGTGCCGTTGCTGGGTGGACGACTCTACTTCTGGCGTCCTCCCGACAGGCGCAAGGATCTTGCCGGACAAGATCACAGTCAAGGCTGGCGCGGAGCGCTATCGCGCCAGCGACAGCCAGCGACACGAGCGCAGCGAGCGGCCTTGACGGTGATCTCTGCTCCGGCGGCAGGATGCCCGGCGCGAGGAGGACGGCCCGGCGGCTCTTGCAGGCGCGGTCACCCAGGGTGCGTGACGGCGGGGACCGCTTGGCGGCGGGTGCGGGGTAACGGCGCGGCGGCAGCGGCCCGCGCCGGTGCGCGGCAGCGCTTAAGGCAGCGGGCCAAGCTGCCGCCCCACAGCGGCGAGGTTCCCTCGCCACTCCAGCCTCCAACGGCGCAGCACCCCTCGACCGTTCACGCATCCCTTGGTGATCCACGCGCCCAGGCATGGAGCCCGGCCAGGGCTGGACGGCCTGGCGCGCCGAAGGCGTGCCCTTGAAGACGTAAAGAAAGTAATCACCACATCGGACAACACCCGTTGTCGGCGGCCTCCGGCAGAGAGTTTCCGCTGGTCAGGTGGCGGATCGGGCAGCGTCGCTGGCCTGCAGGAGCCCGGCAACAGATGTTGTCAGTGTTAATGATCCCTGACATTGGCTGGTCAACGGCGTCGATTCTGAGCAGGCACGCTGCCACGATGGCGGCGCTTGTAATGCTGACGGGCCGCCTGCCTGGTTACGCCGAGCCGGGTGGCAATCTCTGGCCACCCGATGCCCAGGCCGACAGCCTGCTCGACTAGCTTCGCGAGTTCCACTTCGGCCTTCCGCTGCGTGGCACGGGTGCGCTCAATCCGATCCAGCACTTGAAGGGGCGGCATCCGGGAATCCCGCTGCGGTTGGCCTGGCGGCCGCGCAGGCGTCTCTTGCCGACGTTCTGGCTGCGCCTGCTTGGGTCTCGGACTCGATTGGCGCTTTGCTCGTCTCACGCGATCCAGGATGCAGGTGAGGTACGACAATGCGAGTTGTCAATCCCAACTCTCTCGGTCGGCTAACGGTGGTCACCGCGGATCGGGTCTTGCCGCCCATTAGTCGTGTGCCTTGGGTCACATTCTTTCGAGTCGGATGGTCCGTGGCGGACGGTAATGGACGCCTGCGGTCTTCAGCGGACACTCGAACATGGCCGACACGAATGGCCGGTGTTTTGCTTCTAGCGGGGATCGGCTGCACAGTGGATACCGGAGCCAGGACAGGGCCGCCGAAGGTGCCGGGCTGAAGCCCAGGGGCACCGGCAATCTCAAGATCGCCGTCTCGGTATGGGACGTGCTTACCCGCGGGGTTTCGCCCCCGTCCAATCCTCCGTCGCCTGAAGCAAGCGCCTGACATCTGCTTCCTGGGTTGACCAGGGCAAGCAGTGGCCGATTGTTGCGGAACGCGTCGGCGGGCCAGCACCCGCCGCAACCGATGACGCGTCCCGGCGAGGACCCGACTGCTGCCCATCCCCAAGGAGAGTCACGATGGACAAGCGGCTGTGCCGGTGGATTCGGCGGTCCGCGCCGGATGATCGGTGCGGCGTGGCGACTGCGAGGCATCGTCATGGCTAGCGCGGATCAGGTCCGCGGTGCCCGAGAGCGGGACAAGCTCACCATCGTGGAGGTGTGCGCCGATCTCGGTATTAGCCGCCGGACGTTCTACGAGTGGCGGGCGAAGGGCCGGGCGCCCCGGTGCATCACGCTGCCGAACGGCAGCCTGCGCATCCGGCGGTCCGAATACCAGCGCTGGCTGGCCGCGCATGAGGAAGCCGCCTGATGAGCGACGGTGGCACGACCTTCGACGTGCGGGTCTACCAGACCGAGGTCTACCGGGGTGTCAAGGTGACCTCCTACCGGGTCCGCTGGAAGACGGCTAACCGGGTGTGGCGGGAAGGCTTCCGCACCGCTGCGCAGGCCGACAGCTTCCGCAGCGCCCTGCTGACAGCCGCCCGGAAAGGTGAGGCGTTCAGCCTTGCGACCGGCCGACCAATCGCATGGGAGCGGGCTGAGGCCGACATCAGCTGGTATGAGCTTGCCTGCTCCTACGCGGACATGAAGTGGAAGCAGGCCTCGGCCAAGTACCGCAAGGACATCGCCCGGGCGCTGACAGCAGCCACGCCGGCGATGCTGACCGAAACACGCGGAAGGCCAGATGATGCGAGCATCCGCCGGGCGCTCGTACGCTGGGGATTCAACACCAAGCAGCGCTCAGACCCGCCTGACGACGTGGCGGAGGTTCTCGCCTGGGTAGCCCGCAATACCGCCGCGGTCACGGCGCTGGCCGAACCCGCGACCGCCCGCCAGATGCTCGCCCTGGCCACCGGCACCGTAGACGGCAGGAACGCGGCCGCGAGTACCGCCCGCAGGCACCGCATCATCCTGGCCAACGCCATGGACTATGCGGTCGAACGTGGCCTGCTCGAGACGAACCCGATCCGGGTGCTCAAGTGGACGGCACGGGCCGGTCCAGCCGTCCGGGCCGCGGACCCGGGAAGGGTGCCTGACCGGCAGCGCGCTGGTGTCGATCTGCTGGCAGTCATCGGCGGGCAGCCGGGCCGCCAGCATGGCCCGCAGCTGCTCGAAGGCGCCCCACAGCCAGCGGATCCGCCGGTTGGCCTCGCTTTGGTGCGGCAGTTTCGGGAACAGGTGCGCCCAGTCCCGGGCCACCTCGGCCAGGAACCCGGCCTCGCTGCGCCGGCCCAGCAGGTGCCGCACCAGCGCGATGGCCAGCAACTCGGCGTCGCTGCAGGCTGGTGCCGGACCCGGACGGGGCGCAATCGCGATGGCCCGGGAGCCGATTGCGTCATCGACCAGCACGTACACGTAGACGAACAGATCCTCGGTTGGCAACATGGGGGGTGGCCTCTGCGGGACAAGGGACGTCAACAACCTCTTGTCTCTCGCAGAGGCCGCCTCACGTCAAGGCGACACCGGGATACAGCGGTTGAAAGGCCGGGGTCTGGCTCTAGGGCGGTTCGGGTTGGAGGGTGAGTCCGGCGAGGACCCGTCGAATGAGCGCGGGCCGGTACTGGATGCGCGCAGCTGGTGTTGCGCGGCGGCGATCGGGCCGGACATCAGGCCTTGCCGCATTCTTGTGACGGTGGAAGCTTGGTCAGCGGGAATTGAGCTGGCAGGTTCTGCTGCCGGTAGCTGTCCAGGTTCACGACATTGCCGTGCAGGGCGTTGCGGCGGTGCAGTTCCTTCCAGTACACCGGATCGAGGAAGATGGCCGGGTTCCACCACGACGACGTCATCTCCCCGGGCTGGCCCAGGTACAGGGCGGCGTCGATGACCGATCCGAGCCGCACGCCGCACCGGGGGTTGGTCTGCTGGCCGTGCGAGCCGCCTTGTGTGTCGGGGGAGAACAGGCCTGCGTCGGCTGACCCGAGCCAAGTGCCGGCGGTCGGGATCACCGAGTGCTGGGGGTAGCGGGAGAGCTTTGCGGCCAGGCCGCCGGGGTCCCCGGCCAGCGGCACGAAATCGGCGATCGTGTACATCCGCTCGCCAGTCCGCCGCTGGAGAAGGCCGGCGAGTGAGCCGCCGTGGGTTAGATGGCCCAGGCCGTAACAGATCAGCGCCCGGTGGCCTTCTGCCAGCACCTGCGTTTCGATCACCGACGCGGCATGGGTATCGCGTTGCGGGCCGGCGATGGCGCGCAGCTGGTCAAAGTCTGTGATCGTGGACCAGTCGAGGGGCGGGTCGCCGGCCAGCACGCGGACCTGCCTGCCGGGAGGCAGCGGCGCGTTGACCGCCCGCACCGTCCGGAAGAACTGCTCATAAACCGGCTCGTCCCAGGTGGCCAGGGGAGATTGGGTGGTGTTGCGCCATACCGGGCGCAGGTCAGCGTTATCGACCGGCTGGCCGGCGATGAACCGGTCGATCGTGGGCTGGTAGAGCGCGTTGCCGAACTCCACGACGATGTCATCGACCACCGCGGGCAGCCGCGGATCGGTGAGCAGCAAAGTCAGCGCGTCATGATGGTTTTGCAGGTTGTGCGCCTCCCCGAGGCCGACGAGCCGGTGCGTCTGGAAAGCTTCCAGGACCGCGTCGGCGAGGTCGCGGCCAGCCAACATCCCGCGGTCCGTGCCGGCAGCTTGGCCGCCCGATCCTGTGCATGCTGTGAGTCCTGCGGCGGAAGCAGCTCCCAGCCCGGCGGCAGCGGCACTGAGGAACCTGCGCCGGCTCATTCCCAGCACCTCGTGAGTCATTGTGATGGTTCTCCTCCAGGCGAGCCGGTCACGCTTAAACGCAGGGCCGCGCGGGCCGGCGCAGCCCTGCGGCCAGGTCATTGGGGTCGCCGCTGATCGGCCCGGCGGCTCAGCTGCCGGTGCACTGCGGGCTGGCTTGCACCAGGGCGACGCCGAGCCGGCGATCGCCTGGGCGGTGCACGTCCCCGGCACTGTTGGTGACCTGCAGGCCCACACCAGCGCCGGGTGGCAGGGCCGAGGGATGGATGATCAAGAAGATGGATCGTTCCCGGAGGCGGCCGGGGTGCAGGCTATGCACCACCTTGCCCTGCAGGCCCTGGCCGGCGTTATACGCCCGGCACGGGTTCCGCCGGTCGTGGGAGGGGAAGAAGCGGACACTGGCCGGTACGCCATCGGCGCGGAGCGTGCTTTGTAGCCCGGCCGGATCACGCAGTTCGCGGATGGTGACAGCGACATTGCCGTCGGGCTGCTTGGCTACCGTCCAGGCCGCCAGCTGGGCGCCGGCGGGGTGATTGGGCGGGCTGCCGGCTGGCAGCAGCGCGGTCACGGCAAGGACCGCGGCCGCGGCGACGACGGCCACCGACAGCCCGCCCAGAGACCGCCGCGTGATCGTGCGCCGGCGTCTGCGGTCGCCTCGCTGGATGACATCGGCCGCGGTGAGCGGCCGGGCCTGGCGGGCGGCGCCCTCGGCCATCCGCTGCAATTCGCCTGTTAGATCAAGCACTGGGTACCTCCCGCTCCATTACCCGGCTAGGCTGCGACGTTTCCCGCAGGTAGGGCGCGAGGGCGGCCCGGCCGCGAGCCAGCCGCGCCTTGACCGTCCCGGCCCGCACACCGGTCTCGGCGGCGATCTGATCGACCGTCAGGTCACACAGGTGGAACAAGACCAGCGCGCGGCGCTGCTCGGCGGGCACCTTGCGCAGGGCGTCAACGAACGCGACCCGGTCAGGGGTGGGCCCGGCGGTGGATTCCGGCCGGGCGGCCAGCAGCATCAGCCGGGCACCGTCACGGGCACGCCGCCACCGCGAGGCCGCGATCCGCCAGGCCGTGACACGGACCCACGCCTCGGGCGATCTGTTCCGGTCCTAAGGTGTCCAGCCAGGTGGACCGGCGAAGCGTTGTCAATCCTCAGCAGGCACGGGCGTTGCTGGACGCCGTGCGGGCCCAGCAGCCCAGCGGGCCCCGGCTGGTCGCCTTCTTCGCGGTGATGTACTACGCCGGACTCCGCCCGGAGGAAGCCATCAATCTCGCTATGGACAACGTCATCCTGCCGCCCCGGGTGTGGGACGAGGACAGCCAGCAGTGGCAGGACCCGACCGACGACGAGGACTGGGGCGAGTTGCACCTGCACAGCGCAATGCCGGATGCGGGCAGCGAGTGGACCGATGACGGGAGCCCGCGGGAGCGACGGCAGCTCAAGCACCGGGCCGAGGGTGACACCCGGATCGTGCCGGTCCATCCTGAACTGACCAGGCTGCTCCGCGAGTACCTCGCCAGTTTCGACCCGACCGCGGACGGCCGCCTGTTCGCCGGAGTCCGGGGCGGCGATCTGCCCACCATCACCTACCGCCGCGCCTGGGCCAGAGCCCGCCAGATAGTCCTCAGCCCGGTAGAGCAGGCCTCACCGCTGGCCCGGCGGCCCTACGACCTCCGGCACGCCTGCCTGTCCACCTGGCTGAACGGCGGCGTCTACCCAACTCAGGTAGCCGAATGGGCCGGGCACAGCGTGGACGTGCTGCTGCGCATCTACGCTAAGTGCATCGTGGGCCAGGATGAGCTCGCCAAGCGCCGGATCAGCGAGGCGCTGCGCCAGGACTGACGTGACAGCCGCCGCCAACGAGCCCTCCGGACGGGCCGCAGCGGTGACCTCAATTTTTGGCACGTATTTGGCACAGCGAGCCGCAGGTGACGGCCTCGGGCCGCATACAGCCGCATACCGCCGCAGAATGCAAGATCACGAGAGTCAGGCATTTCCGCAGGTCACAAGCCCTTACGTGCAGCTTTAGAGGGTGGGGCGGCTGGGACTCGAACCCAGGACCGGCGGATTATGAGTCCGCTGCTCTGACCGGCTGAGCTACCGCCCCGCGATGGGTGACCGCCCGTGCACCTTACCCCGACAGCGTAAGACGGCTAGCGCAAGCTCATCTGGACCGCCATCGCGTGCTCGACCAGCGCGATGAGGGTCGCCTTGGTAGAAGCCCTGCTCCGGGCGTCACATTCCACGATGGGCACGCTGGGGCTCACCGACAGCGCCTCCTGGACGTCGGCGGTGTTGTGCGGGAACTTCCCGTGGAATCCGTTGATGCCCACGATGAACGGAAGGCCAGCGGTCTCGAAGTAGTCAACTGCGGGGAAGGAGTCGGCCAGCCGCCGGGTGTCCACCAGGACCACCGCGCCGATGGCGCCCTGGATGAGGTCGTCCCACATGAACCAGAACCGGTGCTGGCCGGGCGTGCCGAACAGGTACAAGATCAGGCCGGCGTCCAGGGTCACCCGGCCGAAGTCCATCGCCACCGTGGTGGTGGTCTTGTCCGGCACGTGGGACAGGTCATCCACCCCGGCGCTCGCCGCGGTCATCACCGCCTCGGTGGTGAGCGGGGTGATCTCCGAGACCGACCCGACGAAGGTCGTCTTGCCCACGCCGAAGCCGCCGGCGACGACGATCTTCACCGATGTCATCGCCGCCTCCTCCGCGTCTCGGAGAGGAGGTCTAGAGCTTGCGAAGTCCACTGAGCACCCTTTCGAGCAGGTTCAGGTCCGGGCGGCCCTGCGCGTGATCTAGCTGATGAACCCTGACCAGTCCCTCCACCGCCATGTCGGCGATGAGGACTCTGGCCACACCCAAAGGCATCCTGAGCACGGCAGATATCTCGGCTACCGAACGCCAGTCCCGGCAGAAGCCCAAGATGGCCTGACACTCCGGACTGAGGACCGACAGGTCGCGGGCCTCATAGTGAGAAGCAGCCACCATAGCTTCGATCTGAAGCTGGTACCGCGGCTTGGTGCGCCCGCCGGTCACCGCGTAGGGCCGGACCAGAGAACTCCCCGGGGTATCCGTCCCGCCCGAGCGCTTGCCGTTCAAGAACCCGTGCCGCCCGCCAGCTTGCGGCCAGTCATCCCGGCCGGGCTCGGACATCAACCTCTCCTGTCACTGCCTGCCATCCTCCGACCGAAACGCGGCGCGCATGTCCGGGGTCAGCGCTCGGCCCACCCGCTCCACGAGCAGCGTCATCTCATAGGCCACCAGGCCCATGTCGCAATCAGCCGAGGCGAGCACAGCCAGGCTCGATCCGTCGCTGATCGCCATCACTAGCAGCAGTCCGCGCTGCATCTCCACGACCGTTTGGGTGACTGGGCCACCCTCGAACACTCGCGCAGCACCTTGCGTCAGGCTGGTCAGCCCCGAAGTTACGGCAGACAGCTGGTCAACCCGGTCTGACGGGAACCCGTTCGAGAATGCCAGCGGCAGACCATCGGCCGACACCACGATCGCATGAGCAACGGAAGCTACCCGCTCAACGAAGTTCGTGATCAGCCAGTTCAGGTCCTGGACCGGACGGGTTAGCGGGCTCACACCCACTCCTTTCTGCGTGGCCTCAGCGTGACCACCTCTCCTCTGACGGCACGGGGCCGTCATGCAGCGCATAACACGTCATATAACGCAGTGTCGCCATCCTCCCCGCCAGTGGCCTCGTTGTCCTGCGCGGCGGCCCGCCCCTCGCGGACACCACGCTGGAAGTTGGCCAGGCGTTCCCTAGTCTGCGCCGCCGAACGAGCCGGTGCAGGCGAAGTGGGGGAAGTTCCACTGCCTACACCGCCTGGAACGAGGTTCGCCTGGGGCACGCGCTTGGGCAATCCCGCGACGGTCGTGCCGCCCGTGACCGGCGCATGCGCCATTTCCGCGGCTTCCCAGCCCTCGTCCGCCGGTGAGGCCCAGTCGCCGCCGGCCGGGGCGCTGGCCTCCTCGGTCCTAGCCGTGGGGGCGTCATCAGCGCCATGCCTGCTGCCGCGGCGGAACCAATCGGACTCTACGGACTCGAAGATGGGCAGCCGGTTCTCTTCTCCCAGGCTCGCTGGTGGCGGCACTATGACGTCGTGCTGCGCCGCCTGAGTGACTTCGGCGCCGAACGTGGGCACGCGCAGGCTGCCCTGGGCGTGGTCTATAGCCGGGCCGTCGTCCCCGCCGACGGGTGCGCTGAGGGAAGGGCCAGGACTACTGGCGGCGCTGGCGAGGGCGTCATAGTCGGCCGCCGGGACGGTGCCGGTGTCCGCGTCGACCGCGGAGAACGCCCCGGTGTCGCCGAGGTCGGGACGCAGCGGCGCGAACTTGGGGGTACGGGCGGCGTTGACCGCCTCCATCGCGGCAGAACGGTCCTCGGGCTGGCCGGGTTCCGGCCAGTCGGCCAGGCGCGCCAGGCTGGTCGGTTCTGACTCCGCGCCGGGGGTCACGTCGAACCGGCGCAGCCCCGCCGGGGTCACGGTGGTCTCGTGGGCGATGACTTCGTCGGGGAGCCAGACCAGGGCGGTCAGGCCGCCCATCGAGGCCGGGCGCAGCCGGACCCGGATGCCATGCCGGGCCGCCAGCCGGGCCACCACAAACAACCCCATCCGCCGGGACACCGCCACATCCACCACCGGCGGATTATCCAGCCGCCAGTTCGCATGCGCCATCTCCTCAGCGCCCATCCCCACACCCTGATCAGTGATATCCAGCAACACCCCGCCACTGTTCAACAAGTGCCCCGACACCGCCACCGGCGTCTGCGCCGCCGAAAACGACGTGGCATTCTCCGCCAGCTCCGCCAGCAAATGCACCACATCATTAACCGCCTGCCCGCGCACCGCGATCCCCGGCTGCACGGTCAAACTCACCCGCTCATACTGCTCAATCTCCGACACCGCCGCCCGCAGCACATCCACCAGCCCCACCGGGCCAGTCCACCGCCGCGACACCTCATGCCCCGCCAGCACCAGCAAGTTCTCACTATTACGCCGCATCCGCGTCGCCAGATGATCCATCTGGAACAAGTTCCCCAGCCGCTCGGAGTCCTGCTCCCCCTGCTCCAGATCATCAATCAACCGGATCTGCCGCTCCACCAGCGACTGCGACCGCCGCGACAGGTTCACAAACATCGCGTTCACATTCCCGCGCAACGCCGCCTCGTTCGCCGCCAGCCGCACCGCCTCCCGGTGCACCTGATCAAACGCCCGCGCCACCTCACCAATCTCATCCGTCGAATCCACATCAATCGGCTCGACGTCCAATTTGGTGCTGGCGCCTTCCCCCTCACTCATCTTGCGCACCGTCTCCGGCAGCCGTACCCCCGCCACCTCGAGGGCGCCGGCGCGCAGCCGGCGCAGCGGCCGCACCATCGACCGGGCCACCACGACGGTGAAGAACAGGGCCAGGCCGAGGACGAGGAGGATCGCCGCGCCGGTGATGATGGCGGTGGTCACGGCCTGGTTCCGCAGCGACGACGCCCGCTCGGTGATCCCCTTGACCAGGCTCCGCTCCACGGCGCCCATCTGGAAGTTGATGATGTGCGTCATGGCGCCGTACCAGTCGTCGGCGTTGGTCTGGTCGCCCACCAGGTTGCGGTTGGTGGCCTGCAGCGAGATCGCCTGCTGCTCCTCGTTCGGCGCCAGGAAGGCGTTGGGCCCGGTCCCGCTGCTGTTCCAGAGCTGGCGCTGGGCGGCGGTGGCGGTCAGGTTGAACTCGGCCAGGTTCGCCGCCTGGTCCGACTGGGCGGTGGTGAGCGCATTCAGGGCCTCGGCGGACAGCGAGTGCTGGATCAGCGCCGCGGCGAGGACCGCGCGCTGCTCGGAGGCGTCCTCCTTCATGTGCGACACCAGGCCGAGCACCCGGACGCCCTGGGCCAGCGTCGCGTCGCTGGCGCCCTGGCTGGTGGCATCCTCCAGAACCAGCAGGTCATCGATAAGGTCGCTGTACTTCCGCACCACCACCAGGGCGGGCAGGCTGCTGTTCGTGGCCGCCTGCCGCAGCGCGTCGAGCAGGCCCAGCTCAGACAGCGCGGTCGTCGCCTCCTGCTGCGTCTGCGCCGGGAACGAGTCGCCGATCTCTGCGAGCTGGTCCTTGACCACCGACGCCGCCTGGTCGGTCTGCTTTTGCTGGCCGCGGACCACGGTGAACGCCACGCTGTCCGCCGCGCCCGGCGCGGCCCGGCCGCCCGCGCGACCGAGCGCGATGTAGTAGACGGTCTGGTCCCGCTCGTCCTCCAGCCGCTGGGCGAGGGCGGTGATGTCGGAACTGAGCGTGGTCAGCTGCAGCACGCGCTGGTAAGCCAGGGCGCTTTGCACCGACGACGCGATGCGGATACCGCCGAGGGCCACGGCGGTCAGGGTCGGGATGGTGATCAGCAGCAGCAGCCGCGACCGCACTCGCCAGTTCTTCAGCGCCCGGCGGGACGCGGGATGGGCCTGCGGTGTCGGGACGTGCCCGTTACCGTCTGCCTGCCCGGCGCCCTCGGGCCTGCTTAGGCCCAAGCCTGGCGACGCCTCTGCCCCGTCTTTGCCAAACGCCGACCCGGTCCCCCCGTCGTCGCCCGCTGCCTCGGGGGCGGCGGGAGCGATATTGCTACTACGGGACTGCACGCGTCATGACCTCTCAGGGGGATGCCATGGGGAACTAGGGGCTAACCCTAACCGCAAAACGGCGCGCAGACAGCGATTCCCGCATCAGACGGGGGCCTTGAGGTAACGGAAGTATGCCGAGCGCTCGCTGCCAGTAGGGTACTGTCTGGCGCTACGGTCCGTTCCGAAGTGTCCGCAAGTGTCCCCCATGCCCGCCAAGGAGAGTTATGAGGCTCCTCGCAGGCCCTGGCCAGGCCCGCTGGGGTGGTCGGGCGGGCCGCCCGGTGCGCTGGGCGGCGGGTGTGGCGGCCGCCGTCACAGGCCTGATCCTGGTGGCCGGCTGCCAGTTCCCAGGCGCCGGATCATCGGCCGGCTCCAGCCCGACCGCGTCGGGCACCATCACCGTCGTGGCGCCTCCGGGGGTGGCCGACGCTCCCCTGTATATCGGCATCAGGGACGGGCTCTTCACCCGGGCCGGCCTGACCGTCAAGGTCGTTCCCTCGTCGTCGGCGCAACAGGCGTTGTCGGCAAGGCAGGAGGTGGCCGCGCTCGGCAACGGCAGCGCCGACATCGTCTTCGCGGACTACTCCGACATGTTCTACGCCCAGGAGCTGAAGCCCTCGCCGCATCTGCTCACCGTGGCCGACGGTTACGACGCGGGGCCCGGTGTGATGGAGATCCTCACCCTGCCCGGCTCAAGCATCGTTTCGCCGAAAGACCTGGCCGGCAAGACGATCGGGACCGACCAGCCCCAGTTGATGCCCCCCACGGGCCGCGGGGGGCATCCCCGCCCTTACAGCCAGGACACCTTGGCCGCCTGGTCGGTGCTCCAGAGCGACAACGTGGACCAAGCCACGATCCACTGGGACCCCATGCCGGCCACCCAACTGCTCGACGCCCTGAAGTCCCATCAGGTGGATGCGATTCTGGCCACCGAGCCGACCATCTACGAGGCGGAGAGCCAGCTTGGCGCGGTGCCCGTCCTCGACGCCTGCACCGGGGCGACCGCGAACCTGCCGCTGTACGGCTACTTCACCAATAAGGCCTATGCCGACCGGAATGCCCGAGTGTTGACCGCCTTCCGGGCCGCGCTGGAGAAGGCGCAGGCCCAGGCGAGCATGGCGGCGCCGCTGCAGACCGCGCTGACCAAGAGCGCGGGCCTGAAGCCGCAGACCGCGGCCCTGGTCACCTTCGGCACCTACCCCACCACGCTGTCGCCGCCGAACATCCAGCGCGTGGTCAACCTGTTGTTCTTCTTCAACACCCTGGGCGCCACGCTTAACGTGCCGTCCCTCGTGTTCAAATAACCCGCGGCCGGGACCGCGCGTCAGCGGGGCAGGCCCAGCTCGCGGGCGATGATCATCCGCTGCACCTCGGAGGTCCCCTCGCCGATCTCCAGCACCTTGGCGTCGCGGTAGAACCGCGCCACCGGGTACTCGTTCATGTACCCGTACCCGCCGAAGATCTGGGTCGCGTCACGCGCGTTGTCCATGGCCGCGTTGGACGCGACCAGCTTGGCGATCGAGGCCTGCTTCTTGGCCGGCTGGCCGGCCGCCAGCCGGGCCGCAGCGTCGTACCAGGCAAGGCGGGCCGTGTGCGCCCGCGCCTCCATGTCCGCCAGCTTGAACTGGATCGCCTGGTAGTGGCCAAGGCTGTGACCGAACGCCGTGCGGTCGGCGACGTGGCGAAGGCACTCGGTGACGCACCCGGCCGCCAGGCCGGTGGCCAGCGAGGCGATTGCCACTCGTCCCTCGTCCAGGGTCGCCAGGAATTGGGCGTAGCCGCGGCCGCGCTCGCCGAGCAGGTGGTCGGCGGGAACCCGGCAGCCGTCGAAGGCTAGTTCGCGGGTGTCCGACGCGGACCAGCCGACCTTGGAGTACTTGCCGCCAACGGTGACGCCGGGGGTGCCCGCGGGCACGATGATGGTGGAGATGTCGCGGTCCCCGCCGGTGCGGGCCAGCACGGTCACCAGCGACGTGATCGAGGTGCCCGCGTTGGTGATGAACGCCTTCGAGCCGTCGATGACCCACTCCCCCGCCTCCAGCCGCGCGGTGGTCCGCATCCCGCCCGGGATGTCCGACCCGCCGCCCGGCTCGGTGAGCCCGAACGCGGCCAGCCGCTGCCCCGCGGACAGGTCAGGCAGCCAGCGGCGGCGCTGCTCTTCGCTGCCGAACCGGTACACCGGCATGGCGCCCAGCGCCACGGCCGCCTCCAGCGTGATCGCCACCGACGAGTCGACCCTGGCCAGTTCCTCGATGGCAAGGCAGAGGGCGAAGATGTCGCCGCCCATCCCGCCGTATTCCTCGGGGAACGGCAGCCCGAACAGGCCGAGCTTGCCCATCTTGGCCACGATGTCGTAGGGGAACTCGCATCGCTCGTAGTAGTCAGCGATCACCGGCGCCACCACCTCGCGGGCGAACTCGGCGACGGTCGCGCGCAGCTCCTCATGCTCGTCGGTGAGCTGGTAACCGATCATGGCTGGTCTCCTTGCAGGGTCTTTGCGAGCCCGTCAGCGCCCGCTGCCCGGTCCAGCGCTGGGCGGGTGTGCCTGCGATGCTACTGGCCGCGCCCGCCCCCGCCGGCCGTGCACGGACGTGCCGCTAGCCGCGTTACGCTCGGTTAGACGACCCCGGCATACCGGCCTCGCGGTCCTGGAGGACGCCATGGCGACACTGACCTGTCCGGGCTGCGGCGCCGCCGTGAGCCACGACGACCTGATCTGCTTCACCTGCGGCACCAACCTGCCCCGGCGCGGCCCGGTGGAGGAGGAGGCCGCGCCGCCTACGGTGATGCAGGAATATCTGCGCCCCGAGGCGGCGGCCGCGCCCGGGAAGGCGCCGGCCACCGGGCCCATCTCACCGGTGGTCCTGCGGCTGGCTTTCCCGGCCGGCAACGTGGATGTGCCCGCCGGGACGTCGCTCGTGCTCGGGCGGGACCCCGCCGAGTCGCTGGTGGCGGCGGCGTTCGCCGCGTACGAGAACGTGTCCAGACGGCACGCCACGATCACCGTCAGCGACACCGGGCAGGCGACGATCCGGGACGAGTACTCCACCAACGGCACCTTCGTCAACGACGACCGGGTGCTGCCCGGCACCGACGTGCGCATCGCCGACGGAGACCGGGTGCGGCTGGCCGCCGACGTGGCGGCAGACGTCTCGCTGCCCCGGCAGGGCTTCAGCTCGAACGGCCACCCCAGCACCAGCTGACCCGCGCTGCCCGCTCCGCGCACTTCGTCCCGATTAGGACTGGCCCGGACCTGGCCTGCCGTGAGAACATCCCGGCAGCGATCATTTGGGACCGTCCAAGGAGGCGGCTGTGGCGACAACGGAGCAGACAGAGACCACCGCAGGATTGCGGCGCAACGCGATCGGCCTGCGCGAGGTCACGTTCCAGAGCATCACCGACATGGCACCCGGCGCGGCCATCGCCGCGTCGATTCCCGCCGGGGTCGCCTTCGCGGCAGGATCCCTGCCGCTCGCCGTCGTCTTCGCGCTGATCGCGTGCCTTTTCTGCGCCTGGAGCATCGGGCAGCTGGCGCGCGAGATGCCGTCCGCGGGGTCGCTGGCCACCTACGCCGCCCGCGGCTTGCACCCGTCGGTCGGGTTCCTGGTGGCCTGGGGATACGTGCTGGTCGGGTTCCTGATCCCGCCGCTGGTGCTGCTCCAGCTCGGGTTCACCACGGCCGGGACGCTGAACGCCGAGATCTCCGGTTACCCGGCGAACTTGTGGTGGCCGTGGTCGCTGCTCGGCGCGGTGATCGTGCTAGCCGCCGGGTTCTACGGGATCCGGACCTCGGCGCGGCTGGGCACCATCCTCGGCGTGTTCGAGATCGGCGTCTTCGTGGTGCTCGCGATCTTCCTGCTGTTCCACGCCGGGAGCAACAACACCCTCAGCGTGTTCACCACCAAGTACACGCCCCCCACCTACCACGGTCTCGTCGGGGTGATCGGCGGATCCGTCTACACGATCCTTGCGTTCGGCGGGTTCGAGGGGGCGGCGCCGCTGGCCGAGGAGGCCAGGAACCCGCGCCGGATAATCCCCCGCGCGATCATGCTGGCCACCCTGCTCATCGGGGCGCTGTACGTGTTCACCACCTACGCGGTGGACGTCGCCTACGGGCCGGCCAAGTTCGGCACGTTCAGCACCGCCGGGCCTAACTCCTGGGAGGGCCTGGCCCGCTCGCTCTACGGCCTGTTCTGGTTCTTCGTGTTCCTGGCCATCGTCAACTCCACGATCGCCAACGCGAACGCCGGGGTGAACGTGTCGTCGCGGACCGCATACGCGATGGGCCGGATCGGCGCCTTCCCGCGCTTCCTGGCCCAGGTGCACCCCAAGCATCGCTCCCCGGTCACGGCCATCGTCACCGGTTTCGTTATCACCTGCGCGGTGACCCTGGGCCTGGGCCTGGGCTACGACCCGATCACCGCGTTCATCATGGTGGCCACCGGGCTGGTGATCGTCCTGGTCGCGATCTACATCCTGATGAACGCGGCGTGCATCGGCTTCTTCGCCCGGCCCGGGCGCAACTTCAACGTGGTGTCGCACCTGGTTATCCCCATACTCGGCATCGCCGTCTTCGTGCCCGCGTGGCTCACCTCGGCGGGCCTGAGGGTGTTCTCGTTCGTGGCCCCGCTGTCCGCCCCGTACTCCTACATGGGCCCCGGCGTGGGCGGCTTCATGCTCGTCGGCGTGATCTACCTGATCTGGCTGTACCAGCGCCACCCGCAGCGGGTCGTCGAGGTCGGGCTGGTGCACCTGGACCCGCTGGAGGAGTACCCAGGTGAGTGACCCCGAGGTCATCAAGTTCCGGCCGGACCCCAGCCAGTACGCCTGGACGTTCGGCGGGGCGGCGCCGGTGGCCCGGGTCAAGCCACCGGTGATCCTGGAGGTGTTCACCGAGGACTGCTTCGCTGGCAAGGTCCGCAGCGAGAACGACCTGGTGTCGCAGGTCTGCGAGTTCCCGTACCTGAACCCGCAGACCGGCCCGTTCTATGTCGAGGGCGCCGAGCCCGGAGACACGCTCGCCGTGCATTTCATCTCGATCGAGCCCGCGAGGGACTGGGGCGCCTCTACCACGGTCCCGTTCTTCGGCGCGCTGACCGGCACCCACGCCACCGCCTTGCTGCACGACCCACTGCCCGAGCTGGTCTGGATGTGGCAGCTGGACCGGAGCGCGGGCACCTGCCGGTTCACCGCCCGGCGCGGAGACTTCGCGGTGGACCTGCCGCTGAACCCGATGCACGGCACCGTGGGCGTCGCGCCCGCCAACCTGGAAGTGCGCAGCGCCTTGGTCCCCGACGCGTTCGGCGGCAACATGGATACCCCGGAGATGCGCGCCGGGGTGACCTGTTATCTCGGCGTCAACGTGGAGGGCGCGCTGTTCTCCCTGGGAGACGGGCATGCCCGGCAGGGCGAAGGCGAGACCTGCGGGGTGGCGGTGGAGACCGCGATGAACACCGTCCTCGCCGTGGACCTGATCAAGGGCAAGCCGTGCCCCTGGCCGCGGCTGGAGTCCGCGGCGCACATCATGACCGCTGGCTCGGCGCGCCCGCTGGAGGACGCGTTCCGCATCGCCCAGCTCGACCTGGTCCAGTGGCTGGGCGCCGACTACGGGCTCGACCCGCTGGACGCCTACCAGCTGGTCACCCAGGCCGTCGAGTCGCCGCTGGCCAACGTCTGCGACCCGAACTACACCAGCATCGCCAAGATCGCCAAGGGCTACCTGCCGGCGGCCGGCCCGATGAACGGGGCGCACGCAAGGCTCACCGCGATCGCGGCAAGCTACCGCGGGTACGAAGCCGGCGCGGTGGATTGAGGAAGGGGGATCAGAAAAGGGCTCGGCGCGGGGAAGTCTTGACCGCGGCGCCGCCTGCGGCCCGCACGCTGAGGCTGGCTGCGGGTAGCCTTCACCGCCCGGCGGCCATCGCTGGCACGCCCGGCGGTTCGCTGCGCGGCCCGAGCAGCGCGGGCAGCGTCAGGCTGCACACTCCCGGCAGATCGCCTGACCGTCCCGGTCCTCGGCGAGCTGGCTGCGGTGGTGCACAAGGAAGCAACGTGAGCAGGTGAACTCGTCTGCCTGCCGGGGAATCACCCGGAAGGACAGCTCCTCGTTCGACAGGTCAGCGCCAGGTAGTTCCAGCGACTCGGCGACATCATCCGGGTCGATATCAATCGTGCTCGACGACTTGTCAAGCCTGGCGAGCCTGGAGCTCCTGCAAGCTGTCCTCAGTCAGCTCATCATCGGTCTTCCGTGGGCTGTCATAGTCCGTTGCCATGTGGGTCCTACACCCCCTCGATCGTCCTGCGCCTTGCGTGTAACGCTTGACGCCCCCTCGTTGTGCCCGATTCAGGCGGGGAATTCTGTCATGTCACGTAACCGGGCACACGTAAGCCACGACTCTGGCGAGTCGTGTTGCGCCCCGGGGAGCGCAAACCGCCGGGGAACGTCAGCACAACGAGGGGGAAACGCTGCGCTGCCATTCACCCCGATCATCAACTTCCCCTGATGGCGGGTGTTGAAGCCCGCCAAGTGCGTAGGGTACAAACCGCTACCCACGCAAACATCCGCAATACGGGAAGACGCAGGATGCCCAACGTCACTCCCTTGCGGCCCGGCGATCCCCGGCGCGTCGGCCGCTACCGGCTTACCGGCCGGGTGGATGACTTCGCCGGGGGGGACGTGCCGCAGCGGGATGTCTTCCTGGCCCAGCGGGTGGATGGCGTGGCGGTGATGGCCGCGTTCCTGGGCATGGCCCGGGCCGGCGCGGCCGCCAGAGACCGGTTCGTCGCGGAAGCGCGGGTGGCGGGCAACATCCCCCCGTTCTGCGTGGCCCGCGTTCTCGATGCCGGCGTCGAGGACAGCCGACCCTACCTGATCACCGAGTACGTCCCCGGCCCATCGCTGGAGGAACTCGTCGCCGCCGAGGCCCCGCTGCCCGGCGCGGCGGTCCGGGCGCTGGCTATCGGGTGCGCCACCGGAATCGCCTCCATCCATCAGGCCGGTCTGGTGCACGGGCAGTTCGGCCCGGATCTGGTGGTGCTCGGCCGGGACGGCCCCCGGGTGGTGCACTTCAGCACCACACCGCCCTACGGGCCCGCAACCCCGGCCGCCGACATCCTGGCCTGGGCGCACACCATCGTCTTCGCGGCCGCCGGGCACAGGCTGGCCAGCGCCGATGACCTCGGCGCGCTTCCGGCTGACCTGCGCCCGGTGGCGCAGGGTTGCTTGAGCCCGGATCCCGTGGCTCGTCCGCACGCCCGTGCCCTGCTCACCGAGCTGCTGAGCGGGGCGGACCTGTCTGCGGGGCTACTGGCCGAAGGCGCCCGGCGGTCCCGGGCGGCCGGGCGGGCGCCGATACCCGCCGCGGTCCAGGCCGGGCACCCACCCGGGCGGGGCCGCTCCCGCACGCTGGCCTGGGGCGCCGCCTGCGTCGGCTGCGTGCTGGCGATCGTGGCCGCCGTTGTGTTCATCACCGGGCATCACCCCGGCACTGGCACCCCGGCGCCGACGCCGGACCCAGCCGCGAGCGGCCCGGTCGCCGCGGCAGACGTGCCCATCCCCCAGCAGGTCAGCGGCACCTGGACGGGCACCATCCACCAGACGAACCCGGTGCTCAACGTCGCCGTCCGGCTGTCCCTGCCGGGCGGAAGCGAGCACGGCACCCTTTCCTATTCGCAGCTCGGCTGCACCGGGCGGCTCGGCCTCACCTCGGCCAAGCACGCGCTGCTGACCTTCCGCCTGAAAATCACCTCGGGGCGGAACAACTGCGCCCCCGGGGTGGTCCGGCTGGCGCTGCACCCCGGCGGCACGATGACGTTCACGTTCGTACGGCGCGGCGGCAACAGCCCGGCCGGCACCCTGACCCGCCAGGGCTAAGGCGCGTCCCGCTCCGCGTCCAGGCTGGCCAGCAGGTCACGAAGCTGGCCGAACAGGAGGGGCTCGGCCGCGATGGTCATGCTCGGGCCGGCTTCTGCGCGGGCCAGCCCGCCCAGCCGCGCGCCGGCCTCGGTGGCGACCAGCCCGCCCGCCGCCCAGTCCCAGTAGTTCACCCCGCGCTCGTAGTAGGCGTCCACCCGGCCCGCGGCCAGCGAGCACAGGTCCACCGCGCAGGAACCGCCGCGCCGGATATCCCGCACCCGGGGCAGCACGGCGCCGACCACCTCGCCCTGCACCACCCGGCGCGGCACCTCGTACCCAAACCCGGTGGACACCAGGGCTTGCTCCAGCGGCACCCCGGTGTTGCAGCGCAGCGCGACCGCGCCGTCGCCCGCCCATAGCCAGGCGCCGCCGCCGAACGAGGCGGTGAACAGCTCACCGTGGGACGGCACCGTGACCACGCCGGCCACCACGGCGCCGTCCACCTCGGCCGCGACGCTGACCGACCAGTCCGGCAGGCCGTAGAGGTAGTTCACCGTGCCGTCCAGCGGGTCCACCACCCAGCGCACCCGGCCAGGCCCGTCGTCCCGGCCGGCCTTCTCGCCGCCCTCTTCGCCGAGGATCGCATCCCGCGGGCGGGCGGCCAGCAGCTGCTCCCTGATCAGCGCCTCCGCCGCCCGGTCCATCTCGGTGACCACGTCGGTGGGGCTCGACTTGGTGTCCGCCACTTCTGGGCGCCCCGACGGCCCGGCGGGCCGCCCGGCCGCGAGCATCGCCGCCGCGGCCTGCGCCACGTCCACCGCCAGGCCGAGCAGTTCCCCGGGATCCGGCCCGGTCACCGGTTGGTCCCGGGGGGCCGGGCAGCGGGCACGCGGCAGCAATCGTTTGGGCAAAAATCAGGGCCAGGCGGCAGGGACCCGAGCGCTTGCACCTGCGCAGGCTGGCTGCGGCGCTCAACGACTAGGTCGGTGATCATGGAGACGAAGCGCGGATCGGTGCCGGGGGTGGCCGCCCGCGCCATCGGCAGGCCGAGCCGCTCGGCCGCCTGCGCCGCCTCGATGTCCAGGTCGTACAGCACCTCGACGTGGTCGGAGACGAAGCCCACCGGGACCACGACCACGGCCGGGGCGCCGCCGGCGGCCAGGTCCGCGAGCTCGTCGCAGATGTCGGGGCCGAGCCACGGCACGGCCGGGGGGCCGCTGCGGCTTTGGTAGCACAGCCGCGAAATGCGCCGATGCCCTTCCTCGGCAGCGAGCTGTACGGCGACCAGTCGCGCCGCCTCCGCCAGTTGTGCCGGGTACAGGTCGCCGGCTGGCCCGCTGGCCGCCGCCATCACGGCGGGCACGCTGTGCGCCGTGAAAACTAGCCACGCATCATGCTGAACGACGGGTGGGAGTGCCGTGATCGCCGCGCGGGCGGCCTGGGTGACGGGGCCGATGAAGCCCGGGTGGTCGAAGAAGTGGCGGATCTTGTCGATGCGTGGTGCGCCGCGGACCTGCGCGCGGGCGGCCTCGATGTCGTCGAGGTATTGCCGGCAGCTGGAGTAGGACCCGTACGCGGAGGTGACGAACGCGAGCGCGTGCCGCACGCCGTCGGAGGCCATCTGCCCGACCGTGTCGGCCAGGAACGGGTGCCAGTTACGGTTCCCCCAGTACACGGGCAGGCCCAAGCCGGCCGCGGCGAAGTCCTTCTCGATCGCGGCGAGCAGGTCGCGGCACTGCTCGTTGATCGGGCTCACCCCGCCGAACACGTCGTAGTGGCGGGCTACCTCGGCGAGTCGGTCCCGCGGCACCCCCCGGCCCCTGGTGACGTTCTCCAGGAACGGCATGACGTCGGCGGGGCCTTCCGGGCCGCCAAACGACACCAGCAAGAAGGCGTCGTAGTCCGTCACCCGTAGGCCTGTTGGTACTGCCGGGCGAGCGCGAGGACTTCGTTGACGTACCAGTCGGCGTGGTTGTAGGCGAAGATCGCGCGGGGCAGCCCGGCGGCGGTCAACCCGCCTGCCGCGCACAGGTAGCGGGCCGCGGAGGGAACCGCGTCGAACGGGTCATTGATGTTCGGCGGCCCCTTGTCGCCGAACCCGCTGATCCCCCACGCCGCCCAGGTGGACGGCAGGAACTGCATCGGGCCGAGGGCGCCCGCGGTGGACGGCCCGATGTTGGCGCCGAAGCCGCTCTCGATCTGCCCGATGGCCGCGAGCACTTCCCACGGCAGGCCGGGGCAGTACTGCGCTGCCGATTCCTGGAAGAGCTGGATGTAGCTGGTCGGTTTGCCGGGCGAGGTCGCAATCGGCGGCGCGTGCTGCGGGCGGAGGGTGACCAGCGTCACGGCGGTGCCCTGCAGCGCGGCGCGGACATCCTGCCGGAGCTTGGCGATACTCAGGCCCGGCGCGCTGATCAGCGCGGCAAAGTTGTGGATCAGTCCGAGCTTGGCCGAGACCTTGTTGCTGACCACCATGTCGATGCCGGCCACGCCGAGCGGCGCGGCGCCGGCGAAGTTCAGGCTGACGGTGGCGGCGCCGGCCAGCGAGTAGGCGTGGCCCTTATGCAGCCGCAGCCTGTGCTGCGCCGACGTGGCCGCGACGAACCCGCCGGAATCCAGCGCGTTCCACAGTCTCTGGTTGGACGCCGTGCTCAGCGGGGTCCAGGACCGGAACTGCTGGGCGTTCACGCCGATCACGTTGACCTTGGCGCCACCGCTGGTGACCGCGGCGCCGTCCAGCGCGATGAAGTCGCTGACCCCGCGGATCGCACGCAGCCGGGCGAGGCTGGCGTCGCTGATGCCGCTGCCCTGCACCACCGTGAGGTCCGGCAGCACGATGTGGCGGAAAGCCGCGGTGGTCTTCGCCGGGCCGTAGCTGACGTCCCCGCGCGGCGGCCCGGGAATGTAGTGCAGCAGGCTGCCCGCGGCCAGCACAGCCAGCGCGGCATAGACCGTCCTGCCCCCCCGCGCAGGGCTGCTGACGGCAACCGGATGTGGCGTTCTGCGCCACCAAAGGCGACCCATTGCGTTGTCCACCATAGCCGGGGCCGCGTCATGCCAGAAAGGGGGTGGCGCTACGGGGTTCGCATCGGGGTCAATCCCGCCCGCGTGGCCGCCGGCACGTTACTCTGATCAGTCATGGGTCTGGAAGCCGGGCCCGGCGCAGCGCCGGGAGAGGCCAGCACGCCCGCGGGCACGCCTGCCCCGCGGGGCAGGGCGACGCCGCGCCGCGCGTCACTCGGCGGCAGGCCTGCCCAGGACCGTGAGCTGCGGGCGCAAGGCCGGCAGACGCTGCGCAACCTGCTGGAAGCGGGCCTCGCCGAGTTCGACGAGCGCGGTTTCCAGGCCGTCCGGGTCGACGACATCGTGCGCCGCGCGCAGATCTCACACGGGACCTTCTACCTGTACTTCTCCAACAAGGAGGACCTGTTCAAGGCCCTGCTCAGGGACGCGCTGCACGACATGGGCCAGGTCACCGACGCGTTCCCGGTAGTCACCAGGAACCCGGCCGGGCTGGCGGCGCTGCGGCAGTGGGTCCACGAGTTCTGCGAGACGTACGCGGCGCACGCGGCGGTGATCAGGACGCTCAGCCAGGCCGAGATCGTCGGCGAGGAAGTCTGGGGAGACGGGCTCAAGCTGTTGTTCCGGCTGGCCGAGGCGATGGCCCAGGGGATGACCGCCGCTACCGGCGCGGCCGAGCACGCCGAACTAACCGCAGTAGCCTGCCTGATGATGTTGGAGCGGGTGAACTACCTGCTGACCGTGGAGGTCAGGCTGCCGCGCGAGGAGATGGAGGAACGGATCGCGACGATCATGTTCGCGGCGTTCAACCCCCCAACCTAAGCGCCTCCGTTACCGCCGCGAGCGCTTCCCTGGCGGCTGCCACATCATGCACTCGCAGCGTTTACCCGGGGGCCCGAGCCCCCGGACCCCCACGGCGCTGGCGCGCGCGCTCTGCGCGCATTTCCGTTACCGCCGCGAGCGCTTCCCTGGCGGCTGCCACATCGTGCACGCACAGTGTTACCCGGGGGCACGAGCCCCCGGACCCCCACGGCGCTGGCGCGCGCGCTCTGCGCGCATTTCCGTTACCGTCGCGAGCGCTTCCCTGGCGGCTGCCACATCGTGCACGCGGAACAGGCGCGCGCCTTCCCAGGCGCACACCGCCAGCACCGCGAGGGTGCCCTCACCGCGCTCGGCGACGCCGAGGCCCAGGGCCTCTCCGACGAAATCCTTGTGCGACGCGGCGACCAGCACCGGCCATCCGGTGTCGGCCAGGTCTCCTGTCCGCCGGGTCAGTTCCAGCGAGTGCCAGGTGTTCTTCCCGAAGTCGTGCGCCGGGTCGATGACGATCCGGTCGGCGCGCACCCCCGCGGCGACCGCCCGCTCCGCTTCCGCCGTCAGCGACGCGATCACCTGGCCCACCAGGCCGGGATGGGCGGGCCGGTGCGGCCGGGTGCGCGGGGCAGCCCCGCCCGCGTGCGCGCAGACCAGGCCGAGGTCGTGGGCGGCGGCCACGTGCGCCAGGCCGGGATCCGCCCCGCCCCACGCATCGTTGAGCAGGTCAGCCCCGGCGGCGGCGACCGCGGCGCCCACCGGCGCCCGCCAGGTGTCCACGCTGATGACGACCGAAGGATGCCTGGCCCGCAGCGCCGCGACCACCGGCGCCGCCCGGCGGATCTCCTCGGCCACGGTGACCTCGTCCCCCGGGCCGGCCTTCACCCCGCCGATGTCAAGGATGTCGGCCCCGGCCTCGACGGCGCGGTCGGCGGCCGCCAGCGCCGCGTCCAGTTCGTAGGTGGCGCCCCGGTCGTAGAAGGAGTCCGGCGTCCGGTTGATCACCGCCATGATGCCGAACGACCCCGGCGGCCATTCCCGCTGTCCTAGCCGCAGCGTCCGTCGGTGCACAGGGAGTGAGCATAGGGCCGGTTCGGGCAGAATCGTTAAGTGCGATTCCTGTCCGGCCAGCCACCCGTGCACGAGGCCACCTACAGCGACGTCTTCCTGGTGCCGTGCGCCTCGTCCGTGGCATCCAGGCTCGATGTGAATCTGGCCACCAATGACGGGAGCGGCGCCACGATCCCGGTAGTGGTGGCCAACATGACCGCGGTGTCTGGCCGCCGGATGGCGGAGACCGTGGCGCGCCGCGGCGGGCTCGCCATGCTCCCCCAGGACATCCCGGTGGGCGTGGTGGCCGAGGTGGTGGCCTGGGTGAAGAGCCGGCATCTCGTCCACGACACCCCGATCACGCTGGGCCCCTCGGATACCACGGGAGACGCCCTGAGCCTGCTGCCCAAGCGCGCCCACGGCGCCCTCGTGGTGGTCGAGCACGGGCGGCCCACCGGGGTGGTGACCGAGGCGGACTGCCAGGGGGTGGACCGGTTCACACAGCTCCGCCAGGTGATGTCCACGGATCTGCTGACGCTCCCGGCCGGGATCGACCCGGAGAAGGCGTTCGGCCTGCTGCACGAGGGCAGGCACCGGGTGGCCCCGGTGGTGGACGAGAACGGCGCGCTGACCGGCATCCTGACCCGCACTGGGGCGCTGCGCGCCACGCTGTACCGGCCGGCCACCGACGCGTCGGGGAAGCTGCGCGTGGGCGCCGCGATTGGCATCAACGGGGACGTCGCGGCCAAGGCGAAGCAGCTCGTGGCGGCCGGGATCGACGTGCTGGTGGTAGACACCGCGCACGGCCACCAGGAGCGGATGATCAGCGCGCTGCGGGCGGTCCGGGGGGCGGGGGTGCCGATCGCGGCGGGCAACGTGGTCACCGCCGAGGGGGTCACCGACCTGGTCCGGGCCGGGGCCGACATCGTCAAGGTCGGCGTGGGACCGGGGGCGATGTGCACCACCCGGATGATGACCGGGGTGGGCAGGCCGCAGTTCAGCGCGGTGCTCGAGTGCGCGGCGCGGGCCAGGGAACTGGGCGCGCACGTGTGGGCCGACGGCGGGGTACGGCACCCGCGGGACGTGGCGCTCGCGCTCGCCGCGGGCGCCTCCAACGTGATGATCGGATCCTGGTTCGCCGGGACCTACGAGTCGCCGGGCGACGCGTTCCGCGACGCCGACGGGCGGCTGTACAAGGAGAGCTTCGGGATGGCCTCGGCCCGCGCGGTGCGGCTGCGCTCGGCCACCGACTCCCCGTTCGACCGGGCCCGCAAGGAGCTGTTCGAGGAGGGCATCTCCACCGCCCGGATGTACCTGGACCCATACCGGCCCGGGGTGGAGGATCTGATCGACCAGATCACCGCAGGTTTGCGCAGCGCCTGCGCCTACGCGGGCGCGGCGGACCTGGCCGCGCTGCACGAGCGGGCCGTGGTCGGGCTGCAGAGCGCCGCGGGCTACAGCGAGGGCATGCCGCTGCCGACGAGCTGGTGAGGCCTGCCTGCGCCGCAGCGCGTCAGGGCGCCTGGCCGGCCAGGGCGCGGCAAGCGCGGTCAAAGCTGGTCACAGAGCCGTACCGCAGCGTGCCGTGGGCGGTGCCCGTGTCCGCGGTCGAAGTGGTGGTCCTTATCACCCCGGATGGGGTGAACACCTCGCTGAAGGAGTTGTCGGTGTCCGTGATCGGCAGCACGGCCCCGTGCCAGACACCGTGGAAGGCGACCACCCAGCCGTTGGGCAGCGGTTTCGGCTTGCCGCCGGTCAGGGCGATGTTGGTCCGCGAGCCGTTGGTGGTGTACCAGCCGTGCACCGCCCCGGTCAGGTCGAAGGTGTAATGCTGTCCGCCCTGCGTGCATAGTTGCGCGGTGCCGGTCAGCGTGTCGCAACCGCCGAAGCTGCAGCCGGCGTGCCCGTGGTTGTTGGCGAGGCCGCCGCGCAGGTGGGTGTACAGCAGGTAGTGACCGCCGTTGCCGGCCTGGACCG
This sequence comes from uncultured Actinomycetes bacterium, assembly GCA_963734725.1. GTDB lineage: Bacteria > Actinomycetota > Actinomycetes > Streptosporangiales > Streptosporangiaceae > DASXKD01. Next base: position 325,195 of record CAVTIX010000020.1, read on the forward strand.
GGCCGTAGCCGTCCCACTCCCCGAGCGGGCTGAACTTGCTGCCCATGTGGAAGGCCCACGGCGTGGGCAGCACGTAGAGGCCCAGCAGCACGACGATCACGATCAGCAGCAACCGGAGCCAGATGTGGCGGCGGCCGCCAGCCTGCGACGCCGACTTGCGACTGGCCCTCATGGCTGCCTCCACCGCACGGGTCCCTGGTACGCTCCGCCGCACGGACCAGGCGAATGTAGCGGAGTCCGGGTCCGGTGACAAAGCATGGCAACTTACGAGGACAGGAGCCGCCCATGTCCGTGCTCAGCGCCCTGACCGACGCGCTGGCCAGCGCCACGGTGGAGATCGTCGACTTGACCGCGCCGCTGTCGTCGTCGACCCCGGTGATCAAATTGCCGCCGCCGTTCAGCAACACCGTCTCGTTCAGCCTGCAGGAGATCAGTCGCTACGACGACCGCGGGCCAGCCTGGTACTGGAACGACATCACCACGGGCGAGCACACCGGCACGCACTTCGACGCGCCCTGTCACTGGGTGACCGGCCGGGACGGAGAAGACGTGTCCCAGGTGCCTGCGGGGCGCCTGATCGCCCCCGCGGTGATGCTGGACTTCAGCGCCCAGGCCGCGGCCGACCCGGACTTCCTGCTCGAGGTGGAGCACATCAGGGACTGGGAGCGCGCCCACGGGCCGCTGCCTGACGGCGGCTGGCTGCTGTACCGGACGGGCTGGGATGAGCGGTCTGACAGCCAGGAGCGCTTCCTGAACGCCAACGAGACCGGCCCGCATACGCCGGGGGTATCGGTGGAGTGCGCCCGGTGGCTGGCCGAGGAGTCCCCGGTGATCGGCATCGGGACGGAGACCGTGGGCACCGACGCGGGGGCGGCGCACTCGTTCGACCCGCCGTTCCCGTGCCACGCGGCGATGCTCGGGGCGGGCAAGTACGGCCTCACCCAGCTGCAGAACCTGGCGTCCCTGCCGGCCACCGGAGTGGTGCTGGTCGTCACCCCGCTGCCGATCACCGGCGGGTCGGGCAGCCCATGCCGGGCGCTGGCCCTCGTGGACCGGTCCTGATGCCATGCTGGTCAGCGAGGCGGTCGGGGCGACCCTGGCCGGGCTGGGCGCGGACACGGTGTTCGGCGTGGTGGGCAGCGGCAACTTTCACGTGACCAACGCCCTTATCGCGAACGGGGCCACGTTCGTGGCCACCCGCCATGAGTGCGGCGCGGCGTGCGCGGCCGACGCCTGGGCCCGCGGCACCGGGCGGGTGGGGATCCTGAGCGTGCACCAGGGTCCGGGGCTGACCAACGCGCTGACCGGCATCACCGAGGCGGCCAAGAGCCGCACGCCGCTGCTGGTGCTGGCCGCGGACGTGGCCGGCGCGGCGGTGCGGTCCAACTTCCGTATCGACGTGGCGGCGCTGGCGACCTCGGTCGGCGCGGAGGCGGACCGGCTGTACTCCCCCGCCACGGCCGCGGCCGACGCAGCCCGGGCCTACCGGACCGCGCAGCGCCAGCGGCGCACCGTGGTGCTCGCGATGCCGCTGGACGTGCAGGCGGCGCAGTGTGAGCCGCGGAAGATCCCGCCGGTGCCGCCGCTGGCGCCCCCGGCCCCGGCACCGGAGGCGGCGGCCCGGCTGGCACAGGCGCTGGCCGAGGCGGAGCGCCCGGTGTTCGTGGCGGGCCGTGGCGCCCGCGCGGCCAGGGCGGCCCTGGAAGAGCTGGCGGACGCCTGCGGCGCACTGCTGGCCACCTCCGCGGTGGCCAAGGGCCTGTTCCACGGCAGCCCGTGGGACCTGGGGGTCAGCGGCGGTTTCGCCTCCCCGCTCGCCGCCGAACTGATCACCGGGGCGGATCTGGTGGTGGGCTGGGGCTCCTCGCTCAACATGTGGACCATGCGCCATGGGAAGCTGATCGGCCCCGGCGCGCGGGTCGCGCAGGTCGATGACGACAGTTCCGCCATCGGCGCGCACCAGCCGGTTGACATCGCCGTGCCCGGCGACGTGGCGCAGACCGCGCGCGTGGTGCTAGCCAGCCTGCCCGCCCAGCCCGGGTACCGTTCCGAAGGGCTGCGGGACCGGATTGCCCGCGAGGTCCGGTGGCGTGACGTGCCCTACGACGACCAGGGCGGCGACGGCGTGATCGACCCGCGGACGCTCACGATCGCGCTGGACGACCTGCTCCCCGCCGAGCGGGTGGTGGCGATCGACTCGGGCAACTTCATGGGCTACCCGAGCATGTTCCTGTCGGTGCCGGACGAGCAGGGGTTCTGCTTCACCCAGGCCTACCAGTCGATCGGGCTCGGCCTGGCGTCCGCGATCGGCGCGGCCCTCGCCCAGCCGGACCGGCTGCCGGTCGCCGCGCTCGGTGACGGCGGCGCGCTGATGGGCGTCAGCGAGCTGGAGACCGTGGTCCGGCTCGGGCTGCCCATGATCATCGTCATCTACGACGACGAGGCCTACGGCGCGGAGGTGCATCACTTCGGGCCGGACGGGTTCGCGCTGGACACGGTCCGGTTCCCGCCCGCCGACATCGCCGCCATCGGCCGCGGGTTCGGCTGCGCCGGGGTGACCGTGCGCGGCCCCGGCGACCTCGGCCCGGTCCGCGACTGGCTGGCCGGCCCGCGCGACCGGCCGCTGGTCATCGACGCGAAGGTCGCATCGGCCAGCGGCTCTTGGTGGCTGGAGGAAGCCTTCCGCGGTCACTGAGCACCCCCGACCGGCGCTACGGCTTGCCCGTGGATTGGTAGGGCGTTACTCGGGGCGCACCAAGGATTCTCAGGGTGTCGAGAGTCACTTGATGTGCGACGTATTTCTTCGCTTGACGTGCGATGTGCCCTAGGGTTCTGGGCTTTCATCTTGTGGCGCCGGGGCGCCGGTTAGCTCGGGCCTGGCCCGGTGGGTCGCCGACCGGTGGTGGATGATCGATAGGTCTTCTTCGCCGAGCGCTTCCTCTTCCTCGGCGTCGATGACTGTTGGCTGGAAGAGTTGCTGGGCGATCAGGGTCGGCACGAACGCCGACAAGATGACCACGGTCACCAGTTCGGTGTACTGGGTCTTGTCGATCAGGCCGTGGGTGAGGCCAAACAGGGCGGCGAATCCTCGGCCGTCAGCGGGAACGTCGCACATCAAGCAGAGCCACCGTGTCGCACATCAAGCGGCGCCGGGCACCAAGGATTCTCAGGGCGCGCTACGAACTTTCCGCCCATGGGGCGCATCCTTACTGGTGTGACTGGTCTTATGACGTCGGGCCCGCCGTCGGACGCGGGCCTGGTGCTCCGGTTCTTCGGACCGGGCCACTCCTACGCGGAGATCGCTCAGCTGTGCGGTGTGCGGGGCGGAACCGGGCGAAGTCGCCTGCACCAGGCCAAGGCCGAACTCGGCGCTCGGCTGCTCGCGGAATCTGGGGCGACGCCGCGTGGGGATGCCGGATGGGCGCAGCGGGTGCGCGCCTCGTACCTCTCACTGGCAGCCCGTGATCCCGATCCTCATGTCGCGATGTTCGCTCCCGACGCGGACATCGCCGCATCCGGGCTCGTAGTGCAGGGACGAGACCAGATTCGCGCGATGTGCGAACAGGACCTCGACGACGGGACCGGGACACGTCTGGTCAACGTGGTCAGCAGCGCCGCGATCACCGTGATCGAGTCCAAGTTCGTCAACCCGGATCCGCAGCACTGCCCGCCGGCGGTGACCCAAGTGCTCTTCCACGACGGCACCGGCCAGGTGCGATGTGCGCTCGGCTACTTCCAGCCCCGTCCAGCGCCGAAGCAGGACTGACAGGAGAGCACGTGATGTTCAAGGCCATCTACGCGGCTATCTACGACCAAATCTCCAGTGGCGCCGAGCGCGCGGGGCTCAGCGAGGATCGGCATGAACTGCTGGCGCAAGCCGCCGGCGCGACGATCGAGATCGGCGCCGGCACGGGCGTGAACCTCGCTCACTTCCCACCGGCTGTGACCCGGGTGTGCCTGGTCGAGCCGGACCCGAGCATGCGCAAGCGACTGCACCGGCGCGCCAGCGGGCGCCATGTGGAGATCGTGGACGCCCGGGCCGAGGCCTTGCCCTTCCCGGACGGCTCGTTCGACACCGCAGTCGTCACCTTCGCCCTGTGCAGTGTCGCCGACCAGGACAGCGCGCTGGCGGAGATCGCGCGGGTACTGCGGCCGGGCGGACGACTGTTGTTCCTCGAGCATGTCCGCGACACCGACCCCAAGATGGCGCATAAGCAGGACCACCCGGTGTTCCTGTACTCCTTGATCGGCTGCCACCCCAACCGCGACACCCTGACCGCGATCAGCCGAGCGTCGTTCGAGGTCACGACGGTCCGGCACGGCGAGGTGCCGAAGGCCCCGCGGGTGGAGCGGCCCATGATCGTGGGCACAGCCGCACGGTGCGCGTGAGGACGGGCCGAGCCGTCGCGATGGCAGCGCTCGTACATCTCCCGGCCGAGGCCCGCCAGCCCGGCCAGGTCCGCGCCGCCGCGGACGGCAGCGGCCAGGATCTGGTCCGCGTCGTCCTGCTGCGCCTCGGGCAGGCGGTCGGTCCATCCGCAGATCTCCCTGGCCCAGGACTCGGAGAGGTCCCCGGCGGCGAGCGCGTCCGCGATCGCCGGGTGAGCGGCCAGCCGGCGCGCCCAGCTGACCGCACCGGCGGCGGCCCCCGCGGTGACGCGGGCCCGCCACTTCAACCAGGTGCGGGCACTGCCGTGACCGTCGTCCTCATAGCCGGCCTGAGCTGCGAAGGCGGCCAGCACCCGGCCGCGGGCAGCGGTGCGCTTCGCCCCGGCCCGCTCCAGCGCGCGTAATACCTCCGCCTGCGCCGAAGCGGGCAGGGCCGCGGCATCCACGGCGGCCAGGTGACCCAGGGCACGGTCGAGCATCGTCAGCGCCTCAGCGACGCCGGACGGCTGGTGCTGGCCGTCACACATGCCCGTCACCTCCCGCCGGATCCCATTCTTCGAAATCTAGTTCGATTATAGCTGACGGCCCGGCAATCCGCGGGTGACACTACGAGGAGAGCGCCGGTTTTTCTGGCCGACCCGACCCCAGAGATCACGGGACGATCGTCACGGTCCGGGTCTCGGTGTAGAAGTCCCGGGCCGCGAGCCCCTGCTCCCTGGGCCCGTAGCTGGACTGCTTCGCCCCGCCGAACGGGGCGTGGAAGTCCACTCCCGAGGTCGGGGCGTTGACCCTGACCATCCCAGCGTCGAACGCGTCGGCCAGCCGCAGCGCGCGGCCCAGGTCCTGGGTGAACAGCGAGGTGACCAGCCCGTACCGGACGCCGTTGGCGATCTGAACGGCCTCCTCTGCGCTGCCGGCCCGCAGCAGCGCCGCCACCGGGGCGAAGACCTCCTCTGTGGCCAGCGGCCCTTCGGGCGCGTCCAGCTCGACCAGCGTCGGCGCCAGGTAGTGCCCGGGCGCGTCCAGCGCGGCGCCGCCTGCCAGCACCGTGCCGCCGGAACCCGCGATCGCGGCCAGCGCCAAGTCACGGGCCTGCTCGCTGATGACCGGGCCGACAAGCGTGCCGTCCTGGCCCGGATCCAGCACGCCGAGCGCGGCGACCGCGGCCGCCAGGTGGTCGCGGAGCTTGGCGTAGGCGGCGTCCTCCACGATGATCCGGCTGGTCGCGGTGCACTTCTGGCCGGCGTAGCCCATCGCCGCGTAGGCGATCGCGGTGGCGGCCCGGTCGAAGTCGGCGTCGGCCAGCACCACCGAGGCGTTCAGCCCGCCCATCTCGGCCTGGACCCGGGCGCCGCGGCCGGCCACCCGGGCCACCACCTCGCGCCCAGCTGGCACCGACCCGGTGAACGAGACGGCGGCCACGCCGGGATGGCCCGCCAGCGCCTGCCCCGCCTCCGCCGCGCCGAGCACCACCTGGAAGACGCCGGGAGGCAGGTACGGAGTGATGATCTCCGCCAGCAGCAGCGCCACGGCAGGCGCCTCCTCCGCAGGCTTCAGCATGGTCGCGTTGCCGAACGCCAGGCTGGGGGCCGCCTTCCAGAGCGGGATGGCCACCGGGAAGTTCCACGGCGTGACCAGCGCGGTGACGCCGACCGGGTGGCGCCGGGCCATCAGCAGGGCGCCGGGGCTGGCCGCCGGCAGGGTCTGCCCGTCGGGCAGCAGCGCCGCCTGGGCGAAGTAGCGGAGGATCGCGATGCCCCGGGCCACCTCCCCCGAGGCCTCCGAGCGCGGCTTGCCGACCTCCCTGATGACCAGTTCGGTCACCTCGCCCGCCCGCTCCTCCAGCGCCCCGGCCATGCTGGCCAGCGCCGCGGACCGGGCCGCGGCTGGCGTGTCCGCCCAGCCGGGCGCCGCGGCGGCCGCGCGGTCGATCACCGCGGCGACCTCCGCCCCGCCGGCTGGCTGCCATTCTCCGATGATGTCGGCGGGGTTGTGCGGGCTACGGCTCGTGATCATCATGACGGCTCCTGATCGTCACCATCACCTTGCCACGCGGGCACATGGCCGCCGGCAGCGCCTCGCGGTCGCCTAGAATCCGAGCCTGCCCGGCGGCGCGAAGGCCGAGGACACCTGCCTGGTGTACGCCGGGCGTGAAGCGCCGGCGCGGGGACCGGCTGGCCCGACGGCGAGGGCGACCATGGCGTCCCGTCCGGTCCGTGCGTTGTGGAGGCGCAGTGAACAACTTGACTGGGGCGGAAGTTCTGGCGCGGCGGGGGATCACGCCGGAGCCGGTGCCTGCCAGCAGCGAGGCTGCAGTTCCCCGACGGCGCTACGTCCCGGATCGAGATCCCGAGCGTGGAGGTCCGGCGCCGGTGCGCCCGGTCTCGGCGTCCCGGAGCCGTCATGAATGGGGGCGGCGGCTCCTTAGGCGGCGCCCGCCCGTTCCGCCTGGGTATCGCTCGGGCCGGTGTCCGCCGGCGTGGCCGTCGCGGTGTCAACCCAGGCGGCGATGCGGTCCACGAGCGCGTCGCTAGAGCCCGACTCGGCGTGCCCGAAACCGGGGACCACCCACAGTTCTTTCGGCTCACCGGCGGCCGTGTACAACTGGTGCGCGTGTTCGACCGGGAAGTACGGATCCTTGTCCCCGTGCACCACCAGGAACGGGATGGGGGCGATGCGCGCGGCCGCTTCGGCCGGTGGCATCGGCGCCGGGTTCCACCGCCTGGAACTGACCCTGGTGTTCAGCCACCTGCGGGTGATCATCCGGCCGAGCCGCCGCTCCACCGCCCAGTGCACCCGGCGCATCGGGTAAGTCCCCCGGTAGTACCAGCGTCCCGGGCCGCTCACCGACACTGCGGCGTCGATGCCGCCGACCAGGCCCGCGTACCGGACCACGACCGAGGCGCCCATGGAGAAGCCGACCGCGGCGATCCGCCGGTAGCCCAGTTCCCTGGCGTAGGCAACCGCCACGCCCAGGTCCCTGGTCTCCCGGTCGCCGAGCGTGGACAGCCCGCCCGACCTGCCGTGGCCGCGGAAGTCGAACGCGATCACGCCCGCCGAGCGGTTCAGCCTCTTCGCCACCCGCCACACCGCGCCGTGCTGCCAGGACAGCGTGAAACCGTGCGCGAGCACGATCGCCAGGTCCCCGTCTTTGGGCAGGTGCATGGCTTCGATCGGCACGCCATCGTCGGTCACCAGCATCCTGGTCTTGAGCACGGGTTGGGTCATATCCCCATTGTGCGGGACGCTGGCAGGCCCCGAGGGTCACCGGCGGAGCGAGGCTGTGAGAGCCTTCACCCGGAAACCCCGACAGCGGAGGCGATCAGCGTGCAGATCGGCGTGCAGATTCCTGACTTCACCTCCCCCGGCGGCCCGGCACAGCTAGGCGCCGACCTGGCCACCGTGGCCCACACGGCCGACGCCGCCGGGTTCGGCTTCATCGCGGTAATGGACCACTTCTTCCAGATCGGGTCGATCGGCCGGCGGAGCGAGAGATGCTGGAGGCTTACACCACGCTTGGGTACCTGGCCGGGCTGACCTCGCGGGCCAAGCTGCTGACCCTGGTGACCGGCGCCGTTTACCGGCACCCGGGCATCCTCGCCAAGACCGTGACCACGCTGGACGTGCTATCCGGCGGCCGGGCGTGGCTGGGCATCGGCGCGGCCTGGAACGAGGAGGAGTCCCGTGGGCTGGGCATCCCGTTCCCGCCGGTGGCCGAGCGGTTCGAGCGGTTGGAGGAGACGCTGCAGATCTGCCTGCAGATGTGGCGCGGCGACGAAACCCCCTATCAGGGCAGGCACTTCCAGCTGGAGCGGCCGCTGAACTCGCCGCAGGCGCTGACCAAGCCGCACCCGCCGATCATGATTGGCGGCGGTGGGGAGCGGAAGACGTTGCGGTTCGTCGCCAAATACGCGCAGGCCTGCAACCTGTTCCCCAGCCCGGACCTGGCGCGCAAGCTCGACGTGTTGCGCGCCCACTGCGACGCCGAGGGCCGCGACTACGACGAGATCACCAAGACCTGCTACTTCATCTTCGACCCCGGGGAGAACGGCGAGAGGACCGCCGAGATGGTGGACCAGCTTGGCCGGCTTGCCGAGATGGGCTTCGGCGCCGCCATCGGCGCCGTGGCGAACGTGTGGAGCGTCCGGCCGCTGGAAATCATCGGCAGCGAGGTAATCCCCCAGGTCACCAGGCTGTTATGGGCTTAGCGCGACTTGGTTGCGCACGGGCGCACCGCGAGCGGGGCGAACACCGCCAGCAGCAGGCCGGACCAGAGCAACACCGCCAGCTCCGGATGCTGCATCGGCCAGGCCTGCACCAGAGCTGACGGGTTCGGGTTGCCGAACAACTGACGGCACGCCGCGGCGATCGCGCTGAACGGGTTCCAGTTGGCGACCGCCTGCAGCCAGCCGGGCATCCCTGGGTGGGGACGAACGCCTCGACGGCATCGCCGCCCGCCTCCCCCACCGCGCCGACGCCCGCCGCCCGCACCCTCACCCGCCTGACTCGCGGCCGCCTGGGGCGCAGCGTCCGCCCGGCGGCCCGCACTCGATGGCAGGCGCAGGCCGCCGGGCGGCGGCAAGCGGCGCCTGTCAGGGCTCAGCGTGCGAGACCTGGTCCGCCGCCACAGCCTTTCCGTCGGGCGGGGCGGAACGTGGCCCCTCGGACGCGGCGGCCGCGCCGACCCGCACCAGTTCCTCGGTCGGGTATGCCTCCTCGCCGTGCACCGCGACGTCGCCGATCTCCAGTTCGCTGTCGGGTATCCGCAGCTTCATGAACAGCCCGATGCCCTTGAGAATGAGGAACGTCATCAGCGCGTCCCAGACGATGATGGTCAGGGCGGCCCCGGCCTGGACCAGCAACTGGTGCGGGTGCCCGTGGAACAGGCCCGCCGTGGTGACGTTGGGCGACTTGCCGACGCCCAGGTAGACGATCATGCTCGGGTCGGCAAGCAGCCCGACCAGCAGGCCACCGAGCAGGCCCGCGATCCCGTGCGTGTACACCACGCCGAGCGCATCGTCCACCTTGCTGAACGGCCGCACCTTGGACAGGTAGTTCCAGGCGAACCAGACGATCGCCGAGGTGACCACGCCGATGATGATCGCGCCGACGCCGGTCACGTACCCGGCGGCCGGGGTGATGCCCACCAGTCCGCAGATCATGCCGTTGAGGCCGCCGAGGAACGTCGCCTTCTTCCCCGGGCCGCCGATCATGTCCATGACGATCCAGGTCATCATCGCCACGGCGGCGGCGAGGTTGGTGTTGACGATGGCCGCGGTGGCGTCGGCGCCGGCGAAGTACGGGTCACCGCCGTTGAACCCGTTCCAGCCGAGCCACAGGATGCCCGCGCCCACCGCGACGAACAGGAGGTTGTTGGGCACGCCGTGCTCGCGGTCCCGCTTGAGCCGGGGGCCGACCACCGCCGCGGCGACGAACCCGGACACACCCGCCGCCAGGTGGATGACGTAGCCACCGCTGAAGTCCAGCGCGCCGTGCGCCGCCCACCAGCCGCCGCCCCACAGCAGGAACGCGTTCACCGCGTAGGCGAAGGTGATCCAGAGCGGGACGAAGATCAGCCAGACTTTGAAGCTGATCCGGCCGATCACGCTGCCGATGAACAGGATCGGGGTGATCGCGGCGAACACGAACTGGAAGTAGACCAGCGACCCTTGCGGGAACCTGAATTTCGGCATCAGCCCGTTCAGCGAGGGGACGTTCGCCTGCGCCTGCTCGGCCGCGGCGCCCACCACGGTTCCCGGCTTGCCCAGGAAGGTACCGATCCACGGCGAGCCGAACCCCATCTTGAAGGCCCACAAGACCCACACGATGAGCACCAGGCAGAACGTGCTGAACACCATCAGCATGGTGTTGACGGCCCACTTTCGCTGCACGAGGCCGCCGTAGAGGACGGCGAGGGCGGGGATGCTCATGAGGCCGACCAGGGTCGCGGCCGTCATCTGCCACGCGTTGTCACCCGAGCTCAGCCACGATGCGTACGGATTCACTGCTTCCCTTCCCTTGGTTGGCTAGCCCCGAGGGCGGGCCCCACAACGCCGTGGTAGCTCAAGCCGGCCGGCCACTTCGGTGTCGGTCGAGAACACTTCTTGTTTCCCATGGCCGGGTTTCGGACACGTTTCCCGGCTGTTACGCCGCGACAGCGGTACTGCTGCCAGCGGGCATGATGATTTCGCCGATGTTTCGGCCAGTCCGATACCCCCTGGCCCCGCGCCCATTGCCGGGCCGGGAAGCAGGCGGACCGGCCAGAAAAGAAGCCACGTTCAGATAACGGTGATGAGCGGGCGGATCCCCGGGTGCGACGCCCTCGGTCTGCGCCCGATGATCACCTCGGACGGGCCGTCCGGGGTACGCGGCACCACCCTGGATGAGGGCAACCCGCCCAGCTGCCTGCCCTGCCCGTCCGCGCTCGGCGCCACCTGGGATCCGGGGCTGGTTCGCGAGCTTGCCGCAGCGCTCGGCGCCGAGGCGCGCAGCAAGGGCGTGGACATCCTGCTGGCCCCGACGATCAACCTGATGCGGACCCCGCTCGCCGGGCGGGGCTTCGAGTGCTTCTCCGAAGACCCTGAGCTGACCGCGCGGATCGCGGTCGCCTATGTGACCGGCGTCCAGTCGGCCGGGGTCGCGGCCACGGTGAAGCACTACGTCGGCAACGATTCGGAAACCGAGCGGTGGACTTACGACGCGCGCATCGCCGAACGGGTCCTCCGCGAGCTGTACCTGATCCCGTTCGAAGCCTGCGTCCGGGAGGCCGGCGCGGCGGTGGTCATGGCCGCGTACAACGTGGTCAACGGGAGCAGGATGACCGAGCACGCCCGGCTGCTGCGGTCCGTGCTCAAGGGCGAGTGGGGATTCGGCGGGCTGGTCACCTCGGACTGGGACGCCACCCGCAGCACCGTGGCCACCGCGGTGGGCGGGCTGGACCTGGCCATGCCGCACGGCTGTTCGCCGTGTTCGACGAGGAAGCCGGGCAGTGGTCCTGGCCGCAGGGCGTGTTCACCGTGCAGGTCGGCCGGTCGTCGCGGGACCTGCGGCTGTCGCTCAGCGTCCGGTCCGGCTAACGCCTCACGACGGCGCTACGAGCTCGACCTCGTAGCCGTCCCGGTCCTCCAGGTAGGCCGCGTAGTGGTCGAGGCCGCCCGCGTGCGGGTGGCGGTCGCTGAACAACAGCCGCCATCCGTGCTGCGGCGCCTCGTCGGTGAGCTTGTCCACCTCTTCCCGGGAGGAGACATGGAAGGCCAGATGGTTCATTCCGGGGCGGCGCCGGTCGTGCCGGCCGGCCACCCGGTCGGGCGACTGCTCCAGGACGATGTAGAGGCCACCTGCACGCCAGCTCTGCCCCTCGGGCCACTGGATGTAGGGCTGGTAGCCCAGCTCGACCAGTAGCCACCCCCAGCTGGCCTCGGCTCTGGTCAGGTTGGGTACCCAGAGCTCAATGTGATGGATCATCCCCGTGCCAGCATGCTCCACCGGGCCAGAATGCCAGGTTAAGCGGCCTGACGGGACCCTTCGTGGGACAAGCCGGGGCAATAAAGCCCCGCTCAGCCGGCCAGTTCCGCGACGGCCGCGAGCAACCGGTCCACGTCGGACCGGTCGTTGTAGTGGACCAGGCCCGCACGGACCGCGCTGCCGGTGTCCCTGATCCCCAGCACACCGGCCAGTTCCCAGGCATAGTTGTCCCCGTCCCAGACGTTCACCTTCCGCCCGGCCAGGTGCTCGGCGACCGCGCGCGGGCTCAGCCCGGCGACGTTGAAAAACGCAGTCGCGGTGCGGCAGCGGGCGTGCCCGTACAGGGTGATCTTGTCCATCGCGGCCAGCCCATCCCGCAGCACCGCGAACAGCCGCTGCTCGTGCTCGTGCGCCGCGGCCATCGAGGACAACAGCCGCTGCCGCCGGGTCCCGGTCGCGGACGGATCCAGCCCGGCCAGGTGATCCACCGCGGCGGCCGCACCGGCCAGGTCGGCGAACGGCGGGGTGCCCCACTCGAAGCGGTCCGGCACGGTGTCGGGGGCCGGGTCCAGCTTGTCCGGCCGCAACCGCTCAAGCAGCGCGGGGTCGGCGACGACCGCGCCAATGTGCGGGCCGGACCACTTGTAGGCGCTGGTGGCGTAGAAATCGGCGCCAACCGCGGCCATGTCGGTGGGACCGTGCGGGGTGGCGTGCACCCCGTCCACGTAGCTCAGCGCCCCGGCGGCGCGGGCCTTCGCGGTGATCGCGGCCACGTCTGGGCGGGTGCCGATGATGTTGCTGGCCGCGGTCACCGCCACGAGCCGGGTCCGCTCGGTCAGCAGCGTGTCGTACTGCGCCGCGGTCCAGTTCCCCCGACGGCAGGTCCACTTCGGCCCAGCGGACGTCCGCCCCGGCCCGCCCCGCCGCCTGTACCCAGGGCCGGATGTTCGCGTCATGGTCGAGCCGGGACACGATCACCTGGTCGCCCGGTCCCCAGTCCCGGGCCAGTGTGGCGGCGATCCGGTAGGTCAGCGTGGTCATGTTCGGCCCGAGGATCACCCCCGCGGGGTCCCCGCCGACCAGGTCGGCGACCGCCCGGCGGCATTCGGCGACGATCGCGTCGGAGCGCTCGCTGGCCGGGAACGCGCCATCGGAGTTGCCCAGTCCCGAGCGGTGCGCGCCGCTGATCGCGTCGATCACCGGCGCGGGAAGCTGCGTGCCCGCCGCGCCGTCGAGGTAGGCGTAACCGTCGGCCAGGGCCGGGTACATCGCCCGCACCGCACTGACATCCAGCCTCATCCCCCGCTCCTTCCGGTCCGCGCCTGTCAGGGACTTGCCGTGAGTGTGCCGACTCACGTCAGACTTCAACCTAGGTCAGTCGATGTCGCGCGGCGAAGACGGGCGGCAAACTGCCGCGTGGCGACGGGCCGGCTCAAGTCAGCGCGGGACACGGCCGGAGACGCGGAGCAGGGCCTCCCAGGCGCCGGCCGGGGCGGGGCGGCGGCCACCGGCGCCACCCACGACCGCTACCGCGGCGCCGCCGGGGGCCACCGGCACGACCGTGTCCAGCGGCAGGTGCGGCACGCCCGCTTGCCAGCCGGCGGCCAGCAGCTCCGGGCTGGCCGGCCGGTAGTCCTTGCCCAGCGAGGCGGCCAGGTCCCACGCGTGCAGGTGCCATTCGGCGCAGGCGGCGCCCACCATGCCGGCGACGGTCACCACGGTGTCGCCGTACCGGTGATGCGGGAGATCCCAGACGGCCAGGGCGCGGGCGGCGTAGAACCGGGCCGAGGCCGCGAACGCGGCGATGTGCTCGGGGCCCGGGCCGTCAGGCAGCGCCGCCAGTTCGGCCGCGTTCTGCCTGGCCAGCTTGCGGGCCAGGCTCTCCGGGCTGGGGCTGCGCGCCATCAGCCGGGCCAGCCGGCTGACCGGCGCGTCATCGAGATACTCGTGGTAGTCGTCCGCGACGCAGCGCAGGTGCCCGGCCAGGTCCACGGCGCGCCACTCCGGGCAGGTGGTCGGGGCCGCCCATGCCTCGTCGGTGAACTGGGCGGCAAGCTGACAGACGACGGTCACGCCGGCGTGATACGCGGCGAGCGCCGGGCCAGGTACCCAATCGGTCATGGACTGCCCCCACGGTCCGGTCCGGCCACGCCCCACGGGCCGGGCTAGCCAGCGTGCCAGAGTCGCCTTCACTGCGCTACCGGTACCGGGCACGGCTTCACCGCCAAACCACCCGTAACGCCACAACCAGCTCCGAACCGGGCGGCCTTGGCCCCGCGCACCGCACGCCCAGCGGCGGAAAAACCAGATGACATCGGCGCGTCCGCGCGGTTAGCGTCACCATAATGCCCCCCGGACACGCCGCTGCCGACGCGCGTGCCCATTCCCCGGCGACCCCATTGGCGGCGCTGTGGCGGCTCCGCGGTTACCTGCGGCCGTACTTGGGGCGGCTGATCCTCATGCTGGCCGCCGCATGCGCCTCGGTCGCCACCGCCCTGGTGATCCCGCTGCTGACCAAGGCCCTGATCGACAGCGCGCTCGCCACCGGTGACCGCAGCCTGCTGCTGCCAATCGGGCTCGCCGCGACCGGGCTCGGCATCGCGCAGGCGGCGTTGAACTTCACCCGGCGCTGGGTTCAGGCCAGCGCCGTTACTGGCATGGAGCAAGCCATCCGCCGCGACCTGTACGCGCACCTGCAGCGGCTGGACGTCGGGTTCCACGATGAGTGGCAGTCCGGTCAGCTGCTGTCCCGTGCCACCACGGACTTGTCGGCGATCCGGCGGTTCGCCGGGTTCGGCACCGTCTTCCTGATCACCAACGTGGTCACGTTCGCCGCGGTGATCGTGCTGCTCTTCCACCTCAACTGGTGGCTGGGCCTGATCACCGGCGCGGTCTTCCTCCCGGTGGGCCTGGTGAGCGCCCGGTTCGAGCGCCGCTACCGGGTGCTCTCCCGGCGGGCCCAGGACCAGCAGGGCGACCTGGCGACCTACGTCGAGGAGGCGGCCACCGGGATCGCGGTGCTCAAGGCGCTCGGCCGCCACGGGCAGGCGGAGGCCAAGCACGGCGCCCAGGCATCGCTGGTCTACCAGACCCAGCTGGCCAAGGCACGGCTGCGCGGCTCGTTCTGGGCCACGCTCGACCTCATCCCGAACGCGGTCATCGGGCTCATCGTGGCGCTCGGCGCGATCGCGACCAGCCAGCACGCGCTGACGCTCGGCGGCCTGGTCGCGTTCATCACGCTCACCCTGGAGCTGGTCTGGCCGATCGAGGCGATGGGCTACATCCTGGCCAGCGGCCAGGAAGCGGCCACGGCGGCGCAGCGCGTGTTCGAGATCCTCGACCCCCCGCCCGCCGTCGCCTCCACGGCTGGCGCGGTCACCCCCGCCGCGGCCAACCGGCCGGCCCGGCTCCGCTTCGACCGCGTGGAGTTCGCCTACCCGGGAACCGGGCGCCCGGTGCTGCGCGGGGTGACGCTGGACCTGGCGCCGGGGCAGACCCTCGCGCTGACCGGCGCGACCGGGTCCGGGAAGACGACGCTGCTGCACCTGGTGCCGCGGCTGGCCGACCCGACGGCCGGAACCATCACCCTGAACGGCGCCGACATCCGCGACCTGCCGCTGCCCGCGCTGCGCGCGCTGATCGGCAGCGGGTTCGAGGATCCGACCCTGTTCTCGGTCAGCGTCCGGGAGAACGTCACGCTCGGCGCGCCGGATGCCACCGACGAGGAGATCGAGCAGGCCCTGGCGGTCGCGCACGCCGACTTCGTGGCCAGGCTGCCCTGGGGGCTGGACACCAGGATCGGGGAGCAGGGCATGGCGCTGTCCGGCGGCCAGCGGCAGCGCCTGGCGCTGGCCCGCGCCATCCTGGCCCGGCCGCCATCGCTGGTGCTCGATGACCCGCTGTCCGCGCTGGACGTGCGCACCGAGGAGAAGGTGACCGCCGCGCTGCGGCAGGCGCTCGCCGGCGCCACCGTGCTGCTGGTGGCGCACCGTCCCTCCACGGTGCTGCTCGCCGACCGGGTGGCGCTGCTGGCCGGAGGGCGGATCGTGGCCGAGGGCACGCACGCGGAACTGCTCGCCACCGAGCCCCGCTACGCCGAGCTGATGGGCGACGTGCCAGCCGAGGCGGTGACCCGATGACCGACCAGGCGTGGCGCGGCGTCGCCGCCGAGAACGTCAACCTCGTCACCGGCAAGCTGTCCGCGCTGCTGCGCCGGCGCGCCCGGCGGCTGCTCACCAGCCTGCTGCGGCCCTACCGCGGCCAGGTGGCCTGGGCCCTGGCGCTCATCATCGTCTGCAACATCGCGGCCCTGGCCGGGCCCTGGCTGGTCGGGGTGGCCATCGACCGGGGCATCCCGCCGCTGGTGCACAACCGGGATGTGGCGCCGCTGGCCGTCATCATGACCGCGTTCTTCGTCGCGGTTGCCGTACAGGCCGTGACCACGCGGGCGTTCATCCGGGAGGTTGGCCGGTTCGGCGAGGGCGTTGTCCGGGAGCTGCGGCGCCGCCTGTTCGCCCATTTCCAGCGGCTGCCGGTCGCGTTCCACGAGCGGTACACCTCGGGCCGCGTCATCTCCCGGCAGACCTCGGACATCGACTCGATCTCCGACCTGTTCGAGGAGGGCCTCGACTCGCTGGTATCGGCGGCCTTCTCGCTGCTGCTGGTGGGGGTGGGCATGCTGCTGCTGGACTGGCCGCTGGCCCTGGTGGTGCTGGCCGGCTTCGGCCCGCTGGCGGCGCTCACCCTGTGGTTCCGCCGCGAGTCCGCGACCGCCTACCGGCGCAGCCGGGAGGCGATCGCCGACGTCATCGTCGCGTTCGTGGAGACCTTCGGCGGCATCCGCGCGGTACAGGCCTTCCGCCGGGAACGCCGCAACGAAGAGATTTTTTCGGTGCTCAACGGGCGCAACGCCGCGGCCACCCTGCGGTCGATGCGGCTGATTGCGGTGTACTCACCGGGGATCACGCTGGTCGGCAACCTGGCCACGGGCGCCGTGCTGCTGTATGGGGGGCTGCGCGTGGCGAACGGGGACATCAAGGTGGGCGTGCTCGCCACGTTCCTGCTCTACCTGCAGCGGTTCTTCGACCCCCTGCAGGACCTGTCGCAGTTCTACAACACGTTCCAGTCGGCGGGCGCGGCCCTGGAGAAGATCTCCGGGGTGCTCGACGAGGCGCCCGGGGTGCCCGAGCCGGAGGTTGCCGCGGAAATGCCCGCCCGCAGCGGCGCCGGCCGGGAACTGCAGCTGCGCTCGGTGCGATTCGGGTACCGCGAGACGATCGTTGTGCCGGATATGGACGTGCGGGTCCCGGCGGGCCAGACGGTGGCGCTGGTCGGGGAGACCGGCGCGGGGAAGACGACCGTGGCGCGGCTGGTGGCCCGCTTCTACGATCCCGGCGAGGGCAGCGTCCTGCTCGACGGCACGGACCTGCGGGACCTGCCAGGCGGACCGGCTGCGCTCCGAGGTGGTGCTGGTGACGCAGGAGAACTTCCTGTTCACCGGCTCAATCGCGGACAACATCGAGCTCGGCAAGCCGGGCGCCAGCCGGGCGGAGATCACCGCGGCCGCGGCTTCCATCGGCGCGGATGAATTCATCGCCGCGCTGCCCGGCGGGTACGACGCCGAGGTGGGCAAGCGTGGCGGGCGGCTGTCGGCCGGCCAGCGCCAGCTCATCTCGTTCGCCCGGGTCTTCCTCGCGGCCCCGGCCGTGCTCGTGCTGGACGAGGCGACCTCGCTGCTCGACTTGCCGAGCGAGCGCGCCGTGCAGGCGGCGCTGCGCACGATCCTGGCCGGGCGCACCGCGCTGATAATCGCGCACCGGCTGTCCACCGTGGCGATCGCCGACCGGGTGCTGGTGATGAGCGACGGGCAGATCGTCGAGGACGGGCCGCCGGATCTGCTGCTGGCGGGCAGCGGCCGGTACTCTGCCCTGCATGCCAGCTGGCGGTCCAGCCTTGCCTGACATGCCAGTCAGTGATCGAACCCCGCGAAATTGCCGCGCCTGACGGCGCGATGAGACCATGTGCCCGGAGGTCGTATGGCGAGAGACGGCACCACAACGGCTCAGCGCGACTATCCCGGCCGCTGGCCACGACCGCTGACCCGGCCGCGCAGCCCAGCGCACCTGGCGCTGCTTGTGTTGCTCGGCGCCGGGCTCGCGGTGTACGCGTGGGTGGTCGCGGGCGCGGCGCCGTTCAGCCGCGGCGCCCTGATCGGGGTGTTCCTTCCCGGGGCCGTCCTGGGGACCATCGCCTTGGTACGGCCGCCGGAGCGGATCCCGCCCCCGGACGAACTCGACATGACCGGGATGTCGTACTGGGTGATCTGCCTGGCGGCGTTCTTCGAGTGGGAGGCGTCCGCCTGGCGGGACAGCTCCTGGCCGTGGCACCCGTCGTTCACCAACCTGATCGATCCCCTCATGGCGCCGCACCTGATCAAGAGCGCGGCGATCCTGGTGTGGCTGCTGGCCGGCTGGGCCCTGGTGAGGCGGTAGCGATGCCCCCGGTCCCCACCCGCGCCATCACGATCATCGGTTTCGTCGCGCTGGTCGCGGTCATGGTCGTGCTGGAGATCCTGGCCCGGCGCCCGGCTCCCGGATCCCCACGGTCGGCGAGTGGCTCGGCTACCTGATGCGGCCGAAGCTCGGCCGGCTCCTGGTGCTGGCCGGCTGGTTGTGGCTCGGCTGGCACTACTTCGCCAGATGAGAAGCCCAGCGTCAACCACCGGCAGCGTCACGCCGCAGCCGCCGGGCGAACGACGCACAGCCTCGCTTTGCGCGCCTCCGGCACGACCAAGCGCTCCGCTGTCCTGCGCGCCTCCGGCGCGCCGTCCGAGCGGGGGGGCGCGGTGCTCTAAGCTGGGCGGCGTGATGGCAAAGCGCAACCCCGTCAGCCCGGAGGCGGCAGCCAAGCACGAGGCCGACGTGGCTCTCGCGGGGCGGTTCGACGACCTGTTCGCCCAGGCGCGGGAGGCTGAGCAGGTGCTGCGCGACGCGCAGGCGAACGGGGCAGGCCTGGAGGATCTGCACCGGGCCGGCAAGCGCCTCGACGGCGCCCTGACCGACGTGATGCGCGCCGCGTTCGCCGCGCAGCGGGCGGAGATCGGACCGCGCGGTTACGACGACCGGATCTACCGGCGCAAGGCCATGGCCACCCCGCCGGTCCGGGCCTGGACCATGGAAGCGGAGCGGCTGCTCACGCTGCGCGAGAGCCACCGGCTGACCGGGATCGTCCAGCTGCCGCCCCGGCTGGGGGAGGTACCGGACCCGGATCCCGCCAGCACCGTCACCGCTTAGACCCAGGAGGCACAGCCCATGTGCCCACACACGCCACAGTGTCCGGACGCACACGCCACCGATCGCGAGGCGGCCCGCGCCGTGGCCAGCCACCCGGAGCAAGGCTGGAGCCTGCTTTGCAACGGCGTCGTGGTGTTCGAGGACACCGGCGATCTGCTTCCTGACGGCGAGATCATCGCCCCGCACCGGGCGGCCGCCATCGGGTAGCGCCTCAGACTGGCGTACCGGCCCGCAGGCCACCACCGGGGGGTTCCCCCCGGGCCAGCACCGCGAGCCAGGCGCCAACCACCAGGCGGATCGCGCCGCCCTGGCCCGCCAGCGCGTGGGCCGCACCAGGCAAGACCACGACCCGGACGCCGCCGCCCGGCTCGGGGATCCCGAACGGGTCGCTGGCGCCGTTGACGACCAGCACCTCGGTGCCCGCCTCCGCCAGCTCAGCCGCCCGTGACCGGTCCGGGCGGCCCGGCGGGCGCAGCGGGAAGGCCAGGGCAAGCACCGCCAGGGCGCCCGCCGGGCGGGCCGTGCGGCAGGCCACCCGGGCCCCGTTGCTCCGGCCGCCCTGGACCAGGGGCACCCCGGGGTACCGCCGGCGCAGCTTGCCGATGATCTCCAGCCACGCCTGGTCCTGCCTGGCCGCGGAACCGGGCGCACGGGCGCCGCGCACCCGGTAGGGCTGCAGCACCCGGGCCACCGCCGCACCGAGGTCCAGCCCGGCCTGCCGCGCCGCCAGCAGGTCGGCGCTGTCCGTCCCGCCGCCCGCTCCGTGCGTCAGTACCAGCAGGAACCGCGGGTCCTCGGCAGCGTCCAGCTCGGCCCTAGCGGGGCCCGCGCTGGTGGAGATCCGCACGCCGCTTGGGTCGCTACCCTGAGTGCTGCCGCAGGAACGCCAGGGTCCGCTGGTTGAACCCGTCCACGTCCTCATAGATCGGGGCGTGCGAGCAGTTCTCGTCGGCGAGCAGCTCCGTGGTGTAGGCGCCCTCCGGCTTGCTGCACAGCCCCGCCCCGCGCAGGTCAACGGTGAAGCAGGTGAAGTGCTTGGCGTAGTCCGCGATCTGGAACGCATAGCAGGCCTGGTCGGCCACGAGATACGGGACCAGGACCAGCGGCTCGCCCTCGCCCTGCACCTCGTAGTAGATGTCAATGCCGTTCGCCTGGACCGTCGGCATTACGGCCCCCTCTCGCTCGGTTGAGCCCAGCGTGCCATGTCACTAGTGTGCCGCCATGGACGGTAGCTGGCCCGCGTGTTCGTATCAGGACTGGCGGGCGACCTGCGACACACTGCACGCGCACACCCAGGTACTCGGCAAGCTCGCGGCGGCGCTGGCCCCGCCCGAGCCGCAACTGCAGCATGCGGCGCTGCGGCTGACCGCGCGGGGCTGGGAGACGGCCCCGCTGCCGGCGCCGGACGGCTCGGGCGCGGTGGCCGTGGTGCTGGACCTGCGGGTGCACGAGGCGATCGTCGAGCACAGCGGCGGCTGGGCCGAGCGTATCCCGCTGACCCCGGACCGGGCGGTTGGCGAGGTGACCAGGGACGTGCTCGCCGCGGTGCGCGCGGTGGCCGGCGAGGTGCGGATCGACCCGGCGCCGCAGGAGGTCACTTGGAGCGTGCCGCTGGACACTGACATCGAGCACGCCAGCTACGACCCGGCCCAGGTGAGCGACTACTTCGCCGCGGCGACCCGGGCCGCCATGGTGCTCGCGGCGTTCCGCGCGCCCTACCGCGGCCGGTCCACCCCGGTCAATGCGTGGTGGGGCTCGTTCGACCTGGCGGTGAACCTGTTCTCCGGCGAGGCTGCGGATCCGCCGTCGAGCGACTTCATCATGCGCAACGCCATGGACGCGCAGGAGATCGCGGTGGGCTGGTGGCCGGGTGACCTGCGCTACCCGCGGGCGGCGTTCTACGCCTACGCGCATCCCGCCCCGGAGGACTTCCCGGGCGCTGTGGTCAGTCCCGCGGCAGCGCGCTGGGACGGGGTCGTGGGTGAGTACCTGCTCGACTGGGACGACGTCCGCGTGGCTCAGGATCCGCAGGAGATGGCGCTGGAGTTCGCCCGCTCGGTGTTCCGGCACGCGTGCACGGTGTGCGGGTGGGATTCGGGCCTGGCGGCGAGCGCCGAGGGAGTTCCGCCGCCGGTCAGCTGACTGCTGCTGCCCCGTAGGGTGGGCCTACCCGTTGAAAGGCGCAGATCCATGACCACGCAAGCTCTGACCGGCGAGCGCGCCGACCTGCTGCAGTCCCTGGCCAGGAGCCGCCATTTCCTGCGGCACACCACCCGCGGCCTGACCGACGAGCAGGCCGCACAGCGGACCACGGCCAGCGAGCTGTGCCTGGGCGGCCTGATCAAGCACGTGACCCTCACCGAGCGGCAGTGGATCCGCTTCATCCAGGAGGGGCCGTCGGCGATGGCTTTTGACGAGTCGAGCATGGGCGACTGGATGTCCGCGTTCCAGATGCTGCCGGGTGAGACGCTCGCCGGGCTGCTGGCGGACTTTGACCGGTGCGCGGAGCAGACCGCCGAGGTTGTCGCCGGCCTGCCCGACCTCGACGCCTCGCAGCCGCTGCCCGAGGCGCCCTGGTTCGAGCCCGGCGCGCGCTGGTCGGCGCGGCGGGTGCTGCTGCACGTGATCGCCGAGGTAGCCCAGCACGCCGGGCACGCCGACATCATCAGGGAGTCCCTCGACGGCGCCAAGTCGATGGGCTAAGGCCGTTTGGACGATCTTTGAGGCATGGGCTAAATCTGGCCGACATCGGTGACCCGGACGACGGCCGTGCCCGCCGCGTCCGAGGCGGCGAGGTCCACCTCGGCGCTGATGCCCCAGTCGTGATCGTCGGCCGGGTCGTCGAAGATCTGCCGCACCGTCCACCGGCCGGGCTGCTGGTCGATGATCAGCAGGGCCGGGCCGCGGGCATCGGCCCCGGTGCCGATCTCGTCGTGTTCGGCGAAATACGCCTCGATGGACTCCTCCCACGCGTCGCCATCCCAGCCGGCTTCGGCATCCAGGTCGCCCAGGTCGTCGTACCGGCGCAGGGCCGCCAGCTCGACCCGGCGGAAAAGCGCGTTGCGGACCAGCACCCGGAACGCCCGCGAGTTGCCGGTCACCGGCGGCGGCCGCTCGTCCAGCGGGGCCGCCTGCTCCGGGGCCGGGCTGCGCAGCCGCTCCCACTCGTCGATCAGGCTGGAGTCGGTCTGCCGGACCAGCTCCCCCAGCCACTCGATCAGGTCGGTCAGCTCCTCGGTCCTGGCCTCTTCCGGGACCGTCTGGCGCAGCGCCTTGTAGGCGCTGGCCAGGTAGCGCAGCACCAGCCCTTCGGCGCGGGACAGCCCGTAGAACCCGGTGTACTCGGTGAAAGTCATCGCCCGCTCGTACATGTCCCTCGCTACCGACTTGGGCGACAGCTCATGGTCGGCGACCCACGGGTGGCCTCGCCGGTAGGTGTCATAGGCGACAGCCAGCAGGTCGGCAAGCGGCATCGGGTAGGTGACGTCCTCGAGCAGTTCCATCCGCTCCTGGTACTCGATGCCGTCCGCCTTCATCTGCGCGACCGCCTCGCCCCGCGCCTTGTACAGCTGCGCCGAAAGCAGCTCGCGCGGGTCGTCCAGGGTGGACTCGATCACCGACACCACATCCAGCGCGTACCCGGGTGAGTCCCGGTCCAGCAGCCCGATCGCGGCCAGCGCCAGCGGTGACAGCGGCTGGTTCAGCGCGAAGTCGTCCTGCAGGTCCACGGTCAGCCGCCAGCGGCGGCCCAGCTCATCCGGCGCGTCGAGCCGCTCCACCACGCCACCGGCCAGCAGGGCGCGGTAGATCGCGAACGCGCGCCGGATGTGCCGGCGCTGCGCGGCGGGCGTCTCGTCATTGTCGGTGAGCAGATGCCGCATGGCGGCGAAGGCGTCCCCTGGCCGGCCGATGACGCCCAGCAGCATGGCGTGGCTGACCACGAAACTGGACTGCAGTGGCTCGGGGTCGGCGGCGACCAGCCGCTCGAACGTCGGCTTGCCCCAGGAGACGAACCGCTCCGGCGGCTTCTTGCGGACCACCTTGCGCCGCTTCTTCGGGTCGTCACCGGCCTTGGCCAGCGCCCGCTCGTTCTCCACGACATGCTCGGGAGCCTGCACCACCACGCCGCCGACCGAGTCGAACCCGGCCCGTCCCGCGCGCCCGGCGATCTGGTGGAACTCGCGCGCCTGCAGCAGCCGGGCCTTGCTCCCGTCGTACTTGGACAGCGCGGTGAACAGCACGGTGCGGATCGGCACGTTGATGCCCACGCCGAGGGTGTCCGTGCCGCAGATGACCTTGAGCAGGCCCGCCTGGGTCAGCGTCTCCACCAGCCGCCGGTATCTGGGCAGCATGCCTGCGTGGTGGACGCCGATCCCGTGACGGACCAGCCGGGACAGGGTCTTGCCGAACCCGGCGGTGAACCTGAAGTCGCCGATCAGCTCCGCGATGGCATCCTTCTCAGCCCGGGTGCACACGTTGATGCTCATCAGCGCCTGCGCTTGCTCTACCGCGGCGGCCCTGGTGAAGTGCACGACGTAAATTGGCGCCTGTTGCGTTGCCAGCAGCTCGGAGAGCGTTTCGTGCAGCGGCGTGAGCACGTAGGAGTAGACCAGCGGCACCGGCCGTTCGGCCGAGCTGACCACGGCGGCGGGCCGTCCCGTGCGCCTGGTCAGGTCCCGCTGGAACCGGCTGACGTCGCCGAGCGTGGCCGACATCAGCACGAGCTGCGCCTGGGGCAGTTCGACCAGCGGCACCTGCCAGGCCCAGCCGCGCGCCGGGTCCGCGTAGAAGTGGAACTCGTCCATTACCACCTGGCCGACGTCGGCCGCCGCACCGTCGCGCAAGGCGATGTTGGCCAGCACCTCCGCGGTGCAGCAGATCACTGGCGCTGTGGCATTGACGCTCGCGTCGCCGGTCATCATGCCGACGCTGGCGGGCCCGAAGATGTCGCACAAGGTGAAGAACTTCTCCGACACCAGCGCCTTGATGGGCGCGGTGTAGAAGCTGCGCACGCCCTCGGCCATGGCGGCGAAGTGCGCGCCGGTGGCGATCAGGCTCTTGCCGGACCCGGTCGGGGTGCTCACGATCACGTGGGCGCCCGAGACGATCTCGATCAGCGCCTCCTCCTGGTGCGGGTACAAGGCGAAGCCCTGCTCCTGCGCCCAGGCGGCGAAGGCGTCGAAGACCGCGTCTGGGCCGGCCTGCGCCGGAAGCTGGTCGATGAGCGTCATGGTCCTTCCATCGTGCCCGGTTGCCGGCCGCCGGGTGTCGATTCCGGCGGCCGCTATTCGTGAACAACAAAGAGAGCCGGTATGGTCCCGGCCCAGACGAAGGGAGCACAGCATGAAGCAGTACCTGCTCGCCGTGTACAGCGCCGAGGGCGGCCAGGACGTCCCGCCGGAGGAGATGCAGCGGTCCTACCAGGCGGTCGATGCCTTCAACAGTGAAGTGCAGGCGGCTGGGGCCTGGGTGTTCGCGGGCGGCCTGCACCCGTCGTCCACGGCCACGGTCGTCCGCGCCCAGGGCGGCCAGGTCATCACCACCGACGGGCCCTACGCGGAGACCAAGGAGCAGATCGGCGGCTTCTGGGTGATCAAGGCCGCCGACCTGGACGCGGCCCTGGACTGGGCGGCCAAGGGGTCCGCCGCGTGTGGCTGGCCGGTGGAGGTCCGCCCGTTCCAGGAGGACGCGGAGTAGGCGTGCCCGCGGATGGCGCTGCCCTCGAGCGCGCGTACCGGGAAAGCTACGGGCGCGTCGTCGCCACCCTGGTCCGCGTCTTCGGCGACATCGACATCGCCGAGGAGGCGGTCGCCGAAGCGTTCGCGGTGGCAGCGCAGCGATGGCCGGAAGCCGGGGTGCCCCCTAACCCCGGTGGGTGGATCGTCACCACGGCCCGCAACAAGGCGCTGGACCGCCTGCGGCGGGAGTCGTCCCGTTCCGGGCGTGAGGCAGAAGCCGTCCGCATGCTCGCCGACGCCGAGCCACCCGAGGTAGGACCTGTGCTCGATGACCGTCTGCGGTTGATATTCACCTGCTGTCACCCGGCGCTCGCCGCCGAGGCGCAGCTCACCCTGACCCTGCGGCTGATCGCCGGGCTGCAGACGCCGGAGATCGCCCGCGCCTTCCTTGTCCCCGAGGCCACTGTTGCTCAGCGCCTGGTCAGGGCCAAGCGGAAGATCCGCGCCGCCGGTATCCCCTACCGGGTGCCCGGCGACGCCGAACTGCCCGACCGGCTTCCGTTCGTGCTCGCGGTCATCTACCTCATCTTCAACGAGGGGTACACCGCCTCGGCTGGCGACGACCTCGTCCGCGGCGACCTGTGCGACGAAGCGATCCGGCTGGCCCGGCTGCTGGCCATGCTCATGCCCGACGAGCCCGAGGCCCTGGGCCTGCTGGCGCTGCTGCTGCTGACCGGGGCCCGCCGCCCGGCGCGCACCGGTTCCGGCGGCGGCCTGGTCCCGCTCGCGGACCAGGACCGGGGCCGGTGGGACCTGGCCATGATCGCCGAAGGCCAGGACCTGGTCCGGGCGTGCCTGCGCCGCAACCAGCCCGGGCCCTACCAGCTGCAGGCCGCGATCGCCGCGGTGCACAGTGACGCCGCCACCGCGGCGGATACCGACTGGGGGCAGATCCTCGCGCTGTACGACCAGCTCTTCGCGGTGACGCCCACGCCGGTCGTGGCGCTCAACCGGTACGTTGCGCTCGCCGAGGTACGCGGCCCGGCCGCCGCCCTGGACGAGCTCGGCACGCTCAGCCTCGACGGCTATCACCTGTTCCACGCGACCCGCGCGGACCTGCTGCGCCGGCTCGGCCGGACAGACGAGGCCCGGGCCGCCTACGACGCGGCCATCGCCCGCACGGCTAACGGTGCGGAGCGCTCCTTCCTGCAGCGCCGCCGGGACAGCCTCTGAGACGCTTCTGTCAACCTTGGCAGTGTCACGCCCTGTCAACCTCGGTAGTGTCACGCCGCAGCCGCCGGGCCGAACGCCGCACAAGGCGCCCCAGGCGCCGTTGCGGTGTCCTGGCGGCGAGGACACGCCTCCCACTCCGCGGAACTGCGTGCCTCCGGCACGACCAAGCGCGCTGCTGGCCTGCGCGCCTCCGGCACGACGTCCCGCGAGGGAGGCCATGAAATGAGGATGGCCGCCTTCGTGCTGAACCCGGGCCGGGTCCGCGGCGCGGCCCGGGTCGCGGCCGGCTGCACCGCGGCGGCCACGGCGGCCGGCTGGGACTCGCTGGTGCTGGAGACCAGCGCCGGGGATCCAGGCACCTTACTGGCCCGCCGGGCGGTCGCGGCAGGCGCCGGCCTGGTGTTCGCCGTCGGCGGGGATGGCACCGTCCGCGCCTGCGCCGAGGCCCTGGCCGGCACCGAGGTCCCGCTGGCTATCGTGCCCCGGGGCACCGCCAATCTGGCGGCGCGCGCCCTGGGCATCCCGCACCGGCTCGGCGCGGCGCTCGCCGCCGGGTTCGGCCGGCACGAGCGCCGCATCGACCTCGCGACGGCCGACGGGATGACGTTCGCCGCGATGGCCGGGCTCGGCGTCGATGCCGCGGTGGTCGCTGCCGCTCCCGCCTGGCTCAAGTCCCGGGCCGGGTGGCTCGCCTACGCCGCGGCGGGCGCCGGGCTCGCCCACGGGCCCCGCGCCACCTTCGAGATCAGCCTCGACGGAACGCCGCTGGCCTGCGCGGCCCGGTCGGTGGTGGCCGGCAACGCCGGAGTGCTGCCGGGGGGTTTCGTGCTGATGCCGGCCGCCCGGCTCGACGACGGCCAGCTCGACGTGGGTATCCTCGCGCCCGCCTCGCTGCTGGACTGGGGGCGGGTGGCGCACCGGGTACTGACCGGAAGCCGCCACGAGAGCCGGCAACTCTTCAGCTACCGGGCCCGCCACGTGGAGATCCGCGCCGACCGGGAACTGCCGCGGCAGGTGGACGGCGAGGTGATCGAACCGGGCCGGGCGCTGACCGTGACGGTGCTGCCTGCGGCCCTGGTGGTCCGGGTGCCGGGCTGAGCACGGCCAAGTCCGCCTGAGTCGTGCTGGTCCCTGTTCGAGGCTCGTTTCGGTGGGTAGGCTGCCAGCGCGCCCTCGGTTCACCCTTACCCGGGATGTGATCCGGCCATGGCTGTTGCCGCGCTCGTCAGCTGGCTGCTCGCCGGCAGCGCCGGGATCTACATGTTCGGGACCTGGCTCTTCCACGGCGGCCCGGGCCATCAGCGCGCCCGCAGCGACGGGCTGCCGCCTGCGGTGATCTTCACTCATCTCGGCTTCGGCGCGCTCGGCTTCGCCGCCTGGGTCAGCTACCTGGTGACCGGCTGGGACTGGCTGGCGTGGACCGGCGTGGGCCTGCTGATGCCCGGGATCGGGCTCGGCATCTGCACGGTGACCCTGTGGGCGCCCTACCCCACGCCGCCCGGGCGCGGCGCGCCGGTTGCCGACAACGCCGGCCCCGGTGGCGCAGGCCCGGTAGGCGGGATGCTCGCCGCGCCCGCCGAGGACGCGATCGGTGACCGGGTCACCGACGAGGCGCTCGCCACCGCCCTGTCCAACGAGGTGCTGGCCGGCCGGCTCATCAACGACATGCTGGCCGGGCTGCCCGGGGAGCAGCCGCCCGCCCGCAAGTCCCGGCGCCACCTCGCGCCGTTGATCCCGGCCGGCCACGGCCTGGCCGCCGTGGCCACCTTCGTGCTCGCGGTGCTCAGCGCCATCAACTCACGCTGAGCGCCGTTACCAGCGGCGACAACCGCCGGCCGGGGCGCGGCCGTGCCGGGCCGGCTATCGTCGCGGCCGTGGAGCAGGTCGAGGTGGCGGTGGTCGGGCGGCCTGCTGGGGTCGGCCACGGCGCGCGCCCTGGCTGCCCGGGGCGTGCCGGTGATGCTGTTCGAGCAGTTCGGCCTGGGCCACGACCGCGGCTCGTCGCACGGGGCCACGCGGATCTTCCGGTTCTCCTACCCCGACCCGTACTACGTGCGGATGGCGGTGCTCGCGAGCGAAGCGTGGGACCGGCTGGCCGCCGACGCGGGCGAGGAGCTTCTGGTCAGGACCGGCGGCCTGGACGCCGGCCCAGGGGCACAGGACTGCGCGGCGGCGCTGGCCGAGTGCGGGGTGGAGCACGCCTGGCTCACCGACGGCCAGGTACGGGACGCCTACCCGGGGATCGCGGTGCGCCCCGGCGAGCGGATGCTGTTCCAGCCGGACACCGGGGTCTGCCTGGCCGGGCGCACGGTCGCGGCGCTGCAGCGGCTGGCCTGCCGCGACGGCGCGTCGGTTCGCGCCGGCACCCCGGTGCTCGGCATCGAGCCACGGAGCGACGAGGTGCTGCTGAGCACCGCCGCGGGCGAGGTCGCCGCGCGGGCGGCGGTGATCACCGCCGGGCCCTGGGCACAGGGCGTGCTGGCCGGGGCACTCCCCCAACCGCCCCGGCTGACGGCCACGGTGCAGCAGGTGCGGCACTTCGCGCCGCGGGATCCGGCCACCCCCTGGCCGACGCTGATCGAGTGGCCGCCCGGGGGCCTGGTCTGGTACGCGGTACCCGCGGCCGGCGGCGCCCCGGGGGTGAAGGTGGCCGCCCACATCCCCGGCCAGGCGGTGGACCCCCGGGACGGCCCGTTCACCGAGCTCGATGCCGCGCTGGAAGCGGCGGCGGCGGAGTACGTCCGTGACCGCCTGCCGGGCCTGGACCCGGCCGGGCTCGGCGCGGAGACCTGCCTGTACACGATGACCGCGGACGAGGATTTCCTGCTCGACCGGGTAGGGCCCCTGGTGATCGGCGGCGGCTGCAGCGGCCACGCGTTCAAGTTCGGCCCGCTGCTCGGCGAGTTCCTGGCGAACCTGGCGCTCGGCCAGGACATCCCGGTCCCCCGCGAGCGGTTCGCGTTGCAGCGGCCGTCCCTGGACGCGAAAACCAGCGGCGTCCGGTAGTGCTTGCGCAGGAACAGCGCCGTGCTCTTTCCGGATCCCCGGCTACCGGACGAATGAGAACGGTTGCGTAACGTGCTGGGCCGCCCGCCCGGTAACGCCATAATGTCTGACCATGAGCGAAACGTTGCCGTTGTTCCCACTCGGCACCGTGCTCTTCCCCGGGCTGCTGCTGCCGCTGCACATCTTCGAGGACCGCTACCGGCAGCTGGTCCGTGACCTGGCGGACGGGCCCGAGCCGCGCCGGTTCGGCGTGATCGCGATCCGCCACGGCCGCGAAGCGGGGGTAGACGGCATCCAGGCGCTGCACGAGATCGGCTGCACCGCCATCCTGCGCCAGGTCAAGCCGCTGGAGGACGGCCGCTACGACGTGGTCACGGTCGGCGCCCAGCGGTTCCGGCTGGCGAGCCTGGACGACTCCGGGCCGTACCTGCGGGGCCAGGTGGACCTGCTGGCCGAGGAGACCGGCGATGAGGCCGCTGCGGCCCAGGCGGTACGGGTGGTGCGGGACGGGTTCCGTGGCTACCTGAACGCCCTCGCCGAGCGCGGCGTCACCCAGATCAGCGCCCCCGAGCTGCCCGAGGACCCGGTGACGCTGTCGTACCTGGTCGCCGCGTCGATGATCATCGACCTGAGCGACCGGCAGGCGCTGCTGGCCGAGCCCGACGCCTTGCGCCGGCTCACCGCCGAGCGCACGCTGCTGTCCCGCGAGCTGACCATGCTGCGCGCGCTGACCGCCACACCAGCCCCAGACCTGCGGAACTCTCCCTACAGTTCCAACTGAGTGTCTCCAACTGACACACGCGATACCTAGCGTGACCCTCGCGCGCTGCGCGACGATGGTGGCCAGTGAGCGCAGAGGGAGTCCGATGATCTTCATCACCGCCAAGTTCCAGGTCCGGCCCGAGCACGCCGACGCCTGGCCCGAGATCTCCGCCGAGTTCACCGAGGCGACCCGCGCCGAGCCGGGCTGCATGTGGTTCGACTGGTCCAGAAGCCTCGCGGATCCGGCTGAGTACGTGCTGGTCGAGGCCTTCCGCGATGGCGAAGCCGCGGCCGCGCACGTCCAGTCCGCGCACTTCAAGGAGGCCCAGCGGACGCTGCCGCCCTACCTCGCGCGGACCCCGAGGATCGTCAACTTCACCATCCCGCAGGACGACTGGTCGCTCCTCGGCGAACTGGCGGTGCCTGAAGACCGCTGAGCTTATGGCCGCGGTGCGGCGGCCGTGATTACCTGGTCCCTGGCGGAACGCGAAAGGGGCTGATCGAACCCGGCCCGGTGAAGACGCCGTGGAACGACGTGGCGGCTGCCTCGCTCACGCCGGTTCCGGCGGCAGCGCATCCACTGCGCGGCGAAACGCACCGGCGCTTCGTCGCGACGTCGTCCGCCGAGGTGTAGACCAGCACGTATTTCACCGTGGATCAGTCCGCCCCGGGCAGGACCCGCGGCTCGATCCGCTCTTCGCGGGCCGCCTCGCCGTCCCGGGTGACCCGGTAGGCGCCCTTGCCCTTGATCTCGCTCAACGCCTCGGTCATCTGGGCGCCGCGGTACAGCAGGCCGGTGCCGTCGTCGGTGGCGTAACCGTCCGGCAGCGTGCCGTCGGCGATCAGGCGCTGATACAGGGGCCGGCGCTGCGCCTCGGAGTCGTAATGCACCCCGTTGGAGAACGGGAGGAACGCCAGGCCGTTAGTCACCGGCCGCAATTTCGGGCCGAACGAGTCCGTGGTCCCGCCGACATGCCAGCAGATCGACCCCGCGGAAACCCCGCCGAGCACCACGCCCGCCTCCCACGCCTGGCGGAAGCTGTGATCAAGGCCGTGCAGCCGCCACAGCGCAAGCAGGTTCGCCACGCTGCCGCCGCCGACCCAGACCGCGTCCTGCTCCAGCAGCAGGCCGGTCATGTCCTCGGTGCTGGGCATCGAGAACAGGCTCAGGTGCGCCACGGTGATGCCCTGCGCCTGGCCCGCGGCGCTGAGCCAGCCCTGGAACCAGCGCTGGTCGCCGCCGGCGGTGCCGACGAAACACAGCCGTGGCGCGCGCCCGGTGACACCGGACAGTTCGATGGCGTGCAGCACCAGAGCGCTGAACTCGACGTCGGTCCAGGTGCCCCGGCGCAGGCCGCCTGAGGTGGCAAGGATGGTGGGCGACTCGGCGGGCATGGCAGGAGAGCCTACGCCGTCCGGGGTCCTCCTGCGGTCAGCCGGGGCGCCGGTCCCAGGTGATCGTCTGGTCCAGGATCTCCGGGAACTTGCGCTGCGCGTAGCGCGAGTAGGCCTCGATGTGCTCGCGCATGCGCTCCCCCGCCGCGGCCGCATCGTGCCGCGCGATCGCCGCGTGGATCTCCTCGTGCGCCCGGCGGTCACCGGGGTTGTCGATCCCGATCACCGTGCCGTCCAGGGTGCCGAGCAGCGCCTCTACGAGGTAGCCGAACATGACGTTGCCGGATGACCAGGCGATCACGCCGTGGAAGCGCCGGTCCGCGTCGCGGAACCGGTCCCTGTCGCCGGGGTTGCCGCGCATCTGCGCGACGCTGCCGGCCAGGTCGGCAAGCGACTCGTCGCTGATCCGCTCGGCCGCGAGCCGGCTGATCACCGGCTCAAGCGCCAGGCGCGCCTCGACGACCGCCCGGTAGGGCGCCTGGTTGAGGTGCATTAGCAGTTGCAGCGTGCTGGCCAGGTGCGCGGCCGCCGGGTTCAGCAGGATGGGCCCGCCGCCCGGTCCCGGCTTGAGCGCGATAACGCCCTGGAACTCCAGCAGCCGCAGCGCCTCGCGCAGGGTGCCGCGGCCGGTTTCGTAGGTTTCGAGCATGGCCCGCTCGGGCGGCAGCAGGTCACCGGGGCGCAGCCCGGCCCGCCCGATGTCGCGCACGATCCGCTGCGCGACCAGCATCGCGGCCTTCGGTGGCCGGCTGCCGGTCAGACCGGAACCACGGCTGTCCGGCGCGGAATCGGGCCACTGCGGAGCCGGCACCGCACCTCCCTGGAATGGGGATCAGGGCCGGTGAAGTAGCGCCGCTCACCGCGACTTCAACGTTATGAAAGATAGTCATTGATTTAGCCGCCGAAAGCAATGCGCACCGCATCAGGTCGCCCGTGGCGGGGCCGGCACGAGTCACGCGCACCCGCACCGCCGACCGCTGTGTCGTCGATGGTGACCAGGGCGCTGAACAGCTTGCTGCCGTGGGTT
This sequence comes from uncultured Actinomycetes bacterium, assembly GCA_963734725.1. Taxonomy (GTDB): domain Bacteria; phylum Actinomycetota; class Actinomycetes; order Streptosporangiales; family Streptosporangiaceae; genus DASXKD01. The sequence continues at coordinate 357,441 of CAVTIX010000020.1, forward strand.
TCCCGGTGCTCCGCCTTGATTACCATCCGGGTAGTGGCGGCGGGCAGCGCGGGCGGAGGGCCACCGTCGTGGGCAGAAGGGTGATTCGGGCCTGGTGCTTGTATCGCTTCATGTCGTCACCTGTGCTGTCCTGCCGTCACGAGAGGCCGCGACCGGTCCTGTGGCTTCCGGTTCTGCCTGGCCGGGATGGGAGATGCTGGCCCGCGGCGGCCAGGCCACCCCGCCTTCCCCCTGGACCCCGCGCCGTGCAGACCGCAGAATCGGTGCGAGTGACGGCGGGCGTAACCGGCCCGCGGACCCGGTGCGCGAGCAGGGAAGGCGGTGGCATGAGTGGGCTGAAGGCCGAGGTCGACCCGGCGGAGGTGGGCCTGGACGCACGGCGGCTCCAGCGGATCGACCGGCATTTCGCCCGGTACGTGGACGACGGCCGCCTGCCCGGCTGGCTGGTCGCGGTGAGCAGGCGGGGCCGCCTGGCGCACGTGTCCTGCTCCGGGTCGCGCGACCTTGAGGCCGGGCTGCCGGTGGCGCCGGACACGCTGTGGCGCATCTACTCGATGACCAAACCGGTCACCTCGGTCGCCGCGATGATGCTCTACGAGGAAGGCGCGTTCGAGCTGAGCGACCCGGTGAGCAGATTCATCCCGGCCTTCGCCGACGTCCGGGTCTACGCCGGCGGGTCGGATCAGCGGCAGGTCACAGTCCCGGTAGCCGAGCCAGTGCGGATCTGGCACCTGCTCACCCATACTTCCGGCCTCACCTACGGGTTCCTCCGCGTCCACCCGGTGGATGCCCGGTACCGGGCCGCCGGGTTCGAATGGTCAACGCCGGCGGGGATGGACCTGGCGGCGGCGTGCGAGGCGTGGGCGGCCTTCGCGCTGCTGTTCCAGCCGGGCACGGAATGGAACTACTCGGTGGCGACCGACGTGCTCGGCCGGGTGATCGAAGTGGCCTCCGGACAGCGGCTTGACGAGTTCTTCGCCGCGCGGATCCTGGGCCCGCTCGGCATGACCGACACGGCTTTCTACGCCGGCGACGAAGGAATCGGGCGGCTGGCCGCGCTGTACACGCCGGCCGCGGATGGCAAGACCGCCAGGCTCGACTCCCTGGGCCGGGTGGCCCGCAAGCCCGCCCGGCTGAACAGCGGCGGTGGCGGCCTCCTCTCGACGGCCGGCGACTACCACCGGTTCCTGCACATGCTGCTGGACACCCCCGGCAGCCCGGCGGGGGAACTGGACGGGGCACGGCTGCTTAGCCCCCGCACCGTCGGCTACATGGCCCGCAATCACCTGCCCGGCGACCTGGACCTGGAGACGTTCGGCCGGCCGTTGTACGCGGAGTCCCCGTTCGCCGGGGTGGGCTTCGGCCTCGGCTTCAGCGTGGTGATCGACCCGGTGCCGAACCGGGTGGTGTGCTCCGAGGGCGAACTGTCCTGGGGCGGCGCGGCGAGCACCGCGTTCTGGGTCGATCAGCGCGAGGAGCTGGCCGCGGCTTTCTACACCCAGCTGCTGCCCTCCAACACCTACCGGATCCGGCCGCAGCTCCGCCAGCTCGTCTACCAGGCGCTGACCGGCTGACCAGGGGCCTTGTCCCCCGGGCCGGGGGCGGACTGATCACGGCGACGGCCGGGGATATGGCCGTCAGGCAGGAGGGCGAGATGGAGCGGATCGAGGCGGAAATGCTGATCCCCGGCGAGGGCGAGCCGGTCAGCGACGGAGTAGTGATCATCGACGGCTCGGCGATCAGCTACGCCGGGCCGGCCAGCCAAGCTCCGGCGACGCCGCGGGCTGTGGCGCACCGGACCGAGACGGTGATGCCCGGCATGTGGGACTGCCACGGCCATTTCCTCGGCATGCGCACGCTCGACCTTGGCCGGCTTCCGCTCGACCCGGCGCCGTTGCGGGCGGCGCGCTGCGTGCGCGACCTGGCGGCCGCGCTGCGGGCGGGGATCACTTCGGTCCGTGAGGTCGGCGGTATGGGCGTGTACCTCGCGAGGGCGGTCGCCGAGGGCGTGCTCGACGGTCCGGCCATCTATGCCGCAGGGGCGATCCTGAGCACCACGGGCGGCCACGCCGACCTCCACTCCTATCCGTTGCCGTGGGTCGCTGACTTCGGAGCGCACTACGGCGAGCTGCGCCTGGCCGACGGACCGGCCGAGTGCATGCGCGCGGTCCGGGAGCAGTTGCGGAAGAACGCCCGGGTGATCAAGGTGTGCGCCTCGGGCGGGGTGCTCTCCGAGATCGATGATCCGATCCACCAGCAGTTCACCGTCGCCGAACTGCGGGCGATCGTGGAGGTGGCCGGGCTCGCCGAGCGCGCCGTGGCGGCGCACTGCCACGGCAAGCCCGGCATCATGGCCGCGGTCGAAGCCGGCGTCCGCACCATCGAGCACGGCACCTACCTCGACGATGAGGCCTGCGACGCGATGCGCGAGACCGGTGCCATCCTCGTCCCGACCCGGGCCATCCTCGAGGACATCCTGGCCAACCTGGCGGCGGTGCCCGACTACGCGGCGGCCAAGCTCACTGCGGTGGCGGGCCGGCACGCCGAAGCGGTGTCCCGCGCGATCGATCGCGGAGTCACCATCGCCATGGGCACCGACATCTCGGTGACCGGCCCGGGCCGTCCGAACTCCTGGGGAACCAACGGCGCCGAGCTTGCCCACCTGGTACGGCTCGGGATGACGCCGCTGCAGGCGATCGAGGCGGCGACCGCCACCGCCCCGCTGACACTTGGCCCGCAGGCGCCCAAGTCCGGCAGGCTGGAACCCGGCTACGACGCCGATGTCATCACGGTCACCGCGAATCCGCTCGCCGACATCACGGTGCTCGGCCACCCGGAGCACATCACCGCGGTCTGGACAAAGGGCCGCCGCGTCGCCCTGTAAGCCACGCGAGGCTGACCAGATCGTGACATGCTGCTGATGATTCACAGAAAGTAATCTCGAATGGCCGCAACGCCGCGTGGGCAGCACGAAGCGGAAATATGCCGCACGGTAATTCCTTTGCGCTCGCCAGGGCCCCGCGGGTGCGAACGGGGCGCCCATGACAGCTAGCGGACTCATGGGGGACTCACCGCCAGATGGTCGCGGCATCCCCGGCGGAGCAGATGGTGTCAGGGTTGGGTGGCCGGGGCCGTTTGAACGTTCCAAACGAGCGCCGCAGACTTGCACCACATCCGGGGAGGGCACCGTGGCAGACGCGCCCGCGGGCATCATGGAGGTCGCCGCCCATACGGGGGTCTCGGTGGGCACGGTCTCCAACGTGCTGAACCGGCCAGATATCGTCGCCGAGCCGACCCGGCGCCGGGTCCGCGCCGCCATCAAGCAGCTGGCGCTCGGGGATGTAGCGCATCAGCACCGGCAGGTCGTGTTCGAGCCCGAGCTGGTGGTACGCCGGTCCAGTCAGGCCGAGCCGCGCCCTGCCGGTTGAGCCGTGCGGATCGCGCTGTTCGTGACCTGCCTGGCCGACGGGCTGTTCCCCGGGGTGGGCCGGGCGACCGTGCGGCTGCTGGAGCGGCTCGGCCACGAGGTGGTGTTCCCGCAGGGGCAAACCTGCTGCGGGCAGATGCACACGAACACCGGCTACCTGCGCGAGGCGCTGCCGCTGGTCCGCCGGTACGTGGACGTCTTCGAGGATTGCGAGGTGGTGGTCGTCCCGTCCGGCTCGTGCGCCGGGTCGGTGCGGCACCAGCATGCGATGGTGGCGCGCCGGTTCGGTGACGAGGCGCTGGCCCGGCGGGCCGAGGCCGTCGCCGCGCGCACATTCGAATTTTCGGAGCTGCTGGTTGACGTGCTCGGGGTGGAGGATGTCGGCGCCTACTACCCGCACCGGGTCACCTACCACCCAACCTGCCATTCGCTGCGCCTGCTGCGGGTCGGCGACCGCCCGCTGCGGCTGCTGCGCAACGTCGCGGGCATCGACCTGGTGGAGCTGCCGGACGCCGAGGTGTGCTGCGGGTTCGGCGGCACGTTCGCGGTCAAGAACGGCGACGTGTCCACGGCCATGCTGGCCGACAAGATGCGCTCCGTGCTCGCTACCGGCGCGGAGGTATGCACCGCGGGCGACAGCTCCTGCCTCATGCACATTGGCGGCGGGCTGTCCCGGCTGAACGCCGGCACCGCCACGGTGCACCTGGCCGAGATCCTCGCCAGCACCCGGGACGCCCGGTGAGCACGTTTCTGGGCATGCCATACGCCCCGCGCGGGGTCGGTCACCTGCGCGGCGAGCAGCCATTTCCGGTCGCGGCCCGCGCCGCGCTTGCCGACACCCAGCTGCGCCGCAACCTCGGCAAGGCGACCAGGACCATCCGGGCCAAGCGGGCCGCAGTAGTGGCCGAGCTGCCCGACTGGGAGGAGCTGCGCGCGGCCGGGCAGGCGATCAAACAGCACACTCTCGCGCACCTGGACCACTATCTGGAACAACTCGAAAGCCGGGTCCAGGAGCATGGCGGGACCGTGCACTGGGCGCGGGACGCGAACGAGGCGAACCGCATCGTGACCGGCCTGGTCCGCGACACCGGCGCGGACGAGGTAGTCAAGGTCAAGTCGATCGTCACCGGCGAGATCGGGCTCAACGAGGCACTGGCCGCCGCCGGGATCACCGCCCACGAGACCGACCTGGCCGAGCTCATCGTGCAGCTCGGGCACGACCGGCCCTCGCACATCCTGGTGCCGGCCATCCACCGCAACCGCGCCGAGATCAGGGAGATCTTCCTGCGCGAGATGGCGGACGTGGACCCAGGGCTGACCGACACCCCGGCCGCGCTGACCGAGGCCGCCCGGCTGCACCTGCGGCGCAGGTTCCTGTCGGCGCGCGTCGGCATCAGCGGCGCCAACTTCGCCATCGCGGAGACCGGGACGCTGTGCGTGGTCGAGTCCGAGGGCAACGGGCGGATGTGCCTGACACTGCCGGACACGTTGATCACCGTCATGGGCATCGAGAAGGTGATCCCGTCTTGGCGGGACCTTGAGGTGTTCCTCCAGTTGCTGCCGCGCTCGTCAACCGGCGAGCGGATGAACCCCTACACCTCGCTGTGGACCGGCGTGACGCCGGGCGACGGCCCGCAACGGTTCCACCTGGTGCTGCTGGACAACGGGCGGACCGCCGCGCTGGCCGACCCGGCCGGCCGGCCCGCGCTGCACTGCATCCGCTGCTCCGCGTGCCTGAACGTGTGCCCGGTCTACGAGCGCACCGGCGGCCACGCCTACGGTTCGGTCTATCCAGGGCCGATCGGGGCGGTGCTGTCGCCGCAGCTCACCGGGGTCGAGGACAATGCGTCCCTGCCGTATGCCTCATCGCTGTGCGGCGCCTGCTTCGACGCCTGCCCGGTCCGGATCGACATTCCGTCGCTGCTGGTCCACCTGCGTGCCCGGCATGTCGAGGAGGCGGCGCGCGACCGGCGGCTGCCCACCGCCGAGGCGGTGGCCATGGCGGCGGCGTCCTGGGTGATGGCCAGCCCGGGCCGGTACGCGGCCGCGCAGCGGGCCGGGCGGGCGGGCCGGGCACTGAGCCGGCAGGGCAGGATCCGGCGGCTGCCGCCACCGCTGTCGGCCTGGACCGCCGCCCGGGACGCGCCCGCTCCCCCGGCCCAGACCTTCCGCGAATGGTGGCAGCACGAGCATGGGAACGCCGATGACAGCACGGGATGAGGTGCTGGCCCGGATCCGGACCGCGCTGGGCAGGTCCCCGGCGTCCGGCGCCCCAGCCGGTGACCGGGTGCCCCGCGGCTACCGGAGCAGCGCCGGCCTGGATACCGGCGCGCTGATCAGCCTGCTGACCGAGCGGCTGCACGACTACGGGACCGCGGTCCGTCGCTGCCCGCCATCCGGGGTACCGACGGCGGTGGCCGAGGCGCTGGCCGGGCGGGGGGCGCGCCGCGTCGTCGTGCCTGCCGGGTTCGACCTGCCCGGGCTGGAGGCGCCCGGCGTCACGCTGGTCGCCGATGACGGCCTGTCCCCCGGCGCGCTGGACGCCGCCGACGGCGTGATCACCACGGCCGCCCTCGCGATCGCGGAGACCGGGACGATCGTCCTCGATGGCGGGCCCGGCCAGGGGCGCCGCGCGCTGAGCCTGGTCCCGGACTACCATATGTGCCTCCTGCAGGCCGGCCAGATCGTCGGGATCGTCCCGGAGGCCATGGACCGGCTGCCCCCCGGCCGCCCGTGCACCTGGATCAGCGGCCCCTCCGCTACCAGTGACATCGAACTGGACCGGGTCCAGGGCGTGCACGGCCCGCGCACGCTCGAGGTCATCCTGATCGAACCCTGATCGGCAAATCCCGGTCGATGAGGCCGTCGGCGCACCGGCACGAGGCCCGCGTTTGGACTACCGTCTCTTGGTGAGGGACAAAGGGCCGTGGCGACCGCTCGGCCTGCCTGAAGAAGGGCTCGTGAGCACGATGACTACTAGACCCATCCCGCCCGGCCCGCCGGAACGCGGGCCAGGTCCACCGGAACGGCGAGCCCGGCCGACAGTGGACGCGGGTCAACTGTGGGCAGGAGGCGCCGCGACGGCGGTGGTGGCAGGGCTCATAGCGCTGGTCGGGGTCCTGGTCTGCCGCTGGCTGTTCAATGTCCCGATCCTCGCCCCCAAGCACGAGGGGGCCTACGGGAATGCCCACACCACGACGCTGATCCTGGCTTCTGCCCTGGCGGCGCTCGTCGCGACGCTGCTCGCCCACCTGCTGCTGCTCAGCACGCCGCGCCCGATGCTCTTCTTCGGCTGGATCGTCGGGCTGGTGACCTTGGTCATGGTGATCTTCCCGTTCAGTACCGGCGCCACAATGGAAGAGAAGATCGCCACCGCGGCCGTCTACCTGGTCATCGGCGTGGCCATCGGAACCCTGATCAGCGGGGTCGCCCACCGGGCGGTGCGGCGCCGCAGGGTGGTCAGCGCACCGCCGGGCGGCTATCCGCCTCAGTCCTACCCGGGCCAGACCTACCAGGGCCGGGATTACCAAGGTCAGGCCTACCCGGGCCGGGACTACCCGGGCCAGGACCACCCCGGCCGGGACTATTAGGGGCGTCGGCGGGACTGCGTAGCTCCTGGCTGGCGCCTGCCCAGCACAGTGGCCAGCGCGCCGGAACCCCGGAATAGGCGGCTCGAACTGACTGACCGCCGGCCCGGGCGGGCTGGGCGGCGGCCAGTCAGCATCGCGGTCAGCGGTGACGGCGGCGCGCTGGCCAGGACCAGCTAGGCCCCACCCTGCCTGCCGCTGCGCCGGGAAGGCTCACTGGCTCGGCTGCGGGATATGGCAGGAGACCTTCGGATTCACGCCGACGTAATTCAGCGGGCCAGCCAGAATGGTCACCGCGATGGTCCCCGCGTGCGCGCAGTTCGCCTGCGAGCCGCTGTAATAGTTGCGCTGCCCGGCGGCAATAGCGCCAATGACCAGCCAAACGATAAGAAGGATCGATCCGGTGCGCATCGGTGCCTCCCGGTTTGCCATAGAACGCGAGACTTGCGAGGTCTCGCCCGTAGGCCACCAGGTACCGTGCGCGCCGCCCTTCAAACAACCGCACGTAAACAAACCGCCGGGCGTTTGGGGGCCGGGCCGCTGGCATCGGTCAGCCGCGCCGTCCCGCCGGTGCTCTGGCGGTGACCTCCGGCCGCAGCAAGGTATCCAACGGCACCCGGCGCGGCTGCTCCGGCGCCGCCATAAACCGGTCCAGGGCATCCCTGAGCTGATCCTGGTGGCTTCGCACCCAGTGGTAGGCACGCTGCGGCGCGTGCAGTCCCGCCAATCCGGTGATTACCAGAACCAGGCCGGTGAGCTGCAAGTTGATAACGGTGAGCTGTGCGTGGACGGCGAGCGCCAGGATCGCCCCGATCGCGACAAGCGTCAGCCCTGTCGATCTCCTCATCATCTTCCTCACATGTCCACGCAGCGGAGGGCAAAACCTGCTGGCCCGCCACGAGAACCGGCCCATCCCGTAATTTGACCCGCGGCTTATTCAGCCAGGTGGCAGGGCGCTGAACTCGATGGACGGCCGCCGCGCGGACGGTGAGGTTCCGGGGCATGTTTAGACCCGGTACAGAGGGCACGAACGTGCTGTGAGTACCAGAACCGCAGCAGGTGATCGCCAATGACCACCGTCCTGCCCCAGGCCGGGACGTCCGTCGCGGACAGTGACCCGGAGCTCGTGAAGCTAGTTCAGTCGCTGCCGCGCGACAGCGAGCAGCGGAACGCGGCCTGTGAGAAGCTCATCGGCCGGTACGAGTCGCTGGTGCGAGCCTGCGCTCAGCGCTACCGGCACAGTCCCGAGTCGCCCGAGGAGCTGATGCAGGTCGGTTACGTCGGGCTGCTGAAGGCCATCAACAACTTCGACCCGTCGTTCGGCAGCAACCTCGCCTCCTATGCGCAGCCCTGCATCGCCGGCGAGATCAAGCGGCACTTCCGGGACAAACGGTGGCACGTGCACGTCAAGCGGTCCACCCAGGAACTGCGGCTGGAGATGTGCCGGGTCCGGACCGAGCTGACACAGCAGCTCTCCCGGGCGCCCAAGGACGACGAGCTGGCCGAGCACCTGGGCATCAGCCACGACGAACTGCGCGACGCGCAGCGCGCCGACCTGGCGTTCCAGGCGTCCTCGCTGGACGCTCCCCGGTCGGCCGGTCCGGATCCGGGGAACCTGGCCGACATGCTCGGCGAGGACGACCCCCAGCTCGAGCACACACTCGACATCGAGTCAGTCTGGGCGCACTGGGGCGACCTCCCGGAGCGTGAGCAGCGGCTGCTGATGATGCGCTTTTACGGCAACATGACCCAGGCCGAGATCGGGGAACGGCTGGGCATCTCCCAGATGCACGTGTCCCGGCTGCTCGCGGGCGCCCTCAGCTACCTGCGGGAGCGCGTGTTCGGCCCAGACACCGGCCACGAGCTGCACTGACTCCGGTGGCTGCGGTGCTTACGAACAGGAGATGACGGCCATGAGGACCAGGACCGCGACCGGCACCGGGCTGACCTTAATAGCCTTCGGCGCGATTCTCGCCTTCGCTGTGCGAGGCCACCCTTCGTGGCTGAACATCCAGGTCGTCGGCTGGGTGCTCATACTGACCGGGATCGTCGCCATGGCCTTCCCGCGGCGCGGCTACGGGTGGCTGCGGCGCCGGATGGTGCTGCGGCGCGGGCCGGGCGGCCGGCCGGTCGTCGATCGGGTGGAAGAAAAGCGCTACCCGCCGTACATCATGCTCAACCCGGGCAGTGACGCGGTCGCGGGCGAGGTCGTCCCGGATTCCGGCAGCGACATGCCGGCCGCCGCCGAACCTCTCGACGAGCAGGGTCCCGACGACGCCCTGGTGGATGAGCAAGCGGCGGACCGGCGGGCCCGCGAGCGGGAGGCCGTCGTGGAACGGACGAAGGCCGAATGGGAGGCCGCCGAGGAGGCGGCACGCCCTGGAGACCCCGTGCCGACCGAGGAAGTAGTCGAGCAGTACGTCGAAGAATAGGGCCGCGGGGCACGGCGCCAGCTCCCCTACTGGGCGCCATGCCTGGCACGTGCGGCCCGCCCCGGAGGGCTCAGCCCGGCGGTATCACCGCCGGGCTGAGCCATTCCCGTCCGGCGCCCGTGCGCCCCGGGCGCCGCGAGACTCGATGATCGTCCTGGCGACATCGGTGACCCGCAGGTTGCGTTCCTGGGAAATCTGCCGCAGCCGGTCCAGCGCGTCCTCGGCGCTGCACCCCAGCGCTTGCATCAACATGCCCTTGGCCTGGTCCACGAGCGCCCGGGACTCGGCGGCCGCGCGCAGCTGGAGCGCGGTGCGCTTGGCGTCGCCATACTGGGCGGCGTTGCCCATGACCGCGCCGCCGAACGCGGTGAGCAGTTCGGCGAACTGACCCGGTTCCAGGGAGCGCGGGCGTGCGCCGGACAGCGACAGCGTGACGGCGTCCGGGCCCGGGTGATAGGCGAGCGTTACGGAGCAGCGCACGCCGCGGCGCAGCGCCGCGTCCGCGTATTCCGGCCACCGGGTCTCGGCCAGCGTGTCCGGGCAGCTCACCGGGCCTCCTCCGGACAGCGCCTCCAGCACCGGACCGCGCCCGCTGGATAGCTGCACCTCGTCCAGGCTGGGCAGGTCCGGGTGGCTGGCGGCGCGAACGGCGGGCTCATTCCCGCGCCACAGCACCGCGGTCGCGCCCGAGCACGCAGCCACCTGATGCGAGGCCAGGGTCACCAGCTGGTTGAGCGACCGCGGCTCTGAGGTGTTCGCGATGCTCAGCAGCTCAGCCGCTTCGTGCGCCAGATCAGAGCGGGGCACCGCCACCTCCGTTCACCGGTTGCCGGGCCAGGAGCGGACCCGCCCTCTCAGGGTGTCATGATCTCGGTGCTGCCCGGTACTCCGCGGGCCAGCAGGCGGCGCCGGCGTCACGGTGAACCGTCGCCCAAAAGCAAGAGCCGGGCGGGACGGTGTACCGTCCCGCCCGGCCTGGTGCCTGGCGCCTAGCCAAGGGGGGGATTCAGCTAGACCCGGCACCTGCCAGGCCCGCGACCGCGGGGCGCAGGCAATGCTCGTAGGCAGCCAGGGTTTCCCGGCTGATGCGATCCCAGGAATAGCGCGCCTGGGCGCGGTCGGCGGCGGCGATGCCGAAGGCCTCCAGCCGCAGCGGGCTGGCCAGCAGGTCACGCACCCGCCGGGCGAACAGGCCGGTCCGGCCCCGCGGGACCAGCACGCCAGTGGTCCCGTCGAGAACGACATCGGCGCTGGCGCCGACGTCCAGAGCGGCCACCGGGGTACCGCAGGCCATGGCGGCGAGGGGGATCGCGCCGGACGCGTCGTAGGGCGCCGCGCTCACCAGCAGATCCGCGGAGCGGAGCAGGGCGGGAAGGCCGTCGGTCGCGACCTTGCCGGTGAAGGACAGACGGTCCGCCACGCCGAGGCGCCCCGCCAGGCTGGTCAGGCCCTGGTGGACCTCGTCCTTGCGGAGCTGAGCCCGGGCGGGGCCGCCGGCGACGACTAGCTCGGCGCCGGGCACCCGGGTGAGCATGCGCAGCAGCGTGTCAAGGCCCTGGCGCTCGTCCAGGGGCGTCACCGCGAGCAGGCGCGGGCGCCTGCCGCGCTTGGCGGCCGGGCCTTCGGGGGCGAACACGGCCGTGTCCACACCGTGCGGGACGACGGTTACCGATGCCCGGGGCACGCCCATGCTGATAAGGTCGGCAGCTTCCGTGCCGGAGCTGGCCAGCACGGCGCCGGCGTTGCGCGCGAGGCAGGCCTCCAGCCGGATGCGGACATCGTTGCCGTCCACAAGCGAACCGTGGCGTCGCTCCGCGACGCCGAGCGTGCCGAACGTCTGCACCAGCGGGATGCCATGGCCGCGGGCGGCCGTGAGCGCGGCAAGCCCGCTGGTCCAGAAGAAGGCATGGACCAGGCTGGGCGGGTTCTTGCGCCAGCGCGGCATGAGCTGGTCACTGAAGTCGGCGATGTTCGCAGCGAGTTCGGCGCCGCTCAGCGGGGCCGGCGGCCCCGCAGTCACGTGCTCGACGGTCACCCGCGGGGCGAGGATCGCGCTATCGGGCAGTGCGCGCGCATCCCGCCGGGCGTAGATGGTGACCCGGTGCCCGAGCTTGGCCAGTTCCCGTGCGTGAGCGGCGACGCTGGCTGCCTGGGACGTCGGCTCCTGGCTCGTGGCCGGGGCAAGCGGGCTGCCGTTCTGGGCGACGAGGGCGATCCTCATCACGATGCCTCCTGGGGGTTGTCGCAGCCCTGGCATCGCGTGGGGTCCGGTTAAGAAGCACTAAAAAAGGCACACCGCGCTGCACGCCAGGACGGCGTGAGGGTGTGCCTGCGTCGTAAGCACCGTTCTCGGGAGAGGTTATCCCCTTCCCCGCGGCCCGTCAAACACCCGCGGTCCCTCCGGGGGCGCCGGCCCGCCTGGCGGCGGGCCCGGCGACGGTGCTGCGGGCCGCCGGGCCCCGGTGGCGAGCTGCGGGTCAGTAGCTGTCCTGCCAGCTCGTTTCAGTAACTGTTCTTCCAGGTCGTGCTGAAGCTATTGCCTCCGGTGAGCGCGGAGACCGTGTTGAGGTTGTAGCCCTGCGTGCCGTCGATCATGGTGATGGCGTTGACGCCGGGTCCGGCGCCAATGGTGGTTGTCTTGCCGTTGGCGGTCACGGAACCGCTGGTGATCTTGAATGCGTTGTAGTGCGCCTGCGGCACGATGCCGATCGAGAACGACGGCCGCTCGGAGACCCACTCGGCGCTGGTGTCCAGGCAGGCGGCGAGCTTGCATGTCTTCGTCACGGAGATGTTGTTGCCGGTGTGCGTGGAGTCGGTCAGTTTGAGCGCGTAGCTGGTGCCGGTGCGCGTCACCGACGCGGAGATCTTGTCACCGGGCTTGAGCGTGGTGCCCACCTCGACGGTGCCTGCCGGGAACATCTCATACCAGGTGAAGTAGGTCGGCGTTTTCCGGAAGCACCAGCTGATCGTGCCTAGCTGCTCGACCGTGCTGCTGTTGAAGCCGTCGAGGCCGACCCAGTCCGAGGTGATCTGGTCCTCGGCGTTGCAGGTCACGCTCGGCGTCGTCCAGTTCCCGCTGACCTTGGTGAACGCCTGGTGCGTGCTGTTCGTGTCGGCGTAACCGGACCAGTTGAAGCTTTGGCTGGCCGTCACGTTTCTGATCGCGTGCGCGTGGCGTGTGTGTACCAGCATGGCCTGCGGGTGGTTGTGGCGCAGGTAATGGGCCAGCGCCGTCTTGGCCTCGGCGAGGAACCGGGCCGACGGCGCGTGGCTCGCCCGCGCGGGGGCGGCGACACTGGTGGCGGTAGCACCGGAGAGCGTCACAGCCCCGGCCATCGCCGCGGCCGAACCAGACACGATCAGGTAGCGCAGCAGACGCATGCAAACTCCCTACGTTTTGAGGGCAAAGAGAACATTCCGCCCGCACCATAACTGGCCCGTTACTGGCTGGCAACCCTCTGTGCTTCCGGCTGCGACAGCGCCGGAAGGGCAAATCCGCGATCGGTGTTTTGTGTTGCCCCCGGGCGGCCGATCCGCTACGCGATCTGCTCCCGTCGTGGCGCCAGCTAGGCGCCGACGTAGCGAAGGACCGCGAGCACCCGCCGGTTGTCGGCCTCGCTGACCGGCAGGCCCAGCTTGGCAAAGATGCTGGCCACGTGCTTCTCCACCGCTCCGGCGGAGATGACGAGCGCGGCCGCGATGCCCGCATTGGACCGGCCTTCGGCCATCAGGGCGAGCACCTCGCGCTCGCGGGCGGTCAGCGTGGCCAGGCCCGCCGCGTGGCTGCTGGACCGGACAAGCTGGCTGACCACCTCGGGGTCGAGCGCGGTGCCGCCCCCCGCGACCCGGGCCAGCGCCGCGGCAAACTCGGCCACGTCCGCCACCCGGTCCTTCAGCAGGTAACCGACGCCCGCGGCGCTGCCGGCCAGCAGCCGCGTCGCGTACCTGGTCTCGATGTACTGGGAGAGCACGAGCACACCGGTGCCCGGGTGCTCGCTGCGGAGCCGCAGCGCCGCCCGGAGCCCTTCGTCGGTGTGCGTCGGCGGCATCCGGACGTCCACCACGGCCACGTCGGGGCGCCACCGCGCCACCGCGCTGCGCCATGCCCAGCGAGAACTTCCCCGCGCGCTGGCCAGCCACCTCGGTGAGCCCGACCATGCCGAGCACCTCGTCTACGCGACGGCGGCCGATGCCGTTGCTGGCGGCCAGCGCGGCCAGGTGGCTGCGCGCGGTCCGGCCCGGGTGCCAGGCCCCGGGCTTCGAGCAGCGCCCCGGCCTCACGCAACGGCCAGCCCAGGTCCCGGTACCGGCGGCCACCGATCGCGGCGTGCCCGGCGTCGGGGTGGTCCAGGCCCAGGATCAGCCGCATGGTTGTGGACTTGCCGGACCCGTTCGGGCCGAGGAATCCGGTCACCCGGCCTGGCCGCACGTCGAAGCTGAGCGCGTCGACCGCGAGCCGTGAGCCGAACCGCTTGGTCAGGCCGCGAGCCTCGATCATCGCCATGACCTCCCTGCGCCCGCATCACGCCGCGGGCCCTGGCCGGGACACGCGGGGTGCGCGCCCTTGGAAGATCACGCTAGGAACCGGGCGGCCCGGCCGGAACGCGGCTAACGCCCCTCTTCTAGGGGGGATTTCCCCCGCCCCGGATCCGGGCCGGCGCATCCGACCCGATTGGGCAGATCAGGTTGGTGTAGCTGTCCCGATACCGGGTAACGGCTGGGGGTTCACCCTTTCGCCCGACCGCGCCCCAAGGGTGTGCGACCCGGTGAGGCCGGCGCCGGGAAAAGTTTGGCGCCGGTGACACAGGAGGTGGCACGGTCATGATCAGCGAGAAGCGGAAGGTCGGCCGGAAGACCATCGACCTGCCCAACGCCGAGAAGGTGCTGTTCCGGCGCGACGGGATCACCAAGCGGGACCTTGCCAGGTACTACCGCGGCGTGGCCGGCCAGATGCTGCCGCTGCTGCGGGACCGGCCGGTGTCCATGACCCGCTTCCCCGACGGCATCGCCGCGCCAGGCATCGTGCAGCGATGCGCGCCGGCCCACTTCCCGGACTGGATCACCCGGGCCCAGATCCGCACGGAAGACGGCCCGCTAGAGCAGGTCATCTGTGACAAGCCGGCCACGCTGATATACCTCGCCGGGCAGGGGTACATCGAACTGCACGCCTTTCTCTCCAGGCTGGGCCGGATCCGCGAGCCCGACCAGCTCATCTTCGACCTGGACCCACCGGACGACCACCGGTTCGATGACGTGCGCGTGTGCGCGCTGCGGCTGCGTGACCTGCTCTCCGACGAGCTGGGCCTGCCTGCGTTCGTGAAAACCACCGGCGGCAACGGGCTGCACGTGCACGTGCCACTGGCGGAGAACGAGCAGTTCGACGCCGGACGCGAGTTCGCCCGCCAGGTCACCGGGTTGCTCGCGGCCAGGAACCCGGACCTCGTCACCACCGAGCAGCGCAAGAGAAGGCGCGGCCCGCGCATCTACGCGGACAGCACGCGCAACGCCTACGCCCAGCTCGCCATCGCGCCCTACTCGGTACGCGCCCGTCCCGGCGCCCCGGTGGCCACCCCGTTGTCCTGGGACGAGGTGGAGGACAAGAGCCTGAGCCCCGACCAATTCACGCTTCGCACGCTGCCGGACCGGATTCGGGAGAGCCGCCCGGCGGCCAGCCCGTGGGCAGGGATAGCCCGGCGGCGGACCGGCCTGGCCCGGGCGCGCGCGGCGCTGCGGCGGCTCGCGGAATAACCGGAACGGACCCGGACCGGCAGCGCAGGCGCAAATTCGACGGGCAGCGGGCCGGCGGGGAGGATATCCAATGCGAGAACAGTCAGGAGTTCGTCACCGGCGGCTTCACCGAGCCACAGCGCACCGGAGGTAGCACGGCCATGACCGGCACAAAGCTGAAGGCAGGCCGGAAGACCATCGAGCTGTCCAACGCCGGCAAAGTGCTGTTCCCCGGCGACGGGATCACCAAGGGCGACCTGGCCGGCTACTACCGCGGCGTGGCCGGCCTGATGCTGCCGCTGCTGCGGGACCGGCCGGTGTCCATGACCCGCTTCCCCGATGGAATCACCAGGCAAGCGATCGTGCAGAAGAACGTGCCGGCCTACTTCCCGGACTGGATCACCCGGGCCCGGGTCCGCAAGGAGGGCGGCTCGCTACAGCAGGTCATCATCGACAAGCCCGCCACGCTGGTGTACCTCGCCGGTCAGGCGTGCATCGAACTGCACGCCTTTCTCTCCAGGCTGGACCGGATCCGCGAGCCCGACCAGCTCATCTTCGACCTGGACCCACCGGACGACCACCGGTTCGATGACGTGCGCGTGTGCGCGCTGCGGCTGCGTGACCTGCTGTCGGTCGAGCTGGGCCTGCCTGCGTTCGTGAAGACCACCGGCGGCAAGGGACTGCACGTGCACGTGCCGCTGAACCCTGCGGAGGACTTTGACGCCGTCCGCGAGTTCGCCCGCCAGGTCGCCGAGGTGCTGGCCACCAGGAGCCCGGGCCTGGTCACCACCGAGCAGCGCAAGGACAAACGCGGCCAGCGGATCTACGCGGACATCATGCGCAACGCCTACGCCCAGCTCGCCGTCGCGCCCTACTCGGTACGCGCCCGTCCCGGCGCCCCGGTGGCCACCCCCTTGTCCTGGGACGAGGTGGAAGACAAGGGCCTGAGTCCCGGGCAGTTCACGCTGCGCACGCTGCCGGACCGGACCCGCGGGCACGGCCCGGCGGCCGGCCCGTGGGCAGGAATGGCCCGGCGGCGGACCGGCCTGGCCCGGGCGCGCGCGTCGCTCCGGCGGCTCGCGGTCTGACCGATGCGGCCGGCTAGCCCGGCCAGTGGAGGTCGCGGGAGGCCTTCTCCCAGATCCGGCCCGCCTCCGCCTGAAACCGTTCGGCGTCGCACGCATCCTGTTCATACAGCAGGCCGTAGCTGAACGCGTTCTCCCCGGCGAGGTGCGCGGCGATACCCAGGTCCCGGGTTACCTCGCGGGCGATGACCGAGTCCTGGTGCCCACCGAGCACCGACTGGATCCGCTTCATCTGCCGGACGAACCGGCGGGCCTTCCCGCCGATCGCCGGGGTCATTGCCTCGCTGGCGTAACGGGCGCGCCGGGCCGACTTGCGCGCCTGGTGCAGCGCCTCGTTCCTGGCCGGCCCCGGCGCCGCCCGCCAGGCCCGGCGCATCCGCCGGTCCATCTGGCGCCGGGCGCGCCGGGCCGCCGCCGGGAGCACCTCTGCGGCTGGCTGGGCCGCCCGGGCGGTGAACGGCGGCGTGTCCAGCAGGGCGTCCAGGTCGTCGAGCAGCGAGAAGTAACGCTCCGAGTCGAGCGCGGCCAGCAGTTCGGTCCGTGCGGCCGCGCGCACCGACGCGAAGTGCCCCTGGATGCGCGCCTGCACCGGGCCGAGGCGCAGCTCCACGGGGGCCCGGCGCAGGCCGGCCCTCAGATGATCCGCCTGCACCTCGCCGTCGCGCGCCCCCCCGAGCACGCCGCCGAGCCAGTGGAGCTCGGCGGCCAGTCCACGGGCGACTTCGGGGGCGAGGACGTCCCGGAAAGACCGGAGCGTGCTGCGCAGCCGGCGCGCGGCGACCCGCATCTGATGGACTGCGTCGGGCTCGTCGAGGCGCACTACTGGGTCCAGCGCCGTCAGGGTTTCGGCCTGTGCCCGGAAGTAGGCCAGCACCACCTCGCCCGCGGATGAGGATGCGGTCGGGGCGGGGCGGTTCGGCGCCTTCGGCAGCCAGCCGCTCAGCGCCCGCTCCAGCTTGGCCGCCCGGCCAGCCGGGCGCAGCCCATTGCGGCGTAGCAGTTTGTCGGCCGCCCCGAGCAGCCGCCGGTCGCCGCCGGTCAGCTCCACCTCGACCTCCTGCCAGCGGGACAGTGCCGTGGTGGGGCCCAGCGTCTGCGCGGATACGTCGTCGGCCGCGACCTCGGCGAGCGATTCGCCCGCCTGGTCGAGCAGGATCAGCCGCCGCCGGGTCGTGCTCATCCGGGCTACGGGGCGCAGCGGCGCGTCGCGGGTGTGCGCCCGCACCAGGCCAGCTAGCTCGCCGGGCACCGGGCGCGCCGCGCCGCCGAGCGGCCGCCGGATCTCACGGCGGCTGTCTGCCCCGGCTGGCAGTTTCAGGTGCCAGCCGGCGTCGCCACCGCCAGACCTTCGCCGCAGCGTAATCCCGGCACGGATCAGCCGCAGGTCATCGGTGTCGTAGTACTCGGCTTCGAGCCGCTGTTCCTCTGGCCCGCGGACGGCTGCCACCTGCGGTAGCTGCTCCAGGCCCGGCAAGGCCGCAGGCGCGGGCGCGTCGTGCTTGGTCTCGGTTTCACGTTGGTTCACCACCATCCCCGCTCGCTACCCGGTTACGGCTCGCCAATTCGCCCACTCAGCTACGAAGGGAACCGGGTGCGCCGGCGGACGAGCGGCAGCACGAACCACAGGCCGGCGAACAGGCAGACGGTGAAGACCGTGATGATCGTCACGATGAAGCCCGGCGCCACGTAGCTGACCACCAGCAGCACCGAGGCCGAGATGGCCAGGCCGACCGCGGCCAGGCCCAGGATCGCCAGGATGTTGGCGTCCTTGACGAGTTGCTCCTTTTGATGCTGGCGGAACACCAGCCGGTGGTAGGCGACAGGCGCCAGCAGCAGGGCGGTGGAGATCGCAGCTAGCAGCAGGCTGACCACATACAGCCCGCGCTGAGCGTGGTCCAGGTCAACGAACTTGGTGGTGAACGGAATCGCGAGCAGGAAACCGAACAGGACCTGGACGCCCAGGCCCGCCACGCGGAGTTCTTGCAGCAGCTCGATCAGGTTACGGTCGTCCCGTTCCGCCCCGGTCTCCCCCGGGCGGTCGGGCGCGGCCTCCCGGGTCACCGGGACCTGGCTGTTTCCCGGGCACGCGGGCGGGTGCCGGTGTGCCGGACCTGGCGGACGCGAGCCCGGCGCTCGCGCCGGGCGAACCTGCGCCGCTCCTCCTCGGTCATTCCGCCCCATACTCCCTGGATAGAGCCGGCTTCGAGAGCATAGCGGAGGCATTCCCGCTGGATCGGGCAGCGCGCGCAGATCGCCTTCGCCTGCGCCACCTGCCGCAGCGCGGGACCCGAGTAAGAGATCGGGAAAAACAGCTCGGGGTCGGCCGAAGCGCAGGCGGCACGCGTCCACCAGCCAGCGCGGTTGTCCAAAGCAGTCATGCGGACCCAGTCTCTCGTCTTGTTGGGTTAACCCGGCAGCACCGGCCCAGCCGGGACCGGTGCAGCCAGCAGCCATCGGCTGCCCGCATTGACGCGGGATAATCCTCCGCGGTTCAACATTCCGGGCAATCTGCAGGGCAGCGGCCCGGCGCCGGGCCGCGAGTCTCGCGAGTTACGGCAGCGCTGGCCGGCCTACCCGGCCAACGCGGGGCCGCCGCGGCTGGCCGACCCGAAGTCGCCGGTACCGTCCGTAGCGCCGTCACCCGGGCGCTGCGGATAGACCTTCCGGCCCTCGGCGGGGACGTTCTCCGGATGGCCCTGCCCCGTAGACAGTTGCTTGATCCTCACGTAGCGCTTGATGTCGTTCCACTGGCTGGCGAGCAGAAGTGTCACTCCCGCGGAAACCAGGATGGGCAAGGCCTTGCGAATCATGGCCGCCCCCTCTCGCAAGTTCGGCGTCTGACCTGCCAACGCTTCCCTTCCTGCGGCCGCCAAACGCATCCGGTCCGACTTCCCGCGCGGGAACGGCGATGTTTGCGCGGCGCCGCGCGGGCAGGAATCCCCGGATACCTGGACGGTCACGACCCAGAGGAGGCTGGTGCGGGACATGGCGGAACAGTCGGCCACGGGCCGCACCGTGCTCATCGCCGGCGCCGCGAACATCTTCGTCTGCGCCATCAAGCTCATCGCCGGGATCCTGGTCGGCTCCAGCGCCATGCTCGCCGAGGCCGCTCACTCCGCCGCGGACACGCTCAACCAGGTGTTCCTGCTGGCGTCGCTGCGCCGGGGGGCGCGGCCCGCCGACGCCAAGCACCCGTTCGGGTACGGCCAAGAGCGGTACTTCTGGTCGCTGCTGGCCGCGTTCGGGATTTTCATCGCCGGCGCAGGGTTCTCCATCTTCGAGGGGCTGCTGGCGCTGGGTCAGCACAGCAACGAGAGCCCGCTCCTGGCTTACCTGGTATTGGCGGCGGCCGCCCTGGCCGAGGGGACCTCCCTGGTCCGGGTGCTGGTGCAGTACCGGGCCGAAGCCCGCCGCAGCCATACCGAGATGCTCGACCAGATGCGCAGCAGCCCTGACACCACGGTCAGGACCGCGCTGTTCGAGGACTCCGCCGCCATGGTCGGCCTGGTGCTCGCCGCGCTCGGGCTGGTGCTGCGCCAGGTGACCGGCTCACCGGTCTGGGACGGCGCGGCCTCCATCGCCATCGGCGTCCTGCTCATCGTGGTGGCGGTCCGGCTCGGCATGGACAACCGCGAATACCTCATCGGCCGGTCGGCCGACCCCAGGGTGCTGGAGCAGATCCGGGCTGAGATCGAGCAAACACAAGGCGTGGACAGGCTCCTCGACCTGATGACCATGTACCTGGGGCCGGACCGTCTCATCGTGGCGGCGCGGGTCGACTTCGGCGGCGATATCAGCGCGGACCGGGCCGAGACGATCGCCGATGAGATCGACAAGCGGCTCGCCGACCGGCTCCCCCAGGCATCGCACGTGTTCCTGGATCCCACCCGGCGGCCGTCAGCCGCCCATCAGCCGGCGAAGGCCGGGAAGTCCCGGGCCTAGGACCGCGCCGACATCCGCGCCGCGGTCTCCAGCAGCCCGGCGTGCACGAAGGCCTGCGGCAGGTTGCCCCGCAGTTGCCGCTGGTGCACGTCGTATTCCTCGGTGTACAGAGCGGCCGGGCCGCATGCCGCCCGGTTGCGCTCAAACCAGTGCGCTGCCTCGGCGTGCTCCCCGCATGCCTGCGCGACCTGCGCCAGCCAGAACCCGCAAAGCAGGAAGGCGCCCTCGGCCTTGCGCAGCGGCCGGGGGTCGTGCCGGAACCGGTACACATACCCGTCCTCGGCCAGTTCCTCGCGCACCGCCCGGATGGTCGCGCGGCTGCGCGGCTCGTCGGCCGGCACCGCGCCCCGGATCACCGGCAGCAGCAGCGCGGCGTCGGCTCGCCGGTCCGCGGGCGAGCGCTGCCACCGCCCGGTCGGGTGCACGCAGTCACTGAGGCTGGCCAGGATCGTGTCGGCCAGCGCGCTCCACCGGGCCGCCTGCCGGCGCCCGTGCCCGCCCGGGGGCCCGTCCGCCGCAGCAGCCAGCGCACGCAGCCCCGCCACGCAGGCCAGGCGGGAATGCGCCCAGTGCTCGTCGTTCAGTTCCCAGATGCCCGCGTCAGCCTCGGTCCAGCGCTTGGCGATAGCGTCGGCCGCCGTCGCCGCCGCCCGCCAGTTCTCCTCGGCCAGCACGTCCAGGCGCGCGGCGGCCGCGAACAATTGCAGCGCTTCCCCCAGCGCGTCGAGCTGGAACTGGCCGACCACCTGGTTCCCGGCCCGGGCCGCACCGCCCGGGTACCCGCGCAGCCGGAGCGCGCGCTCGTCCGGGATGGGCTCGCCGCTGACCGTGTAAGCGGGCATCAGATCCGGGCCATCGGCGAGGACACGCTCGGTGAGGAACCGGACGGTTCCGTCGAGCAGGGGATGCGGGCCGTGAGCGGCGACCGCCAGGCCCGCGTAACACTGGTCCCGGATCCACGCGTACCTGTAGTCGTAGTTCCGCCCGCCTTCCAGGCGCTCCGGTAGTGACGTGGTCGCGGCGGCGACCATCGCGCCGCTGCGCGCGGTCAGCCCGGCCAGGACCGCGTAGGCATGACGGGCGTCCCGGGCCGCGATCAGGTCGTCGCAGCCGGGCACGACCGAAGACCAGGACTCCTCGGTCGCCGCCCAGGCGCGGGCCGGATCCGGCGCCGTGCCGTCCAGCGGCCGGTCGGAAAGCTCCAGGACCAGGTCGTGGTGGCCTCCGGCGGGCAGCGACACGGTCAGCGCGAGCCCGTCAGCCGTGCGCCGGGCCCGGGCGGCGCCCGACCAACGGAACCTGATCGCGCCGCTGCGGCCGGTCCACCGCCCGTCGCCGTGGGACAGCCCGGTCATCTTGCTGCGCCCGAATCCGGCGCGGACGTCCAGCAGCACGTCCATCCGCGCCGGGCCGTCGACCGCTTCGATCCGCCGCAGGATGACGGCCCGGCGCGGGTCGGCCGGACGGGCGAGCGCCTCGCGGCACTCGGTGTGCGCGGAATTGCCGGTCCACCGGCTCCGCCAGATGAGGCTGCCGGTCTCGTAGTACCCGCCCCAGACGTTCCACGGATCCGCCGGGGTGACGGCGTACCTGCCTTTTCCGCCGAGCAGCCCGCTGAATACGGCGGGGCTGTCCCACCGTGGCGCGCACAGCCAGTCGATCGTGCCGTCCGGGCCGATCAGGGCGCCACGCTGACCATCCGCGACCAAGGCATACTCACGCAGCACGTGCGGCAGGAAAGATCTCGTCACCCCGGTGCTCTGTCCCGAGGATCGTCACCGAAACACGGTTTCAGGCCGGCGCACCGTGTTTGGCCTCGCCTGTCCCGGGCAGTCGGACCGGTACGCCTCGCAGGAGGAGGAGGCCTGGCGTGACGGACGTGCGGACGGGGGCGGTGACCACAGGGGTTCCCGCGCGCCTGGACCGGCTGCCCTGGGTCAAGACCAACCCCCGGTACTACTGCGGCGTGCTGTTCTCCGCCCTGGCGGGCACGCCGCGCTGGCGGGAGGACCCATGACGACCGAACCAGAAAGGCCGCCCGTTGTGGTGGGCGTCGAAGGCGCCGGCATGTCACGGGCCACCATCCAGGCGGCTGCACAGGAGGCCCGCTGCCGGGACGCGCCGCTCATCGCGGTGATGGCCTACAGCACCGAGCGCCCGCTCGGCAGGCCGGCCGCGCGCCCGGTGGACACCTTGCCCGTGGCAAGTGACGAGCGCCTGGCCGCGGAGACGGCGCTGCGCGACACAGTCGCCGCCGCGCTCGGTGACGAGGCCGACCGGGTCGAGCTGCGCGCCGCCCTCGGTCTGGCCGGGCGGAACCTGGTGGATACCGCGCGCAGGGTCAACGCCCAGCTCATCGTGCTGGCGGGCCGGGGCAGCACCTCCATGCTGCTGGGCACGGTGAGCCAGTACGTGCTGCGCCGGGCGCCCTGCTCGGTGCTCGTGGTCCCGGAGGGCTAGAAACGGCAGGCGCCCGAGGCTAACCGCCGGATGGCTCACCGAGATACTGGATGCTGCTGACTTCGCGGTGCGGAATAAGCGACGGGTTCGCCCAGCCGTGCGACGGCTCCTGGGACCAGACCTCGACCATCCGGTCGGTCACCACGATGGCGATGACCTTGCTGCCGCTCTCCTGCCCTTCGGCCCGCCCGCCGGCGGCCGCGGAACGGGCTGGCGGCGGGCCGTATCGCCTACGGGGCCGGCCGATCGTGGCCTTGTAAAGGTCGCCGCCGTGAGTGTAGATGAGTGATCGCGCGGGCCTGGAACCGGGTGGTCCAGGAAACATGCGCGCCTGGCGAACCCTGTCGGGGTAGCCCATGGACACCGTTGCCTCCGCCGTTTTCCCCATGGCCGGGGCCGCGTCGCGGCAAGTCTGCCTCGCGTTCAGGCTAACGCCCGGCCCGCTACCCTGCCAGACCCGGTCCGCGATCGATTGCGTAATCCTGCGTCAGCCCGGGGACGCCGCGGCCGAAACCGCGCGTTTCCGTCGCGGCTGGCCGCCTTCGGGCTCTACGGCGGGCTCGCCCTGCTCTTGGAGGACGGGGCCAGCGAGACCATCCTCCCGCTGGGCCGTCGTGGCCGGGCGCGGACCTCGCTCGAGGGTGACTTCGGCCACCAGATCGAGCACGCCGGGCGGGGCGCCGGGCGTCCGCCGCCAGCTCTGACCCAGCTAACGGCGCCTTCGTTGCGGACACCATCGGCGGTATCGTTCTGGCAAGGGTTGACGAACCAGCCCGGTACCTTGTGTCTTTGGCTGGTGTCGCATGGCCGCCACTGGCCGGAGCGCGGGATCCCGCTACGGGGAGGCCTGCGAGATGACGGCGAACGCGGGGTCTGGCCCGGTCGAGGCCCGGCTCCGGGATATCCAGTCGATCACCGATACCGCCCTGTCCCGGCTCGATGATCAAGAAATCCTGGTGGAGCTGGTGGAGCGGGTAAAGGCCGCGCTGCGGACGGACACCGCCGCGGTGCTGCTGCTCGATCATTCGTCGGGGAGCCTGATCGCGACGGCGGCGGCCGGGCTCGAGGAAGAGGTGCGCCAAGGGGTGCGGATCCCGGTGGGCCGCGGTTTCGCGGGCCGCATCGCGGGGGAGCGCCACCCGGTGATCCTCGACCACGTCGATCACTCCACGGTGCTGAACCCGATCTTGATGACGAAGGGAATCCGCGCCCTGCTGGGCGTACCCATGGTGGCGGGCGGCGGAGTGATCGGCGTCATGCATGTCGGGTCGCTGACGCCGCGGGAGTTCACCACCGACGACGTTGACCTGCTCCAGCTTGCCGCAGACCGGGCAGCCACTGCGGTGCAGTCACTGTCGGCCCGGGCCGACCGGGTCGCGGTGGGGGCGTTGCAGCAAAGCCTGCTGCCGTCCGCGCTTCCGGTGGTTGCGGGTCTGCAATTGGCGGCCCGCTATGTGCCGGGCCGGGGCGTGGTGGGCGGTGACTGGTACGACGTGTTCACCCTGCCTTCCGGCGAGCTGGGCGTGGTGATCGGAGACGTGGCCGGCTCCGGCTTGCCCGCCGCGGTGATCATGGGACGGATGCGCAGCGCGTTGCGCGCCTATGCCCTGCGGACCATCGATCCCGGCGAGGTGCTCGACCGGCTGGACCAGAAGATGCAGCACTTCGAGCCCGGGGCCATGGCCACCGTGGCGTACGCGGTGTTCGATCGCTCGCTGGACCGGGCGCACATCGCGTCCGCGGGGCACCTCCCCCCCGTCTTCGCCACCTCAGGGCAGGCCGGGGCCCTGGCCGATGTCGCGGGCGGCTTGATGATCGGCGTGGATCCCGGTACGCGGCGGCGCGTGACGACGGTGAAGGTTCCACCGGGCGCGTTGCTGTGCTTTTACACCGACGGCCTGATCGAACGGCCGGAGGTGCCGCTCGATGAGGGCCTCGCCAGCCTGTGCCAGGCGGTCACGGCGGAACCGCCGGAGGATGTCTGTGCCACGGTCATGGCTGCCATGGTCGGCGCCGAATCCGCGCGCGACGACATCGCCCTGCTCGTGTTCCGCCGCGAGCCACTGAGCTCATAGCAGCTCACCATGCGCTCGCCTCACCTGGGCGCCTTCGGCGCGCTGGTCAGGCACGTCGCGCTCATGTTCTTCTCGTCGTGGCTCTGCACGCCCTGCGACAGCCGCGGCCGGACGGCCCGCACCAGCGGCAGGTCCATGCCCCGCCGTTCGGCAGACTCCTGCACCAGGCCGGGAAGCTACACGTGCCGGCAGCGGGCCGCCAGCTGCGTGCGGCACCCCGGCGGCGGCCGCCATAGTACGCTGACGAGGCCGTTTGGGATCCGCTTTAGCGGGCAGCAGAGTGCGCATGAACCCGGTCGAGCGGGTGATCCGCCGGGTCGATGCGGCACAGCAGCGGCATCGGGTGTCCGCGTTTGTCTTCGGCGTAATCAAGAAGTACGGCGACGACAACGGCGGCGTGCTCGCCGGGAACCTGACTCATTCCGCGTTCGTGTCGGTGTTCCCGCTGCTGCTCATCCTGGTGACCGTGCTGGTCCAGGTCGCGGCCAGCTCGCACGCCCTGCGAGAGGAGGTGCTCAGCGCGGTCAGCAACCAGTTCCCGGCTATTGGCAAAACGCTGGTCGGCCAGATCAAGGCCATGCACCGCTCCAGCGTGATCAGCCTGGTCGTCGGGCTGCTGGTCCTGGTGTGGGGCGCGACCGGCCTGGCCCAGGCCGGGTTGCTCACCATGGAGCAAGTGTGGAATCTGCCCGGGCCGGCCCGGCCCGGTTACGTGCCCAGGCTGGTCCGGTGCGTGGCGTTCCTCGCGGTGCTCGCGGTGGGCCTGCCCATCAGCGGGCTGCTCGCCGGGCTGGTCACCTACGGCCATCACGCCCTGGGCCTCCGCATCCTCGCCCTGGCCCTCGCCGTGCCCGCCAACGTGGGCTTGTACCTGGCCGGTTTCCGTGCCCTCACGCCCAAGGGGATCCCGGCCAGGAACCTGGTGGCCGGCGCCGTTGCCGGGGGAGTCGCCTGGACCGTGCTGCAGGTGTTCGGCGCGTTTATCGTTCACAACTACCTGCACACCGCCTCGGCGTATGGGATCTTCGCCACAGTGCTGGTCCTGCTCACCTGGATCTACCTGGGTGTCCAGGTCACGGTGTACGCCGCCGAGGTGAACGTGGTGCTCACCCGGCGCCTCTGGCCGCGTACTATCGTGCAGCCGCCGCTGGCGGAGGCGGACCGGGCGTCGATGGCGCTCCAGGCCCTGCAGAACCAACGGCGGGAGGAACAGAACGTGGAGGTGTCCTTCACCGACCGTCCGGCGGGGCGGCGGGCGCCGGCCCAGACCCCACGGACGCCCGAAGAGGTCGCCCCGCCTGCGCAGGGCGGCGGTCGCCAGGACCGGTCCGGATAAGGACAACTGGTCCGGGTAGCGCTGCAGGGCAGCAGAGGAACGGGGAGGGAATGGCGGAACAGATGGCCGCATGGCCGGGCACGGCGTATCCGCTGGGCGCGACCTACGACGGCGTGGGGACGAACTTCGCGCTGTTCTCCAGCGTCGCCGAGCGGGTGGAGCTGTGCCTGTTCGACGACGCGGGGGCCGAGGACCGAGTCACCCTGCACGAGATGGACGGGTTCGTCTGGCACGGCTACCTGCCCGGCGTCGGCCCGGGCCAGCGTTACGGCTACCGGGTGCACGGGCCGTATGATCCGGCCGCCGGGCATCGCTGCAACCGGGCCAAGCTGCTGCTCGACCCCTATGCCAAGGCGATCGACGGCAGCGTGGCCTGGGGTCCCGCCGTGTTCAGCTACGAGTTCGGCAGCCCGGAGAAGCGCAACGACGAGGACTCCGCGCCGCACGTGCCGCGCTCGGTGGTGGTGAACCCGTACTTCGACTGGGCGGCCGACCGGCCGCCGGGAACGCCCTACCACGAGAGCGCGATCTACGAGGCGCACGTGCGCGGCCTCACCATGCGGCACCCCGGGATACCGGAAGGCGAGCGCGGGACCTACCTCGGCATATCCCACCCGGCGGTCATCGAGCACCTGCAGGGACTAGGCGTCACGGCGGTGGAGCTGATGCCGGTGCACCAGTTCGTCACCGACGCCTTCCTCACCGAGCGCGGGCTGGCGAACTACTGGGGATACAACACCATCGGCTTCTTCGCGCCGCACAACGCCTACTCCTTCGCCGGGACGCGCGGCGAGCAGGTGCAGGAGTTCAAGTCGATGGTCCGGGCGCTGCATGAGGCGGGGATCGAGGTGATACTCGACGTGGTCTACAACCACACCGCCGAAGGCAATCACCTGGGCCCGACGCTGTCGCTGCGCGGCATCGATAACGCCGCGTACTACCGGCTGGTGCACGACGATCCCGCGTATTACTACGACACCACCGGGACCGGCAACAGCCTGCTCATGCAGCATCCGCACGTGCTGCAACTGATCATGGACTCGCTGCGGTACTGGGTGCTCGAGATGCACGTGGACGGGTTCCGGTTCGACCTGGCCGCGGCGCTGGCCCGGCAGTTCCACGAGGTGGACCGGCTGTCGGCGTTCTTCGATCTGGTGCAGCAGGACCCCGTGGTCTCCCAGGTGAAGCTGATCGCCGAGCCGTGGGACGTCGGCGAGGGCGGCTACCAGGTGGGGAACTTCCCGCCGCTGTGGAGCGAGTGGAACGGCAAGTACCGCGACACGGTCCGCGACCTGTGGCGCGGCGAGCCCGCCACCTTGCCCGAGTTCGCCTCCCGGCTCACCGGCTCCAGCGACCTGTACGCCGACGACGGCCGGCACCCGGTCGCCTCGGTCAACTTCATCACCTGCCACGATGGGTTCACGCTGGCCGACCTGGTCTCCTACAACGACAAGCACAACGAGGCCAACGGCGAGGGCGGCCGGGACGGCAGCGACGACAACAGGTCGTGGAACTGCGGCGCCGAGGGCCCGACGGACGACCCTGGAATCGGGGAGCTGCGGCTGCGCCAGGAGTGCAACTTCCTGGCCACGCTGTTGCTGTCCCAGGGGGTGCCGATGCTGACGGCCGGCGATGAGCTGGGCCGGACCCAGCAGGGCAACAACAACGCATACTGCCAGGACAACGACATCTCCTGGGTGCGCTGGCCCCCCGCCGCGGACGGGGAAGCCAGCCCGGGCGCCGCCGCTCCGGGACCGGGCGCCGCCGAGATGCTAATGGACTTCACCCGGCGGCTGATCACCCTCCGCCGCGACCACCCGGTGTTCCGCCGCCGCCGGTACCTGCGGGGCAGGCCGCACCGCGGGAGCGGTGACCAGCTCGGGGACGTCGCGTGGTTCTCCCCGGGCGGCGAGGAGATGACCGATCAGGACTGGGACGCGGGCTTCGCCCAGTCGCTCACGGTCTTCCTGAACGGCAGCTCGATCACCGAAGCGGACCGGCGGGGCCAGCCGATCCGCGACGACAGCTTCCTGCTGCTGTTCAACGCCAGCCCGCGTGAGCTGAAGTTCACCCTGCCCCCGGCCCGGTACGGGGAGGTATGGGAGACGGTACTGGACACCGCACGGCCGGCCGAGCAGTTCGAGGACGGCGCCGCAGGCAAGGCGGGCGGCCTAGTCCTGGTGCGCGACCGCTCCGTGCAGGTCCTCCGCCGCGGGTGAGCTGGCCGCCGGCGCACCGGCCGCCCCGGCCAGCTTCCGGCCCGCCACGGGTTTGCTAGTGGCCTTAGGAGGGCAGCCCTCAGCCGTGCCCGCGCCCGTACCGCAGTCCACCTACCGGCTGCAGCTTCAGCCCGGCTTCGGATTCGCCGACGCCGCCCAGATCGCCGGCTACCTCGCCGCCCTCGGGGTGACCCACGCCTACCTGTCCCCGATCCTGCAGGCCATGCCCGGATCAGCGCACGGCTACGACGTGGTGGACCACTCGCGGCTGTCCGCCCGCCTCGGCGGCGAGGGCGGATTCCGCGACATGGTGGCCTCGTTCCGGCGGCACGGGCTCGGCGTCATCGTCAACGTCGTGCCCAACCACATGGCCATCGGGGCGCCCGAGTCGCTCAACCGCCAGTTCTGGTCGGTGCTGCGGGACGGGCCCGGGTCGGTGTACGCGCACTGGTTCGACATTGACTGGCAGGCGCAGCGCGGGCGGGTGCTGCTGCCGATCCTGGCCGGGCCGCTCGGTGACTGCATCGGCGACCTGGCGGTGGACCACGGCGGCCCGGACGGGACCGTGCTCCTCTATCACGAGCACGTGCTGCCGGTCCGCCCGGGCACAGAGGACCTGCCGCTGCCCGACCTGGCCGCCGCCCAGCACTACCGGCTGGCCGACTGGCGGGCCACCGCCACCGAACTGAACTGGCGGCGGTTCTTCGACGTCACCTCGCTCATCGCGGTCCGGGTGGAGGACGATGACGTGTTCGCCGCGACCCACGACCTGCTGCTGGGCCTGATAGCCGAAGGGCTGATCGACGGCCTGCGAGTGGACCATCCCGATGGGCTCGCCGACCCGCGCGGCTACCTGGACCGGCTGGCCAAGGCGACCCACGGCGCCTGGGTGGCCTGCGAGAAGATTCTCACCGGGGACGAGGAGCTGCCGGCCGACTGGAGGTGCGCGGGCACGACCGGCTACGACGCGCTCCGCCAGGCCGGCGGGCTTTTCCTTGACCCGGCCGGGGCCGCGCCGCTCACCGCCGAGTACGCGAGGTTCACCGGCGGAACGCCACGCTTCGCGGCGGTGGCGGAGACCGCCAAACGGGAGGTCACCCGGGGCAGCCTGGGCGCCGAGGTGCGCCGTCTGGCCAGGCTGCTGCCCCGGTGCGACGACCCCGCGCTGCGCGAGCTGGCCGCCTGCGACCTGCGCACGGTGGTAGCCGAACTGCTCACGGCGGTCCCGGTGTACCGGGCGTACGTGGCGCCCGGGGCGGCGCCGTCGGCCGCCTCGGCCGACATCCTGGCCGGCGCAGCGGCGCAGGCCAGCCTGCAGCTGCCCAAGCGGCTGCGCCCGGCCCTGGCCGCGGTGGCCGCGCTCGCACTGGACAGCGCGGGCAAGACCGGCGACGGCGGGTGGCGCGATGAATTCGTCGTGCGGTTTCAGCAAACCTGCGGCCCCGTGATGGCCAAGGGCGTGGAGGATACCGCGTTCTACCGCTGGTCCCGGCTGGTGGCGCTGAACGAGGTCGGTGGCGAGCCGGGCTCATCCGGCACGTCACCGGAGGCCTTCCACGAGTTCGCGGGGCGCCTGGCCCGCGACTGGCCGGCCACGCTGACCACGCTGTCCACGCACGACACCAAGCGCCAGGAAGACGTCAGGGCCCGGCTGGCGGTGCTGGCCGAGATCCCGCAGGAGTGGGCGGCCGAGGTCGCCGGCTGGCACGAGGCCGCCGCCGCGCTGAGCTGGAGTGGGCGAGCGCGGGGGCGGGAAAAGCTGAGCGGGGGTGGGCGCGGAGCGCGGGGGCCGGGAGAGCAGAGCGGGGGCCACCCGCCCGAGCCGGACACCGAATACCTGATGTGGCAGACGCTCGTCGGCGCCTGGCCGGTCTCGGCGGAGCGGGCCGCCGGGTACCTGACCAAGGCGATGCGCGAGGCGAAGACGGCCACGTCGTGGCAGGATCCGGACGAGGACTACGAGGCCGGGGTCCTCGGCCTCGCCGCGGCCGTGCTCGGCGACCCCGGGCTCACCGCGGCCATCGCCGGCTTCGCCGCCCGCATCGCCGCCGACGCGCGGGTGAACTCGCTGGGCGCGAAGCTGGTGCAGCTCACCATGCCCGGGGCCGCGGACGTCTACCAGGGTTGCGAGCTGGGCGGTTTTGCGCTGGTGGACCCGGACAACCGGCGCTTGGTGGACTACAGCCGGCGGTGGTTCCTGCTCGCGGCGCAGGACGCGGGAGAAGCAGGGCCGCCCCCGGACCTGGATACGGAGAAGCTGCTGGTGACCTCGCGGGCGCTGCGGCTGCGCCGCGACCACCCGGACTGGTTCACCGGGGGCTACGCCCCGGTGCGCGCCACCGGCCCGGCAGCCGGGCACGTGATCGCCTTCCAGCGGGGCGGGCACGCGATCACGGTGGCCACCCGACTGCCGGCCGGGCTGCGCCGCCGCGGTGGCTGGGCGGGCACGGCGCTGCCGGTTCCCGAAGGGAGCTGGCGGGACGTGCTGACCGGCGTCACGCATTCCGCCCCGCGCCCGCTGCTGTCCGACATTGCGATACGCCTGCCCGTGGCGCTCCTGGTCCCAGCGGATGCCTCCGATGTCTAGAGTTGCGCCGTGACGCTGTTCCGGGTGTGGGCCCCCGAGGCCGCACGCGTGGAAGTGGACATATCCGGCCAGCGGCACCCGATGGCGCCCGCGGCCGAGCCGGGCTGGTGGGCGGCCGGGGTGGCAGCGGCCGGCGACGGTGCCGAGTACGGGTTCTGCCTGGATGGTGGTGATCCGCTGCCGGATCCACGGTCGCCGCGCCAGCCGTTCGGCGTTCAAGGCGCTAGCCGCACGTACGACCATTCCGCCTTCCCCTGGACCGACCGTGGCTGGCGGGGCGGGCCGCTGCACGGCTCGGTCAGCTACGAGTTGCACGTTGGCACGTTCACTCCCGAGGGGACGCTGGACGCCGCGATCGAACGGCTCGCGCACCTGGGCGGCCTCGGCGTGGACACCGTCGAGTTGATGCCGGTCGCCGCGTTCCCCGGCGAGCATGGCTGGGGTTACGACGGGATCCATCTATGGGCCGTGCACGAGCCCTACGGCGGCCCGGACGCGCTGAAACGGTTCGTGGACGCCTGCCATGCGCGCCGCCTGGCCGTCCTGCTCGACGTCGTGTACAACCACGTCGGCATCGGCAACCGGCTTGGCGCGTTCGGACCGTACTTCACCGAGGCGCACGTGACGCCGTGGGGCCCGGCGGTGAACCTGGACCAGCCGGGCTCGGACGAGGTGCGCGCGTTCCTGATCGGGAACGCGCTGATGTGGCTGCGCGACTACCACCTGGACGGGTTGCGGCTGGACGCGGTGCACGCGTTCGAGGACCACCGGGCGATGAACTTCCTGGAACAGCTCACCGCCGAGGTGCAGGCGCTGGCCGCGCTGCTGAACCGGGACCTGGTGCTGATCGCCGAGTCCGACCTCAACGATCCCCGGCTGGTCACCTCGCGGGAGGCCGGCGGGTACGGCCTGACCGCACAGTGGAGCGACGACTTCCACCACGCGGTGCACGCGGCGATCACCGGGGAGCGGCAGGGGTACTACTGCGACTTCGGCGCCATGGGCACCCTGGCGCACACGATGACCAGAGTGTTCTTCCACGACGGCCGCTGGTCGGCGTTCCGCGGGCGCAGCCACGGGCGGCAGGTGGACATCTTCCGGGTGCCCGCCCACCGGTTCCTGTGTTACCTGCAGAACCACGACCAGGTCGGCAACCGGGCCACCGGGGACCGGATCGCCGCCGACCTGCGCCCCGACATGATCAAGGTGGGGGCAGGGCTGGTGCTGACCGCCCCGTACACTCCGATGCTGTTCATGGGCGAGGAATGGGGCGCGGACACGCCCTGGCAGTACTTCACCGACCACGTGGAGCCGTGGCTGGCCGACGCGGTGGCGCAGGGGCGCCGGGAGGAGTTCGCCCGGCACGGCTGGGCCGCCGAGGACGTGCCCGACCCGCAGGACAAGGCCACTTTCATCCGGTCCAAGCTGGACTGGTCGCAGCCCGACCAGGACTGGCACCGCGACGTGCTGGCCTGGTACACCGAGCTGATCGCGCTGCGCCGGGCCAGGCCGGAGCTGACCGACCCGCGCCTGGACCGGGTCCGCGCCGACTACGACGAACAGGAACGCTGGCTGATGGTGCAGCGCGGACGGCTGCGCATCGTGGCCAACCTGGGCCCGTCCGCGCAGCGGCTGCCGCTGGACGGGCGGGGCGCGGCGGTGCTGGCCGCCTCCTCTCCCGGGGTCACCCTGGACGGCGACACCGTCGCTGTGCCCGCCGCCACGTTCGCGGTCATCGAGGTCTGAGCGCCAGCAGGGAGAGGCCGCCCACTGTCATCGCGGCCCCGGTGAGCTAGGCCGGCGCCGTGCCCCGACCCGGGGCCTTCCCCTGGGGCACGGCGCCGCAGCCGCTGGCAGCGAGATTCAGCGGCTGGCCTGGGCGGCGAACTCCTCGCGGGAGGCCGCCTCGTCCACGGCTTCGGGATCCGGCTCGCTGGCCGCGTCCTGTGCCACGTGTCCTTTCATTTCCGGGAATCGACCGCGTCTGCCCGACCTGGCGCGGGCTAAACGCCTCGCTGCGCATTGCCGGGCGTCGAACTCCGCACCGGCCGATTCGCGCCCGGACGCATGACCTGCGCTGGCTGGGTAGTCGAGGGCGCGGAGGAGGATAACGATGACAACATCTCCGAGGCGACCCGCGCCAGCAGATGCCGCGCGGCGACGCCCCGGCCGAGGTAGTAGGCAACGACCGCGAGCCCGGCGCCCCGGGACGGAGAAGCGCCCTGCCCGCAGGGCATGACCTCGGCATCCAGGATGGTCCATTACCGTTGGGGCCGGGACACCGTGAGGGAGCAGTATGAGTTTGCCCGCCAGCCAGCAGCGCGTTCTCGATCGCATCGAGGAGGTGCTGAAGAAACGCGAGCCCCGGCTGGTCTCGATGTTCGCAATGTTCACCCGGCTCAATCTCGGCGAGCGGCTGCCGCGGCTCGAGGCACTGGAATTGGTGCCGTGGTGGTCTCCGCGCCGCTACCGGGGGCGGCTGCCCGCTCGCGCGGTGCTCTTCCTCTCGCTGGCGATCGCCCTCATCGTGTCGGCCGTCTTCATCGGCATGAGCCAGTCCCCGGACAACTGCCGTACGCCGCTGACGCCCCACGGTTCGGTGATCGGGGTGTCCCACGCGGGGACGGCGTGCAATGCGCCCGGCGCCAAGACCATGGGCATGGGCCACGGGCCCTAGCCACCGGCGCCAGCCGCACGCGCCTGCGCCCTGTCCGCGGCGGCGTTCTGCCTGTGGGATAGCCGGGCAGGCGCTCGCAGGGTGCGCAGCGACCCGGTTACAGCCGACGCCAGCGGGACTCCGCCAGCGAGTAGATGCCGAACATGACCAGGCCGACGGCCACCAGGACGAGCAGCCAGGGCCCGGCCGGGGTCTTGGTGAACGCCCGCAGCGTGGCGTCGATGCCTTTGGCCTTATGGGCATTAGCGGTGACCGCGGCGATCAGCAGGAACAGCCCGGCGGCGCCGAACACGATGCCGCGCGCGATCCCGCCGATCCGGCCGAGGAAGGTCACGACCTTCCGCGTCTGCGGGCTCATCTCACCGGTCTTGATCTCCTCGATGAACTTCTTCTCGAAGGCGCGCCACGCCAGCCACGCGCCGACCCCGATGAGTACAACGCCCACGATGCCCACCAGGATCCGGCCGCCCGGCTCGCGCATCGCGGTGGCGGTGAGGTCCACCGACTGCTTGTTCGAGGACTTCGGCGCGCCCAGGCCGAGTGCGTACTTCGTGATGAAGAAGGCGATGACGCCGTACAGCACCGCCTTGAAGCCGGCGATCAGCCGGTGGCTGGCCTTGCGGCCGTCCGCCCCGGGGCCGCTGTACAGGGCTTCGGAGAGCCGCCACAGCGCCAGCCCGGTGAAGCCGATCACCAGCAGCCACAGCAGTACGGTGCCGAACGGCGTGTGGCCGACCACCCGCACGGCGCCGCTCTGGTCGGCCTTGTGGCCGCCGTTCCCGAAGGCGATCTCGATCGCCAGGACGCCGATGAGCGCGTATATGACACCGCGGGCGGCGAACCCGGCGCGCGCCAGCCAGTCCACGTAGCGGCTGTTGGCGGCCCTACGACCGGCGTCTTTGGCCTCACTGGCCCTATGCCGGGCTGTTGGTGTAACCACGTCGCCTCCTTGAAGACGCACCCCCACTGCCCGCGGCGGCCGGCCCTAAACGGCGGTGTTTGCCGCCGTATACGGGGGTAGCGAGATGGCCGACCTTTATTCATGCGGAAGCGGGAATCCATGGAAAGCCAGACAGTGGTCATCACCGGGGCCAGCGCGGGGATCGGGCGGGCCACCGCCCGCCTCTTCGGCGAACGCGGCGCGAGCGTCGGCCTGATCGCCCGCGGCCAGGCCGGCCTGGACGCGGCGGCGCACGAGGTCGACCAGGCCGGCGGCAAGGCCCTGGCGGTCAGCGCCGACGTCAGTGACTACGAGCAGGTCACCGAAGCAGCCCGGCAGATCGAAAAGCGCCTCGGGCCGATCGACATCTGGGTCAACGTCGCGTTCACCTCGGTGTTCGCGCCGTTCGCCGAGATCACGGCGGAGGAGTTCCGCCGGGTGACCGAGGTCAGCTACCTGGGGTTCGTGTACGGCACGATGGCGGCGCTGAGCCGGATGCGGCCCCGCGGCCGGGGCACGATCGTGCAAGTCGGCTCCGCGCTCGGGGAACGCAGCATTCCGTTGCAGTCGGCCTACTGCGGAGCCAAGCACGCGATCAACGGCTTCACCTCCTCGCTGCGCTGTGAGCTGCTGCACGAGGGCTCCGGCGTGCACGTGACCGTTGCGCAGATGCCGGCCGTGAACACCCCGCAGTTCTCCTGGGTGCGGTCCAAGCTGCCGAAACACCCGCAGCCGGTGCCGCCGATCTACCAGCCGGAGGTGGCCGCGCGCGGCGTCGTCTACGCCGCCGATCACCCCCGCCGCAGGCAGTACTGGGTGGGCGCGACCACGGCCGCGACCATCCTCGCCAACCGGGTGGCCCCGGCCCTGCTGGACCGCTACTTGGCCCGCACCGGCTACGGTTCCCAGCAGACCTCGGAGCCGGCCGACCCGGGGCGGCCGGACAACCTGCTCCAGCCGGTCGATGGGACCAATGGCCACGATTTCGGCGCCCATGGCGCCTTCGACGGCCGTTCCCATGACCACAGCACGCAGGCATGGCTGTCGCGCCACGCCGGGCTGTCCTCGGCGGTGCTCGGCGGCGCGGCCGTCGCCGGAGGGGCCCTCGCCGGGTGGCTGGCCCAGCGCCGGTGAGTGGCGCCACACCGGTGCCCGCTACCGGCATGAAAGCTGCCGCCTCGGGCACCGGCTCGCCGCCGACCGCGCCGGCGCCCGAGGCGGCGCCTGACCCTCTGCTGAGCCCCACGCTGGCCCCGCGCCTGTTGTTCCCGGCGGTCCGGGCCAGCTACGGCGCCGCCCTGCTATGCGCCCCCGGGCTGGCGCTGGGCCTGTGCACCAACGAGGCCTCCAGCCCGAGAGCCAGGGCGGTGGTGCGGTTCCTCGGCGTCCGGCACCTCGTCCAGGCAGTCCTGACACTCTGGCGGCCGCGTCGCAAGGTGCTCGCGGTGGGCGCCGGGATCGACGGGTGCCATGCCGCGTCGATGCTGGCCCTGGCCGCCGCCGATCCGCACCTGCGCCGGGCCGGCCTCGCCGACGCCGTGGCCGCCACCGCCTTCACGGCCGCGGGCGCGGCCATCGCAAGCGCGCGGCCGCCGAGGTAACCACCACTGCCAGCCTCGGCGGCCGCGTCTCATCCCCATTGTCCGCCCGCCCGGCCCACAGACCCGCCTGGCTGACCCGATCGGGTCAGCCGGGCGCGGTCAGCTCCGGTCCAGTCGGCGGAACGCGACCTCGTCCAGCAGCAGCCGCAGCGCTGCAGCGACCGGGATCGCCACCAGCGCGCCGACGATGCCCATGAGCGCCCCGCCGACCAGCACGGCCACCAGGGACACCACCGCGGGCACCTTGACCGTGCTGCCCATGATCCGCGGGACCAGCAGGTAGTCCTCGGCGAGCCGGTATGCGATGTAGAACGCCAGCGTGGCAATCGCGACCGGCAGCGACACGGTCAGCGCGACGAGGGTCACCACCGCGCCGCCGATCGTGGAGCCGATGACCGGAATCAGGTCCATGATCGCCACAAACAGGCCCAGCAGGATCGGATAGGGGATGCCGAAGGCGAGCATCCACAGGTAGGTGCCGAGCCCGGCGACCACCGAAGTGACCACGTTGCCCAGCACGAACCCGCCCACCTTGGTGAAGATCTCGTCCCCGATCAGAATCGCCCGTGCCCGGCGGGAGTGCGGCGCCAGCCGGTAGACGAACAGTTTGATCTGCGGCATCCCGGCCAGGAAGTAGATCACCAGGACGATCACGGCCAGCGTGGAGGCCAGGGCGCCGAGCACCAGCGCCCCGGCACCCAGCACCCCCCCGACCAGCGAGCTGCCCCGGGTGGCGAGCAGGTGCGACAGGCGCTGCTCGACGTGGTACTTCAAGTTCAGCCGGCCAAGCTGTGAATTGTGATCTTGGAGGGCGTGCGCGTAGTGCGGCAGCTCGGCGATCAGGTTGGCGGTCTGCGCGGCGAGCGGCGGGATCGCCGCCGCCAGGAACCCGCCGATCACCCCGATCATGCCCAGCAGCACGACGATCACCGCCGCCCACCGAGGCACCCGGCGCCTGGTCAGCCAGTTCACCACAGGGTCCAGGCCGACGGCGATGAACAGGGCCAGGCCGATGAGCACTAGCACCGAGCGCGCTCTGATGACCAGCTCCACCAGGGCAATGGTGACCACGACCCCGCCCGCGCCGGCCATGCCGATGAAGAACGGCGAGCGGCGGTTCATCGGCCGGCCCAGCCGGCCCAGGCCGCCGGTCTCCTCGGCTTGGGCCTCGGCGGCCTGGGCCGCTTCCCGCATCCGCCCCATACCCGGCTCCGGCCTGGCGTCTCCGCCGTCCTCGGTGGCCGCCAGCAGTTCGCTCACCGTTCCAGGCGGATCGGCATTTCCTGCGGAACGGCCGGCGCGGGGCCGGTCCGTTTCGCGGGCTGTCTCGCTCACCTCGCCCGGCCTAGCCACGGTCGTCCCGGGCCTCGTCCTGGCCCGGCAGCCGGGATGGGGCGCGTGGCGAGGGCCAGGCCTGCCCGGTATCGCGGCGCTCGGCGTCACCACCGTCGTGCGTCCGGTTCATCTTCCGCCACCCTCTTTCACTGCCGCGCCACACTTCCCTGCCGAAGGCGCGCCGCGGGCGGTCCGCTGGCAATGGGTGTTAGCACTACCCCGGTCGCCGCCGCATTCACATCGGGGCGGCCGGCGTCGTCGGACTCGTCGTGCCGCCGTGCACGGAAGAATGGCTGCGCTGTGCCCGGCGCGCCAGGTGAGCACGCCGAAACGGGGCTGCAACGGCGCCGGCCGGGAGATGTCCCGGCCGGCGCCGCGGCTTGCGAGCTGTCAGCCGAGCCTTGCCCGCAGCATCTGCTTACCGAGTTCTGCGCCCTTGCAACTGTCCGACTGAGCCTTGCGGAAGAACTCCGCCAGTTCGCGGTCGCCTTCCCGCTCCGCGTCGGCGATGTAGGCCTCCAGCCACAGCGCGTTGCTGAGGCATGCCTCGGTGAACCAGATGAGGTTGTAGTCCTTGCCGGTCGTGCCGGTGATGTGACCGGTCTCTGGGCTGGTCATTGAACCTCCTCTCGGCCGGGCCCCCGGCGCCCGGGGCCGGGCCTCCGGCGTGATGCCGGATGGGAGTCAGGCCTGGCCCCGGCCGGTCGCGGCGTCCCGGGCCCGGTCGGCCGCACCAGCGGCCGGCCCCGCCGTCTTCAGCACGCCCGGTGAGGCTGGGGTGTGCGGGTGCGGCCGGGTCGGCGCGGTCTTCTTGGCCTGCTCCAGGCTGTCCCCGAGCTCGGCGGCTTCGGTCTCGGTCATGGCGGACCGAAGGGCAGGCCACACCCGCGTTTCCTCGAACGCGATGTGGTCCCGGGCGGCCTTGATGAACTCGCCGAGCAGCCGGTCGAACTCTGGGTTGTCCGCGTCGAGTTTGTCCAGCTTGGCGAGTACCTCTTTGCCTTCCTGCTCCTGACTGATGGCCTGGTCGGCGAGCTTGTCGCCGTCCGGCAGTAGCTTCCGCACGGCCGGCCAGAAATACATCTCCTCGACCGCCTCGTGCTTGGACTCCTCGATGACGAGTGTCTCGGCCATCTTCTTGCGTGCCGCAAGAAGGCTGTCATTGACGCCCGACGCCGCCGGCGCTGCCTCGAATTGGGAGAGCAGTCGCTTGACCTGCTCGTGATCACTGGCTAGTACGTCGAATGCGCTTGGCATGCTTTCCTCCCCGTCTGTTTGCGGTTGGTGTTCCCCGTGCGGCTTCCCCAGCCAGGGGGGATAAACCTCGCCCGGGCGAGTCGTCACCGGCCAGGGTCAGCCGTGACGGGTCAGCATGCGGATGACGGCGCGCTCGGCCGCCCCTCGGGTGGCCAGTTCTCCGAACTCGCAGGATCTCGCTCAGGTAGGCGTTGATATCGGCCGCGGATCAGCGGGATCCGCCACGTCGCCTTCACCTGAGCACCTCGCCATCTACCGGCATCCTGTCCGCCGGACAGCGTTTGTTTTCCGCGGCAGGGGCAGAAGAAACGTGCCAATCGAAAGGAGCTTGCCGTGCTGCTCATCATCGCGGTCCTGCTGCTCGCCCTGATCCTGTTCGGTATCGGGTTTGCGGTCCACGTCCTGTGGTGGATCGCGCTCATCGTGCTTGCCCTCTGGCTGCTCGGGTTCCTGTTCCGGTCGGCCGGGGGGGCAGGGTCACGTCGCCGCTGGTACCGGTGGTAGCAGGAGCTACATAGGTCAAGCCGGGCGGCGGGCGCGCTTCGGCGCGCCTGGCCGCCCGTTTGTGTGCGCCGGAACGACCGGCGGCCGTGCCGGGACGAGCGGCGGCCGGCGACACCCGGGCGCAATCGCTGCCGATGGAACATCTCAGCACGCCGCTGCGCGAGACCGCTGTGATCGTCGCCCGGAACGTGGGCAGCGCCATATCCAGGCGGGCCATGGCGGCAACCGCGACGATGCAGCGGCGCAACCCGGCCAACGCGCGCTTCTAGCCGCCAGCGGAACCATCAACAACGCCCCCCGCACGCACCGAAGAGGAGGCGACCTGAAAATGGGTAGGAGCCAGGCAAGATCACGGCTGGCTCAACAACCGCCAGCCTTACCTTTCCCCGCAGGCGCGGTTCAATCACGGGCCGGCCGGAAGTTCGCAAAGCTCGCCCCGATCGCGGGAACCCATGGCACGCCGTTGGCATAGTCACCGCAGGCTGGGTAGCAGTCAGGTGGCAGGCTGGGTAGCAGTCAGGTGGTCGGCTATCGCCGGAAAGGGGCGTCCGTGCCGAAAGCGCCACGGTTCATCAGCTACCTGGCAGCCCTGATCGCGGGAGCGCTGGCCCTCATTCGCTTCCCCCGGCTACAGGCGCTGCAGGCGGATGGGACCGGCCAGGGAAGCAGCCCGGCGGGGCCGCGGGAGCGGCGTGACGGGCCGGTGAAGGCGGCGGGGCGCCGGTGAAGATTGCCATCACCCTGGTCGCGGCGCTGCTGGCCGGCGCCGGGTTCGTGCTGCAGCAGCATGCGGCCGAGCAGGCGCCGAAGTCATATTTCCTGCGGCTGCGGCTGATCACCTCGCTCCTGCACCGGCCACGCTGGATCATCGGCGTCGCTGTGATGGCCGCGGGTCAACTGCTGTCCGCCTGGGCTATTGGCCACGTCGCGCTCGCCCTTGCCGAGCCGCTGCTGACGAGCAGCCTGGTCTTCGCGCTGGCCCTGGCGGTCCCGCTGTCCGGCCAGCGGTTGCGGGCGGCGGAGGTAGCCGGTGCCGTGCTGCTAAGCGGCGGCGTGGCCGCGCTGTCGGTGGCGCGGACCGCCGGGGCGCCCGCCGAGTCGTTCGGCTCCTTCGCCGCCTGGCCCGCCGCTGCCGGCATTGCGGCGGTCGCGGGCGGGTTCCTGATCGCCGGGATGCGCCGCACCGGCCGACAGCGGGCCACCCTGACCGGGACGGCGGCAGGGCTGTTGTTCGGCGTCTCCGACGCGCTGACCAGGCGCACTATGGAGATCATGGGCACCCACCCGGTCACCGCCCTGCTCACCGGCTGGCCGCTCTACTGTCTCATCGCGGCGAGCCTGGCGGGCTTCTGGCTGATGGAAAGCTCGTTCAACGCCGCCCCGCTGCACGCGTCGCTGCCAGCGATCACGGCCGCCGAGCCGGTCGCCGGGATCCTCCTCGGTGTCGTGGTGTTCGGCGATGTCGTTCACCTCTCCCCCGGGATGCTGGCGCTTCAGGCGGCCGGGATCGTGGCGCTGGTCGCCGGGGTGATCCTGGTGGCGCGGGCACCGGCCCTCAGCCGGCTCAGCCGCCCAGCAGCGCTGCTGCCGCGGCAGGCCCCAGGCCAGCCCGCCATGGATGCCAGGCGGCCGCCCGCGAACCCTCTGCGGACAGCCCGTTAGGAGCGCGAGTACCCGGGTAGTCGCAACCGGGACCGGAGGGCAGCCCGGAAGGCGGCTGTCATGGACGACGGGCAAGCGATGACCAAGCTCATATTTCGGGCCGTGAGCCTGCTGGTCGGCATGGCCGGCGGCCTGCTGGCCGGGGCGATCTTCAAGAAGGCGTGGCAGTTCGCCGCCAGAGAGGACGAGGCGCCGAAGGCCACTGACGCCGCCCGCGGCTGGCACGAGATCCTCATCGCCGCGGCATTGGAGGGCGCGATCTTCGCCACGGTCAAGGCCGCGGTGGACCGCCTCGCCGCGGCGGGCACCCACTCGCTGACCGGGACCTGGCCTGGCGAGGACAGTAGCCAAGAAGCCGGAGAAAAAGGAGAGAAGGCCTGACCATGGCCAAGCCGGACACAGTACGTGACGAACCCGCACCGCAGGCGGCCGGCGCCGCTGCCGAGGATGAGCCCCCGTCGCAGACGGGCGGGCCTGCCCCGGACAAGCCGACCGAACTCGGCGGCGGCTCGTGGCTGGCCGCGGGCCGGCGGACCATTCGGGAGTTCAAGGACGACTTCCTACAGGACCGGGCGGCGGGGCTGACGTATTACGGCGTCCTGTCCATCTTTCCGGCGATCCTGGTGCTGGTATCCCTGTTGGGGCTGGCCGGCCAGTCGGCGACTCAGCCGCTGATCACGAACCTGACCAACGCGGCGCCGAGCACGGTCCGCACGATCCTCCGGAACGCCATACATAACCTCCAGCACGGCCATGGCGCGGGCGTGCTCGCAATCGTCGGGATCCTCCTCGCCGTGTGGTCGGCGTCCGGCTACGTCGCCGCGTTCATGCGGGCGTCCAACGCCATCTACGACGTCCCCGAAGGCCGCCCGGCGTGGAAGACGGT
The DNA here is from genome assembly GCA_963734725.1 of uncultured Actinomycetes bacterium. GTDB lineage: Bacteria > Actinomycetota > Actinomycetes > Streptosporangiales > Streptosporangiaceae > DASXKD01. Next base: position 399,180 of record CAVTIX010000020.1, read on the forward strand.
CCCGACCCGGCTCGGGGTGACGGTCGTCCTCCTGGTGCTGATGGTCGTCTCGGCCGTGATGGTCGTGGTCAGCGGCGGCCTGGCGCGGCATGTGGGGCAAGTGCTCGGCGTCGGTTCGGCGGCGGTCACCACCTGGGACATCGCCAAGTGGCCGGTGCTGTTCATCCTGGTCTGCATCATGATCGGCTTGCTGTACTGGGCCAGCCCGAACGCCCGGCGGGGGTTCCGCTGGATCGGCCCGGGAGCGGTGATCGCGGTCGTCCTCTGGCTGATCGCCTCTGGGCTTTTCGCCCTGTACGTCGCCAACTTCGGCCACTACAACAAGGTGTACGGCAGCATCGCCGGCATGATCATCTTCCTGATCTGGCTGTGGATCACCAATATCGCCATCCTGCTGGGCGCCGAGTTCAACGCCGAACTGGAACGCGGGCGTGCCATAGCCGCGGGAGCACCGCCCGAGACCGAGCCCTACGTGGAAATGCGCGACACCAGAAAGCTACGCCGTGGCCGCAACCGGCGGCGGGCCAGCAAGCAGGCCTCATAACCGCCGGTCCCGGCGACCCGCCACGCAAGAGCGCCCCCGGGTAGTCCCGGGGGCGGCTCCTGTCTGGCTGATCAGCTCTTGAACTGCTCGATCTTGTCGCGGAACAGGGTGGTCGCGATGGTGGCCCTGCGCGGCTGGCCGCGCAGGAACGCCTCGGCGAACTTCTTGGCCTGCTGGTGCTCCACCTTGCCGGGCATCGGCGGCTCGTCGGGGTTGACGTTGACGTCGATCAGCGCCGGGCCGTGGTGCGCCAGGCCCTGCTCGATCGCCGTGCGCACGTCGGCGGCCTTCTCCACCTTGAGGCCGAGCGCACCGTTGGCGGTGGCCAGGGCCGCGTAGTCCACGAACGGCTCCGGGTACCGCACCCCGTGCTCCGGGTACCCGAGCACCATCTGCTCCCAGAGGATCTGGCCGAGCGAGTTGTTGTTGTTGATCACTACCTTGACCGGGAACTGGTGCTTGATGGCGGTGATGAACTCGGCCATGAGCATCGCGAACCCGCCGTCGCCGACATAGGCGATGACCTGCCGCCCGGGGAAGGCGTGCTGGATGCCGATCGCGTACGGCAGCCCGGGCGCCATCGTGGCCAGGTTGCCGGACAGGTAGAACTCACGGCCGCCGCGGATGTCCCAGTGCCGCGCCGCCCAGGTTGCGATCGTCCCGCTGTCGCAGGTCAGCACCGCGTCATCGGAGGCAAGCTCGTCCAGGACGCTCACCACATACTGCGGGGCGATCGGGTCCCGGCCGCTGTCCTCCAGCGCGGCCATGTGCGCGCGCCAGCGCTGCATCCGCTTCTGGCATTTCTCCAGGAACGAGGTGTCGGTGCGCGGCTTGAGCGTTGGCAGCAGCGCCTGCAGCGCCAGCTTCGCGTCGCCAACGACGGGCACTTCGGTGGCGATCCGCCCGCCGGCGCGGGCCGGGTCCGCCTCGATCTGGGCCACGCGTACCTTGCCGGGCGCGGGCAGGTGCTTGGTGTAGGGGAAGTTTGTGCCCACCAGGAACAGGGTGTCGATCTCGTCCATCAGTTCCTCGGACGGCCGGGTGCCGAGCAGCCCGATGCCGCCAGTGGTATACGGCGAGTCGTCGGGGACACAGGCCTTCCCGGACAGCGTCTTGACGATCGGCGCGCCGAGCTTTTCCGCCACGGCCAGCAGTTCATCGCGCGCGTGCCGGGCGCCCGCGCCCGCCAGGATCGCCACCTTGTCGCCGTCGGCGAGCAGGCTGGCGATCGCTTGCAGGTCTTCGTCCCGGGCGCGGCCCGGTGCCTGGAGCATGACCGGCGCGGTGTGCGGCGGGCGGGCCGGGGCCACATGCTGCCAGGGGTCGGCGCCGGCGTCCGCGACCTGGAGGTCGTTGGGCACCGTGATGTGGGCAACCCCGCGGCGGGCGTAGGCCGTGCGGATCGCGTTGTCCACCACCGACGGCAGCTGCGCCGGGTTGTAGATCATCTGGTCGTACTCGGCGACGTCGGCGTACAGCTTGTCCAGGTTGACCTCCTGCTGGTACCCGGTCCCCAGCAGCGCGGTCTCCTGCATGCCGGTGATCGCGAGCACCGGCATGTGGTCGAGCTTGGCGTCGTACAGGCCGTTCAGCAGGTGGATGCCGCCCGGCCCGGACGTGGCCAGGCACACGCCGATCTTGCCGGTCGCCTTGGCGTGGGCGGTCGCCATGAACGCCGCGGCTTCCTCGTGGCGCACGAGAACGAACCGGACCCGGTCCTGGTGCCTGCGCAGCCCTTCCATGAGCCCGTTGATGCCATCCCCTGGCAGGCCGAACACGGTGTCCACGCCCCAGTCCGCCAGGCGCTCAATCAACGCCTCCGATGCGATCTGACCCACGACGGGCCTCCCGTCAATGTCTCCTGAAGTTCTCTTCTCGCGCCGTTCAAGCGCATGTCAGACAGCCACTCTCCAGCAGGGATCAGCACAAACGTGCTCATCAGGCGGAATCGGGAACTCGCCGCCACCGGGCAGTTTGGGATCGGAGGAGTGGGAAGAGCAGGGGCATGCCAGCCAAGCCTCAGCGCACGCGCCTGCCGTCCCGGCGGGCGCTCGCCCGCCTGATCGCGCTGTGGTGCTGGGCGTACCTGGTGTGGGTCCTGCTGACCTGGACGCTCACCGTGGAGCAATTGCTCTTCGGCGCGGTCGTGGCGCTCGTGGTCGCCGTGGCGCTCGCGCCACTGGGCGAGGTGGCGGGCCCATGGCGGCTGCTGCGGCCTCGTGCGCTGGCCGGCGGTGTGTGGTTGCTCATCGCAACAGCGGGCCGGAGTCTGTTGGCCAACGTGCGCCTGTCCCGGCGGATCTGGGATCCGCGCCGCCCGCTGGCGAGCGGCATGGTGATCACGCCCACCCGGGAACGGCAGGACGGGGGCCTGGCCGCGGTCGGTGTCATTTCCTCGCTGATCGTGGACAACCAGCTTGCGGACCTGGATGCTCGCGCCCGCGAGCTTCAGTACCACGCGGTCGCGGTGCCGGACGGAGACGCCGAGCAGGCCCGCGAGCAGATCAACGGGCCGGTGGAGGACCTGTTGCAGCCGTTCCGAGAAAGTCGGCCAGCCCGGTGATGACTATGAACGCCGTGTACCTGGCCGTCGCGATCGGCGAGGTCGCCATCATGGCGGTGCTGCTTATCCGGGTTGCCGCCGGGCCGACCATCTCCGACCGGGTCGTGGCGCTGAACGCGATGTCCACCCAGGCCGCGATCGCCGTGCTGTTCTTCGCTGCGTTCGCCAACCGGACGATCTATTGCGACGTCGCGCTCTGGCTGGGGTCATTCAGCTACCTCGGTGCCATCGTCTGGTCCCGCTACCTGGAACGGGAGCTGCTGTGATCGAGATCATCGTGATCGCGCTGGCCGCGGCCGGCTGGGCCTTCTCGCTCTCCGGCGCGGTGGGCATTCTCCGGATGCCCGACGTGTACTGCCGGATCCAGTGCTCCAGCAAGATGATCACAATGGGCGCGCTTCCGGCCCTGATCGCGCTGGTCGTAGGTGAGGGGCCGGTCAGCGTGTTCGGCAGCCGGGCGCTGCTGCTCGCCGTGCTGCTGCTGGTGATCAACCCGGTCGCTTCGCACGCGCTGGCCCGCGCCGCCTACAAGACCGGCGTGCCCATGTGGCCGGGAGCGGTGGCCGACCGGGTGGCGGACCGGGTCCGGCGCAGGGGCAAGTCATGACCGGCTTCTGGATCCTCGACTATCTCCTCATCGCGCTGACGCTGGCGTCGGCGGTGCTGGTAGTCCGGCTCCGGAACCTCAACGGCGCGGTCATGGCCCTGTCCGGGGCAGGCACCGCGCTCTCGGTGCTGTTCGTCGTGCTCGGCGCCCCGGACGTGGCTCATTCCGAGGTCGTAGTCGGGGCGATCGCCCTTCCCGTGCTCTACCTGGTCGCGATCGGCAAGGCCCGCACGGTCACCCGTGAGCCGGGCCTCGGCGAGGCCGAAAGCAAGGACACCGACCAGCAGTGACCAGGACCGGAATCGACGACGACCGGGCTCTCGCCCGGGCCGCAGATCGCGAGGCAACCGAACGCGAGCCGCGGCACCGGCCGTGGGTCGGCGCCCTGCTGGCAGCCGGGATCGCTGCGGCCCTAGGGGTGGCGGTGGCCGGGGTCCCGCGCGAGCATGCGCCGCTCCCGCTGATCGCCCGGTACGCGCTGGAGATCGCGATACCGCGGTGGAAGCTGACTGAGCCGGTGAACGAGATCGTTTACGGCACGCGCGGCTTCGACACGTTCGGCGAGACATTCCTGCTGCTCGCCGCCGTGATGAGCGTGGTGGTGATCACCCGGCCGCGCGAGCCACGGCGCGGCTACTTCGGCGAGTCCGCCGCCGGCGCTCGCGAGCAGGAGCAGGACGACCCCGCAGTAGGCACCGACGCCACCGAACAGGAGGCCAGGTCGGCCGAGCGCCGAGAGCAAGGCGGAGCGGCCGGTGGCGACGAGCCGCTCGAGACCCCGGACGCGGTGTCACTCGGCACCCCGGCGCCGGAGCGGGCCGAGGCGATGACGGTGGTGGTCCGCACCGCGATCAGGGTGGCCCTGCCGATTCTCGCGGTGGCCGGGCTCTACCTGGTCGTCTGGGGGTATTCGCCAGGCGGCGGTTTCCCCGGCGGAGCGGTCATGCTCGGTGTCCTCCTGCTCGTCTACGCCGCGTTCGGCCGGCGCAAGATCAGCCGGGTGATCCAGCCCGACCTGATCGAGACCTTGGAACTGGCGGGCGCGGCGCTGATCATCATGACCGAGTTCCTCGGGCTGGTGTTCAAGGGCTCGTTCAGTGCGAACTGGCTGCCGCTGGCGCAGATGATGACCCCGCTGTCGGGCGGCGTCGCCCAACTCTTCTCGGCGAGCGAGCTGATCGAGGTCGCCACCGGCCTGACCATCGTCGTCTTCGCGCTGCTCGGGATGAGCCATGACTGGGCGCGGGACGAGGGCCGTAACTCCTCCGGCGGCGGCGACGGAGAGCAGGGGCAATGATCCTGGTCAACTACCTCGCCGCGGTCGCGCTGTTCGGTACCGGCCTGTATGTGCTGCTGACCAGGCGAAACCTCATCAAGATCGTGATGGGCCTGTCGCTGATGGAGGCCTCGACCTACCTGTTCATGGTGTCGCTCGCCTACCGGGCAGGGTCCACGGCGCCGGTGCTAGTCAGCCCGCCCGCCGGGAAGACCGCCAGGCAGCTCGCCCACGGGAACGTGGCCGACCCGGTGCTGCAGAACTTCTGCCTCACCGCCGTCGTGATCGGCGTCGCGGTGACCGCCGTGTTCCTCAGCGTGGTGGTGCGGGTCGCCCAGCACTACCGCACGCTGGACGCCGACCGGGTCCGGGCGATGCGCGGATGAGCTCCCAGAGGCACCGGTGAGCGAACCAGCGCTGGCGTCGCTGCTGCCGCTTGCGGTGGCCTTGCCTATCGCCGGGGCGGTCGCGGCGCCGTTGCTTGCCCGGCTGGTGCACCGGCGGCTTGCCGTCATCGCAGGTCTCGTCGCCCTCGGCGGCGCCACCGTGATCTTGCTCCTCCAGGCCCCCGGCGTGTTCGGCGGGCTCGTCCGTGCCCACTACCTGGGGTTGTGGACCCCGGTGCATGGCCGGGCCTTGGGCATCGTGTTCGCCGCCGATCCGTTTGGCCTGATCTTCGCGTTGACCTCAGCGGTCATCGGCGCGGTGCTGCTGCTGTACACCCTTTCGGAGTTGGGCGGGCTCGGCCCGCGCGAGCTGGGCGGCTACGCCTGCCTGTTCCAGCTACTGGTCGCCGCTCTCATCGGGGCCGCGCTCACCGCCGACCTGTTCAACTTGTTCGTCTGGTTCGAGGTCGCCGCGCTGGCCAGCTACGGGCTCACCGCGTTCCTCCTGGAGCGCCCGATCGCGTTGGAGGCTGGCTTCAAGATCCTGGCGCTGACGACGCTGGCCAGCTTCGCGGTCTTCATCGGCGCCGGCCTGCTGTACGCGACCACCGGCGCGCTCAACTACGCCCAGCTGCATGCCGCCCTGGCGCGGCATCTCAGCACGACAGACCTGATCGCCTTCGGCCTGCTGGTGGCCGGTTTCGCGACCAAGGCCGGGCTTGTCCCGTTCCACGGCTGGCTGGCTGATGTGCACACCGCCACGTCGGGTCCGGTATCCGCGCTGTTCTCCGGCCTGATGTACGCCTTCGGCATCGTCGCGATCGCCCGGCTGGCGTTCCAGGTCTTCGCTGTGCACGGCATCCCTATCCTGGGCCTGCTGCTGACCGTCGGCATCGTCTCCGCGCTGGTGGGCGCGGTTATGGCGCTGGCCCAGGACGACCTCAAACGGCTGCTCGCCTACGACACCATCTCGCAGATGGGCATCCTGGCCGTCGGCCTGGGCACCGGCGCCGCGCCCGGAATCGCGGGCGCCGTTTACCACCTGGTCAATCACGCCCTGTTCAAGGCGCTGCTGTTCCTGTGTGCGGGAGCGATCTTGCACCGCACCGGGCTGACAAAGCTGTCCGGCATGGGCGGCCTGGCGCAGCGCATGCCGGTTGTGGCCGCCGGGTTCGTGATCGGCGCGGCGTCCATCGCCGGCATCCCGCCGCTCAATGGGTACGTGTCACTCAGCCTGATCCATACTGGGCTGCTCGATGGCCACCAGTACCTGCCGTACGTGCTGATGCAGGTTGCACAGGTGATCACGATCGCGGCGCTCGGCAAGGCGGCGTGGCTCGCGTTCTTCCGCCGGCGTGCCAGGGATTACCCGCCACTGGAGCCGTTGCGGCCGGGCATGACGGCGGGCCTGGCCAGCCTGGCAGGATGCTGCCTCGTGTTCGGCGTGCTCCCGCAGTACTTCCTCGACGCGGTGATGGCACCGGCCGCAGCCGGCCTGCTGCACCCTGCACGGTACGCCAGCGGCGTGCTGACTGGCCTGGCCCGGCTGCCCGCGTTGCATGTGCCGTTCGACTACCCCTCGCCGGAGGAACTCGCCTTGGTGGTGGCCTGCGCCGTCGCGGGCGCCGCGCTCGGCTGGGCGTATCTAAGAGTCCGGGAACCGGCCCCGGTTCGGCTGCTCCGCGCCGCACATACCGGCTCGGTCAATGACTACGCCACCTATGCGGTAGCCGGGATGCTCGCCGTCATTGCCGTGCTGACCTTGACCTGACCCCGCTGGAATCAATACCGCTGCCCCCAGGTCATGCAAACGCCATAAGGACTGGTCCGGCAGCATATTGAAACCCCAGCTAGTCCGGGTGCAGCCGCACCGGTGACCGAATACCGTCACCGATGCCGGGTACCAGAGGCGGACCAGCAACGACTGGCTCAGGAGGTGTGATAGCTCCAACCGGCAGAAGGAAGCGGCCCGGCGCAACATCGCCAAGGACCGGCAGGCGCAAAGTGCCAGAGCACACGGTGAGAGCGTGCCCGCCAAAGTGAGGGCATAGGCACCGCGGAACAGAACAGGCTGGCCGATCAGAAGTTCTTTGCCGACGCCGGCCGTGGACCCACTTCCCGGGAAAGCCCTGGGTTTAACGCGGCCCGGCGGGGAAGCATGAGCGAATGCCCGTGCTGATCGGCACCTCTGGCTGGCAGTACCGGGACTGGCGTGGCGGCCTGTACCCGGCGGGTGTGGCACAGCGCCGCTGGCTGGAGCACTACGCGACGTACTACCTGACTGTAGAGAACAACAACAGTTTCTACCGGCTGCCCGCCACAGAGACCTTCGGGGGCTGGCGGGCCCGCACCCCCGACGGTTTCGTCATGGCGGTGAAGGCCAGCCGGTACCTCACCCACGTCAGGAAGCTACGCGACCCGGAGGAGCCGGTTCGGCCGGCTGCTGCACGCCGCGTCGGGCCTCGGCCCCAAGCTCGGCCCGATCCTGCTCCAACTGCCGCCGACCCTCAAGGCGGAGCCGCACCTGCTGCACGCCTGCCTTGCCGAGTTCTCCCGCACCCGGGTACCCGGCCGAAGCCAGTTGCGGATCGCGGTGGAACCACGGCATGACTCCTGGTGGACCGACGATGTCCGGCAGGTCCTGGCCGCGCACGGCGCGGCGCTGTGCTGGGCCGACCGGCTCGGCCGCCCGGTCACGCCGCTGTGGACCACCACCGGGTGGGGCTACCTGCGCTTTCATGAGGGGACGGCCGACCCTTGGCCCAGCTATCGTGAGCTCGACCTGCGTTCTTGGGCCGAGCGGGTGCGCCAGGCCTGGCCGGGCGACGCGGACGTGTATGTGTACTTCAACAACGACCCGGGCGGGGCTGCCGTTGCCGATTCCGCCATCTTCGCCGCGATCGCCCGTGGTGCTGGCCTCACGGTCACCCGGACGCCTCCGGTAGGAGGTGTACCGCTCACCACAGCCATCCCGACGTGGTGAGTGGTCGCCCGACCACCCCGATGCCGGAGGTCAAACCCCGCCACCGGAATGCATAGCGGCCGCCAGGGTAGAGCCAGCGCGCCGGGCCCGGAAGCGCCAGGTCCTGGTAGCCAAGGAGGTGGCAAGGATGCCCCGGGGATCCAGTTCCAAGCGTGAGCGTCAATACGAGCACATCAAGGACAGCGCCAAACAGCGGGGCGAAAGCACGTCCCGGGCCGAGGAGATCGCGGCACGGACCGTCAACAAGGAGCGCGCTCGCTCCGGAGAGGCCAAGTCCGCCAGCCGGTCATCTACGCAAGACATCTCGTCGGGGCGCCGTGGCGGCCAGCGCTCGCATCGTGGCGTCGGCGGTCCGACCAAAGCCCAGCTCTACTCCGAGGCCCGGCGCCGCGGCGTAAAGGGCCGTTCGACGATGACCAAGGCGCAGCTTGCCCGCGCCGTTGACCGCTGACCCGCGGCGTCGGCAGCCCCGCGGCACGGCGGCGCCCGCGCCGTTCGGTGCCCGGGTTCAATCCGCGGCGAGCCAGCGCTCCATGACGTTGAGCAGATCCTCGGTGTCCACCGGCTTGGTGACGTAGTCGGTCGCCCCGGCGGCGATGCTCTTGTCCCGGTCGCCGTGCATGGCCCGGGCGGTCACCGCGATGACCGGCAGGTGGGCCAGGCCCGGTATCTGCCTGATCGCCGCGGTGGTCGCGTAGCCGTCCATCTCCGGCATCATGACGTCCATCAGGACGATGTCGATGTCGGGACTGCGCTGGAGCGTCTCTATCCCGGTGCGGCCGTCGGAGGCGTGCACCACGATCAGCCCGTACAGCTCCAGGATGCTGGTGATCGCAAAGACGTTCCGCAGGTCGTCGTCGACGATCAGCACCTTCTTGCCGCACAGGCGGTCGTGCCCGGTGGCCACCGGTTCCGGCGGCGTGCTCACGGCGGCCAGGGCGCCGACCTGTGGCGCCGATCCAGGCAGCACGGCCAGGGCCTCCCCACGGCGCGAATCCGCCGCCGTGCCGTCGCCGCCCGGGCCATCCAGTCCGGCTTCGTGCTCCGCGGGGTAGCTGGCCGGCAGGTGCAGGGTGAACGTGCTCCCCTCGGCGGCCGCGCTCTTTACGGTGATCTGCCCGCCGAGCTGTGCCGCCAGCTCCCGGCAGATGGTCAGGCCGAGCCCGGTCCCGCCGTAGCGGCGGCTGGTCGTGCCGTCGGCCTGCTGGAACGCGCCGAAAATGGCGTCCAGGTTCTGGTCGCTGATGCCGATGCCGGTATCGGTCACCGTGAACGCGAGCACCTGCGCGGCCGGGTCCTCCGTGGCCGGGTCCGCGGTGATCCGCAGCTCGACCCGGCCCTGCTCGGTGAACTTGACCGCGTTGGACAGCAGGTTGTGCAGGATCTGCCGGAGCCGCTGCCGGTCGGTGTACAGCTCGGCCGGGAGGTCGCCTGCCGGTGTCGCGGCGATGAACGTGAGGCCCTTTTCCGAGGTCAGCGGCTGGAACACGGCCCGCAGGTCGTCCACGAGGGCGCGCAGCCCGAAGCGCTCGGGGTGCAGCTCCATCTTGCCGGCCTCCACCCGGGACAGGTCGAGGATGTCGTTGATGAGCTGCAGCAGGTCCGCGCCGGAGGAGTGGATGACGTTGGCGTATTCGACCTGCTTGGGCGTGAGGTTCAGCTCGGGGTTGGCGGCCAGCAGCCGCGCCAGGATGAGCAGGCTGTTCAGCGGAGTGCGCAGCTCGTGTGACATGTTGGCGAGGAACTGCGACTTGTACCTGGACGACAGGTCGAGCTGACGGGCGCGCTCCTCCAGTTCCTGCCGCGCCTGCTCGATCTCCTCATTCTTGATCTCGATGTCCCGTTTCTGGTTGGCCAGCTGCGCAGCCTTGTCTGCCAGGTCGGCGTTCGAGTGCTGCAGCTCCTCCTGCCGGGACTGGAGTTCGCCGGTGCGCGCCTGAAGCTCGGCGGCGAGCCGCTGCGACTCGGCGAGCAGAGCGTCGGTGCGCGAGTTCGCGATGATCGAGTTGACGCTGACCCCGATCGTCTCCACGAGCTGCTCGAGAAAGTCCTGGTGCATCCGGGTGAACCGGCTGAACGAGCCAGCCTCGATGACGCCGAGGACCTGATCCTCGAAGACGATCGGCAGGATCATCAGGTTGACCGGGGCGGCCTCACCCAGGCCCGAGGAGATCTTCACGTAGTCGGCCGGAAGGTCCGCCACCACGATCGGCTTGCGGGTCTTCGCGACCTGCCCGATGAGCGACTGGCCGAGCCGGAACTGGCTGGGCGCCTCGATGTCCGCGCGCAGGCCGTAGCCCGCGATAAGCCGCAGCCGGGCCTCGCCGGCGGCGGTCTCGGCGAGGAAGAAGGCCCCGTGCTGCCCGCCGACCAGCGGGATCAGCTCGTTCATGACGAGGTCGGCGACCACGGTGAGGTCGCGGTGGCCCTGCATCAGGCCGGCGATCCTGGCCAGGTTTGTCTGCAGCCAGTCCTGTTCCTCGTTCGCCTCGGTCGTTTCCCGCAGCGACAGCACCATGGCGTTGATGTTGTCCTTGAGGTCGGCTACCTCACCCTGCGCTTCGACCGTGATGGAACGGGTCAGGTCACCGGTGGCCACCGCGCTTGTCACCTCGGCGATCGCCCGGACCTGGCGGGTGAGGTTGCCAGCCAGCTCGTTGACGTTCTCGGTCAGCCGCTTCCAGGTCCCCGACACGCCCTCGACTTCGGCCTGGCCGCCGAGCCGGCCCTCGCTGCCGACCTCCTTGGCGACCCTGGTCACCTCGGCGGCGAACGAGGAGAGCTGGTCGACCATCGTGTTGATCGTGGTCTTCAGCTCCAGGATCTCGCCGCGGACGTCCACGTCGATCTTCTTGGACAGGTCGCCCTGGGCCACCGCCGTGGTGACCTGGGCGATGTTGCGCACCTGGCTGGTCAGGTTGTTCGCCATCGAGTTGACGTTGTCGGTCAGGTCCTTCCAGGTGCCGGCCACGTTTGGCACGGTGGCCTGGCCGCCGAGCATGCCTTCGGTACCGACCTCGCGAGCCACCCGGGTCACCTCACCGGCGAACGCGCCCAGCGTGTCGACCATGCTGTTGATCGACTCGGCGAGCGCGGCCACCTCGCCCTTGGCCTCGACGGTGATCGTCTGGCTCAGGTCACCCCGGGCGACCGCGGTGGCCACCTGGGCGATCGAGCGGACCTGCGCGGTGAGGTTCGACGCCATCACGTTGACGTTGTCGGTGAGGTCTTCCCAGGTGCCGGACACGCCGCGGACCCTGGCCTGGCCGCCGAGGTTGCCCTCGGTGCCCACCTCGCGGGCCACCCGGGTCACCTCGTCGGCGAACAGCGAGAGCTGGTCGACCATCGTGTTGATGGTCTCCTTCAGCTCCATGATCTCGCCGCGCGCATCGACGGTGACCTTCTGGGTCAGGTCGCCCTCGGCGACCGCCGTCGCGACCTGGGCGATCGCCCGCACCTGGCTGGTCAGGTTGCCGGCCATGAAGTTGACCGAGTCGGTGAGGTCCCGCCAGGTGCCGCCGACGCCCGGCACCCGCGCCTGGCCGCCCAGCCGGCCCTCGGTGCCCACCTCCCGCGCCACCCGGGTCACCTCGTCGGCGAACGCGGACAGCTCGTCCACCATCGTGTTCACGGTGTTCTTCAGCGCCAGGATCTCGCCGCGCGCGTCGACGGTGATCTTCTGGCTCAGGTCGCCCTTCGCTACCGCCGTGGTGACCTGGGCGATGTTGCGCACCTGGCCGGTCAGGTTGCCCGCCATGGAGTTCACCGAGTCGGTGAGGTCCCGCCAGGTGCCGCCGACGCCCGGCACCCGCGCCTGGCCGCCCAGCCGGCCCTCGGTGCCCACCTCCCGCGCCACCCGGGTCACCTCGTCGGCGAACGCGGACAGCTCGTCCACCATCGTGTTGAGCGTGTCCTTCAGCTCCAGCATCTCGCCCTTGACGTCCACGCTGATCTTCTGGCTCAGGTCTCCCCTGGCCACCGCGGTGGCCACCCGCGCGACGTCACGCACCTGGCCGGTCAGGTTGCCCGCCATGGAGTTCACCGAGTCGGTGAGGTCTTTCCAGGTGCCGGCCAGCCCCGGCACCTGGGCCTGGCCGCCCAGCCGGCCCTCGGTGCCCACCTCCCGCGCCACCCGGGTCACCTCGGAGGTGAACAGGGCGAGCTGGTCGTTCATCCCGTTGAAGACCGAAGCGATCTCATCCATCAGCGGATCGCCGTTGGCCGGCAGGCGGGTGCTGAAGTCTCCGCTGCGCACCGCCGACAGGCCGGCCAGCAACTGCTGCAGGCCGCCGTCGGCGGGCGGCACGGCCCGCTGGTGGGTCGTCGTCATCAAGGCTCCTCATGGCCAGCCACCGACGCGCGGGCACATTGCGACCATCGGCCCGCGAGAAAGGATCCTGTCACGTCCGGTGATGGTCGAGAATGGACTTGGCCCGAAAGCAACTGCAACACCGAACTCGCCTGCTGATGCTGCCCTGGCGCGAGAAGGCTGGTGATCGTGACGGAACGCAGCGGCGCCGAAGTGGCGCGGCTGACCGCACTGGTCGCCCGGCAGCTCCGTGAGCTGGACAGACTCCGCTCCCAGGCCGCGCGCCGCTCGATCGTGGACCTGGCTAGGGGCATGCTGATGGAGCAGCTCGGCTGCACGCCGGCCGAGGCCCAGCGCCAGCTCGCCCGGCTGGCCCGCGAATCCGGGATCAGCGCGGCCGAGCTGGCCGCCCAGATCACCCGGCAGAAACCGCCGGGCCAGGCGCCGGCGCAGGGCGCTCATCAGGTCAGCCTGGCCGGCGCCGCCGTGGAGACCGCAGCTTCGGGCAGCGCGGTGGCCAGCGCCCTGCTGAGTGAGGCCCTTGCCCCGCTCGGAGCGGCCGCCGTGGCGATCTGGCTGACCGAGCCGGATGGCGGCATGGCGCTGATCGGCGAGGCCGGGTTCGGCAACCACGAAGCCAGCCGCTGGCGGCGGCTGCATCCGGACCTGCGCTCACTGCCGCAGCAGGTTGCCCGCGACGGGCTGGAGACGTGGTGGCCCGCGGGCCCGCCCGCCGGTGACGACCGGCCCCTCCCTGGCCGCTGGCACGACGGCGCCTGGGCCGGGCTCCCGCTGCACGATGCCGGGGCGACCCTGGGCGCGATGGCGATCTGCTGGCCCGAACCGGCCGGTGAGTTCACCGCCCCGGTGCGCCGCCAGCTCGTGGCGGTCGCCGACGTCACCGCCCAGGCGCTGGGCATCCGGCTGTCCGAGGGCGAGCTGGCCGCCAGCGCCGAGGCCGCCGGGATTCTCGCGCTGCTGGACGGCCTGCTCGACGGGTGCCTGTTCGCCCGGGGCGTGCGCGACCCCGGCGGGCTGGTGACGGACTTTCGCATCGATCACGTCAGCGACGGGTTCCGCGACCCGTCCGGGCGCGGCGCCGCGGACCTGACCGGCAGGCACCTGCTGGAGCTGTACCCGGAGGCGGTCAGCGCGGGCGGCCTCTTCGACCGCTGCCTGGCGGTGGTGGCCACCGGCGAGCCGCAACAGCTTTCCGGCGAGGCCATCACGACGCAGGCCAGCCCCGGGGACCCCGCGCAGCGCGCGGCCGGCGCCACCACGGCGGACGCTCCCCCGGCGGACGCTCCCCGGCGGACGTCACGATCCGGGTCGCGCGGCTGTACGACGGCGTCGCGATCGCCTGGCGCGGATCGCATGACGCCGACCGGCTCGCCGCGCTGCTCCAGCACGCTCAGCGGCTGGGCCGGATCGGTGGCTGGGAGGAAAATGTCCGCACCGGCGAGGTGAGCTGGACCGCGGCGGTGTTCGCCCTGTTCGGGCTGCCGCCCGGGGCGCCGCTCGGCGTCGCGGACCTGCCCGCGCACGTCGTGGCCGAGGACATTCCCGCGGTGATCGGGTTCCGGGAAGCGCTGCTCCAGGGCCGGATGGAATCCGCTGCGGCGTTCCGGGTGGTCCGGGCCGACGACAGCAGCGTGCGCCAGATCCGGGCCTACGGCGAGCCGGTCACCGATCCTTCCGGGGCCGTCATTGCCATGCGCGGCGTGTACCAGGACGTGTCGGCCGAGTTTCACACCAGGCTGGCGTTTGCGGCGGCGCGGGAGCAGCTTGCCGACACCGAGGAGCGCGCCGCCGTGGAGCACCGCCTGGCGATCCGGCTCCAAGAGGCGATCACGCCGAGGTCGGCGGCGCCAGACGAGCCGGTGGAGGCGGCGGGGCTGGATGTGGCGGCCAGGTACCGGCCCTCCGGAGAGGGCAGCCTGGTCAGCGGGGACTGGTACGACACGGTCCTGCTGCCCAGCAAGAAGGTGCTGCTCGTGGTCGGTGACATCGCGGGGCACGGCCTCGACGCGGTCACCGGCATGGTCGCGGTGCGCAACAGCCTGCGCGGCCTGGCGATCACCGGCGCCGGCCCGGCGACCCTGCTCGACTGGCTGAACCGGGCGGCGGCCCACTTCACCGACGGCGTCCTGGGCACGGCCATCTGCGGGCTCTACGACCCGGCCGGCCGGTCGCTGCACTGGGCCCGGGCCGGTCACCTGCCGCCCATCCTGGTGCGCGACGGCCGGGCCGGGCAGCTTCCGCTGCCCGAGGGGCTGCTGCTGGGCGCGGACCCGGATGCCCGCTACACCGAGGAGGTGACCAGGCTGCGGCTCGGGGACACGCTGCTGATGTTCACCGACGGCCTGATCGAACGCCGGGACGAGCCGATCGACGAGGCGCTCGCGACGCTGCTCCAGATCGCCAGCCGCCCGGTTGGCGACATCGGCGACTACGCCGACCTGCTGCTGGCCAAGGCCGCCTCCGATACCGGGGACGACGCGTGCCTGGTGGCCGTGCGCATCCGGTGACCCGCGCCGCCACCTGGGGAGAGATGCCCGCGGCCACGCGGGCACAGCGGCCATGGGACAATGCCCTATCTGAAAGGTGCCGGAGATCATGTCATGGATCAGCCCGACGGCGGCGTCCTGAGCCACGCGGCGTTCTGCTACCGCGGCCAGCCCGAGCACGCGGCGGCGATCGTGGCCTTCACCCAGGCAGGCCTCGCGGCGGGTGAGCCGGTCCTGGTTGCGGTGCCCGGCGCCAAGGCACGCGCGATCCGTGACCACCTGGACGACGGGCCGGGCGAGGTGGTTTTCACCGACATGACCAACCTGGGGCGCAACCCGGCGCGGATCATCCCTGAGGTGCGGGCGTTCGCCGACAAGCACCCCGGCCAGCGCGTGCGTTTCGTCGGCGAGCCCGGCCTGGCCCGGGCGCTCGGCCGCGGAGATCTGCGAGGTGGCCAGGCACGAGGCCCTGATCAACCTCGCGTTCGCGCAGACGCCGATAACGATCTTGTGCCCATACGACGCTTCGGGGCTGCCCGGTTCCGTCCTCGCCGACGCGCGGCGCACCCATCAGGAGCCGGCGGCGGCCGGCGCGACCGGTCAGACCTGGCGGGACAACCTGCCCCCGGGGTGCGACCGCCCGCTTTACCCGCCGCCCGCCGGGGCGGAGGTCTTTTCCTACGACACGGACCTGGCGTCGGTGCGGCGGCGGGTCGCCGGCCATGCCCGGCGCGCCGGGCTCACCGGGGACCGCACCGCCGACCTGATCCTGGCCGTGAACGAGATCGCCGCCAACACGATCAGCCACACCACCGGTGGCGGGGTGCTGCAGATCTGGCACACCCCGGAGGAGATCGTGTGCCAAGTGCGCGACCAGGGCGAGATCACCGATCCGCTTGCCGGACGCGTCCGGCACGGCCCCGACGACCGCGGCCATGGCCTATGGCTCGTCAATCAGTTGTGTGACCTGGCCGAGCTGCGCACCGGCCCGGCGGGCACCACGGTCCGGATGCACATGCGCCGGGGTGGCTAGCTCGCGGCGGCGGCGCCTGGCCGGGCCCAGATCGCCATGGGAGCCTCCGGTTCGTCTGTGCTGCCTGCCCGACTCCCCCCGAGCCATGCCCTCAAACCCCGGTCCGTACCGGGATCGGCGGCCCGGCGCCGTCAGGCGGGGATTTCGAGCAACTCGGCGAGCAGCTCGGCCAGGTGCATTCCGTCCCGGCCGAGGCGCCCGGCCTGGATCTGGGTACGGCAGGAGAACCCGTCGGCGAGCACCGCGGTCTCTGGGCGGGCGTCCCGCACCGCGGGCCACAGCCCGTGCTCCGCGCAGGCGGCGGACACCTCGTAGTGGCCGCGCTCGAACCCGAAGTTGCCGGCCAGCCCGCAGCAGCCGCTGTCGAGCACGTCAACCTCGACCCCGCAGGCCTGCAGCAGCTTGATATCTGCGTCGAAGCCCATAATGGCGTGCTGGTGGCAGTGCACCTGAGCGATGGCCGCGCGGCGGCCGACGACAGGGCGCGCGGGCGGATGCCAGCCCGCCTCGGTGAGGACCTCAGCGAGCGTCCTGGTCTGCCCGGCCAGCAGCCGGGCGTCATCGGACCCCAGCAGTTCGGCGGCGTCAGACCGGAACACCGCGGCGCAACTCGGCTCCAGCACCACCACCTGCGTGCCCGCCTGTAGCGCCGGCCGCAGCACCCGGATGGTCCTGGCCAGCATCCGCCTGGCCATGCCGAGCTGGCCGGTGGATATCCAGGTGAGACCGCAGCACACGGGCCGGGCCGGGACCTCGACGATGAACCCGGCATCCTCCAGCACGGCCACCGCCGCCTTCCCGACCGCGGGGTGGAAGCTGTTGGTGAACGTATCCGGCCACAAGATGACCCTCTTGCCGCCCGGCCGGGCGGCGCGCCGGGCGTGCCAATGGGTGAACCGCTCCCGGGCGAACAGCGGCAACTCGCGATGCTGGTCGATGCCACCGGCCTGCTTGATCGCCCGGCCCAGGACCGGCGCCCGCCCGGCCGCGTTGACCAGGCCGGGAGCCCGGGCCGCGAGCAGCGCGGCGGCCGGCAGCCAGCCCATCGAGTAGTGCGCGGCGGGCCGCAGCCTGCCCTTGTAGTGATGGGCCAGGAACTCCGCCTTGTAGGTGGCCATGTCCACCTCGACCGGGCATTCCTTGCGGCAGCCCTTGCAGGCCAGGCACAGGTCGAGCGCGTCCAGCACCTCGGTGGAATGCCAGCCGTCGCGGATCACCTCACCGCGCACCATCTCCATCAGCAGCCGGGACCGGCCCCTGGTGGAATGCTCCTCCTCGCGGGTGGCCCGGTAGCTCGGGCACATGACCCCGCTCTCGTCGCCGCGGCACTTGCCCACCCCGACGCACCGCGCCGCCGCGTGGGAGAACCTTCCCCCGTCGCTGGGGTAATGAAAAACCGTCACCGGTTCCTTCGGGAACCAGCCACGCCGGGTGAGATTCGAGTCCAGCGGGTAAGGGTCCACGACCTTGCCCGGGTTCATCCGGTTACCGGGATCGAAGGCGGCCTTCATTTCGCCGAAGGCGCGGATCAGGTCCGGGCCGAACATCTTCAGCAGCAGCTCGCCCCGGGACTGGCCGTCGCCGTGCTCGCCGGACAGCGACCCGCCGTAGCTGACCACCAGGTCGGCAGCCTCCTCGACGAACGACCGGTACCTGGCGATGCCCTCGCTGGTGCGCAGCTCGAACGGGATACGGGTGTGCACACAGCCCTGGCCGAAGTGCCCGTACAGGGAGGCGGCGCGGTAGTCGTAGCGTTCCAGCAGCTTGCGGAAGTCGCGCAGGTAGTCGCCGAGCCGGTCCGGCGGGACCGCGGCGTCTTCCCAGCCCTCGTGCGTCTCGTGCTTGCCCGGCGGGTAGGCGGTGGCGCCCAGGCCCGCCTCGCGCACGTCGCTGAGCTTGTCTTCGACCGCCGGGTCCTCGGTATAGGCGACGTGTGGCTTGGCATGGTCGCCGTCGGACTGGACGTCCTCGATCAGCGCGTGTGCCTTGGCGTCGGCCTCCTCCTTGGTGTCGCCGCCGAACTGGATCATCAGCCACCCGGAGCCCTCCGGCAGCTTGTCCAGCGCGTCGCCGGCCAGGTGCTCCTCGCGCTCCAGCGAGATGAGCGTGTCATCCAGCCCTTCACACAGCAGTGGCTTGTGGGCGACCACCTTCGGCACCAGGTCGGCGGCGTCGGCGATGTCGGGGTACCCGAGGACGACGAGGGACCGGCAGCGCGGCACTTCGAACAGCTCGATCTCCGCGTGCAGCACGGTGACCAGGGTGCTCTCGCTGCCGACCAGTGCCCTGGCCACGTGGAACCCGTTCTCCGGCAGAAGCTGGTCGAGGTTGTACCCGGACACCCGGCGCGGGATCTTCGGGTACCCGGTGCGGATCTGGCCCAGGTAGGCGTCGCGGATCTCCCGCAGTCGCCGGTACAGCTCGGCCTTGTCGCCGCCGCCGGAGAGGATTCGCTCATACTCCTCGTCGCTGGTCTCCCCCACCCAGGTGCGCAGCCCACCGTAGGTCAGCACCTCAAGCCGCCGCACCGAGTCGGCCATCTTGCCGTAGGCCTGCGCGGTGGACCCGCACGAGTTGTTCCCGATCATGCCGCCGATGGTGCAGCTCACGTGAGTGGACGGCTTCGGCCCGACCATCAGCCCGTGCGGGGCCAGCGCGTCGTTGACCTTGTCCAGCGCCGCGCCGGGCGCCACGATCGCGGTCTTCGCCTGCTTGTCAAACGAGACCACGTGGTGGCAGTACTTCGTCCAGTCGATGACGACCGCGGTGTTGACACACTGCCCGGCCAGGCTGGTCCCGCCGCCACGGGATAGCACCGGCGCCCCTGCCTCCCGGCACACGGCGACGGCCGCCACGGCGGCGTCCACGGTGCGCGGCACGACCACGCCGATCGGCACCTGCCGGTAGTTGGAGGCGTCCTGGGCGTAGGCGCTCAAGGTGCCGGGATCGAACCTGACCTCGCCGTCAACCCTCTCGTCCAGCGCGGCGTGGAGCCTGCCGGTGTCCACCCCCGCCATGGGCGTCATGACCTGCACCACGGTCGGCTACCCTTCCCGGCGCCGCGGCAGCACGGCGTCCGCGTAGAACTCGAAGAAGCCCTCGTGCTCTCCCCCGGCCTGGCCGATGTACACCTCGTCGAACCCGGCCTCCTCGGCGAGCCGCGCCTGAGGACCAGGTCGGCCGGCCCGTACTCCTCGCAGGACAGGAAGTAACCGAAGCGGGTCATAGGCCTTGCCGTTCGGGTCTGTTGCCGGCTGCTGCCCGGAGTGCCGGTGTGCCGGTGTGCCCGGTGTGCCCGGGCGCTGCAGCGCGGATGCGCCGTTGGTGTGCGCCGCCAACCGGCTGGACCGCTACCTGTGGGCCGGATGTCTACCAGCCGGCCCAGAGTGCTTGCGTGAGATGACGGGCCGGCGCAAGAATGCCCTGTGCGGTTTGTCCCGGCTTCGGGGCAGCCGCTTCCTGGGTCCAGAGACGCGGCCCGATCCCCCTTCTCCCGCCAACGGGTGGTGATGGTCCGTGTCTGGGGAACGTCAACCGGTCTGGGTCGGCCGCGTCGCGATCGTTACCCTCCCCGCCGAGATTGACCTGGCCAACGCCGAACTGGTGCGCCAGGACCTGCTGTCGGTCGTGGCGCAGGGCGCCACCCGGGTGATCGCGGACATGACCCCGACGACGTTCTGCGACTCGGCCGGGATCACGGCGCTGGTCCGTGTGGGCCAGCAGGCCACCGCGCGCGGCTCGGGGCTGCGGCTGGCTGCCAGCGCGCCAGCCGTGACCCGCGTGCTGGCCCTCACGGGGGTCGACAAGCTGATCGAGGTATACCCGAGCGTCGCGGCCGCAATGGCCGACCCGGGTGGCCAGGTCGCGGCGGAACCGGCGCCTGCCGCGCCGGGGCAGGCCGACTCGGAGGGGTGTGCCCCGCAGCCGGGCTGATGCTGCCGTGCCGGGCCGCCACTCGGGGGCCGGCCCGGCCGGTACCTGGGCGCCGGGACGGGCGCTGCTCGCCGCCCGTCCCAGCCACTCCGCTCAGGAGGCCGCCTTCTCCAGCCAGGCGTGCACGAATTGCAGCATGTCAGCGCCGGCCAGCGCGGCGAGGGTGCCCATGGCGATGCGCGTTGTGCGCGGCAGGTAGATCAGGCCCGCGCCGAACCCGGTGGCCACCCAGACGCTGGTGCAGAACGGGCAGGTGACCAGTTCCCCCACGGTCTTGCGGCCACCCTGGCCGCGGACCGCCTCCTTGAGCTCCGCTGGGCCCTGGGTGCCCTGGTAGGAGGTGAACGGCGCGCGCAACGGGCTGGTCACCGGGCCCTTGGCCAGCAACCTGCTCAGCTTGTGCGTCGCCGCCGCGCACAGGGCGACGTCGGCAACCGGGAAGCCATCGGGGACGTCACGCCCGGTGATCTTGGCGATGCTCGCGAGGGCGCCGACCAGGCTGGCATAGGCCGTCATCGTGATCGCGTAGCCGCGCAGCGGACGGTCGCCGCCGCGGGCATAGCGCTCGCCTTGCGCGCTGGCGGCCGCGGCCACCCGATCCTTGATCTCGGTGAATGTCATGCCAGGCGGCTACCCGCGGCCCGCGAGGCAAACATCCGCGGCGTCGCTCCCGCCGTCAGTCTTCGCTCTCCTCGAACGCATGGGGCTGGGGCGGCTCACCGCTGACGCTGGTGACGATCGCAGCCGCGATGTCGCGGAGCTTGAGGTTGCTGTTCTGCGACGCGGTACGCATGATCTCGAACGCCTTCGCCTGCGCGCACCGCTCCTGCGCCATGATCACGCCGAGGGCCTGGTAGATCACCGCCCGCGAGGTCAGCGAGGACCTAAGCTGCTCGGTGAGCTCGGAGTATGACGCCAGCCGCAGCATCAGCGATAGCCCTCCAGAGGCGTTCTCGGCCAAGTTCTCCGCGCGCCGCACCTGCGTAGCGCCGAACGCGGCCACGCCGCGGGCGTACAGGTTCAGCGCGCCCACCGGCTTGCCGTCCGCCACCAGCGGCAGCGACAGGCAGGATCGGATTCCGCGGGCATGTGCGGCGGCCTCGAACCGGGGCCACCGCGCCCGGTCGGCCGTGTCGTCGATGCTCACCTGGTCGCCGGAGCGCATCGCGTGCAGGCATGGCCCGTCGTCGAGCAGATACTGCACCTCGTCGATCTCCTTGGCCAGCGGATCGCTGCAGGCCGCCGTGGCTGGCCGCCCGGTGCCGCGCATCGTCATCCCGCACGAGACCCCGCCGGTGACCAGGCGAGCGGCCAGCGTGGCCAGTTCATGCAGGAACTGCTCGAGCGTCTCGGTGCCGAGCAGCGCCTTTTGCAGCTCGGTGAACGTGTCCGCCGCATCGCTGTCCGGCCCGTACGTCTGGTCAGGCTCGTGCATCATCCCTGTGTGCCTTCCGTTCCATCCCGTGCCACCGATCTGTACCCGCGAGGGCAGAATGAAACGGCCGCACCGTGGTAGTGGCGTGTCACATGGATGCCAAACAGCTTCGTGACCTGGGTCAGCAGCTCCGGGTGGATGCAGTGCACGCCGCGGCCGCCGCGGGGTCCGGGCACCCGACGTCCTCGATGTCGGCGGCCGACCTCATGGCCGTGCTGCTGGCCGAGCACCTGCGATACGACTTCACCATGCCCCGCCACCCGGGCAACGACCGGCTGATCTTTTCCAAGGGCCACGCGTCCCCGCTGTTGTACGCCATGTACCGGGCGGCGGGCGTGCTGGATGACGACGAGCTGCTCAGCTTCCGGGCACTCGGCAGCAGGCTCGAGGGCCATCCGACGCCACGGCTGCCGTGGGTGGACGTCGCGACCGGCTCGCTGGGGCTCGGGCTGCCCGCCGGGGTGGGCATGGCGCTGGCCGCCGCCCGGCTGGAGAACAGCCCGTACCAGGTGTGGGTGCTGTGCGGGGACAGCGAACTCGCCGAGGGCTCGATGTGGGAGGCGTTCGAGCACGCCGGGTACGAGCGGCTGGACAACCTCACCGCCATCATCGACGTGAACCGGCTCGGCCAGCGCGGTGAGACCAGGCACGGCTGGGACACCGCCGCCTACGCCCGGCGAATCAGCGCGTTCGGCTGGCACACGATCGAGATCGACGGGCACGACGTCGAGGCCATCGACGGCGCCTACACCGAGGCGCTGGGGACGCACCGCAAGCCCACCGCGATCCTCGCCCGCACCATGAAGGGACGCGGGGTGGCGGCGGTGCAGGACGCCGAGGGCGCCCACGGCAAGCCGGTGCCCGACACCGATGAGGCCATCGCCGAACTCGGCGGGATCCGGAACATCCGGGTGCCGGCGCGGCCGCCGTCCGGCGCCCCCGGGCGGCGCCCGGCCGCCGGGGAGAACGGCAGCCGGCTCGTCCTCCCGGAGTACGAGCGCGGCGAGCAGGTAGCGACCCGGACCGCGATCGGCGCGGCCCTGGCCGCGCTGGGCGCCGTCCGGCCGGACGTGGTCGTGCTGGACGGCGAGGTCAGCGACTCGACCCGGACCGAGGAGTTCGCCCGCCACCACCCGGACCGGTTCTTCGAGTTCTTCATCGCCGAGCAGCAGATGGCGGCCGCCGCCCTGGGCATGCAGGTCCACGGCTGGGTGCCGTTCGCGGCCACTTTCGCCGCGTTCTGGGCCCGGGCGTACGACTTCATCAGGATGGCCGCCATCGGCCAGGCGAACCTCAAGCTGATCGGCTCGCATGCGGGCGTCTCCATCGGCCAGGACGGCCCGTCCCAGATGGGGCTGGAGGACCTGGCCATGATGCGGGCCGTGCACGACAGCGTTGTGCTGTACCCGTGCGACGCGAACCAGGCCGCGGCCCTGACCGCCGAACTGGCCGGGCACTACGGGATCGGATACCTGCGGGCCACCAGGGGCGACACGCCAGTGATCTACCGGCCCGGCGAGCAGTTCCCGATCGGCGGCAGCAAGGTCCTGCGGTCCGGCGACGCCGACCAGGTGACGATCATCGCCGCGGGCATCACCGTGCACCAGGCGCTCAGCGCGGCGGACACCCTGGCGGCCGGCGGCATCGCCGCCCGGGTGATCGACCTCTATTCGGTCAAGCCGGTGGACGCCCAGGGGCTGCGCGCCGCGGCCGACGCGACCGGCGCGTTCGTGACCGTCGAGGACCACTGGGCAGAGGGCGGCCTCGGTGACGCCGTGCTCGCCGCCTTCGCCAACGGCCACCAGGCGCCACGGATCACCAAGCTCGCCGTGCATACCATGCCGGGCTCGGCCAGCCCGGACGAGCAGTTGCATGCCGCCGGGATCGACGCGAAAGCCATCGAGGCCGCGGCCCGCGCGCTGGTCGCTGATCGGGTGCCGCTGTGACGGCGCCGGGAGCGGCGGCGGCCGGCCAGGCGCCGGCGCATGACGACGGGCCGGCCGTCGAGAAGGTCAGCGCCTCGGCGTACGTCATTCCCACCGACGCGCCCGAGGCGGACGGCACCCTCTCCTGGGATGCCACCACGATGGTGCTGGCCACCGCCCGGGCCGGGCACACGACCGGCATCGGCTGGACCTATGCGGGCGCCGCGGCGCGCAGCGTCATCACCGGCGTGCTGGCCGGGGTGGTCACCGGCCGGAGCGCGCTGGACGTGCCCGGCGCCTGCGAGGCGATGATCCGGGCGGTACGCAACATCGGCCGGCCCGGGATCGCCGCGACGGCGATCTCCGCGGTGGATATCGCGCTGTGGGACCTCAAGGCGCGGCTGCTTGGCTGCCCGCTGGCCCGCCTGCTCGGCCAGGTGCGCGCCAGCGTGCCCATTTACGGCAGCGGCGGGTTCACCAGTTACGACACCCAGCAGACCCGGGATCAGCTCGCCGGATGGGTGCAGCGGGACAACATCCCGAGGGTGAAGATAAAGATCGGTGAGAGCTGGGGCGGCAACGAACGCCGGGACCTGGAACGGGTGGTGCTCGCCCGCGAGGTGATCGGTGACGGCCCCGAGCTGTATGTGGACGCCAACGGCGGGTACACCACCGGCCAGGCGGTCCGGGTCGCGGACCGGCTGACCGGCTGCGGGGTGACCTGGTTCGAGGAGCCGGTGTCCAGCCAGGACCTGGCCGGGCTCGCGGCGGTGCGGCGCCAGGTGCGGCCCGACGTAGCGGCCGGCGAGTACAGCTGGTCGCTCGCCGACTCCGCGCAGCTCATCGCGGCGGAAGCCGTGGACTGCCTGCAGCTCGACGCGACCCGCTGCGGCGGATTCACCGAGTTCCTCCGCGGCGCCGCCCTGGCTGCCGGGCACAACCTGCAGGTATCCGCGCACTGCGCGCCCAACCTGCACGCACACGTCGGCGCGGCGGTGCCCAACCTGCGGCACGTCGAGTACTTCCACGACCACCAGCGGATCGAGCGGATGCTGTTCGACGGCGCCCTGGACCCCGAAGGCGGCATCCTCACCCCGGCCCCGGAACCAGGCCTCGGCATGTGCCTGCGCGAGTCCGACGCGGAGAAGTACCGTCAGGACTAGCCTTGCTATCCGGCTAACCCGTACGCAGGCGTGGGATCAGGGTTGGCCTGGGAACCAGGTCAACCCGGGGGCTGGCCGACCCTGAGCGCGAGCATGGTCATGTCGTCGCGCATTTCGCCCTGGCACAGCTTCAGCACTACCTCGCGCACCCGCGACACCAGCACCTCGGGCGGCTCCCCGGCCAGAGCCGCCAGCTCGTCGGTGAGCCGCTCTTCGAACTGGACTTGGTCCGGCCCGCACGCGTTGGTCAGCCCGTCGGTGTGCAAGAACAGCAGGTCGCCTGGGTCGAGGTCAAGTTCCTGGGTGGACGGCTCGGCGTCGGGGAAAATCCCGAGCGGCAGCCCGCCTCCGTTCAGCACCTGGGTCCGGCCGTCCGGCCGGACCAGCACCGGGCTGGGATGGCCGGCGCTGGACAGCGACATGTGCAGCCGCCCGTCCCGCCAGCTCAGATGGGCGGTGTCCGCGGTGACGAACCGGCCGCCGAAATCCTCGGTCAGCATGATGTCGTTGATGCCGCGCAGCACGGCCTCGGGGTCGGCGTCCAGATGCGCCAGCGCCCGGATCGCGTGGCGTGCCGCCGCGGTCACCGCCGCGGTGTCCGGGCCCTCGCCGCACACGTCCCCGATTGCCAGGCCCCAGCCATCACGGGATCGGTACACGTCGTAGAAGTCGCTCCCGGCGCCCTCGGCGGTCGTGCTGGCGGACACGTGCTCGGCGGCGATCTCGGTGCCGGGGATCTGCCGCACCTGCCGTGGCAGCAGGCTGGTCTTCAGCGCGTCGGCGATCTCTACCCGGTGCCGGAACATCCGGTCCACCCTGATCGCCAGGGCAAGCTGCTCCCCCAGTTCTTCCACCAGGCCCACGTCAGCCATCTCGAAATGCTGGTGGCCGGGCCAGCGGGCCAGGGTCAGCACCCCGTAGGCGTGCTCACCGTCGGTCAACGGAACCGACAGCACCGAGGTGGCCCCCAGCAGCATGAGCAGCGGAATGCCGTCCGGCCCGTCGCCGAGCGCGCCCGGGTCATCGGCATGCGCGATGAGCATCGTGCTCCCCGACTCGTGGACCTGGTACGGCCCAGAGCCCGGCTCGGGGTCTACCGCGGCCACGGCCCTGGCCAGCTTCTCCGAGCGCTGGTCCTCCGGGCCGCTCACGTGCTGCCGCCGGAGCCGCGGGCCGCCCGTGACGTCCACGATCACCCAGGCGGTCAGCTCCCGGGCGAGCAGCCGCGCGTACCGCTGCAACGCCACCGGCTCGCTGTAGGTGATGTTTTCCAGCAAGATCCGGGTCGCGGCCATCACCAGGTCCAGCCGCCGGGTCATGGCCTGCACCACTTCCGCAGCAGGCTCGGCACGCCTGGCCGCCCGCGGCCGGGCCCGGCCCCCGCCCGCACGGGGCGCGGTCACCGCCACCACCAGCTGGCCGGAAGCACCCTGGGCGCTGACCGGGTGCACGGCGAGCGAGCGCTCCGCCGTTCCGGCCGCGGTCAGCAGCGTGCACTGGAAATCCCGCATCTCGTTCTTGCGGGCCGCCGCGGCGAGCTGGGTCGCCGCGGTCGGCCTGGCAGGCAGGTCGATAAAGGCCGCAAAAGATTTGCCGGTCGCATACCCGGCGCCGTAGCCGAGCAGGTCGCCCGCGGCGGCATTGACCCGCCGGATCGTGCCGTCGGCGCCGAGCAGGAACAACGGCACCGGCGCTTGCTGGAAGACGGCATGCAGCAGCCGCCGTTCCGCGTGGGAAGCTTCCGAGCCGCCGTTACCGTGCTCCGCCTCGCCGCCGTTGCCCGTCGCGGTCAGCGCCGCGACCGCGCCCTCTAGTTCGGCGAGCGCGGCTTCCAGCAGCGGGCCAGGCTCGGCGCCCGGGAGCGCGGCCGCCTGCCGGAGCGCCGCGTACCGGGCCTTGAGCCCGGCGATCTCATTGCCAGCGCCCTGGAGGCCCGGCGATTGCTGCTTTGCCGCCAATCTCCATGTCTCCCTGGATTGCGGTCCAGGACACAAGCCTAGCCGCGCGGCCCGCCAACGGCGCCAGCCGCGCGGACAGTCATACGCCATCTACCACGACCGCTGCCAGCGCACCGGCGACAGCCGGAAGTTCACCGAGCGCGTCTAGGAGGGCAGGTGCCACGATCAGACTCCGCTGGCGGGCTCCGGCAGCAGGCCTTCATGACCCCGGGCATTTCAGTTTCCGGTTCGTGATCTGCGCTTCCGCTGTCCGGAAAATACCGGAGATGAGCGGAATAGGTAGCCGTCCCAGCAGTCACATTTGACCCTGAGACCACAACAGAAAGGCACCGTCAACTTAATCAGTGATTGCCAACAGCAGGCATCTCGCTACCCTACGCAACAAGAATTCCCAATTGATGCCCTGCCCGCCAGATATAGGAGGGGGGCCGCCCGGACCTGCCATGTCGTATACGAGGCTGTGCTATGAGCAAAACCATAGAAATACCAACTTTTTGGTTGCCTAGCAGTTAGGGTGCTCACGACGCGCCGGTTTCTGCGACGCCTGGCCCTGACCTTGCCTTGCGCCGGCTGGCGAGTTGCCCTATTGCCTGAAGCAAGGAACGCTTCGTGCGCCCCCATCTCAACCGAAAATTCACCCTGCCCATCCGCCGGCACCACGAAAGGGTGCCGGCCTCGTCATCCCAGAAGCCCCCGAAACTAAGGTTGCTGGCCCGGTCGGTCGTGCCGCTGATCGCGGCATTTACCCTGATCGGACTGGTCGCGGCGCCGGCCAGCGCCAGCCGGCGCCAGGACGCCATGGCCTGGGCATTGCGCCAGATCGGTTGCGCGTATAACTACGGTGGCACCGGCCCGTGCCATCGCGGTTTCGACTGCTCGGGGCTAGTGGTCGCCGCCTATGCTCAGGCGGGCATGAGGCTGCCGCGCACCACGTACGAGATGCTCCACAGCTCCAAGATAGTGCCGCAGCATCATCGCCCCAGGCAGGGCGACCTGGTGTTCTTCGGCGACGGCCACGTCACCCTCTACTACTGGCGGCACGTGGTGCTGCACGCGCCACAGCCCGGCGAGAAGGTCCAGCTCACCCGCTGGTATCCGGGATCAAGCTGGGTGCCCACCGGTTACTACCGAGTCCGTGGCGCCTGGGACGGCCCGATGGTGGGGATACGCAGGTGGGTTCACCGCATGCTGACCAGCCATCACCTGCGGATACACCAGCACACCACGTTGCA
The DNA here is from genome assembly GCA_963734725.1 of uncultured Actinomycetes bacterium. Taxonomy (GTDB): domain Bacteria; phylum Actinomycetota; class Actinomycetes; order Streptosporangiales; family Streptosporangiaceae; genus DASXKD01. Next base: position 427,034 of record CAVTIX010000020.1, read on the forward strand.
GGACGTCGCAGTGGGCACCCACCGCCCGCTCTAGCAGGGCCCACCTTCGTGGTCATGACTTTGGTCTGCCTCAACCGGCACCAAAGTCATGATCACGATTGGCTGGCTGCCGCCGCCTCGCCTGTCCCGGCCGCTCCCGCGGCCACTGCCGCGTCCACGCTGTCGTACATCGGCAAGCGGTCAGCGAGGCCGGTGATCCAGAGCGTCTTGGTATAGCGGTACCGCGCGCCTGCCAGCGCCAGCGTCCCGCCCGCGGCCGTCACCTGCTTCCAATGGCCGACGATCACGGCCAGCGAGCCGGTGTCCATGAAGTCAACCGCGCTCAGGTCGATGATGACGTGCATATCTTCCCGGCGCACTTCGGTGAGGCACTCGTCGAACCGGCGGCTCGTCACGATGTCCAGCTCGCCGCCGACCGCGACGACCGCGAACCCGTCCCGCCGCTCCGACGAGATCCGGATTCCGTCCACCTGGCACTCCCGGATTCTGGTCGCAGGACATGTGACAACTGCCTCATCGTATTCTCATTCAGCCCTGCCCGGGGGTAGCGGGTTGCATGATCGACGCGCTTCGGGGAAGCAGCGTTAGGAACCACCTGGTCGCGCCGCGTGGAGGGAGGTCCCACAGTGTCTGTCCGGGGACACCCGGCTGTTCACACTGATCTAAGTCACCCTGCCCAGGGGGCAAGGGCGGGCACGCCGGACCGGCACGGCGCACCGGTCAGCGGTGCGGCGAGCAGCCGAGCGGCGGGGGGCGGCGAGAGCCTGAGCCACGTTGCCTACTTCTACGACGATGAGCGCGCCTACCTGTCCTACCTGTCGGCATTCGCCCTCGCAGGCCTGCGCGACACCGAGCCGGTGTTCATCGCGGTGCCCGGCCGCAAGTCCGCGCTGCTGCGCGAGCGCCTGGGCGCCGAGTCGCACCTGCTGCGCTACTGCGCCATCACGCAGACGGGGCGCAACCCGGCACGGTTGATCCCAGAACTGAGGGCGTTCCTCGACGAGCACCGCGGGCAGCGGGTCCGTTTCGTGAGCGAGGCGATCTGGCCGGGCCGCAGCGCCGCGGAGCTGTGCGAGGCCACCCGGCATGAGGCGCTGACGAACCTGGCGTTCGCCTCGGCGCCGGCCACCATCGTGTGCCCGTACGATGCCGGCGCGCTGGCGCCCGCGGTGCTCGCCGGGGCCGAGCGCACGCATCCGGCGTTCCTGCGCAACGGGCAGACCCAGTTCGCCGCCGGCTACGCCGGGCAGGGCGTGGTGCCCGCCGAGTGCGAGGACCCGCTGCCCGCACCGCCCGCCGACGCGCAGGTGCTCGCCTACGAGACCAGCCTGCGGCCGGTGCGTGAGCTCGTTGCCGGCCACGCCGCCGCGCTGCGGATGGCCGAGGAACGGATCACCAACATGGTGATCGCGGCCGGTGAGATCACCGCCAACACGCTGCGCCACACCAGCGCGGGCGGCACGTTCTGGGTCTGGCACACCGGCGAGGAGATCATCTGCCAGGCGCGGGACCAGGGCTGGATCGCCGATCCGCTGGCCGGTCGCTGGCGCCGGCCACCCGAGGGCTCGGGGCATGGCCTGTGGGTTGTCAACCAGGTCTGCGACCTGATGGAGATCAGGACTAGCCGGGCGGCGGGCACGATCATCCGGCTGCACATGCGCCGCGAGGATTCCTAGGCCCGGTCGGCAAGACCCACGGCCCAAACCCCGAAGGCCAGGCTCGCTGGTCAGCCCGGTTCAGTGGGGCAGTTCCACCACGGTGACGAAGAAGTTGTCGATCTGGCGGATCACATCCATGAACCGTTCGAAGTCGACGGGCTTGCTGACGTAGGCGTTGGCGTGCAGGGCGTAGCTGCGCAGGATGTCCTCGTCGGCCTGCGACGTGGTCAGGATGACCACCGGGATGACTCGCAGCCCCGGGTCCGCCTTCAGCTCGGCCAGCACTTCGAGGCCGTCCCGGCGCGGCAGGTTCAGGTCGAGCAGGATCAGGCCGGGACGCGGCGCGCTGGCGTACTCCCCCGTCCGGCGCAGGAACTGCATCGCCTGTTCGCCGTCGTTCACCACGTGCAGCTGGTTACGGATCTTGTGGTGCTCGAAGGCCTCCCGCGTCATCAGGACGTCGCCGGGGTCGTCCTCGACCAGCAGCACGTCGACCACGCGGGCTTGGGCATCGTCAGCCATCGGCGTTCTCGTCCTCGGGGAGCGCGGGCAGGGTGAACCAGAAACGGGCCCCTGTGGTAACCGTGGTGTCGAGCCAGATCCGGCCACCGTGATATTCGATGATCTTCTTTACCATGGCCAGGCCTATGCCCGTGCCGGGGTAGGTCGCCTTGTCGTGCAGGCGCTGGAAGATCACGAAAATCCGGTCGGCGTACTCAGGCTCGATCCCGATCCCATTGTCGCTGAAGGAGAACAGCCAGTCGTGGCCGTCGCGGCGGGCCGACACCGAGACCCGGGGCGCCTCATCCGCGCGGAACTTCAGCGCGTTGTTGATCAGGTTCTGGAAAGCGGCGGTGAGCAGCGTGGCCTCACCGAGCACCACCGGCAGCTCGCCCACCTCAAGGGTGGCGTGCGTCCGGCGCACCTCGGGCGCGAGATTCGACCACGCCTGGGCGAGCAGCATCGCGCAGGACGCCGGCTCGCGGCGCTGTGCGGTCCGCCCCACCCGGCTGAACGCGAGCAGGTCGTTGATCAGCGCCTGCATCCGCTTGGCGCCGTCCACCGCGTGCTCGAGGTACTCGTCGGCCTTGGCGTCGAGCCGTCCGGCATACCGGCGCTGCAGCAACTGGCAGAAGCTGGCCACCTTGCGCAGCGGCTCCTGCAGGTCGTGCGACGCCACGTAGGCGAACTGCTCCAGTTCGGAGTTGGACCGCTGCAGGTCTTCGGTTCGCGCCTCAAGGTCCGCATGCGCGGCCTGCAGCGCCGACAGTTCCGCCAGGATCCGCTCCCGCATCCGGTTCACGTCCAGGCCCACGGCGCGCATCTCGGCCGGGCCGCCGGGTTCCACCTGGTGCTCGAAGTCGCCGCTGGCTACCTGGCGGGCGTCTGCGGCGAGCCGGTTCAGCGGATGTATCGCGGACCGCCACAGGCCGATCGCGAGAACCAGCACGGTGAGCAGCAGGGCGACCGCGATCACGATGAGCGTCGCGTCCAGCACCTGGGCCGAGTCGTGCAGCGTGCCGGCGGCATGTTGCCGCTGCGTAGCGAGGTTGGCCTGGAGTGCGGCCAGCGCGGCCCGGATCTGGTCGAAGTCCGCCTTGCCCTGATCGACGGCTGTTGGGCCGGTCACCGGCTGCCCGGACGAGCGCACCTTGGTGATCGTGGGCACCGCGTACGTGGACCGCCAGACAGTCACCCGCTGCAGCACCGTGTTCAGCTGGACCGTGGCGCCAGACACGTCACCCAGCAACTGGCGCAGCCTGGCGACCTGCTGGCCCTGCCCGGCCAGTCCCGTGTGGTAGGGCGTCAGGTAGGCAGGCTGCGCGGTGAGCGCGTAGCCGCGCACGCCGGTCTCCTGGTTCAGCAGTTCGACTTCCAGCTGCGAGGCGTGGAACGCGGCCGGGTCGAGCGTGTTCACCACGTGGTTGCGGGCCGTGGTCAGGTTGGCCAGCGCGGTGCCGCCCACCCCGATCGCCAGCAGCGCGAACAACGCGACGATGAGGACGCCGACTCCGAGGATCCGGCCGAACGGCCAGCCTCCGGCGAACCTGGCCGCCATGGCGTTGGCCCGCTCCGCGGCGGTGGCCCGTGCCGCGCCGTCGGGCTGCCCCGCAGGGCGGGGCCGCCGGCGCCGCGTGCCGGCCACCGGGACCAGCGATACCGGTTCCGGGGCTGGCGCCGCCTGTGGCGACTCCGGTTCCGGGGCGGGTGGCGCCCCGGCCGCCCCTCCGCGCAGGCGCCCGCCCGCCGGGTTCTCCGGCCCGGGTTCCTGCCCCAGGTGCCCGGTTGCCACGTCTGGGCGTATTGCAGCACAATCCGGCGCGGCCCTCGCGGCATCAGGTGGCAGCTCGGTCATGCGCTGGCCACGGGGGGGAAGCCCAGGGCGAGCACGGCCAGGTCGTCGTCCAGGTCCCCGCCGTTGAGCTCGCGCACCCGGTCGACCAGGGCATCCAGCAGGCGCTCGTCGCGCGGCTTGCGCTCTTGCTCCCCGGCGGAGCGCATGGCGTGCAGGTGCTTCTCGATGATCTCGGTCAGCCCGTCGCTGCCCAGCCGCTGGGGGCCCGCCCCGACCCGGCCCTCGATCAGCCCGTCGGTGTACATGAGCAGGGTCCAGCTGTCCCCCAGGGCCACCTCGCTGACCGGCCAGTCCTCTATGTGCGCGATGCCGGGGGGCGCGCTGACCGGCGCCCTCAACTCGGTCACCCCGCCGGGGGCCAGCAGCAGCGGCGGCGGGTGCCCGGCCAGGTGCAGCCTCCCGCGCGCCCGGTCCGGCGCGACCGAGACCATGCACAACGTGGCGAACAGCCGGTCCTCGTGCCGTTCATGCTCGAGCACCTGCTGTACCGCGGACAGCACCTCGGCCATAGGCCGACCCGCTAGCACCATGGTGCGCCAGGCCACGCGCAGGCACACGCCCAGCGCGGCCTCCTCCGGGCCACGGCCGCAGACGTCGCCGACCACGACGTGCACCCAGCCGTCGGGCCCCTCGACCAGGTCGAAGAAATCCCCGCCCAGCAGCATCTGGCCGCCGCCGGGCCGGTACCGGGTGGCGACCGTCAGCCGCGCGTCGGCCAGCAGCGGCGACGGCAGCAGGCCCCGTTCCAGCCGGGCGTTCTCCCGCGCGGTGATCTGCGCCTCGCGCAGTTGCTGCTGCATCTCCTCGAACCGGCGGCGCTCCACCGCGTAACGGATCACCCGGTTCAGCAGCGACCCGTCCACCTGCCCCTTGACCAGGTAATCCTGCGCGCCGCCCCGGACCGCCTCGGCACCCAGGTGCTCGTCGGCCAGCCCGGTCAGCACGACGACCGCGACGTGGGGCACGTTCTCCTGCAGCCAGTGCACCCCCTGCAACTGGTGCGCGTCCGGCAGGTCGAGGTCCAGCAGCACGCAGGCCGCCGAAGCCAGCATCGGCTTCGCCTCGGTGATGGACCGGACCCGGTTCAGGACGACCGGCGCTGACGCCTCCAACAGAAGTTCCTGGACGAGCAGGGCATCCCCGTCGTCGTCCTCAACGAGCAACACGTGCACCTGGCCGGGAACCGCCGCCGGGACTGGGGCGCTGGCCTGTGCGGCGTCCCGAGTCACCGTCCGGCCCTGTTCATGGCGTTCGTAGATTTTTCATCCCTAACCGACAAGCAGTGCGGTTGAGTAAGCATAGTTGTCCGCGCGGGCCGGCATCCGGGGACCCGGATAACGGTGTTACGACGTTCCGCCAGAGTTTTATCTGTCCTACCGGACCGGGCGGCGCCTGGCATCCCAGACTGCCCTGTCCGCCCTGCTCATCGCCGTGTCATCGGGTCACCGATGAGCTTTGCCCGCGGCCTGCGTTACATGGGGACTTAGCGGGCCGAGGCCGCCGCCGTGCCCCGTGCGCGGCGGGGCAGGCCCCGGCATGAGGAGGGTTCACCATGGAGTACAAGTTGGAGCTGGTCCTGATCCCGGTGACCGACGTGGACCGCGCCAAGTCCTTCTACCTGGAGCAGGCCGGCTTCGCCCTGCTGGTCGACACCCCGGTAGGCGAGGAGATGCGCGTCGTCCAGGTGACGCCGCCCGGGTCGGCCTGTTCGGTGGGCTTCGGCACCGGCATCACCGCCGCGCCGCCCGGCTCGGCCCGGGGCCTGCACCTGGTCGTCCCCGATATCGAGACCGCGCGCAACCTGCTGCTGCGGCGCGGTGTGCAGGTCAGCGAGATCCGGCACCTGGAGTCCGGCGCCTGGGCGCCCGGGCCGGACCCGCAGCGCGAGAGCTACATGTCGTTCGCTGACTTCGCCGATCCGGATGGCAACGTCTGGGTGCTGCAAGAGGTGCACCGGGCCGAGCCCGCCGGATGAGGCCGCGGGCCAGGTGGCAGGGCGGGAGGCTGCGATGACCGAGGAACTGGTGGCAGCGGCGATCGCGGGCGATGAACCCGCGTTCGCCGCCCTGACCGAGCGGCACCGGCGCGAGCTGCACGTGCACTGCTACCGCATGCTGGGATCGTTGGACGACGCGGAGGACGCCGTGCAGGAGGCCTTCCTGCGTGCCTGGCGCGGGCGCGAGGGCTTCGATGGCAGCGGCCTGTTCCGCGCTTGGTTGTACCGCATCGCTAGCAACGTGTGCCTGGACATGCTCCGCCGTAGCTCCCACCGGGCCACGGTGCTGCGCTCGTTCGCCGAGGTGCCCTGGTTGCAGCCGTATCCGGACCGGCTGCTGGCCGAGGCGGCCGCGCCCGCCGGGCAGCCGGACACGGCGGCGATCGAGCGGGAGACCATCGAGCTGGCGTTCGTGGCCGCGCTCCAGGTCCTGCCACCGCGGCAGCGCGCGACGCTGATCGCCCGGGATGTGCTGGGCTGGCCCGCCAGCCAGACCGCGGACCTGCTGGAGATGAGCGTGGCCGCGGCCAACAGCGCGCTGCAGCGCGCCCGTGCCACGATGCGCGAGCACCTGCCCGCCCGGCGCGGCGAATGGTCCGCCGGGCAGCTCAGCACCATCGAACGAGAGCTGCTTGACCAGTTCATCGACGCGCATGAGCGGTGCGACGCGGCGGCGGCCGTGGCGATCGCCGCGCGGGACATCAGGGTCACCATGCCGCCGTACTCGCTGTGCTACGACGGCGTCAACGCGATCGCGCCGTTGCTGGACCGCGCCTTCGGCCCGGACCGGGAAGGAGACTGGCGCTTGGCGCCGACCGGGGCCAACCTGATGCCGGCCGCGGCGAGCTATCTGCGCCGGCCGGGCGACTCGGAATTCCGGGCGTTCAAGATCGATGTGCTGCGCGTCGATGGCGGGCTGATCAGGGAGATCACCACGTTCGGCGCCGGCTTGTTCCCCGCCTTCGGGCTCCCGCCTGCGATCCGCTAGCGGCAGCCGGCCCCGGGCAGGCATGTTGCTCCCGGGGCTGGCCGAGGCCGCAGACCATCACCAGCCCGTAGCGGCCGGGCCGGACCCGGGAACGCTTGGCCGAAACGGCTGGCGAATTCCAGCATGAACTCACCGCAGCCGGGTAACGGGTCCTTCGCTTCAACCCCAGAGGCCCCCGGCTGACCTTTGACCTCCGCCCCGGCAGCCGGGGGCCGTCACCAGTTTTACCCCCGCCCGGCAGCTCGGGGCCGTCACCAGCGCCTTTCGCGCCTGCCCGGTTCGTGCCGCGGCGGGTAGAATGACCCATGCTGTCGACAAGCCAGCCGTGAGGATCGTCGGCGGCTGGCTCGTGTCCGTTTTGTCCGTTCCCTGGCCAGCCACTCCCGCTGGGAGAGGATGATGGAGCGTGGGAGCGTTGACCGCTTCGCATCGAAGTTATGGGACATCGTGACCTTCAGGCCGCGCCCGGTGCGGCGGCTGCGGGACTGGTGCCGCCGGTGGATCAAGTTCCTCCGGGCGCCCGCGCAGGGGCCTTTCTGGCACGAGCATCCTGACCGGTAACCGAGCCCGCCCCAAGCACAGGCCGCCTGGCCAGGTCAGCCTCCGGGCGCCGGGGTCGGCGCGGAGGTTGGGCGGCAACTGCAGCAGCAGCGGGCCGAGCCGGTCGCCCAGCCCGGCAGCGGCGCGCATGAGGCGCTCGACCGGTTCCGCAGCCGTCGGACATGGGTCAGGTAACGGCTCGCCTTGACCGTCATGACGAAGCCGTCCGGCGTCTTGGCCCGCCACCCGGCGAACGTGTCCGGGGCGGGGAGCCGGTAGAACGTTCCGTTGTTCTCGACCGTGCCATACCGGCTCGCGTAGTGCTCCAGCCAGTCGCGCTCCGCCAGGCCCGCCGGGTAGAGCACGCCCCGCCGGTCGCGGTACTGCCAGCCAGAGGTGCCGACCCGAACAGGCATCGCCGAACCCGGCCTCCTTCCCGCCTCTACTCCCCATGCTCCCGCTCCGGAGCCGGCGCATGCGCTGCTCAGGCTACGGGCGCCGGCCACGAGAAGGCCATGTGCCGGTCGTCCAACGAGCCAGGACTGGCGCCGAGCGCCCAGAGCAGCTCCGTGTGCGCGGCAACGCAGAAGCCAGATTTGCCGCGGGGCTCGCGGCGCCGCAGGGGGCTGGTAGAGGATGGACCGGTGACCACGGACGCGAGCAGCGCGGCGCCCGAGCCGCAGGCGGTGATCGCCCCGCTGACCGGTGCGGCGATCTTCCTGGTAGTCGTGCTCAACCCGGGCGAGGACAGCGCCGAGGCGGTACGCGACCTGTGCGCGGACCTGGCTGGTCTGGTCCGGGCGGTCGGATTTCGGGATCTGGAGGGTCACCTCAGCTGCGTCACCGGTTTCGGTGCGGCCGGCTGGGACCGGATCGCCGGTACGGACCGGCCAGCGGGGCTGCATTCGTTTCGCGAAATAAAAGCGGGACCGCGGCATGCCGTCGCCACTCCGGGAGATGCGCTGTTCCATATACGTGCCTCGCGGATGGACCTGTGCTTCGAGCTGGCCAGCCAGATCATGACCCGGCTGGGCCGTGCGGTAACGGTGGCGGATGAGGTGCACGGGTTCCGGTACTTCGACGACCGGGACCTGATCGGCTTCGTCAACGGCACGGAGAACCCCACCGGCGCCGCGGCCGCGCGGGCGGTGCTGATCGGTGGCGAGGACCCGGCGTTCGCCGGCGGCAGCTACGTCATCGTGCAGCAGTACCTGCACGACGTGGCCGCCTGGAACGAGATGCCGGTCGAGGAGCAGGAAAAGATCATCGGGCGGACCAAGCTGGCCGATATCGAACTATCCGATGACGTCAAGCCCAGCTACGCGCACAACGCGCTGACCACCATCACCGGTGAGGACGGCGAGGAAGTGCAGATCGTCCGGGACAACATGCCGTTCGGCTCGGTGGGGGACGGGCGTTATGGCACCTACTTCATCGGCTACGCCCGCTCCCCGGACACGATCGAGCAGATGCTCGTCAACATGTTCGTCGGCGACCCGGAGGGGAACTACGACCGGCTGCTGGACTTCAGCACGGCGGTGACTGGGTGCCTGTTCTTCGTGCCCTCGGTCCCGCTGCTGGAGAGCCTTGGCGCCGCCGCGCCGGCCCGCGAATCCGGACCCGGGCCGGCCGCCGATTCTGGGCCGGCGGCCAGCCCTCCGGTCCCCGGTCCCCCCGGACCACACGGATCCCTCAAGATCGGCAGCCTGAAAGGGGCACCTGGCGATGGATAACCTGCACCGCGAGCTGGCACCGGTCTCCGCGGCTGCCTGGGCGCAGATCGAGGAAGAGGCCACGCGGACGTTCAAGCGCCACCTCGCCGGGCGGCGGGTGGTGGACGTGCACGGCCCCGAGGGCTACGGGCTGTCCGCGGTGGGCACCGGCCGGGTCCGCGACATCGACGCACCGGCCGGCGGTGTGCTCGCCCGCCAGCGCATGGCCGTGTCGCTGGTGGAACTACGCGCCCCATTTGCCCTGGCCCGCGAGGAGATCGACGACGTGGAGCGCGGGGCGCAGGACTCCGACTGGCAGCCGGTCAAGGATGCCGCGCGGCAGGTCGCCTTCGCGGAGGACCGGGCCATCTTCGATGGCTACCCCGCAGCCGGCATCCAGGGCATCCGGGCGATCTCCAGCAACCCGCCGGTGCACCTGCCCGAAGACGTGCGCGCCTACCCGGCGGCCATCGCCCGCGCGCTCGGCCAGCTCCGCGAGAGCGGCGTCGACGGGCCGTACTCGGTGCTGCTCAGCGCGGACGCCTACATCGCCGTCAGCGAGACCAGCGACCACGGCTACCCGGTGCTCGAGCACATCCGGCGGCTCGTCAACGGCGACATCATCTGGGCGCCCGCCATCTCCGGCGCGGTCGCGCTGACCACCCGGGGCGGCGACTTCAGCCTCCGGCTCGGGCAGGAAGCCTCGATCGGCTACCTGTCCCACACCGCCAGCGACGTCCAGCTCTACCTGCAGGAGACGCTGACGTTCCTGGCGTTCACCGCCGAGGCCGCGGTCAGCCTGCCCGCGCGGGCCTAGGGACGCGAGCCGCCCATGGGCAGGCCAACGGCCGGCCGAAGGCGTTCCGGCTATCGACGATCGATGTCGAGACTGGGGGCCTCAGCTTCGTCCTAGGGCTGAGAGCGCCACCGGGCGCGGCAAACGAAAGGACACATGCCATGGATTGGAAGCTGGAAGTGGTGGTTGTCCCGGTTACCGACATCGACCGGGCGAAGGAGTTTTACACCGGCACGCTGGGATTCCACCTCGACGCCGACACCCGTCCCACCGAGACGATGCGGGTGGTGCACATGACCCCGCCCGGGTCGGCGTGCTCGGTGGTGGTCGGCCCCAAGGTGGTGCCGCCGGGCACTGACCTGGGATCTTCGGCGAGCCTGCAACTGGTGGTCCCCGACGTCGAGGCGGCCCGCGCGCAACTGGCCGAGCGCGGCGTCGAAGTCACTCCGGTGCAGATACTGGACGCCACCAGGGATGGCGGGAAGTTCGTCTTCTTCACCGATCCCGACGGCAACAACTGGGCCGTCCAGGAGGTCCGGGCGTACGTCGGTGCGGACCTGGGCGCCTGACCGGACCGGGTCACGGGGTCGGCCCGGGCCGCGGGCCGGCCCGGGTCCCGGGACCTGGGATTCCGGTAACGGGCGCCAGCCGACGCCGCAGTAGAGCCAGCGGGATCCGTCGCTGTCGGCCAGGTCGGCGTCCTCGGCCTCCCAGTCGCCCACATAACACAGGCGCCCGGGACTCTCCGGATCCCGCGGCGAAACCAGTTTCAGGCTGTCAAAGAGCCGTTCGACCTCGTGCCTGGAGCGAAAGTGCATCTGCTCGGTGGCGCGGGCGAAAACCCGGCGGAATTCGCGGACCGCACGGGGCGGCTTGTGGTCGCTGGTGAGGTGGGACAGGGCGAGGTAGCTGCCGGATGCCAGGGCAGCCAGGTACTGCCGCATCAGGCCCGGCGGGTCGCTGTCGTCGGCCACGAAGTGCATGACCGCGGTCATCAGCAGGCCGGTCGGCTGGCTGAGGTCGATCAGCGCCCGCAGTTGCGGGTCGGCCAGCAGTCGCTCCGGGTCGCGCAGGTCGCCCAGGATCACCTTGACCCCCGTGGCGCCGTTCAGCAGCGGCCCGGACTGCGCCCGCACCATCGGGTCGTTGTCCACGTACACGACACGGCACGTCGCGTCGAACGGACCGGACCACGTCGTGGGTGTTGCCCACGGTTGGCAGGCCGGCGCCGATGTCGATGAACTGGCGGACCCCCCGCCCGGCGATCCACCTGGCCGCCCGCTGATGGAAGCCGCGGTTGGCCCAGGCGCAATCCTTGATTTCCGGCACCAGGGCCATGATCCGCTTGGCGGCGTCCCGGTCGGACTGGAAGTTGTTCTCGCCGCTTAACAAGTAGTCGTAGATCCGCGCTGGCGCGGGCCTGGCTGGATCGACTCCCGGCGGAATCCGGGCATGCTCGTTCATCGCCTTCCCCACGGGCGGGGAAGGCAGCCCGGTGCCGGCGGGACCGCTAGTGCAGGTGGGACTGCCAGTCCGGGGGTACCCGGCCGGCCGGGCCTGGTGTCGGCTGGTCGAGCGGGTGATGCTCCGGCGGCGCCAGGGCCGGGCCGCTGCCGTACATCCGGTTCTCGGCGTAGCTCCAGAACCATGACTCGCCCGGCTCGAAACTCCGGATCAACGGGTGCCCGGAAGCGGCTGCATGGGCGCTCGCGTGCTGGGCCGGTGAGGAGTCGCAGCAGCCGATGTGCCCGCATTGGGCGCACCGGCGCAGGTGGAACCACCAGCCAGCGTTCTCCTCGCACTCGGCGCAGCCCGTACCGCTGGGCGGGACCGTAGCGTCGATCGGTTCCGCGGTCACCTGCACACCCCTTTTCCCGTTCCCCCGCTTCCGGACGCGGCTTGCCGGTTCTGGTATAGCCAGCGGAACTCATATCCGCAAACCGTGGCTGCGGGGAGAACTGTTACCCCGGGGGCGGCGGCCACCCTCACTCGGTTTCCCCGATGGTCGCCACCATCGCCGCCTTGATGGTGTGCAGCCGGTTCTCCGCCTGGTCGAACACGATAGAGGCGGGTGACTCGAAGACCTCCTCGGTAACCTCCAGCGCCGCGAGCCCGCGCTTGTCGTAGATCTGCTGGCCGATCTCGGTCTCAGTGTTGTGCAGGGCGGGCAGGCAGTGCATGAACTGCACCGCCGGGTTCCCAGTGGCCGCCATCACCCCCGCGTTCACCTGGTAGGGCAGCAGCTCGTCGATCCGCTCATCCCACTCCTCCGGGGGTTCCCCCATCGACAGCCACACGTCGGTGTAGAGGTAGTCCGCGCCCGCCACGGCCTTGGCAAGGTCCGCGGTAACGGTCATCCGGGCGCCGGAGGGCGCGGCCAGGCCGGCGGCGATGGCCTGCACCCCCGGCGCGGGCTGGAGCGCGGCGGGGGCGCAGATCCGCACGTCCATGCCCAGCAGGCAGCCGGTCACCAGCAGCGAGTTCGCGGTGTTGTTACGGCCGTCGCCCAGGTAGCAGTAGGTCACCTCGGCGAGCGGCTTGGCGGTGTGGTCGCGCATCGTGAGGATGTCGGCCAGCATCTGGGTGGGATGCCATTCGTCGGTGAGCCCGTTCCACACCGGCACCCCGGCAAAGGCGCCCAGGGTTTCCACCTTCTCCTGGCCGGAACCGCGGTATTCGATGCCGTCGAACATCCGGCCGAGCACCCGCGCGGTGTCCTTCATGGACTCCTTGCGCCCGAGCTGCGAGTCGCCGGGCCCGATGTAGGTGACGGCCCCGCCTTCGTCGTGCGCCGCCACCTCGAACGCGGACCGGGTGCGGGTCGATGTCTTCTCGAAGATCAGCGCGATGCTCCGGCCGGCCAGGCGGTGCGCCCGGCGCCCCGCCCGCTTGTCCGCCCGCAGCCGCCCGCCGAGGTCGACGAGGTGGAGAAACTCTTCGGCGCTGAGGTCGATCTCCTTGAGCAGGCTGCGCCCTCGCAGATCCATTCAATGCTCCTCGCTTGCGAATGATCAGGCTGATCTGAATGATCGCCGATGGGCAGGCGCTCCCGGCAGGCGGGATACCGGTAGGCATCCCCCATCCGGTGAGCACGATTGCCAGGTGGCGCCGCCCGGCGCGGCTAGCCCTGGCCGCCCGGGCGGCCGTTGTCGAGGACGTCGGCCGCGCCACGGACGACGCAGCGCAACGGGTCGTCCACGACCAAGGCCGGTATGCCCGCGGCTGTCTCGATCCTGCCCGCCAGGCCCAGCAGCAGCGCCCCGCCCCCGGCTAGGCAGATCTTGCCCAGCATCACATCCTCGGCGAGGTCCGGGGGGAGGTCCAGGAGAATCTCCCGGACCGCATCGATGATCGTGGTGACGCACGGTTCGAGCGCGTCCGCGACGAGCTCCCCGGGGATCCGCTCGGCCCGCGGAACCCCGCGCGCCACGTCCACGCCGACCGCTTCCGCCCATTCGGGCGTGCCCCCCTGCCCCCCGGTCAGCCCCAGGGACATCTTCAGCCGGCGTGCCGCGTTCCGCCCGATGAGCAGGCCGCGCTCGGCCCTGATCGCGGCCACGATCGCTTCGTCCATCGCGTTGCCGCCCAGGCGCAACGACTCGGCCCGCACCAGGTGGCCGCCGGCGACCGCCGCGATCTCGGTGGTCCCGCCGCCCACGTCCACGATGAAGGCGCCGGTTCCGCCGACCGGATCGAAGCCAGCGCCCACGGCTGCGGCGACCGGCTCGTCGACGAGCTGCACCACGCAGCGGGGACGGCCCGCCTCGGCGGCGGCGGCCAGCGCCCGGCGCTCCACCCAGGTGGCGCCGCTCGGCACGCAGACCACGGCCGCGGGCCGCAGCAGGCTGCGGCGCAACCGCGCCAGCCGCAGGAACGCCTGGAGCATGGCCGTTGCCGCCTCCAGGTCCGCGATGACCCCGTCCCGCAGGGGATGGATGACATCGATGCCCTGCGGCTCCTTGCCGGCGAGCGCATCCGCCGCCCGGCCGACCGCGGCGGCCTGGCCGGTCGCCCGGTCCACCGCGATCGCGGACGGCTCCTCCACGACGAGCCCCCTGCCGCGGACGCTTACCAGGGTGTTGACGGTGCCGAGGTCGATCGCCACGCCTGCCCGCAGCCGCATCCTGCCTGCTCCCGAAAGTAATTTGCTGTCCTGGTGTCTAGGGTCTCATCGTCACCGACGGTTACCCACATACCCATGACTGCAGATATCAATGACCGGAATTCGCGGCAGGACTTAGCTGGCCACGGCTCGCACGGGGATCAGGCCCCGCCTGCCCGGAGGGCCCGATTCCACGTCACCATGGTTACAGAAACGCGCCAGGCCGTCCCCGCGGGGACGGCCTGGCCGCAAATGGCGCCATTACCGCTCGCTGGGCACCACCACGACCGGGCAGTGCGCGTGGTGCGCGACCTGGTTGCTGACCGAGCCGATCAGCATCTTGCCGAAGCCGCGGACCAGGGACGAAAGCTGCGTCCCCAGGGACCTTTGGTCCTCAGGTTGAGCCGGGCCCGCGCGGCAGCCTTATAGCAGGGACAACACATGAGGAGGCGCCGAGATGCGCGTCGTGATCGTTTACGAGTCGATGTTCGGCAACACGCACTTGATTGCCGACGCCATCGCCGAGGGCCTGGCGCCGGGCAACGAAGTCACCGTGGTCCCGGTCGCCCAGGCGGGCCGCGAGCTGCTGGACGGGGCGGACCTGGTGGTGGCCGGCGGCCCCACGCACATACACGGAATGAGCGGGGCGCGCTCCCGCGCCGGCGCGGTGGAAATGGCGCACAAGGATGGCAGCCAGCTCGCCCTGGACCCCAGCGCGGAAGGGCCGGGCCTGCGTGACTGGCTCACCGGCCTGGGACGGATCCACGCCCGAGGAGCGGCATTCGACACCCGGCTCGCCGGCGCGCCGATGCTCACTGGGCGCGCGTCAAGGACGATCGCCAAGCTGCTGGAGCGGCACGGGATCGCCCTCCTCGCTCCCGCCGAGAGCTTCCTGGTGACCAAGGACAATCAGTTGCGGCCCGGCGAGCAGGATCGGGCCGGGCAATGGGGCAGAGAACTGGCGGCCCTGCTGCCCACAGCCCGGCCGACCGGGTGAGACCTGGTGGCCCCTATTAGCGGATCACCACCACGGGGGATTCCGCGTGGCTCACCACCTGGCTGGTTACCGAGCCCAGCACCATCTTGGCGAATCCCCCGCCACCGCGCGAGCCGACCACCACGAGATCCGCGTCCGCCGACGCGGCCACCAACTCTTGCGCCGGCACGCCGGTGACCGCACGGACCGTGACCGACGTGGGTCCTGGCGCCCCTACCTGGCTCACTGCCTTCTGCACCGCCTCCTCCGCCGCCTGCCGTATCGTCTCCGTTTCCGGCGCGTCCGTCGGGTACGTCTCCGGGTCACCGGTCCAGTGATTCCTAGGGACCGGATGCACGGCCAGCACGGTCAGCGAGGTGCCGCGCGCACCCGCTTCGCGGATCGCCCACTCCAGCGCCTTCCGTGAGTAATCCGAGCCATCCACGCCAACGGTGATCCCAGGCATAACCACTCCTTCCAAAAAAGGCCACACCGACCCAGTGGCTCTCATCCCCCCGGGTCAAGTCTCACCCCTAGAGCTCTCGCGCACCAGAGATCAATTTGGGTCAACTGGGCATCTTCCCGCCACAGATCCGCGCCGAACGGAATGTCCCGGGCCGTTTGGACAGTCCACCTGGCGCGTCCGGCCCTGTACAAGGCCGCGGCGGCCCGGTTCGATAGCTGCCAAGGGCAGCCGCGCGGCGCGCGGTCCCGGCCAACGGCCGGTGGGCACCCTCAGGAGCAGGGAGGCGGGCGACGATGAGCGGCGAGCGCACCGGGCAAGAACTCGTGGTCGTGGGCGTGGACGGCTCGGCAGAGTCGGTGCGGGCGCTGGGCTGGGCGGCGCGGTACGCCGCCGCCACCGGCGCCCGGGTGCAGGCCCTGCTGGCCTGGCACTACCCCGACGCGGCAGGCCAGCCCCCGGTGGGGGTCGCGCCGGAACCCGTGCGCCACCAGACCGAGTCGCGGGAAGGGGCCATCCTCGAGGAGGCGATTGCCAAGGCCCAGGGCGGCCAGCCGGCCCCCGAGGTGGAGACCAGGCTCGGGTACGGGCACCCGGCACAGGTCCTGATCGAGGCCTCCAAGGAGGCCGACCTGCTGGTGGTGGGCAGCCACGGGCATGGCGCGTTCACCGGCATGCTGCTCGGCTCGGTGAGCATCCACTGTGTGACTGGTGCGTTCTGCCCGGTGGTCGTGATCCGCGGCACCGACGGCGGCTGAGCCCGGCGCTCGCTGGCGGTCCGGCACAGGGCTCCGGCGCCGGGCAGGACACCAACACCTGTCGGCGATAGGCCGTCCCATTGAGCCAGTGCTGTCCTAAGATCCACTTATGAGCCCGCTCACTGGCGTGTTGTCCGAGGCCTGGGACCTGTACCGGCGGTTCGCGAGCCACTTCCTGCTGATTGCCTTCGTGATCTACGTGATCACGGCCATCCTGGTCGCCCTGTTGTCGCTGGCCGGGGTTTTCGGCGCGATCCTCGGCGCGATCCTCGGCTTCGCGGCCACCTATGTGGTTCAGGCGTCGCTGATCAAAGCGGTCCAGGACGTTCGCGACGGCCGCGTCGACCTGGACCTGTCCCAGACCGTGCAGGCCGCATCCCCCTACATCCTGCCGGTTATCGGGGCCGCCATCCTGGCCGGCATCGGCATCACTATCGGCTTCATTCTGCTGGTCGTGCCCGGCCTCATCCTGCTGACGTTCTGGTGCCTCATCATCCCGTTCATCGTGCTCGGGGGGTCGGGGGTGTTCGCGTCGTTCGGCAACAGTTGGCGGACCGTGCGTGGTTACGCGTGGCGGGTGTTCGGCACCTACGTCCTGGTGTTCTTGATCCTGATCGCGTTCAGCATCGTGCTCGGCCTCATCCTGGGTCTCCTGCACTCGCTATTCTTGCGCAGCTTCGTGAACAACGTCGTGACGGGCACCCTGATCGCGCCGTTCCTGGCACTGGTGGCCACGCTCATCTACTACCGCCTGATCGCCGCGCACGGTGGCCAGACGTACGTCCCCACCGGCCCAGCGGATGCTCAAGTCTGGGAGCCGGCGTACCCCACGGTGCCCCCCAGCCCGCCCCCGGCGGGCGCCACGCCGCCAGGCCCCGCAGCACCGGACTCCACGGCGCCTGGTCCCACGGCGCCGGACTCCACGAAGCCGTTCCCGACGCCGGGCCCCACCGAACCAGGTCCTACGGGCCCGGGGCCAGCTGCCCCGCCGGATCGCGGCCCAGACGCGCCACCCCCGCCGAGCACCCCCTGACCCCTGCCATGGACACCGTGGGGCCGGACAGCGGCGGCGAGCCGGAACAGGCACGATCCGCGGAGGATGTCCGCGAGTACGTGCAGCAGATGCGGTCGCTTCCCGTCGAACAGGTCATCGGGGATGTCTTGTTCAGCCTGCTCAACGCCGCCCAGGTCAAACTGGGGCGGCGTGACGCCCGGTTGCTGATCGACGTGAGCACCGTGGTGCTCGCGCACGCGCGGCCCTGTCTGCCGGGCGACCTCACCACGCAGGTCGACCAGGTGCTGGGACAGCTGCAGCTGGCCCAGGTGAGCGCGGAGGGCCACACGAGCCAGGCAGGCAAACCGGAGGACAACGATCTAGACCGGGTGCCGGCCCCGCCGCCATCAGGTGCAGTGCAGTCGCCCGCCGGGCCGGGGTCCAGCAAGCTGTGGATTCCCGGGCGCTGAAGCCGTATTAGCGGCGGGCATCGTACGCGCCGGCGGAATGGTCTTGCCAGCCGCGGCGCCCGATGTCAACACTGGGGCTGTGGACCAAGAGTCCGTCCGCGAGTTCATCCAGCGCCTCACCGACGCGGCTGGCAACCTGCCCGGCGGTTTGGACAGCCCTGTCGAGCTGGCCATTTGTGACGGCAGGGACCTGCAGTTCATCGACCGGGTGGACGTCAGCGAGTGGACCACGGTCCCTGAGACCGGCCCGCTGCAGTCATATGTGCTGATCCGCCCGCACGATCACCCAGGTGAGAGTCCCGGTCCTCGGACCCGCGGCGCCGCCGCGCACGCCGATGAGGAACTCCGCTGGCTCACCGAGCGCGACGACGGCTGAAGTGCCGCTCTCACGTCCCGGCCAGATAATGGTCCTGGCTGGGTGATGCTCCCGGTGTCCAGCCAGTAGGGAGGCGTGGCCATGAGTGATCAGGCATCGGCGCCGGACGGCGCCGACAGGGCGGCGGAAAGCGCGCCCGAGGTGACAGCCGAAGACCGCGAGGCCGCCATGATGCGGAAGGTGATGCGGATCCAAGAAGCGCACCGGGAAGGCGGGGTGGATCCGGACCTAGCCGACGCGGACGCCGATGATGACCAGGCGCCCAGAGCTTAGGGCCGGATGAGCTCTTGCGTAGCGGGGTCCCATCGCCATGCGGCGCCGGGTGTGCGGGCCAGGCTTGGATAGGCCCGGCTGACTCGCGCGAGCCGGCTCTACCAGTTAGCCGCCGCGGGGCGGTGTAGCCGGGCTGGTTCGAGGGAATTCAAGCCCGCCGAGGTCGTCCACTCGGCCTTCGCCGACCGCGGGATCCTTTGATCCGCTTTGCGGGAGTGTCCTAAGAGCCGGCCGGACCGCCCAGGGTCCGCCATCCCGCCTGCCCCATCGCCCGCAGCCAGTTGACCGGCGCGGGCAGGGCTAGTGCCGTGGGGCGAAGCGACGAAGAGGTGGCCAGGTGCCGTTGCCGGCGCGGGAGGTAGTCCGCGGTCAGCGGGTGGGCGGCCAGCATCTCTGCCAGCGACGGATAGCACGGCACGCCGTAGTAGCTACCAAGAACCTCGGCAACATCGCGGTCGCCCAGGCTCGTCGGCTGGTCATCGGGACCGGCAGGGCGCACGTGCAAGGCCAGGATGCGGGCCCTGCTACACCGGCATCCCCGCGTGCCGATCCTGGTCCGTCCGTAGCCCTGGATGACCCCGATCACTTCGGCCTGCCAGTAGTAGTCGCAGCGCCAGGCGTACCGCAGAGCCCAGTACGCCCAGAACCCGCACCCGCAGCCGGGCGCGGGCACCAGGTCACGATGACACGGGGAGGACCCCCGGGCGCCGCCGCCGCATGCGGCCACGTTCTCCCCCCGCCGCCAGACACCGCCGAAGACGCCGGTCAGCAGGCCGTCCACCGGCCCAGGAGTCCCGTTTACAACCGCCTCGGCCGAGGTCATGTCCACACGCCACAGCCGCACGCCCGTCACCGAGCCCATCGCCAGCGGCAGATCGCGGCCGCCGAACCCCGGGATGCCCTCCCCCGCCGACGTAATCATCCCGGGACAGGCTCCATCGCAGGCTCCACGGGCGGCTCCGCGGGCATCTCCTCGGGCGGTGGCTCCAACTCGATCTCGGTGATCTCCTCACCGATATCGCCCATCATCACCGTCGCCGCCCACCACACTGGCAGAGCCGCCCTTCACTTAGCCCGCCGGCGGGTCTGCGCAGTCCACCAGGCGCGGCGCAACACCCGCCGGGCCGCTGGCCTTATGGCGCCACGCTACTCCCGCCGCCCCTCCCGTGGGGCAGCCGGCAGGTGTGTATTTCGCTGCAGCGCATGCCAGCGCTCACCTTCTTCCAGACCTGGCGCGTTTCCTCCGGGTATGGACACCGGCCCGGGGCGAACTTGGCGGCATCGGCGCCACCACGGCGTGGCTGATCGGCGGCCCGCTCGTCGATGGCCCCGGCTGGCGGGGGGATCTTCTTCATCAGCGTCCCCATCGGCCTGGCCGCGCTCACGCTGTCGCCGGTGCCGCTGCGCGAGAGCCGGGGATCGCTGGCGCGGCGCAGCTACGACCCCGCCGGGGCGCTCACTATCACCGGTGCGCTCGTTCTGCTCGTCTACGCGGTACGACCGTTGCGGTCTCCCGCTCAGGACTACCTGGCGGCGGACAACAGCGCGAACCCGCTCGTCGTGCTGACCGAGGGCTACCGGGCCGCCTTCCTGGCTTGCGCGGTGCTGGCCGGGATCGGACTGGCGCTGGCACTGCTGCTCCCCGGCCGGCCGCCGAAAGCAGCGCGCGAGTTGCCGGCGCCGGTCCTGGCGACCAGCGCCGGGGGCTGAGAACCGATTTTCTCAGGCTGGCGTAGGCGATCATTTCGGGATCAGCAGGCCCCAGATGGTGCAACCGGCAACAGCATCGCCGGTCAGCCAGCCGCGCTGGTAACGGGACAGCCAGGACGCGGCCGGGACAAGCCGGGCGAGGCTGCGGGCGGCCTCCTCCAAGATCAGCTTGACTGTGTGTGTCATGATGCCTGCTCGGGGGGCCAGGAATGGTCGGGGTACGCCAACTGACCTCCGGAAGGAACCTTGCCTATGAGAGCTGTGCTGGTCAGCGAGTTCGGCGCACCGGACCAGCTGCGGCTGGGCCAGGCTGCTGATCCGGTGGCCGGTCCCGGCCAGGCGCGGATCGTCGTGCACGCGGCGGGGGTCAACCCCGTCGAACGCCGGTAACCGGGCAGATGGCCGCTGGGCCGGGCTGCGCGTGCCGTGCGTCCTCGGCTATGACGTGGCCGGGGTCATAGACAGCGTGGGCGAAGGCGTCAGCGTGCTCATCGGCGACGACGGCGACCGGACCCGGGCGCTCGCGGCGCTGCTGGACCGGCAGGCGCTGCGGCCCGTTGTCAGCCATGTGCTCCCGCTCGCGGCAGCGGCCGAGGCGCACCGAATATTGAAGCGCCGGCATGCCAGCGGCAAGATCATCCTCGACGTCGTCCGCTAGCGATCACGGCCAAATGGAATCTGCCGAGACGATGACTGCCTCGCCGACACCCGCGGTCGGGCGCGAGTCGGTGGCGGTGCGGACGCGTCGTCTGGCCGCTGCGCGCCGCCGGGCCACAGCGCTCCTCGCGGCGGCGACGGCGCTGTTTGTGGTCGTGACCGCGATCGGCGTCCACGGAACCCTCCTCGGCTACGTGCAGGCCGGCGCCGAGGCGGCCATGGTGGGAGGGGTTGCAGACTGGTTCGCGGTGACGGCCCTGTTCCGCCGGCCCCTGGGCCTGCCGATCCCGCACACCGCGCTGATCGTCGAGCGGAAGGATCAGTTCGCCGCCACTCTCGGCCAGTTCGTGCAGGAGAACTTCCTCAACGCCGACGTTCTTGCTGAGCGGATCCGCTCGGCAAGCCTCGTTCCCCGCCTGGCCGCCTGGCTGGCTGACCGGGCCAACGCCGCCCGTTTCGCCGGGCATGCCGCTGATCTGGTGGTCACCGTGGCCGATGCCATGCGTGATGAGGATGTCCAGCGCGTGCTTACCGCCGAATTGACCCGGGCGCTGGATGCCGTCGAAGTAGCGCCGCTGGCCGGACGGGTCCTGCGGATCGTCATCGCGGGAGGTCACCACGCTGAGTTGTTCAACACGATCGTGTCTGGCGCTGACCGCTATCTGGCCGACCATTACGCGGAGCTGCGTGATCGGTTCGAGGACGAGACACCCCGGTGGGTGCCTGACGCGGCCTACCGCCGGGTCTTCGACCGTCTGCACACCCGCCTGCGCCAGCGGCTGGCGGCGATGGCTGCCGATCCCGACGACGAGACCCGGCATCAGTTCGATCAATGGATCGCCGGCCTCCCCGACCGCCTCGAGACGTCCCCGGAGCTGCGCGAGCGCGGCGAGCGCCTCAAGCGCGATGTCCTGGGCAGCACCGTGCTGCGCGACTGGTCCTCCTCGCTGTGGCAGCAGGCCAAGGACGCCCTGCGGGCCCAGGCAGCTGACCCGGAGTCTGAGCTGCGCCGCCGGCTGGCCGATGCGCTGGTAGCGGCCGGCTGGCGCCTGGGCTCAGACCGCCGTCTCCATGAAGGCCTGGAGCGCATGGTCGAATCAGGCGCCAGGGCACTGGCCGACCAGTTCCATGACGAACTCGCCGGCCTGGTCACCGGGACCATCGAGCGGTGGGATGCCGCGGAAACGTCGAGCCAGCTAGAGCTGCTCCTTGGACGCGACCTGCAGTACATCCGGATCAACGGCACCGTGGTGGGAGCGGGCGTGGGACTGGCCCTGCACGCCATTGCGCTGGCTCTGGCCTGATGGCAGCTCAGCCAACAGCCCGGGCTGGCCCGCGGCGCCGACGCCGGCTTTCTGATCATCCTTGCCCCCGGCGTGGAACGGTGCGAGTACTTGCGCCAGCTGCAGCGCATCGCCGCCGGGCAGGCGCCGCTGGAGAGCATCCTGCAGACCCAAGACCTCTACGACAACCACTTCGATGACAGCCCGGTCTGGCAGCAGGCGCTCGCCGCCGCCAATGACCAGATCAGCCCCGGCGCCGGCCAAGCCCGCGGCTGGCGATAAGCCTGGATCGGCTGCGGCAGGCCGGTGAGGCATTCGACTGGGCCGGGCTTCCTGCTGCCGGGCGGGCATAGCCGTCGATAGGACACCGGCCCCCAGGCGACGTGCCGGATTTGCCGTGGCAAAGGCGGCTCTCGTCGCAGGTCAGTCCCGGCGGATCAGCATGAACACCGGAATCTGCCGCGTGGTCTTGGCCTGGTGTTCGGCGATGGCAGGAGACTCGGCGACCAGCCTCGGCCACAGCTCGGCGCGGGCGGCGTCGTCGAGTTCTTCCGCCACTGCCGTGAACATCTGGGTGCCCACCTCGACGGTGACGGCGGGATTGGCCTTGAGGTTGTAATACCAGCCCGGGTGGGCTGGCGATCCTCCGTTGGAGGCGACGATCGCCAGCCGGCCGTCTGGCTGAGGGTTGCAGGCCAGTGGCGTGACGCGCACGGCGCCGGACCTGGCGCCGATGTGGTGGAGGAGAATCATCACGGTGCCGGCCAATGGGCCGCCGACCCGCCCGCCGTTCGCCCGGAACTCCTCAATGATCTTGGTATTGAAGTTGCTGGCCAAGGGCAGCTCGCGGCGCTGGTGGGCCAGCTCGTCCGCCATCCGGGTGTGCTCCTTCTCGCGCCGAAGCAACTCATCCCGGGCGGCCTGCCATTCCGCACGGCTGACAACCTTCTGGTCTGTCATCACGTCTTGCCTCCTTTCCGGGTGGGTTCCAGGGCGGTGCGCCTTGCCGCTGCTCGGAACGAACGCCCGCCCCTTTGCCCAGTGAGCTGACCGCTCCCTATGCCGCGGTGGACTGCGGCGCCACGAAGGCCGCGTTCTGGCGCTCGAGCGCCTTGGCCGCGCCGCTGCGCCAGCTGTCAGCCACCGATGCCGACGCGGGGTCGGGGAAGATGTCCTCTTCCCCGTTGTCCACCGCGTCGAAGATGGCCCGGGCAACAGACGCCGGGGAGGCTTTGGGTATGTCGATGCCCCGGGTCATGTCGGTGTCGGTGGGGCCGGTCAGCACCGCGTGCACCCGCACGCCCTGCCCGGCCAGCAGCGCACGCAACGACTGCGTCAGGTTGAACGCGGCTGCCTTCGAGATCGCGTAGGCCGGGGTGAGCGGCAGCGGGGCGAGGGCCATCAGCGACACGTTGTTGACGATGGCGCCGTTGGCACGCGTCAGCTGTGGCAGGAAGGCCTGGGTCACGGCGTAGGTCCCGAAGAGGTTGACGGCCAGGTGATGTTCGAGCACGTCCCGGTCGCTCAGGTCGTCGTAGAGCGCAATGCCGGCGTTGTTGATCAGGATGTCGAGGGAGTCGACGTGCTCGGCCGCTGCCTGGATCTGCGCCGCGCTGGTCACATCCAGGGCCATCGGCGTGACCCGCGCGTCCGGATGGGCGAGGGGGTGGCGCGTGCCTGCGTAGACGCGCTTCGCGCCTCTGCTAAGGGCTTCGGCGACGAGTGCCTGCCCGATGCCTCGAGTGGCCCCGGTGACCAGGACCGTCTTGCCTGCGATAGTCATCGCGTTGCTCCCATGAGGTTGTGAGTTCCGCGCCGCCCCGGTTGGCGGCTACTAATACAGACCAGGCGGATCCCGCAGAATCGCCGCGGGCCCAGTTGCGGCTTGCCGCAGCCCCTGGCCGCCCGAGCAGGCGCCTGGTTCAGGCGCTGCCGGGCTCAGGCGCGGGCGAAGACGTGGCGGCCGACTCGGCCGCGGCGCCGTGCTGCAATGGCAGGCCGAACAAGGTGAACAGGCCTGGGTCGGTGAAGGCGACGATCCGCGCGACCCCCGCGGCGGTAACCGTGAGCACCTGTACCGCGTGCGCGAGATATGCCCCGCCGCCTTCGCGCCGGTAGACCGCGAACGCCGGCTGCCCGTTCGCCACGACCGGAACCAGCCGCAGGCCTCCGGGCTCGGTGAAAAGCTGCGACGCGGTAAAGACCGTCACGGACCGCCTGGCGGCGAACCAGGTCAGCGCCGGAGGCATCTCCAGCGCAACGTCCTCGGCCAGCAGCTGTGCCAGCGCGCTGGCGTCGGCGTTCTCCACGGCCGCCGCGAACCGGTCCAGCAGCGCGCGCCGGTCCGGCTCGGCGGGCTCAGCAAGCTCGTCTTCGGCGGGCAGCGCCCGTGCGAGCTGGGCGCGGGCCCGCCGCAGCCCGCTGTTCACCGCGGTGGTCGTCGTGCCCAGCAGATCCGCCACCTGCGCGGCCGGCCGACTCCAGCACGTCCCGCAAGATCAGCACCGCGCGCTGCCGCGCCGACAGATGCTGGAGCGCCGCGACAAAGGCCAGCCGGATACCTGCCCGCGAAGCGGCCACCGCGGCCGGATCCTCGCGCCGCCCGGCCAGCAACACGTCGGGAAACGGCTGTAGCCACGGCACCTCCGGCCCGGCCACCACCGGCGCCTCCGGGTCGCCGCTCGGCGCGCCCAGCCCGGACGGCAGCGGCCGGCGGCCGCGGCGCTCGAGCGCGGTCAGGCACACGTTGGTCGCGATCCGGTACAGCCAGGTCCGTACCGACGCGCGGCCCTCAAACCCCGCATAAGACCGCCATGCTCGCAGGTACGTCTCCTGCACCAGGTCCTCGGCCTCCTCGGCCGAGCCCAGCATCCGGTAGCAATGAGCCAGCAGCTCACCCCGGAACCGGCCGGTGGCACTGGTGAAATCCTCGCTGACCGTCATCGGCTACCCCAAGCTCGCCCGCGGCAGCGCCACGCCGCGCGCTGGCCGCACACATACAGACCCGGAGGCAGGCGCAAAATCGCCGCCCATCCTCGCCCGCGATTCATGGCTGGTGTCGACCGATGCCAGCGCCGGGATCACCGGCCCAAGCGACCCGCTAGGCACCCGGCCGAGGCGACCAGGGGGTGATGGGCCGCTCGGAGGCCTCACCGTCCACGATGACGTCGAGCCGCTCGTTGAAGAATGCGACGAGGCCGCGCGCTTGCGCGGCGTCATGCAGCGGCTGCTGGTACGTCCAGGCGATATCGGGAACAACGCGATCGCCAGCGGCAGCCGACCAATAGGACGCTTGTCCCTTGTAGGCGCAGTACGTGCGGGTGGGGCTGGGGGTGAGTTCCGCGCGGATGTCGTCGCGTGGCAGGTAGTAGCGAGTGGGCAGCATGGTCTCAAACAGCAGCGCAGGCCGGGAAGACTCGGCCAGCACGTGGCCGTCCAGTTCCACACGGACATGACGCGAGCTGGGGAGGACGTCGATGCGGTGGAAGGGGTCCCGGGGATGGGCGAGGTTGAGTTCGTCCTCCTCATACCAGGCGTCGAAAGCGCTGAAGTCCAAGACGACATACCCGGCCAGGTCGGGATCTGCTGGAAGGAACCCGGCCCCGGGGCGGCTCTGCTCGCCGGCTCTCAGGTCGGCCCCGCGGCCCTCAGTGGTGTGCACGGCGAACGGAATCGACGGGTCGAGCACAGGCCGCTCGGACAACTCGGGCATACGGGCGCCAATGGCGCCCGTCGCATCGGCGGCCGCCGCGTCAGCAGGCGTCAGCTCTGCGGCAATGTCGTCAGCCGGGACTGCGTAGGACGGCACAACCCGGCGCGGTTCCCAGACCAGCATGGCCTGGGTGGTGTCCACGACTGTGCCGCCGTCCAGGACTGCCCGAATGCGCTTGGCGGTCGGTTCATGCCGCAGCTCGCCCAAACTGCCCGCAAACAGATTGCGCACCCGAGCGCTCATGCCGGCTCCTCTCGCCCTCGCTGATTGAGGTCGAACCGTGGCGCGCTAGCGCCATGGGCTACCCCGACGTGGGTGGGCCACTGGGGTTGCGTTGGGTGGGCTGCTGACCGTCAGCGTGCTGCTGGCCGTTGGCGCGCTGTCCGTTGGGGGCATGGCCGTTGCCGCCGGGCGGACCGGCGCCCGGCGCGGTGGCTTCCGGCGAGCCTGCGCCCCGGGCGCCTATGGCCTCCGCGGTTGCCCCGCGCGCTCCGTTCCCGTTGGCGACCGCGAGCTTGCCGTTGCGCCACGGCTGGGTGCGGAACAGCCAGTAGGCGCCGCCGGTCAGCGCGACAGCGCACAGGACCCAGCCCAGCACGGTGGTGCCGACACCGACGTACTTGAGGCCGGACGCGAAGATCACGAAGGTGATGATCGGCCTGATGTACTTGTCCTGCGCTCGCGAGGAGAAGAACGAGCCGATCAGCACGGCCGGCACGGAGCCGAGCACGATGGAAGCGGTCACCCCGAACTCGACGGTGCCGAAGATCAGCGCGCCCAGCGCGGCCGCGGCGGTCAGCGGGACCGCCTGCGTCAGGTCGGTGCCCACGAGCGCGTTAGCGCTGATCAGCGGGTAGAGGAAGAGCAAGAGAACGATCATGAGCGACCCGGAGCCGACCGAGGTCATGCCGACGATCAGCCCGCCGATCATGCCGATCCCGATGGTCGGCAGCGGGCGGACCTGGAGGTCGCTGATGAGGCCGATGCGGCTCTGGCCAGACCTGCGGTCCAGGTAGTAGCGGAACACCATGGCCCCGGCCCCGATCAGCAGCGCGGCGCCCAGGAACCTCTCCACGTTGTCCTGTGCCGCGGAAGAGTCCCCTAGTTGGTGCAGGAAGAAGGCGCCGACGAACGCCATCGGCACCGAACCGCACACCATCCAGCCGACCACGTGCAGGTTCACCGTCTTCTTGTACAGGTGCACGGCCGCGCCGACCGGCCGCATCAGCACCGCGGCCACCAGGTCGCTGGAGATCGCCGAAGACGGCTTCACCCCAAACAGCAGGATCAGCATCGGCGTCATCAAGGCGCCTCCGCCTGCCCCGGTCAGTCCCACCAGCAGCCCGACAACCGCGCTGCCAAGGACGATATAGGGGTCCAGGTGCATGGCTGGCTTGCTCCTTCCGTCGCCGCCCGGTGACCCGCCAACCGCGCCGCCCGGTGCCCGTCCTCGCCATCTGCTGCGCTTCCGCCGCCCAGATGACTTGTGCCGCCAGCGCCGTACCAGCGGTTTCTTACTGCTGGTGACCAGCGCAGCACGTCCAGCCGATTCTCTAGTCTTTCATTCCCAAATATAGACATTAGCAGCCAGTTGTACAGCGGTTCTCAACTGCCCGAATCGCGGATTTACCCTAGAATTTCGTCTTTAAAAATAGGTATTAATAATAGCGCTGGGGCTGTAGTTGCACAATTAACAGTGAGACACGGCAAACGCGCTGACGCCGTGCTCAGACGGGCATCCGGGCGTGCACCGAGGGCGTCCCGGGATGTGCCTAGGCGAGCATCGGGGCGGGTGGGCCCGAGTGGGCGCTCAGGCGGCGCCTGGCGCGGCTGGATGACGGAGACGCCGGCCGGTGATCCTTATGGGGGTGATGCGGATCGCGTGCTCGCGGGCGCCGCCCGCCCACGGCTCCACGCCGGACTCCCGCACCGCGGCCCGTTCGGCTTCCGTGGCCATGTGGTGCGCGGAGCCCTGGATCAGCACGCTCCAGCCGACCTCGGAAACCGGGTCGATTTCGTCGATCTCGAATGCCACCTCGTATTCGGCGTGCGCGATCCCGGTGCGCAGGTCCTCGTCCGTCGGGCTGTCCTGCGAAGTACGGAACATGATCGAGCCGTCGTACAGCTTGTAATTGACCGGAAACACCGTCAGCCCATAGCGCCCGGTGTAGGCGAGCCGGCCGATACCGCCGGGTGAGATCAGCCGCAGGCATTCCGCCTCGTCGAGTGGCTCCAGGACAGGCCGGGTGGCCGGCTCCTGACCTGCCGGGCTCACGTGCACGTCACCGCTGGTGCCTTCAGACATTCGGGATCCTGTTCTTTGGTTGTCGATGATGTGGATTCTCCGCCGGCGCCCGCCCGGTCGACGGTGTTTCCCTGCCGCTAACCACGGGACCGGAAGCGCTTGGTCCACTGGGGGCCGACGATGGCCCAGGCGAGTTCCCAGTCCGCGAGCCTGCGGCGGTCCAGCAGCTTCCGCCCGGCCCACGCCAGCAAGGACAGGACGGTCAGCAGCACCAACGTGGCTACGAGTGCCACGGTGGTCGCGCGGGCGTGCACCGCACGCGCCGTGAGCGGGGCATCGGTCGGCCTTCCGGCGCCATCCACCCAGATCCGCACCTTTCGGCCGGCCGAAAGGCCCACCTCGACCGCGATATTGCCGGTGCGGACCTGCCCGTTGGGCGCGGCCCACCGGGCCGGCACCCAGGAGTAGCTGAACAGCCCCGAGGCGAACGAGTTCGGCGCCGGCACGGACTTCAGCAGCACCGCGGGAACCGTATGCCAGGAGCGCTCCGCCCGTAGCTCCGTGGCGCCAACCCGCCCTGCCCAGCCGTATGCCGCGATGGCGAGCAACGGAGCGCCGACGAGGAAACCGAGAAGCAACAGAGCCGCAAGGGACGTAGCGATCTTGTCGGTCCGCCGTCGTAGCGGGTTGGCGTCCAATCCCAGCCGGCATGCCAGGCGCCGGCCCCGCTTCCTGATGCCACTCATGCTGTTCATTCCGTTCTTGGCACACCGCCGCCGGAATCGACGATACTGCTGAGCGCCGCTCGGGGGGACCACCCCAAGAGGGTCATCACCCGGACAGCGGCAGCACCAGGTTCCGGCGTCATCGTCCGTGCTGCTCTCGCGGCCATCGTCAGCGAAGCTTTCTCAGGAACGGGTCCTGAGGCTGGGCCGGGGTGACCCGGATCCGCGCGTTGACGGCCTGAGCGCCCCCCGCCGTGGCCACGACCGGGTTCAGATCGAGCTCGGCAACCTCGGGCAGGTCGCTGGCCAGCCGGGATACCCGCAGCAGCACGTCGGCCAGCGCGGCGGTGTCCACCGGCTGAGTGCCGCGGTGGCCGAACAGCAGCGGCGCTGCGTGCACGCTGTGGATCAGGTCGTCCGCGTCGGCGTCGGTGAGCGGGGTGAGCCGCGCGGCGTGATCGCCGAGCACCTCGGTGGCGACGCCGCCCAGCCCGAATACCACCAGCGGGCCGAACACGGGCTCCTGGACGACGCCGACCAGCACCTCGACGCCGCCGGACAGCATTGGCTCGACCTGCACACCGGTGAGGTGGGCGCCAAACGTGGCGGCCAGCTCCCGGTACGCCGCCCCGACCTCGGCCTCCCCGTGCAGGCCGAGCTTGACCGCCCCGGCCTCGGTCTTGTGAATCAGGCCCGCCGCCTCGGCCTTGAGCACCACCGGGGTGCCGAACCCGGCGGCGGCCTGGACGGCGCGCTCCTCATCGACGGCCGACCGGGTGGGCACCATCGGGATCTGGTAGCAGCCGAGCAAGTCACGGGCGGCCTGCTGGGGCAGCCATCCGCCCTCGGGGTTCGCCCGGAGAAACGCTGTGACCTGCGCCTTGGCGTCCACAGTGCGTAGCCCCTTGAGCTCAGGCACCTGGCCGTGCCGCCGGTCGCGCCAGGCGCGGTACCGGGTGGCCTGACCAAGCGCCCGGGCCGCACCTTCCGGGAACGCGTAGGCGGGAACGGCTGCCGGGACGGCCAGGTGAACGTCCTGGCAGTGCTCGCGAGGGAGCAGCCGCACCGTTTCCTGCTGATCGAGGGCCGCGGCGGCCAGCGGCTTGGCGACCCGAGAGGCACGCACCGCCTCGGTCAGATCGGCGATGGCGGTCGGCACGGTCACCGCGAGCACCGAGTCGATGCCATCGTCGGCCGCCACCGCTTCCAGGCCGGCCCGGAACGCGTCCTGGGTCACCGCGGCGGTGGTGTCCACCGGGTTCCGCACCGCCGCACCGGGCGGCAGGAGACTGGCAAGCCGCCGCCGGGTTGCCGCGGAGAGGACAGGCACCTGCAGCCCGTGGTCGCCGCATGCGTCAGCCGCCAGGACTCCCGCCCCGCCCGCGTTGGTCACAATGGCGACGCGCTCCCCCGCCGGAAGCGGCTGCGCGGCGAGCAGCGCAGCGACCTCCACCAGTTCGCCGAGGCCGGGCACGGCGATGATGCCCGCCTGCCCGAACAGGGCTTCCTGGGTCACCAGCGGCGTGGCGGCCGCGGCGGTGTGTGAGGCCGCGGCGACCTGGCCCGCGGCGGACCTGCCACCGACCACGGTCAGCACGGGCATCCGCTGACCGACCCGGCGCGCGGTCCTGGCGAACTTGCGCGGGCTTCCGAACGACTCCACGTACAGGACCGCCAGCTTCGTCTGGCGGTCCTGCTCCCACCAGGTCAGCATGTCGTTGCTGGACACGTCATATTTGTCGCCGACCGAGGCGAACGAGGACACGCCGATGCCCAGCTTCGACAGGTGCTCCAGCAGCGAGATTCCGATCCCGCCGGACTGGACGACCAGACCCGCCGCCCCGGGCGCCGGGTGGCTTGCGGCGAAGGTGGCATCGAGTCCCAGCGGGGGAAGGGCCACGCCGAAACAGTTGGGACCGACCAGGCGCATGCCGTAGCGGCGGCATACCGCGAGCAGGTCGGGGCCGCCGGCCTCCAGGCCCGACGTGACCACCACGAGAGAGCGAACGCCGCGGCGCCCGCAGCGCTCCGCCACGTCCACGACCGCAGCCGCCGGGACCGCCACCACGGCCAGGTCCACCTGCTCCGGCAGGTCCTCGACAGATCCCAGGCAGTGCAGGCCCTCCATTGAACTGGCCCGCGGGTTGACCGGGTACACCGTTCCTGCGAAGCCGCCGGTCACGATGTTGTGCAGGATTTCGCGGCCCACCGTGCCCCGCCGCCGACTGGCGCCGACCACGGCCACCGACCCAGGCCGCAGCAGGTGCTGCAAGCTGGCCACGTCCGCCCGGCTCTCCCGGGCCGCCACGGTATCCAGGTAGCCGTCCAGGGCGCGATCGTCCTCCCCGGCCGGAATCGGGAAGGTCAGCTCCACCACGCCCTCGGTCAATTGCTGGTGCACGGGCAGTCCCGCGGCGGCGAAGACCCCGAGCATGGGCTGGTTCTCCAGCAGCGCCTCGGCGGTGAAAGCGCGCAGTCCCCGTTCCCGCGCCGCCGACACCAGGTGTTCGAGCAGAAGCGTGGCGATACCCTGGCCATGCAGGTCGTCAGGCACGGCGAAGGCGACCTCGGCGGTGCCAGGCTTGGCCGGCTCGTAGCTGGCTACCCCGACCAGCCGGTCGCCGAGCCAGGCGAACAGCGCGGCGTGATCTGGCCCGGGTTCCCGGCACACGCGCCTGGCCTCGGTCTGCGCGCTGTGCGGGCTCAGGCTGAAGAAGCGCAGGTACAGGTTGTCCGGTGACAGGGCGGCGTGCATAGCGCGGACCGCCTCGGCGTCCGCCGGACGGGCGGGCCGGATCAGCACCGTGGTCCCGTCGGTCAGCAGCGCATAGATCCCGGCCGCGGTAATCGCCGCCGAGTGGCCGAGCGCGCCCCCAGCGGCCATCATGCCGCGGCCCCCGATCCGCCGGTGACAGTTTCCTTTGCGGGGACGATGCGCGAGTACTGGTCCGGCAGCACCATCGCGATGTGCCCGCCCTTCAGCCACTTGATGATGTAAGGCGGTGAGCCGTCCGCCGACGGCACGCCCACCACCTCGCCGATCCGGTCATCCCCGACCACCAGCCGGTCGCCTACTCGCGCGCGCATTCGAACCACCTCACCGGCGGGCCAGGCTGTGTGCCCGGCGCGGTTGGCTTTGTGGCTTGCCATGCCCAGCCGCTTTCCGCCCACATGTTTCCAGTCTGCTCAGTGTGGACCGCGGTAGCCAGGGTGGTGTGGCCCGAACCCATGGGACGTGGCGGCGCAGCGGCCACGGCGGTCGCCGCCTGGTCATCATGGCCGATCGACACCGGGCCGCTGGTCTGTGTCATGGCCCTCACCTGCCCATGCTCGGGAGTCAGGGTCTCAGGCTGGCGTGGTGCGCGGGCCGGGACCAGGGTCCTTAGTCCCGTGGCGTCGGGTCGAGCGCCGGTGAGCTTGCCGAGGCATCCGGCGCGAGGAGGCGATTCCGCCTTTGGCCGGGCCGGCCCTATTCCCTGAGCATGCTCCGGTACACCGCGAGCAAGGCGGCCTTCTGCTCGTCGTCGAGCCGGGCATCGGCCCGGATCACCGACTCCACCGAGCCCGGGCCATCGGTGTCGCCGTGAGCGGCGTCGGCGCCATGCTCCAGCAGGCCGGCCTCGGCGAGCAGTGTCTCCGCGGACACGTTGAGCGCGTCGGCCAGCAGCCGCAGGACGCGCACGGACGGCTGGTGCAGGCCGCGTTCGATCTGGCTCAGGTACGGGTTCGAGAGGCTGGTCAGCTCCGCCAGCTGGCGGAGCGACAGGTTCGCCAGCTTGCGCTGGCTGCGGATGAAGCCGCCCAGGGCCTTCATCTGGGCATCCCATGCGTCCGTCATGGCCACCACCCTCCCTGGGCTCCGGATCGCTTTTGCTAACAATACTGAGCACAACGACCGCGCGGCGGGCCGCCGCGCGGTCGAGTGTCCCTGCCCGGCCCACTACAACGGGCGGCGGGAGGCTGAGCCGGCAGGGCGGCTCGTCACGCCTACTTGGTCGTGGTGCTCGCCTTCTTGGCGGCGGGGGCCGTCTCGCCGTAGAACAGCGGCGCGGTCGCGTGCAGCACGTCCTCGGCGAACTTCCGCTGCGCCGCGAGCAGCTGCTCGGCGAAGTCGTAGGCGCCTGACACCAGGTCGCCCGGCTTGGGCAGCTTGTCGGTGAACGGAATGCTCACCTCGGGCAGCGGCGGCTTGATGGCCTGGACCGCGTCGGCCCACATCTGGATCGCGTCGACCACGGTCTCCTGGCTCTGCCGGACGGTCTTCAGAATCTCGCCCTGCAGCTCCTGGGTGGCGGTCTTGGTGTCGCTCATCGTTCCTCCTCGGATGTCTGTTGCAAACTAAAGTATGCACTCTTGCGCTGCTTGTCAAGCGAGCTCTTGATATATCTAGCGCTGCTCGGCCGCGAAGGGTAGCGGCCCGGCTCTGGAGGGGGGAGGCGGGCTCAGCCGTGGACGTAGCTGCCCGGGGCGTCGGCGATGGCCGGATAACGCTCGCTCCCCATGGGCGGGGGGTCGGCTCGACGGCCGGCCCGCCGGCCCGCCCACCTGGCCCAGTCCTCCCACCAGGACCCGCTGTGATGCGCCGCGGCCGACCGCCATTGCGCCGCCGTTACCGGGTAGGGCGGCTTGGCCTCCTCGTACCAGGCCTTCGGGCCCGGCGGATTCACGATTCCGGCGATATGTCCGCCGCTGGACAGCACGTAACGGACGTCCCCGCCCAGCAGGCGTGTCGTCTTGTACGACGCGGGCCACGGCACGATGTGGTCGTTGATGGCGCCCACTACGTAGGTGTCGCTCTTGACGTCGGTCAGCGACAGCCGCTGGCCCTTCACCTCCAGCACGCCGCGGGCCAATTCGTTACGCAGGTACAGCGCGCGCAGGTAGAACGCGTGCATTGCCGCAGGCATCCGGGTGTTGTCGCTGTTCCAGGCCAGGATGTCGAAGGCCGGCGGGTCCTGGCCGAGCAGCCAGTTGGACACCACATAGTTGAAGATCAGGTCGTTGGGACGCAGCGCATCGAAGGTCGCGGCCATCTGGCTGCCCTCCATGACGCCGTGCTCCTGCATCTGGCGCTCCAGCCGGGACACCGTGAGCTCGTCGGTGAAGGCGCCGAGCACCCCGGGGTCGCTGTAGTCGAGCAGGGTATTGAGCAAGGTGAGCGAGCCGAGCCGCTGGTCACCGGCACCGGCCAGGTAGGCGGCGAGCATCCCGGTGAGCGCCCCGCCGAGGCACAGCCCGACGATGTCCACCTTCGCCGCCCCGGTGACATCGGTGATCACATCCAGCGCGGTCCTCGGGCCGTTGACGAGATAGTCGTCCAGGGTCACGCCGCTCATGCTCCGGTCCGGGTTGCGGTAGGAGATGGCGAAGACCGTGCGCTCGTGCTGGACGGCCCATTCAAGGAAGCTGCGCCCGGGGGCCAGGTCCATAATGTAGTACTTGTTGATCCACGGCGGGCTGGCCAGCATCGGGACCGAGCGGACCTGTGGCGTCTGCGGCGCGTATTGGATCAGTTCCATCAGGTCGTTGCGGAATACGACCTTGCCAGGGGTCGCGGCCAGGTTCCGGCCGATCTCGAACGGCCGGGTGTCCACCTGCCGGGGCATGCCCTTGTTGTTCCTGAGGTCGCCGAGGAAGTTCCTGGCGCCAGCCACCAGGCTCGCCCCGCCCGTGTCGAACGCCCGCTTGAGCGCCGCGGGGTTGGTGGCGAGGTAGTTCGTCGGCGCGAGCGCGGCGACCAAGAGGTCGGACGCCAGCCGTGCCTTCGCATCGGTCGCCCGCTCGCCGCGGCCAGCGGCCAGCAGGTCGTCGGCCAGTCGCGCGGCCGCAAGGTAGGCCTGCCCGATCGCGAACAACACGGGATTTCCCCGCCATGCCGGATCCGCGAACCTCTTGTCCTTCGTGAGCGTCTTCCCGGCCGGCTCAGGCTCCCCGCCTCTACCAGCCGACCACTGCCCTGCGGCATCCGGGCCGATCCGGGCCAGGGCCGACCCGAACTGCCGGAACGCATCGGAGGTGGCGACGGGGTTCAGCGCGGCGCGCCAGCCGACGGCCAGCAGCGAACTGGTGAGGTTCACCGGGTCCAATCTCGCGAACAAGCCCGCCTCGGGCGCAAGCGCTGCCATGGCCTCCTCGCCCGCGGCCCGTGCCGTCCCGGCGTCATCCATGCCGTCCTCCTCGGTGCACCGTCATGCCGCGGTCAGCGGCGCGGCCGCCATTCCTGCTGACTCCCCTGGATACCGTGCTATGCCCGCACAAACAAGACGGCAAAGGCACTGGCCCGCCGATCATGCCTGCGGCTGGGCCGCTCCCCCGGGTTTGCGCGAGGATATGTGGCAAGGCGGACGGTGGAAAGGACGCGGCTGTGACCTGCACCCTCCATATGGCGTGGGACGACCGGCTCACCCGGTATGACTTCGGGCCGAGCCATCCGCTCGCACCGGTCCGGGTCGAGCTGACCGTCGAACTGGCGCGCGACTTCGGCGTGCTGGACGCGGCGGGGGTGAGCGTGGCCGCACCCAAGCCCGCCGACCTGGCCGACCTGGAACTGGTACACAACGCCGACTACATCGGCATCGTCCGGCAGGCCAGTGACAGGCCGTCCGCGCTTGACCTCCGCACCCTGTTCCGGTATGGGCTCGGCACTCCGGACGACCCGGTGTTCCCCGGCATGCACGAGGCGTCCGCGCTGGTCGCCGGCGCGACGCTGGCGGCGGCACGGGCGGTCTGGACCGGAGCAGCCGAGCACGGGGCCAATATCGCGGGCGGCCTGCATCACGCCATGGCCGGCAACGCCAGCGGGTTCTGCGTGTACAACGACCCGGCGATCGCCATCAAGTGGCTGCTCAATCAGGGCGTCGAACGGGTGGCCTATGTCGACATCGACGTGCACCATGGCGACGGTGTGCAGGCAGCGTTCTGGGCTGATCCACGCGTGCTGACGATCAGCCTGCACGAGCATCCAGCCACCCTGTTTCCCGGGACCGGCCTGCCCACAGAGATCGGCGCAGCCGGCGCTGAGGGCAGCGCGGTGAACGTGGCGCTGCCCGCCGGTACTCGCGACGCGGGCTGGCTGCGCGCCTTCCATGCGACGGTGCCGCAGTTGCTGCGCGCGTTCCGGCCGCAGGTGCTGGTGAGCCAGCACGGCTGTGACACGCACTGGAGCGACCCGCTAGCCAACCTGCAGCTGACCATCGACGCTCAGCGGGCCGCCCACGCCGCGATCCACCAGCTGGCTCACGAGACCGCGGGCGGGCGCTGGCTGGCGACCGGGGGCGGCGGCTATTCACTGGTCGAGGTGGTGCCCCGGACCTGGACCCACCTGCTCGCGGAGGCGGCAGGCAACCCGATCGACCCGCAGGCGGCAACACCCGGAACATGGCGCGAGTACGTGCAGCGACGCACCGGGCAGACGGCGCCCGGGTCGATGACCGAGGGGCAGCCGGGCGCGTTCATCTCGTTCGACTCTGGATACGACCCTGCTGAGCCCGTCGACCGGGCGATCATGGCCACCAGGAACGCGGTCTTCCCGCTGCACGGCCTGATGCCGTTCCACTAGGCAATCCGGGCAGAGTGTCCCCGGCCCCTCTCGCGCCGGGGGGCGCGTCCCGGCCGGGCGGCTCGCCCGCCTGGTCCGCCAGCAAGGCAGCGACGCGTCGCAACAGCGACCTGATGGTCGCCGAGGCGACCCGCCGCAGCACGATCTGGTCCAGCTCCTCCCCCAGGCCACCCAGCGGCGGGCGGTAGACGCCGGCGATACGCAAGATCCCTCGGCCCTGGTCGTCCTTGCCGAGCATCAGGTTTGCATCCAGCACCGGAAACAGCCGGCCCATGAGCCCCGTCGCCTCCCAGCGCAACGGGACCAGCACGCTATCGTCACGGCACACCGGGTCCAGCAGGCTCACCTGAACGAGCTTGGACATGCCCGGCACGCCACCAAGCGGGCCAACTCGGATCTGGCCGGCCAGCCCGTCGGCATAGGCATCCTGCGATATCCCGTCCAGCCGGTTTCCATGGGTCAGCAGCAGGAACTGGTCCCTGGCGGCAGGGAAATCGAGGTCCAGTGTGACCGCCTGATCCGCGAACATGCCCCCAGTCATGCACACCCGGCGGCCCTTACCCAGGGACTTTCGACCCTAGTTACGGGCTAGCACGCCGCGGGCCTGGGCCACCGATGGCCCCCGCGGCCGCAACGGCCGACCCGGTTAAGAGACGGCCACCGGTGTGTTGACAACCGGAGGGAACGCGCCTGCGGTCGCGGTGATGATCACCAGCGGGCACCGGGCGCTCCGCATGCAGGCGCGGATGACCGGACCGGCCGGCCGCCCGGCAAGGCGCGTGTCAGCCGCCCCCAGCACCAGCAGGCTCGCCCCCTGGGAGCGCTGCACCAGGACCCGCTCCGCCGTTCCTTCGGCAAGTTCGGCGGTGATGCCGGGGGGAATCTCGATGCCGTAGGCGCCGCGCATGACCGCAGCGAGCACACTCTGGGCCCGGCGCCGTTCCTGTCCGCTCACCGTGCTATCGCCAAGAATGGCATAGGAAGCGCGGCGGACCGCCGGCTCCCAGGCGTGCACCACATGCAGCTTGGCGCGGCGGAGCCGCGCCTCGGCCGCCGCCCAGCGCAGCGCCGCCATGGACGCTGCCGACTGGTGCACACCGACGATGATCTGCTGCGGGGCAGGCTCAATCACGACAGCCTCCAGACATACGGGGTACAGCGAACACTCTTGTCCGCCTCGGTCCGCCCGACAAGGGACGAAGGTCCCTATGCGGCGAAAATCACCCGGTCTGGCAACACAAATCACCCGGCCATGGGAATGGAGTTATGGCAAAGGTGGCTACTGCGGGTCGCCGCGCAGGTGGGCCTCGGCCACCCGCTTGGGCACGCACATCCGCCATGCGTCGACGACAAGCTCGGCAAGTTCCGCCTCGTCCAGCATGGCGAGCCGGGCACGGACCCAGTTGTAGCGCTCGTCGGAGCGCACCGGCATGAGAAACTTGCCCGGCTCGCTGGCGACCAGCGCTGCGCGTTCCTCCTTGGGGAAGCCGAAGCCGAGCAGTTCCTCATCCGGCGAGATGGACAGGAACACGATCCGGCCCACCCGGAACTTGACGTAGTCCCGCACCAGGGCCTCATAGGCACGGGGCAGCGCCAGGGCCAGCCGGCGCACGTCATGTGCTGTCGCCATGCCGGTCAGCCCTCCGGCCGCCAGGCCCGGGCCAGCTTGTCGCTCAGCGCGTCAACCCCGGCGTCGATCCGCTGCCGGGCGCCATCCTCGTCGTGCCAGCCGACGATCTCACGGGCGCCCTGCTCGAACGGGATCACCGCCCGGTAGCCCGGCGCCACGCTGCGCAGCTTGGCGTTGTCGAACACCATGGAGTGCGCCTTGTCGCCGAGCAGGCCCACGCCCCAGTCGGGATCGGCCGCGGCGATCACGTCCGAGGGCACGTGGACGATGTCCGCCTCGGCCCCTGCGGCGGCCGCCAGGGCATGGGTGATCTGGTCCCAGGTGAGCACGTCGTCGGAGGTGATGTGGAAGCTCTCACCGAGGGTGCGGGGGTGCCCGAGCAGTGGCACGAAGCCCTGCGCGAAGTCCGCGTGGTGGGTCAGCGTCCACAGCGAGGTGCCGTCGCCGTGCACGATGACCGGCTTGCCCCGCCGCATCCGGGCCACGGCGGTCCAGCCCCCGTGTAGCGGCACGCTTGTCTTGTCGTAGGTGTGCGACGGCCGGATGATTGTGGCCGGAAAGCCCTCGTCGCGGTAGGCCGCTCGGAGGAGCTCCTCGCAGGCGATCTTGTCCCGGGAGTACTGCCAGAACGGGTTGCGCAGCGGGGTGGACTCGACCACGGGCACCCGCGAGGGCGGCGTCTGGTACGCCGAGGCGGAGCTGATGAACATGAACTGCCCGGCCCGGCCGCGGAAGGCGTCGATGTCAGCCTGCACGTGGCCGGGCGTGTAGGCGATCCAGTCCACCACCGCGTCGAACTCGCGGGCGCCCAGCGCGTCCCGCACGCTGGCCGGGTCCCGGGCGTCGCCGCGCAGAATGGTCGCCTCCGGGGGCGGCGGGCGGTCGGTGCTCTGGCCGCGGTTGAGCAGGAACAGGTCGATGCCGCGCTCGACCGCCAGCCACGAGCACGCGGAGCTGATGATCCCGGTGCCGCCGAGGAATAGGACACGCAAACCTGGCATGGGCTCACCCTAAGGTGCGCCCAGGACAGCGCGCCCGGGCACCGGACGGCCGGATGGCGGTCCCTGCCCTTGGAGGGACCGCTATCCGACTATGGCGCCGCGGAGCGGCTATGCCGACTGGCCCGCGGCAGCGGAACCGACCGGGTGTTCCGCGGCATCCGGGCCTCCGCCGTCACCCGCGCCGTCCCGGCTGGACCGCCAGATCAGCCGGTGCACCGGGATCA
The DNA here is from genome assembly GCA_963734725.1 of uncultured Actinomycetes bacterium. Classification (GTDB taxonomy): domain Bacteria; phylum Actinomycetota; class Actinomycetes; order Streptosporangiales; family Streptosporangiaceae; genus DASXKD01. Next base: position 466,237 of record CAVTIX010000020.1, read on the forward strand.
GCCGGGGGATGTCGCGCAGGCCCGGGATGAACGGGACGGCGAGCAGCAGCAGCGTGGCGATGCCGGTCAGGTAGACCGCCCAGACGTCCACGTCGGGCGAGTTGTTGAACGGCGCCACGTGGTACCAGAGCTGGTACAGCCACAGCCAGGGCTGGCCGGGGTAGCTGCCGGTCTCGTTCATGACGCCCCACTGGTCGCCGGTCAGGTGCATGGACTGTGCCAGGTTGGCGTAGTACTGGCCGTCGGCGATGAACAGCAGCGGCTTGGTGTAGTCGGTGCCGTAGAACTGCCGCTGGGCCAGCAGGTCGGTGTCGAGGGCGCCGCTGCGGGCCATGGTCAGCTCGCCGGACATCATCGCCGGCACGGGCCCGTCGTTGGCAGCCGGCACTACCGGGTTCCCGTTGACAAACCTGACCTTCGTGACCGCGTTGCCGTAGACGGTGGCCCACTTCTGCTGCTGGGCGGGGGTGGCGCTGTTGTAGCGCGCCAGGGCGGCGCCGACCGGGTGGTCGGTCGCGGCGAGCGTGGACAGCGGCGACAGCACGAAAACCTGAGCGGCGTCGATGGGCTGGGTGACGCCGGCCAGCGTCTGCCAGTTGACCGGCCCCACCTGTTGCACGGCGGCGGTCCCGTTGTTGTACGGCGGGCCGTACGAGGCGGCGAGCGCCGTCCCGTTCAGTTCGGCAGCGGCGGTACCGAGGAAGTCGGCCGGGGCGACCTTGGCCCAGGTCTGCACGCTCACCGGCGGCACGTTCGGCGAGGAGAGCACGCCGGCCATGATCAGCACCAGGGCGAGCGCGATCGCGGTGGCGATCGTGCCTTCCTTGAGGATGTCGTAGCGGCGGGTCGGCCCGCGCCAGGGCGCCGCGTCGGCCTCCTTGGCGGCCTTGCGCGCGGCCCGGTCTCGCCAGCCGATCCGCTTGACAGGCAGCGGGTGGCTGACCCCGCGCACCCGGACCAGCAGCACATGCGCGCCCACCAGCGCGATCAGGATGATGGGGATGAGCACCACGTGCCACAGCAGCATCTGGCCGAAGTTCATCACGTTGAAGAACGCGCCCACGCCGGTGGCGTTGAACGCGTCCTTGCCGTTGGTCGCGATCCACTGGGAGTCGAAGTTCTGCTGCGACAGATAACCGGTGAAGCACTCCACGATCGAGGCGCCGAACGCGACCACGCCGGTGATCCAGGTCAGCGCCCGGCGCCCGCGCCAGGCGGCCATCCAGAACTTGCCCCACAGATGGATGACCATGAACGCCATGAACAGCTCGACGCTCCACAGGTGCGTGCTGTTGAAGACATGGCCGACCGGGTTCGTGTGCCACCAGTCGGTGCCGCCGAGCGCGATCGCGAACCCGGACACGATGGCCAGGCCCAGCGCGGCCAGCGTGGCCACCCCGAACACGTAAACCCAGGACGCGACGTAGGCGGGCTGCCGGTCGGGCAGCAGCTTCCGCGGCGGGAGCACGCGCAACGCCCACCGCCTGACCCTGCTGGTCCACATGCGCGCGTCGGAATCGTCGCCCAGGTTCGCGGCCCACGCACCCTGTGGCGCGGTGTCGGGCGGCACCTCGGCAGGCGCGGGCGCCAGGCGGCGCACATGGGGGAAGGGCAGCAGCAACGCCGCTCCGAAGATCACGACCATGACGGCGATCACCACAAGGTTCGCGACCGAGATCTCAAAGATCGACCAGTGCAGATAGGTACCAGGCTGATTCAGGTCAATGGCAGCGACGCGGGGGCTGCCATAAGCGCGGTATTCATCGATGCTCCTCCGAAGACGCGAACCGCTATAGGCGCGAAGGCTTTAGGTGAGAATCTGCGCGCTGGCCAGTGGCCAGTAGGGCGGACCGGCACACGAGCGCGGGACCTAAGTCCCAAGGTAACGCCGAACGCGCCCTTCGCCGGGGGCGAGGGGCGCGTTCGGCGTTAGCGAGCAGGTCAGGCGTTCGTCGCGACCTTGGTAGCAACCTTCGGGAACATTTCGGTCTGCGGGGTGGTCCGGCGCAGGTGCCAGAAGCCCAGGCCGGACAGGATCAGGAACACGACCGCCGAGCCAAGGGCCACGAAGGCGGAGATCAGCATGATCTGGCCCATCTGCCACCACCCGTAGGCGTTCAGCAGCAGACCGCGCAGCGTCTCGCCGCGGAAGAGGGTCTGCACCTGCTGCGCGAGCGCGGTGTTCTTCGGCTGCGCCAGCGACTTGGCCGACAGCTGCGAGTAGGTCTGGCCACCGCCGATCTTGACCAGGTGCACGGCGATGAAGTGGTCCGCGTAGGTCTGCGCCTGCGCGCCGGTGGTCATGAGCTGGCCGCCGTACTGGTTCATCGCGGCGGCGTCAGCAGCCGGCAGCTCTTTGATCGGGGCGCTGTTCGCCGGCGGGAACACGATCTTCTGGGCGGCCAGCTGGGTGTGCACGTCGTTGCTGATAACCGAGTGCCCCCAGAGCAGCAGCCCGCCGCCGATCGCCAAGACGACCGCGAGCACCAGGCCCGCCGTGGTCGCCAGTGCGTCAAATGTCCTTCTGCGCATTTCGATGCCTCCTTGCATCCGCCGGGCCTGCAGTCCGGCCGAAATACTTTTCGTTGCGTTTAGCCTCACGCGCGCGCGGCCCTGCCAGCAGGGCCTCAGGTCTCGCCTCGGTGGGACCTCCGTCCTCAGATCGGCGGGACTTCGGTCGGGGCGCAAGCCCACGGCCCCGCCGCGGTGCTTCGGGGCCGGCCCGCGCCGCAGGCACGACCTTGGGGATCCGGGTGATCTACGGGACCCGCCGCTGAGCGGAGTCAACGAGGCCGTCGAGGAGGTGCTCGCAGGCAGGGCCAAGGCACGCCTGGTCCGGCACCCCTAGCGGGCCAGGCCGGCGCCTATCCGTGAGGGCCGCCCGGCGGTCATTCCGCCGGGCCGCCCGCCCGCGTACGATCATGGCGTGGCGTCCGGCGACTTGCAGGTGTAGCTGGTGGAGAGTCAGGACTCCCGCCCGCTGCTGCCCAGTCTGCGGCTCGATGACCTGCTCGCGGAGCTGCAACTGCGATTGCAGGCGGTCCTCGATACCAGGGATCGGACGCATGCGCTGCTCGAAGCCGTCGTCGTCGTCGGCAGCCACCTGGAGCTTGAGGCGGTGCTCCGGCAGATCGTCGAAGCGGCGGCCGAACTGGTCTCCGCCCGGTACGGCGCGCTCGGCGTCATCGGCGAGGGTGGCCGCCTGGCCGAGTTCGTCCCGGTCGGGCTGGATGAGTCCCAGATCGCCAGGATCCACCACTGGCCAGAGGGCCGCGGGCTGCTCGGCGAACTGATCACCAATCCGCGCCCGCTGCGCCTGCACGATCTCACCACCGACCCCCGGTCCGCCGGGTTCCCCGACGGGCACCCGCCGATGCGGTCGTTCCTCGGCGTGCCGGTGCGGATCCGCGACGAGGTCTTCGGCAACCTCTACCTGACCGAAAAGCAGGGCGGCGACTTCGACGAAGAGGACGAAGCGCTGGTCCGGGCGCTCGCCGCCGCGGCCGGGGTGGCGATCGAGAACGCCCGGCTGTACGCGGAGGCACGCAGGCAGCAGCAGTGGCTGCGGGCCACCGCCGAGGTGACCCAGCGGCTGCTGTCCGGGGATCAGCGCGGCGAGGTGCTTGACCTGGTGACCTCGCAGGCACTGGGGATCTCCGGGGCGGACCTGGTGGTTCTGGCGTTGCCAGCAGGCGACCGGAAGCAGCTGGTCATCGAGCACGCTTGCGGCGACGGCGCCGCCGAGGCGCTCGGGCTGGTGCTGCCCGCCGAAGGGTCGGCCTCGGGCATCGTGATGGCCAGCGGCAAGCCGCTCGCCATAGACGACTTCAGCGGCGACGCGCGGGTGGCACAGGTGGCCCGCGAGCACATGCCGCTGGGGCCCGCGGTGCTGGTCCCGCTCGGCCCCGGCGGAGATGTACGCGGCGTGCTGACCGCGGGCCGCCACCAGGGCGCGCTGCCGCTCCCGCCTGCCGCCGTCGAAATGCTGATCACTTTCGCGGCGCAGGCGGGCATCGGGCTGGAACTCGCGGAGCACCGCAGCGATGCGCAGCGCCTGGCGCTGTTCGAAGACCGCGACCGGATCGCCCGTGACCTGCACGATCTGGTGATCCAGCGGCTTTTCGCCACCGGGATGTCACTGCAGGGCGCCACGTCGCTGATCGGCGACGCCGATGTCGCGCTCCGGGTGGAGAAGGCGGTCGACGCGCTGGACGAGACGATCAGGGAAATCCGGTCGGCAATCTTCGCATTGCAGTCGCACGACCAGGCGGAACCGCTTCCCGTGCGCGCCAGGATCCTCGGGATCGCCGAGGAGATGACCGATTCGCTTGGCTATCCCCCTGGGCTCCGGATGGCCGGGCAGCTCGACACCCGGGTGCCCGTGCCCATCGCCGAGCAACTGCTGGCCGCGCTTCGCGAGGCGCTGGCCAACGCGGCCAAGCACGCCAAGGCGAGCCGGGTCGACATCACCGTCGAAGCCGGGGCCGACCTGATGCTGACCGTGCGGGACAACGGCGTTGGCCCGGGCGAGCCCACCCGGCGCAGCGGGCTGGCCAATCTCGCCGAGCGGGCCGCCGAATTCGGCGGGTCGATGCGTGCCACCGCGGCCGAGGGCGGCGGCACCGAGCTGGAATGGCGGGTGCCTCTGCCGGATGGGCACCGGGGCGGCCCCTGACCAGGGTCTCCTGGCTAGTCCGGGACCCCGGCGCCGGGGATCAGCGATCGGGGCGGTCTCGTATTGCAGGATCTGTGTCCTCAAAAATTCTCGCGGCATAAGCGGCGGCCTGTGTCCTGCGCTCCATGCCCAGCTTGGCGAACAGCGAGGACACATAGTTCTTGACGGTCTTCTCCGCCAGGAACATCCGCTCGCCGATCTGCCGGTTGGTCAGCCCCTCACCGATCAGCTCCAGGATCTTCCGCTCCTGCTCGGTCAGGCCTGCCAGCGGATCGGGCTTGCGGGAGCGGTCCCGCATCCGGGCCATCACCTTGCTGGCCGCCTGCGGGTCCAGCAGCGAGCCGCCGGATGCGACCGTGCGCACCGCGCCGACCAGGTCGGTGCCGCGGATCTGCTTCAGCACGTAACCCGCCGCCCCGGCCATGATCGCGTCGAACAGCGCCTCGTCGTCACCAAACGAGGTCAGCATCAGGCAGGCGACCTCGGGCATCTTGGAGCGGATTTCCCGGCACACGCTCACGCCGTCGCCGTCGGGTAGCCGCACGTCAAGCACCGCCACGTCGGGGCGCAGCGCGGGAATGCGGGCCAGCGCCGACTCGGCCGTCCCCGCCTCCCCCACCACGGCGATGTCCGGCTCGGCTTCCAGCAGGTCGCGTACGCCCTTCCGAACGATTTCATGGTCATCCAGCAGGAACACGCCGATCATGTGCTCAGCTTAAGCGCGGCGCAGGCGCGGCGGCAGGGGCCAAAGTCCATTCCGCGCCGGCTACAGGTCACGTCTCCGCGGTCAGGCGGAGAACGCGGGCGCCGGGGAGACGCCGCGGGACTGAATCTCGGCGAGCTGCTGGGACACCCACTGGTGCACGTCGTGGCCCCGGATCCGGCGGGCCATGGTGGTGATTGCGCTGCGGCGGGCGCTGGCCGGGAGCCCCAGCGCGTGCTCGATCCGGTAGGACAGCCCCTCCACGTCGAACGGGTTGCACGGGACGGCCTCACGCAGTTCCGCGGCGGCGCCGGTGAACTCGGACAGGACCAGGGCCCCGACGCCGCGCCGGGCGTGCTGGACGGTGACGTACTCCTTGGCGACCAGGTTCATCCCGTCGATGAGCGGGGTGACCAGCAAGCAGGCGGCGCTGGCGTAGTAAGCGGCGAGCTGCTGCGGCGGCAGCCCCCGGTACAGGTAATGCACCGGCACGTCGGCGCCAGGCTCGGTGAACTGGCCGTTGATCCGGCCGATGTGGCGCTCCACCGTGCCCCGCAGGTTTCGGTACTCCGTCACGTCGTCCCGGCTGGGCACGGCGATCTGCAGGAACGCGAGCCCAGCGCGCAGGTCTTCCCGCCGTTCCAGCAGCATCTCGACGGCAAGCAGCCGCTCCACGATGCCCTTGGTGTAGTCGAGCCGGTCCACGCCGAGCAGCAGGGTCCGGTCCGCGAACTGCTCGCTGAGCGCCGCGATGTCGGCGTCGGTTTCCGGGTCGGTGGCCAGCCGGGTGAACTCGGCCACGTCGATCGAGATGGGCGCGCTGGTCGTGGATACCACCCGGCGGTCGGGCAGGGTGATCTTCGACCCGTGGATCTGGACGCCGGTGTCGGCCAGCAGGCGGCCGCACGCCCGGACGAAGTTCCGCCGGTACGGCTCGGTGTGGAACGAGACCACGTCCGCGCCGAGCAGGCCCAACAGGATTTCCTTCCGCCATGGCAGCCGGGCGAAGATGTCCGGCGGCGGCCAGGGCACGTGCAGGAAGTACCCAATCGGCTGATCCGGCCGGCGCTCCCTGATCAGCCTGGGCACCAGCATCAGGTGGTAGTCGTGCACCCAGGCCAGGGCGTCCGAGCCCTCGGCCAGGGCGGTAAGCGCGGCGTTGGCGAAGATCGCGTTGACCCCCTGATAGCCGTGCCACCAGGCGCGCTCGAACCGTGGTTTCTCGATCGCATCGTGCAGCAGCGGCCACAGCGTCGCGTTGGCGAACCCGTGGTAGTACTGCCGGATCTGCGCGGCGGACAGCCCCACAGGCAGCAGCCGGACGCTGAGATCGGGCAGCGTCGCCGGAATCCCCTTGGTACCGCCGTCCCAGCCGACCCACGCGCCGTCCTGCGCGTCCATCACCGGCCGCAGCGCGGTGACCAGTCCGCCGGGCGAAAGTTCCCAGCCGTCCTCACCCCGCCGGACCGGCAGCCGGTTAGCGATCGTCACGACCGTCATGATCCTTCTTCCTCACCCTCATCCGGGGAATCAAACGGGCGCCCGGGGTTTGGCGCGGCCGGGGTCCGGGGCGGCTGCCCCCGCGGCTAGGGCGCCTACGGGCTCGGCGAGGCCGGACTTGGCGTCGGGGTCGGCGGGGCGGTGGTCGGCGATGGCGTGGGCGACGGGGCGGTCGTGGTGGGCACGGCCGTTGGGCTGGGCGACGAGGGCGTGGGCGTGGGCGAAGCGGTGTGCGTCCGGTGCGGGTGCGCCGGGGCCGTGTGCCCCTGGGCCGGGCCCACCAGGTTCGGTGTCTGCACGTGATGGCTCGGCGTCAGCAGCAGCACCAGCGCGCCCACGACCACGGCGGCGACCGCGACCACGCCGCCGGTGGCCGCGCCGGCCGCGAACGCCCGGCGGTCCCGCTGGGACTCGGTGCGCCTGCGGTCCCGCAGCCACTGCGGCAGCGAGGCACGCTGCGCCGCCCAGCTGTTGAATGGCGCCGCTGCATAGCCCAGCGTGGGGAACAGCAGCATGGCGGCCAGCAGCGGGGCGGCCAGCCTGGTGATCTGGCTCAGCGCCAGGCCGATGCCGCCGAGGCCGAGGACGGCCAGCGTCGACTCCGCCCAGTTTGCCCGCAGCGCCTCCCACCACCTGGCCCGTTCACTGGTCTTCGGCGTGCGCAGGAACGCCGCCTTGCGGGCGAACAGGCCAAGCACCGACGCGCGCGCCACCACCAGGGAGGTGGACTGCCAGATGAAAAACGCGCCGAGCGCGTCCCGCCAGTGGGCGCCGGTGCCGCGGCGCAGCAGCGCCACCGCACGGACCAGCCCCAGCCCGACCAGCACCGGCACGGTCGCCAGCAGGAACGGGGTCAGCTTGCGGAACAGCTCGCCCCCGCCGCTGGCCAGGTTCACCGCACCGGCCAGCAAGAAGACAAAGAACACCAGGCCGAGCAGGTCGCCGTACCACTGGATCCCGCCGGCCAGGTAGGCCCAGCGCTGCCCGGAGGTGAGGTGGTTCTCCCTGCTCTGCCGGCCGGGGATGAGCGACCGCCAGTGCATCCTGATGATCTGGATCCCGCCGAAGCACCACCGGTAGCGCTGGCCCTTGAGCGCCTCGAAGGTCAGCGGCATGATGCCGCGGCCCCAGGTCTGGTCGACGTGGAGCCCGTGCCAGCCGGCCCGCAGCAGCCGCAGCGAAATCTCTGCGTCCTCGGTGATGCACCACTCGTCCCAGCCGCCCAGCTCGTCCAGCGCGACCCGGCGGATCAGGCCCATGGTCCCGGCGAAGATCGCCCCGTCGTGCTCGTTGCGGGAGGGCTGGGACACGGCGAAGAAGTACTTATACGAGTAGTACAGGCGCCGGTAGTACCGGGCGTGCTGCCAGTCGCGGTAGTCCTGCGGCGACTGGACGAACCCGATCCAGGGGTCGGCGAACGGCGGGGCGCACCGGCGCAGGAACCCGGGTTCGAGCTGATAGTCGGAGTCCACCACGCCGATCAGTTCGGCCCGCTCGTCCGTCAGCCGCCGCAGCGCGTAGTTCAGCGCCCCGGACTTGTAGCCCGGCCAGTTCTCCAGGTGGGCGAACTTGACCCGGTGCCGGGCGCACCATTCCTCGACCGGGCGCCACAGCGACTCGTCGTCGGTGTTGTCGTCGATCACCACGATCTCGAACCGCGGGTAGTTCAGGCTCAGCAGCGAGCGGAGCGTCTGCTTGACCATCTCCGGCGGCTCGTTGTGCGCGGGCACGTGCAGGCTGACCATCGGCAGGTCTTTGTCGGCGACGGGCAGCCGGGTCTGCGGGGTGATCCGCCTGCGCCAGTGCTGGGTGCCCAGCGCGTCGCAGATCTCCCACAGGTAGGCGCACGACATGACCGCCGCGAACAGCTCGAACACCCAAAGCAGCAGGCCGCCGGCGGTGCTGCCCGGGCCGAGATTGCTGTTGATGGTCCATTCCAGCGCGTAGGCCAGGTAGATCACGAACAGGAACACGCTTGTCGCCCAGCACAGGTGAGCGCGGGCGCTCCACTGCCGGGTCGCGGGCAGCCAGATCACGCTCGCGACCGTCACGCCGGCGATGCCGACGATCAGGTTGTGCCTGTTGACCCCGAGCAGGAATTTCAGCACAAGGGCCACCAGCACGACCAGCACCACGGTGCCGACGAGGGCCAGCACGAACCGGCGGGTGGCGGACCACGCCCCGGCCCGGCCGGCCGGTGTCCGGACCGGCAACAGCAGCGCGATCGATCCGAGCGGGGCCGCGATCATCCCGGCCAGCAGCAGCGCAGCGAGCATTAGCCGCGTCTCCAAGTCATGCGGGGCAAGCTACCCCGATCTGGGCGAAACAACGAATGATCCCGGTGAAACGACGAATGCCTGGGCGGGGGATGGTGACAGCGGTGCCAGACGGAATGTAATGACCGGCTGCCGTCCCCGCGCGGCGGAGTTCTCGCTCGTCCTTGGGATCTGGTTCATCGCGGAGACCGGCCTGTGGCTCGCCGTTGTCGCCTGGCTGGCCGACCGCGGCGTCCGCTGGCTGCGGCGGCCCGCCGTGCAGCGGTGGATCGAGCGGGTCACCGGCATCGTGCTCATCGGCTTCGGCCTTCGGCTGGCCACCGAATCCCGCCGCTTCGCCTTATCGGCCGTATCTGCACGTGTCGCTCATTGTCTGCGCGCCGCGGGGTAGGTGCCTGGCATGAAACGTGCACGACGCAGGCGCGGAGGGCCGCCGCCGGACACGGGGGGGCCGCAACAGGGCACCATGGATCCACCGCAGGCCACCGTGGGGCCAGCGCAGGACACCGGAGGAGCGGCGGACGGCACGGGAGGGTCGCTGCTGGACACCGATGGCGCCATCGCGGAACGGGCCGCCGAACTGGCGACCGAGGTCACCGAGGCCGAGCAGCCAGCGGAGCGGCGCCGGCTGACCGCTGCGTTCGCGGCTGCGGCGCGGTCCAGCGCGCGGGCCACCGGCCGCGGGGCACGCGCCACGGGCCGCGGAGTGCGCGCGGCCCGTCGGCGCGCCGGAACGGGCATGGGCTGGTTCACCGCGCAGGTCGTGGCCATGGCCCCGCGGCTGCGGGTGCGGACCGGGGCGGCGCTGCGGGCGCAGTTCCCGGGGAAGTCCACCGAGGACATCGCCGACGCGCTGATCGTCGGCGCGTCCCGGGCGGCGGGCGCGGTCGGCGCGGCGGTGGGCGCGTGGGCGGCGCTGCCGGTGCTGCTGGCCTTCCCCGCCGAGCTGGTGACCGAGACGCTGGCCCTCATCGGCATCGAGCTCAAGCTGATCGCCGAGTTGCACGAGGTGTACGGTATGGTGCCGCCTGGCAACGCCGCGGACCGGGCGACCGCCTACATCGGGGCGTGGGCGCACCGCCGCGGCGTCCTGGCGGCGCCCGGCGGGCTGATCCTGGTCGCAGGCTCGCCGCTGGGCCGGCGGCTTCGGCTGCGGCTGGCCGCCCGCGCGGGCCGCAGCGCGTTCTCGCTGGGCCCGCTGTTCACGGGGGCGGCGGCCGGCGCGATGCTCAACAGCCGGGAGACGCGCCGGCTGGGCCTGGACGTCCGCGCCGACCTGCGCCGCGGGGCCGAGCCCAGCGGGTCGGAGCTTGCCCGCCGCGGCGCAAGGCCGGAGCTGGAAACCTGAGCCCGGACGGCGGCAGGCTTGGCCTTGCCTCGGCGCTTCGTACACTCCGCACGATGGCCGATTCCGTGAAGGACCTGTCCCCCGCCGGGCCGCTTCGCGATTCATGGCGTGACCGGTGGCCTGCCGCGTGGCATCCCGTGGGGGCAGTAATAGCGGCTCGTTAGCGGCTCACCGCGACCGCGTCGAACGCTGCGCCGAACACCTCGGCGATCCGCGCGATCTCGGCCTCGGTGATTACGAACGGCGGGGAAATCTGCAAGGCGGCGCCGCGGAGCAGGCGGGTGATCACGCCGCGCTCGCGGATCTCGGCCACCAGCCGCGGGGCGAGCCCTGGGTCGGCGGTGCGCGCGTCCTCGGCGATCTCCACGGCGGCGAGCAGCCCGGTCCCGGCGCGCACCTCCGTCACCAGGTCGTGGCCTGCCAGCGGCGCGAGCGCGCGGGCCAGCACCGGCGCCAGCCTGGCCACCCTGGCGACCAACTGCTCCCGCTCGATCAGGTCCAGGTTCGCGGCCGCGACCGCGCATGCGGCCGGGTGCCCCGAGTAGGTGTAGCCGTGCCGGAACACCTCCGCCGAGCCGGGGCGCCAGAACGGCTCGGCCACCCGCGCGCCCGCGATCACCGCGCCGATCGGCGCGTACCCGGAGCTGAGCCCTTTGGCCGTGGTGATCATGTCCGGGTCCAGCGCGAATCGCTCGCTGGCCAGCCAGGCGCCGGTGCGCCCGAAGCCGGTGATCACCTCGTCAGCGATGAACAGCACGTCATGCCGGCGGCAGATCTCCCGCACCGCCGCCAGGTAGCCCTCGGGCGGCGGGTACACCCCGCCAGCCCCGATCACCGGCTCGCAGAAGAACGCGGCCACCCGCCCGGGGCCCACCGTCTCGATCGCCTTGTCGAGGGCCGGCGCGTCATCCCAGGCCACATGCTCGATGTGGCTTACTAGCGGAACGAAAGGCTCGGTGTTGGCCGGGATCCCGCCCAGGGACGTGCCGTACGCATTCATCCCGTGATAGGCATGCGACCGGGCCATCGTGACCTGCTTGGACTCCAGGCCCATGGCGCGCCAGTAGCTGCGGGCCAGTTTGGCCGCCGTGTCTACGGCATCCGACCCGCCACCCGGGGTGAGGAACACCTTGGCGCCGGGCATCGGGGCCAGCGCCGCGACCCGGCGGGCGAGCGCCTCGGCGGGCGGGTTGGTGAACGGCTCGAAGGTCTGGTAGGCGGCAAGCCGGCGCATCTGCGCGGCCGCGGCGTCCGCGAGCTCCGCCCGCCCGTGCCCGACGTTGCAGTACCAGAGGCTGGCCGGCGCGTCGAGATAGGGGCGGCCGCGGTCGTCGTACACGTAAGAGCCCTCGCCGCGGACGATGGTGACCGTGTGACCGGCCAGGCTTGCCATGTCCGCGAACGCGTTCCACAGCACCGGCTCACCAGGCGTGCCCACGGCCTCAGGGCTGCTCGCAACGCGCGGTTCTGATCCCATTGGCCCATCCTCTCAGTCGGCCGACCCTGGTGCGCGGCGAGGCGGCCCGATGCGCGGCGAGGGTGACCGGATGCCCGGCACGGCAGCCGGGCGCGGCACGGGCAGCCGGGTGCGGGTTCCGCGTTAGCCGGAGACGACGATTTCCTTCCAGAGCCCGCCGTTGAGGTTGAGGTTGTTCCCCTTGGCCTGGCCGGGACCGCCGTCCGCCACGTAGGTGTACAACGGGTGCCCGTTCCAGGTCACTTGCTTGGTGCCGTCGGTCCGGGTGGTCGTGCCGAAGGTGCCGGGGATGCCTGCGGCGTGGGACGGGGAGCCGGTCACCGGCGGCCAGTACGCCGCGCAGCTCGAGTAGCAGTTGGACTTGCCCGGGCTGTCCGCGGCGAACGTGTACACGGTGAGCCCCTTGGCGTTGGTGAGCACGGTAACGCCACCGACCTTGCCGGTCTTGATCGCGACCGTGCCGCCGCTGGGCATGGTCGGCTGGCCGCCCGCCCCGGCGACGGCGACGAACAGCAGCACCAGGCCCAGCCCGGACAGCACCGCGATCGCGGGCTTCGCCATCGGCAGGCCGGCCAGCATCGTGCCCAACCGCTGAATCAGGCCGTCGCCCTTCGCGGCCTGGTCGGCCGGGGCCGGGGTGACAGCGAGCAGGCCCAACACGGCAAACGCGGCCACCTCAATGATCCCGGCGACGATCCCCGCGGTAGTGCGGACCTCTTTGAAACCGAACAGGCCGAACCATATCGACAGCAAGTAGCCGCCCAGGGTGGCCACGGCGAACCCCGCGCCCAGGGCCGCGGCCACCCGGTTGCCTGTGGCAAGCACCAATATGGCCAGGGCGAACCCGGCGATCACCTGGAGCAGGAACAGCCAGCCGATGGTGGGGATGTTCCTGAACCCGGTCAGATAAAGATCAAGGTGAATCGCCGCGGTGGCCGTCAGCAGCCCCGCCCCCGTGATCCGGAGCACTGGCCGCAGCCAGCCGCCCGACGTTGCCACATGTGTATTTTCCATATTTGCCACCTGTATGTTCTCCATGTTTGGATCACGGTATCGGTGGCCAGCTGGTTCAGTATGCGACTCGCCGCTGTCCTAGCAAACCCTTCCGGTCATGCCCTCGCACCGGCGTGCCACTGAGCGCCCCCTTCCGGTGGCAGGCCAGGGCAGGCCCTCCCACCGCGCTGTCCCCTCTCCGCGGCGCCGCGCGGCGGGCCGAGCTCAAGCGTGACCACTCCACCCCCAGAGGCCGAGCGGCTGATCATCAGCGTCCCGCCAGAAGACTCGGCGATGCGCCGCGCGATGTCCAAACCGAGGCCAGTGGAGCCGATGCTGGAACGGCCACGCTCGGTGGGGTCCGACGGCGGAAACCCGGGCCCCTCGTCCGCGACGACCAGCCACGCTCCGCCTGGCTCGCGGTGGCTGAGCCGGATAGCGCAGCCCACACCATCAGGCGTGTGCGCGAACACGTTTTCAAGCAGGATGTCCGCACAGGTCGCCAGGTCCTCACGGGACACCTGCACCCGTATCTGCTCCGCTGCCACGTCAACGGTCATCTGACGCTCGGTGTCCTCGGCAAGCGGCCGCCAGAACGCTGCCCGTTCCGCCACCACTATCCCGGCCTCACACACCGGATGGTCACCCGAGCTGGCCGGGCGGCGGGCGTCATGGATGACCTTGCTCACCGTGCGCTCCACGGCGCTCACGTCATCAAGCAACTGGGCCTTGTCGGCGATATCACGCAGCGACTCGGCGTCGATCCGCAAGGCGGTCAGCGGGGTGCGCAGCCGGTGCGACAGATCGGCAACGGTCTCCCGCTCATGAGCAAGCAATTCCCCGATGCGAGCCGCCAGGTGGTTCAGGCCAGCCCCTACGCGGCGAACCTCAGGAGGCCCGGTCAACGTGGCTCTGGCGGACAGGTCTCCCAAGCCCAGCCGGTCGGAAACACCCGCCACCGCGGCCAGTGGGCGCACCAGGGACCGGGCGAGCTGGTCGGCAACGGCCACGCTGAGCGCGAGCAGCCCGAGCCCGACGCATCCCAGCAGCAGCCAGGCCCTGGTCACGCCGCGGCGCAGTTGGGGCTCGGGCACGAACGTGCGGATGACCGCAGCACCCGCGGGCAAGCCTTCCACGGCTATCAGAATCTCTACGCCCGTTGGCATGGCCACAGTGATGCTGCGGCCCTTGGCCGCCAGCCGGATGGCCGAAGACCGGGGCGCGGTGATGCCTAGCTCGCGTCCACCTGGCAGGAAGACCGTAATAGGCGTGCCGCCATTCTCGGCGTTCATCTGGTCTACCGCCAGCCGGAGGCTGCTGGTTCGCAGCGTGGCTACCAGCGGGGTCATCCCTTGGGCCTGGATTGTCGCGGCGCTGACCGCGCGGTCGGCCGCCTGCGTCCGCAGCACGATCGCGAGCGGCAACAGGAACGAGACCAGGACGAGCGAACTGGTCGCGATCACGAGGAAGATGATGCGCCGTCTCATGCTGGCCCGCGGAGCTTGATGCCCACGCCACGCACGGTGTGCAGATAACGTGGCCGCTGCGCGGTCTCTCCCAGCTTCCTGCGCAGCCACGAGAGATGGACGTCCACCGTCCGGTCGGCGCCGCCGTAAGGCATCCGCCAGACATGCGTGAGCAGGTCCCGCCTGGTGACTACCTGCCCCGCGTGAGCGGTCAGGTAGTGCAGCAACTCGAACTCGCGCCTGCTGAGGTCAAGGCCCACCCCGTCGAGGGTGACCTCATGGGCGCGCGCGTCCAGCCGGAGGCCGCCCACCTCAAGTGGCTCACTGGCCTTCGGGACGCCCGCTTCCGCGCGCCGCAGGACCGCCCTGATCCTGGCCTCGATCTGGTCCGCCCCGAACGGCTTGATCACATAGTCGTCTGCTCCCGCATCTAGCGCCCGGACGATCTCGGCTTCGTCGTCGCGCGCGGTGATCACCAGCACAGGCACCGCGCTGACAGAACGGATCATGCGCAGCGCCTCATGCCCGCCGAGGTCGGGCAGCCCAAGATCAAGCAGTACGGCATCTGGCGGCGCCTTGAGCACCTGTTGCAGCGCGACCATTGCCGCGGGTGTGCTCGTTACCACATGACCGCGTTCCGATAGGGCGCGGATCAGCGCATCACGGATCGCGGCATCGTCCTCTACCAGCAGAAACTGACCCACAATAGGACGGTAACCGGCGCTACTCTTGAAATGAAAGGGAGCGGGCTTAAATGAATTTCTCATAAATGAATTGCTTGAGCCGTCCTTGACACGTACTTAACATCTTCCGCTTGAACCTTGGCTTGTGCACAGTCGCATATTCCTCGGTGTCGCAGCCTGGCTGGCCGGAGCGAGCGCGGCGACCGGTGGCAGCCTGCTCGCGGTGAGCATGCTCGGGCAGGGCATGATGCCGGGCGGGGAGGAGCAGCAAAGCGTGACGACGGTCAATCGCGCGCTGGCCAAGGAGGCTGCTGAGCGGGCCGCGGTCCTGCCCCGGCGTACCACCTCACCGCGGCATGCTGCCTCACCGCCGACCTCACGCGTTGCGCCCCCATCGCGGGCGGCCCGGCACACGGCGCCACCGCGTTCGCCGACCGCCCGCCCTTCGGCGTCACCACCTTCTCCAGCCACGGCGGGCGGTACCTTGCTGACCTCCCCGGGCGGCACGCTCGTCGCAAGTTGTGCCGGTGCACGTGCGTACTTGGTGTCATGGAGTCCCCAGCAGGGTTTTGGGTCAAGCGATGTGGTCCGCGGGCCCGCCACCAACGCCCAGGTGACGTTCATCGGCGGACAGCTCACGGTGACCATGGTCGTGTCCTGTGACGCGGGGGCGCCTACCGCGACCGTCACGGCCGTCGGCACCGGTGGCAGCGCCGCCGACATATTCGGTGGTGACGGCGATTAACGGTAGTCAGGGGCGCCGGTTCTGCGCCCTTTCGAGCAGGAGCGCCAGGGTCGGGCAGGTGGCGACGGCCCGCCGCGCGTGCAGGAGAAGCGCTGGCGGGACCTTGGCAGAGCGCAAGATGGGGTAGCCCCACGGGTCGAGGTCGATGATCTCCGGCAAGAGTTCGGCGCAGACTCCGTGGCCGTTGCAGGCGATCGGATTGACTCGCAATTGGTGGCTCATGTCCAGCTCCAGTCTGCTTCCCCATCTTCTGGAATCGGGAGGAGCGGAGCGCGGCCCACCCCGTCGCACGGCCCGCATTGGTCGTGCCAGCGCGCATCCGCGATGAAGGCGCGCATCGCGCTGCGCGCCAGCTGAGTAGCCCCGTCGGGGTGCCGGCAGGCGCCCCGACCCTCAATAAGGGGAAGGAGCGCTGCGATGGCTTCGACTGCCCTTCCCCGGCCGCCCTGGAAGGCAAGGTCGGCTACCGCACCGGCCAGAGCGGGCAACCCCATCAGGCAGGGGCCGCACTGACCAGCGCCCTGTTCTGCGAGGTAGCGGACAACCCGTGCGGTCTCGGCAAGACCGCACGACGAGCCAGGCAGCGCGATCACCACGCCTGCCCCCAGCGCACCGCCCACGGCACGCATACTGGCCTGCGTCATTCGTACCGGCCAGCCCGCTTCCACGGGCAGCCACGCACCGAAATACCCGCCAATGAGCAGCGCCTGCAGGTCCTCGGTCGGGCCGCCGGCGAGCATCACCACCTCACCGGCGCCTGTGCCAAGCTCGATCTCATAGACCCCCGGCCACCGGATCGCGCCGTCCACGGTGACGAGCATCGACCCCGGCGCCGAGGGCAGCCCGGCCCCGCGGAACCAGCGATCCCCATGGCGCGCGATCAATGCCACATGAGACAGGGTCTCGACGTTGTTCACCAGCGTGGGCCGTCCCTGCACGCCGCTCTGATGCGGACGCGGCGGGGAGAACGTCGGCTTACCGGGCCCGCCGTTCAGGTAGTGCACGATCGAGGACTGCTCACTGGAGACATAGCGGCCGGGGATGCCGGTGATCTGGATGGGCACGGGGTCGAGCCCGGCACGTCTGCGCTCTGCCACCGCCGCGGCCAGGCCGTCGATCAGGTCATGCTCCTGCCGGTGGACGCACAGGTGCGCCTCGGTCGCAGCGACTGCGTCGGCCGCCAGCGTGATGCCGTCAAGAACCAGGTGCGGGAGGTACGTCAGGAGCAGCCGGTCCTTGGCGCTGGCCGGCTCTCCTTCCGCGCCATTGGCAACCACGACCGCCTCGCCGCGCCCGGCGACGGAGCGCATCTTGCGCCCGGTCGGGAAGCCCGCGCCACCTCGGCCGGTGAGGCCGGCCGCCTCCACCATGTCGATCAGGCGCTCGGGCCGCCGCTGGCCGGATCGGCCGCGCAGCCACAGCGTCCCGTACTCGCGTTCGTGCTCAGCCAGCCCGAGAACCGGCTGGTGCCCGGCCCCAGCGAGCAAGCGTGGCAATACCGCGCCGTCGGCCCGCGCGGCAGGCGAAGCGGTGACCGTCATCTGGTACCGGCCCGTGCTGCCGTGGCGAGACGCCAGGTCGCTGCCGCCGCGACCGCGGCGACGCAGCCAAGGGCCGCGGCGAAGAGCCAGAGCGTGCGCCGGTCGGTGCCCGTCCCAAGCCCATGGATCAGGGCGACCGGCCAGCAAGCGTAGGCCAGCCAGTGGAGCCCGCGCCAGGCCCGGAAACCCAGCCTGTTGCGCAGCAGGCTGGTCACGATGACGGCGATGAGCAGGTCCGCCGCCACCGCGCCCAGCCCGAGCCAGGGCGACTTGTAAGACGAGACGAAGGGGATGACGGCGGCCGTGGCCGGGATGGACGTATAGGTGTCCACCACGGTGGTGCCGACATGCAAGGACAGGAAGATCAGTACCAGCAGGGTCATGTTCCGGTGCAGGCCGACAGTGAGGAACCGGGGCCAGTTCTCGCTGGCGAAACGGCCTGCGGTGACGATCCCAAGCAGCATGGCGCCGGTAAGCAGCAACAGTGTGACCAGCCCGGTCGCCCGGGTGGCATACCAGAGGCCCGGTCCGCCGGTGGCATACCAGGGCACCGGTCCGTTGAGGGCGAAACCCATAAGTGGCTTCCCTTGGGGGTGGTGTCGGCCGGCCAGCCCGCGCCCATGACGATCTCACCGTTGTGGCCTGCTAGCCGGGCAGGCAGGTGCTGGCTCGCCAGCCATCCAAGCGCCCGTTCGCCGCGGATGATCGCAGCCGTGCTCGCTGTGTTCGCATCGACACAGGTGGCGGCGGCAACGCTGACCGTGCGCCAGCAAGAACTCACAGGCATTCCGGTGCTGGGTTCGATGATGTGATGAAGCCGAGAACTCCCCCGCGACCAGGCCCGGACCTTGGTGGACGAGGTGGCGAGGCCCCCGTCGCGGATTGTTACCACGGTGTCGTGCCAGGGCGGCGAGAGCGAGCCGGAACTGGCGTCACTCCGGTGCGGGGCAGGCCCCTCGACGCCATCGAACCCGCGGTTGTCCACGATTCCCACGAGCCAGCCGTGGTCGGGAGGCTCGCCCGCGATTCTGATATCGCCACCCAGGTTGACCAGAACTCCGCAGTTCAGGGTGGCCGCGATCCGTATCGCCGCTCGGTCGGCCGCGAGGGCCTTGGCCGTCGCCCCCAGGTCGAGCATGACTTCGGCGGGGATCTTGATTTCGCGCCGGTCGCGGTCAAGGTCCACCGCCTGCCACCCCGCCGCCGGCACCGCCGGTTGCGGCAACGGACTGGTGTCCTGCCGGGCCGCCGCGAAGTCGCGGTCATACCCAAGCCGCACCAGCGAGCGCCCGCAGGTGGGATCTACATCGCCATCGGTCACTTTTGCGGCGGCGAGCGCCACGGCCACCGCTTCGGCCAGCAGTGCACTGACGCGCATCGCCCGCCCTCGGGCGTGATTGACCCGCCACAGCTCGGAGTCGGGACGAAAACGCGAGCAGGCCCGGTCGATCGCGTCCAGTTCCTCCCTGAGGATCGCGCAGGCACGATCTGTGCTACTGGGATCGGTGACGAGCAGGTTGGCCGACGTGCCGAGGGCCCTGAGGTACCCGGTGCCGATGGCGGGGCCAGGTGTGACATCGTCGCTAGCCTCCACCCGACCCGCCTGAGGTGGTCACCGGCGGGGGCGGCGGTGCCGGAGCGGGCGGCGCGGCCGGCGGGGGAGGTGGTGGCGGCGGCGGCGCTGGTGGCGGCGGCGCTGGTGGCGGCGGCGCCGCCGGGGGTGCAGCCGGCGGCGCCAAGCCTGGGACGGGGGCACCCGCGTGGAGGTGGTGGTGATGCTTTGGCTTGTGCTGCTTATGCGCGTGGTGCGTCGCGGCAGCATGGATGGACGCCTTTGCGCCGTGCTGTGCGGCTGCATTATTGGTCGTGCTGTGGGCGGTACGGACGAACAACGCCACGAAGCCGACCGCGATGACGGCGCTGACTTCAGCGGCCCGCCAGGTCAGCTTGGAGAGCCGACGAAGCCCAGCGTTCCGCGCGGCATATCCGGGATGGCCCGGCCACATCGGATAACCGGAGTAGGGATCGAAGTCTGCCCAGCCCTGACGCCAGAAGGCCGCCGTGCGTGCGGGATAGGGAGGCTGGCCGGGAAGAGCGGGGTGGGGCTGGTAGAGGTCGTAGGCCGGGCAATTGGCAGGACGGCGCTCCAGGGGCCCACCGGGCGTCGCAGGGCCGTCGGCGTGGCTCGGGAAGTGGTCCTGTCCTGCCCAGTTAGCCGGGCTGAGCCCTGGGGGGTTGCTGTCACGCGGGAGATGGCCCGGGAAAGGTCCCTGGGCAGGCCGGTCGATCGGGCTGAACCCAGCACTGTTGGAGCGTTCCAGCGAATGCATGGGGTCCTGGCTCAGGCTGCGGTCGGCCATCCAACCACCTCCCCATTCCCCCTTCGCTAGGAGGGTCTGGGCGTCGGCTGGAGGAACTGCGGGCTGGTCAGAGTGAGCGAGGTGGCCCTGACGCTGGCTGAAGGCTGGCCAGTCCGGGCGGCGGGCCTGCCAGGGCCTGTGGTCTGCCTGCGGTTCATAGTTGTCACGCATATCCGACAGCACAGCAGAGCCGGTGTTAAGAGCTCCTGAAGAGGTTTTCAAGAGCTCTTGTAATAGGCAATTAGTATGGCAAGAGTTCTCGCGTCTCGCCTTTGCTTGATGGCTTTGCATTCCAAAGCAGGCGGGTGCGGCGGCGAGCGAACACAATTCCGTGCGCCGCCGCACACGCTCCTTTCCCCGCTCCCCGCCAACACGTCACGCGCTGTGGCGGCTACAGGAAGCCCTTGATCACGATTAGGCCTCTCAGCGGCCAGCTGCGAGGACGCGCTAGAGCCCTGCCGCGGCTGCCAGCTTGCCGAGCGCCGAGTCCCAGCCGGGGCCGACGTTCTCGGCGACCTGCGGCATCACCGCGGCCAGCGCGCCCAGCCGCTCGTGTACCAGGGTCAGCACGGTCCCCCCGTCCGGCGCCTCGCGCAGCGTGACTGTGAGCAGCGAGTCGTAGGACGGCTCACGGGCCCGGTCCGGGCCGACAAAGCCCCAGCGGAACACGATGCGCTGATCCGGGACGAGTTCGAGCAGGTCACAGTCGAAGCCGCCCATCTCGGCATCGGCGTCCGCCTGCCAGATGCGGAAGTGGCCGCCAGGCCGCTCCTCGACCTCGGCCCGGGTCACCTCCAGGCCGCCGGGCGCCATCCAGCGCCGGAGCAACTCGGGCTCGAGCCAGGCCCGGTACACCTGGTGCGGCGCGGCGGGAATGATGCGCTCCACCCGGACGGCTGTGTGGTCTTGAGTCTTGGCGGTCACTGCTGCTCTCCTTCGGATTCGGGGCCGGCCTGGAAGAGGTCCCCGAGGGCGTCGAGCCGCTGGGTCCAGAAGCGCTCGTAGAAGCGCAGCCAGGCGTAGGCCGAGGCAAGAGGGCCGGGTTCCAGCCGGCACAGGTGGCGCCGGCCGTCCACGGTGCGGTGCACCAGGCCGGCCCGTTCGAGCATCTTCACGTGCTTGGACGCGGCCGCCAGCGTCATGTCCAGCGGCTCGGCGAGCTCGCCCACGGTCAGCTCGCCATGGGCGAGGCGGCCGAGCATGGCACGCCGTGCCTCGTGCGACAGCGCGTGGAACACGTCATCCATGCTCGCCAGATCCTCAACCATATGGTTGACAATATCGGTGGCCGTGCTAACTGTCAACCTTTTGGTTGAATGTTATGTGGGAGAGAGTAGGCCAGTGAGGACCGGGCCATGATGTCCGGATAGGGTCCGGCGTGCCCTCGTCCGGCGGCGCGGGCACCCGCCAGGCCGACCAGTGCGATCCCATGATCTGCTGCATGCGCGCACCGGCGGCGAGAGCCCGGCGCCTGATGTCGGTAATTGGTGGTGGAAACCACGCGAGCATCAGCGCGAACACATCGTGCCTGCTCGTGCTGATGTCCCATACTAATCATTAATTTCGAATATACTTTCAGTATGCAACTCCGGTACAACTATCGCCTCTACCCTGCGTCTGGGCAGCAGATCGCGCTGGCACGAGCGTTCGGGTGTGCCCGGGTGGTCTTCAACGATGCCCTGGCCGCCCGCGAGGAGGCGCACCGGGCCGGGGAGCCGTACCTGACCGATGCGCAGTTATCGGCCCGGCTGACCGCAGCCAAGGCCACGCCGGATCGGGCGTGGCTGACCGACGTGTCCGCCGTCGTGCTGCAGCAGGCCCTGGCCGACCTGAACGCCGCCTACCGGAACTACTTCGCCTCCCTCCACGGCAAGCGCCGGGGGCCGAGAGTGGGCAAGCCCAGGTTCCGGTCCCGCAAGGACCGTAGGCAGGCGATCCGGTTCACCGCGAACGCCCGGTTCCGGGTGTTGAGAAACGGGAAGCTGCAGCTGCCGAAGATCGGCGATGTGCCGGTGCGGTGGTCCCGGCCGCTGCCGTCCAGGCCGTTGTCGGTCACAGTCATCAAGGACGCTGCCGGGCGGTATTTCGCCAGCTTCGTCATTGAGACCGAACCTGATCAGTTCCCCGAGGCAGACCCCGTGGTGGGCATCGACCTTGGGCTGAGGCACTTCGCTGTTCTGTCGGACGGGCGGAAGATCCTCGCCCCGCGATTCCTCCGGCGCGCGGAAAAACTGCTCAAGCGCCGACAGCGGGAGTTGTCGCGCAAGCAGAAGGGCAGCCGGAACCGGGAGAAGGCCCGGCGCAAGGTGGCCCGTGCGCACGCACGGGTGGCCGACGCCCGGCGCGACTTCCATCACCAGTTGTCCACGGCGCTGATCCGCGACAACCAAGCGGTCGCCGTCGAGGACCTGGCGGTGAGCGGTCTCGCTCGCACCCGCCTGGCCAAGTCCATCCACGACGCCGGCTGGGCCGCCTTCGTGGGAATGCTGGAGTACAAGGCCCGGCTATATGGCCGGGAGTTCCACCGGATCAGCCGGTTCGAACCGACCTCGCAGACCTGTTCAGCCTGCAGGGTGAAAGATGGGCCTAAGCCGCTGCACGTCCGCGAATGGCAGTGCAGGGTGTGCGGGGCGTGGCTGGACCGGGATGTGAATGCGGCGGTGAACGTCGCCAGGGCCGCCGGGCTGGCGGTGACAGCCTGCCGAGCGCAGGTAAGACCGGAACCCGTTCCGGCGCAGCGCATTGAATCAGGAACCCGCCCGAAGTCACGCCCGGGAAGCGGCGGGACAGACGGGAATCTCCGCCCTTAGACGGAGTGGAAGTCAAGTGCACCTCGGGCTGGTCGCCCGGCTGGTCCTGCTGCCCGGGGTGGGGCACGACCTGCCCGCCGCGGTGTGGCCGCGGGTGGCCGCCGAGGCGCGGGCGCCGGCCGACCGGGCGCCGGTCAGCACCGGGGGATAGTGTCCCGACAGGGTACGTCCGGCCGGATGAAAGGGATCGAGATGACGACGCCGTCGGCGGGGTGGGATTCGGCATACCAGGACCACCTGCCGCCGTGGGACATCGGCCGGCCGCAGCCGGCCTTCGTCCGCCTGGCCGACGGTGGGCTGCTGTCCGGCCGGGTGCTAGACGCGGGCTGCGGCACCGGGGAACACGCGCTGCTGGCCGCAGCGTACGGCGCGACGGCCATGGGCGTGGACCTGTCGGCGGTGGCCATCGAGAAGGCGCGCGGCAAAGCCGCGGAACGGGGCCTGACGGCCAGGTTCGAGGTCGCCGACGCGCTGCGCCTGGAGCGGCTCGGCGAGAGCTTCGACACCGTCATCGACAGCGGGCTGTTCCACGTCTTCGATGACGCCGACCGGGCCGGGTACGTCACCAGCCTGGCCGCGGTCATCGAGCCCGATGGCAGCTACTACATGATGTGCTTCAGCGACCGCCAGCCGGGCGTCTGGGGGCCGCGCCGGGTGCGACGGGAGGAGATTCTGTCCGCGTTCGCCGACGGCTGGGCGGTCGAGAGCCTCGCGCCGGACACCTTCACGGTCAACCCCATTGAGGGGACCACGTCGGTATCGGCGTGGCTCACCGTGATCCGCCGCCGCTGACGGCCCAGCCGGGGCCGCTCACCCCATCGGCGGACCGGCTGCCGCGCGCTACCAGCGGTGGTGCACCTGCGCCCGGATGCGCCGCTCGTAGATGTCCCCGATGCCCTGCAACTGGGCGCTGGTGAGCGGCGGCAGGACCGCGGCGCTGGCGTTCTGCCGGGCTTGCGTCACGTTCCGGGCGCCGGGGATCACCGTGGTGACGCCGGGCTGCTGGATGATCCAGCGCAAGGCGACCTGGGCCGGGGCGGTCCCGGCCGGCGCCAGGGCCGCGAACTCGCGCGCGGCGTCCACGCCGGTGTCGAAGTCCACCCCGGAGAGGTCTCCCCCACGTCGAACGCCTCGCCCCGCCGGTTGTAGTTGCGATGGTCGTCCGCGGCGAACGAGGTGTCGTGGGTGTACCGGCCGGACAGCAGCCCCGAGGCGAGCGGGACGCGCGCGATGATGCCCACCCCGGCCGCCTGCGCGGCGGGCATTACCTCGTCCAGCGGCTTGCGCCGGAACGCGTTGAAGATGATCTGCACGCTGGCCGTGCCCGGCCGCTCGATCGCGGCCAGCGCCTCGGCGCAGGTCTCGACGCTCACCCCGTAGGCGGCGATGCGCTTCTCGGCCACCAGCGTGTCGAGGGCGTCGTAGACCGCGTCGGTGGAGAACGCCGGGGTCGGCGGGCAGTGCAATTGGACCAGGTCGAGCGTGTCGGTGCCCAGGTTGGCCCGGGACCGGTCGGTCCAGGCGCGGAAGTTGGCCAGGGTGTACTGCGCCGGGTCCTGTGCCACGCGGCGGCCCATCTTGGTGGCCACCGTCATCGGCAGCCCTGGGTTGGCGGCCAGGAACTGCCCGATCAGCCGCTCGCTGCGGCCGTCACCGTAGACGTCGGCGGTGTCCAGGAACGTGACCCCGGCCTGCACGGCCGCGTCCAGCACGGCAAGCGCGTCGGCCTCATCGACCTCTCCCCAGTCCGCCCCGAGCTGCCAGGTGCCCAGGCCGATGACCGAGACGGCGCGGCCGGTCCGGCCAAGGATGCGTTCTTCCACGATGGACGATCCTAACGACGGCCCGGCCGGGCCGGACCGGGGCTACACAGCGCGCTCGCAGCAGTGCAGACTGTCCAGATAGAGCGAACGGATGCCTGGCCCCTCACCCGCGGGACCCGGGCCAGGCCGCTTTCGGGGCCACGGGCGGGGGTGGCCAGGGGGAACGGAGTGGCGTCGTGGGCAGTTACGCGGAGGCTTTCCGGCGGAGCCTTGACGATCCTGAGGGCTTCTGGCGCGAGGCCGCGAAGGAGATTGACTGGTACCAGGAACCGGCCAGCATTCTGGACGCCTCGAACCCGCCTTTCTACCGCTGGTTCAGCGACGGGGTCATCAACACGTGTTACAACGCGGTTGACCGGCACGTCGCCGCTGGCCGCGGCGACCAGGCCGCGTTGATCTACGACAGCCCGGTGACCGGCGCCACGCGCCGGTACACCTACTCCGAACTGCTGGATGAAGTCGCCACGTTCGCGGGAGTGCTGACCGGCCTGGGTGTGGGACGCGGCGACCGGGTGGTCATCTACCTGCCGATGATCCCGCATGCGGCCGTGGCGATGCTGGCGTGTGCCCGGATCGGGGCGGTGCACTCGGTGGTGTTCGGCGGGTTCGCCGCGCACGAACTCGCGGTCCGCATCGACGACGCGCAGCCCGCAGTATTGGTCTCGGCGTCGTGCGGCATCGAAGGCAGCCGCGTCATCGAATACAAACCGATCCTGGACCGGGCCCTGGACCAGGCCACCCACCGGCCGGCGCACTGCGTGATCCTGCAGCGCCCGCAGGCCCGGGCGGCCATGACTCCGGGCCGCGACCTGGATTGGGACGATGCCATGGCCAGGGCGCAGCCAGCCGACTGCGTCCGGCTCGCGGCGACCGACCCGCTGTACATCCTGTACACCTCCGGCACCACGGCCAGGCCGAAGGGCGTTGTGCGCGACAACGGCGGGCACGCGGTGGCGCTGCGCTGGAGCATGGACGCGATCTATGACACCGGGCCCGGCGACGTGTTCTGGGCCGCCTCCGACGTCGGCTGGGTGGTCGGCCACTCCTACATCGCGTACGCGCCGCTGCTCGCCGGGTGCACCACAGTGCTCTACGAGGGCAAGCCCGTCGGCACGCCGGATGCCGGGGCGTTCTGGCGGGTGATCAGCGACCACAAGGTCAAGGCGCTGTTCACCGCGCCCACCGCGTTCCGCGCGATCAAGAAGGAAGACCCGGGCGGTGCGCTGTCCGCCCGCTACGACCTGTCCAGCCTGAAGTACCTGTTCCTGGCCGGGGAACGGCTGGACCCAGAGACCTACCGGTGGGCCTGCGACCTGCTCGGCATCCCGGTTGTCGACCACTGGTGGCAGACCGAGACCGGATGGCCGATCGTCGCTAACCTGCGGGGCCTTGAGCCCATGCCCACCAAGCCCGGTTCCCCCACCGTGCCCGTCCCGGGCTACGACGTGCGCATTGTTGGCGTTGACGGGGAGCAGGCCCCGCCCGGGCAGACCGGGGAGATCGTCGTCCGTCTGCCGCTGCCGCCCGGTTGCCTGCCCACCTTGTGGCGCGACGACGACCGGTTCATCGACTCCTACCTGTCCCGGCACCCCGGCGCCTACGCCACCGGCGATGGCGGTTACCGCGACGCCGACGGCTACGTCTACGTGATGGGCCGTATCGACGACGTCATCAACGTCGCCGGGCACCGGTTGTCCACCGGCGAGATGGAGGAGATCCTGGCCAGCCACCCCGCCGTTGCCGAATGCGCGGTGATCGGCGTACACGATGAGCTGAAGGGCCAGATCCCCCGCGGCTTCGCCGTCCTGAAGGCCGGCGTCACCACCGACTCGGCCACCGTCTCCGCCGAGCTTGTCCAGCTTGTGCGGGACCAGATCGGCGCGGTCGCGGCGCTGCGCCGGGTGGACGTGGTGGCCGCGCTGCCCAAGACCCGGTCCGGCAAGATCCTGCGCCGGACCATGCGCGGCATTGCCGATGGGCACGAGGAGCCCGTGCCGTCCACCATCGAGGATCCCGCGGTGCTCGACGCGCTGCGCCCAGTCCTGGCCAACCACGACTGACCCCACCCTGCGGTACGTTGGTCGGTGGCGCGGGAGGGCGCCGCCGGGTTCGCGGGAAGGACTGAGTCCCCCTCCGTTGGTCATGAGTGTTCTGCTGCCGGGCAGTTGGATCGTCTTCAGGCGAGCCGGATCGCGGGCCCAGGCTCGGTGAGGAGACGCGTCATGTCCCAGCTTCCCGACCGCCCCGACGCCGACCAGCTCCGCCGTCAGGCCCGCGAGCTGCACCGCGCCGCCGCATACGGCGACGCCGGCGCACTAGGACGGCTCCGCGAGGTGTCGGACAAGATCACCCTGTCCGCCGCCCAGCTCGCCATCGCCCGCGATTACGGTTTCCCGAGCTGGCCGAGGCTCAAGGCCGAGGTGGACCGGCGCCGCGCGCAGGCCGACGGCCAACCCCCAGGCCAGGCCGACCAGGCCCGGGCCGACCAGGTTGCCGGGGCCGACGGCGACGGCCAGGCCGGCCAGGCTGCCGGGGCCGCTCCCCCGCCGGCGCAGTCGTGGGAAGAGATGCGCGACTGGGCGGCCCGTCTGCTGCTGTCCCGTACCGGCGAGGACGTCCAGGCGTGGAACCACCGGGTCGCCGAGGCCGGGCTCGCCGACGAGCCGACGCTGCGGGCCTGGCTAGCCGGGCAGGGCGTCACCGGGTACTCCCAGGCGCTGCTGGTCTGGGAGCGCTTCGGCTACCCGGACTTCATGACCGCTGGCGCGGACGAGCTGATCGAGGCCCAGTACGCCGACCGCCCGCAGTTGCGGCCGGTGCTCGATGCTGTCCTGGCGGCGCTGCCCTCGCTGGGCCAGGTGACGGTGCAGGCCCGCAAGACGCTCGTCAGCCTGGTCGGCCCGCGCCGCACCTTCGCCGTGGTGCAGGCGACCACGAAGAACCGGGTGGACCTCGGCCTGCGGCTGGACAACGAGAAGCCCGGCGGCCCCCTGCTCGCGGCCCGGGACATCGGCGCGGCCAACCTGCGGATCCCGCTGACCGGGCCCGGGGACATCGACGAGGAAGTGCTCGGCTGGCTGCGCCGCGCCTACGACGAGAACGCCGCACCGCCGCCGCCACGCCGCCCGGCCCGGCGCCCGGCAACGGTGCTGGGGCCGATGACCGTAGTGATCGAAGGCTACGACCTGCCCGGGCTCACCTGCCGGCCGGAGCCCGACGGGGCCGGCCATCGCAACGTGCACGTCGCAGTGTCCGGCAAGGTCAAGGACCGGCCCGCCCTGGTCGTGCCGGACCGGCCCGGGCTGGCCATCGAGCCTGTGCCCGGCGATGCCGAGTCGGCGCGCTGGGAGGTCCCGGTCACCGTGCGCCGCGACGCCGACGGCTTCGACTTCAGTGGGCCGTTCGTCGGGGGGGCCCGCGACGACCGCAGCCTCGGCCTGGCCTGGGGCGACGTGCCCGGCGACGGGACGTTGCGGCTGTTCCGGGGGGCCAAGCTCCGGCTTGTAGACGTGGATCCCGCGCTGATCGAGGAGGCTATGCGGCACGGGCACCTGCTGGTCGCCCGGATCCGCCTCACCGATCCGCGGGGCAACCCGGTCTGTGCCCGCGTCCACCCCCCGGCGCTCACCTGGTCCGTGCGGCCAAGCTGACCCAATGGGACCGTCAGGTCATACGCCACCGCCAGCGCCGTGTTCGGCCGGCACCGTCCGCCCAGGAACTCCAGGTGCTCATCCAGCGGCCGAACGCCGAGCCGGACACAAGATCACCAGCAGCATTCCGGGACCGGGCCAGGCGGATAGCACGCGCAGGCACGCAGGCCCGCCCTGCCCTGTCAGGGCCGGGCGAGCAGGACGATCTTTCGCACAGCACGTCTCCGGTCCAGAGGATGGTTGCGGCCGAGCAGCTGGCCCGGCTGGCAGCTGTCGGCAGCACACGCGGCCAGCCCCACAGCCAGCGCGGGCAGGCTGCGCCGGCGTCACGGCTGCGGAGCGGCTCAGCAGGCCCTTCGCCGCAGGACCCGTCTCGCTGGCCATCGGTTATGCGCGCTTGTACTCCTGGACGGCCCACATGTTGCCGTCGGGGTCTTCGAAGAAGCAGTAGCGCGATCCAGGCGTGCCTTCGGGCCCCATCTGCTGTATCTCGCTGATGCCCACACCTCGCCCGGCTAGTTCGCGGCGGACGGCGTCAAGATCCTCGACGACGAGCTGGACCCCCTTGACCGAGCCCGGCTCCCCAAGCGGCAGGCCCTCGCCGAGCACCACCGAGCATGCCGAGCCAGGCGGAGTCATCTGCACCACGCGCATGTTCTCGCTGGGCCTGACGTCATGGTCGAGGCGAAAGCCCACCTGGCCGGTGTAGAAGTCCCTTGCGGCGTCGACATCGCGTACCGGGATGGGAACAACCTCAAGCTTCATATCCATGAACCGTCACGCTAGCCGACCTGGCGATCCAGCTGTCACCTCGCCAGCTTCGTACCCGCCCGCGCCCGGGGCGCTCGCCGTAATCGTTATGGAGCAACCGACACTCAGCGTGGCCGAGCCATCTCGGGTATTGGCGCGGGTACCCGCCGTATGCACGATGACGAGGCCTCCGCGACCAACTCGATGAGTTGCCCAGACTGGGCCGGTCTGGGGCGGCGGGCCGCCCCCCAGAGCGGGAAGGCGCGCAGTCATGCCGATCAGCGCGGGCTGCGGAGATGACCGTCGCCCGTGGTCACGGTGGCCGACTCACCGCGGGCGGCGGGAAGCTGGGCCCGGTCTACGACCCGCCGCTGCGCTGGGCCACCCGCGGCCGGGTCATGCCCGGCACGATCCTCGACACCGACTACCGGCTGCGCGAGGAAAAAGGCGCGGTCGTGGTCACCGTGACCAAGGTCGCCACGGGCCCCATGACGGAAGAAGAAGCCGCGGGCATCGCCCGCTTCGGCGACTTCACCAGCTACGCCCCCGCGATCCGAAAGCTCGCCGCCAGCTAAGGCACCGATAGCTTGGCAGCAGTCTCGCTGGCTCGGAAGCCCCTCCGACCTCCCGCTTTTAGGCCCGGCACACCGCAAGTCGGGACCCGGCGGGTGGGTGGGTGAGGTCGGCGAGGGTGAGGGCCAGGTGCAATTTGAGGCGGTCATCGCCCCGGCGCAGGTCCAGCGGTGTCAGCTCGGCCGCGCGTGCCAGGCGCCAGTACAACGTTGTCCGGTGGATGTGCAGCTGTGTGGCGGCCTGCTGGGCCTGTGCCCCGCAATCGAGGTAGCACCGTATGGTCTGCCGGTATGTTCCGGCCCGCTCGTCCAGCAGTGCGCCAATGCCGGGGCAGATCCGCTCCGGTGCCGACGGGTCGCGGTAAAGGTGCTGGAATGCCGCGTAGGTACCCAGGCCCGCCCAGTCGGCGGCCCGCTCGAACCGTGGCACGCGCGCGGCCACATAGGCCGCGTACTGGGCGTTGCCCAAGCTGGCGTGCACGTCGGTCAGCGCTGCGGCGCCGCTGCAGGTACCCACCGCCAGCGGGAGCCCGGGCAGGGCCCGGACCGCCCGGCGCAACTCGGCCAGCGCGCCAGCGGTTGTGACCGCGACCAGTTCATCCTGGCCGGGGCTGGTCAGCACCAGAGCGCCCGGCGCCGCCCGGAGTCGCAGGTTTCCCGCCGCCCGGCGCAGGTTCCCCGCCGCCCAGCCCGGGTCTTGCGCGCTCGCCGGGCGGTCAGCCGCGGGCCGGATCACGGCCAGCGCGTAAGGCGGCGGGCCGGCCAGCGCTGCCTGCCCGGCCAGCATGACCGCGGCCTCTTGGCGGACCTGCTCCCGCGGGTCCAGCAGCCCGTCGGCCAGGTCGCTCAGCACGGCGAACTGGCCGGTGGCCTGGATCGCCCGCTGCGCCAGCAGGTGGGCCGCCTGCGCCGCGGTGGCCTGGGCCCGCCGGGTCTGCTCCGTGGTCAGTGCGGGCTCGTCGATGAGCCACAGGAACCCGAGCAGCTGATCATCAGCTCGCAGCGGTAGGCAGAGTCGGGGCAGGGTGGCTTGCTGCGGGTCGCCAGGGATGGACACTGGCTCGCGGGCGGAGAACACTCCGTACTCGGTCAGCTTTCGGCGCAGCCGGGCGCTGGTCCCACGCTGCAGGACCGCCTCCACCCGGCTGCGGTCCAGTTGCCCGGTCTGCGGGGTGATGGCCAACGGGCGCAGCCTCGCATCATCGATGATGACTGACCGGCCCAGGTCCCTGGCCAGCTGTTCGGCGGTGTGCTGCAGGTGCTCTTCGAACACATCGTTGTCATTCCCGGCGGCCCTGCGGGTGATGCGAGGGCATTCCTACATCTGTAGAAATCAGCCCGGCCAGCATGTGTCAGCTGTCGTAGCCGCAGCGAGCACCGCCGGTGGCAGGTTGGAGAAAGGTCTTGTCGCTGAGGGACGGAGGAAGCTGGTGTCTGTTGGCACACCGACCGTGCTCGCGCCGACGCTGGAGGGCTGGTACTACAACGACCCGGCAGTGCTGGCCGCCGAGTGCGAGCGAATCTTTGAGCGGCAGTGGTATTACGCGGGCCGGGCCGACGAGATCGCCGCGCCTGGCCGGTTCATCCGGCGCCGGGTCGGGCGCGAAACCGTGCTGCTGGTCCGCGGCAAGGACCAGGTGATCCGGGGCTTCCTTAACGTGTGCCGGCACCGCGGCGCACAGCTGTGCCTAACTGATGCCGGGGACGCCGGCAACGCGATCCACTGCCCGTATCACAACTGGATCTACGGCTTGGACGGTGCGCTGATCACCGCGCCGAACTGGCGCGCGATGGCCGATATCGACAAGGGAAGCTACGGCCTGCACCCGGTACGGGCGCAGGTCTGGGAGGGCCTGATCTGGGTGTGCGTGGACGGCGATCCCGGCCCGCTGGAGGACTATGTGCGCCCGCAGGTCGAGTCCCGGCTGGGCGGCTACGGCAAGCTGGAGCGTTACCGGATCGGCGAGCTGAGGGTCGGCGGCCGGGCCGAGTACGAGGTGGCGGCGAATTGGAAGCTGATCTATGAGAACTTCCAGGAGTGCTACCACTGCGCCCATATCCACCCGGAACTGGTCCAGGCGATCCCGCAGTTCCGGTCCCCGGCCATGGGAACCGGCGGCTACGACCCGGGCGGCTACCCGATCGCTCCCGGCCGGGCGTCGTTCTCGCTGACCGGGCAGACCGTGCTGCCCCGGCTGCCCGGCCTGCTGCCCGCCGACGACGGGCTGTTCTACGGCATGGTTCTGCGGCCGAACTGCTTCCTGTCATTGACCAGCGACCACGTGATCGTGCACAGGTTCGAGCCGGTCGCCGCCGACCGGACGCGGGCGGTCTGCGAGTGGCTGTTCCCGGCGAGCACAATGGCCGAAGAGCGGTATGACGTCAGCGACGCGGTCGCCCTGTTCGCCAGGGTAAATGAACAGGACTTCGACGCCGCGCAGTGGTGCCAGCCGAACATGAGCTCGCGCGCCTACCGCGGCGGCGGCGTGCTGGTGCCCAGCGAGGCCGAGGTGATCTCGCAGTGCTACGCGTGGTACCGCGCCTTGATGGGCATCACGGCCAATGGCCGCCCGCCGGGCGGCGACCCGGCGGCTCATCCGGCCGGCTGATTGGGGAGCGCGAATGGCACAGCAGTACCAGGCGATCGTGATCGGCTGCGGGGCCGTCGGCGCCGCGACCACCTACTGGCTCAGCCGCCGACTCGGCGGCAGTGTGCTGGCGCTCGAGCAGTACCAGCACGGGCATTCCCGCGGGGCGTCGGAGGACCATTCCCGGGTAATCCGGCACGCCTACAGCCGGCCCGAGTACACCGCGCTGACCCCGGCCGCCTACCAAAGCTGGAACGTTGCCGAGCGGGGCACCGGCCTGCGACTCGTATACCGCACCGGCGGGCTGATCCTTGCCGAGGATGGCAGCGCCGGGGCGGAGTACATAGCCGCCGCGGCCGGCGCGATGGCCGCCGCGAACCTGCCGTTCGAGCAGTTCACCGGCACCGAGGTGATGCGGCGCTGGCCGCAGTGGCAGCTCGGCAGCGAGCACATCGCGCTGTACGATCCCGAGTCGGGCATCCTCGACATCCGCCGGGCCACGGCCGCGCACATCGCGCTGGCCCGCGACCACGGCGCGATGATTCTTCCCAACGCCGAAGTCACCGCGATCGCCGAGTCGGCCGGCGGCGTCAAGGTCACCGCGGCAGGGGAGGATTACTCAGCCGGGCGGGTGGTGCTGGCCGGCGGCGCCTGGAATCCGCTGCTGCTGGCCATGCTGGGCACTCAGCTGCCGATCACACTCACCGAAGAACAAGTCACCTACTTTGCCACGCCGAAGGTCGCCCAATTCACCCCAGACCGGTTCGGCATCTACGGATACCTCGCCGACGACGGCCTGTACTACGGGTTCCCGGTCTATGGCGAGGTCGCTACCAAGATCGGCATCGACGGTGCCGGACCGGTGGTCACCCCGGACAGCCGGACCTTCGCTCCTGACAAGGCGCGGGTGCACCGGGTGCTTGCCTTCCTGGAACGCTACCTGCCCCAAGCCGTGGGGCCAGAGCTCTACACCCGCACCTGCTGCTACGACTTTGCACCCGACCGGGACTTCATCACCGATTACGTACCCGGGTCGCAGCGCGTGCTGGTCTGCGCAGGCGCGGGACACGCAGGCAAGTTCGCCGCGCTGCTCGGCCGGATCATCACTGAGCTGGCCCTCGACGATTCCAGCCGGTTCCCGGTCAGCGCGTTCAGCGCCACACGGCCAGCACTGACAAGCGCCACAGAAATACCCAGCCGCGTCAACTCGATGTGACCAAGCCCAGGGCCGCCGGGCGGTGGTGGCACCCTCCAGCGGGCAGGCTGCCGATATCGTCTCCGCTACCTTTCCGGATGGGAGGCGTAAATGAGCGAGCAGGGGTGGCGGCAGTTCCTCGCCGCGGAGGGTGTTGACGACTGGGTCGTACTGCACGGCGGAGCGTTGGCGGTGTTCCGCGTCCCGTCGCTCGGTGAGGCGGCGCAGCTTGCAGCGGCGGTCGCGCATGTCCCGGGCCTTGAGCGTTCGGGGGCGCTGATGACGATCGCCGATGACCGCCTCACCGTGCGGTTGACCCGCGGCATCTGGCAGCTGGAACGGCGGCATCTCGACCTGGCGCGGGGCATCTCTGCGGTCGCACGCGGGCATGGGGCCGTCGCCGACCGCGCGGGCGCGCAGGAGGTCCAGCTTGCCATCGCGGCGAAGCCTGACGATAGCGATGTTGGCTTCTGGCGCGCCGCGCTCGGGTACGCGCCGCTGGCCGAAGACAACGCTGTCGACCGGCTAGGTCACGGTTCGACGGTCTGGCTGCAAGATCTGGACGGGGCCAAGCTTTTGCGGCACGCAATGCACGTCGACGTGTCTGTCGCTCGCGATCACGTGGCGGAGCGCGTGGATGCGGCGCTGGCCGCAGGAGGACGTGTGGTGGACGAATCCGGTGCCCCTGCGCACTGGATACTCAGCGATCGCGCCGGCAACCGCGTGTGCATCTGCGCCTGGCCCGACGGCGCCACGTCGCCTGCTCCCGATGATCCGAGCGATCAGCGAGAGCACAGCGCGCACGCATGACGTGCCGGTTGGCGACGGGCTTGAGCGCCGGCCCTGCCGCAATCCGCGCGACCCTGGCGCCGGCTGGTGCCGGTTACGTCGGGTAGCCGCTGCGCCAGGACGCATATTCGGGGCAGAGTGGCCTGCGGCTTCGGGCCGGCTGATCCACAGTCGCAGCAGGTGCCGTTGATGCGCTGGATCCTGGGGGTCGTCGGCGAAGGCGCTGCGGGTGTGCACGGTCACGAAGTTGTTGATGAACTGCAGGTCGCCGGTCTGGAGTTGCATGCCAACAGCGACGCCTGGTCTTTTCGGCAGCGAGTCGTAATACAGGAAGCAGGAGACCTCGTCGGCGGTGAGCCGGGGCACCTCGGGGAAGCGCATGGCTGACATAGCCCGGCCGGTCCTGACGGTCGCCGAGAGCGCTCCCCCGAAGTAGCTGTAGAGCGGCTCCAGGTACCAGCCGGGTGATCCTGGTGGTTCCTCGCTCCGCCAGTCGGTCGGGAAGTTCTTGTGGAGGATGGGCAGGTATTCGGGGTGCTCGCCGACGACGAAGTTGTACAGCAGTCCGGAGCTGGCGACGAAGCTCTCTCCGCCGTAGAGCGCGGGGCGCAGACACATCAGGCCCACGAAGTCGGTGGAGTCGGTGTGGAATCCCAGGTCTTCGTTGGTCGCGTACGCTCGTTCGTACGGGCCGCGCCTGCCGAGGTCTCGTATATGCCCTACTAGATCGCCTTTGCGGTTTTGCGGCACGAGGTTTCCCATGTGCTGGCCCATTACCCAATAGATAATTGTGGCCTCGTCCTCGCTGAACCTGTCGTAGATGGGCAGCCCGCGCAGCAGAACGAGCCCCAGGCCGTGCTCCAGCCGGTCCACGATGTCATCGATCCGCTCCTGGAAATGAGGAAGCGGGAAGTCCTCTGCCCGGATCTCGGTGACATCGTCGAAGTGTTTCTTGGCGACATGCGCGAGCGCTCGCTCGAAATCGGCGAAGTCTTTTTCGGTGAAACGGACGATCCAGCGACCGGGGTCAGCGAGTTCGTCGCCTCGCCATACATTCGGGCCCGATACCGGCTCGGTGAGAACCTCGGTCACCGCAGACGCTCCTTCGCCGCGCACGCCGTTCCCGCAGCTCATTGTATGGCTGTGGGGTATTAGCTGGCCTTGAGCTTGCCGCGTGGGCCACGCTCCCGCCACGGCTGGCATGAGTGCACACGCTTCACCGGCTGAGTTGTGCCGCCAACCGGGCCGCAGACGAAGTCCGCACAGGCCGCGACGAGGGACGCCAGGTGCGGCGGGTGCCGTGACCATGGCCGTTTTCGCATCCCGGGCGGCCCAGCCCTGGAACGGCGTCCTGCGGCGCGCCGCCGTCACGCTTGCTGTTACGGCTGAGGCTGTTATTGCCCGCCCGGTTGCTGACCCTGCCATCGCCCGGCTCGCGCACCAGGCCCGCCACGGCGCTCGGCCCAGCACACCGCCCTGCGTGATTCCGCTCTCGGTTAGGCACGGGCGTGTCGGACGGCGAGCCGGAGGCCAACCTGGATCAGCGCCCAGCCGATCCGTTGCCTGATTGAGGAGGCTGTTCCTGTGGGCTGGGAGAGTGGTCGGTGACAGCTCACCGCCGCCGCCTGCGACTCTGCGATGCGCTGGCTGGCTAGCGCTTGCATGACGATCGGGTGCATGACCGGTGTTCCTCCGGTGGGTGCGAGCGTCCGGTGGTCGCCGTCATCTGGCCCCGGCGCCACCGCGGCTCTCCGGCGGTGGCGAGGTCTCCGGCCGGGTGAACGGCAACTGGACCTCGATCACCTGCTGGCTGACCTCGGCGATATCGTCCACTTCGTTGACCCAGACCTCGCGGCCAGGCCCGCGGGCCTGGTAGCCGTGCGCGTCGGCCCACCGGGCCAGGTCGTAATAGACCATCGGAAAGATGCTGGCAGCCGGGCCGTTGCGAACGGCGATGACCGCCTCGGTTTCGGGGAGGACCAGGTATTTCGCCGGGGGCGGAAGCTCGGCTGGCGGCCCGGCCACGGGCAGGGCCAGGTGGACGGTGACGTCGTTGCCGTCGCGGTCTTCGTAGAAGATCATGTACGGTCCGGTTACCTTCGCCAGCCCGGGGATTCCGAGCAGGTCGAACTGCTCACGCAGGCGGTTGACGACGGGGACGATGTGTTGCGGGCCGTAAGCCGGCGCGGGGGCGGTGAGGGCTACCACGCCCATGGCCGGAATCTTCTTCACGGTGATGTCATCTGCTGGCATGGTGCCTTCTTTCGCGATGTAACCAAGCCGCGCCTCGACCTCGAGCAGCTGGTTCTCGCGCGCGGCGAGTTCCTGCTCCAGCTGAGCTCGCCGGAGCATGAGCATTCCCCGCAGTTCCTCGGGGGTGATCCCGGCCAGCAGTTGCTTGGCCTGGGTCAGGGAGAGCCCAAGTTCCTTGAGCGCCACGATCCGGTTGAGCTGACCCAGCTGGCTGGCCGAGTAGTACCGGTAGCCGGACTGCGGATCGACCTTCGCGGGCCGGAGCAGCCCGATCTCGTCGTAGTGCCTGAGGGTGCGAACCGATACCGTTCCCAGCCGAGCGAACTCGCCGATGCTGAACATGACACGAGCCTGCACCTCTCACGCAACGTGAGAGTCAAGCCCTCCTAGAAAATCTGGCCTAATCCTGAGACATCCCCACCCCAGCCGAAGCGCGCCAGGCCAGGGCCCGCTGACCGACGGGTTCTGCCGCCATCCTGCCCACCAGCCCGGCTCAGCGGCCGGCCCGATCACAGTTGGGTCCACTTTCCAAACGGCACGAGCCCAGGGGTGGTCGGCTCGTGAGAGCCTCGGCGGATGGCACAAAACGGGCGATCGGCGCTGACCTCCGACGCTTCGCGGCCACACTCTGCAACGCCGCCGGCTCATTCCGGCCGCATCGCCGACCGGGCTAAACGTCACACCTGATGATTTATCCCTGCTCCTGGCGGGTGCACGCCGACCCGCCGAGTGCTCTGCGCGGTGAAGCGGAGTGTGGCGGCGACGCTGGGATGGACGCAGATGCGGATGATCTGCGTGGGGCCTAGCTGCCGGATGACTCAGCGGGGACGCGGGCAGACTGGCGGTCAATGAACCAGCCAGCGGCCGCCGTCGCGGTAGTCGCTGCTGCCCCGAGCAAGCTCACCGGCACCCCTGCCACGCGGCCAACCGGATGAGGCGGGTCATCAACCGCGGTGCCGGGAACCAGGGGCGCCAGAAAGAACGGCGCCCAGTAAGCCACCGGCGCCGCCGCCGCGAAGAACCGGGCCCTGGCGTGATCGCCGTCGCCCGACCACACCGACCAGATGTTCGCCGACGACAACGTGACGGCCATCGCCAGCGCGGTCACCCCATGGAAGCGGGCATGGCCGGGCCAGCGCTCGTTGAAGATGTGCGAGTCATTCCAGTCTGCGGCAACGGGCGCCATTGCAGTGATCACATTGGCCACGGTGAGCAAGCCCTTCCCGAGCATGCGGCCACCCCGGCCCGAAAGAGGCGGGCTCATCGGCACCTCCGATCGGCTGGACGGCGTGGCTTCCACGCTACTCATCACAGCGCCGCGCGCCTGATGGCGGTCGATACTGAGGTGCCGATGACCTCCTGACCATCACGCGCCGACGACAGCCGCCGAGCAGGGGCAGCGGTCCTGTTGCTCACGGTGATCGGCTTTCGCCTCGACGGAGGCACAGTCCCCTCCCGCCTTACCGCGCGCCGACCGGAGCGTGACAGCATGACCCATCGCACGCGCAGATCCGGGCTGATCTGCGCGTGTGCGTGTCAGTCGTCGCGATGATTGTCCACCGCCATAACGAAAGGGGTATGCGCGCTTACTTAGTGGTCTGGCCCGTAAGTTCGTCGGGGGTCAGGTCCAGGCGGTGGGGTCGTTGAGGTAGAGGCCGCAGGCGGTGTCGAGGGCTTGCTGGCAGGTGCCGATGGGCAGGCCGGTGGGGAAGACCGATTCGTCGTAGTCGTCGTGGCTGGCGCGGTAGATCGCGAACTGCCAGTGGTGGGCGGAGCCGACGTAGCGCAGCCTGCATAGCTTGAGCGTGGTGGCGTCGGTCAAGGTGGCGTCGATGTAGCTGAAGGTCGCGCGGTGGCGGATGCGCAGGCTGGCGATCTGGGGCCAGCGTTCGCGGGCCCGGGCGGCCAGGCGCTGTTCCAGGGACGTTTTCGTGGAGTCCGGGTAGGTGGCCACGATGGCCATCTTCCCCGATGGCCGCGGCGGTCACGGCGTGTCGTGCTGGCTCCGGGCTGGCGGGTGCGGCACAACGATCAGATGCCTGTGATCAGCCCATGCCTGATTGCCTTGTCCGCTGAAGAAAAGTCCGTGTTAATGATCTGTGCCCGGTCAGGGCGCAGCCCAGTACCGTGACCGGCTGCGGGCCCAGATTGTGCTGGCGGCAGCCGCCGGCAAGAACAACGCCGTGATCGCCAGACAGCTAGGCGTGTGCACTGACACGGTCCGCAAGTGGCGGCGCCGGTTCGCCGCCGCCCGGCTGGCGGGGCTGAAAGATGCCCCGCGCAGTGGGCGCCCGCCGGTGTTCACCGCCGCGGACCGGGCCGAGGCCGTGGCGCAGGCGTGCGCGCTGCCCGCCGAGTCCGGCGTGCCGCTGTCGCGGTGGAGCTGCCCGGAACTGGCCCGCGAACTGGCCGCCCGCCGCCAGATCACGGCCTCGGCCTCCACCATCGGCCGGTGGCTGGCCGCTGACGCACTCAAGCCCTGGCAGCACCGGTCCTGGATCTCCGTCCGTGACCCCGAGTTCTCAGTAAAGGCCGCCCGGGTGCTGGACCTGTATGCCGGGATCTGGGACGGCGAGCCGCTGGGCGCAGGCGACTATGTCATCTGCGCGGATGAGAAGACCTCCATCCAGGCCCGCTGCCGCTGCCACCCTGCCCTGCCCCGGGCAAGGCCCGCGCGATGCGCATCGAGCACGACTACCGCCGCGGCGGCGCCCTGGCTTACCTGGCCGCCTGGGACGTCCACCGCGGGCAGGTCAGCGGCCGGTGCGAGCACACCACCGGAATCGCGCCGTTCTCCCGCCTGGTCAAGCAAGTCATGACCACCGAACCCTACGCCAGCGCGGACCGGGTGTTCTGGATCGCAGACAACGGCTCCTCCCACCGCGGCACCGCCTCCATCCGGCGGATGACCAAGGCCTGGCCGAACGCGCACCTGATCCACCTGCCCACCCACGCCTCCTGGCTGGACCAGGCAGAAATCTACTTCTCGATCGTCCAGCGCAAAGTCCTCACGCCCGGCGACTTCACCAATCTCGCCCAGATCCGCGACCGCCTCGCCGCGTTCGAGGCTCGCTACAACGCCATCGCCAGGCCATTCGGCTGGAAGTTCACCCGCACCGACCTCGATGACCTGCTGCACCGCATCGACGCCCACGACAAAGCGCACCCCTGCGCCCTGGCAGCATGAGCGCCACCCCCGACGAACTTACGGGCGAGACCACATAGCGGGGCTGCGCCCCACCCCAAAAGTCATGCCGGTGCATGGCCGGGGCCTGCGTATGAAAGGGTGCTGGTTCTGGCCTGGGGTTGTGGTAAAGAGCTCCGGCCCGCTGGCCAACGGTGACATCATGTGCCCCTTCATGTACCGCTTGTGCGGTTAGGTGGCCCTTGCGGGCCTTGCCGCCGGACCGGAGCCTGTCATGACGCTACCGCGCACCACAGCCGATGTCCTGTCCGGCCACGTGCTGTTCGAGGTCGAGTCAGTCGACCGGATGTACCTCAACGTCTACCAGCCGAAGCTGCAGTACGGTGGCGGAGTCTCGGCGTTCTTCGTCGGCCACCGCGGGCACAAATACGCGTCATCGGTGCTGATGGCTCCGATCACTGAGACGTTCGTGGCGAACATTCATCACTTCGTCGATGCCCGGGGACTGGACCTGTTGTCCTTCGGCAAAGGCGAGGACAAGGACGCCATCGCGCACAGGTACCTGGCTGACTTCGCCGCGGTCGAGGGCGTGCTGTTCGTCGGCCGCGCCCAGGAGAAGGCCTGGGTGTTCCGCACCCAGAAGCGCCGCAACCCGGCCACTGGCAAGGAGTACCTGTGGCTGACCCGGGCCATGCTGCAGGTCAACTACTTTTACTTCTACTGCGTGGATGAGGATTTCGGCCCGTTCTTCATCAAGTTCTGCAGCTACTTCCCCTATAGCGCCAAGCTGTGCCTGAACGCCAAC
The DNA here is from genome assembly GCA_963734725.1 of uncultured Actinomycetes bacterium. Taxonomy (GTDB): domain Bacteria; phylum Actinomycetota; class Actinomycetes; order Streptosporangiales; family Streptosporangiaceae; genus DASXKD01. Next base: position 506,384 of record CAVTIX010000020.1, read on the forward strand.
CACTGGGCGCAGCGGCAGGCGGAGAAGGCCGGGATCGGCTTCACCCCGATGGACAATGCCTTCGCCGCGGTCGATGACGTACCGGCGCTGCAAGCCATCTGCGATTCCTTCGGCGAGGAGCACATCCTGGCGCTGCTGGAGAAGTGGCTGCAGATCTTGCCGTACCCGTTCACCGAAGACGACACCGCTGCCGGGTACCGCTACGACGTCTCCATCGTCGAGGCGGAGTTCAGCCTCACCCAGATGCTGGACCGCCCGGTCACCGGGCGGATCTTCCTGGAGCAAATGATCCGCGACAACCTCGACCTCGGCCGCCCGGACAAGATCAGCCTGATCTTCGGCCGCCGCATCCATAACGGCCGCAAGCGGCCCACCCGCAGCGAGTTCCGCACCCGGATCATGACGGACAACGTCACCCCGGCCGTCCGTGTCGAGTACAAGCACTCAAAGGTCAAGCAGTACCACAAGGAAGGGAGAGCGCTGCGCACCGAGACCGTCATCAATGATCCCAGTGACTTCGGCATCGGCAAAGGGCTAGCGAACCTGCCCGCACTGCGGCAGGTCGGCTTCACTGCCAACCGGCGCCTGCTGAGCGTCCAGAAAATCAGCCACGACCCCGCTGCCGGCGCCGCCGCGATCACCGCCATCACCAGCCCCGTCATCACCCCGGCCGGGACCCGCATCGCGGGCCTGCGTTTCACCGACGAGCGCGTCCAGGCCCTGCTCTCAGCCCTGTGCGCCTTCAGGCTGCTGCCCAACGGCTTCACCAACCGCGACCTCCGCACCCACCTCGCGCCGCTGCTCGGCAGGCACTATGAGGACATAACCAGCGGGCAGATCACCTACGACCTCCGAAGGCTGCGCGTCCACGGCCTCATCGAACGGATCCCCCGCACCCACCGCTACCAGGCCACCGAAACCGGGCTCCGCCACGCCCTCTTCCTCACCCGCCTGCACGCACGGTTCCTGCGCCCAGGGCTCGCCGAGCTCACCGGGCAGCCCCCGCCCGTCCCGGCGCCCCTGCGCGCCGCCGACCACGCCTACCGCACCGCGATCGATCATCTCGCCCGCCAGGCAGGACTAGCCGCATAAACCTCCATCACCCAAGGTCATGGGCCATATACATCAAATTTGACTCGATCATGGCGGCTTCCGCCGCCCAAAGCTCTTAGCACCACGAGTGGCTGGACGGCAGGCAGCGCCGGATCGACCAGGCGGTCGAGTTCCCGGCGATTAACGTCCGGCTAGCGGCAAGATGACACCCCCGCTGGGGCAGACTTCGCATGGTGGGCCGGTGCCGCGGTGGATGGCGGGAGGGTCGATGCCTGAGGTAGCAGATGCCCGAAGCGGTTCTCGCGAGCCGCAGATCATGGAGTTGGATTCGGTGCCCGGGTTCATCGTGTTCGACCTTCCCGGCGCCGCCCTGTCTGCCGGCGGAACTCGGCTGGCGCCGGATGTGACCAAGGGCGAGGTGGCTTTGCTCGCGCGAGCCATGACCTACAAGTTCGCTGCGCTCGGCGACAGGATCAGCGGCGCCAAGGCCGGCCTCGTCGCGGACCCGGCCAACGGCGGGGAACGGGCGGAGTTGATGGCCCGCTACTGCGCCGAGATCCGACCGATGGCGGACGCGGGCCGGTTCCTGACCGGGCCAGACATGGGGACGTCGGAGGAGGATTTCGCGCCGCTGCGGGAGCGGCGCGCCGCCCCGGCGGCCGTTCGCGCTGTCGTCGACGGCGTGCCGTTCGAGGACGTCCTCACCGGATTCGGCGTGGCTATCGCCGCGGAGACCGCCCTGGCCGCCGGGCCGGGCGGCGGCGGCCTGGCGGGCCGGTCGGTAGCGATCGAGGGCTTCGGCAAGGTGGGTGGCGGTGTCGCGCGTGAGGTCGTCCGCCGCGGAGGACAGGTCGTCGCCGTTTCGACGGTCGTGGGGTGCGTCGCCGACCCAGCCGGGTTAGACGTCGAGTGGCTGCTCGCGCTGCGCCGCGTTCACGGCGATGGGTGCGTGGCGCGCTACGGCCTGCCGGCCGGGCCGCCTGCCCAGCTTTTCACCGCAGTGGAAGCCGATGTCATCGTCCCTGGAGCCCGCCCGGGAGCGATCGACGAGCGGACTGCCGCGTCACTTCCGCCGAGCGTACGGGTCCTAGCGCCCGCTGCCAATGTCCCTTACACCGCGAAAGGGGCCGACATAGTGCGCCGCCGGGGCATCATGGCGCTCCCGGATTTCCTCTGCAATGCCGGGGCGGTGATCGGGTACCGGTCGGCACATGAAGCTACGCCGGAACAGGTCCTCGCTGATGTCGAGGCGAGGATCGGGCAGCTCATACGTCAAGCGCTGAGGCATCCCGGCGGACCGCTGGCAGGGGCATGCGAGCAAGCTGCCGGGTTTCTGCGCACCTGGTGGGGCGAGCCGCCCGGGCCGCCGCTGATCCACTGAGCACAGATCAGCTAACCATCATGTCAGTGGACGCTCCCCCGGCCGCGCCGGCGAAGTTGAAACCCGGCCACGCAGCCGCTGAAGTCCCGCGCCGGCCATGGATTTCGCCGTAGGAAGCCGCAGCGCGATCAGGCCGGCGGGCATCACGTTCGCGCCTGCGAGGAACAGCAGGCTAACGGTCAGCGCGCCACTGTCCTGGTGGGCCCGCGACAGCGCGGGGGCCTGGCCGGCGCTTGGTATGGCATTGCCCGCCCCACTCACCGTGCGTAATCGCCCTCTGATCTGGGGCTGTAGGCGGCCGGTCAGTAGTACCAGGGGAAATGTTCCCAGTCCGGGATGCGCTTTTGCAGGAACGCATCCCGGCCCTCGGCGGCCTCGTCGGTCATGTAGGCCAGGCGGGTTGCCTCAGCCGCGAACACCTGCTGGCCCACCAGCCCGTCGTCGATGAGGTTGAACGCGAACTTCAGCATGCGCTGCGAGGTGGGGCTCTTGGCGTTGACCTTGGCCGCCCACTCCAGCGCGGTGGGCTCCAGGCTGGCGTGCGGCACCACCGCGTTGACCATGCCCATCCGGTAGGCGGCCTGGGCGTCGTAGGCCTGGCCGAGAAAGAAGATCTCCCGCGCGAACTTCTGGCCCACCTGCCGGGCCAGGTAGGCCGAGCCAAAGCCGCCGTCGAAGCTGCCGACGTCGGCGTCGGTCTGCTTGAACCGGGCGTGCTCGCGGCTGGCCAGGGTGAGGTCGCAGACGACATGCAGGCTGTGCCCGCCGCCCGCGGCCCAGCCGGGCACGACGCAGATGACGACCTTGGGCATGAACCGGATCAGCCGGTGCACCTCCATGATGTGCAGCCGCCCGCTGCGGCCTGGGTCGACGGTTTCGGCCGTCTCGCCGGAGGCGTACCGGTAGCCGTCGCGGCCGCGGATGCGCTGGTCACCGCCAGAACAAAAGGCCCAGCCGCCGTCCTTGGGAGAGGGGCCGTTGCCGGTGAGCAGCACGCAGCCCACGTCGCTGGACATGCGCGCATGGTCCAGTGCCCGGTACAGCTCATCCACCGTGTGCGGGCGGAAGGCGTTGCGGACTTCGGGGCGGTCAAAGGCGACGCGGACGGTGCCAGAGCCCACGGCGCGGTGGTAGGTGATGTCGGTGAAGGCAAACCCGTCCACCTCGCGCCACTGCCCTGGGTCGAAGATCTCAGAAACCATGCCCCCATTCTGGCTGCCCCCCGCAGAAACTCCCGCCAGCACCCGCGAATGTGACCACCTGGGCGGTGCGGCGGTGACGCCGCTGGCGGCGGGTTAGACCCACTAGGCCTGCCAGATGGTGTGGGCCGACTCGGCGTAGGACATTGCCTGTGTCTGGCCAGCTTCCAGCGCAGGCGCGGCGATGGTGGCGTCGAGCAGGTTGGTTCCCATCACCTCGGCTGCCGCGTCATCTGGCGTGATCACCAGCGTGGCCGCGGCGCCGAGCGCGGCCAGCTCGGCTTGCAGTGGTTCACGCGGGGTCAGGTGCCCGATCGCGTTGAGCACGATGACAGCCGAGCAGTCAGCCGCGAGGTCAGCGTTGGTGGCGGACCGGATGCCGCCATCCATGTACCGCCGCCTGCCGACCGTTACCGGCGGATAGACGGCGGGAACGGCGCAACTCGCAGCGACCGCGCGGTCCAGCGGGACACCAGAGTCGCGGTGCCAGGCAACCGGCTCACCCGACTCGGTGTCCACCGCGGTCACCAGGAACCGGCACTGCGGCCAGCGGTCAGTGGCGGGCAGCAACGTGGCGATCCGTGCGATATAGGGCTGTTCATCGCCGCCCGCCGCGCGGGCAGCGGCCCCCACCCCGCGGCGCGCCTCCGCGGGATCCAGCCCCTGGTCGAACAGGGGCGCCAGCGCGCTGAGGACGACCTCGAGGCTGACGGCCGGGACCGGGACCGCTTCGGCGCCTGCGGGGGCAGGCGCCATAGCGGCCAGCGCCTGCAAATCCGTGCCGAACGCCACATGCGAACCGACAATCGACCCGGCGGAGGTACCTACGATGACATCTGCCGACGACAGATCTACCCCCGCGCGCCGCAGGCCGATAACGATTCCGGCCTCCCAGGCGACCCCTGCTATGCCCCCGCCGCCAAGCACTGCACCTCGCCTCATACGCCCAGTCTGCCCCGAGCAGGCGGCCCCGCGCGCAGCAGCCGCGTCATGGACGATCTCACACAGCTGGGATCGGCAGGGCGCATGGCCGACCAGGCTTTAAGGTCACCATCTGCGGTTAATCCTGTTCCTGGCCCACAGGCGTCGGCCTGCCGTTTCGGGCGGGTGGCAGCGCCTGTGAGTGGCACTACCTGCTAGCCGGGCCCGAAGATTCCGGCTGGCTGTCTTCTGCCCGTCCAGGGCCGGCGGGCACTGTCGGTCATATCACCAGCCAGCCCGGCAGTCCGGGCACGAGCAAGGAGTGTGAGCGGGATGTTCACCAACACCGGAGGCAGCGTTCATGACCTCGTGATCGTGGTCGCCTTCATGGGCGCGCTTTTTTCCGGGTATGCCGGAATGACAATCTGGGCACGCAAAGGCGGCAAGCCCGCTGGCGGGTTTCTCGTCGGCGGCCTGCTGGGGGCCCTCGGCGTATTCATCCTCGCCGCGGCCCGGCCCCGGCAGGCAGAAATCGAGGCCGCCACGCGGTCGCAAGGGCTCACCCCGTGTCCCCACTGCGCGGAGCTCATCAAAAGCCAGGCGCAGGTATGGCGGTACTGCCATCGTGACGTCGCGGCGCGGCCCCGGCAGGCGCGCGATGATCGCCGACCCGGGCGTGAGGCACCGAATCTGCTCAGGGCCAGCCGGTATCCAGGTCCGGTGGGCACAGCGTGATGATCGCCGCCCGATACTGGAGCATCAATCCCACCTCCAGTGCCCGGGCGGCGCGGGCCAGCGCGGCGACGTAGCGGCCCTTGCGGTTCCAGTACGGGCGCGTCGCCGAGGTGGACTTCTGCGACCCACGCGTTGAGAACATCGACCAGGGTATGACCGGTCCAGCCCGCAAACAGGAGGCAGTGAGCTGTTTTCATCCCTGATAAACAGGACCTCCCCGCCCGGGGCTGGCGATGACCTGCAGGTTCATCTCGTGCCTGAGACCCGATTAGGCCACGTAGCGGAGCTTGAGTTCGTCGGTATGGCCGGACCAGCTCAGGTGGAGTGTCCAGCAGCCGGGCGCCGGCAGGTTGATGATCGACGGTCCTGGCCCGCCCGGCACGGACACGGTCGCCGTGCGCGTCCTGTCCGCGAGCGTGGCCTTGATGACCAGCGGATTCGGCGCGAGGAGCGGAATCCTGGACACCCAGAGGATCTTGTTGCTCCTGTCTTGCAGCGACGGCGAGTGCAGTGCGTCGCGGGGCGCCCATAGGATCGCCGCGATGTTGCCCGCCTCGCCCATCACATGCGGCATGGCCAGATCCGCCGGGTGGAACCCCGGCCGTGCCCAGACGGGCAGCGGGCTGACGGGCGGCTGTCCGGCACATCCGTTCGAGGTGACTGCGCCTGCTTGAGCCGTGCCCGCCTGGGCAGTGCTCGCCCGCGCCGCCGACGGCTGAGGGCCCGCCAGAGGCTGGCTGTTACTGGTACATGCCGCCACGAGCAAGGCTGCCACTGCCAGTGGCACGAAAACCACGCCATGCCTCATATCCCGACGGTACGCTCGCGGGCGCGCATCGCATACCCAGCTGCGCAGTGGCCAGCCGCCCGAGCCCCAAAGATCAGGATGAAAAACGTTCAGCGCTGCTCGGTGGTCAGCTCGTCCCATGATGGCGCCTGTGCGCTGCATTCTGGCGCGTGCCGATCATCACGCCTCGCCCGGGCACCGTCGACTGCTCCCCCGGGAGCCCGGCGGGTCAGGTGGCGATATGGCCGAGCAGGTGATAGACGACGAAGGCCGGCCACAGGATGGCTTCGACGCCGGCCCACACATGGGCCCAGAAGCCGTGGGCATGCTGCCAGTAGTACACCAGGGCCCCGATGAGTCCCAGGCCATAGACCGCGCCTCCGCCGCCGCCCCGCACGGCGCTAGTGGTCTTCGACGTGCCTGACATGCAGTCCTCCCTCCGCTCGATGCGGCGAGTCTTTCAGCCCGGTCCGCTCGCCCGGCAGCCGGTTGGTGGTGCAACTCGCCGGGGCTACCGGCTCCGGGCAACAGGGCGGACTGCCCGCTGTGGATCACCATAGGACAATCCCGTCAATAAACCAGCCGGCGAACCCTCGTCAACAATCCTGGAGGAAGTGTTCGCCGCGGCTTCGGGATCCCCGGCGCAGGTCACACTACGTCTTCGTGCCACCCGTCGCGTCCGGCGCCAGATCGTCGCCTCCGGCTAGCCAGGTGCGGCGCAGGTGGCGGTCGATGGAGTCGGGGCGGCCGAGCGGGCTATCCGCGGCATACTGGGCTAGCTCGGGGCGGGTGAACCAGCAGGCTTCCAGCAGTTCCTCGCCGTCGACGGTGATGTCCTCGGTGATGGCGGTGGCGCGGAAGCCGATCATTAGGCCGGATGGGAACGGCCAGGCCTGGGACGCCACGTAGCTCACCTCGCCGACCCGGACCCCGGTCTCCTCGGCGACCTCGCGGGCGGACCGCGTCCTCGAGGCTCTCGCCGACCTCGACGAAACCCGCCAGTACGGAGTACCGGCCGGCGCTTGACCCGCGATGGCGGCGCAGCTCGATGACCTGAGCGGGAATTCGGCCCGGGACGAATCGTCCCGCCCCACCGGGACGGGCGGTTCCGGCCGTTAAGTCGCCGTACCAGACCGCCACGTGCGGCGCGTCATGCGGGCGGGTCGATGGCCGGCTTGACGTCCACCACCGGCGTCCCGTCGATTGCCTCCAGAGCGTCGACTTCAATCCGGAGTCCGTCGCGCGCCACGATGCGGGCACGGTGCAGGCCGATGGGATTCGGCCGATTGGGCGAACAGGTGCTGAACACGCCGGTCAGCGGCTGGCTCATGTCATCCTGGGGATGCGTGCTCAGCTCGTCGCGGGGCGACAGGTGGAGCCAGGTGAGCACCACGATCTCATCGCCCGGCCGCAAGTCCTTGGCACCCTCCGCGACCTGCTCATCGAAGCGGATCCACGCCCGAGGCGCGCCTGCGCGCTGGTTCGGCGCATCGCCGAGGACCCTCAGGGCCGACTGCACCCAGGCGATCGGCACGAGGCCGTAGCTCATCTGCACAACAACAGTCTGCCCGCCCGCCGCGGGCACGGCCCACGGGGCTGCCCAGATCGATCCGATCTGCACTCGCCCCTGTTGGAGTGGCGGGCTCTCCGAAGCCGAGCAGATCGAATCTCTTTGCTGTGACAGCCTCAGTCAAGCTCCTTAGGAGCGGCCTGGGATTGCCTGCCTAAGACAAGCATTTCTCCCGATGCCGGCGAGGGGGCCTTACCGGCATCGTCGATGGTGCACGGGCAGGTGTAGCCGCCCGGCAGAGGAGGATCACGATGCAGCCCTTTATCTCGCAGGCGCTGTTGGCGACCCGGACCGCCGAGATGCACCGGGAGGCGCAGATCGCGCAGCGCGCTCGCGACGTGAAGCGGGCACGGCGGGCACAGCAGGCCCCGGACGCAGGTGCGGCCCGCCACCCCGCCGGCCCTGCGTTCAGCTAACGCTCAGCGAACCCGCAGCAAACACGCGGCGTGCGCGCCGAACCGCGTCGCGCACGCAGGCCGTGCATATGTGTAAAGCAAGACAAGAGGAACAAACCATGATCAGCGAACTTAACGCATCACTAAAGGACCGGCGGCCCCGTCGCCGTTCCCGGGCCAGCTGGGGGAGGCACGGCCGCCGTGCCCTCGTGCCCGCTCTTGCCGCCGCCGCGGCCGCCCTGATCGCGGCGTGCGGCGGCGCAGGCGGGATTTACGGCACAGGCGGCGGCTCCGCGGCGGGCGGGACCACCGGCATGGCCCACCACGCGGCCGCCTTCCACGGCACGGTGATCTCCGCTCGCACGCTGCCCGGCGTCGGTACCGTGCTGGTGAACCAATCCGGCAAAACGCTCTACTCGCCCCAGCAAGAGGCACACGGCACGATCATGTGCACCGGCGGCTGCCTGAGCTTCTGGTTCCCCGTGTCCGTGGCCTCCGGCGCCACCCCGCATGCCCCCGCGGCGGTCACCGGCATGCTGGGCACCATCCACCGCGCCGACGACGGCCTGACCCAGCTCACCTACAACGGCAAGCCCCTGTACACATTCCGGCTGGACCAGGCGCCCGGTCAGGCCCACGGCAACAACTTCACCGACCACTTCGGCAGCGCCTCCTTCACCTGGCATGCCATCACCGCCAGCGGGACGCCCGCCGGGACCGCCCAGCCGGGGAACGCCAGCGGCTACTCCTCCCAGGGCGGCTCGCGCGGCTACTGATGACTCCTCCCCGGCCGTCCGGGCGGTTGCCCTGGACGGCCGCACGGGAGGCATGACCGCGGGTCGACGGCCGCGCCGATCACCCAGTTCTGTGCCAGGAGCGGGCCGTGCTGTCACGCTTTGCTCGGCATGCAGAACGGCGGCAGTGCGCGCGGCGGTGAAATCCAAGGCCGATCACACTCCATGAGACTGGTGCGCCTCCCTGCAGATTCCGATCGGGTAATACACGGGTGATCATTGCCGCTTTTCGCCCTGAGCGACGGAGTATTGATCACCCGTTATCTGGCGTTATACGGCAGCGCCACTTGGCCAAAGTTGATCATGGCCCGGCGTCAGGGAGCTCTCGCTGTAAAGTGTCAACCGTGACGCGCTCGACGACGGTGTCGCCGTCGGGGCGCCGTGTCCGGAACGGAGAAGATGAGAGACGGCGGTGACTCAGCGTACAGAGGGAGCGATCATCCGCTTCGACGCCACGCTGTCCACGGTCGACACATCGACTGTGCTGCGGTTGCCTGAGACGGCGAGCAAGGACCTGCCCTCGCGCGGGCAGGTGGCCGTCCACGGAACGATCAATGGCGTCGAGTTCCAGACGGTGCTCGAACCGGACGGAAAACTTGGCCACTGGATGAAGGTCGATGACACGCTGCAACACGCTGCTGGCATCAGCGCGGGTGACATGGTGCCGCTCGACATCGAGGTGACCAAGGATTGGCCAGAGCCGAGCGTGCCCCAAGATCTTGCGGCAGCTCTGGCAGCTGCCCCGCAGAAGATCCAGAATCTGTGGAACGAGATCACCCCGATGGCGCGCTGGGAATGGGTGCGCTGGGTCAACGCCACGAAAAACCCTGACACACGCAGACGACGGGTCGAGGTGAGCATCTCGAAGATGAACGGCGGGAAGAGACGGCCCTGCTGCTTCAACCTCTCCGCATGCACCGACCCGGACCTGTCGAAGAACGGCAGGCTCTTCGAGCCAGGGGACGACCGTCCCTGACCGGCGATCCGGCAAGCAGAGTCAGGAAGGCCGCACGCGGCGGATCACCGTCTCCGGCTCACCCGCCCTCAAGTCACCACGCTGTCACCGGCATGACACGAAGATCCGATCGGCGCCGCGCGCATAACTACCTGGTCTGCACGACTCGACTCGGTGTCGCCGATGGCCCGCCAACTGCGCGGATCGGTTAGCGATCGCTATCCGGATCCTGCTCGGTTGCGGCCTTCGAAATGCCTGCTGACCTTAAGCCAACAGGCCTCCGCCTGGCCGCAGCGTTCAGGCCAGGCGCAGTTCGAGTGAGGAGTCGGTCCACGCTGACCGGCTAGCGTGGCCGGCCGGTGTCCTGGTCGGTGGTCGCTAGGACTGTGGGTCTGCCTGCCCGGGGCTGGCCAGGGCTCGCCGCAGTTCTCGGCGTGAGCCGACTCCGAGCTTGGTGTACACCTTGCTGAGATGCCATTCGACGGTCCGGGTGCTGAGGAATAGCTGGGTGCCGATCTCTACGTTGGTGTGGCCGTCGGCGGCAAGCCGGGCGATGTGCGCTTCCTGGGCGGTGAGCTCGCTGACTGTCTCGACCGTCCGCTGGCGCACCGTGTCGCCGGTGGCCAGCAGCTCACGCCGGGTCCGTTCGGCGAACGCCTCGATGCCCATCGTGGTGAACAGGCCATGGGCGGCCCGCAGTTCGGCGCGGGCGTCCCGGCGCCGGTTCTGGCGGCGCAGCCATTCGCCGTACAGGAGGTGGGCGCGGGCTACGGCCGGGCGCATGCGGGTACGGCCGAGCCGCTCGATCGCCTCGCGATAGTACTTCTCGGCGGTCTCACCCTCACTAAGCAGGGCACGCGAGCGCGCCTCGGTGCCAACCGCCCAGTCGGTGCCGCTGGCGCGGGTGGTCTCGGAAAGCCGCTGCAGAGCGTCGGATGCGCGCGCGGACTGGCCGCTGCGGACGGCCGCCTCGACCAGCTCGGTGAGCGACCAGCCGAGGACGCCTATGTCGTCGTACTCGCACACCAGCTCGGCGGCGGCGAGGGCCTTGTCGTAGTGGCCGATGCCGTTGTAAAGCAAGGCGGCAGAGTACCCGCTGGTCACTCCTCTCCCCTCGCCGCGGCTGGTCACGCCGTCCATGTTGGCTTGGATGAGTTCGGTGGCCTCGGCCTCATGCCCCCGGAGCGCGGCGATGCCCGTGGCGCCGTAGGGCGCGAGCTGGCTGCCGGTCGCGTCGGCGACCGCCTGCGCCTCCGCGATGAGCGCCGCGCCCTGCTGCAGCTCGCCCGCGTGGGTGTGCAGGAGGATACGGGACCGGACCGCGAGGGGGAGCTCACTGAGTGCCCCTGCTTCACGCGCGAGCTTGAGGTGTCGGCTGGCCAGGATGTGCCATGTCTCGTCGTCCCACACCGCCATGGCTGCCCGTTCGGCGAGCCACAGCCAGCCAAGCCCCTCCTCCGCCGGTATGTCCTGGCTGCGGACGGTGAGCAGCGCCCGTCTCAGGGCGGGCGTTCCGGCCGCGTACCCCTCCGTGACCAGCAGCGCCAGGCCGTCCAGGAGCAGGTCGGGGGCGCGCGCCGGGGCCGGTGGCGCGGGCGCCGCACGTACGGCTCTGGCCACGTCCCCGACCGCCGATGACAGGCGGCCGACGAACAGCGCGGCGGTGAATGCCTCCAGGTAGGTCTTGCGGGCCAGCCCGGCGTCCAGCGCCTCGAGCTGTCTGGCCGCGCTGAGCATGAGCGGGGGCGCGTCACGGCCATGACTGGAGGCGAACGCGATCTGCGCTCGCAACAGGTCGCTGCGGACACGCTGCAGTTCATCCAGCGGCCCGGCCTGTGCCATGGCCAGCAGGCCGAGCGCGGCGTCGAGGGCGCCAGCCTGGTGCTTGGCTCGCGCTGCGGCCAGCGCCCGCTGTGCGCGGCGCGCCGGGTCGAGCGTCAGCCGGGCGGACTGCTCCAGGAACGCGGCTGCCGCCGCGAGACCACCGCGGCGCTGTGCCCGGCCTGCGGAGTGCTCAAGTTCGGCAGCAACTTCCTCATCTGGGCCCGGCGCGGCCTGGGCGCGGTGCCAGGCCCGCCGGTCAGGATCGGCGGCCGGGTCGGTGGCCTCGGCCAGCGCGCCGTGCAGCTCCTGCCTCGTCTGGACCGATGCCGACCGGTAGGCAGCCGAGCGCACCAGCGGATGCCGGAACCGCACCCGGGCGCCGAACTCTGCCAGTCCCGCCTCCGCGGCCGGCCCTGCCGCCCCGGGCCCGATCGCGAGCCGCCCGGCCGCCCGCCACACCAGCACCGGATCGCCGGTCGGATCGGCCGCCGCCAGCTGCACCAGCCGCAGGGTCTGCGTTGGCAACGTCTCCAGCTGCCGCCCGAAGCTCTCCTCGATCCGCCCGTCCAGCGGCATCGCGCTGCTGACCCCGAACCCGCCCGTTAGCTGCGCCGGCGTCAGCCCTCGCGGCAGCTCCAGCAACGCCAGCGGGTTGCCGTGCGTGTCGGCGATGATGCGATCCCGGACTTGCGCGTCCAGCGGCCCGGTCAGCCCGGTCAGCACCGACTCCAGCAGCGCCGCCGCATCGTCCTCGGCCAGGCCCTCCACCAGGAGCTCTGGCAGTCCGGCCACCTCCTCCCCCGGGACCCGTGCCGCGAACACCAGGCCCACCGGGTCGGCCGCCAGCCGCCGGGCCGCGAACCCCAGCGCCTGCGCCGAGGCTCGGTCCAGCCACTGCTGGTCATCCACGATGCAGATCAGCGGGCGTTCCCCCGCCGTCTCGGACAGCAGCCCCAGCACGGCCAGGCCCACCAGGAACCGGTCCGGGACTGGGCCGGCGCTGAGGCCGAACGCGGTCCGCAGCGCGTCACGCTGCGGAACCGGGAGGGACTCGGCATGATCCAGCATCGGCGCGCACAGCTGATGCAGTGCCGCGAAGGCCAGCTCCATTTCCGACTGCACGCCCGCTGCCCGCGCTACCCGGCACCCCGAGGCCCGCCTGGCCAGGTAGTCCAGCAGCACGGTCTTGCCTACGCCAGGCTCGCCGCGCACCACCAGTGCCCGGCCCTCGCCGGACCGCACGCCGGCCACGAACCGGTCAAGCACGCCACGTTCCCTGGGCCGGCCCGTCAGCCCTGCTACGGGCCCGCGGATGCCAGAATGTGCCATCATCGGCCCGGCGTTACACAGCTACCATGGCGGCGGTAGCGCCTCCTGCGGCAAGGCGACACCGGGAACGCCGCGTCTCGGTCGCCCGGCCAGGCATGAGCGCTCACACGGCCTCCCTGCCGGACACCACTGATGCCCGCCCGCCAGCCTACCTGGGGGGACCGGACCAGGAAATCCAGGCGCCCGGCCGCTGTTGATGGGAGATCTGCGCCATTACCCCTGCCATCGGGTGGCTGGCGGGGTGACTGCGCCTCCGTTAACCAGACCATGGTGACCGCGCCGGAAGCTCGTCCGACAGCACCCAGCGCCTGGCCGGATCCGGTCGCCGCCAGCAGGGCCGATACTCCCCGGTGCCCTTGGTGATCGTGCTGCATGTGCGGCGACCGGATGTTCGTTTCAGCTTGGCGCAGATGAGCGCTCGGCAGATGGTCCCAGGCGACTACTGGCGCGGCCCGGACCGCAGGCTAGCCGGAACCACCGGCCGGTGGTTACCACGGGCGCGAGACGCCCCTCCGAGCGCAATCGTGAGTGGAGCACCGGCCTGCAGCCGAAGCCGACCGGCACCCGGCCCGCCGCACAGATGCAGGCCACGCCCCGACAGGAAGGGAAGTCTCATGCCCACAGTTGCCGTCGGCCAGGAGAACAACGCCGAAATCGAGATCCACTACGAGGATCACGGCGCTGGCCAGCCCGTCGTCCTGATCCATGGCTACCCGCTCAGCGGCCGCGCCTGGGACAAGCAGGTCCCGGTCCTGCTGGACGCCGGCCACCGGGTCATCACCTACGACCGGCGCGGGTTCGGCCAGTCCAGCCAGCCGGCGTTCGGGTACGACTACGACACCTTCGCCGCCGACCTCAACACCCTGCTGGAGTACCTCGACCTGTCCGACGCCGTCCTGGTCGGGCACTCGATGGGCACCGGCGAGGTCACCCGCTACCTCGGCCGCTACGGATCGGAACGGGTGGCCAAGGGCGTGCTGGTCGCCCCGATCCCGCCCTACCTGCTGCAAGCCCCCGACAATCCCAACGGGGTGCCGCAGGCCCTGTTCGACGGGTTCGCCCAGGCCGCCCGGGCCGATACCCCGGCGTGGATGAAGGGATTCCTGGACAACTTCTACAACGCCGACACCCTGCGCGGCACCCTGGTCAGCGACCAGGCCTACCAGGCCAGCTGGAACCTGGCCGTCACCGCGTCGGCCACCGCGGCCGTTGCGTGCATCCCCACCTGGGGGACCGACTTCCGCGCCGACCTGCCCAAGATCGACGTGCCCATCCTGGTCGTGCAGGGCGACGTAGATCAGGTCCTGCCGCTGGACAAGACCGGCCAGCGGCTGCCCGACCTGATCAAGGACGTGCAGCTGACCGTCGTCGAGGGCGGCCCGCACGCCATCGCCTGGACCCACGCCGCCCAGGTCAACACCGCCCTGCTCGACTTCATCCGCAGCTGACACCCGACACAGCGGACACCACTATCCAGAAGGAAGAACAAAATGTCGAACCACTTCAGCGCCGACAACCTCAAGTTCCCCGGCGACGACCGCCGCCTGGACCTCACCGACGTGTTCGTTTTCCAGGCGCCCGCCAGCCCAGAACATCACCACACACTGCTTCACCATCACCACCCCGGCACGACCGTGCTGATCATGGACTCGAACCCGACCAGCGCCCCGCCGCCGATCCCGGCCCCGGTGACCGGCCCGGAGTTCTACCCGGGCGCGATCTACCGGATCAACATCGACACCGACGGCGACAACCAGGCCGACGTCGCGTTCACGTTCGTGTTCTCCGAGTACGAGGACGGCAGGCAGACCGGGACCGCCTGGTACGCCACCGGCGCCCAGGCCCGCCAGGGCGAACCCGGCGGAGAGGTACTCGCCGAGGCCATCCCGGTCAGCTTCGACGGCACCGCCCAGCCCGTCCAGGCCGGCCGGATCCGGCTGTTCGCCGGGCTGCGCAGCGACCCGTTCTTCGCCGACGTCGAAGGCGCGCTGCACGGCTTCGCCTGGACCGGGCACGACGACTTCGCCGACAACAACGTCGACTCGATCGTGCTGGAGGTACCCGACGACATGCTCGGCGGCCCGGTCATCGGCGTCTGGGCCTCGATCAGCCGCTACCGCGACGACGGCACCCTGGAGCAACTGGACCGCGGCGGGAACCCGACCATCAACCCGTTCATCAACCCCGACGGCGAGAAGAACCTGTTCAACTCCCGCCAGCCCGCCGACGACGTGGCCAACTACCTGGAGCCGTGGTCGACGATCCTGGAAAACGCCGGCGGCTACACCCCCGAAGCAGCCAGGGCGGCCGCCCTGGAGGTCCTGCCCGACATCCTGCACTACGACCGCACCCAGCCCGCCACCTACCCCAACGGCCGCGTCCCCACCGACGACGTCTACAGCATGCGCTTCGCCTGGCTGACCAACGGCAAGGTCCCCCCGTCCGGCCTCAAGCCGCACGACGACCTGCTGGCCCACTTCCCGTACCTCGGCCCGCCGAACCCGCCGAAGACCAGTTCCTGATCCGAACCGATGCGGCGGCCCGGCTGGCCGGGAAAGAAACGGAGGGCATCCATGATCCGGCTTGACGCCGGATCTGGATGCCCTCCGGTCAGGAGTGCACCATGTCCGGTTTGACCGTGTCAGGGTCCCCGCGCATCGGCGCGATGGTCCGGCAGTCGTTTACCGCGATGACCCCGGCCGAACGCACCCGGGTGACGGCGATGTACGGCGTGATCGCCGGGCTGCACCTGCTCGGATTCTTCATCCTGTTCGCGTTCGTTGTGCCGTCCCACTACAAGGGGCTGGGGATCGGGGTGGCGATCCTGGCCTACACCCTGGGCTTGCGGCACGCCTTCGACGCCGACCACATCTCCGCGGTCGACAACACCACCCGCAAGGTGCTGGGCGAGCGGCAAGGTACGGGCGAGCCGCGGCCGTTCGGCTTCGGGTTCTTCTTCTCCCTCGGCCATTCCAGCGTGGTCGTCGCGATCGGGTTCGCCATCATCGTCGCGGAGAGGACCGTCTTTCCCGCAGTATCGAACAGCGGCTCGCCCCTGGAGCGTTTCGGGGGCTTCTTCGGCACGATCGTGTCCGCGTCGTTCCTGTTCCTGATCGGGCTGCTGAACCTAGTGATCCTGGCCGGGATCGTGCGGGTCTTCACCGCCATGCGCCGCGGACAGTACGACGAGGCCGAGCTGGAGCGCCAGCTGGAGGCCCGCGGGTTCTTCTACCGGTTCTTCGGCCGCTGGATGAAGGCCATCAGCAAGGAGTGGCAGCTGTACCCGGTCGGGGTGCTGTTCGGGCTGGGCTTCGACACCGCGACCGAGGTGGCCCTGCTGGCCACGACCGCGCTGCTGGCCTCCGGGCACACCCCCTGGTACGCGATCGCGTGCCTGCCGGTCTTGTTCACCGCGGGGATGACGCTAATGGACACCACCGACGGACTGTTCATGAACCTGGCCTACGGCTGGGCCTTCTTCAACTCGGTCCGCAAGGTGTACTACAACCTCGCCATCACCGGGCTGTCCGTGGCCATCTGCTTGTTCATCGGCGGCATCGAGGTCCTCAGCCTGCTCACCCACCAGATCGCAGGGCCCAGCCGCAGCCACGGCTTGTGGGGCTTCCTGTCCAGCTTCAACCTCAACACGGCCGGCTTCGTGATCGTGGCCATGTTCATCGTCACCTGGCTGGCCGCCATGCTCATCTGGCGCTACGGCCAGATCGAGGAGAAGTGGACCGCCAGGCTGCAGCCCGGAACGCCCGGCGGCGTGGTCCGCGAGCCGCCCGCAGCTGAGGGCGGCGAACCGCTGGTCATTTACAGCGTCTGCAACAATCCAGGAGGTGCCTGACCATGGAATACCTCGTCAGCATGACCACCCGCGTCCCGGACGGAACGCCGGAAGAAGCGGTCCAGGACATCCGCGCCCGCGAGGCCGCCCACTCGCGCGAGCTCGCGGCCCAGGGACATCTGCTGCGCCTGTGGCGCCCGCCGCTGCAACCAGGCGAATGGCGCACCTTGGGGCTGTTCGCCGCCGCCGACGGCGACCGGCTCGAGGAGGTCCTCGCCTCGATGCCGCTGCGGGTGTGGCGCACCGATGAGGTCACCCCCCTCTCGCCGCATCCGAACGACCCGCCACCCACGCCCACGAGCAGCGCCGTCACCGCCACGGAGTTCCTGGTGACCTTCACCCTGGCCGTTCCGCCGGGCACGGGCGGCCAGACGGTGGAGGACACCAAGGCCCGTGAGGCGCAGGCCGCGCACGACCTGGCCGCCCAGGGACACCTGCTCCGGCTGTGGACCCTGCCAGACAGGCGCGCGCTGGGCCTGTACCAAGCCCGCGACGCCGCCCAGATGCAGGCGATCCTGGAGGCGCTGCCGCTGGCCCCCTGGATGACCATGGACACCACGCCGCTGTCGCCGCACCCCAGCGACCCGGCGAACATGTACCCGCCGAACACGGCAGCGACGGGAACACCATGAGCGATAAGGGCCAGAAAGCCGCCATCATCACCGGGGCCTCTCAGGGCATCGGCGCCAGCCTGGTCACGGCCTACCGCTGGCAAGGCTGGAGCGTGGTAGCTACCGCCCGCACAATGAAGCCGGCCGAGGACCCAGACATGCTCACCGTCGACGGCGACCTCGCCGACCCCGCCGGCCGGATCATCAGCAGAGCACTCAGACGCTTCGGCCGCATCGACACGCTCATCGGGTCCCGGTGATCTGTTCCGCCGCCGCCGCGGCGATGACGCGGAGGCGGGGCATAGGGTGGCCGTCATGGCGAAGCCGGTGCTCGTTGTGGTTGATGACGAGGACACCGGCTTGCAGGCGCTGACGCGTGAGCTGGAATCGCGGTACGGCGCGCACTACCAGGTCGTGTCCGGTTCGTCGGCGGAGGTGGCGCTGGTCCGGCTGGCGGAGCTGAAGGCGGCGGGGGCTGATGTGCCGCTGGTGCTGGCCGATCGGCGGCTGCCGGGGATGAACGGGACCGAGCTGCTGGCGCGGGTGAGGGACATCTTTCCCACGGCCCGGCGCGGGCTGTTGATCACCTGGGGTGATCGGTCGGCGCCCGCGCCGTTCCTGGAGGCGGCGGCGCTGGGGCAGCTGGAGTTTTACTTGAACAGGCCGACGGGGTCACCGGATGAGCGGCAGCGGGCATCTTGAGCAACTGCTACTCCGCGACCGCGACTCTGGGGAAACCGAACCGGTACCAGCAGCCGGCCTGTTCATCCTGATCGGCGCACAGCCATTCACCGGCTGGCTCCCCGAAGCGATAAAGCGCGACCCGTGGGGATTCATCCTCACCGGTCCTGACACCGGTCAGGACTGGCCCCTGCAACGGGCGCCCTTCTTGCTGGAGACCACCACCCCAGGCGTGTTCGCCGCCGGCGACGTCCGGCACGGCTCGATGAAACGCGTGGCCTCCGCCGTCGGCGATGGCTCAACCGCCATCCGCCTCGTCCACGACTACCTCGCACTCGCGCCCCCCGTACACGAAGGTCAGCAATCCCGGTTACCAGCCAGGACAGCGATCCGGCACCTCCTTCGAAACACATGAGTTGAACGCGATCACATCAGGCGGGTCTGGACGACGCTAGTGCGCAGAACGGCGCTAATCGCGAGAAGTATGGGCGACCGGCCGGAGGGCACCGCCGAGCCGCCACCCGGCTGACCCTGGCCGCGGTGCACAGACGCACCAGAGCCGGGCGGCTTGCTGGAGAGCGCCTTCAGGCCGCGCCTATATCTTGCTCGAGGGCCCGCCCGGCGACCGGGACGCCGAGCTGCAGCACCAGCCAGATGCGCTGGGGGTCAGCCAGCAGCTCGGGTTCCGCGAGCGGGTCACCCTCGACGATAAGCAGGTCGGCCAGCTTTCCCTCGGCGACGGTGCCGACGTGCTCGCCGAGGTCCAGCGCCTGCGCCGCGGTCCTGGTCGCCGCCACCAGGGTCTCCGCCGGGGTCAGCCCGTGGAAGATCATCCGCTGGATCTCCAGTGCGACGCTCACCTCCATGTCGCTGCCCAGCGCGATCTTGACGCCTGCGTCGCGCGCGGCCCGCATCGAGGCCGCGCCCTGTTCGAGGTTGAGGTCGGCCAGGGCGACCAGCCCCGGCGGCATCTCCGGCACACGCTGGGGTGCGGCGGGGTCGACAGCGTCGCCCAGCCCGGCCATCCAGTAGTAGCCGGACAGCGTCGGGACCAGCACCTGGCCGCTGGCGGCCATCTTGTCCAGCAGCTCGGGCCGGCGGTTCAGGAAGATGCCGTGCTCGATGGTGTCCGCTCGGTGCGTGATCGCGGCCTCGCAGCCGGCCAGCCCCTCGGCGTGCGCGGACAGCCGGTAGCCCATCCGGCGCGCCTCGTCCGCGACCGCGGCAAGCTCGGCCTCGGTCACCTGGAGCGGCTCGGGGTCCTCCATCTCGTTCGACCGGGCGCCGGTGGTCATGATCTTGATAAAGTCGGCCCCCGCACGGATCTGCTCCCTGACCGCGCGCCGCATGTCGTCGGGCCCGTCCGCCTCGCGGTACATGGTCCCGTAGAACCGGCCGCCAGGCGCCGTGGCCGAGATGATCTTGCCGCAGGTGAGCAGGCGGGGTCCCCGGAATGCGCCGTAGCGCATGGCCTGGCGGGCTTCCTGGAGCCACTCGCCCTGGGCGCCGGTGAACCGTACCGTGGTGACGCCCATGCGCAGGAACTGGCGCAACTCGGCCTGCAGAAAGTGCGCCGGGGTCCCGGGCAGGATCGCCTCGGCGCCGCGCAGGATTGCCGGGGTGTCGGGCAGGATGTGCGTATGGGCCTCGATCAGGCCCGGCATAAGCGTGCGCTGCTGCACGTCCAGCTGCCGGGCGCCCTCGGGGCACGGCCCGGAAGCGCTGCCAACCCGCCGGATCACCCCGTCCTCGACCAGGACCGCGGCACCGTCACGAACCGGGCCGCCGGTGCCGTCGAACAGCCGGGCGCCGGTCAGCCATAGCCGTCCCTCACCCCGCGCAGGGGCAGCGGTCAAAGCCGGGAACCGGTGCGGCACTCTGAACCCTTCCTCCACGTGCCCGAGAGTCATGACCACTGTGGATGCCGGCTCGAGGGCGTCGCAGATGTGCGGAACGCCGCCAGGATAGGCGATACGGTCCGGTCGGCCCCAGCTCGGATTCACACTGGAGTGGCAGCTGCGCGCGCGTGTTAGTGCAGCCTGCGCTGACCCTCGTCAAGGAGGCTCCGGGATGACTGACCTGACGACCCGCCAGGACGTGGATGACTATCTGCGCGGCGCCGACTTCCTGTCGGGTTGCGGTGGGGGTGATCCGGTGGCCGAGCGGGCGCTTCTTTATGAGGACCTGGATCGCGGGCTGAGCCTGGGCTGGGCACCGCTGGATACAGCCGCACCCGGGTTGCTTTGCACGGCCTGTTTCTCTGGCTCCATCGCGCCGGAGGCCTTTGAGACCCATCCGGAGGCGGACGCGCTGGCGCCCAAAGGCCGGCTGCGCCGCCCCCTCCAGGCGGCGATCGTCGAGTTGCAGAATTATCTCGGTGAAGAAATCACCGGCGTCGTTTCCATCGAGATCGGCGGCAGCAACAGCGGCGCGGTCCTCGACGCAGCGGCGAATCTGGGGAAAGTGCTCGTTGACGGGGACTATGCGGGGCGGGCGATTCCGGAGCTGACGGCGACGACGCCGCATCTGTTCAAGGTTCCGGTGTTGCCGTGGGCCTTTGTGGATGAGTTTGGTAACCGGCTGGTGATGCGGGAGGCGGCCTCGGATGAGTTCGCGGAGCGGCTGGGGAAATTCTTGGCGTTGGGCTCGTTCGGGACAATCGGCTGCGCGCTGCTGCCGCTGACCGCCCAGCAGGTAGGTGAGGTCTATATCCCTGGGACGCTGAGCGAGTGCCTGACGCTGGGCCGGGCGATCCGGGTTGCCCGGGAGGAGGGCAGCGACCCCGTGGCCGCGGCGGCGCAGGCGCTGGCTGGGTGGGTGCTGTTTCGTGGCAGGCTGGCCAAGCGGGAGTGGAAGAACACCGGCTATCTAGAAGGCACCCATGAGATCACTGGGGAGGGCGAGTCCGCAGGCCACGTCCTGAAGGTATGGTTCAAAAACGAAAACCATGTCAGCTGGCTGGATGGCCAGCCGTATGTCACCAGCCCCGATTTGATCGAACTGTGCGACGCGGCAACCGGCGAGCCGCTGTCGAATACCTCCCTCCGCGAGGGCGCCCAAGTGGCAGTGGTCGGGCGGCGCCGCCGCGACCCCTACGACGGCCCCCGCGGCCTGGACGTGCTGGGCCCCCGCCACTTCGGCTTCGACATCGAATTCACCGGTATCGAAACCCTCATGCCCACCCTCGACGCTCAGCAACGACGCAAATAACGGCGGGTGAGCGAGGTTATTGTCGGCTTATCACGTCGTCAGCGCGCCATCCGTCATGGGTGTCCACGGCCGTATGGCGTGCGCGGCCCGAATACTTATACGGGCCACGGAGTGCCGGGAAGTGAGGTAGGACGCTGGCGAGGTGCCTGCCTGGACAGGTCCTTTTCCAGCGCCCTCCTCCCGAACTACGCATGCGGCTTTCACCGCACGTAGCTTTCCAGTGACTATTGCGTGAGTGGCGTGGCGGGTTGCCCGGTGTGGATGGTGTCGTGGCAGCCTTGGCAGACCAGGAGGGTCTTGCGTCGGCGTCTGGCCATGAGTTCTGCCCATCCGGGCTGTGGCTGTCCCGGCGTGGCGAGGTCGGCGAGCTTGCGGACCTGGTGGACTTCGGTGTGGCCCGGGTGCCCGCATAGTTCGCACCGTCCTGCGAGGAGCCTTCGGATCAGTTCCTTGCGGTGGATGGCTGCCGGGGCTGGCTGGCGGTCGGTGAGGACCGCCGTGCGCTGCCGTTTGAGGGGGATGCCGCCGAACCGTGCGACCAGTGGTTTCCTGCCCTCGCCGCGGTCGATGCTGGCCTGGAAGCATCTGCGGGGACCGTGGGGTGTGGCGATGACCGTGCCGTAGGCGGCGGCCATCTTGGTCACGGTCGGGCGGTGCTTGGCGGCCAGTGTTTTCAGCAGCGAGTTTTCTGCGGCCCAGCGCAGCCGGTTCAGTCGCCAGACGTCACCGGCGAGCAGGTAGTACTGGACGGTGCCCCGGTACTCGGCCCCGTAGGTGCTGATGATGGCGAGGTCGTCGTCGTTCATCAGCCGGGACCGGTGCGCGGGTTTCCCGCGCTTCATGTAGGGGGCGGCTTTAGCCCTGATCACCGGCAGGGGCACGCGGAGGGCAATGTCGCCATTGACCTCGCGGCGGCCACGGGTGAGCTTGTGGTCGGCGTGCCGGATGATGATCTCGTAGCCGAGGAACCGCGCCGCGCTGGTGCGGGCGTGGGTGATCAGGGTCTTGCCTTCGGAGAGTTCCAGCTTGAGGTCCTCACGCAGGAACGCGGCGAGGCGGGCCTTGATCTGTTCGGCTTCGGCTTTTGGCCCGGCGAGCCCGAGCAGGTGGTCGTCGGCGTAGCGGACGTAGCGCAGCCGCCGGTACCCAGGATCGTGGGTGTCCCGGCTGGGCAGGCTGCGCTGCTGCCTGCGCAGCTCCCGCACCGTGGCGGCATCGCCGCGTTTGCGGGCACGGCCGATCGCGTCGGCGATTTTCCTGTATGCGGGGTTGGCTTTCCTTTCCCCGCCCCGGGTATATTCCGGTATCAGAACTGTCTCAGCGAAGTTGTCCAGCCTGTGCAGGTAAATGTTGGACAGGATCGGGGACACCACGCCGCCCTGCGGAACGCCGGACAGGGTAGCGTTCCATTTCCAGTCCTCCAGGTACCCGGCCTTCAGCATGTTGCGCAGCAGGCGCAGGAACCGGTTATCGTGGATCTTCTCCGCTAGGATCCCGGTCATTACCTCATGGTCCAGGCTCCCGAAGGACTCCCCGCCTTACTACGTGCTTCGATGACCTCGCCGCGGCGGTCCGGGCGTGGGCGCAGGGGTGGCTGCCTACCGAGGCGGCGGCTGAGCTGCTGATCGCGCACCGCACGTGGCTGCTGCGGGAGGATTTCCTGCAGGTCGCGGTCGAGGCCGGATGGGATCCGTTCCGGGAACGGATGGTCGCGGCTATCGACTTCGCCGCGGCAGCGGGCGCGGTGCAGGGCGTGCTGCCATGCTCGGACGGCGAGCGGCAGGTGCTGCTGGTCGCGGCCAGCATCGCTGGGGGCATCACGGTTGACCTGCGCGAGGCGGCCTTGTGCATGGACGCGGCGAACGCCGCGCGGGCCGCCCAGGCGATCTGCCATGCCGCTGGGCGCTGGGTGCAGGTGGTGATGGAGACGTGCCGGTGAGGCCCGCGCTGCCGGCTACGGCCTTCATCATTCAGGCCCGGCACCCGCTGGAGGGCCGTGAGCTGCGCGTGCTGGGCTGGATGCGCCGGCTCGGCCGCCTGGAGCTGCTGCTAGAACTGCCCGACGGCAGTAAGCGGCTGATCCCGGCGGAGTGGACCAGCCAGCACGACGGCCCGGACCCAGGCCTGGGGACGCTGGGCACGGTGGCGGACCTGCTGGGCTTGTCCGTGCTGGTTTCGGCTCTTTCCGTCCGGTGCCGGGAGCAGGCTGCACGAAACCCGCCTGCCAGGGAGGATAATCGTGCAGCCTGTCCAGCTCAGTCTGCTGCCGGAACAGGTTCCGGCGCCACTGCCGGGCCTGATCGCCCAGCTTCCCCAAGACCACGCCGCCGCGGCCATCACGCTGCTGGCGGGCCTGATCGCCAGGGCACAGTCCGCCGCGATCGCGATGGCGGAGGAGGCCGGCGATGAGTGAGCCGGGGAAGGTCACCGCCTCGCACCTGTCGCGTGCAGCCGTGATCTACGTCCGCCAGTCCACCTTGATCCAGGTGGAGCGGAACACCGAGTCGACCGCCCGCCAGTACGACCTGGTGAACCGTGCCCGGCAGCTGGGCTGGCCGCGGGAGGCGGTCCGGGTCGTCGACGGCGACCTGGGCGTGTCGGGGTCGGTGACCGGGCAGCGGGACGGGTTCGAGGGCATGGTCGCCGAGATTGCCCTCGGCCAGGTCGGGATCATCCTGGCGCTGGAGGTCTCCCGGCTGGCCCGGGACAACGCGGCCTGGTACCGGCTGCTCGACCTGGCCGGGGTCTGCGACACGCTGGTCGCCGACGCCGACGGCGTCTACCACCCGGCGCTGTTCAACGACAGGCTGGTGCTGGGCATGAAGGGCATCATGTCCGAGGCAGAACTCCACGTGCTGCGGGCGCGGCTGGAAGGCGGCGTGCGGAACAAGGCCGCCCGCGGTGAGCTGCGCCGCGGGCTGCCGGTCGGGCTGATCTGGGGCGAGGCCGACGGGGAGATCCGCTTCCACCCCGACGAGGCCGTCGCCGGCGTCATCGCCGCGGTCTTCGGCCAGTTCGCTGCATGCGGGTCGGCGCGCGCCACCTGGCTGTGGCTGCGGGCTGAGGGGCTGCGCTGGCCGCTGCAGAAAGTCGCCTATACCCGGCGCGGCAGCGGGATCCCGCAGATCACCTGGGTGGAGCCGACCTATCATGCGGTGCACACCACGCTGACCCACCCGGCGTATGCCGGCGCGTACGTCTACGGCCGCACCCGCAAGGAACGCTACCTTGACGCCGGTGGCGCGCTGCGCCAGCGCAGCCGCCGGTTGCCCCGCGATCAGTGGGAGGTCCTCATCCCCGATCACCACCCCGGGTTCATCGACTGGGGCACCTACCAGGCCAACCAGGCCCGCATCGGCGCTAACATCCGGCCCCAGGCCAGCCAGCCGGGCACCGGCGCGGTCCGGGAAGGCTCCGCGCTGCTGCAGGGCCTGGCCACCTGCGGCAAGTGCGGCCGCAAGCTCGCGATCTTCTATGCCGGCCCGGCGAAATGCGTGCCGAACTACTACTGCCAGGGATCGGCCGAGCTGGTCAACGGGCGCGGCGCCCGGCACATGAGTGTGGGCGGGCAGGCTATCGACGCTGCCGTCGCCGCCGTGTTCCTGGCCGCGCTGGCCCCCGCCGCCCTCGATGCGTGCCTGCAAGCCGCCCGCCAGCTCGAAGACGGCCACGACGCCGCCTTGGCCCAGCACCGGCGCCAGGTCGAGCAGGCCCGCTACCACGCCACCCGGGCCGAACGCCGCTACCGTGCCGTCGACCCCGACAACCGGCTGGTCGCCCGCGGCCTGGAAGCCGAATGGGAGACCGCGCTCCGCGACCTAGCCGACGCCGAGGCTGAGCTGGCCCGCCGCGGAACCGCACGGCCGAAAACGCTGACTCCGGAGGAGAAACAGGCGATCCTCGCCCTCGGCGGTGACCTCGGCGCCGTCTGGGACGCGCCCACCACCACCGACAAGGACCGCAAGCAGCTGCTGCGCGCCCTGCTCGACGAAGTGAACATCACGCTGCACCGCGATGACCCCGGCCCGCACGCCGCCCTGGTGCTGCGGTGGAAAGGCGGCGCGATCAGCGAGCTGACCGTCCCGCTGCGCCGCCGGCAACCCAAGATCCGCACGCCAGAGGACACCATCAGCCTGATCCGCCGCCTGGCCGTGCACTACCCCGACGCCCAGATCGCCGGGATCCTCAACCGGCAGCACCGCACCACCGCCCGCGGATTGTCGTTCACCGCCAATAGAGTCGCCTCGCTGCGCACCCACTGGCACATCCCCTGCCACCAGCCCAGCGGCGACGCGCCAGCGGAAGGAGACCTGCTCAACGTGACCCAGGCCGCCCGCCAGCTCGGCATCGCGCCGTCCACCCTGCTGCGCTGGCTCAACGACGGCTTCGTCGCAGGCGAGCAGATCACCCCCGGCGCCCCCTGGCGCATCCGCCTTACCGATCAGCTGCGCGGCATGCCCACCAACGACGCCCCCGACGGCTGGGTTCCCCTTGGCTACGCCACCCAGGCGCTCGGCATCTCCCGCCAGACCGTATTGCAGAAGGTCAAGCGCGGCGAGCTACGTGCCGTCCTGACCCGCACCGGACGCAGGAAAGGCCTGCGTATCGAGGTGCCAGCCCCACAAGACAGGCTCTTCTGAGCCCGGAAATCAGCAAAGGAGCAGTATGACCATGGATCCAAACAATCGGAGATGTCTCCCTCGATGAACCAGGTTGTCCCAGTCCAGGTGTCCGCCACTTTCCTTAACGCGGTGTGGCAGCCCCGGCCGGGCCGGAAACCGTGAGAGTGATCGGAGAACTGCGGCTCGTAATAGGCCTCCAGCAGGAGGCGGATCACCTCGCCGACAAGCTTATCCGACCAGGACGGCAGGCCGAGCGGCCTTTTCTTCCCGTTCTTTTTCGGGATCCAGGTCCGCCGCACGGGCTTGAACCGGTAACGCTCGTGGCGCAGCGCATCGATGATGCGCCCGATCTTGGCCAGCGACGTGCCGTCCGCGGTTTCCCCGTCGGCCCCCGGTGTCATCGCGCCCTGGTTGGCGTAGATGCGCCCGTAGGCCAGCAGGTACAGCTGCGGGTTGAACAACTGCCGGTACAGCTCGTCACACGGCAGGCCGCGCCTGCCGCGCTCACGCAGGACACCCAGCACCGTTTCGGCGTTCTGCATTTCGCATACCTCCCGGACTCCGGAATATCCATCACCTGGCCCCCTTCGCCCTGTAAGCGGTTCTCCCGCTCTCCCTGGCAGGCCGTTACCCCTGCGACTACTACGAGGCCTCCGTCACCTTAGGGCTCGCGCCCCTTAGGCGATCCCATGTTCGTCCCTGACATACGTAACAGCGTGACTTAGGCGCCCCACTCATCTCCTTCAATGCCCTCACTGGGCATCGTCCCCTGCCCGGAGGCTGCATTGGCCCGGACGTTATGCCAGCGCAGGGCACGGCGGCGGTTACAGACGCCTTTCCGCCGGATGCATGAATTTCATCAACTGGAGATTGGGATTCAGGCAGTCTAGCTTTCGCCATATCACGCGGGTCCCGCAGCGGCCCACCTTCGACGCCTTCGCGATGCCCGCTGCTTTCCTGGCATGCTGCTGTCCCCTTCACCTTTCGGATCCAGGTAAGCCATCAGACCCAGAAATTATCCTCCAATCTCTCCCGGCTGAACCGGGAATATGTCAGGACGCTTCATGGCGCACCGTCCGGGCATGCCGCGTACGGGATTGAGCGGTGCGCTTGGTCTACGGAGGCCCGGGGTCAGGGATGAGGATGTGGTGAGCGGGCTCGGGTTTTCCCAGGCTGGTGGCGGTGGTTCCGCGGCGGATGAACTCGCGCGGTGGTGGCCACTGGGCGACATGCTGGTCGCCGGTGGCATCGTCATACCGGATGAACGTCACTTCGCTGATGGTGACGGCGAACAGGTGGAACCGGCCAGGCTCGGGCGCCCATCCCAGGCTGGCACTGACCGCGGCCGCGTAGCGGGCCTGCAGGTCCGGGTCGGTCTCGGCGCGGGCGGTGCCGCGGATCTTGAACTCTCCCTCGCCGCCGTCCCGGCGGGTGATGACGCTGTGCACCAGGATCCGCGGATCACGCAGCAGGTCAGCGGCCTTGCGGGAGCGCCAGAGCATGGACAGCCGCAAGGCACCCTCAAGGACGAACGGCTCCACCGGGCTGACCCGCGGCGTCCCGTCACCGCGGATCGTGGCGACCAAGACCACGCCCGGTTCCAGCAGCCGGCGCCGGCCCAGCCCGGCCAGCGCCGGCTGGCGGCGCTCCAATTCCGACCAGTCCATGGCCCCTCAACCTCACTACCGCGAGTGACAGCTCACATGCCCTGCCTATCGCAGGCCGCCGACAATCCGCGGGCAGGACTGACGAAGCGATCCCGCCCCAGCAACCGGAGTCGACCACTCATGCCGCTGCGGGGTCGTTGCAGCGGACATTGGGCGGGTGGGTCAGGATGATGCCATAAGGGTCCGGTTCGCGGGCAGCGGTGATGCCTTCGGTAGTGGCGGACGCTGGCAGACGTGCATTCACCTGGCTGCCGAGGGGCAGGTGCTGCTGGTCGACTGTGGCGCTACCAGCCTGGTAGCGCTGAAGGCGCAGGGGCTGGACCCGAACGCGGTCGGCGCGGTAGCGGTGAGCCATCTGCACGGCGACCATTTCGGCGGGCTGCCATTCCTGATCCTGGATGGCCAGTTCTCCCACCGGTCGGCGCCGTTGCTGGTGGCCGGGCCGCCGGGTATCCGGGGCCGGCTGGCCGAGGCGATGGAGGCACTGTTCCCAGGCTCGGGCAGTGCGCACCGGCGGTTCCCGGTGGAGGTCATCGAACTGGCTACCGATGGCACCCCCGCCGGGCTGGGCGCGGCGAGTGTACGCGGGTGGGAGGTCGAGCATGCCTGCGGCGCCCCGCCGCTGGCCCTGCGGGTCGAACTCGGTGGCGTGAGCTTCGCTTATTCCGGGGACACCCAGTGGACCCCGGCTCTGGCCGAGGCGGCGCGGGGAGCGGATCTGTTCGCCGTGGAGGCGTATACCTTCGACCGGCCTATCCGCTACCACCTCGATTACCAGACGCTGCGCACCCACGCCCGGGAAATCCACGCGGAGCGGGTCGTGCTAACCCACATGTCTGCCGACATGCTCGCCAGGCTCGCCGATGCCGAACTGCCCGCAGCCTACGACGGCATGGTCATCGACCTCTGACCCCGCAAAGACGGGCGGTCAAACCAACTCCGCCCCGATGGTCTCTGGCCTGACGTCCGGCATCGGCAGGAGGGTTGGTCTCCCCACTGTCACCCAGAGACGAGGCTCACGCGGATCTGCCGAATAGCGGTCGTTGCGCGATCGCATACTCATACGTTGCTTGGCATATTCCATCGAAGCTTGATGGCTGCGACGATCGCCGACTCGACTGCGTCATTCCGTTATTAGGGCAAGCCTCCCTGCCGAATAGGTGCCTTGTGGTTGATGGCGGTTTCGCCTTGGCCAAGTGCGCAGAACGACCGTTTCTGGCCGCTGGCGGCGGCACCCTGTGCGAAGGCGTCCGGCTGGGCGGACGCCTTCGCGTGAGGTGGTGGTGGGGTGGTGTTTACCGTGTCGGGGAGCGC
Source organism: uncultured Actinomycetes bacterium (assembly GCA_963734725.1). Lineage (GTDB taxonomy): Bacteria > Actinomycetota > Actinomycetes > Streptosporangiales > Streptosporangiaceae > DASXKD01. The sequence continues at coordinate 535,282 of CAVTIX010000020.1, forward strand.
TTCGCCAGTCTCTGGAAGAGGCCTAGTGTTTGACGTTGGCGAGATCGTTCAGGTCGGTGAATGTCAGGCCCGGTTGCGTCTGCTGCGCCATTCTCCGGAAGAGGTCTCGCTTGACGTTGGCGAGATCGCGCAGGTCGGTGAATGTTAGGCCGTTTTGGGTCGGCTGCGCCGTGGCTTGCGCCGCGTGGTGGTGGTGCGGCGTGTGGCTGGCCGCGGTGGCCCTGCCTTGGCAGGCCGGCAGCGCCAGGGCGGCGGCCGCGAGCCCGGCCAGGGTGATGGACAGGCGGTGGGTGCGGTGGATGGGGTTCATGACGACCTCCTGTGAGGTGGGCTAAGCGGCAGCTGCCCGCGGGCGCTTGCTGGTGCGGGTGCCGGGGCGGCACGGGCCGAAGGGCTATCGGTGGGCAGAGGCCCGAGGCTCCCGGCCGGTGCGGGGGCGGGGGGGTTAGGGGCTGCGGGCGCCCAGGACGGCGAGCACCCGGCGCATGGCCAGGGCTGGGAACCCGCGCACGGGACGCTGGGGCTGGTGGCGTTGCGCACGGTGGGCCTGGCGGGCAGTGCGGGCCAGCGCGTCGCGCTGGGCCTGGGCGTGCATGTCGGCGACCCGGGCTTGCATCAGCTGGTAGTGGAGGGCTGGGTTCATCGTGGTCTCCTTGGGAGGTGTGGCTGGGCTGTCGGGTTGGCCGCCTGGTGCCGGTGGCCGTTGATCGTGGCGGGTGGTGTGGCGGCTGATTCCACCGTCGCGGCCCGCCGGCGGGTTCACCACACGCGGTGGCCCACGCGAATGCCCACATAAGTCAGTCGGCCAGGCGGTCGCGTGATGACCAAGCTGGGCAAGGGCCCAGGTGGTGCGGGCCGGCCGCCGGCGCCGGTACGGGTCGCAAGCACGTCAGCGTCAACCGGCTGGGCGCCGCTGGCCTGGGCCGCCGGGGATGGCGGGGTGGCCGGGGGTGCGTACTGTGTGGGGCGAGGGTCGTACCCGCGCCGGGCCGGTGGCTGCGGCGGGGACTGCGAGGGGCGTGGGGGTGGTGGTGGACCAGCAGGCGCTTTCGTTCGCCGGGCTGCTGCGGCAGTTGCGGGGCGAGGCGCGGCTGACTCAGGAGGAGCTGGCCGAGGCGGCGGGCCTTTCCCCGCGGTCGGTCAGTGACCTGGAACGGGGCATCCACGCCACCGCGCACAAGGACACCGCCGGGCTGCTGGCCGATGCGCTGAGCCTGGCCGAGCCGGTGCGTACGCTATTCATCGCGGCGGCCCGCGGCAAGGCCCCGGCCGCCGAGGTGCTGGCGGCCCGGCAAGCCGAGGCATCGGGGGCGTTCGTGGCGGCGCCGACCCGGGCACTGCCACGGGATACCGCCAGCTTCACCGGCCGCGGCGCTGAGCTCACGCAGCTGCTGGGCGCGATTGACAGCCTGGCCGCAGATGGCGGAGTGGTGGGGATCCACGCGATCGACGGGATGGCCGGGATCGGCAAGACCACGCTCGCGGTGCACGCAGCCCATCGGCTGACCGGGAGCTTCCCGGATGGGCAGTTCTTCCTGCCGTTGCACGCCCACACCCCAGGCCAGCGGCCGGTCAACCCGGCCGATGCGCTGGCCAGCTTGCTGCTGACCGCGGGGCTGCCCGCGGCGCAGATCCCGCCCGGGCTGGAGGCCCGGGCGGCGCGGTGGCGGGGCCAGGTGGCGGGCAAGAAGGTCTTGCTGCTGCTGGATGACGCGGCCGGGCATGAGCAGGTCCGGCCGCTGCTGCCTGGCACCGCGGGCAGCCTGGTGTTGGTTACCAGCCGCCGGCGGCTGGCCGCGCTGGAGGACGCCACAGTGGTCAGCCTCGATATCCTGCCGCCCGGGGAGGCGGCGGCGCTGCTGGCCCGGCTGGCGGCCCGGCCTGGCCTTGGGGCGGGGGATGCCCCGGTGGGCGAGATCACCCGGCTGTGCGGGTACCTGCCGCTGGCGATCGGGATGCTCGCCAGCCAGCTACGCCACCACCCCGCCTGGACCGCCGCCCAGCTGGCCGCGGGCCTGGCCGCGGCCCGGGACCGGCTGGCCCTCATGCACGCCGAGAACCTGTCCGTGGCCGCCGCGTTCGGCCTGTCGTATGGCGACCTCACCGCAGGCCAGCAGCGGCTGTTCCGCCGCCTCGGCCT
>CAVTIX010000021.1:0-293312 GCA_963734725.1 uncultured Actinomycetes bacterium
AGCCGCCCGGTGGCCAGCACCGTCCAGGCCTCGTCCATCACCTCGATGTCGTGATGGTCCTTCACCATCATCACCCACACACAGCCGCATCGCACCCTCCCGCACACCACGCCCGATACCGTCAGCAGCCAGCGGGAGAACGATCAGCAGACTAATGAACAGTGCTCACGCCGCACCGGCGGGCACGACATCCCAGTAGCGATCAACTCTCCCGGACACCGGCGGGGGCACGGTCTTCACTCAGCTTCCAAGGCCCAGTTGGGATGAGTGCTGACCCGCCAGGCGGCCACCAGTCAACGAGCTCCCCGCAGCGAACCCGTTAACTCTCATTAAGTCGGGAGCCAGCCCCGGCAGGCGCCGGGCAACGTCTAGCGACGTGCAACCACAGCTGTCGCAGGCCATTACCCCGGCGAGCGATGCCCGGCCACGCCGGGCGACCGCCCGGGCCCTAGTTTCGCATCGAGGGGGTCAGGGGTTCAAATCCCCTCAGCTCCACCAGTGAGGTCTTCACACTTCACCAGTGTGCATGCTCACATTTGGGTCTGACATTCTGCTGTCAGCCTGGATGATCTTGCCGTGCGGGCTGCTGGGCTGTCGCGGGGTTCGCAGGTCTTCACGTTTCGGTGAGGCCTATCTTCACGTTTAGGGCTGACATTCCCGCTTGTTCATGGCTGGCTGCGGGCTGGTGCCACTGTCGTGTGCGGCTGGTGTTCTGGTGACCGCGTTCTGTGTGCGAGGGCTGGTTCGGGGCATGCTGACGCTGTCGTGCTGCTGTGCTGGCAGGCGGCTCGCGTTCGTGGCGGGCGCCGTTTCCGCGGGCGGCGGTGAGCGCCGGGTCCGGTTAGGGCGGCGCGGTGCGGCTGGCGAGGGTCTTGCGGCGGCGTTTGCGGGTTTCCGGGGGAGCCCGGCGGTCGCCCGGCGGGGCGTTTTCTTCCTGCCGTGCGTTCCACGCGGTGAGGATCCGCTGGTTGCGGATGGCGAGCAGGCAGGTGACGGCGAGCATGGGGGGCGCCAGTCCCATCAGGCGGCGCCAGCCGCGGCTGATGTCGTTGCTGGCGGGGTCCTTGGCTGTGGCGAAGCCGCGTTCGGCGCCGGTGCGGCGGGCGTAGGACCGGCGGCGCGCGGCGGAGGGGTAGTCGTGTTTCTGCGCGGTCTTGGCCATCACGTCCGGGGGGACGGTGAGGGTGAGCTGTTCGCAGCAAGCCGGCGGGTGCTCGGGCGGGGTGAGGATCTCGGGCCGGTCTCGGTCCAGTCTCATCGGGGCGGGCCGGAGAGGGCAGCGGATCTTGCCCATGGCGGCGGGACACTGGACCCGGTGGTGCCCGTCGGCATCGTCGCGGGTGAGGCGGCCGAGCTTGTAGCGGGCGAGCTCGGCGGTCCTGGCCTCGTGCGCGGCGGCCTGGTCCCTGGCCACGGCGCGGGGCGGCGGGCCGAGTTCCAGCAGGGAGCGGGGCGTGGCTGGGCAGCGGAGGTTGCCATTGGCGATGATGGCGCCGTCGTGGGTGCCTTTGGGGCAAGGCCGTGAAGTTAGGGCTGTGGGGCTGGTGGCAAGGGGGTCTCGATCTGACGGTTGACCGGACGTATGAAGCGGAGCCCCGGTAGAACGGCTTGTCCGCCAAGACAGGCCGTCACCTCAGGAGCTCCGCTTGCCTGGTCAGTGTGTCATCACCCGCGAGATCGCGGTAGCCGAAGGTGTGTTTGCCCCGGGTCATCTGGGCGAGCTGACGCAGGTCGTGTCGTTCGAGATGGTCGATGCGGTCCTGGCCGGCTGCGGGGCCACCCAGCGGCGGCTGCGTAAGCTTCCTGCCCGGGTCGTGGTCTACCTGCTGCTGGCGGCCGCGTTGTTCGAGGAGTGCGGTTACCTGGCTGTGTGGGCCAGGCTGACCGCCTCGCTGAGTCCGTTGTCCCTGCCGGCGATCACCGCAACGGCGCTGTGGCACGCCCGTGCCCGGCTTGGGGTACGCCCGCTGCGTGCCCTGTTTGACTTGCTGGCCGGCCCGGCGGCTGCGATCCGCACCGCTGGGGCTCGCTGGGCCGGCCTGCTGGTGGTCGCGATCGATGGCACTTGCCTGGACGTCCCCGACGACCCGGTCACCCGGGCCCGGCTGGGCAAGGGCTCCAACCAGTACACCGCCGCCTCCGGCTATCCGCAGATCCAGCTGGTGGCGCTGGTGGCGTGCGGTACCCGGGCGGTCATCGATGCCGTCTTCGGCCCGCGCAGCGGCGGCGAGATCGGCTACGGGCAGCGGCTGGCCTGCTCGCTGCGCCCTGGCATGATCGTCCTGCTGGACCGCGGCTTTGCCTCCAACGCCTTCCTGGAAACGGTGGCCGGCACCGGTGCCGCGCTGCTGGCCCGGCTGACCGCCAGCCGCAAGCCACCGGTCCTGCGCCGCCTGCCGGACGGCTCGTTCCTGTCCCGGCTCGGCGCGCTGGAGGTCCGCATCATCGAGTGCGAGATCACCATCGCCACCGCGGCCGGACGGCACACCGGCATCTACCGGCTGGCCACCACGCTGCTCGATTCCCGCCAGCATCCCGCGTTCGAGTTGGTCAGGCTCTACCACGAACGCTGGGAAATCGAGTCCGCCTACTTCGCCTTGGAAAAGACCATGCTCGGCCGCCGCGTCCTGCGCTCGCGCACCATGCCCGGCATCGCCCAGGAGATCTACGCCCTGCTGACCGCCTACCAGGTGATCAGGATCGCGATCAGCGACGCCAGCGCAGCCATCCCAGGCACCGACCCCGACCGGGCCAGCTTCAGCATCGCCCTCCAGGCTGCCCGCGACCAGATCATCCAGGCCGCCGGCGTGGTCGCTGAAACCGTCATCGACCTCGTCGGAGTCATCGGACGCGCCGTCCTGAGCCAGCCCATGCCCGCCCGCCGCCTGCGGGTCAGCCCCCGGGCCGTCAAGCGACCACTGTCCCGCTACGCCTACAAGAGCCTGCGAGTCGACCGCCGCACCTACAAAGCAACCATCAGCATCGACATCTTGACAGGCCAGCCCGGCCCGTAACTTCACGGCCTTGGCCTTTGGGGCCGCGGTCGTGCGGGTGCAGGTCCTGGACCAGGGACGCGCCGGCGGCCCTGAGCGGGATCGCCCAGGCGTCCGCGTCGCGGTGCGCGTAGCCGGAATCGGCGAGGACATCACCAAGCGGGATGCCGGAAGCGGGTGGACCAATAGCCAGCCTCAGCAGGTGAGTGCGGCTGGGAAGCCAGGCTCATGCTCGTGAGGGGAGGCGGTTCCCTTTCTTGCAGGCACTGTGGGCGGTTGGGCTATTTTCGGAAACCAGGCCAGGCAAGGCACATTGCAAGACCTGCATGCGGGAGTGCGGGTCATGGCGATCGGGGGTTTGGGTGCAGCTTCTTGTGATTGGCGGTACCCGGTTTGCGGGACGTGCCTTCGTGGAGCTGGCGGTGCGTCATGGCCATGACGTGGCTGTGTTCCACCGCTCGGTGTCGGAACCGGAAGACTTCCCCAGCGTTGAGCACCTGCACGGGGACCGGGACGGCCAGCTTGGCCTGTTGCGGGGACGCAGCTGGGATGCGGTGCTCGACACCTGCGCCTATGTTCCCAGGGCGGTGCGGGACGCCTCAGCCGGCCTGCGGGATGCCGCCGGGCACTGCAGCCTGGTCTCCACATCGTCGGTGCACCCCGATGACATGCCCGCCGGGTCCACCGAGCAGGCTGCCATCCATAGGTCTCCATTCCCGCAGACCGAGATGGTCACGGCGCAGACGTACGGGCCGCTCAAGGTGGCATGCGAGCACGCGGCCACGACAGCGTTTCAAGACCGGTGCCTGATCATCCGTCCTGGCTACATTGTCGGGCCGCATGATCCAAGTGACCGGTTCACCTTCTACCTGCGGCGTGCGGCAGGCGGAGGCGAAATGGCCGCTCCGGGGCCACCGGATGCGCCGTTGCAGGTCATCGACGTCCGTGATCTTGCGGCCTTCATGCTGGGCCGGATCGAGGCCGCTGACGGCGGGGTATTCGGGGTGGTTGGGCCCGGTGAACCGATCGTCATGCGTGACGTGCTCGACACCGCCCGGGACGTGGCGGCGGCCGACACCACGTTCACCTGGGTCTCCGAGGAGTTTCTGGCCGCTGCGGGCGACCAGGCCCACGAGTGGTTTCCGATGTGGGAACCACAGTTCCCGGGGGCGCACACCTATGATGCCGCCAAGGCGGTAGCAGCCGGCCTTCGCTGCCGGCCCTTTGCCCAGACCGTTGCCGACACCCTGGCCTGGGACCAGCAGCGCGGGCAGCCAGATCTGCGCACCGGCCTGAGCGCAGAAACGGAAAGAGAACTCCTCGCCACTTGGCCCTCACGACGCTGACCGCCCGCCCTCGCCGATCGTCACCGCGCCCGCACCGCGCGCATTGCCTGTGGTCCGAGAATCTAAGTCTACCTACAGTAAGTAATTGTTTCTGGCTCTGACTTAGAGCCATTTCTAGTTGTAATCGCGATTCGGGCAGCTACGCAACTTTGAGAATCTGAGAGCATGTTGCCGAATCCAATCGTTCCTCCATGGAGAAGAAGTGGATATACCGCCAGCATGTGCCCGACCTCGACGGGTTCGGCGAGCAATTTCTGCGTCATCTCTGGCTCGTCGGTCGCCGCCGGGCTGCTGGCGCCGCGCGCTGGCCGATTCCCGCGCACACGTGCCGCTCAGCGTTCATTGACTTCCCGTTCAATAAGATCATCGGCCGAACCGGCGCTTGACCTGCGTCCGGCCCGCACCGACCCGGAGCCGCCTGCCGGAGGTCTTGGCCTGCTGGTTGGTGCCATCACATAATCTCCACAGCCTCTGCGTCTGGCTTGCACGCCGGTGTGCCTCACTGTCGTGATGGCCGCCCGGCCAGCAGAGCCAAGGCGGGAGGGCAGACATGGCGGATTGGGACAAGGTTACACATATCTCGTTCTCGGCGCGAGATAAGGACCATTGCGCCGAATGGTTCACGCGAGTACTGGGATTCCGAGTATTCGACGAGATGGAGGGCGCTGATTGGCGGGGCGCTCTCCTTCTCCACGCCCGCTCGGTAACGGCGATCCAGTTCCAGCAGCATGATCAGAATCAAGGTGAGGAGTTTGACCCGCGCCGGACCGGATTGGACCATATCGGGTTCAAGGCCGGCAGTCCCGATGTCCTTAAGCAATGGAAGAAGCACTTCGAGGCGCTCAATATTGACTACACTCCGATTGCTGACCGCGACTATGGGTCAGGCCTCACATTCCGGGACCCTGGCGGGCGTCAGTTCGCGATGTTCTACCGCGCCGATCACCCGTAGCAGGCGCAGCGCCGATCGGCCAGTTCTGCACGGACGAGATAGATCAGCTCGACCTCAGCCCAGTTCATGCATTAGGCGGGGTTGCGCCCACGGCCGCTGACCGCGATGCCCTGCCCCGCTGTCCACGCCCGGAGAGCAGCACCGCGCTCACAGCCCGCCGCAGACCGCGCAGCCCGGCGGCGCCGCAGTGATCGCGATTTCCCTTGCCCGCGTGCCGTCTGGCAGCTCTGCCCGGTGCGCCAGTGCCCATGATCGCCCGGTCGTAGCATTTGTTGCAAGGCTGGCGCGCGCGCCGTTCGTATTGAGGATCAAGAACGCTGGGGCCAGAACGCGCGGCGGCGCGCTTTGGCCGGGCGTTGGAGGTGTTGGGTGGCCGGGTCGTCGTTGCTGCAGAGCATCCCGCTGATTGATCACCATTGCCATGGCGTCACCTTCACGGAACTCGACGCTGCCAAGTTCGACGAGCTGGCCAGCGAGTCATCGGCGCCGGGCCGCCCGGGCCGGGTGCTCGCCGTTAGCCAGCTTGGCGTCGTTGTCCGGGCGGAGTGCGCGCCTGTGCTCGGCCTGCCCCGGCATTGCAGCGCGGAGGAGTATCAGGCCGGCCGGCTTGAGCTGGGCGCGGCCGAGGTGAACCGGCGCCTGCTGGCGGCAACTGGCATCAGCTGCTATTTCATCGACACCGGCTACCGCGGCGGTGAGCTGCTGACCCCGGAGCAGATGGCAGCGGTCTCGGGTCAGTCGGCCAGGGAGGTCGTCCGGCTGGAGGCGGCAGCCGAGCAACTTGCTCGCACTGACGTCAGCGCGGATGGCTTCGCTGCTGCCTACGCCAGCGCGCTTGCGAAGGCGGCCCAGCGGGCGGTCGGGCTCAAGTCCATCATGGCCTACCGCTTCGGCCTCGATTTCGATCCGGAACGGCCCGCCGCCCGCGATGTCACCCGCGCCGCGGGAAACTGGCTCCGCCGATGCGCGCAGGACGGACACGCCCGCCTTGACGACCCGGTCCTGCTCCGGCACGTTCTGTGGGCCGGGGTGGATCTGGGCCTGCCGCTGCAGTTCCACGTCGGGTTCGGCGACTCCGACATTGTGTTGCACCGCTGCGACCCGGCCCGGATGACCGGGTTCATCCAGGCGGTGCAGCCCCTGGGCACGCAGGTCATGCTGCTGCATTGCTACCCCTATCACCGGCAGGCGGGCTACCTGGCGCACGTGTACCCGCATGTGTGGTTCGATACTGGCTCGGCCGTCTCACACAGCGGCCTGGGCTCCTTGCAGCTGATCCGGGAGTCGCTGGAGGTTGCTCCGTTCGACAAGATGCTGTTCTCCACCGACGCGTTCGGGCTGGCGGAGCTATACCTGTGCGGCGCGCTGCTGTGGCGCCGCGGGCTGGCGCAGGTCATGGACGAGTGGCTCGCCCGGGACTGGCTGTCCTCCGCCGATGCCGAACGCTTTGCCACGATGGTGGCGCATGGCAACGCCCGCCGGGCTTACGGGCTGGGGGAGCACACGTGAGGGCTGCGGCGCCGGGCATGGGCGGGCACCGGTGACCGCCGCGCAGGGGCAGCCCGGCCGCCGCCGCTGCCGGTGCGGTGCTCACGGCGCTGCTGCAGGCGGCGGGCCAGGAGGCGCCAGCCGCGGTCGCTCTGCGCCGCGAGCTGCACGCCAGCCCCGAGCTGGGCGGCCACGAAACCAGGACCGCGAGCCGGGTCGCGGCCGCGCTCGGTGAACCGGGCGCCCCCACTGTCACCACGGGACGCCTTGTCCGCATCGGCGCTGCCAGCGGCCCATCGGTGGCCATCCGGGCCGAACTGGACGCGTTGCCGCTCACTGAGCAGACGCCGGTCGCATGGGCATCGCGGAACGGCGCCAGCCACTCGTGCGGCCACGACGTCCACCTGGCGGCCCTCACCGTAGCGGGGCGGGCAGTGCGCCGCGTCGGCGGGCCGCTGCCGCTGGTGGCGGTGCTGCAACCACGGGAGGAGGGCTCCCCGAGCGGGGCCCTGGATCTGGTCGGCTCCCCGCAGCTCGAAGCTCAGGACGTCCGCGCTGTGATCGGCGTCCACGTGCACCCACACATCCCCTGCGGCCAGGTCAGCGTCGAGCCCGGCCCCGTGAACGCCGCCTACGACGAAGTCACCATCACCGTCCATGGCCGCGGCGGGCACGCCGCCTACCCGCACGTGACCCGAGACCCTGTCCTCGCGGCCGCGCACGTGATCCTCGCCCTGCAGCACCTGATCAGCCGCCGCACCGACCCCATGCACCCTGCCGTGCTCACCATCGGAACGGTAGAGGCGGGCACGGCCGCGAATGTCGTCCCCGAACAAGTCACCCTCACCGGCTCGTTGCGGACCTTCGAGCCTGCCGACCGGGCATCGCTGTGGTCCGCGGTTAGCGCCACCGCAGGTGCCACCGCCGAGGCGTACGAGTGCACCGCGCAGGCAACCTTCACGCACGGCGAACCGGTACTGGACAACGATCCCGCCCTTGCCGCGGCCGCGGCTGCCTGCCTGGCCCAAGCCGGGCTCGGCGTAGCGGAGCCGCTGCGTTCCTGTGGGTCTGACGACTTCGCGTACTACTGCACCAGATACCCCTCACTGATGATGTTCGCCGGCGTCGGGCAGCCGGGCACACACGACGCCCCAGGCCTGCACCATCCGGCGTTCTTGCCCCCGGAGGAGGCGGTCGAAGACGTGGCCCGGGCCATGCTGGCCGGCGACATGGCGGCCTGCTCGGTCGTGCTGCCGGACGCCACCGCCTAAGACCGCCGGGCACAGCGTTGTTCCGCCGGTGGTAAAGCTGCTCCCTGCCCCTTGACGGTGACATTTCCCAGCCAGCAGGCGCCCGGCCCTCCCCGGGACCGAAGATGCCCGGTCAAGCAGCCCTTCCCGTCGGCAGTACACCTTGGACGGGAAGGAGGAGCCGTTGAAGGCAGGGTTGATATCGGGCATAGGACGTCACCCAACAGGCGGCTGGGCGGCGCTGTGGCCACGTTCTCGTCCTGCGGCCCGGAGAACACCGACTCCTGGCTTCTGACCTGCAACGCGGCTATGGCGCGCCGCTCGGTTAGGTGGCAAGATCAACGTAGACACGGGCACGTGTCCGTACCTGTGACCCGCCGTTGAGCCTCGCACCTGGCGCCGCATGACGGCGGGCCCGGGCCAGGATGAGCACACCGCCAGCGGTGCTCATGGAGGTGTTCCATGGCAGATGTGACCAATGACCGGGCCATGATCTCCGAGCGCGACATGATCTCCGAGAAGGTGGCTCCCACCTTGGTCGGCAGGGTGCTGAATTCCTTCGACCTCGTGGTCATCTTCGTGGCCCTCGTCCTGTTCGTGTCGAACTCGTCAACGGTGCAGTTTGCCGGCTCCGCGATATACGTGTTCTGGATCCTTGGGTTCCTGACGTTCCTCATCCCCGGGGCCCTCGTCACCGCGCAGCTGGGCCGGATGTTCCCCGAGGAGGGCTCGCTGTACGTCTGGACCCATAAGGCCCTGGGCAAGTTCTGGGGATTCTTCGCCGGGTTTGTGGCGTGGTGGCCTGGTGTCCTGGTCATGGTCCTGACGGGGTCACTTGTCGTGTCGCTTTCGCAGGCGATCAATTCCAGCCTGTTCACCAAGCCATGGCAGCAGGGGCTCATCGTGCTGGCCGTGGTGTGGTTCTCCTGCCTTCTCGGGACGCTCCGCTTCCGGATGACTCAGAACTACGTAAACGTCCAGTTCGTGCTGTACTCGGCCTGCCTTATTTTGATCGGAGTCTCCGGTTTCGTCTGGCTGGCCCAGGGGAACCACGCGGCCAACTCGTTCGCATTCCATGCCTCTGGCCTGAGCGGGTGGGGTCAATGGACGTTCTTCTCGACCGTGATCCTCGCCCTCCTGGGCATCGAGGTGCCGTTGAACATGGGTGTCGAGATCAAAAGCGAGAGGTCGATTAAGCGTTACTTGTTCTGGGGCTGCCTGGTCGTGATGGTCGCCTACCTGTGGACTACCTTTTCCACCATGCTGGTCGTCCCGGTCGGCAAGAACAACGCGACCTACGGTGTGGTCCAGACCGTGCAGATCGCGCTCAGTCACACGCTCGGCTCGTGGGTGGCCTTCATTCTGGTGCTCATCTTCGTGTCTGACATCGTCGTGTATAACTACTCGTTCGCGCGCCTCATGTTCGTCTCGGGCCTGGAGCGGCGCCTTCCGCATCAGCTCGGGCGGGTGAACCGGAACAAGGTCCCCGCCAACGCCGTCCTGGCCCAGACCGTGATTGCCTCGATCGTGGCCGCGATCATCTACTTCCCGATCCAGTCGGCCGGTTCGAACTACTCCACCAAGGTTTACCTGGTGCTGCTCGCCGGTGTCACGGTGGTGTGGTGCACGTCGATGGTGCTGCTCTTCAGCGACGTGTTCTTCGTCCGGCGCGCGTTCCCCGAGAAGTTCAGGGAAGCCCAGCGCACTCCGTGGGCCCTGCTGGCCGTGTGCGGGGTGGTCGGCGTCATCGCCGACGTAGCGGCTGTGTTTCTGCTGTTCTGGGGGCCATGGGCGCCCATCTTCACCAAGTCCGGATGGGCCCTGGCCGTGGGGGCGATCGCGGTGGTGTCGATCGGCATCGGGCTCGCCATTTACTTCGTCTCAGAACGAGGCCGCAGGGAGCGCGTGGGCCCGAAGGCAGCCGAGGCGCAGCCCGGGCTCTCGTGAGCTGTCCGGCCTCTCCGCTGGCCCGCGCGTGATGGTCGTTCCCCCTGCCCGCGAAAAGCTACTGGGACGACCCTTCAACGGGCCAGACGCCTGCCATGACGAGCCGGTGACAGTCCTGATAGCCAGCCAACGGCGGGCGGCCATCACCGTGTGCTTGTCTACCGCGGCCCGGTCACCCGCCACTCGGCATCCCATGCGGCCAGCCGCCGGCGGTCCAGCACCCAGTGGGCCAGCGCCCCCGCCCCCAGGTACCCGCTGCGCCCCGCTGCCTCGTGACGGCAGTCGATCGCGGCAATGTGCTCCCGGCCGCAATTGTGCATGTGCATCCCAGCGCGGCCGGGAATTATGCGCTCTCGCGCGCGTTAACATGAGCGGTAGCCAAGAACCGAACCGGTAGTCCGGCGACGACTTCCTCGTGCCGGGGTTACCAGCCCGCCCACCGGCGGCTCAGGGTTCGGGTAAATGACCTGCCGGGGCCTGCCTGCGTCGATCGTCGGAGATCCGCAAGTCGGCTCGGCGTTCAAGGCATCAGGCCCTCTGCCCGGGGCTTTCTCGCCCCGGCCGTGGGACTGTGCGGCATGCTGCCGTGGCCACCGTGCCCCGGCATCCAGAGGAGAAGTCTGTGGCTCAACCAGGCCAGCGCCAGACGGGCGCTCGCCGTAGCGCCCCGCGGAAGCAGCGACGCGTCCACCACCGCGGCGATGTCGTCCCGGCGCTCGCCCGAACCGTCCGTGAGGTCGAGGCGGCCGCCCGGCGCGGCCGCGTGACGCCTGCCGTGCGCACAAAGTTCCAGGCTGTCGCCCTGCTGCTGCGGGACGAGCGTGCCCGCGTCCGGGCGTCGGCCGGAAGCGACAGTCATCGGGCCGAGCAGCTCAAGCGCCTGGACGGCGTCGCGGCCATCCTCGCGAGGACCGCCGTCCAGGACGCTGGGCTGCTGGCGCTGCTCGCTGAGGGCTCCGGCGTCCCCGACGCGGCCCGGTCGCTCAAGCGGGAGATGCTGCGGGACCTCGGCATCGAGCCGGCGCGCGAAGAGATCGCGCCTACGCAGACCGCTACAGCTTCGGCCGACTCGAAGCGGCGCGTCGTGCCGCAGTCGGTGATCTCCCGGCAACTGGCGAACCCCTTTCTCGCTCCCGACTTCTCCGCCGTTCCGCAGCGCACCTGCGGCCCGCGCCGCCTGGCCGGCTGGGAGCTGCTCAGCCCGCTGCTGAGTTCCTTCGAGCGGGCCGGCGGGGAGCCCCCGCGTGCATGGCGCTCCCGGCACCGACGGCACGGTTCACCCCGGCGGGCTCGGAACTGATGCCGCACCAGGGGCAGCTGGTCGCTGCGGCCATGGCCGGCCACCGGACGTTCCTGCTTGCCGATGAGCCGGGTCTGGGCAAAACAGCCCAGGCGCTGCTCGCCGCGGAGGCCGCGAACGCCTACCCGCTGCTCGTCGTCGTGCCGAACGTCGTCAAGACCAACTGGGCCCGTGAGGCGGCCCGCTGGGCTCCCCACCGCCTGGCCACGGTGGTGCAGGGCGACGGCGAGGCTGTTCACGGCTTCGCCGATATCGTCGTGCTCAATTACGAGGTCCTGAGCCGCCACGTGGGCTGGCTCGGTGACTTCGGCTTCCGCGGCATGGTCGTGGACGAGGCTCACTTCATGAAGAACAAGACCTCGCAGCGCTCGCAGAACGTCCTCGCCCTCTCCGACCGCATCCGGTCCCGCACGGACCGGCCCCTGCTGATGGCGCTGACCGGCACCCCGCTGATCAACGACATCGAGGACTTCCGGGCGATCTGGCAGTTCCTCGGCTGGATCGACGACAGCAAGCCCCTCGACCAGCTAATGGATGCGCTTGAGGACACCGGCCTGACGCCCGCCGACCGAAGCTTCTACGCCGCGGCGCGCCAGTGCGTGATCGACCTGGGCATCGTGCGCCGGCGCAAGCTCGACGTGGCCGCCGACCTCCCCGCCCGCCGTATCGCTGACCTCCCCGTTGAGCTGGACGAACGGGCCGCCCGGTCGATCCGGGCGGCAGAACGGGGCCTCGCTGGCCAGATGGTGGCGCGGTATAAGACCGCGCTCGCGAACCGATCCTCCGACGTCGGCGCCGAGGGGATCGACCATGACCTCGTCCGCCGGGTGGCCCGGTCGGAGCTGAAGGAGGCGACGACCGCGCAGTCCGGCGAGAACGTGTTCACCATGATGCGACGCATCGGCCAGGCGAAGGCCGAACTGGCCGCGGACTACGCGGCTCAGCTGGCCCGCAGCGCCGGCAAGGTCGTCTTCTTCGCCAAGCACGTCGACGTTATGGACGCCGCCGAAGAGATCTTCGGCCGGCAGAGGGTGCGCTTCTCGTCGATCCGTGGCGGCCAGACGCCCACAGCGCGGCAGGCGAACGTCGAGGCCTTCGTGAACGACCCAGACGTCGCGGTCGCGGTGTGCTCGCTGACCGCGGCTGGCGTGGGCCTAAATCTGCAGGTCGCCTCGAACATCGTGCTGGCCGAGATGTCCTGGACCGACGCGGAGCAGACCCAGGCCATCGACCGCAGCCACCGCATTGGGCAGGCCGAACCGGTGACCGCATGGCGCATCATCGCCGCGCAGACCATCGACGCCCGGATCGCCGGGCTGATCGACAGCAAGGCAGGGCTCGCAGCCCGGGCGCTGGACGGGTCGGACCAAGAGGTCTCCTCGTCGGCCGACGTGCAGCTCGAGGCGCTGGTCGCATTGCTGACCGATACGCTGCGGGCGTCTTTCGGACACGGCGACGCCCTGGGTTCGTGACCGTGCGGATCCCCAGGCGAGACTGTGCCCCGAGTCTTGAGATCGAGGCCCCCGGCAAGCTCGGCGGCGTGGCTCTCGCACACACGTTTTGATCCCGCTACGGCCGCCCGGATCGTGGCCGCGCTCGGCGGCCACCCGCTGGCTTTGGACGTGAGCGGTGCCCTGCGTCGCGTGCAATGGCACCGACCATGGCTGCTGAGGGGTGGATGCGACCGCGCAGGGCACGATCGCGGCCTGTGCAGCTCGGACGAGCAATCGCACGTTATGCCTTAAGAGGAACGCCCCGTCTCGCCAGGGAGCCCGTTGACAAAAAGTTCTTTTACGTAAAGACTGATTTTTGTCATGAGAGACGTCGTCTACCTCGACGAGATCGAGCAGGCTGAGGCCCTGCTCAAGCCGCAGCGGATCGAAGTGCTGCGGCAGCTCGCCGAGCCCCGGTCGTGCACCGAGGTGGCGGTCGGTCTCGACCAGACCCCGCAGTGGGTCTATTACCACGTGAAGCGCCTGCTGGAGGCCGGCCTGGTCCGCCAGGTGGCCGAGCGCCGGGTGCGCGGGATCCACGAGGGGATCTACCAAGCCGCCGGCCGGTCCTACTGGCTGTCCCCGCGCCTGGTCGGCCGGATCGGGCTGCGCCAGACCCGCGACCGGCTCAGCCTGGGCTACCTGCTGGACCTGATGGAGGACGTGCAGGCGGACGTCGCCGCGCTCGACCTCACCCGGCCCGACCTGCCGTCGATCGGCGTGTCCGGGGACATCCGGGTGCGCCCGGAGCAGCGCAAGGTGTTCCTCGACGATTTGCAGCGGACGCTGCAGGACCTGTTCACCCGCTACGGCGGTTCCGAGGGCGACGCGTTCCGCCTGGCCGTCGCCTGCTATCCGAAGGGAGATCCCGATGATCGAGCCTGACCTGCGCCTGCGCGCGGTCGTTCCGGCCCCGCCCAAGACCGTGTACGAGGCGTTGACCGACCCGGCCGCGCTGCGCGTCTGGCTGGCCGAGCACGCCGACGTGGAGTTGCCCGGCAAGTACGAGTTCTGGGGCCGCTACACGCCGGACGGCGCCGGGCCGCACCAGCGCGTGCTGCACGTGGACGAGCGCACCATCCGGTTCGCCTGGACCGTCGACGGCGTCGAGACCACGGCGCAGTTCGAGCTGGCCGAGGACGAGGACGGCACGGTGGTCACGCTGAGCCAGAGCGACCTGCCCAGCTTCCAAGACGTCCTGGCCGACACGGCCGGTGCCCGTGGCGCGCTGCAGACGTTCTGGTCCCTGGCAATCGCCAACCTTGCCGACTACCTGGCCGGTCGTGCGCTCACCCCGAAGTGCGACTTCACGTCGGCCGACCTGCAGGCCCAAGTGGTGATCGACGCGGCACCCGAGGCGGTGTTCGACTCGATGATCCAGCCGGAGCAGTTCCGCAAGTGGTTCGGCGCCAACGTGGACATCGAGCCCTATGTCGGCGGCCGGTTCGCGATGGGCGGCTTCGAGCTGGATCCCGGAGGGGCCAAGTTCGTCGAGTTCGAACCGGGCCGCAAGGCGACGCTGCGGTTCGCCGACGGCGCCACCTCCAGCTGGGAGCTCGACGGGTCGGACGGCAAGACCCGGCTCACCCTGGTGCAGAGCGGCTTCGACCCCACCAACCCGCCGTACCCGGGCTGGGCCGGCTGGCTGGGCGGCCTCGCCGCGCTGCGGCGCTACCACGAACTCCCGCAGTGGCGCACGATCTGGCGCCAGATCGAGATCGCCGGGGTACCCGAGGGCATGTTCAGCAGCATCGACCAATGAAATGAGCGCCCCGGAACGCGTTCCGGGCGCTCATCAACAACAGCCTTTCTCGTCGGCCAAGGACGGCCCGAACGCCGACGGCCGCCCGGATCGGTTGTCAGGCCGCGGCGCCTGGCGGAGTGGCGGCGCACCAGGCGGCCCCGTCCCCCCCATCGGGGCCGCCTGCTGCCGCTGGATCCCGCCCAGCCGACCAAGATCCAGGCACTTTTAGGAAGAGGTAAGAAGCTATCTTCCTGATAAGTACCTTAGACCGGCATGGACAGGAAGTAAAGGGCATGGACGAGATCAGCCAAGAAGCAGCGGGTAGGCACCTGCCCGTCAGCTGCCGCAGGAGGAGGTAGACTCTTCTAACCTCTTCGGGTAAGTATGGTCAGGTGGCCGATGGGGGACTGCGGCGGCCCGCGGGGAAGGACGGTCATATGGCCGATGAGGACTGGCAGCGGCTCGCCGATTACGTCGTCGCGCGCCGGGTCGAACTGGGCATGCGGGACCGGCGGGCTTTTGCCGAAGCGACCGGGGTGACCGAGCGGACGCTGGGGAAGCTTGAGAACGGCCAGCGGGTGTCCCCCAGCACCCTCGGCATGGTCGAGAACCATCTCGGCTGGGCCCCGGGTTCGTGCCGACGGCTGCTGGCAGGCGGGGAGCCTAACGTGAGCTCGCCGGACCGCGGGCATGCCGAGTATGAAGACCCGACGCTGTGGCACCTCGCGAGCACCCCGGGGCTGCCCCCCGACGTGGTTCGCGGCCTCGTCGCACTCGCCCGGAACTGGCGGCAAGGCGACGACGGCACAGAAGAGCCGGCCGAGCGGCACGCTTGATGCTGGCCGCGCGGCGGTCAGGAACTGGTGACGCCCAGCGCTGCGGCGATTTCCTCGATCGCCTCAGCCTCAGCGGGGCTGACGTCCTGCCCGCCCTCACGGTGGGCGGCGGCGACCTTGTTGGCGAGGTTGAGGACGAAGCGACCGTAGTCAGCACGCTCCTCGGCGGTCGCCTTGCTTTCCAGCAGCGCCACCGCGTCGCGAAGATTAGCAAGCCCGCTAGCTTTGAGCTCTTCGGGAGAGTGATATCTGGTGTGATCCACGTGGGGCTTTGCCGCCACGATCTCGTCGAGGAGTTCGCTCTCGCCGTGCTGGCCGCGCGCTTCGACGTAGGCCTTCGACATTGCGATCGTCTCCCGCCACATCCCCCCGTGGGCCGCGGTGATCACGATCATTCCGGCAGTCGGCGGGCCCTCGAGCACCACCGTCCACTCGTCGGGGGAAAAGGCTGCCTTGGTCGTCATGGCACGCTCCTGCGCTCATCGGGGACGCGGACCTCACCAAGAGTCCCGCGCAACCCTGCTCGGCGCCTCACCCCTGCGGGGGTGAGGCGCCGTGGGTGGAGGTTTCGCTCCCCTGCATGGTCCGCCTCCTGCGGATGGCACGGTTTCCCGTGCGGCGACGGCCCGGCCCTCGCCAGAGCCGATTCGTGTCATTACTCCTTGAATTCCATGGCATGATTAGCGGCGCCATATGGCAAGGCCTGAAAGCGCATTGAGCACGGGATTGTGAGGGTAAAACCTCACTGCAATGACGGCACCGCCATTCAGGGGCCAGGCTACCTGTTCGGGCCGCGTGTGGCAGGAGGGATCCGTGGCGCGCGTTGCGAGCGAAGGGGCCGCGGGCGCGGGGCGCGGGGTGGCGCCGCGGTTGCGTGCTGTGGTGGTTGGGCCCCGGGGCGGGGGGACGACCCGGCGGCGGGCCTCCGATGCGTTCCGGCTTGGGCTGGCCAGGTGGTGGTGGTGGTGGTGGTGGTGTCGGTCCCGGTGATGCGGGCTAACTCGGCTGCGGAGCTGGGCTCGTGCACGCGCTGAATCCGCCGCCGGAGGCGATCAGCTGGCTGGTCACCTCGGTTTTCTGGCTTGGTTCTGTTGGTGTCATCGTGTTTTTGGCCGTCCTTGGGCTTGCTGGTGCCGCGGCTGGCGGCGGTCCGGTGGACCGCGGTGGCCGCGGTGGCCGCCTGGGGCGTGTGCCTGCTGCTTGGCCACCTTCTGGGGCCTTCGGCGGGACGGCCGGTGACCGGCGCGCTGGCCGGGCTTGACCCGGGCTATCCGGTGACGCAGTTCGCGGTGGCGATCGCGGTGGCGGCGACGGCCTTGCCGTATCTGAGCCGCCCGCTGCACCGGCTGGTGGCGGCGCTGGTCACGCTGGCGTCGGTCGCCGCGGTGATCACCGGGTCGGCGCTGCCGGTCAACACCGTTTCCAGCCTGGCGGTCGGGTGGGGGGTCGCGGCCGGGCTGCACCTGGCGGCGGGGTCGCCGCTGGGGTTGCCGTCCCCGGGCGAGGTCACCGGGTGGGTCACCGGCCTGGGTGTCCCGGTCGCTGGCGATCTGTCCGGCGCCCCGTCAGGTCTGGGGGGAGCTGACCGGGCGCAAGCCGCTCGCCCGACCCGTGCCCGCTGTCGGTGTACGGCCGAGTGCCGCCGACGCCCGGGCTGGCCGCAGCTGTGCGCTCCGCCGCATACGTGTATCGCCCGCGGTGACCGGCGCTCGCGGGCCGGGCCGGGCCTCCCGCGCCCGCTGGGGCCTTACCCGCGCTGGCTGAGCACGGCAATCCCGGTGGCAGGCATCTCCAGTGACTGGCGCCCATGCTGGCCGGTCTCGTGCCGAGAAAGAACCGCCGCGTAGTCTGGGCTGGGTGAAGGCGGGAGGAGCGCTGGTGCTCACCGCGGATGCCCGCGAAGCGGCCAGGCGGGCCGTCGCCGAGGCGCGAGCGCCGCTGGGCGGGCTGACGCCCTCGCTGGCGGTGCTGTTCGCCTCCGCTCACTTCTTCGGCTCGGCGGAGGATCTCGCTGCGGCGGTCACCGAGCAGGCCGGCCCGGTGCCGCTCATCGGCTGCGTGGCGGAGGCAGTGGCTGGCGGTGCGCGCGAGGTCGAGTCGGAACCGGCCGTATCGCTCTGGCTCGCCACGGACCTCGGCCCGGTCGAGACGTACGCCATGGAGTTCGTCCGTACGTCCAGTGGGGGCACCTTCGGCGGTTACCGCTTCGGGGCGGAGCCCGGCGGCGCTCACCTGATGCTCTGCGATCCGTTCACGTTCCCGGCCGGCGATCTGCTGGGCCATCTCAACGAACACGTCCCCGGCGCCATGGTGATGGGCGGGATGGCCAGTGGTGGGCTGCGGCTCAACCAGAGCCGGCTGTTCCTCGACGGCCGGGTGCTGTCCGAGGGCGCCGTGGGCGCCCACCTGCCGCAGGCCGAAGTCCATCCCCTGGTAGCGCAGGGTTGCCGCCCGGTCGGCGCCCCCTACACCACCACCAGGGCCGTAGGGAACGTGATCTACGAACTCGGCGGGCGCCCCCCGGTGGTGCGGCTGCAGGAGCTGGCCGCCACGCTGTCCAGCCGGGACCGCGATCTGCTGGTTCAGGGCTTGCAGGTCGGGCTGGTGATCAACGAGTACCAGGCCGAGTCACGCCAGGGGGACTTCCTGATCCGCAGCGTCGTGGGCGCGGACCCCGAGTCGGGGGCCATCGCGGTGGGCGAGGAGATAGCGGTCGGCCAGACTGTGCAGTTCCATGTCCGGGACGCCGAATCAGCGGATGAGGATCTCCAGCGCACCCTGGCGCGGGAATCCACCGTCCTCGGTGGCCGGCAGGCAGCTGGTGCCCTGCTGTTCACCTGCAACGGCCGTGGTTCGCGGCTGTTCCCCGGGCCCGACCACGACGCGGGGCTGATCGCGAAGACGCTGGGCAAGATCCCGGTCGCCGGATTCTTCTGCGCCGGAGAACTCGGGCCCGTCGGCGGGCAGAACTTCCTGCACGCCTTCACCGCGTCAATCGCGTTGTTCCCCGACGCGCCCCCGGACCGGCGATGACACCGGCAAGCTCACTCCCCCGCTGAGCACGTCGGATCCCGGCAGGCATGCGTGCCGGTTACCGGACCGGCCGGTAGGTCGCGATCACCGTGCCGCCGCTTGTCGGCTTGGCTTCAACCAGGTCGAACGCGGCCGGCGCGACGTCCTCAGGGACAGCCGCTTCCGACCGCTGCCGGCGACGACCGGGATGATCATCAGGGTCAGCTCGTCAAGCAGCCCTGGTCGATCAGCAACCGGATCAGCGTTGGGCTGCCGCCGACGCCGATCGTCCCGCCGTCCTGCTTGCGCAGTCCGGCGACGAAGCCACCCGTCAGGCGCCTCGACCACGCCGTCGATGGAGCTGAACACCCCGACCTCGGTGTGACAACCCGGCTGCTCGCCGAGGCGATTGGCTCACTCGAGCCTCCCGCACCAGCGAGAGCCAGCAGGAAACGAATATCGTCGGTACTGGCTCTGGGGGTGGGGATGCACGTGGCCGTCCGTGCCGCGGTTCTCGTCGCGGCGGTGGCAGGCGCCGCGATCGAAGTGTGGGCCGTCCGGGCCGGCTGGTCCTGGGTTGCCGCGGCGCTCGATCTCCTCGCGGGCTGGTCCCTGCTGGCCGCCGCCGGGTGGGCGGTGCACCTGACCGGCGGCTGCCGGGGGCTGATGGGGTTGTCCGGGATCTTCTGGTTCCTGGCGACACCCCAGATTGTCGGCGGGACGGCCGGACATGCGGCGGCGCTGCTTGGCGGTGCGTGGCTGGCGCCGCTGGCGTCCGCTTGTGGGCGCGGGCCCGGCGCCCGGCCGATGGTGGCATCGGCTGACCGGCTCGGCCCCGGCCGTGCTGCTCGCCGCGGCGGTGCTGCTCGGCGCCGCGGCGGCCGTGCTCGCGGGCCCGCTGGCGGCAATCGCGGCCAACCCGTACGACGCCGGGTGCACCGACTGCCCCGGCGACCTGATCGCGGCAGCCCACGACCCCGCGCTAAGCGCCGGGCTGGCCCCGGCTCGGCGGCCGGGCCGCCATCGGCGCCGCGCTGGCCGCTGCCGCCTGGCTCGCCGTCACCCTGGCGGCCACCCGCGGGCAGCCGCGCCGGTGGCTGCCGTCTGCCGAAGGCGTGGCCGCCGCTGCGGCCACCGGCTTCGCCGCCGCGATCGCCGCCGGGGAGGCGGTGGCGCTGCCCGGCGGGCCCGCCCCGGATGGCGCGCGGCAGCCGGGGTCACGCTCCTCGTGCTCGCGGCAGCGGTGACCGTGCCCGCGCTGCGCGCGGCGCACGCGCGGCGCGTGGTCGCCCGGGTGGCGGTGGCGGTGGCGGACGATCCGCGGCACAGCGCCGCCGACGCGCTGGCGGCAGCGCTCCGCGGCATGACCGTGGGCATCGCCTACCCCACACCGGATGGCACCTGGCGTGACCGGCACGGCCAGGCGATCGTCCTGGCCGGCCGGGAGGTCACGCTGGTCACCGACTCGGGCGAACAGGTGGCCGCGCTCATTCACGACGGACCGGCGCGCATCGACCCGGCGGCCATCACCGAGGCAGCCGCGGCGGCCCGGCTCCTCCTGGACACCGAGCGCCTCGAGGCGGGCACGCTGGCCCGGGTCAACGACCTGGGCGCCGCGCGGCGGCTCGCCGCCGAAGCGGCCGATGCGGCGCGGGCCGGCCTGGAGCGGGACCTGCACGACGGCGCGCAGCAGCGCCTGGTGGCTCTGCGCTACGCGCTCGGCCTCGCGTCCGCGCACGCCGAGCGCCTGCCGGAACGCGACCACGCGGCGAGGCTGGCCAAAGCTGACCGAGCCGCCGAGCTGGCCCTGGCCAGCCTCCGCGACCTGGCGCACGGCATCGGTTCCGCCACCCTGGCCACCGAAGGGCTGGCCGGTGCGGTGCGCACCATGGTGGAGAATTCACCGGCCGCGATCACCATCGTTGACCTGCCCGCCGAACGGCTGCCGGAGCAGGTGGAGCGGGCCGCGTACCGGTTCATCGCGGACTTCCTGGCCGCGGCGGGCCCGCTGCCGCCGCCGGGCGCGTCCATCGCGGTGCGGCGCTCCGGCCAGGACGTGGTCGTCGAAATCGAGTACGGCCGCGCGGGCGTGACCGGTGAGCCGGGCTCGTCGCACCTCGCCGACCGGGTGGCCGCCGCGGGCGGGCAGTTGCGCCGGGCCAACGTGGGCGACCGGCAACGATTGATCGCGAGGCTGCCGTGCGGGTAGCGATCGTGGATGACCACGTGCTGCTGCGCGAGGGCCTCGCCCGGTTGCTCGCCGAGGCCGGGATGCAGGTCGTCGCGTCCGAGGGTGACATCGACGGCTTCCTGGGCGCGGTCGGCGTATCCCGCCCCGACGTCGTGATCATCGACATCCGGCTACCACCGACCTTCACCGACGAGGGCCTGCGGGCCGCGGACCTGGTGCGGGAGCGCCACCCGGGCACGGCGGTCCTGGTCTTGTCGCAAGACCTCGATGCCGGGTACGCGTTCCGGCTGCTCCAGTCGTTCCCGAGCGGAGTCGGTTACCTGCTCAAGGACCGGGTCTCCCAGGTCGCCGTGCTCGTCGATGCGGTGCAGCGGGTCGTCGCGGGAGAATGCGTGGTGGACCCGAGCATCGTGAGCCGCCTGGTCAACCGCACCGGGCTCACCGAGCCGCTCAGCGTGCTCACCCCCCCGCGAGCGCGAGGTCCTCGGGCTGATGGCCGAGGGACGCACAAACACGGCTATCGGCGAGCGGCTCTTCCTGAGCGAGCGGACGGTCGAGGGCAACGTCCGCCGCATCTTCGACAAGCTCGGACTGACCGACACCCAGCTGGACGACCGGCGCGTGCTCGCCGTGCTGGCCTTCCTGCGTGCCTAGGACCTGCGGTACGCGTAGCGTAAGGGGCTCAGCGATCAAGGACGGGTGAGGTCATGACCGATATCGCGCACGTCGTTGTGCTAATGCTGGAGAACCGGTCTTATGACCACCTGCTCGGCTACGTGCCGCATCCCGATCCGACGTTCGACGGGCTGCTGGGCCGCGGGTTCACCAACCCGGGCTGGGGGCGCGGGCCGGCGGTGGCGGCGTCGCCGGACGCGAAGCAGGTGGTGCCGGTCGGGCCGGATCACTCCCACGACGCGGTGATGCAGCAGTTGGCGCTGCGCCGGGGGGTGCCCCGGAACCGGGGTTTCGTCCGCAGCTACGAGCGCAAGGCGCGGGGCCTGGACCCGCCTGTGTTCGGCGGGCTGCTCGGGCCGCCGGCCAACTGGATCCGGCGCCTGTCCGGGGGCGGTGGGCAGGCCGTGACGGGCCGCGGCCCGCTGGTCATGGCGGCCCAGCCGCCGGGAAACGTGCCGGTGCTGGGCACGCTGGCGCGCGAGTTCGCGGTGTGCTCGCGCTGGTTCTGCTCGGTGCCGGGCGAGACCTGGCCGAACCGGAACTTCGCGCACGCGGCGACGTCGGACGGGCTGACCCAGATCGAGATCCGCCCCTACACCAACCGGACGATCTTCGAGCTGCTCGAGGACCACGAGGTGGACTGGCGGATCTACTACGACGACACCCCTCAGGTCTGGGCGTTCCCCGCGCTCTGGGACACCCCGGAGCGGCACGCGAAGTGGTTCCCGGTGGACGCCTTCACCAGTCACGTCGCTGCGGGGGACCTGGCCCCGTACACGTTCATCGAGCCCAACCACCGCCCGCCGCTGCACACCCTCGACCACGCGCCGGTGGTCGGCGCCCCGGACCTGAGCAACAGCCAGCACCCGGAGAACAACCTCGTCAGCAACGCCGCCTACGACGCGTTCACGCTGACCGGCGAGTCGGACTTCACCCGGGGCGAGCACCTGATTGCCACCATCTACGAGGCGCTGCGGGCCCGCCCGGACGTGTTCGACAAGACCCTGCTGCTGATCACCTACGACGAGCACGGCGGCCTTTACGATCATGTCCCGCCGCCCACGGGCGTGCCCAGCCCCGGCGGCCCCACCAGCGGGGTGGGGCGGCTGCAGCGGTTCCTGCTGTACCGCAAGTGCGCCGCGTTCGACTTCACCATGCTCGGCCCCCGGGTCCCGGCGGTCGTCATCTCGCCACGGGTCCCGGCGGGCGCCGTCGATGTCCAGACGCACGACCACGCCAGCATCCCCGCGACGCTGCGCGCCCTGTTCGCCCCGCACGCGCGGCCGCTGACCGAGCGGGACAACTGGGCGGCGCCGTTCCACGAACTGTGCACGCTGCCCGAGGCCCGGGCCGACCTGCCCGACCTGTCCGCGCACGCCACCGGGCTCACCTCCGCGATCGGCGCGCCGCGCGCCGCTGCGGCCGCCGCGGACACCAGGCCCGCGGCCGTGCCGGCCTACTACGAGCCGTTCCTCGCCCAGGCCGCGCAGGTCCAGCAGCACCTGGCCGCGGTCGGTGAACCGGAGGTGGCCACCCCGGCCACCGGCCCGCCCGCTGACCAGGGCGCGCAGATCACCCGGAGGTTCGCGGCCGCCGCCGACCGCCACCGTGGCGCGCACTGAGCGGCCGCCGTGGACAGCCATCGGGCCGGGGCGGCAGCAAGCTCGTGCTGGACCAGACAAGCAAATGGTGACCGTCAGCAACATGGAGACAACCGTGGAGCTACGGCCCAAGCAGCCGACCGCCCAGGGACCGGCCGAGTGGTTCACCGGGGACGTCTGGATTGACAGCATCGTCAGCCCCAGGGCCAGGCCGGCTCGGTGACCGTGGCGCTGTCCCCGACGCTGGACACGGCCAGCACGCTGATCAGCACGATCCGGCTCGGCGCCTTCCCCGGCATCGGGCTGCCGTTGGGCGCCACCCCCGGCCCGCCTCGGGTCAGACCGGACCGTAGAGGGTCAGGTCCAGCACGATGGCCATCATCACGGTCAGCAGCCGGGCCGGCGGCGACACCGGGGCGGTGAACTCCACCTTGTAGTGGTCGGAGGGGGTGAGCATCTCCTTGGTCAAGCCGGCCCAGGTCTTGCGGAGCCGCGCGAACTCGTCACCCTGCGCGCCGGTGACGGTGAAGTGCTTGAGCGCCAGGTCGCCCACCACCTTGCCGACGGTCTCGTCCTGGCTGTCGAGGAGCGTGTAATGCCGGGTGGTGTGCGTGGCGCGGATCCGGCCGACCAGTTCGCCCTCCGGGTCAAGCAGCTCGGTGACCCGTATCTTCTGGTACTTGATTAACGTCAGGACCGGCTCGTCGGCGGCGGTGACGGCGAGCACGCGGGCGTCGGGCATCGACTTGCTGAGCAGCTTGCGCCGGGTGTGCGCCTCGGTCTCGGTGGCGATCGCCAGCAACTGCCGCTGCTCGTTGAAGATCTCGTAACTGGCGCGATTGGGCAGCAGCCTTCCTGGCTGCATGATCCGCAGTGCCTGGAAGTCAAAGGGATCGTCCACACCGGTGAGTATGCAGGACGCGCGCGGCCAAAGCGACGGGCAGCCCGCCGGCAGGGACAATGTAGGCGCCATACCTTGCTGGAGGCATCGATGCCCGCAGGCGAGATTTTCACCCTGGTGCTGACCGCCGCGGTGCTTTTCGCCGGCACCAACGTCGACGACATCGTCGTGCTCACCGCGCTGAGCATTTCCTCGCGCGCGGCGGGACGCCCCCGGCCGTGGCACATCTGGGCAGGCCAGTACGCGGGATTCGCGGTGCTGGTCGCCGTGTCGCTGGCCGCCGCGACGGGGCTGGCCCTGGTGCCGGAGCACTGGCTGTGGGTGCTTGGCCTGCTGCCATTGGGGCTCGGGCTGGGCAAGCTGGTCACCGCGGTCCGGGCGCACCGGTCCGGGCGCTACGCCTCCCCGGCGGTGGTGACCGGCCTGACCGGGGTCATCGGGCTGACCATCGCCAACGGCGGCGACAACGTCGCTGCGTACATCCCGGTCTTCCGCACCAGCAAGCCCGCCGCGATCACCGTCATCGTCGTGGTCTTCATGGCCGGGGTCGCCGTGTGGTGCCTCGCCAGCTCCCGGCTCGCGGCGCACCGCGCGGTGACCGATGCGGTGCAGCGCTGGGGCTACTGGGCCGTCCCCGTCGTGTTCATCCTCATCGGCTGCTACATCTTCTACAAGGCCGGCGTGCTGTCCTAACCAGCCGGGGAGCCGGCCTCCCACTCCGGCCGGGTAATCCGGTACACGACCCACCGCCGGCCGTAGTCGCTCACCGTGCCGGCCAGGGTCCAGCCGGCGCGGTCGAACACCGTGCGCATCGCGACGTTGGCCGGGTCGGTCGGGGCCTGAACGGCCTGTGCGCCGGCGTGCTCGAACAGCCAGCCGGTGAGCAGCGTGACCGCTTCGCGGCCGTAGCCCTTGCCCCGCTGGTTTTCCCGCAGCCAGATCCCGACCTCGAACGTGCCCGCGGGGAGCAGCCGGTCCTCGGGCACGAACGTCTGGATCCGCCCGATCGCCGCGCCGTCCAGGTCAATGGCCAAGTCGATCCAGCCGCCGGTGAGCTGGCCCGAGCGCCGCAGCCGGGCGCGGAATCGGGCCTCGTCGGGGACCTGGGCGATGCCCATCGGCTCGGCGGTGACCATCGCCTGCCATTGCTCGTCGATTTCTTCCGGCCGCAGCGGGCGGAGCGCCAGCCGGGGCCCGGTGACCGGGATGCCCGCCGCGGCGCCCGCCGGATTTCGCGGATCCACGCCGCCACGCTAGCCGGGCCGGTTACCCGGCGCGACGTTCCCCGGATATGGCCAGCCCGCAGAGCACCACCATGCCCAACGCGGTGACCACCAGGAACCAGAAGGGATATACGGGCAGGCCGGCTATCTGCCCGATGGCGTTCAGCAGCAACAGGCCGACGCCGACCCACCGGGCCCGCTGGCTGCCGGTGAGGATTCCCCACGCCGCGCCGAATTGCGCAATCGCGATGAGCAGCGTGAGGAATCCCCAGGTACGCAGGTTGCCGAACAGGTACTGCGGGGTGGCGCCGAAAGAGTTCGAGCGGGCGATCAAGGCGAAACTGGCCACGAGGTTGTAGCACGCGGCGATGGCGACGAACCCGGCTGCGAAGGCGATCAAGCGCTTGGTGCGGGCCGTAAGAACGTCACGATCTGCGACCACGGAGACTCCGGCCGGTCGTACGGGGTCCAGCAGGGCGTCAAGCTCACGTCTGGCTTCGTCTTCCACGCTAGCCGACAATCCCCCGCACGCCGCGTTAGAGGTGGCTGAACCCGCCGGATTCTTCTTTGGTCATGGACACGGTGACCGGGTGCTTGGTGAAGTGGGCTACCGCGTCGCGGAAGTCGTCGAGCAGCAGTGCGGCCATGTCGCGGCTGACGCCGAGGCGGACCAGGATGCGCTGCACCGCGATGTCGGAGGCGGTCCCGGTGAGGGTGTAGGCGGGCACCTGCCACCCTTGGGTGCGCAGCCGGTCGGCCAGGTCGAACAGCGTGTACCCGGGGTCCTCGCCCTGGCGGATCCGCCAGGTGACCGTCGGGATCCCGGTGTTCGGGTTACTGTCGCACAGCAGCTCGAACGGGCCGAGCTTGACGATCTCGGCGGCCAGGTACTGGCCGATGTCGTAGGAGGCCATGTGAATCCTGCGGTAACCGTCGAACCCCAGCCGCAGGAAGTTGTAGTAGGAGGCGACGATCTGCCCGGCCGGCCGGGAGAAATTGATCTGGAACACCGGCATGTCGCCGCCCAGGTAATTCACGTGGAAGATCAGGTCCTCGGGCAGCTCGGCCACGTCGCGGAAGATGACCCACCCCGCGCCGAGCGGGGCCAGGCCGAACTTGTGCCCCGAGGCGCTGATCGACTTGACCCGCGGCAGCCGGAAGTCGAAAACCACCTCCGGCGCGCAAAACGGCGCCAGGAAACCGCCGCTGGCCCCATCGACGTGAATGTCTACGTCCAGGCCGGTGTCGGCCTGCAGCTTGTCCAGGGCGGCCGCCATGTCCGCGACCGGCTCGTAGGCGCCGGTGTAGGTGACGCCGAGGGTCGGCACGACCATGATCGTGTTCTCGTCCACCCGCTCGAGCATGTCGGCCGGATCCATAGCGTAATGCCCCGGCGACATCGGGACCTCGCGGATCTCGATGTCCCAGTACCGGGCGAACTTATGCCAGACCACCTGCACCGGCCCGCACACCATGTTGGGGTTGTCCACGCTCTTGCCCGCGGCCCGCCGCTTGGCCCGCCACCGCCACTTGGCCGCCATCCCGGCCAGCATGCACGCCTCCGACGACCCGATGGCCGAGGCCCCCACGGTGTTGGCCGCCTCGGGCGCATTCCACAAATCCGCCATCATGTGCACGCACCGCCGCTCGATCTCGGCGGTCTGCGGGTACTCATCCCGGTCGATCATGTTCTTGTTGATCGACAGCGCCATCAGGGCAAGAACCTCAGGCTCCTCCCACGTCTGGCAAAACGTCGCCAGGTTCTGCCGGGCGTTGCCATCAAGCATCAGCTCATCCGACACCAACTGGAACGCATCCCGCGGCAGCGTCCCCTCCTGGGGGAACGTGTACTTGGGCACCGGCCTGGTCAGGTCACGATCGGCGAACACACAATCCGCCATCTGGTCACGGATCACGTCACGCTCGTGCAACGCCATCGTCGCATCCCCTGTGGTCACGGCCGGGTCGGTGCTTGCCCCGGGAAGCACCGGCGCGCGGCGCCAGCGCCGAAACGGTTCCGGTTAGGACCGATGCTGCCGACGGCGGCCGTGGCTGGCATCCCCTGCTACGGGTGGTTGGCCACCTGCCGCGCATCCAGTTCCGCCCAGACGGCCTTGCCGGTCACCGTCCGCTGGACGCCCCACTTCCCAGCCAGTGCCTCGATGAGCAGCAGCCCGAATCCGGACTCATCGAGCGCTCCGGGCGCGCGTTGCCGTGGCTCATGCGGGTCGGCGTCATGGACCTCGATCCGCAGCCACGCCCCGTCCGCGTCCAAGTACAGCGCCATCGCCAGCCTGCCGGGCCTGGCGTGCCGGATCGCGTTGGTGACAAGTTCCGAGACGAGCAGGACGGCGGTTTCCTCAAGATGGGCCACCCGCCAGGCCGCCAGCGCCTCGCGGGTCACCTGCCGCGCCACCCTCGCTGCCGGCCCGGCTGCGGGCAGGGTCAGAGTCATCTGCCTGGTCACGTCACGCCTCGATCCCTCGTCCCATTGTCTTGAGGATCGGGTCCGGAGCTGAGCAAAAGTTAAGGGATTGCTAACCGTCAGCCGTATGTTTCCTGATCACTAGCTGACTATTTTCTCAGCGTCCGCGGAGTAGCGCTGCTACCAGGCACGTCACCCGTTCCGGGTGAACCACCGTCGGCACCGTCCGGTAAGCCTGCTGGCATGCCCATCTGGCAGCCCCAGCCCGCGCCCGGCCGGTACGGCGTGCTATTGCTCCTGCTGATCGGCAGCTACCTGCTGTCCGCGTTCTTCTCCGGCCGGTGGGTCGAGGCACTGCAGGTGGTGGTGTGCACCGTGGCCGCACTGCTGGCGCTGCGCAGTTCCCCGGTGTCGCGGCGAGCGGTGCGCCTGCTGCTGATCGTCGCGTTCGTCGGAGTGCCGGTCTTCCTTACCCTCTCGCTTAGTACGGCGACCGGTGATGCCGGCACCGGGGTCGCCAACATCTGGACCGGCCTGGTCCTGCTGGCCGCGGTTGCGATGATCGTCCGCCGCGTGCTGGCTTTCGGCACGGTGACCGTGCAGAGCATCTACGGC
Source organism: uncultured Actinomycetes bacterium (assembly GCA_963734725.1). GTDB lineage: Bacteria > Actinomycetota > Actinomycetes > Streptosporangiales > Streptosporangiaceae > DASXKD01. Next base: position 27,993 of record CAVTIX010000021.1, read on the forward strand.
GCGCTGAGCGCATATCTCATCGTCGGCCTGATGTTCGCCGCTTTCTTCGCGGCGATCTACCACCTGAGCGGCGACATGTTCTTTGTCTCAGGTGAGAAAGCCACTACGCAGACCTTCCAGTACTTCAGCTTCACCACGCTGACCACTCTGGGCTACGGCGACTACACGGCCGCATACAGCTCCGGTCAGGCCGTCGCCGTCCTGGAGGCGCTCACCGGCCAGGTCTTCCTGGCCACGCTGGTGGCGCGGCTGGTCGCGGCGTTCCGGACCGCGGACCGGCAGGGCTGAGCCGCCCGGGCGGCCGGGTCTGGGCCGTCATTGCCGCTTCATTCACCCCGGCGGGGTGAGGTGCGGCGCGGCCGCCAGGAACAGCGTGAACGGATACGAGGCCACACCTTCGCGGCGGTCCCGCGGCACGGCAGCGCCAGCGCCCGGAGTCACATGGAGATGACCCTTGTCTGAGACCGAGAGCGAACCGGACGGCACGGCGGGAGCGGACGGGCCCGGCCAGGACGACCAGGCCGAACTGGAACGCCTTCGCGCCGAGGTGGATGAGCTGCGGCAGAAGGAGTCAACCCAGAAGCGGCGGCGCCGGGTTTCCTGGCGGACGCCCGTCTCCGCGCTGCTCATCGTGATCGGCTGCGTGCTCGCCCCGTTGTCCGTGGTCGGGGTGTGGACCGCCAACCAGGTCTCCGACACCAACCGCTACATCGCGAACATCGAGCCGCTGATCCGCGACCCGGCCATCCAGAACGCGCTGACCGACAAGATCACAGTTGCGATCACCAGCCGCCTCGACGTGGCCGCGCGCACCAACCAGGCGGCTGACCTGCTGACGAGCAAGGGCCTGCCCCGGGTGGGCACGCTGCTCAAGACGTTCTCCGGCTCGCTGGCCAGCGCGGTCAACGGTTACGTGCACAACACCGTGCACAAGATCGTGACCAGCGATAAGTTCGCCACCGCCTGGGTTGAGGTCAACAGGGTGGCCCACCAGACGCTGGTGCAGGCCCTGTCCGGAAGCGGCGGCGCGATCACCGTCAGCAACGGCCAGGTCACTCTCGACCTGGCCCCGTTCATCGCGATCGTCAAACAGAACCTCGTCCAGCGCGGGTTCACGCTGGTGAACAGCCTTCCGCCGGTCCACCCGACGATCGCGCTGTTCTCCTCCAAGACCCTGGTCCAGGCGCAGACCCTCTACCGCGTGCTCAACGACCTGAAGATCATCCTGCCGATTGTGGCGCTCCTTCTGATCGCTGCGGGGGTGTACATCGCGCGGGAACACCGGCGGGCGCTGATCGGGGCCGGGCTGGGCTTCGCCGCCTCGATGCTGGTCCTCGGCGCGGCCCTGCTGATCGCCCGCGGCATCTACCTCAATAGCGTCCCCAACTCGGTGTTCCCCAGCGACGCCGCCGCCGCCGCGTTCGACACGCTGGTCCGGTTCATCAAGATCGCGCTGCGGGCGCTCCTGGTCCTCGGCCTGGTAGTGGCGATCGCCGCATTCTTCACCGGGCCGTCGGTGACCGCGGTGCGGACCCGGGCCGGCTTCGTCAAGGGCTTCGACTGGATCCGCTCGAGTGGCGAGCGCCGTGGGGTGAGCACCGGGCCGGCCTGCCGGTGGACCTACGCGCACCGGCACGCACTCCGCATCTGCGCGGTCGCCCTCGCCGCCGTCATCTTCGTGTTCCAGGGCCGCCCCACCGCCGCGAGCGTCATTGTGCTGCTCATTCTCCTGCTGCTGGTCCTCGGGCTGATCGAGCTGATCGGCAGGCCGCCCAGCCAGCCGGAGCCCGCTGGCCAGTCCGGATGACGACGAGGTCCCGGCCGAGGCGGCCGCGGCACCAGATTCGGCGATAATAGGCCGATGCTGATCCAGGCTGCCGGGCTGGCGCTGCTGGCGGCGTTGTCCCCGACAGCGCTGCTGGTCGCCGCCGTCTACCTCGGCTCCGCCCAGCCCCGGCTGGTCACCGCGTTCTACCTCGCCGGTGCGGTGCTCATGAGCCTGGTCATGGGCGTGATTCTGCTGCTGGCGCTGCGCAGCGCCAACCTGGAGCGCCCGGGCGAGCACACGCCGCGTTACGGGCTGCGCCTGGTCCTGGGCATCCTGCTGCTGGCGGCGGCCGTGGTGGTCGCACGGCGCCAGCCACCGCCACCCGACCCGAGCAAGCCGCCGAAGGGAATCGTGTCCAAGATGGTGGCCGAGCCGGCGCCGCTAAGCGCGTTCCTCGTCGGCCTGCTGGTCTTCGCCCCCGGGGTCAGCTTCCTCGCCGCGGTGCAGGTGATCGCGACGGCCCGGGCCAGCCTCGACCTCACGGTTCTCGCCCTGGTCATCGTCGTCGCCATCAACGTGCTGCTGGTGTGGGTGCCGATCGTGGTCCACCTGGTCGCCCCGGGGTTCGCGACACGACATCTGACAGCCTTCAACGGCTGGCTGCGCGCGCATGGCAAGCTCATCCTCATCTGCTTGCTTGTGGCGGTGGGAGGGATCATGGTTGTCAACGGGATCTACGGGCTCGTGGTCGGCCGATGACGACGCGCCGTCGGATCACCGACCCCGTCGAGCAGATGGCCCAGCGCGTCGCCGAGCGGGTGATGGACCTTGTGCTCCAGGTGCTGGACCTGAACGCGCTGCTGGCGCAGGTGGACGTGAACGCGCTGCTGGCCCGGGTCGACCTGACTGCCCTGCTCGAACGGGTGGACCTGAATGCGGTGCTCGCCCAGGTCGACATCACTGCCCTCCTCGACCGGGTCGATATCAACGACTTGCTCGGGCGCATCGACATGGACACGCTGGTGGAGCAGACCGACCTGGGTGCGGTGATCGCCAGGTCCTCTGGCGGCGTGGCGAGTGAGGCACTGGATGCGGCGCGCAGCGAGGCGGTGGGGCTGGATCAGTTCATCGACCGCTGGGTACAGCATGCCCTCCGGCGCAAACACCCGGCGCCATCGGCGCCGGGCGCGCTGCTGAACGGGGAGGCCCCGGCGGTGACAGACGCTCCGTCAACTACCGGCAGCATCACCCCGGAGCCGCCGGCCGAGGACCAGCCTCCTGCGCCGCAATCTAGCGCACCTCCGGGACGACCAGGCGAAGCGCCAGCGAGGGAGGCAACGGAATGAGCGCGCCCACGGCCACCCGGTCGTTGACCGCGCAAGGCAATTACGCGGGGGCGGTGTCGCGCTTCCTGGCCTTTGTCATCGACGCGTTCGTCAGCACCGCCGTGTTCACCCTCGCCCTCGCCGGGATCTCCTACGCGGTGCAGGTCGTGACCGGCAAGCAGGTCCACTGGGACCGGCAGAACATCGTGGTCGTGGTCATCTACGTGGCCTGGGAGTTCTTCTACTTCGGCTATTCCTGGGCGGTGAGCGGCCGGACGTTCGGGATGGCCGTGCTCGGCATACGGGTGGTCCGGGCCGACGGCGCGGTCGCGGAGCCGCGGCGCGGCGTGGTGCGCGCGCTGGTGTTCCCGCTCAGCTTCCTGCTGCTCGGCCTCGGCTTCCTCGGCATCCTCGTGCAGCGGGAACGGCGTGCCCTGCACGACCTCATCGCGGGTACCGCGGTGATCTACGCGTGGGATGCGCGCGCCGCCCGGCTCAGGTTCCTCGCCCGCGAGGCAGAAAAGGCCGCGCCGCCCGCCACCGCATCCCCCCTGGCGGGTGACGCCGAAGCCGCGCCCGAGCGGTAACAGTTGACCGCCAGGTGGACCAGGCACAGGTTCACCCCCGCCAACCGACCGAGAGGATCTGCTCCATGACTACGCCCAGCAAGGTCGACGTCGATGATGCCACCAGGGAAACGCTGGCCGCGCTGGCCCTGAGCGACCCGGAGCTGCTGCTGGCCGGGCTGGAGGCCCGGGCCGAATGGCAGGAAAGAAGCGGCCTGGACGCGCGCACTTACTCACTCGTCAAGATCGCCTCGCTGATCGCGCTCGACGCCCCCCCGTCCTCCTACCTGTGGCAGGTGGCCAACGCGCTGGGGTCCGGCTGTACGCCAGCGGAACTCCTTGGCGTGCTGACCGCGGTCGCGCCGCAGGTCGGCGGGCCGAGGACGGTCGCTGCCGCACCGGAACTCATGATTGCCCTCGGCCTTTCCCTGCCCCAGGGGGTTGACGGAGAATAGGCCTGGCCCGGACCAGCACAACAACGAGGAGGCAAGTCATGATGAGGCGACGCCCACTGATGCGCGCGGCCGTGGTCGGCGGCGGCGCGTACGTGGCGGGCCGGCACATGGCCCGAAAATCGGATCAAGCGGCCTATGCGGAGGCCGATCAGAACCAGCGCATCTCAGACGTTGAGGCGCAGCAGCAGGGTCAGTACCAGCAGCCCCCGCCGCCGCCGCCGCAGGCGCCCCCGGCACAGGGACCGTCCATGATCGATCAGCTCAACCAGCTCAACGACCTGCGCCAGCAGGGCGCGCTGACCGACGAGGAGTTCGCCGCCGCCAAGGCCAAGCTGCTCGGCAGCTGAACCCGGGGGCGCGGCGAGGGCGTAGGACACCAGGACCGGCATCGAGCATGCCGAACGGAGACGGGGGGATCCGATGAGCAAGGCGTTTAAGGGAGCCGTCAACGTCGACATCCGGGACTCGGTGCCGGACTGGGCGCCCTTCGAGCCGCCCAAGGCCCCCGAGGGCGCTGCTGGGAGTTGAGCCGCCGGAGGTGCTCAAAGGGCACGCGGCCGTCACCGACGACTACCTGGGGGAGCGCCCGTACCGGTTCACCGGCGGCGTCATCAAGCGAGTCGCGGTCAACGTCAGCGGCACGCCCTACGTCGACCTGGAGCGCCAAGCCGCCGCCATGCTCGCCCGGGAGTAGCGGGGCGATACGCGGCTTGTGTCAGTAATGCGTCCCGTCGTCCGGCTCGCGGAGCGCCTGGAGCGACGCCCCGAAGGAGGCGAGCTGACTGCGGACCTGGTCCGGCGGGGGCACCTGGGAGACGTCAGTGCCGCGCTCGGCGGCCATCGCGGAGCGGACGGCCTGGAGGGCGGCGAGCACGTTGGCGGTGCGCGTCCGCTTGTCCTCGTCGGGCGCGGACTCACGCATCGCGTAGAGCGTCTGCGTCAGGTCATCCGCGCGGCGCTGGATGTCGGCCCAGCGGGCGGCGGCGTCCTGGGCGACGAGCGCCCCGGGCGCCTCCGCCAGGCGCATCGCGTCGTTGAGCGCCGACCCCTTCGCGTAGGCGTCGAGGGCCTGGGACTGCCAGATGTCGGCGGGCTTGGGCCCGCGGCGGGACCGGGCGATCAGGAACCCGATGATGATGAGGGCAAGCACGGCGAGCAAGATCCACAGCCAGAGGAGCGACGACCCGGGGCTACTGCTAGTTGCGGTTGACTCGGGGCTTGCCGCGGCCGCCGGGCTCTGCCCGGCAGGCCGGCTCGGCAGGTTCACGCTCGGGACTGCGCTCTTGACGGCGCTGCTGATGGTCCCGCCGCACCCCGTGACCAGCAAGCCGGCGGCCAGGGTCGCCCCGGTGAGAACCAGGCGACTGGTCCGGCGGCGGATCCGGGCCGCACGAGCATCGTTACGCAAAAAATGTCCGGCGAGCACGCGGTAAGCATGATGCCTGCGGAAGCGCCGTACGTCACCCGCCGCGGGCGATCTGGGCGGCTCAGGGCAGGCCTTGCAGCGGGTCCTCGTCGGCGGCGCCGGTGAAGGAGGTGCTGACCACCTCCTCGGGCCGGCGCGTCTCCATCCGGGCGAGCCGCGCCAGCGTGAGCCGGTCGGCCCTGGTCAGCGGGGGCTGGGTGATCGAACGCGGCCACAGGCGGTAGCGGAGGACCACGTTGATCTCCGCCGCCAGCAGGGTGAGCTGGGCGCCGAGGTACAGCCAGGAGAGGAGCGTGATGATGACCGCGAAGACACCGTAGGTGGGACTGGCGTGCCGCAGCCCCCGGGCCACGAACCAAGTGCCGATGAGCTGCAGCGCCTCCCAGAACACCGTGGCGGCGATCACGCCGACCGCCACATCGCGGGGGCGCAACGGCTCGGCGGTGAGCACCATGAAGGCCAGCAGGAACAGCCCGAGGTTGACCAGGACCGAACCGACCACCGTGAGCGCCGTGTAGGCGGGCCCGTGCGCGACGGCGGTGGCGAACGCGGCGAGCGCGGTGGACGAGACCACCGCCAGGCCAAGCAGTCCGATCACGCCGAACGTGCGCGCGTACCGTATCCAGATGTTCGGCCACCGGACGTAGGGGATGTTCCACACGGTGTTCATCGCGTTCTGCGACGCGAACCCGACGCCGAGGCTGCCGTAGATGGTGCCGGCGATGCCGATGACCAGGGCCGCCGTGTTGCCCTCCAGCGGATGGACCTCGGAGCTGAGCTGCGGGCCGATCACCGGGATGTTCTTTAGCGCGGAATCGATCAAGTCCTGCCTCAGCGCCGGGTCACCGGCGAGCACGAAGCCGAGGACGGTCGCTAGCAGCAACAGCAGCGGGAAGAGCGCGAACAGCCCGTAGTAAGCCATCAGCGCGGCCTTGCCCCCGGCCTGGTCGTTGCCGAACTTCTGCATCACCGCCCAGGGGAATCCCAGGACGACGTGGCGTTGCTGGAAGCGGTTGACGCGACGGACCTGCCGCTCGGCCCAGCCGACCTGCCGGGGCTCACCGGCCGGCTGGCCCATCGCCCCGGACGACGCACCGGAAACCCAGGTGGCTGGTGGATGTGTCGACGGCCTCGCCCTGCCGGGCCGCGGGCCGGTAGCGCAGGCAGTAGCTGGGCGCGCACAGGTGCGAGCCGCCCTTGATCACCCTGCGCGGCAGGTGTGCCCCCGGACCGGCGAAGGTCCCGCTGGCCGCCGGGGAATCCACGCGCGGATTGTGCGGCGCGCAGCAGGCGCCGCCGGTGGCGCTCGCGTGACGCTGGGTGAAATAGTCGCGCGTCCATTCCCAGACGTTGCCGGTCACGTCGAACAGGCCGTAGCCGTTGGCCGGGAACGAACCGACCGGCGAGGTCCCCTCGTACCCGTCGGTCATCAGGTTCTGCCAGGGAAACTGGCCCTGCCAGGTGTTCGCCATCATCCGGCCGCCCGGCGCGAACTCATCACCCCACGCGTACACCGCGCCGTCGAGGCCGCCGCGGGCGGCGTACTCCCACTCCGCCTCCGTCGGCAGGTCCTTGCCGGCCCACGCCGCGTACGCCGCGGCATCCTCGCAGGCGACGTGGGTCACCGGGTGCCGCTCCCGGCCCCGGCAGTCGCTGCCCGGCCCGGACGGGCGCCGCCAGTCGGCGCCGGGCACATACGCCCACCAGTTGGTGTAGTCGCGCAGATCAACGGGGCCGGTGGTCCGCTGGAACACCAGTGACCCGGGCACGAGCAACGCGGGATCGGCGTCGGGATAGTCGGCGCGGTCGAGCGGGCGCTGCGCGACCGTCTGGAACCCGGTGGCGGTCACGAACCGCTGGAACTCCGCGACGGTCACCGGGTGTTCGTCCATCCAGAAGCCGTCCACGGTGACCGGGTGCACCGGGCGCTCTTCGGGATAGAAGCCGGCCGAGCCCATCGCGAACGTGCCGCCGGGGATCCATGTCATGTGCCGAAGGCGCCGTGTCGTGGCCATGCTGCGCGTGCTCCCGGTTCTCACGCCGTTAAGCGCGACCCTAAGGAGCCCCGCGGCGGCCAGCACCACCCCCGGCGGGTGACGCCAGAACCCGGCGCTCACCCGGCCGAACGCCGATCACCCAGGACGGGTGACGACATGCTCCCCCTGCCCCACAAGCATCAAATGACAAATGACGGCCTGGGCGGACGGCGACCGCCCGGGTGGAAGGAGGGCCCATGGCTTCGGGCCAGGACGGCACCGATCCGCTGCCCCCCGGAGTGCTCACGGCCTCGTGGCAGACGGCGCTGCTCCTCGGTGCGCTGACATTTATCCTCGGGCTCATCGTGAGCCTGCACCCGAGCAACTCCGTGAACGTGATCGCGGTGCTGCTGGGCATCCTGATGATCCTCTCCGGCATCTTCCACCTGATCCGGGTGTTCGACCCGCAGGAAGCGCACCGGATCTGGCTGGGCATCGCCGGCCTGCTGTTCGTCGTGATCGGTGTCATCTTGATCCGGCACCTGCACCTGACCCGGGCGATCATCGGCCTGGTCATCGGCATCACCTGGATAGTCCAGGGGCTGGCCGCGCTCATCGGCGGCATCTCCGGTGGCGTGCGGGAGGGGCGCGCCTGGTGGATCATCTTCGGCGCGGCGAGCCTCATCGCGGGGATCGCCGTGACGGTCACGCCCGCGTCGTCGCTGAACGTCCTGGCCACGCTGCTCGGAATCTGGTTCATGGTGATGGGCGTCTTCGAGATCATCGGCGGGCTGCTGCTCCGCCACGCGGTGCACCACGCCAAGGAAGAGCTGACTCACGCCTAACCCAGGCCCAGGACGGCGGAGGCGCCCGCGATGCCTGAACTGAGGGCCGCGGCTCCGCCCCGGGGTGTGCCGCGGTGCCAGTTGGACACCCGCCCGGGGCGGTTGACCCCGGAGGCGAGCGCGGCCAAGGGGAAGGCGGCCCGGACCGCGGCCCCGCGATTCAGTCACGCGGCGTTCCACCCGGGGGCGGACCGGCCCGATCCGGTCGCGCTGCTGGAGGAGCAGGCGAAGACCCGGGTGCCCGAGCTGGTGCCGGTCCGCTGGGGCCGGATGCTGGTGTCCCCGTTCAGCTACTACCGGGGCGCCGCCCTGCCGATGGCCAGCGACCTGGCCAGGACGCCGGTCTCCGGGCTGGCGGTGCAGGCGTGCGGCGACGCGCACCTGTCCAACTTCGGCATCTTCGGCTCACCCGAGCGCCGGCTGGTGTTCGACGTCAACGACTTCGACGAGACCCTGCCAGGCCCGTGGGAGTGGGACGTCAAGCGGCTGGCCGCCAGCCTGGAGGTGGCGGGGCGGGACAACGGGTTCACCGGCAAGCAGCGCCGGGACATCGTCCTGGCGGCGGTCGCCCGCTACCGGCTGGCGATGCGGACGTTCGCGGGGATGACCCACCTCGAGGTCTGGTACGCCCACGGGGACGTGGAGCAGGCGCGGGCCGAGCTCGATGCGCAGCTCACCGCGCGCCAGCGCAAGACGTTCGACAAGGGCATGGCCCAGGCGCGGACCAAAGACAGCATGCAGGCGGTGGCCAGGCTCGCCCGCGTCGTGGACGGGCGGCCGCGGATCCGCTCCGACCCGCCGCTGCTGGTGCCGGCCGCCGAGCTGATTCCCGACGATGCGGACCTGGAGGCCTTCGCGGCGCAGATGGCCAGGCTCATCGCCGGTTACCGGCGCACGCTGGAAACCGATCGCCGGTACCTGCTGGAGCAGTTCGAGTTCTGCGACATGGCCCGCAAGGTCGTCGGCGTGGGCAGCGTCGGCACCCGCTGCTGGATCGTCCTGATGCTCGGCCGTGACTCCGGCGATCCGTTGTTCCTGCAGGTGAAGGAGGCCGAGAAGTCGGTGCTCAGCCGGTTCGTGGGCGCCAGCAAGCATGCCAACCAGGGCCAGCGGGTGGTCGCGGGCCAGCGGCTGATGCAGGCGTCCAGCGACATCTTCCTTGGCTGGCAGCGGACCGAGGCCGGCCTCGACGGCCGGGCGCGCGACTTCTACGTGCGCCAGCTCCGGGACTGGAAGTTTTCCCTCGACATCCCGGCCATGCGGCCGGCCGGCATGCGGGGCTATGGCGAACTGTGCGGCTGGACGCTGGCGCGGGCGCACGCCCGCTCCGGCGACCGGATCGCGATCGCCTCCTACCTCGGCGGCTCGGATGTCTTCGACAAGGCCATCGCCCAGTTCGCCGTCGCTTACGCCGACCAGAACGAGCGTGATCACCAAGCTCTCCAGGACGCCGCCGCCACCGGACGGATCACTCCCGAGCACGGCCTATGACCGCGCGCCCGGGGCGGGCGCACGGCCCGGTGACGGGCGGGGGCCGACCGCGAGGGTCAGCGGCGGGAGTGCCGGCGCTTGTCCGGCAGGACCGCGCCGATGAGCCACAGGATCGGCAGGATGAAACCGATCAGGCCGAGAACCCAGTGCCCTTTGCGGAACGTCATAACAGCCAACGTGAATAGCAGGACCAGGTAGATAACTCCGAGTCCAATGCCCCAGAACCAGCCGTTCATTAGCCTCAACATCCATCCGGATATGGCCGCCGCCAGTGCGGCAGCGGGTCGTTAACTACGGAAACAAAGCTGCCCCGGCTGCCCGCCAGCACGGCGCCGGCGGGCGGCCGGCCAGGGTAGTCGTGGGCTGGATTATTCGGCCCCCCCGCCGTGCAGGGCCTCCTGAAGCTCCCGCTCGCCCTCCTTGGACAGCGAGGTCTTCAGCACGGTGCCGCCGTACTTGCTCATCGCCTCGACGGCCTTGTCCGGCGTGACCTTCTCCACCATCAGGAACAGCGCCGAGGTTCCCGGCTGCAGCATGCCGCGCACCTGGTCCTGGAACTCACGGTCGATGCCCGACTTGGTGACCTTGCCCATGAGCGCGCCGAGGCCAGCGCCCACGGCCATGCCGAACACGGGGATGAAGAACAGCAGGCCAAACAGCATCCCCCAGAACATGCCCCAGGTCGCGCCGGCGCCGACTGGGTGGTGACTGGTGTGCACGTGGTACTTGCCCTCGCTGTCCCGCACGATAGAGGCGATCGCGTCGGGCTCGATGATGAGGTCCCGCGCCAGTCTCCGTGCCTCGTCGGCGGCAGCTTCGGCTGTGGCCTCATCGGGGTACCCGATGGCGATCAAGTCAGCCATAACGCTTCTTTCTCCTTCTGCTCGGACGGAATCCGGCCCAGTTCATCAAGCCCCGCCCGGTCCCTGCTCCACCCCCAGCGGGTGATACCGCGCAGCTGGAAGCGCCGGTAAACCGGCCTGGCAGCACCCGGGATCCGGGCCCCAGCACCCCAGCGATCATGCGGATCACCCCGACCGCCTGCAGAATCCACATGCGCCGGCTGCGCGGTTGAATTGCGCCAGATAAAATAAGCGCGGCACTGCCGCCGATTGTCATCGGAATTGCACCCCATCCGGTCTCAAGGTTGCCCCGCGAAATAAGCGAAACGCCTCGCCGCAGTGGAGTGAACCGGACGCACATTATGAAATAACGGAGAGCGATCATTTACCTACGTTACGTAATGCAATCGTGTTCACAGGCGTGATTGGGGTCCGCGTTCCCGGGGAGGGTGATTCGGATGGGACGGGAGGGGCATTCCTGGCCAAAATCCGGTTTGTTTATTACCCTCGACGGAGTGCACGGTGGCGCTCAACCCGGGGCAGGAGGGCGACCCGAGCAAGGACGGGGCGCTGTTCCTGCGCTGCCGCGCGGCCTCGCGGCCCCCGGCGCGCCGATCGAGACCAAGCTCCATCCTCCGGGTGTGCGGGGTGAGTGGGTGGAGCGGTCCCGGCTCATCGATGAGCTCACGCACACGACGGCGAAGCTCGTGCTCGTGGACGCACCGGCGGGCTTCGGCAAGACGACCCTGGTCGCGCAGTGGCGGTCCAGTCTGGCCGAGAAGAGGTCATTTGCCTGGGTCTCGCTCGACCGCGGCGACGGCGACCCCGGCCGGCTGTGGTCCTACATCGTCAGCGCCCTGACCAGGGCCTGCCCTGACTTCGACGGCGAGGCGATCGGGCAAGACCTCCGGGCGCAGGCGCCGGAGTTCCCCGCATCGGCGCTGCCGGTGCTGGCCAACGAGCTGGCCGCGCTCTCCGCCCCGGTGGTCCTGGTCCTCGACGACTACCACATGATCAAAGAGCGCCGCTGCCACGAGCAGATCCGGTTCCTGCTGCTGCACCTGCCGCCGTCGGCGCAGATCGTGATCATCACGAGGGCCGATCCGCCGCTGCCGCTGGCACGCCTGCGCGCGGCCGGGGAGATGGCCGAGATCCGGGCCCGCGAGCTGCGCTTCACGGCGGACGAAGCGGCGCAGCTGATCGCCGCCGTGGCCGGAATCCAGCTCGACGCCCCCGACCTCGGTCAGCTCACGGAGCGGACCGAGGGATGGCCCGCTGGGGTCTACCTGGCTGCCGTCTCGCTGCGCGGCCACCCGTCGCCGCACGACTTCATCCGCCAGTTCACCGGCAACAACCGGTTCATCGTTGACTTCCTGGCCGAGGAGGTGCTCAGCCGCCAGCCGCCCGAGATCCAGCAATTCCTGGCGCGTACCTCGCTGCTGGCCCGGTTCTGCGCCCCGCTGTGCGACGCCGTCACCGGCACTACCGGCGGCGGGTTGATCATCGAGGTGCTCGAGCGAGAGAACCTGTTCCTCGTCCCGCTGGACGACAACCGCCAGTGGTACCGCTACCACCACCTGTTCGCGCAACTGCTCCGCAGCCGGCTCGCCCGGACCGAGCCGGCCCTGATGACCACCCTGCATGAGCGTGCGAGCGCCTGGCACGAACAAGCAGGTCAGGCTGAGGAAGCGGTCCAGCACGCGCTCGCCGCGGCCGACGCCAGCCGGGCGGTGCGCCTCATCGCCCGCTACTGGCACGCCTACGTCGACAGCGGCAGGACGGCGACGGTCAGCGGCTGGATGCGCGCGCTTGGCGATGACCGGATCACCGCCAGCCCGCTGGCGGCGCATTGCGCGGCGTGGGCCGCGGGGCTTCGCCGGCGACCGGAACGGCGTGCGGCGCTGGCTCGCCGTGCTCGAAGCGGGCAGCCATGACGGCCCGTTGCCCGATGGGATGCGGTCGCTGGGATCCTCCGCGGCCTTGCTGCGGGCCTCGTTCGGTTTCGACGGCCTTCCGGTGATGCGCGAGTCCGCGGTGGCGGCCACCAGGATCGAAACCGACCCGGCATCGCCGTACTACGCGCTGGCACGGGGGACGCTCGGCTTCTGCCACTACCTGTCCGGCGACTACGCCGCGGCGGTGCGGCCGCTGGAAGAAGCGGTGCAAAGCGAGGCGTCCCTGCTGCTGGTGCGCATGTTCGCCTATGCCGTCCTGGCCATGGTCCTGGTCGAGCGGGGCAGGCTGTCGAGGGCGCAGGAGTGCGCGCACGCAGCCCGCAACGTGGCGATCACCGGCGATCTCGGCAGGCTGCCGCAGACCGTCATGGCCTACGCGGCGACCGGGGCGGTCCAGGCCGCAAGGGGCCAGTTCGACCAGGCCCGCAGCGAACTCGAGCCGGTGCTCGAGCTTCGCCGGAAGACGCCAGGGCTCGGCCCGTGGAGCACCATCGTGCCCACGCTACTGCTCGCCCGGATACGCATCGAAGCGGGGGACCAGGCCGGCGCGGTGGAGCTGGCCGAGGAGGCGAGAGAGGTGCTGGCCGCCCTGCCGGACGGCACCGAGGCGCTCCGGGCGCGGCTGGCCGAAATCGACCGGCGGATCGGCGGCGGCAACTATGAAGCGCACACCGCCGAGCCGCTCACCGAGCGCGAGGCGGCGATCCTGCGCCTGCTCGGCGGCACGCTCTCACTCCGCGAGATCGGCAACGAGCTTTACGTCTCGGCGAATACCGTCAAGACGCACACCCAGGCGATCTACCGCAAGCTCGGCGTATCCACCCGGAACGAGGCCGTCGCGCAGGGCAAACGGCTGGGGCTCTAAACTCCCGCCGGGTCACGTCAGATCACCCGGGTGATTCCTCGATTGGGTGACAATATTTCACCCAATCTTTGTGTACAAAGGTATAACCACACTCGCCCGGGGAAGCGCAGGGCAAACAACCCTCGCGCGCTGCCGCCACCGGAGGAACAGGCCATGAGCGGGACCGATAGCCACCGCCGCCGCTACCGGATCATCCTGCGAGGTGAATGCCAGCAGATGCTGGCGGACGCCCTGGAGGAGGCCGCCGTCGAGTCCGGCCATGGCTGGACGTGCATTATGGCTTCGGTACGTGATGAGTCCGAGCTTTATGGGCTGCTGGACCGGATTCAGGAATTTGCACTGCACATTGTCAGCCTCAACGAGCTGGGGTCGGATGTGTTGCGCCCGCGAGCCGCCCTGGGCAACGCGTGGTGACCAGTCGTGACGGCCAGGCCAGCCTGGCGGAATGGCTGGCCGGTGTCGCGGCCGGCCGCCCGGCCGTCCCGGCGCCCGGCAGTGGGCCGGAGGCCGACAACATAGACGAGTCCGGGCTCGATGTCCGGAGCTACGCGCTGGTGCGCCTGGCCTCGCTGGTGACTGCCGGTGCACCCGGGGAGGGATACGACCGCCACATTGCGGCCGCCCTCGACCAGGGCGTCACCCTGGACGAGATCATCGGCGTGCTTGTCGCCCTGCTCCCCACGGTCGGAGTCGCCCGGGTTGCCGAGGCCGCTCCCGGCATCTTCGGCGCCATCAGCAGGGTTGCCGCCGACCTCCCGGCGGCGCAGCGGTCCGGGCAGGGCTAGGCCTGGGCTAGGCCTGCCCAGACCGCGCCGCGCCCCTGCTAGGTCACAGCAGGCCCAGTTTCTTCGCCCGGCGGACCGCCTCGCCGCGATGAGTCACCGCCAGCTTGCGGTAGATGCTCTTGAGGTGGGTCTTCACCGTGTTGACCGAGATGTACATCTCGGTCGCGATCTCGGCCGTGCTCTCCATCGCCGACACGTGTTCGAGCACCTCACGCTCGCGCTCGCTCAGCGGTTCCACGACCATCGGCGCCGCCTGGCCTGGCCGCTGCCTGGACTCCATCCAGCCCGGCCGGACCAGATCCGGCTCCAGCAGGCGACGGTACTGCTGGGCCAGCTCGGGGTCACGGTGCAGCACCGGCCGCAGCCAGTCACGCTCCAGCGCGAACGGCAGCCGGAACTGCTCGGGCTCGCCGAGCCGGAGCGCATGCTCCAGTGACCGGCGGCCGCGCGCCTGGTCGCCGTTTGCGTGGCTGAGCCGCGCATCCACCAGCCACGCCGCCAGCCGGGTGCCGATGGGCTCGTCGTTACCGGCCGGCGCACCGGCGAGCGCCCGCGCGGCGCCCGGCCGGTCGCCGGAGGAAAGCAGCGCATGGGCCAGCACGACCGCTGCGCCAAGCGAGGACTCCGGGCCCGCCCGCACCGCCGTCTCGACGGCTTGCTCGAAGTCGGCGGTGACGGTGTAGGCCCACGACTCCAGCAGCAACGTCTTGTGTTCCAGCCACGCCGGGGGCGACCAGCCCGTCCCGGACCGGCTCACGAGCTCCAGCGCCGCCTTGCCGCGGCCCTCGGCCAGGCTCTGCCGCGCCGCGACGAGGCGGGCCGCCAGGCCGAGCAGCTTGTCCGGCCGGGCGTGCAGCGCCTCGTCGGCCCGCTTCTGCCAGCGGCGGGCCGGCGCGAGTTCGTTCCGGTCCACGTGCACCGAGGCCAGCGCCACCTCCGCGGCGGCGCTGCCGGGGGATGGCGACGGGCCGGTGTCTTCCCCGCGCCGGCCGGCCGACTCGGTCGCCAGTTCCTCGGCGCGAGCCAGCCTTCCCTGCAGCGCCTCGATCAAGGCGAGGTGGCCAAGCAAGTCGGCCCGGTCATACCCGGCCTGGGGCATCCCCGCGGTGACCTCGCCCGCGGTGAAGATGGCCGCCGCATCGTCGAACCGGCCCGACCACAGCTCCACCGCGCCGCGCCCCGCGACCACCTTGGACTGGTTCCACGGATGCCGCGCATGCTGATCCTGCGGGATCGCGTCGATCAGGGGCCGGGCGGCGCCGACCGCGGCCGCGGCCGCGGTCAGGCTGCCCGAACGCCGGGCCAGGGCGATACGGATAAGCGCGGCGGCCAGCCGGGACGGCGTTTCTGTCTCCGCCGGCAGCCGCCCGAGGATGTCTTCGGCGGCGCAGACAAAGGCCCCGCTCAGGGCGCCCCCGCCCTGGACCAGATCGATCGCTGACGCCACGAGCAACGGCTGCGGCGCCGTCCACCGCAGGTCGCGCGGCATGTCACGGAAGCCGTCGGCGAGCGCCTCGCTGCCGTCCGGTTCGATCAGCTCGCCGATGGCAAGCTCGTCCACCACGGTGCGCGCCGCCAGCTCCCAGTCTCCCGTGCTCGCGGCGTGCCGCACCGCCTCGGCGAGGTATCCATTCCGGCGGAGCCATCCGGCCGCCCGCAGGTGCAAGTCCTGCAACCGGCCCGGATCCTCCCGCCGCAGCTTCAGCCGCAGGACCGCGGCAAACAGGGAGTGATAGCGGTACCAGCCGCCTTCGTCCCGCTGGACCAGCGCGTTCACATGCGCCAGATCGGGAAGCACGGCCGCGTCGCTGCCTTCCCCGGCGACTTCGTCAGCCAGCTCCTCGCTGATCCGGTCCAGGATGCTCGTGCGCAGCAGGAAGGTCCGGACCGGCGGCGGCTGCGCGTTGAGCACCTCTTCGACCAGGTACCCGGCCACCGCGCTGTCCTCGGCGACCAGTTCCTTGACGAACTGGTCGGGGTCGGCGTGCCCGCCCATCGAGATGGCGGCCAGGCGAAGGACGGCCGCCCAGCCCTCGGCCCGCCTGGTGAGGCTTTCCAGCGACTCCGCGGAGAGCCCGATGCCATGCTGTTCCACGAGCCGGCAGGATTCGGGCACGGTGAAAGCGAGGTCACTCGCCCGGATCTCGGTCAGCTCGCCGGTTAGCCGGTAGCGGTGCAGCGGCAGCAGCGGATCCATCCGCGAGGCGACCACCAGGCGCAAGCCCGGCGCCGCGTGCTTCAGCACGTAGGCCAGCCCGTCGAGCACCTTGGCGCCGGTCAGCAGGTGGGCGTCGTCGAGCACGAGCACCACCGGCGGATCCTGCGCCGCCATCAGCGACGCGAACCGGAGCAGGAACTCGTGGTCGACCGCGTACCGGCGCGCGGTGGCGGTCAGGGCCCTCGGGACCGGGACGCCGGACCGCCGCAGCGCCTCCAGCACGTAGGACCAGAACACCTTTGGCTGGTTGTCGTGGTCGTCGATGGTGACCCACGCGGTCATGCTCTCGGCGTGGCTGGATGCCGCCCACATGGCAAGGGCCATCGTCTTGCCCGCGCCGGGCGGGCCGGTCACGGTCGTGATGGCGCCGCGCGCACCCGCGGTGATGAGCCGGTCGATCCGCGGCCGTTCGATCAGCCAGTCGGGAATGCCCGGGACGGTGACCTTGGATGTCAGGAGCGGATCACCCACCCCTGCCGCCTGCCGCCCCGTGCCGACGGTCGCTGCCATGGCTGCGCTGGTCGCCATCGCTATCACCTTTTCGCATCGGCGAGCACGCGGATGCCCACCCCCCGCGACCCGGCCGACGAGAACCGGGCCTTGCCCGCCCACGGGCTAGCCCGCGTGCCTGTGTACTGTCTCGCACGCACCCGGGTGACCCGTCATCACCCGGCCCCGATATCACCCAGGGTGATGCCCGGACCGGATCCCGGGCTGCGCTGCGTATCACCCGTGCCGAGTGGGGCGCCGACGGGATGGCCGGGGCAGGGTGAGTTGACTGTCGCGTTTCCATAGGACCGTTGGGGGCCTGCGGTGGCGTCCGTGTACTACGAGATCCGCATAGCGGGAGTCCTCCCCGCTGAGGCTCTGCTCGACTTCGACCGGCTGAGCACATCCGTGCACCAGGTCGAGACCGTCGTGCACGGCCCGCTCCAGGATCAGGCGGCGCTGCACGGGCTGCTGGCCCGGCTCGAGACGTTCGGCGTGCAAGTCCTGGAAGTCCGCCGCCTCCAAGACGAGACCTGAGGCCCGGGCTGTCCCTAGGCGGCTTACCCGGCATAGGGTCATCTCGGTGGTGCAAGAGGCCCGGTCTGGGGGCGGGCAGCGGCGTGCCCAACGGCTGGCCGCCGTTCCCGCATTGCCGCGCGCCCGGGTGGGCGTTGACGTGCCGATCGAGACCAAGTTCCACCCGCCGAACCCGCGGCCCGAATGGGTGGGCCGGCCCGGGCTCATCTCCGCCCTGGCCCGGACCGACGCCAAGCTGGCCCTCCTCGCCGCGCCGGCCGGGTTTGGCAAGACGACCCTGGTGGCGCAGTGGCGTGCCAGCGCCGGCGAGAGCCGGCCGTTCGCCTGGGTCTCGCTCGATCGCGGCGACGACGACCCCGGCAGGCTGTGGTGGCATGTGGTCTGCGCCTTTGAGCGGGCATGCCCCGGGATCGGCGGCGAGGGCATCCTGCGCGCGCTTCGCGTGGCGGACCCGAAGATCACCGGAGAGGTGCTCCCGATCCTGATCAACGAGCTCGCCGAGCTCCCGGCGCCGGTGGTCCTGGTGCTGGACGACTACTGGGTGATCACCGAACGCGACTGCCACGAGCAGGTCGCGTTCTTGCTGCGGCATATGCCGCCGTCGCTGCAGATCGTGCTCATCACGCGGACCGAGCCACCGCTGCCGCTAGCCCGGCTGCGCACGGCCGGGGAACTGGCCGAGATCCGGGCGGCCGAGTTGCGGTTCACGGCCGGGCAGGCGGACATGCTGCTGCAGTCCGTCGCAGACGTCCGGCTCAGCGAGCCGGACGTCGGCGATCTGGTGGGGCGAACCGAGGGATGGCCGGCGGCCCTGTACCTGGCGGCGCTTTCGCTCCGCGGGCATCGGTCACCGCACGTCTTCGTTCGCCAGTTCACCGGCGACAACAGGTTCATCGTCGACTTCCTGGCTGAGGAGGTGCTAGGCCGCCAGCCGCGCGGGGTGCAGCAGTTTCTCGCCCGGACCGGCATCCTCGGCCGGTTCTGCGCGCCGCTGTGCGACGCTGTCACCGGATCGGCCAACGCGGCGGACCTGATCGAGGTCCTCGAGCGGGAAAACCTGTTCATCGTCCCGCTGGACGACACCCGGCAGTGGTACCGATACCATCACCTGTTCGCCGAGGTGCTCCGCGGCCAGCTCGCGCAGACCGAGCCCGACCTGGCGCCGGAGCTTCATCGCCGGGCCAGCGCCTGGTACGCCGAACACGGCTCGGCGGATGAGGCGGTGAGCCATGCGATAGCCGCGGGCGACTTCGGCCAGGCCACGGGGCTCATCGCGGGCCACTGGTTCAGCTACGTGGGCACCGGGCAGGTCGCAACGGTGCTCGGCTGGATCCGATCGCTCGGGGATGAGCAGATCGCGGCCAGCCCGATGGCCGCGCACTGTTCGGCGTGGGCCGCCGCGCTCTCTGGCGACCGGCAGACCGCGCGTGGCTGGCTCCCGGTCATCGACTCGGCGCAGGAAACGGGGCCGCTGCCGGACGGGATGCCGTCACTGCGGTTCTCCGCCGCCCTGCTGCGGGGGGTCTACGGCTTCGAGGGCCTCAAGGCGATGCACGAGTCAGCCACGGTGGCCACCGAGCTCGAGCGGGACCCGGCATCGCCGTGGTATGCCCTGGCGAAGGGCGCGCTTGGGTTCAGCCGCTATATGTGCGGCATGGCGGAGGAAGCGGCAGGTCCGCTGCGGGAGGCGGCGTACAACCCGGTTTCCCTGCCACTGACGCGCATCGTGGCCCTGTCAACGCTGTCGCTCATCGCGGCCGAGGACGGCAGGCTGCCCGAAGCACAGGAACTCGCGCGGGCGGCCCGCGAAATGGGCCAGCGCGATGAGTTCCGGAGGACACCGTCGGCGACCCTCATCCTGGTGGCCGATGGCGCGGTCCACGCCGCGCAGGGACGGCTCGGCAAGGCCCGCGCCGAACTCGAGCGGGCCCTGGAGTCCCGCCAGCGCATCACCGGAACCAGCCCGTGGCCCACCTTCAAGGCCACCCTCCTGCTTGCCCAGGTGCTGCTTGACGCCGGGGACCGGGATGGCGCCACGGAACTGGCCGGTGAGGCCAGGGAGGTGCTCGCGGCGTTTCCGGACGGCGCCGAAGCCCTGCAGGCCCGGCTCGGCGCGCTGGAGCGGCGGCTGGCCGCCCCGCCGCGGGATGGCTTGCTCGCCGAGCCGCTCACCGAACGCGAGCTGGCGGTGCTGCACCTGCTCCGCGGCACGCTGTCGCTCCGCGAAATCGGAGAAGAGATGCAGGTGTCGGCGAACACGGTCAAGACACATACCCAGGCGATCTACCGCAAGCTCGGCGTCTCTGCCCGGTCCGACGCCGTCGAGGCGGCGCGGCTGCTGGGCCTGTGACGCCCGCAGCACGCCGCCGGGCCACGGCGCCGGGCGGTCACGATGCGTTGTGACGTGCATCACTCCGGGCGGGTGATGCCCTCATTGTTGTGGGCACGGCAACGCTCCGCGTCCAGCGGCTGATCTGGCACGGCCCTGGTTAGATACGGCGGGGGACCGTCATTCGCTAGCGGGCACGCTGGGTTCGGATCCGTTCTGCCAGGCGCTGGCGCCCGCGAGCGCCGCGGCCTTGGCCCGGGTCCACTGCTGCCTCGCGAGCTCGGACGGCGGCACCTCCATCTCGCCGACCCATTGCCGGGTGGCCGCGAGCAGATGGGCGCCTCCGACCGTCACTCCCGCCAGCACGAGCATGACGCCCGTGCCAGCGAGGATCCCGCCGACGATCAGCGGTCCGGACCTTAGCTGAGGCAGACTACGGCGATTCGTTGCGTCAGTCATGGCAACAGTCCTCGGGGGCGAGTCAACGGTTTACAGTTGCTCAAGCCGGGCCAGCGGGCATCCCCCTGGCCGGGTGATTGCGGCCCCGTGCCGGACGGGTAACCGCACCCGGGAACCCCCAGGGCGAGGGGCGCCGGGATGGGCAGCGGAAGCTGGCCGGCGAAGCCCGGCAGCCAGCGGTGCTCCTTCTCGACCTGCTCGGCGTACCCGGGGCCGCTGGGCAGCCGCACCGACATGTCCGGGCCGAGGCGGAAGGTGATGTTGTCCCAGCCGCCCGGCTCGACCCGCCGCACCGGAAGGCTGGCCCACCGCGGGAACTGGGCCCCGACCAGCCGGGACACCAGTTCGGTGGTGATCGCCGTTCGGTCCACGGACGGCATCATCCCCCGGGGACCGGCGGGTGCGACACACATTTCCCGCGCCCCGCGGCACGCGGCGGCAGGCGGCGCGGGCTAGCGCATGGGCACCAGCACCTTGTTGATCACGTACACGGTCGCGTTGGCGGTCTGGATGTTGCCGCAGATCACGTCGGCCTTGCCGATCTCGTAGACCGAGCCCATCTTCGCTCCGGTCAGCGAGCCGCCCTCCAGCGTGGTCAGCGCCATCCCGCTGGCCAGCTTCGCGGGCGTCACCCGGCCGCTGACGATGTGGTGCTTAAGGATCTTGGCGAGTTCGGCGTTGCCGTGCATCATGCTCATCTCGGCTTGTGACAGCTTGCTGAAGGCGCTGTTGGCCGGGGCGAACACGGTGAAGGAACGCATCGAGTTGAGATCGCTGACCAGGCCCGCCGCCTTGACGTCGGCAGCGAACGAGGTCAGCAGCGGGTTGTGCGACGCGGCGGTGACCACCGGGTCCATGGCCATGCCGTGGAAGCTGCCCATCCCGGTGGCGGGAACCATCCCGCAGTCCGGCCCGAACCGCGCCGACTCGGTCATTGAGTGCGAGTGCGAGGCCATAGCGTGGTGGGTGGCGGTGGCGCCGGAGGCCGCGGGCGTGGTCCCACTGCTGCCGCACCCGGCGGCCGCCAGTGCCAGGACCGCGGCGCCCACGCCCGCCGCGAGGGCGCCTTTCCCGGGTGATCCGTTCGACAGCTACGGCTCGCATGGCTTCTCCTCTTCCTGCGGTTGACGGACTTCCTGCGACCTACCTGGAATTCGGCGCCGGCCCGGCGCCTCATTGGCGGTGCGCCCAAGACACCAGCCGCCCGGCGACGAATCAAGGGCGTGGAGACAGGACCGGGCCGCGTGTCACCGCCGCGGCGCCCATGGGCCGGGGCGCAGCCCGGCACGGACCACGCGGACCTGGCCGCCTTGCTGTCCCGGGTGGCCGTGGGCGACCGGGCCGCGTTCGATGCGATGTATGACCGGGTCGCCGCGCCGGTGTTTGGCACAGTTCGCAACGTGGTGCGGGATCCAGGGCTGACCGAGGAGGTCACCCAGGAGGTCTTCGTCGAGGTCTGGCGGGCCGCGTCCCGGTTCGACGCCAGCAAGGGCAGCCCGATGGCGTGGGTCGCGACCATCGCGCACCGGCGCGCGGTGGACCGGGTCCGGTCGGAGCAACGGTCGGCGGACCGGGACCGTCGCGCCGCGGCGCCCATGATCGCCTATGACGACGTCGCCGAGACCGTCGAGGACAACCTCGACCGGGAACGGGTCCGCCGCTGCCTGGGCACCCTCACCGACCTGCAACATGAGGCGGTCACCCTCGCCTACTACGGCGGCCATACCTACCGGGAGGTGGCGGGCCTGCTCGGGGTGCCGGCCGGGACGGTGAGCACCCGGATGCGCGACGGCCTGATCCGGCTGCGGGACTGCCTGGGGGCTGGCCGATGAGGATCCGGCGGCCCGAGGCGCACACCTTGGCGGGCGCCTACGCGCTGGATGCCCTGGACGGCCCGGACCATGCCCGGTTCGAACGGCACGCGGCGCGATGCCGGGAATGCACCCGGGAGGTCGCCGGGCTGCGCGAGGCCACGGCGCGCCTGGCCGCGGCGGCAGCCGCGCAGCCGCCGGCCGCGCTAAAGGAAGCGCTGCGCGCCGAAACGGCGCGCACCAGGCAGCTGCCCCCGGTCACCCGTGGCGGCTATGCCACCGGCCGCACCCGCCCGCGGCCGGGCGCGCGCCGGCTGGCGCTGGTGCTGGGCGGGGCCGCCGCCGTGGCGGCCGTGACGGTGTGGGTGACCGCGAGCCCAGGGCCGCCGGCCGGGCAGCCAGCCGCCAGCCAGGAGATCGCGACGGTCTTGACCGCGCCGGACGCCGTCAAGATGACCGCGCCGGTGCGGACCGGGGGCACCGCCACCATCGTCATGTCCCACCGCGACGGGATGCTCGTCTTCGCCGCCGCTGGGCTGCGCCAGCTGCCCGCCGCCCAGCACTACGAGCTGTGGCTGATCGGATCCGGCCAAGACCGGCCCGCCGGGCGGCTGCCGACGCCCAGCCACGGCATGACCGGCCCGGTGGTCGCGGCCGGCCTGCGCTCCGGTGACCGGCTCGGCCTGACCGTGGAATCCGCTACCGTGACCCGCCGTCCCACCACGCCGATGATCCTCGAACTCACCCTCTGACCACCGGCAAACACCGGCCGGCGGCCCGGTACCGTCCGGGCCCGCGATGATTTCCAGCTGCCACGCGCGTCCTGATGGTCATGATTGCCTAGCGAAGACCGGCAACTAGCGGCCGACCGGCAAGGGAAGGAACTCGAGGCAATGCCGACCGTCGAACTGCCCAGCGTGTGGATGTGGTACGACGAGCGCGGTCAAGGCGAACCGTGCGTGATGCTGCACCCGGGCGGAGCCGGGGTAGACTCCCGCGCCCTGGACCCCACCGTGGGCGCGCTGGCGCAGGCTTTCCGCGTCTACACGCCCGAGCAGCGGGGCCACGGGCGCACTCCGGACGTCGCGGGCCCGATCAGCTACGAGCTGATGGCGGACGACACGATCGCGTTCATCGACACCGTGATCGGCGCCCCGGTCTTCCTGTTCGGCTGCAGCGACGGCGCGGTCGTGGCGCTGACGGTGGCGCTGCGGCGCCCTGACCTGGTGTGCCAGCTTGTTTTCGCCACTGGCGTGTTCCACCACGACGGGTGGGCCGAGGGGGTGCTGGACGGCGAGCCGCCGGAGTTCCTGAGGCAGAGCTACGGCGAGCTGTCACCGGACGGCATCGGCCACTACGACGTGATGGTCGGCAAGCTGGCCGACATGCACGCCCGCGAGCCCGCGCTCACCGGCGCCGATCTGCGCGCGCTCACCTGCCGCACCCTGATCATGGTGGCCGACGATGACGAGGTCCGGCTGGAACACGCTATCGAGGCCTACCGGCGCCTGCCCGACGCCGAACTCGCCGTGGTCCCGGGCACCTCGCACGGCCTGCTGGTGGAAAAGCCAGGCCTGTGCAACCTGGTGATCACCGAGTTCCTCACCAAGGCGCCGGTCCCGACCTTCGCGCCGATCCGCCGGGCCGCGCCGGAAACCCAGTGACCGCACAGACTCACGAGCAGTTCGGCCTGGACCCGGTACCGTGCCCGGGTGAGCGAGCAGCCGCCCGGGGCCGGGCTGGCCATCCGGCAGGCCGGTCCCGAAGACGCCGGGGAAGTCATCCGCCTGGCCGCGCTGATGTATGAGGCGATGGGGCTGGACGCCGCGGACCCGGCCTGGCGTGCGGCCGCGGCCGCGGCCCTGGCGAGCCGGCTCGGCGCGGACGCCGCGGTGTTCGTGGCCGACGCCCCCGGCTCGGCGGGCAGGCTCGCGGCCGCCGGGGCGGGGACCATTGCTACCCGGCTCCCCGGCCCGGCGAATCCCGCCGGCGCCGTGGGCTACATCCAGTGGGTGTCCACCGATCCGCAGGCGCGCCGGCGCGGCCTGGCGCGCTTGATCACCACCGTGCTGCTGAGGTGGTTCCGGGAGCGGGAAGTCGGGGCGGTGGAACTGCACGCGACTCCGGAGGCTGCGGCCTTGTACCGCTCGCTCGGCTTCGGGCCGGGCGCGAACCCCGGGCTGCGGATCCGGCTGTAGCCCGGCAGGCGCTATTCGCCCGCTTCCCTGGGCCAGGCCTGGGCGAGATCCTGCAGTCGCCGCGCCGATTCGGGCAGCGGCTGGCCCTGGCCCACCGCGATGCCCAGCAGAAAGGCCGTCAGCGGGGCCGCGGGCCGGTCCACCCGGTGGGCCGCGACGCGGGCCAGGTTGAGCACGGTCTTGATGAAATCGCCGGAAAGCTCGATGCCGAGTTCGGCGCTTGCCGCCGCGGCCCAGCGATCGAGGGTGTCCGGTGCGCGTTCGGGACGCTGCTGGCGCCTGGGGTTCTCGTTCATGTCAGCAGCCGAGACTACCCGGCCAGCTGCCGTGCCTGGCGGGTGCGGTAGGCGGCGACGTTCGTGCGGTTGGCGCAGGACACGCTGCAGAACCGCCGCGACCGGTTCTTGGACAGGTTGACGTGCACGTTGTCGCAGTTTTCCGCGGCGCAGATCCGGAGCCGGCCGAGCTGCCCGGAGCGGATGACGTCGGCGAAGGCCATCGCGGCTTCCACGGCCATCCGGTCGGCCAGTGGCGCGGCGGGCGAGGTGGCGTGCAGGTGGTAGTCCCAGCTGTCGTGCTTGACCAGCTGCGGCAGCGCGCTCGCCTCGCGGAGCAGGGTGTTGACCAGCCCGGCGGCGTCGTCGGGGCCCATCTCCCACAGCCGTTCCAGCCGCGGCCGGAGCCGCCGGACCGTGTCAAGCTCGGCCTGGTCGCGCGCCCGTCCGCCGGTCCACCCCCAGCCGGCCAGGAACTGGTCGAGGGCGGCCAGGTCAGGGAGCAGCTCCTTGCCACCACGGCCGGTGTTGACCAGGGCCGCGGCGCTGGCCAGCGCTACCTCGGTGTCATGGGCAAAAATCATCTTGACCCCTTTCACCATCTCTGGGTAGCGTCACTAGCGTAACTCACTTTTACCACTTACAGGAGCAGCAGTGACCGTCCTGGGGACCCCCGCCGCCGCCAGGGCTGCGACGGGCAGCGCTGGCCTGGCTCTTGCCGTCCTGTCGGCCGCGACCTTCAGCACCTCGGGGACGTTCGCCTCGGCGCTTTACGGCGCCGGGTGGAGCCCCGGTACCGCCGTGCTGGCCCGGATCGGCGTGGCTGCGCTGATCCTCACCGTCCCGGCGATGATCCAGCTCCGTGGCCGGTGGCCGCTGCTGCGGCAGAACGCGCGCAGCGTCGCCGCGTATAGCCTGCTCGCGATCGCCGCCCCGCAACTGTGCTTCTTCAACGCCGTCGCCCGGATACCGGTGGGCATCGCGCTGCTGCTGGAGTACCTCGGCGTGGTGCTCGTGGTCGGCTGGCTGTGGCTGCGCCACGGCCAGCGGCCGCGCCGGCTGACCGTCGCCGGGGGCGCCGTGGCGATCGCCGGGCTGGCCATGGTCCTCGATCTGGCTGGGCCAGGCGGGATCAACCCGGTCGGCGTGGTGTGGGCGCTGCTCGGGGCCGTCGGGCTCGCGAGCTTCTTCCTGCTCTCCGCGGGCGGCGAGCGGGCGCCGCTGCCCCCCATCGTCATGGCGTGGGCCGGGATGTGCGTCGCCACGGCCGGCCTGGCCGTCGTGGGCTGGACGGGGTTGCTGCCGATGACCGCCAGCACGGGCGGCGTCCACGTGCTCGGCCACCGGGTGAGCTGGATCGTGCCGGTGCTCGGGCTGTCGCTGCTGGCCGCCGTGATCGCCTACGTCGCGGGCATCGGCGCCGCGCGCCGGCTGGGCGCTAAGCTCACCTCGTTCGTCAGCCTGTCCGAGACGCTGTTCGCGATCCTGTTCGCCTGGCTGCTGCTCGGCCAGCTGCCCTCGGCCATCCAGTTCCTGGGTGGCGCGTTCATCCTCGGCGGCGTGGTCATGGTCCGCCTCGACGAGCTGCGACCGTCCCCTGGGCCGGCCAGCTCCGCGCGGCGGCCCCCCGCTCAGCAGCCTGAGCTGGCCCCCGCGCGAACCGGCGGCCGCTGACCCCCGGCGTCAGCGCCCGGCCTGTGCAAGCTCAAGCAAGGCGTGCAGGTCCTTGGCCGCCTCCACGGCCGAGGCGCCGGTGAGCAGCACAATCAGCGCGGCGGCGGCCAGCAGCAGCACCCGCGAGCGCGGTGGCGGCCCGAGCAGGGCGGCGACCCGGCGGGGCACCGGCCCGGCCAGGGCCAGCGACACCCGGCGGTTGCCCGCCCGGACCATGCCGAGGGTGGCCGCTGGCAGGCGGCCCGGGGTGGCGAGCATGGCCACCCGGCCGATCGTGACCGCCACCAGGCGGCGATCGCCGGTGACCCGGGCGGCGTGCTCGTCAGCCCAGCGTTCCACCGTGTAGTCCACCGCGCGGGCCAGCGGGAGCAATACCGGGTTGGCGGCGGCGGCCAGGTGCGCCACCGTGGTGAACAGGTGATGCCTGCCCGCCAGATGAGCCCGCTCGTGCGCGAGCAGCGCCGCGCGCCCCGGCTCGTCCAGCGCCTCCAGCAGGCGCCCGGAGACCACGATCCGGCCCGGCCAGCCGGGCAGCGCGTACGCCTCCACCGCCGCGCCGCGCTGCACCAGGACGGCGCCGTCGTCGTGCAGCTGCGCCGCACGCCGGTAGGACTCGGCCAGGGCGCGGGCCCGGTGCCGGATCGCGACCGCGACGGCGACCGCGGCCACGGTCAGCACGACGGCGGCCACTGTCCCGGTGACCGCCGAGGCGGGATCGTGGTGATGGATCACGCTTTGCGAGTAGTCCCCGAGGCCGGCGAGCACTGGCACCTGGGCGATGGCCGAGGCGGCGAGCAGCGCCAGCGCGACCGTGCTGCACGCGGCCAGGGCCACCGCGGCCACGGTGAGCAGCCACGTGCCCTGCCGCGGTTCCAGCCGGGCGGCAAGCGGACGGGCCGCGACCGCGGCCAGCGCGGGAATCAGCAACGGCAGGTACACCACCAGCAGCACCGGCTATCCCCCGTCCTCGTCGGCGTCCAGCAGCTGGCGCAGCAACCGCGCGTCCCGGCCGGACAGGCCGGACACGAACCGGGTCAGCACGGCGTCGTGGTCGGCCCCACCGTCCAGGGCCCGGTTCATCTGCCCGGCGGCCAGGCTGGCGTCATCCACGGGGGTGTAGGCGAACCCGCGCCCGGCACGCTCCCGGGCCAGCAGCCCCTTGGCGTGCAGCCGGGACATGATGGTGACCACGGTGCTGTAGGCCAGTTCGCCCAGCTGCCGGGCGTCGAGCCGCTCGCGGACCTGGCCCGGGGTCAGCGGCGTCCCCGCGGCGCGCAGCACGGCTAGCACTTCGGCCTCCCGTGACCCGGACGGCCGCCGCGGCGCCGGGCGCTCCGCCGACGGGTGGCCGGGGCATTCCTGGTGCACGCCGCGCCCTCCTGGCCCGAATAGCATCGACACCCCGTAGATGTTCTACAGCGCTTGTAGAACACCGACGGCTTCGAGTATGCCACGCCGCCGCCGGGTGCGCGGGTCATCGGCCAGGCCGCACCGGCGACCGTGCGGCCTCCAGCCTGGCCAGCGCGCGCAACGCCTCCGGAGCGAGCCTGGACAGCGCGTAGGTGACCCTGGCCTCGGTGTTCACCGGGACCACTGGCCGATCGCGCAGCACCGCGCGCATCACGGCAAGGGCGACCTTCTCCGGCGGGAACCGGCGGCGGCGCAGGGCACGGACGGTGTTCTCGCGCACCTGCTCCTCCTCCCCGGCGGGGAGGCCCACGTACCGGGCGGCGCGGGCGATGGGCGTGCTGGTGAAACCCGGGCAGATGGCCGTCACCCCGATGCCGGATGCGGCCAGCTCGGCGCGCAGGCACTCGCTGAGCATCCGCACCGCCGCCTGGGTCGTCGCGTACGCGGGCAGCGAGGCGGTCGGCGTGTAGGAGGCGGCCGAGGCGATGTTCACCAGGTGCCCGCCGGTCCCCCGCTCGGCCATCTGCGCCCCGAACAGCCGGCAGCCGCGGACCACGCCAAGCAGGTTGACGCCGATGATCCGCTGCCTGCACCGGTCACCACGACGAGCTTGTTCCCGAACGGTTTCTGCGCGTCGTTCATGGGCCTTTTCCGTGTTGTCCACTGCGCGGTATGAAGGCAGGCTCCCATGTTACTCGTCAGTAGTAAGCCTGGGTAAACCCCTGCTCGCGAGTTGCCCCGTCACCCGGTGCGCAGCGCCAGTGTCACGGTGATCATCGACTGCCCGCCGATGGTGCCGACCGCGGTGCAGGTGGCCGGGACCGGGCACGACACGGTGAACAGCTCGGTCAGCACGGTTCCCGGGGGGACAGGAGTAGCCTGCCGCCGCCAGCGGGCGCCGTCCCACGTCTCCGCGAATCCCCCGGGGGGAGCGAAGTCGCTCGCCGCGTCCACGCCGACCGCGGTACAAGATCGCGGCGAGGCGCAGGAAACGCTGTTGAGCTGGTTACGTCCCTGCGGAATGGGGTTCGGGGTGGCCTGGACCCGCCAGGCCGTGCCGTTCCAGGCCTCTGCCAGGTTCAGCGGGCCGGCGTTCTGGCTGAAGTAGGCGCCGACCGCGGTGCAGGCCCTGGCTGCGGTGCACGACACTCCGTCGAGCGAGATCACCTGGCCGCCCGCGGGCGTGGCCATGGGCACCAAGCGCCAGCTTGTGCCGTTCCAGATCTCGGTGCCGTAGCTGCCGACGGCGACGCAGGCGCGCGGCGTGGCGCACGACACCCCGAGCAGGAATGTGTTGCTGACCGCGCCGGGCAGCGGCTGGATGGTCCAGCGGGCGCCGTTCCAGGTTTCGGCGAGCGCCACCGAGCCGGACTTGGTGGAGTACTGGCCGACGGCGAAGCAGCGATGCGCCGAAGGGCACGACACCGCGGACAGCTCGCTGTCCCCCCGGGCCCCGGCCGGGCTGGGCACCGGCTGAACCCGCCAGCGGGCGCCGTCCCAGCGCTCGGCCAGCGCCAGTTGCCGCTGGCCGCGGCTGAAGAACTCGCCCACGGCGGTGCAGGCCCGCGGCGACCGGCAGGAGACACCGGACAGCCCCGCGGAGACGGTGCCGGCCGGGGCCGCAGATGGCTGGATCCGCCAGTGGCCGCCGTCCCAGCGCTCGGCCAGCGTCGTGGAGTTGCCCGTGGCGGCCGTGCTGAACCCGACCGCGATACACGTGCGCGCCGACGGGCACGACACCCCGACCAGGCCGTTGGCGGCCGAGGCGCCGGCCCGGGCGGGGACGGCCTGCCGGTGCCAGCTCTTGCCGCGCCAAGCCGCGGCCACCGGCCGACCGAGATTGCTGACCGTGTCGTAGCTTCCGGCGGCGGTGCACGCGGTCGCCGCGCTACACGACACCGCGGCGAACCCGGTACCGGTGGACCGGCCCGGACCGGGAATGGCCTGGGCGCGCCAGGCCGTGCCGTTCCACCGTTCCGCCAGCCCTACGGTCATGCCGTTGCCGCCGCTGTTGTGGGCGCCGATGGTGACCGAGCCGACCGAGGTGCAGGCGCCCGGCGCGGTGCAGGACACGGCGAGGAACTCGCTGCCCGTGGCACCGGCCGGGCTGGGGGTGGCCTGGATGCGCCAGCTCGCGCCGTTCCACCGTTCGGCCAGCATCACGGAGGAACCGCTTTGGCTGCCGTAGCTGCCCGCGGCGATGCAGACGGCCGCCGAACTGCACGACACCCCGGCGAACCCGGCGCCGATCGAGCCGGCCGGGGCGTGCGTGACCTGGATGCGCCAGCTTGTCCCGTTCCACCGCTCCGCCAGCGGCACGCTCGTGCCAGAGCCGTCGAGGTTGGCCCCGCCGGCGGTGCAGGCGGTCGCCGAGGCGCAGGACACGGCGAGGAACTCGCTGCCCATCGACCCAGTGGGGCTGGCTGTGGCCTGGATGCTCCAGGCGGCGCCGTTCCACCGCTCGGCCAGCGAGGTGCTGTTGCCGTGGGCGTCGGTTTGGGCGCCGACCGCGGTGCAGGCCCGCGCCGAGGCGCAGGAGACGGCGAAGAATCCGCTCAGCGGGTGGCCGGCCGGGCTCGGCACGGGCTGGATCTTCCAGCTTGTGCCGGTCCAGATCTCGGCCAGCGGGTGGATGTGCCGCGCGCGGTCGGTGTAGTAGCCGACAGCTGTGCAGGCGTCCGTGGCGGTGCAGGACACGCCGAAGAGATTGGTGAAGACGGCCCCGGGCGGGGTGGCGGCGGCCAGGATCCGCCAGCCGGCGCTGGTACGGGCCTGCGCCAGGGGAACTTCGGCGCCGGCCCGGTTCTCATAGCCGCCGACCGCGATGCAGGTCCCTGGGCTGGCGCAGGAGACTGCGTCGAGCACGCCGTTGGGGATGACCGGGTTGGGGGTCTGCTGGACGCGCCACCGGCGCCCCGCCGCGGCGGGGGCGGCGGCGGGGCGCTGGAGGCTGGCGGCCGGGGTGCGGACCGGCCGCCAGGTACCAGGCCCGGTGGCGCCGGGCCGCCACAGGCCGGCCGGGAATGCCGGCTGCGCCAGGCCGGGCGGCTGCGCCCGGCCTGGCTGGTGCGCCACGGTGTAGCCCGGTCCCGGAGCACCCGCTGCGGCCGCCGGCGTGACCAGCGCTCCGGCCAATCCCAGCACCAGAGCCGCCACGACCGTGAACCGGGCGATCCCGCCAACCACGCTCCGCACCATCCGCCGCCGCCTTAGTCGTGAGAACGGGCCGTATCCGGGAGGGCTACGGCTTCCATCGCTCGCTGAAGGATTGGATGCAGCCCAGGGCCGGAGTAGCCAGCAGGCTGATCTTGGCCGAGTCGAACACCTGGACGGGGCTGATCCCCTTGGTCTCGGTGATGTCCAGCGAGCACGTCTGCACCGTGCGCCAGAACCACTGGCCGGGCTTGCCGAGCCGCTTCACCGCTAGCAATCTCCAGCCGGCGCCGGACCGTTCGTAACCGGCCGCGGTGACGGTCGCCGTGGGCGGCTGGCCTGCCGCGCGGGTAGCCGTAAGGACGACCTTGAAATACGTCAGCTCCGCGGCGCCGATCTGCCGGTGTGGTGCGCCCGCGCCGTGCGCTGGCTGGTTCGCGACCCGCGGCAGCGGGCTCGCGCCCGCCGCACCTGTCGCAGTGGCCACGGCGAGCGACCCCGCCGCCGCGATAAGAACACCTGCGGTCGTGAACCGCCGCGCGATGCCCAGGTCCATGGTGACCTCCTTCACCCCGTTTGCCCGTTATGACGTCGGCAGGGGCCGGGAGGTTGCCGTCGTCACCGACATTCACAAGGCGCCGGGCTGGCTGGCAAAAGCGCAGGTCACCGGCAACCGGTAGCGTCGGGCAGGTGATCGCATCCCGGTTCGTCGTCCAGCTTCATGACGCGACCACGCTGCACTTCGATCTGCGCATCCAGGCCGGCCCGGTGCTGCGCTCCTGGGCGGTGCCCAAGGGCCCCTCGCTCGACCCCACGGTCCGGCGGCTGGCCGTGCCGGTCGAGGACCACACCCTGGAGGCGGGTGAGTTCGAGGGCGTGCACCCCGGCGCCAGGCGTGGCACTGGGGCCGTCATCATCTGGGATGAGGGGACGGCCGACATCGCCAGGGACGAGCCCGGCCATCTGTCGTTCGTGGCGCACGGCAGCAAGCTCACCGGCGGCTTCGCGCTGACCCGCACCGGCCGGCGGCGCTGGATCCTGGTCAAGATGCGCGACGAGCACGCTCGGGAAGGCTCGGACATCACCGCCGAGCGCCCCGCGAGCGTGCGCAGCGGCCGGACCTGGCAGGACCTGGCCGGTTAGCGCGCCGCGGTGATGCCGACGACCGGCGCGGGGCAGCCTGTGTACCCGGGCCTCACAGCGACCCGGTAACGGCGAGCGCTGCCCTGCCCCGGCAGGCGGGATTCACGCATGCCGGCCCGGCGGCCGTGACCGTACAGTATGTGCCATGGCCGGCGAGGTGACACCGCGCGGAAACGGGGATGAGCGGTTGCCGGCACGCGAACTGCGCGCGTCGCACGAGGACCGGGACCGGGTCGTGGAACTGCTCCGGATGGCTGCGGGCGACGGGCGGCTCACCGCCGAAGAACTCGACCAGCGGCTCGAGGTGGCGCTGACCGCGCGCACCTACGGCGAGCTGACCGCGCTGACCAAGGACCTGCCAGCCGGTCCCGGGCTCGCCACGGCGGCCGAGCCGAAGGATCTGGTCCGCATCGAGTGCGGCGGTAGCAGCGCGAGACGGGACGGCCGCTGGGTGGTGCCCAGGCGGATGGAGATCCGGGTCGCCAGCGGTTCGGTCCGGCTCGACTTCACCGAGGCGGTGATCACCGAGCCGACGCTCCGGCTCCATGCCGAAGTGAGCAGTGGCACGCTGACCCTGATCACCAAGCCCGGCATCGTGGTCGACACCGACGATATGTCGGTCCGTTACGGGGCGGTCAATGTCCAGCAACCCGAGGGCCCGGGGGTGCCCGCCCTGCTGAGCATTCACGTGTCCGGAAAGGTCGGCAGCGGCGCCATCACGGCGCATCCGCCGCGCCCGCCGCGGCCGCCCCGGCGGACCTTCTGGCAGTGGCTGCTGCGCCGGCCCAGGCCCCGTGCGATCACGAAAGGGAGCTGGAGCTAGGGCATGCCCCATAGATCATTCAGCCTGCTGCGCGTCGGCATAGATCTACGGGACGCGCCCTAACGGAAGTCGCGGCTGGGGCCCGCGGCCGCCACCCGCATCCGCCGCAGCCGGGTGGCGAGCAGGCTGACCGCGCCGTCCAGGCGTTCCACCCGCCCGTACACCAGGAGCGCGCTGGCTTCCACGGCCATCCGGCGGTGCCGCTCCCACACCCCGGGCAGGCAGATCACGTTCGCCATCCCGGTCTCGTCCTCCAGGCTGAGGAACACTACCCCGCGCGCGGTCCCCGGCTGCTGCCGGTGGGTGACCAGCCCGGCCACTACCACGGCCGCGCCCGGCCGGGCGGTCCGCAGCGCGGCGGCGGGGATCACCCCGTCCTCGGTGAGCCGCTGCCGGACGTGCGCCAACGGGTGGGTGCCGTAGGTTCCGGTGGCCCACAGGTCGGCGAACGTCTCCTGCGCGGCGGTCATCGCGGGCAGCGGCGGCGCGTCCAGGCCGATGGTGGTGCCGGGCAACTGGCCGGCCCGGATGGTGGCGGCCGCCCCCGCCGCCCACAGCGCCTCCCGCCGCGGCGCCCCGAAGCAGCCGAACGCGCCCGCCATGGCCAGCGCCTCCAGCGCCCGGGCGGGCAGCGCGGTGCGGCGGGCGAAATCCTCCAGGCCGGTGTACGGCTGGCCGGCCACGATGCGGGCCGCCGGGCCGGTGCCTAGGTTCCTGACCGCGGCCAGGCCGAGCCTGATCGCCGGCTGTCCAGGCACGGACGTCGCCTCCAGGGTGGCGAGGACCTCGCTGGCGTTCACGTCCACGCCGCGCACCTGCACGCCATGCCTGCGCGCATCGCCGATCAGGCTGGCCGGCGAGTAGAAGCCCATCGGCTGGGCGCGCAGCAGCGCGGCGGTGAACGCGGCCGGGTAGTAGCGCTTCAGCCACGCGCTGGCGTAGACGAGGTAGGCGAAGCTGATCGCGTGTGACTCGGGGAAGCCGTAGCTGGAGAAGGCCAGGACCTTGGCGTAGACGTCGCGGGCGACCTCGTCCGGGATGTCCCGGGCCGCCATCCCGGTCATCATCGTCTCACGCAGTTCCTCGATCCGCTCCGGACCGCGCTTGGAGCTCATCGCCTGGCGCAGCCGGTCCGCGTCGGCCGGGCTGAACCCGGCGCAGTCGATCGCCAGCTGCATCATCTGCTCCTGGAACAGCGGGACCCCCAGGGTCTTGCCCAAGGCGCGGCGCATGGACTCGTGCGGCAGGTCCGGTTCCTCGTCTCCGTTGCGGCGCCGCATGTAGGGGTGCACCGAGCCGCCCTGGATCGGGCCCGGCCTGATCAGCGCGACCTCCACCACCAGGTCGTAGAACTTCCGCGGCCGCAGCCGGGGCAGCGTCGCCATCTGGGCGCGGGACTCGACCTGGAACACCCCGACGGTGTCCGCCGCGCACAGCATGTCGTAGACGCCGGAGTCTTCCTGCGGGAGCGAGTGCAGGTTCCAGCGTGTCCCGTGATGCGCCGCCACCAGCTCGAAACAGTCCCGCAGCGCGGTCAGCATGCCCAGGCCCAGCAGGTCGAACTTGACCAGCCCGGCGAAGGCG
Source organism: uncultured Actinomycetes bacterium (assembly GCA_963734725.1). Lineage (GTDB taxonomy): Bacteria > Actinomycetota > Actinomycetes > Streptosporangiales > Streptosporangiaceae > DASXKD01. Next base: position 62,395 of record CAVTIX010000021.1, read on the forward strand.
CAGTCGTCCTTGTCCCACTGGAGCACCGACCGGCCCGGCATCCGCGCCCACTCCACCGGGCACACCTCCCCCACCGGCCGGTCACAGATCACCATCCCGCCGGAGTGGATGCCCAGGTGCCGGGGCAGCCGCTGCATCCGCGCGGCGAGCCTGGTGACCGGCTCGGGAACCTCCGCGTCCGGGGGGATCGGCTGCCCCGGCCCATACTCCCGCGGCCCTACCTGCTTCGCCCACCGGTCCTGCTGCGCGCTGTCATAGCCCAGCGCCCGGCCCGCATCCCGCAGCGCCATCCGCGGCCGGTAAGTGATCACGTTCGCCACCTGGGCCGCCTTGTCCCTGCCGTACTTGCCGTAGACGTACTGGATCACCTCCTCGCGCCGGCGATGCTCGATGTCCAGGTCGATGTCCGGCGGCCCGTCCCGGCCGGCCGACAGGAACCGCTCGAAAAGCAATTCATGCAAAACGGGATCGACGCTGGTGATCCCCAGTGCGTAACAGACGGCTGAGTTCGCCGCAGAACCACGGCCTTGGCAAAGGATTCCCGCCTCTTCGCAGAACCTGACGATGTCGTGGACGATCAGGAAGTAACCGGGGAACCCCAGGTCCTCGATCACCTTGAGTTCGCGGGCGATCTGGGCGTAGGCGCCCTTGACCCGCTCGGCGCGCGGCGGGCCGTAGCGGTGCGCGGCCTTCCTGGCCACCAGCGCGTACAGCCAGGTCGTCTCGGTGTGGCGGGCCGGGACAGGGAAATCGGGCAGTCTTGGCGCGATCACGTCGAAACCGAACGCGCAGTCGCGGGCCAGCTGGACCGTGTTGTCCATGACGCCCGGATAACGGCGCAGCCGGTGTGCCATCTCCGCGCCGGACCGCAGGTAGGCGGCGCCGGAGGCGGCCAGCCAGCCGTCCATGTCGTCCAGGCTGCGCCGGGCCCGGACCGCGGCCAGCGCCTCGGCCAGCCTGGCGTCCCCGGGGGCCGCGTAGTGCACGTTGCCGGTGGCGATCGCCGACGTGCCGGTGGCCTGGGCCAGTTCGTAAAGGGCGTCGTTGCGCTCGTCGTCTTCGGGCAGGTCGTGGCTGGTCAGTTCGATCACGACGTTGTCGCGGCCGAACGCGGCCTGGAGCTTCCCGAGCTCCTTCCTGGCCGTTTTTGGGCCACGGGCGGCGAGCGCGGCGCGGACCGCGCCCTTGCGGCAGCCGGTGAGGATCACCCAGTGCCCGTCGTGGGCCTGGGCGAGTTCGCCGAGATCGTAAACGGGGCGGCCCTTCTCGCCTCCGGCGAGTTGCGCGACGCTGATGGCCCAGCACAACCGCCGGTACCCGTCCGGATCCCGGGCAAGCACGAGCAGATGCTGGCTGGCCGGATCCGGGTCTCCGGACCGGGGACCGGCGCGGCCAAGGGGATTAAGGCTCAATTCCGCGCCGAAGACCGTGCCGAGCGTGACTCCTGTCTGGTCTGTCAGCTTGGCGGCCGCCTGGGCGAACTGGGGCACCCCGTACATGCCGTTGTGGTCGGTGATGGCCAGTGCCTCGAGGCCGCGCCGGGCCGCCTCGGCGACGAGTTCGGCGGGGCTGGAGGCGCCGTCGAGGAAGCTGTAGGACGAGTGGCAGTGCAGTTCGGCCCAGGACGGGACGTTACCGGTCGTGGCCGGGACGGGCAGCTGGGTGACCGGGCGCAGGTCCGGTTCGGCGTCTGCGGGCTCACCTGTGCCCCAGGACAGCCGCCGCTGAAGCTCCCGCCATGGAAGGGGCGGGTTGTCCCATCCCATGACCAGCTATCCCCTCGCATCTCAGCGGCCATGAATGTGAGTCTGGTGTGCAAAGAACAACACCAAATTCACATTCACAGCGGGTTCCCGGTGGTCCGGCTCAGTCATACCTGGCCTCGATCTGCCAGCGGCCGTCTTGCACGGCGGCCAGCCACGCGGCCCCATCCTCGGTGACGAGCTGGAACCTGGCCCGCCGCCGCGCGGCCTGCGGCCGCCACCAGCGTTCGGCGACGGGCCAGGGCCCGGCCCAGGCGGTGATCGCCAGCCACGGCCCGCCGTTAGCCGACATCCGGGCCGGGGGAGCGGATATCTGGGCCCGCCCGGTGACGGTCACCGGCGCCCCGGCGCCGTCGGCGACCCGGGCGGGCAGCGGATCCCGGCACACCGTGGCCGGGACCGGCGCGGGAATCCGTCCCGGCCAGGGCCGGCCCGGCGGGCGTTCCGGGTCGCGGGCGTCCCCGAACGGGACCAACGTCGCCTGCTCGGCAGGGCTGCGGCCACCCGCCGGGACCGGGCGCGTCACCGCGCCGTGGCCGAGCATGGCCTGCACCCGCAGGGCGGCGCGGGCGACCCGGTCGCTGACCAACGCGTCGCCCCACAGGCCGAGCTGGCGGCCGTGGGCGCGGACGACCTGATCGGGCGCCAGCCGGAGCAGCGTGATCCCGCCGGGCGACGCCGAATCGAGCGACGCCGAACCAGGCTGCCAGCCGGCCAGCTGCCAGCGGACGCGCTCGGCCACCGCCAGCCCGGAGAGCAGCCCGTCGTGCCGCCACAGCCTGGCGTGTTGCTGCCCGTCCGCGCTGATCACCTGCACCTGGACGCGCACGCAGGCAAGGCCCCGGGCGGCCAGGCCGTCGTGCATCTGCTCGGCGAGCGCCTTGGCGGCGAACACCACGGGCTCAGCCAGCTCGGCCGGCGGGTCGAAGGCAACGCTGACGGCCAGGTCGGCCGCGGGCGGGCGGACAGCCAGCGGCCGGGGATCCAGGCCACGCGCCAGCCGGTGCGCGGCGCCCCCCGGAGTCCCGAACCTGTTCACCGCCTGGCTGGCGGGCAGCCGGGCGAACTCCCCCAGCGTCACGATGCCCAGCCGGGGAAGAAGCTCCGTCAGCTCTTCGCTGTCCAGCACGCTGACCGGGTACGGGGCGAGGAACTCCGGGGCATGCCCGGGCGGGACCACCGTGGCCGTGCCCGGCGGCGCCGCGCGGGCGGCGAGCCGCGCGGCGAACAGCCCATCGGCGACGCCGGCCGAGCAGGCGAAGCCCCCGCCGGCGATCGTCTCGATGATCTTCCCGGCGAGGGCCTGCTCCCCGCCGAAGTACCTGGCCGGGGCGCGGACGCCGATCGCGCAGGCGCCGGGGTGCAGCACCTCCACCCGCGGGCAGAGTTCTTCTACCAGGGACACCACCTGCTCGAAGTCGCGCGCGCCGTCCGGATCCAACGGCCAGTCCGGGCACCACAGCACCAGCACCCGGACGGGGCTTGGCGCCGTCACCCGGTGTCCCGCATGCCGGCAGCCGTCACCCGGTGTCCCGCATGCCGGTAACTGTCTGGTCCGCCGGGCCCACCGAGCCATCCGGGCCCGGCAGCCACAGCCACCGCGTCCGTGCCCGCGCCGCGGCGCCGCGGCCGTCCGCCACCACCAGCACCCGCCGAGCCCGCAGCCGCCCGTGACCGGGCTCGATCCCGGACCACTCCTGGCGGGTGATGAGCAGCCGGGCCTGCGCCCCGTCCCAGTCCCCGGCCACGACAAGCACGCCCCCGCAGCGGCGCAGCACCGCCTCGAGCCGCCGGCGTACCGTGGCTGGCGCCCGGTCCGGGGGGCGCAGGAGCACCAGCTCACAGCCGTCCAGCAGCGAGGCCACCACCTGCGGCCAGGCCGTGCCCGGATCTGGGACCAGCAGCAGCCGGGCGGGATCCAGGCCCACGCCGACGGCGGCGCTTACCCCGAGTTGCGGCACCCCGGCCACAGCGCACCAGGCGCCGGCCACCGACGCGCCGGCGGCCAGGGCCAGGCAGAGCAGGCTCCAGCGCCCGGCCACCACCACCGATCCGCGGGCCAGCCCACCCGGGAGCAGTTCCCCCAGCGCCGGAAGCACCGGCAGCGCCCCGCCACCCGCCGGCGCCCCGTAGCCCGGTAGCGGGCCATCGCTTGGTGACGCTCCGTTACGATTGCCCCGGCCTGGCAGTCGTCTGACCTGCGAAATCCCGGGTCCCATCCTAACAATATCGAACATAGATTCGATAAATGTCAAGGTCACAGCGCCGTCGGCGGATATTAACGCAGCGTGACAATGACCAGGCCGTGGCCGGTCTGACGGCAATAAAGCGCCGCTATTTCCTCAGGTCACCGCGGCCACGATAAACGCCAGGGTCTCGGCCTCGTAGCGCAGCCGGTCGTAGCGTCCCGCCGGGCCGACATGCGCCCCGGCGCCCAGCTCCGGGCGGAACAGCAGCCGGCTGCCGGATGTGTCGGTGGCCCGGAGCCTGGCGACCCACTTGGCCGGCTCGTGGATCAGCACCCGCGGGTCATGCAGGCTCCCGGTGACCAGCAGGCCGGGCCGGGGCCCCGGGGGCACGTTGTCGTAGGGGCTGTAGGACTCCATGTAGGCGCGGATGGCCGGGTCCCGTGGGTCGCCCCACTCGTCCCACTCGCCGATGGTGAGCGGGATGCCCGGGTCCAGCATGGTGGTCACGCAGTCCACGAACGGGACCTCGGCCACCACCGCCCGCCAGCGCCGCGGCGCCATCGAGAACACCGCGCCCTGAAGCAGGCCGCCCGCGGAAAGCCCGCGCGAGACGATCCGGTCCGGCGCCGCCCAGCCCCGGTCGGCGAGCATGTCGGCGGCGGCGATGAAGTCGGTGAACGTGTTGCGCTTGCGGTCCAGCCGCCCGTTCAGCCACCAGGCGCGGCCGCCCTCCCCGCCGCCCCTGACGTGCGCCACCGCGTACACGAAACCCCGGTCCAGCAGGCTCGGCGTGGCCACGTCGAACTCCGGCCAGATGCACGACTCGTACGCGCCGTAGCCGTAGAGCAGGCACGGCGCGCCGCCGTCGGGGCGAGCTTCCCTGCGGTAGGCGATCGTGACGGGGACCTGTGTACCGTCCGGCGCGGGCGCGGCGATGCGCTCCGTGACATACCCCGCCGGGTCGTAGCCGGGCACCTCCCGCCGTTTGCGCAGGTCCCAGCGGCCGCTGGCCAGATCCACGTCGTGCCAGGCCGGCGCGCCGATGAGCGACTCCGTGCGCACGGTCACCGCTGCCGCGTGGTAGTCCTCGTTGGTCGCGAGCGCGAGCGAGCACTCCGGGCCACCGGCCTCGATGAGCCGCTGCTCGCCCGAGTGGCGGTCCACGACGCGCAACTGGGTCGCGCCCCCGTGCCGCTGCTCCACCACCAGGTACCGCCCGAACACGTCGGCCGACACCAGGCGGGTGCCCGCCGACCCGGCGATGACCTCGGTCCACCCGGCCCGCCCGGGTGCCGTCGCCGCCGCCCGCGCCAGCCGGTACTCCACCGCCCCGTCGTTGGTGACGAGGTAGAACTCGCCGCCGTCCGGCCCGTCGCCGTGATCGGCCCGGTATTCCACGCCGGGCCGCCTTGGCTCCAGGACGACCGGCGGCTGGCTGGCGTGGTCCGCCGGGATGAGCAGTGTTTCCGTCGTGTCCCGGGACGCGGATTCGATCAGCACGTACGCCCCGGAGCGAGTGGACCGCACGGTCAGCTCGAAGCGCTCGTCGCGTTCGGCGAAGACCAGCACGTCCTGGTCCCGCGGTGTGCCCAGCCGGTGGCGCCAGACCTCGTGCGGGCGGTACAGGGGGTCGGGGACGGTATAGAAGAACGACCGCGAGTCGGCCGCCCAGGCCAGTTCGTAGTAGGTCCCGTCGATCCGCTCAGCCAGGTCGGCGCCGCTGGCCAGGTCGCGCACGCGGAGCTGGTACACCTCGTCCCCGTCGAAATCGACCGAGTAGGCGAGCAGCCGCCCGTCCGGGCTGACCTCGCGGACCCCGAGCGCCACGTAGTCACCGGCGCAGTCCGGGTCGCCGAGCAGGCGATTGACGTCGAGAAGCACCTCGTCCCCGCCGTCTTGCGCCCGGCAGAACTGCTCGAACTCCCGCCCCGGAACCGTCCTGGTGAAGTAGGTGCGGCCGTTCCGGCGCCAGCTCACCGAGTCCTCTGCCGCGAGCACCCTGGCGGTCAGCTCCGCCGCTAGTTCGTCCCGCAGCCCGGTGTCCAGGTGCCGGTCGTAGTAGGCGCGCTCGGCCGCGAGGTAGTCGCGCGTGGCGGGCAGGTCGCGGTCGCGCATCCAGGCGTACGGGTCCGGTTCGCCGCCGGCCAGGGCGGCCGGCGGCCCGCCGGGCAAGAACCTGGGCGCGACCGGGGGCGGGACGTGGCCAGTGACATGCGGCATCCCGTGATGCTAGCCTCCCCGGCCTGGAGGTGAGCCGGTGCGGGTCCCCTTGGTCTGGAGCGAGGACTGCCTGCGGCACGAGCCGGGCGGCGAGGTCTGGCTGGGCGTGCGGGACGAGGGCACGGAGGTCCCAGCGCGGGCCGTGGTCCTGCGCGACGCGCTCGCCGCGGCCGGCGCGCCCGTGGTGCCGGCCCGGCCGCACGGCGACGAGATCGTGCGCACCGTCCACGACCCGGACCTTGTCGACCACCTGGCCGGGATCTGGCCGGCCTGGGAACAGGCAGGGCTGCCCGCCGAATACGGCCGTGACCGGGTCGTCCCCTACGTCTTCCCGACCCCCGGCATGCTGGCCGGGCTGCCGCTGCGCTCCCCGCCCGCGGTGCACGGGCGGGCCGGTTTGTTCTGCTACGACACCATGACGCTGGTCGGCCCCGGCAGCTGGGCGGCGATCCGCGGGGCGGCGGACGCCGCGCTGACCGCCGCGGACCTGGTCAGCTCCGGGGAGCGCCTCGCCTATGCGCTGTGCCGGCCACCGGGCCACCACGTGACCCGCAGTGCGTACGGCGGCTCTTGCTACCTCAACAACGCCGCGATCGCCACGCAGGCGCTGCGGGCCGCCGGGGCGCGGCGGGTCGCGGTCGTTGACATCGACGCGCATCACGGCAACGGCACCCAGATGATCTTCTACGAGCGGCCCGACGTCTGGTACGGCTCGGTGCACGTCGATCCGGGCGCGGGCTGGTTCCCGCACTACGCCGGTTACGCCGCGGAACGCGGTCGCGGCGACGGCGAGGGCTATAACCGCAACCTGCCGCTGGCGCCGGGGACCGGGGACGACGGCTGGCTCGCCGGCGTGACCGCCCTGTGCGACGAGGCACGGGCCCTGGCGCCCGACGCGGTCGTGGTGTCGCTCGGACTGGACGCGGCGGCAGCCGACCCGGAGAGCCCGTTGTGCGTCACCGCGGCGGGCTACCGCGCCGCGGGCCGCCTGGTCGGGGCGCTCGGGCCCGCGGTACTGATCCAGGAGGGCGGCTACGATCTGCCCTCGCTCGGCGGGCTCGCGGTGGCGGCGCTTTCGGGCGCGGCGGAGGGCGCCGGCCTCGATAGGTCATGATGAGGTCATGTCGTCATCACGGTGGTCCCTGTGGTCCCAGGACTCGGTCCTGTCGATAGGGTCGCGCGGGTCTGTCCTGTCCATCGGATCGGTCGGGTCTGCGTTGTCGGTGGGTTCGGTCGGCTCGTTCGCGTCGTTGCTCTCCGTGGGATCGGCCTTCTCGGTCGTCTCCCTGTTGTCGGCACGGTCCTGCGCGGCCGTCATGTCCTACAGCTCCGCCCGCGCGGTCATGTCCGCGCCGCATTCCGGCTTGCGGGCCTCGATCAAGAAGCGGCGGGAGTAGGCGACGAACGCCCCGGCGGTCTGGATGCGCTCGTGCAGGGCCTTCAGCCGGTCGCGGTATTGCTCGACGGTGAAGTCCGGGACGAACCAGATCACCTTGCGCAGGAAGTAGACCATCGCTCCGACATCGAAGAACTCCATTTTCAGCTCGGCGGTTCGCAGATCCACGACTTCCAGTCCGGCCTCCTCGGCCTCGGCCTGCGCCAGCTCGGGCTCGCGTCCACTCTGCCCCAGCGGTTGCAGGCCGAGGAAGAAGTCATAGACCTCGTGGCCGCTGTCTGGTCCGACCTGCTGGGAGAAATAGGTGCCGCCAGGGGCTAGGACGCGAGCGATCTCGTCCCAGTGGGCTTCCACCGGATGCCGGCTTGTGACCAGGTCGAAGGTGTCGTCGGCGAACGGCAGCGGCGGGTGGTCGTCATCGGCGACCACGATCACGCCCTTGCCGCGCAGGTTCTCCTGAGCGCGTTTAATGTTCGGCGGCCAGGACTCGGTGGCGACCATGGCCTTGCCGGCCCGTTGTGGTATCCCAGCCAGCACCTCGCCGCCGCCGGTCTGGATATCCAGTGCCACTGCGGCACGGCCGATCTTCTCGCCCATCAGCTTCTGGTACCCCCAGGGCGGGCGCTCCTCGGTAGCGCGGCCATCCAGCCAGGAGAAGTCCCAGCCGGTGACCTCGACGGCGGCGGCCTCTGCGATCAGTTCCTCGAAGCTCTTCTCCATGACCTGTAATGATCGCGTGGCCGCTTGGCGGCAGGCCAGCCTGTTGCGCTAGCTCTGCAAGGGGAAATGGCAGGCGGCGACGTGGCCGGGCCCGAACGAGCGCAGTTGCGGCTCCTCCTCGGCGCACAGATCCTGCGCGAACGGGCACCGGGTCCGGAACCGGCAGCCCGATGGCGGGGTCACCGGACTGGGCAGCTCGCCCTTGATCCCCACGCCCTTCCTGGCTCGCGCTTCCGCCGGATCCGGGACCGGGATGGTCGCGATGAGCCCGGCCGTGTAGGGATGCGTGGCGCGCTGGTAGATGTCCTCCGCCGAGCCCATCTCGACCAGCTTGCCCAGGTACATGACACCGATCCGGTCGGCCATGTACTTGACCACCGCGAGATCGTGGGAGATGACGATGTAGGTGAGGCCGTGGTCCGCCTGGAGCCGCTTCATCAGGTTGAGCACCTGGGCCCTGATGGAGACATCAAGGGCGCTGACCGGTTCGTCGGCGACGATGACCTTGGGGCTCAGGGTGAGCGCCCGGGCCAGCCCGATCCGCTGGCGCTGCCCGCCGGAGAACTCATGCGGGTAACGCTCGACGGCGTCGCGCGGCAGCCCCACCTCATCGAGCAGTTCGAAAACGCGTTGCTGCTGTTCCTGGCGGGTCCCGACACGCTGGATGCTGAGCGGCTCGCGGATGATGGAGCCGACCCGCATCCTCGGGTCCAGGGACGCGTAGGGATCCTGGAACATCAGCTGCAGGTGGCGTCGCTGCCTTCGCAGCTCTCCCCTGCTGAGCGCGGAAATGTCCTGGCCGTTCAGCAGCACCGAGCCGGCGTTCGGGCGCTCGAGCGCCACCACCACCCGCCCGATCGTGGTCTTACCGCAGCCCGACTCGCCGACCAGGCCGAACGTCTCTCCCGCAGCCACGGTGAACGAGACGTTGGAGACCGCATGCACGGCCGCGACCTGACGCTGCAAGATCGCCCCGGCGGTGACGGGGAACTCCTTGACCAGATCGCGCACCTCCAGCAGCGGGGGAACCGGCGCCGCGGCCGCCTCGCTGCCGGGTCCCGGCGCGCGGCCTGCGGCCACGGACGCGCGGGCTCTCGCACCGTTCCCGGTCCCGGCGTCGGCGGCCCCATCGACCGGGTGCCAGCACGAGAACAGGTGACCTGCGGTCTCCCCGGTCAGCGGCGGTTCCTGGTCGCGGCATTTGTCGGTGGCCCGGCTGCACCTCGGCGCGAACCGGCAGCCCGCCGGCGGCCGGGACAGATCCGGTGGCAGCCCGCCGATGGTGAGCAGCCGCCGGCTGCCGTCCTGGCTCAGCCGCGGAATGGATGCCAGCAGCGCACGGGTGTAGGGGTGGCGCATGTGCTGGAAAAGGTTCGGCGTCGTGGTGACCTCGACCATCCGGCCGGCGTACATCACCTGGACCCGGTCCGCATGCCCGGCGATCACCCCCATGTCGTGCGTGATCAGCAGCATCGCCATGCCGAGGCGATCCTTGAGGTCGTGCAACAGGGCGAGGATCTGCGCCTGGATGGTGACGTCCAGGGCGGTGGTGGGCTCGTCGGCGATCAGCAGCTTGGGCTCACAGCTCAGCGCCATCGCGATCATCACCCGCTGGCGCATGCCGCCGGAGAGCTGGTGCGGGTAGTCGCCGAGCCGTTCGGCCGGCCGGGGCAAGCCGACCAGGCCGAGCACTTCGGTGGCCCGGGCCATGGCCGCCGCCTTGCTCCCCCCCTTATGCAGCCGGACCGGCTCGGCCACCTGGTAGCCGATCGTCTTCGTGGGGTCCAGCGAGGTGAGCGGGTCCTGGAAGATCATGGCGACGTCGTTGCCGCGGATGGTGCGCAGCTCGGCGTCGCTCAGGCCGACCAGTTCCCTGCCGTCCAGCTTGACCGAGCCGCTGATGATCTTCCCGCCCGGTGGCAGCAGCCCCATGATGGACAAGCCGGTCATGGATTTCCCGCACCCCGACTCGCCGACCAGCCCCAGGGCCTCCCCCGGCTCGATGGACAGATCGACGTTGCCGACGGCATGGACTACGGACTTGGTCAGCTGGATGTGCGTCGAACAGGTCGCGGATCTCCAGGACGGGAGTCATCGGCGGCGCAGCCTCACGTCCAGTGCGTCCCGGAGCGCGTCACCCAGCAGGTTGCAGGCCATCACGACCACGATGATGCAGATCCCGACCGGGTAGACCTGCCACCAGTAACCGTCCTGCAGGTAGGTGATCCCGTTGTTGAGCATGTCGCCCCAGTCGAAATTGGGGTAATGCAGGCCGAAACCGAGGAAGCCGAGGGTGGCGACGGCCAGGATCGCGTCGGCCACGGAGAACGTGGCGGTCACGATGATGACGCCGAGCGAGTTGGGCAGCAGGTGCCGGTTGATGAGCCGGATTCGCCCCGATCCCGCGGCGCGGGCCGCGGAGACGAAGTCCCGCACGCGCAGCGTGAGCACCTCACCCCGGACCAGCCGGGCCGGGACCTGCCAGGTGAAGATCCCGATGATCACGCTGAGCCCGAAAACCGTCGCACCGTAGCGGACCGCGACGATCAGGATGACGAACAGGAACGGGATGGACAGCAGCACGTCCACGATCCGCATCAGGAACCCGTCGAACAGCCCGCCGGCCAGGCCGGCCACCGCGCCCCAGACCGCGCCGATGACCATGCCGATGAGCGCGGAGAGAAAACCGATCTCCAGCGCGGCCCGCCCGCCGATCATCAGCTCCTCGAGCACGTCGAAGCCCTGGTTGTCGGTGCCCAGCGGGTGCCCGGTGGACGGCTGCACGTTGGTGGCCGTGAGGTCGGAGGTCAGCCCGCCGTGGTAGAACAGCGGCCCGAGGTAACAGAAGATCACGAAGAAGATCAGCGCGCCCAGCCCGAGGACGGCCAGCTTGTTCCGCGCGAACTCCCGTGCCGCCAGCCGCCAGCCGCTTTGCGGCGGGCCGACCGCGCCGCCCTCGGGTATGTGCTCCAGGCCCGGCGGCGGAAGTTCTGGGGCGATGTTGGTCACGGGATCATCTCCTGGGGAACGCGAGCCATCAGACCAGCCGGATCCGCGGGTCGGCGACCGTCAGGGCGATGTCGGCGACGAAGTTCCCCACGACGACCAGGACCGCGCCCACCAGCGTGTAGGCGAGCATGATGGGGTAGTCGGCGGTGCCCAGCGCGTCGTAGAACAGCAGCCCGAGGCCGGGGAAGTTGAAGACCGCCTCACAGATCAGGTTGCCGGCCAGCAACGCCGGGATCGACAGGCCGATCAAGGTGATCATCGGCAGGAAGGCGTTGCGGACCAGGTGCCGCCACAGGACCAGCCGCTCCGGCAGCCCCTTGGCCCTGGCCGCCTTGATGTAGTCGTGGGCCAGCGTGTCGATCGCCGCCGACCGCATGTACCGGGAGTAACCGGCCAGCTCCAGCAGGGTCAGGCAGACGATCGGCAGCGTCATCGCGCGCCAGTCGAAGATGATCGAGATCATCGAGGTGGTCTGCGGGCCCTCGTAGCTGAAGATCGGGAACGTGATCGCGAACAGCTGGATGGCGATCAGGTAGAGGAAGAAGTCCGGCATCGCGTAGGTCACGAACGCGCCCGTGGTCACCACGGCGTCGCCGGCCGTGTTCCGCCGGACCGCCTGGTAGACGCCGAGCGGGATGGCGATCAGCACCGAGAGCAGCAGCGTGATCCCGGACAGGTACGCGCTGCGTAGCCATCGTTCCTGGAACAGCGCGGCCACGCTCTGGTTCAGCTTGTAGGAGTAGCCGAGGTTCCCGTGCAGCAACTGGTTGAGGTAGCGCAGGTACTGCTCGATCCACGGCTTGTCGAAGCCGTGCTGGGTGTTCCACTGCGCGATGGAGAACTTGTTCGCGTGCGGGCCGAGCACGTCGATGGCGGGCGTGGGGTAGATCACGTGCAGCATGAAGAAGATGAAGATCGAGACGCCGAAGAGCACCACGATCGCCGTCAGCGAGCGGCGGATCAGGTAAGCCGTCACACCTCATGCCTCTGCTCAGGTGACGCGCCGTGCGTCACACCCCTGGCCGGGAGCCCCCGTCCCCACGGTGCCATCGGGGGACGGGGGCGTCCAGGCTCACACCCGCGCCGGGATGCCGCCCCGGCCACAGTCCGGCTATTTGGTCAGGTACATCAGCTCCGGGTTGAGGAAGTACTGGGTTGTCGCCTCGATCGCGGCCGGCTGGCCGGAGACGTTGTTCTTCCAGACGGTGATGATGTCGTAGTTGGGCTGGAACAGGCTGGGCTGCACCCGGGTGAGGTAGGACGCTTCGGCCTTGACCGCGTCGGGGTTGTTGCTGGTGACCGACGCGTGGATCAGCTTGTCCGCCTGGGGGTCGCTGTAGAAACCGCCGTTGAGGGACCCCCCGGTGGTGAAGATGCCCAGGGTGGTCGGGTAGTAGGCGTCGGTGAAGCCGCCGTACACCGCCACCGCCCAGTCGTTGACGGTCTTCGGCGAGCCCGGGTCGTCGGCGACGGTGATGACGTGGTTGAACGTGCCGCTTTGCAGGGTGATGTTGATGCCGACCTTCTTCGCGTCTGAGGCCCAGGCGGTCACCTGTTCGCCGAAGATGACCGGGTCGCTGGCGTAGAGCACGTTGAAAGAGATCTTGGTCCCGGCCGGGATGCCGGCGCCGCACTCACCCGGGCCGGTGCCCGGCTTCGCGCAGGTGCTGGCGCCGCCGGGCACCACGTGCCAGCCGTGCGACTTCAGCAGGCTGGCCGCCGTGGCGACGCTGTAGGGGTAGGGGTTCTTCAGCGCGTTCTCGGGGGTGTACGGCGAGGTGGGCACCGAGGGAATCGGCCCGTACGCAAGGCCGCCGGCGCCGTGGAAGAAGGCCTTGATGTAGCCTTCCTGGTTTTCCAGGTGCGCCAGGGCCTGCCGGATGTAGAACTGCCTGATGATGTTGTTGAAATCGCCGGTCTTGTCGGCGAAGTTGTAGTTCGCGTAGGCGAATCCCCAGCCGGGGTAGCCGAAGACGTGATACCCGGCCGCCTTGACCGCGCCCTGCTGCGGCACGTCGTTCAGCGGCATGTAGCCGAGGTCGACACTGTGCGACAGGACCGCGTTGAACTCGGCGGTGTCGGAGGTGTACGGAACCGCCTGCACGGTCGGGACGATGGCTGACTTGGGGCCGCCGTACTTCGGGTTCGGCGCCATGGTGTACCCGCCGGTGGTGTTGTTGAACTGCGTCAGCCGGTACGGCCCGTCCACGACCTGCCACAGCGGGTTCGTCGCGTAGGTGCCGGTCGAGCCGGACTGCTTGGCCAGGAAGTCGTAGATCTTCTTCGCGTTCGCCGGGTTGGTGAAGTCCAGGAGCGGGCCGTTCGCCGAGGCCTTGGCCCAGGCGTGCGCCGGTATCGGCTGGATGTAGTACAGCCCGTCCGCGGTGAACCAGGCCGGGTTGACCGCCTTGTTCAGGTTGATGACCAGCGTCGTGGCGTTCGGCGCGCTGGCGCTGACCACCTGGTCCGGTATCCCGAGGTGCGGGGTGTACTGTCCCCAGTTGGCCCCGCTCTCATGCACGGCGGCGCGGATCATGTCGAGGAAGAACAGGGCGTCCTTGGCGGTCAGCGGCTGGCCGTCCGACCACCGGTAGCTGGTCTTCATGTGGACCGTCACGGTCTTGTCGCCATTGGAGAACGCCGGCGGGTCGGCCAGGCTCATCGACGGCACCACGACCGGGCGGACCCCGTTGCCGTACCAGTACAGCGGCCGCCACATCAGGTACTGGAAGGTGTTAATCGTGCCGGTCGAGTAGTTGGCGCCGGGCGTCACCGGGAAGATCCAGGTGGGTGCGGTGCCGGGCGACTCCGCCCAGGTGAGCGTGCCGGCGTGCGGGGTGCCGCTGGCCGGCGGCACCGAGCCGAACGCGCCAGACGTGCTGGCCACCGATCCGCTGGAGTTGGCCTTGGAACAGGCCGCCAGTCCCGCGGCGGCGGTCACCGCGCATACGGCCAGCGCCATGACCCGGCCCGGGAGGCGCACCGGCTTCCCCCGCGATCTTGCTGTCCCCGTTCCGGGCTCCGGCTTCTGTGTCTGGGCTATGTGCGGGCGAGTCATCGCAGCCGCCTTCCCTCGTTGGACCAACGTCGTGCCCCGGGCCCGTAGCTGGCGTACGCCCTGCTGACGCGCTTGCGTGAGCATATTGAACAGCCGTATAAAGTCTGACCCGAGAATTATCACAAGTTGTTATCGATATGGGCGCACACGGGAGGAGCTGCCGCGTTGAGCAGCGACGACGCAGTGATGGCCGGCGAGCGCCCGGCCCGGGCCCGGCCCGGGTGCGCACGATCGAGCACACGTGGATACCGATGCCCGACGGGACCAGGCTGGCCGCAAGGATCTGGCTGCCGGAGAATGCGCAGGCGGCACCGGTCCCGGCGATCCTCGACTTCCTGCCCTACCGGCAGGGCGACCTGATGGCCGCGCGGGACGCGGCGCTCTACCCCTACTTCGCCGGGCACGGCTACGCCTGCGCCCGGGTGGATCTGCGCGGCACCGGCAACTCCGAGGGCATCATTCACGACGAATACACCCCGCAGGAGCTGCAGGACGGCTGCGACGTGATCGCCTGGCTGGCCGCCCAGCCGTGGTGCGACGGGCACGTCGGCATGACCGGTATCTCCTGGGGCGGCTTCAACAGCCTCCAGGTCGCGGCCCGGCGCCCGGCCGCCCTGCGGGCGGTCCTCACCTTGTGCGCCAGCGACGACCGGTACACCGACGACGTTCACTACCGGGGCGGCTGCCTGCTCGCCGTTAACATGCTGCAGTGGGCGGTCTCGATGCTGACCTGGAACGCCCTGCCGCCCGACCCGGCGGTCGCAGGCCCCGCCTGGCGCGAGCGGTGGCTGGAGCGGCTGACCCTGACGCCCGCATTCCTCGAGCCATGGATGTCGCACCAGCTCCGGGACGGCTACTGGCGCCACGGGTCGGTGGGCGAGGATTACTCGGCGATCGAGGTACCGGTCTACGCGGTCGGCGGCTGGTCCGACGGCTACACCGATGCCATCCCGCGCCTGCTGGCCGGCCTGGCCGGGCCGCGCAAGGGCCTGATCGGCCCGTGGTCACACGCGTTCCCGAACGACTCCGTGCCCGGGCCCGAGATCGGGTTCCTCGGCGAGGCGCTGCGGTGGTGGGACCACTGGCTCAAGGGGATCGACACCGGGATCATGGACGAGCCGATGCTCCGGGTCTGGATGCAGGAGTACACGCCGCCCGCGCCGCACCACCCGCGCTGGCCGGGGCGCTGGGTGGCCGAGCCGTGCTGGCCGCCGGCCGGCGCCGCCGCCCGCGCCCGGCGGCTCTACCTCCGGGCCGACGGGAACGGCGCGCTGTCCGGCCGCCCCGGCGACGGGGAACAGCGCGCGCACCGGGGCGAGCAGACCGCCGGACTCGATGCCGGGGCGCTCACCGCCGACGGGGGCTTCGGGGACTGGCCGGGGGACCAGCGCGGCGAAGACGGCCGCTCGCTCAGCTTCACCTCACCGCCGCTCGAGGAGCCGGTCGAGATCCTCGGCAATCCGCGGGTGCGGCTGAGCGTCATCAGCGACCGCCCCGGGGCGAGCATCGTGGCCCGCCTGTGCGACGTCGCGCCCACCGGGGAATCCCTGCTGGTCACCCGGGACCTGTTCAACCTCACCCACCGGGAGGGCCACGACCGGGCCGTGCCCCTCGTGCCCGGCGAGGCCGTCACCGTCGAGTTCCCGCTGAAGATCATCGCGCATCGGTTCGGCGCCGGGCACCGGATCCGCCTGTCCGTCTCCACCACGTACTGGCCCTGGATGTGGCCACACCCGGAACCGGTGACGCTGGGCCTGTCCTGCGGGCGGGACAGTCTTCTGGAGCTTCCGGTGCGCGAACCCCGGGCGGAGGACGACCGCCTGGCGTCGTTCGGGCCGCCGGAGCGGCCGGCGGGCCTCGCGACCGAGGTGCTGTCAAGGCGGCCGACGCAGCGGACCATCAGGCACAACCTCGCGGACGGATCCGCCGAGGTGATCTTCGACTGGGACGTCGGCGGGAACTTCCGCCTGGTCGATGCGGGGATCGAGGCCGACGGGTCCAACGTCACCAGCTACCGGATCGCGGCCGGCCAGCCACTGTCCGCTGAAGTGCGCACCGACCAGTCCGCGTCACTGCGCTCGGAGCGCCACAACGTGGCCGTTCAGGCGACCGGGCACATGACGGCGGGCCCGGCGACGTTCCTGGTGACGCTCGGCCTGGACGCCCGCGAGGACGGCCACCGGGTGCACTCCCGCCAGTGGCACCTGGAGTTCCGCAGGAACGGCACCTGATATGCGCAGCGTGCTCGCCTGGGACTGGTACCGCGACCCGCGGGTGCTGGACGTCGAGGAACGGCGGCTGTTCCGGCCGAGCTGGCAGTACGTCGGGCCGCTGGAGGGCCTGCGGCGGCCGGGTGACCATGTGGTCGGCCGGGTGTCGCGCGTTCCGGTGCTGGTGGTGCGGGGCGGGGACGGCGGACTGCGCGGCTTCCTCAACGTCTGCCGCCACCGGGGCAGCCTGGTCGTCCCGGCCGACGGGAACGCGCCGCGGCTGCGCTGCCCCTACCACGCCTGGACCTACAACCTCGACGGGACGCTGCGGTCGGCGCCGCAGTGCGGCCCGGAGATCGAGGCGGAGCTTCCACAGCTTGGTCTGGTGCCGGTGCGGGTCGCGACGTTCGGGCCGTTCGTGTTCGTCAACACCTCCGCCGACGGCCCGCCGCTCGAAGAGGTCATCGGCGATCTGAGCGAGGTCATCGCCGGGGTCGGCCTCGACCTGGACGGGCTGCGCCGCCGCCAGCGATTCGACTACACGCTGCCTGCGAACTGGAAGATTCATCTCGAGAACTACCTCGAGTGCTACCACTGCCCGGTGGCACACCCGGGGTTCTCGGCGGTGATGGAGGTGGGCCCCGGCCGCTACGAGCTGACGGCGGCCACCCACCGGCTGAGCCACCGGGCGCCGGTACGCGGGGCCGCCGCCTTCACGACCGGGAGCGTCATCGCGGGCAGCTATCACCTGCTGCTGCCGAACGTGAAGATCAACATCAACCCGGGCCGGCAGAACCTGTCCATCGGGCCGGTGTATCCCGATGGAGTGGACAAGACCTGGGGGTTCCTCGACTACTACTTCGGCGCCGATGCCGACGAGGCGTGGATCGAGCAGATGATGGCCTTCGACGGCGAGGTCGGCGACCAGGACGCCGCCCTGGTTGCTGCCGCCCAGGCCGGCGTGGCGGGCAGCTGGATCGACCGGGGGCGGATCCTGCCGCAGGAGCGGCTCCTCGCCGACTTCCAGCGCTACGTGCACGCCGCCTGCGCCGATGAGGTCCCGGTGGGGCTCGGCTAACAGGCCATCAGGCGATCTTGCGGGCCCCCGGCCCGGGCAGCGGCGTGACGTCCCGCGGTGACCCGAGCACGTGCCCGTCCGCGCAGCTGAGCTGGAGCTGGACGTCGGCGCCGCAGTCGCGGTGGGTGAGCAGCACCTGCGGGCCGGCGGGCCCGGCCGCGTACTTCTCTCCCCACTCCATCAGGGAGACGAGCACCGGGTACAGGTCCAGGCCCTTCTCGGTCAGCCGGTATTCGAGCCGGGCGCGCTGCCCGCGCTCCTGGTAGGGCGCCCGGCGCAGCAGGCCCTCGTCGACCAGCTTGGACAGGCGTTCGCTGAGCACCTGCCGCGGCGCCTGCGTGCGGCGCCGCATGTCGTCGAACCGGCGGACCCCGTTGAACGCCTCACGCAGCACAAGGAAGGTCCACCTGTCGCCGATGAGCCTGACCGCCGCGGCGATCGTGCAGTTGGTGTCGTCGTACTCGAGGATCCACGGCCGCGCCATGCCTGCATGCTAAATCTAGTTGACAGACTCAGCAACCGTGGCGAATGCTGGGTTCGTGAGCCGAACTCAGGTAGCCGTGCCCTCACGTGTTGATTTTGAAATACGCGAGGCGCACAGCACCGACCACCCAGCATTGCGGGAGTTCCTCACTGGCCTGTCGCCACGGGTTCGCTACCTGAGGTTTTTCTCCGGCGCACCGCCCACCAGCCAGGCGATGCTGCGCATCCTGACGGGCGGCGCCGGGTGCACCGACGCGCTGGTGGCCACCGAGAACGGCGTGATCATCGGCCATGCGATGGCCAGTGACGCCGGGCACGGCGGCAGCCGCCGGACCGAGATCGGCGTGGTGGTCGCGGATGGCCGCCGCGGCATGGGCGTCGGCGCCGCGTTGGTGCGCGGCCTACTCGCCCGCGCGCAAGAGCGCGGCGCCACCGTCTTGGTCATGGAGGTGCTGGCGGAGAACCGGCAGGTGATTACCATGATCACGGACCATTGGCCGGTGACCCGCCGCGATCAGTCCGGGGCATACCTCACCATCCATGCGCAGCTGCCGCAGCCCCTGGGGGATAAGCCCGGGGCCTCCCCAGCCGCCGGCCGGGCGCCCACCGCCCGGGGCGCCCGGCCGGACGGCCGAAGCCACCCTGAACCAGCCGCCTGCTGCTGACGGCCGGCCGCCCCCGGCTGTCTAGTCTGGTCCGGGTGGAGGAACTGCACTACGACCTGGAACGCGACGCGGTGCGCGTGGTGCTCACCGACAGCGCCGGGCGGGTCCTGCTGTTTCACGTCCTCACCCCGGATCAGGCGCCGGACGGCTGGTGGGAGCTGCCAGGCGGGGGGATCGGCCCGGATGAGTCCTACCTGGACGCGGCGGTACGGGAGATCCGCGAGGAGACCGGCCTGGTGCTCGACCCGGGCCAGGTGCGCCCGCCGTCGTGGCGGCGGGACACCACGTGGGTGTCACGCGGTAAGCGGCGGCTCCAGCACGAGGTGGTCGTCCTCGCCCGGCTGGAGGCGGACCAGCCGGCCATCGTCGACGGCGGCCGGACGCCGCAGGAGGTGGAGGACTTTGTCACGTTCCGCTGGTGGCCGGTGGCCGAGATAGCCGCGAGCCCGCGGCGCTTCTACCCCGGCCGCCTGCCGGAACTGCTGCCCGCGTTCCTGGCCGGGGAGCACATCGATGAGCCGTTCGAGCGCTGGAACTAGCGCTGGAACTAGGGCCCAACCGGAAATTGGATCGCCTCGGCGGCCGGTCCGGGCGAGGATGGCTGCCGTGGCTGAGCTGCGCACGGCGCATACCGCCGATCTGGATCCCGCCGTCCGCGGGGCGGCCCGCGCCCTCCTTGATGAGGCCTTTCACGGAGATGTGACGGAGGCCGACTGGGAGCACGCCCTCGGCGGGGTGCACGCGCTGGTCTGGGACGGGCCGGCGCTGATCGGGCACGGGTCGGTGATCCAGCGCCGTCTGCTGCACCAGGGGCGGGCGCTGCGGGCCGGGTACGTCGAGGCCGTCGCGGTGCGCCCGGACCGGCAGGGAGAAGGGCACGGCGCGGCGCTGATGGGCGCGCTGGAACGGGTGCTGCGCGGTGCGTACGACTTGGGCGCGCTCGGGTCCAGCGAGGAGGGCGCGGGCTTCTACGCGGCCCGCGGGTGGCAGCTGTGGCAGGGGCAGTCGTCGGCGCTCACGCCGACGGGCATCCGGCCGACCCCGGGCGAAGACGGCTGTCTCTACGTGTTCGAGCTTGCCGTGCCGCTGGACATCTCCGGCGAGCTCATCTGCGACTGGCGGGACGGGGACGTCTGGTAGCCGCAGCGGCCGCATTGTTTCCTCCCGCCGAATGGCACGCCGGCGCCGAAGCTGCAGAAATGATGCGCGGATTAGCAGGTATCGAGACGGCTTATAGGGCTTTCCCCCGGCACTCGAAAGGCGTCATAATTGCGGCACTAACGGGGACCTGCGGCAGGGGACGCCGGCAGGAGAGTCAGGGGAGCCCAGCATGCCCGAGAATTCCTTTGTTCCGCTGCCTGGCAGCGAGCGCACGCCGCTGGCCGGCGCCGAAGAAACCGTCCAGCAACTAGACGATTCGCAGCGGATCGAGGTGACGCTGATCACCCGGCGCCGGGAGGGCCTGCCGGCCGAGTACGTCACCGGACCGGCAACGCTCACCCGGGATCAGCTCGAAGCACAGCACGGCACCGATCCGGCGGACCTGGCGCTGATCCGTGACGTGCTCGGCCGGTTCGGCATCGAGGTCACCGGCGCTGACGCCGGCGCGCGCCGGGTCACGGTAGCCGGCCCGATCTCCGCCTTCTCGGCGGCCTTCGGCGCGGCGCTGCGCCTGGTCAATACGCCGCACCCGGTGTCGACCGGGGGCGCAGCCCAGCACCGCTACCGGGTCGGCGGGCTGGAGGTCCCCGCCGAACTTGACGGCGTGGTACTTGCCGTCCTCGGCCTGGATGACCGTCCGCAGGCTGCGCCGCAGATCCGGCACGCGCCAGGTATCGCGCCGGCCGCGGCCGGGCAGGAAAGCACCTCCGGACCGACCTCCTACACGCCGGTCCAGGTGGCGCAGGCCTACCACTTCCCGGACGGGACCGACGGGACCGGTCACACCATTGCCATCATCGAGCTGGGTGGCGGATTCGGCAGCGACGACCTGAATGCCTACTTCTCCGGCCTGGGAATCACCACCCCATCGGTGACCGCGGTAGGCGTGGACGGCGCGGCAAACGTGGCCGGCCGGGACCCGCAGGGCGCGGACGGGGAGGTGCTGCTGGACATTCAGGTCGCCGGCGCGGCGGCACCGGGCGCGAAGCAGGTCGTCTACTTCGCGCCCAACAGTGACCGCGGCTTCGTGGACGCGGTCACCACGGCGGTACACGCCAGCCCGACCCCGACCGCGGTGAGCATCAGCTGGGGCCAGTCCGAGGATTCCTGGACCGGCCAGGGGCGCGCCGCGCTGGACCAGGCGTTCGCCGACGCCGCCGCGCTTGGCGTCACCGTGACCACGGCCGCGGGGGACAACGGCAGTGGTGACCGGGTGTCCGACGGGAAGGCCCACGCCGACTTCCCCGCGTCCAGCCCGTACGCGCTGGCCTGCGGCGGCACCAGCCTGCGACTGAGTGCCTCCGGCGCCATTGCCTCCGAGTCGGTCTGGAACGACGGCCCTGGAGGCGGCGCGACCGGCGGCGGCGTCAGCGACATCTACGCCCTGCCCTCCTGGCAGGCATCCGCCGGGGTGCCGCACATACACGGCACGCAGAAAGCCGGCCGTGGCGTCCCCGACGTGGCAGGCAACGCCGACCCGCAGACCGGGTACCAGGTGCGCGTGGACGGGAAGGACATGGTCGTCGGCGGGACCAGTGCGGTAGCCCCGCTGTGGGCGGCGCTCATCTGCCGGATGGCGCAGGCCACGGGCCAATCGTTTGGGCTCCTGCAGCGTTTGCTATACGCAGAGGTCAGTGCCGGGATTGCCGCACCGGGGTTCCGCTGCATCGAATCCGGTAACAACGGGGTGTACCAGGCGTGCCTGGGCTGGAACCCGTGCACCGGCCTCGGCGTACCCGACGGGCCGGCCCTGCTGACCAGGCTCAAGGGCTGACGGCACCCATGCCGGGCCGCGGCCGCCTCAGCCGAGGTGGTCGCGGCCTGCTGGCTCGTGCCAGTCGGCCAGGTGCGGCTCAACCCGGGTCCGCCACGGCGCGTCGTTCACGAACGTCGGCTTCGGCCCGCGGACCAGGCCGCCGAACGAGGAGAAGTCGGTGGTCTCCCGGAAGGCCGGCCGCTGGTACAGGTCGCGGGCGTAGCCCCACAAGTTGCCGAACTCGGTGAGCCGCCGCGGCGTGACCCCGGCCATCGGGTTGTACCCGGCGTCGAAGCGCGCCAGGGTCGGCCACAGCCGCACGTCGGCCTCGGTGATCTCGGCGCCGAACAGGTGCCTGCGGGTGGCCAGGCGGTCGTCGAGTTCGGCCAGGGTGGCGAGCATCGCCTGCCTGAGGTCCTCGTAGTCCTCCCGCGTGGTGGCCCCGGCGACCCGGTACGGGCCGTTGTTCACGTTGGTGTACACGCGCTCGTTGAGCGCGTCGATCTCGGCGCGCAGCGGCGCCGGGTAGAGGTCGGGCGACGGCGCGGCCCAGGCGCCGAACTGGGTGCCGAGGTCGATCGTGATGTCCGGGAAGTTGTTGCTGACGATCTTGCCAGCCTCCCGGTCCCAGAGCACGGGGACGGAGACGTGACCGTCGTAGCCGGGTTCGGTCGCCTCGTAGGCCTCGGCGAGCAGGGTGAACCCGTTCACCGGGTCGGGGCCCCGGTGCTCACGAAACGCCCAGCCGCGCCCGTCGCGCACGTCATCCACGTAGGACAGCGAGATGATCTCGTCCAGGCCCTTCAGCTTGCGGACGATCGCGGTGCGCTGGGCCCATGGGCAGCCCCAGGAGATGTACAGGTGGTACCGCCCGGCGACCGCCGGGTACCCGCTGGCGCCGTCGGCGGTGATCCGGCCCTGGAACCGGTACACCGGGCGCTGGAAGGAGGCGCCCTGGTTGAACCCGCGCCCTGGCCCGTACAGGCCGTAGCTGTCGTAGTTGACCGGGCTGGCGTAGCGCGGCACGGTTGTCTCGGTCACTGTGGCCTCTCTTGGTTCCGGCCGATGGTGGCCGGGGCGCCGAACTGCCGGAGCACCTCGGGCACGGCGACCGCGCCGCCCTCGTCCTGGAAGTTCTCCATGATCGACAGCAGGGCACGGGCGGTGGCCCCGGTCCCGTTCAGCGTGTGCACGAACTCCAGCCCGCCGTCCCGGCGGAACCGCACGTTCAGCCGGCGCGCCTGGTAGTCGGTGGTGTTCGAGCAGGAGGTGATCTCCCGGTACCGCTGCTGCACCGGGAACCAGGCCTCGATGTCGTACTTCTTCGCGGCGGGCGCGCCCAGGTCGCCGACGGCGATGTTCATCACCCGGTAGGGCAGGCCGAGCGCCTGGGCGATCTCCTCCTCGTAGCCGAGCAGCCGCTCGTGGAACTCACCGGACTGCTCGGGCAGGCAGTAGACGTACATCTCCACCTTGTCGAACTGGTGCACCCGGAACATGCCCTTGGTGTCCTTGCCCGCGGCGCCCGCTTCGCGGCGGAAGTTCGTGCTGTAGCCCACGTACCGCAACGGCAGGTCGGCCTCGTCCAGGCGCTCGTCCATGTGGATGCCGGCCAGCGCGACCTCGGACGTGCCGGTCAGGTAGAGGTCGTCCTTTTCCAGGTGGTAGAGGTTGGACTCCTCGGTGGGCAGGAACCCGGTCCCGTACATCGCCCGCTCCCCCGCCAGCACCGGCGGGAGCACCGGCAGGAAGCCGTAGCCGGACAGCTTGTCCAGCACGAACCGGTACAGCGCCAGCTCGGCCAGGGCCACGTCGCCGATCCGGTAGGCGAACCGGGCGCCGGACAGCCGGGCGCCCCGCGCCATGTCGATCCACCCGCGCGCGGAGCCGAGTTCGGTGGCGTCGCGCGGCTCGAAGGCGAACGACGGCCGCTCCCCGACCCCCCGCACGACCTGCGCGTCCTCCTCGGCCATGCCGTCGGCGGCGGTGGGGTCGGGCAGGTTCGGGATGCGGGCGAGCAAACTGGCCCGCTCCCGCTCGGCGTCCGCCTGCTCCGCCTGCGCCTTGGTCAGTTGCTCGGCCAGCCGCCGCAGCTCCGCGAGCTGCTCCGGGCCGGGCGGGCCGCCCTTGGACGACTTCTTCTGCGCGGCGCGCAGCGACTCGGCCTGCTCGGTCAGCGCACGCCACCGGGCGTCCACCGCGAGCAGCGCATCGAAGTCGGCGGCGGCCCCGCGCCGGTCCAGCGCGGCCCGGTAACGGTCCGGATCCTGCCGCGCAGCCTTGAGATCTATCACCGTCGTAATCCTAGTCGCGCACGGCAGGCTGATCGGCGGTTCGAAGCCGCCGCACGGACGGGGTATCCGGGGCGGGCGGAGCTGTCCGCAGCGGGCGGAGCGTCCGCGGCGGGCGGAGCGTCCGCGGCAGGCGGAGCGTCCGCGGTCGGGCGGAGCGTCCGCGGCGGGCGGGATCTCCGGGGCGGGCGCAGGCAGGCCGGACCTCGTGGCCAGCACCGACCCGGCCAGGATCAGCACGAACGCGGCCACGATGGCCGGGGTCAGCGGCTCACCGAGCACGCTCACCCCCAGGGCGACCGCGACTGCCGGGTTCACGTAGGTGATCACCGTGGCCCTGGCCGGGCCGACCTCGGCGATGAGCTGGAAGAACAGGACGAACGCGATCGCCGTGCAGAGCACCCCGAGCCCGGCCAGCGAGCCCAGCACCCGGGCCGAGGGCGCCGCCGACGGCCAGGTCAGCGCCGCAGCGGGGGCGTACACCACGGCGGCCGCGGCCAGGCAGACGGCGGTCACGCTCAGGCCGGGCAGGTCGCCGAGCTTCCGGTTGGCGACAAGCGGCCCGGTGGCGTAGCACACCGCGACGAGGATCACCTCGGTGATGGGCCAGGCGCTGCCGCCCGCCAGGTGCGGTCCCGCCAGCAGCGCGACGCCGCCCAGGCCCGCAAGCAGGCCCGCCCAGCGGACGGCGGTGAGCCGCTCCGGGCCGCCGGTCACCTTCGCCAGCACCAGCCCGATGATCGGGACCACCGCGATCATCAGCCCGGTCAGCGAGCTGGACAGGCGCCGTTCCGCGTCCGACAGCAGCGCCCAGGGCAGCATGATCTCTACGACGGCGAACACCGCCAGCCACCACCAGCGCCCGGCGAGCACCCTGATCTGGCCGCGCCAGATCGCGATCGGCAGCAGCACCGCCGCGCCCACGGCCACCCGGGCGAACACCAGCACCGGGACCGAGACGCCGGTGTCGGCGACCTTGATGAGCAGATAGGGCACTCCCCAGATGACGCTCATCAGCGCGAACAGCACCCAGCCCCGGCGGCTCACCGCAAACCCCTTTCCACGACATATCCCGGTGCAGGCTACCGGGGCCGTCGGGCAGCGCTGGACCACGGACCGGGCGGCTACCCTCAAGTGTGGACGCCCGCCGCACGGCAGGCGGGGAGAGGTGATCGCGCTGACCGGCACAGAGAGCACTCCCGCCGGGCTGCCCACGGCCGCCCCGGCCCCGGCCGGGCCGGCCCCGCCGAGCCCCGCCCGCGGCGCGAGCGCGGCCTGCCCGCCGAGCCGGTGCTGGCGCTGCCCTGGGCCCTGCTGGCCGCCGTGGCCGGCGGGCTCGCCCTGACCGCAGCCTTTCCGCCGGCCGGAGTGTGGCCGCTGGCCCCGCTGGGACCGGCGCTGCTGGTAGTGGCGCTGCAGGGCCGGACCCTGCGGGCCAGCGTCCTGGCCGGGCTGCTGTTCGGGCTGGCCCTGTTCTTCCCCCTGCTGTCCTGGCTGATCAACGTGGCCTGGTACGCGTGGGGCGCGCTGGCCGTCGCGGAGGCGGTGATCTTCGCGCTGCTTTGCGCGGGCCAGCGGGTGCTGCTGTCGCTGCGGGCCTGGCCGGTGGCCGTGGCCGGCTGGTGGGTCGCCGCCGAGGCGCTGCGCGGCAGGTGGCCGTACGCCTTCCCGTGGGGCAGGCTGGCGATGAGCCAGGCGGGCACCCCGGCCGCGCCCTGGACCGCCGTTGGCGGGGCGCCGCTGCTCACGTTCCTCCTCGCCCTCACCGGCAGCACGCTTGCCTGGCTGGTGCTGCGCCGCCGGGCGATCCCCGCGCTGGCTTTCGCCGGGGCGCTGGGCCTGACCCTGGCCGGCGCCCTGCTGCCGGTCGATCCGATGCCGGCCGGCGCCCCGAGCGCGACCGTGGCCGCCGTCCAGGGCGACGTGCCGCATGCCAGGAACCTGCCCAGCCTGTTCCGCGCCAGCACCGTGACCGAGAACCACGCGGCGGCCACCGAGCGGCTGGCCGCCCAGGTCAAGGCGGGCCGCAAGCCAGCTCCCGACCTGGTGATCTGGCCGGAGAACGCCACCGACCTGGACCCGCGGTTCTACCCGGCGGTGTTCGGGACGATCGCCGCGGCGGTGCACGCAATCGGGCGGCCCGTGCTGGTCGGCGAGGTGCTGCAGGACCCGCAGCGTAACGTCGGGCAACTGTGGACCCCCGCCCACGGGCCCGGCCCGCTCTACGCCAAACGGCAACTTGTTCCGTTCGGGGAATACATCCCGTTCCGCGGCGTGCTGTCGCACATCACCTCCCTGGTCGCCTTGCAGCCGCACGACTTCACCGCCGGGCGGCGGCCCGTGGTCTTCCACGTCGGGCAGATCCGCCTCGGCGACGTCATCTGCTACGAGGTCGGCTTCGACGGCCTGATCTCCTCGGAGGTCAAGGCCGGGGCAAACCTGCTGGCCGTGCAGACCAACGACGCGACGTTCGAAGTGGACGGGCAGCGCGGGGAAAGCCTGCAGCAACTGGCCATGGCCCGGATCCGGGCGGTGGAGTCCGACCGGGCCGTGGTGGTCGCCTCCACGACCGGCGTCAGCGCGATCATCGCGCCGGACGGCGCCCTGATAGCTCACACCGGCACCTGGCAGCGGGCGGTGCTCGAATCGCGGGTGCCGCTGCTGAACACGACCACGCTGGCCATCCGGCTCGGCGGCTGGCCCGAGTTCCTGATCACCGCGCTCACCATCGGCGCGTTCGGCTGGGCCGCGTACGGCTGGGCCCGGGCGGCGCGGCGCCGCCGGTCCGCACCGGCGTAGCGAGACCGCCGGTGCGCGCCGGCGTAGCGGCGCCGCCGGCGTAATCGTGACCTGGCGCGGGCGCGCCTCCCCCGCCCGCGGCAGCAGAATGGAGGCATGTCTTTCTGGCGCCGGCTGGGAAGCGCCCTGGCGAAGCCTGTGCGCTACGCCGCGCTCGCGGCCGGGGTGCTGCCGGTGCTCGCCTTCCCCGCGCCCAGCCTCGGCTGGCTGGCATGGGTCGTGCTGGCGCCCGGCCTGCTGCTGATGCGCGCGGCGCCCTCGGCGCGCGAGGCCGCGATCCGTGCCTGGTGGTTCGGCGCCGGGTTCATCATGGCCGCGCACTACTGGCTGGTTCCCAACATCGGCCCGGCCCTGCTGCTGGTGGCCATCGTCCTCGGCGCCTTGTGGGCCGGGGTCGGGGTGAGCACGTGGGCGCTGCTGCGGCCGCCGATGACGCTCGGGCGCAGCCTGGCGGCGCTGGTGGTGGTGCCGAGTTACTGGCTGCTGGTCGAGTGGATCCGGTCCTGGCAGGCGCTCGGCGGCCCGTGGGCGCTGCTCGGCGCCAGCCAATGGCAACACCCCGCGATGCTCGCGCTGGCCAGCGTCGGCGGTGTCTGGCTGGTCAGCTTCGCCCTGGTGGCGGCGAACACCGGCATCGTGATCCTGGTCACCGCGCCGCGGGCCGCGCTGCGGACGGTGGGCGCGGTGGCTGCGGTTGCCGCGGCCGGAGCGGGCCCGCTGGCGTTCGCGCTCACCCCCGTGGCGCGCCCGGCGGGGCAGGTGACCGTGGCCCTGGTCCAGCCCGGCTACCAGGCGCACCCGTCACCGCTGGGCACCGCCAGCCAGCGGCTGACCGCCCGGCTGGGCCCGCCGCGCCCGGACCTGATCGTGTGGGGGGAAAGCAGCATCGGCGAGGACCTGCGGTTTCACCACGCGCTCTTGGCCCAGCTCCGGCGGTTGTCCGCCACCGCGGGCGCGCCGATCCTGGTGAACCAGGACTCCATCACCCCGGCGGGCAAATCCAAGGTCGCGGTGCTGGTGGACCGGAGCGGGATCGTGGCCACCTACACCAAAACCCGGCTTGTCCCGTTCGGGGAGTACATCCCGTTCCGCCAGCAACTGGGCTGGCTGACCCGGATCAGCAAGGCCGCGCCCAGCAACATGATCCCCGGCGACGGGGCGCGGGTGATGACCGCGACCCTGCCCGGCGGGCGCTCGCTCAAGCTCGGCGTGCTGATCTGCTTCGAGGCCGCCTTCCCCGACATGTCCCGCGCGGACACGCGGCACGGCGCCCAGCTGATCGTCTACCAGACCTCGGACTCCACCTTCCAGGGCAGCTGGGCGCCCGCGCAGCACGCGGCGCTGTCCGCCGTGCGGGCGGCCGAGACCGGCCGGCCGGTGGTGCAGGCCGCGCTGACCGGGGTCACCGCCGCCTTCGACGCCCAGGGACGGCAGCTCGCCTGGCTCGGCACGGCGCAGCGCGGGGTGGCTCTGGTCCGGCTTGACCTGGCGCCGGCCACGGATTTCACCCTATTTGACCACATTGGTGATACGGTCCCGTGGGCGTCAATCGCGATCAGCATCCTTGCCGCCCTCGTCGCATTGAACCGAAGGCGCGGTTCACAACGTTTGGTTGGCATAATGGTGAATGGCAACCGCCGGCCGGTCTCATCCGTCTCTACATCGGAGGCCGTCGATCGAGATCGGATGCCGGGCGCCCCGGTTACCGGGCAAGGGGCTCGTGACATCCGCGCTGGCGGGGCAGTACACCGCATGGAGGAGAAGCCGTAGTCGCGGCGGCACCCGTGAGTACGGACTGGCACCACAGGAGGACCATAGTGCGGGACAGCGAGCGATCACCGACAGGCCGGCGCCTGCTCAGGAGCCGGCGGGGCGGGCTGGCGATTACCGGGGCGTGTGGCGCCCTGGCCCTGCTCGTGACCGCCTGCTCGGGTTCCTCGTCAACTAACACCAGCCAGCACGGGTCGTCGAACAGCGGCACGAAGACCGTGGCCAACACCGGCCCGGTCGTGTCGATCACCCCAGCGAACGGCAGCACGAAGGTGAAGACGAGCCGCGGGGTCTCGGTGACCGTGACGCGCGGCAAGATCGAAAACGTCAGCGTCGCCGCGGGCCACCTCCACGCCGGCGGCACCCTGCAGGGCCAGACGGCCTGGCACACCGTGTGGCCGCTGCACGCGTCGACCCGCTACACGGTGACCGTCACCGCGCGCGGCACGGACAACAAGACGACCACCACCACGAGCACGTTCAAGACCGAGCGCCCGGCCGGGACGTTCACCGCCAGCACCATCCTCGGGAGCGGGACCTACGGCGTCGGCATCCCCATCATGATCAACTTCAGCCAGGCGGTGGCGCCCAGGTTCCGGGCCGGCATCGAGAAGGCGATCAGCGTCAAGAGCTCCAAGCCCGTGGCGGGCGCCTGGTACTGGGACGGCGGCCAGACTCTCGACTTCCGGACCAGGAACTACTGGCCGCAGTACACCAAGGTGAGCTTCGACGCGCACTTCAACGGGGCGCAGATCGCACCGGGGGTGTTCGGCGCCGCCAACCTGCGCCAGTCGTTCAGCATCGGCAAGTCGCTCATCGGCGTGACCAGCACCCGGACCCACCAAACGCGGATCTACTGGGGTAACAAGCTGTACCAGAAATGGCCGGACAGCAGCGGCATGCCGGGTGACGACACCGCCAACGGGACCTACCTGACCATCGAGAAGGCCAACCCGACGCTGATGAGCGGGCCGGGCTACAAGAACGTCCCGGTGTTCTGGTCGGTCCGGTTCACCTGGAGCGGCAACTACTACCACTCCGCGCCGTGGTCGCTGGGCGAGCAGGGGTTCACCAACGTCAGCCACGGCTGCGTGAACCTGTCTCCGGAGCACGCCCAGTGGTACTACGAGCGCGCTAATCCCGGAGACCCGATCACGGTCACCGGCAGCCCGGTCGCGGGCCGGTGGGACGACGGCTACACCGAGTGGTTCCTGACCTGGAAGCAGTTGCTGCGCGGCAGCGCGACGCACGAGGCCGTGCAGGCCGGTCCGACCGGCAGCACCTTCGTCAACCCGGACACATTGCCCGCGACAACGTCCGCCTCCAGGCTGCACGGGTCCACGGCGCGTAACTATTACGCCGGCTGAGCGCCGCTACGATCTCTGGCCACCCGGCCTGCGTCCCGCGAGCCGGGTGGCCGCCGATTCCAGGCCACGGGCGGCCCACGCGGCCGGCCTCGGCTGGGCGCCGTCGGTCAGGCCGTTCCAGTAGATCGACCACGTGCTGGCCACCAGGCGGCCGACGACCGGGGCGGTGACCAGGCGCATGCTGGCGGACGCCGCCCACGGCCGGCGCAGCAGCGTGCGCTGCAGCGCGCTGGCGCCGGGCAGGTAGCGGCCGAACGCCCCGTCCAGGGCACGGGTGTAGGCCGGGCCCGCCTGGCACGGATCGGCGAGCACCGCCTCCGCCGCCAGCCGGGCGCTGATCATGGCGGGCGCGATGCCCTCCCCCTGCAAGGGGTTGATCAGGCCCGCCGCGTCCCCGGCCAGCAGCACGTTGCCGGCCGCCGGGGGGGCCCCCGTCCCACCCATGCGCAGCCAGCCGCCGATGACCGGCCCGACCTCCGCGGCCGGGCGCAGGTCCCCGCGCGAGCGCAGCAGCGTGGTGAACCGGTCCAGGTCACCCCGGAGCGGCGCCGAGTGCCTGGTGCCGCCCATGCCGACCCCGATGCCCACGTTCGCCTGGCCGTCGGCGCCGGGGAACAGCCATCCGTACCCGGGGTAGATCCGCCACGGCGCGGATTCGAGCAGGACCAGCAGCGGCAGCGGGACCTCGCCCGGCACGTAGGCCCGGACCGCGAACCCCCACAGCGCCGAATCCGGGTCCAGCATCCCGGCCAGCCGCGCCACCGGGCTCAGCGCCCCGTCCGCGCCGATGATCACATCCCCGGCCAGCCGCTGCCCGTCGCTGGCCAGCACCGCGCGCACCGGTCCCGTCCCCCCCGGGCCCCGCTCCACGGCGGTGATCCGCGCCCGGATGCCGACGGCCCCGGCGGCGAGCGCGGCCTCGCGCAGGGCGTGGTCGAAGGCCACCCGGGGGACCACGATCCCGTGACCGGGATAGCTGCGCCCGGGGAAGGCCGGCAGCCGGCTCCGGCGGCCAGCAGGCCCGACCGCCAGCAGATCCGACCCGTGCCCCGCGTCGGGGACGGTGACGCCGAGGTCGGCGAGGACCTGCACGCCCCGCGGCCCGATCAGGTCACCGCAGGCCTTGTCCCTGGGGAACGCCGCCTTGTCGGCCAGGGCTACCCGGGCGCCGCCGCGCGCGAGCACCAGGGCGGCGACGCTGCCCGCGGGCCCGGCCCCGACCACGACCACGTCGTACTCGCTCACCGGGCCGCCAGCACCATCGCCACCGCGACCGCGCTAGTGGCGCAGACGAAATAGCGCAGCGCCCGCTCGATCGGCGCGAGCAGCTCCGCGCGGCCGAGCTCGGCCTCGCTCCCGTCGGTGAACGAGAGCCGGACCGCTACCTCGTTCACCCGGCGGCGCAGCATCCGGGCGGGCGTGCTGAGCGCGCGCTGGCCGAGCGAGAGGAAGAACGCGGCCACCGCGGCCACCCCCGCCGCCAGGGACAGCGTCCAGTGCTGGGCGTACGCCCCGACCAGAACCGGGAACGCCCCCCAGGCCACCGCGAACCACACGTCGCTGTGCAGCACACCGCCGAAAAGCTCCAGGTTGTAGGCGTACACCAGCACCCCGCCGACGATCACGAACGGCAGCAGCTTCCAGCCGCCGTAGACCAGGCCAAGCACCATCGCCGCGGTGATGGACACTACCGCCGCGGCCGTCAGCAGCCCGCTGCTGATGCCGGTGCCGAGCGGCAGGCCGTGCAGTTCGTCCAGCGCGTGCGCGCCGATGCCGACCGCGAGGAAGAAGGCGAGCAGGGTGCCGGCCAGCCGCCACAGCACCAGGTCCGGCATGACGGCGGCGCCGATCGCCACGTACGACAGGTGCCACAGCGTGTACGGCGGGTGCAGCAAGGTCAGCCAGTCGCCCAGCCCTCCGGTGCCCCGGCCGACCGAGTAGAAGGCCGACCGTTCCCCGGATGCCGTCATGAGGCAGGTCCCTTGCGCCCCCACATGACCAGCCCGCCGCCGAGGCTCATCAGCTCGGCGCCCACCTCGGTCAGGCCCGCCGCCTGCCAGGCGGCGACGTGCCAGGCGAGCGGATGCTCCCGGTAGTGCTCGGAGATGCTCGGGCCGAGGAACCGGCCCACCCGGTACCAGGCGGGGCCCCCGGTGAGGCTGCCCAGCACGGGCAGCGCGAGCCTCGTGTAGCACCACCAGGCGGCCCGCCAGGCGGGCTGCGGCGGGACGTGGAATTCCAGGCTGGCCAGCGTGCCGCCGGGGCGCAGGCAGCGGGCCATCTCGGCGATCGTGGCGGCCGGGTTGTCCACGTAACGCAGCAGGTAGGAGAACGTCACCGCGTCGAACGTGGCGTCGTCGAACGGAAGCTGATCGGCCCGGCCCGCGGCCACAAGGACCCGCCCGCGCGGCAGCGCCCGGCGGACGCGCGGCAGGCCTGCCCGCAGCATCGGCTCGTTGAGGTCCACCCCCACCACGTCCGCCCCGGTCCGGCCGGCCACCGCAAGCGCGATCCCGGCGGGGCCGGTCGCGACGTCGAGCGCCAGCCGCGGCAGCCCGGTGGCGGCATGGTCCACCACCGCCCGCCGCCAGCGCCGGTCCTGGCCGAGAGACAGCAGGTAGGCGAGCCGGTCGTAACGGTCGGGCAGACCGGTGAACACTTCGCGGGCGACCGGCTCGCCGCGCAATGCGCGGTCACTCGAGGCCCGGTCAGGCTGGGCGGTTACCGGGTTGGGGGTCACGCCAGAAGGTTCGCATGCCTCGCCGGTCCGGGCAAGGCCAGCGGCCGCCGCCCGGGGCGGCGGCGCCGGCCAGGGCGGCCTCGCCGCAACGGCTCACAGCTCCACGGTCGTCCCCGGCGACAGCCGGGCGAACTGGGCGCCGTTCGGCCCCGTGGCGAGGCCGAGGAACATCTCGAGCACGCCGAGGCCGGTCTCGTTGAGCAGCGCTTCATGGATGATGAACCCGCGGCGCGGGCCCACCTCGCGCGCGTAGTCGATCATCTCCCGCGTGCTGTGCCACGGCCCGCTGCCCGGCAGCAGCAGCGTGCCGGCCGGGTCCTCGGGCACCGTGTAGGAGTCGCCGGGGTGGAAGATCTCGCCGTCGAGGAGGAACCCCACGTTCGGGACGGTGGGGATGTCGGGGTGGATCACCGCGTGCTCCGAGCCGTAGACGTGCACTCCGAACCCGGCCGCGGTGAACTCGTCGCCGTGCCGGACCGCGCGGGCCCGGTCGCCGAACTCGGCGAACTGGCCGGTCACCGCCTCGGGGGCCCACAGCCGCAGGCCCGGCCGCTCGGCCAGCGCGGCGCGCAGGCTGTCGGGCACCACGTGGTCGAAATGCTCGTGGGTGACGAGCACCGCATCCGCCCCGGCCAGGGCGTCGTCCCCGCTGAACGCTCCGGGGTCGATGACCAGGACGCTGCCGTCTTTTTCCAGCCGGACACACGCGTGCCCCAGCTTGGTGAACTGCATGTGATCCTCCTCGGGTACCGCCGCGGGGCAAACCTACTCCTGGCCGTGGCCGGCCGCTGCCCCGCCCGGGGCTTCAGGTCAAGCCGAGCACGCTGGCCAGGGTGCGGGCGGCGGCCCCGCCGGCCTCGGTGGCCAGGTCGAGCGCGCCCGGGACGTCGAGGTCGTTGGCGAGCAGCCGGCGCAGCTCGCCAACCGCGGCCTCCCCGCCGGGCACATTCCGCGCCGCCGCCCGGTACAGGGTTTCCAGCCGCGCCGCAGCCGCGTCAAGCAGCGCGGGCCGGTAGTCCCAGCCCTGCGCCCAGGGCCGGTCGAGGATCATCAACCGCACCGCCCCGGCGGGGTGGGCGGCCAGCAGGTCGTCGAGCAGCACCAGGTTGCCGGCCGACTTGGCCATCTTGGCGCCATCGATGGTGACCACGCCGGTGTGGAACCAGGCCCGCGCGTACGGGCGCACGCCGGTGAACGACTCGGCCATCGCGGCGTGGTAGGCGTGGTGCGGGAACCGCAGCTCGGCGCCGCCTGCGTGCACGTCCATGGCCGGCCCGAACACCGACAGCGCCATCGCCACGCACTCGGCGTGCCACCCGGGGCGCCCGGGGCCCCACGGGGAGTCCCACGCCGGGTGGCCGGGCTCGCCGGCCTGCCACACGGCCACGTCCAGCGGGTCGTCCTTGGCCGGGTCGTCGGGCCGCCCGCCGAACTCCGCGGACAGCTGCCGCGCGGCGGCCCGGTCCAGCCCGGCCCGCCCGGCCACGCCCGCGCCGCGGAAGTAGACGCCGCCCGCGCGCTGGTAGGCGGCGCCGGTGCCGAGCAGCCCCGAGGCCAGCCTGATCACGTGCGGCACGTACCGGTGCGCCCGCGGCTCGTGGTCCGGCGAGCGCACCCCGATCGCGGCCATGTCCCGGTCGAAACCGAACTGCTGGATCGCGGCGAACTCGTCGTACGCCGCGCCCGCGCGCCC
Organism: uncultured Actinomycetes bacterium; assembly: GCA_963734725.1. Classification (GTDB taxonomy): domain Bacteria; phylum Actinomycetota; class Actinomycetes; order Streptosporangiales; family Streptosporangiaceae; genus DASXKD01. The sequence goes on from CAVTIX010000021.1 coordinate 96,763, forward strand.
CGCCGCCGCGTCGAGCACGTCGTCCACGTCGGTGACGTTGCGGCACACCTCCGGCTGGACGCCGAGCAGGCGCAGCACCCGGCCGAGCGTATCGATCCACACGAACGTGGCCGCGTGCCCGAGGTGGGTCACGTCGTAGGGGGTGATCCCGCACGCGTAGACGCGGGCGCGGTCCAGCAGCTCGATCCGCTGGCCCGCGATCACTGCCCCGGCCGCGCCCCTGCCTGAGTCGGTTCTCGTCATCAAGGTTGCGGCGCGGATACGCTCGCCTTAACGGGTGAGGAAACGCCGCTTCACCTCCTCCGGAATGTCGGTGTGATTCGATAGTTTGCTCGTATGTCCCGCTACCGCCTGGTGGTTTCCCCCGCTCAGGAGCAGGTCCTGCGGCAGCATTGCGCGCACGCACGGTTCGTGTGGAACCTCGCCGTCGAGCAGCAATCGTGCTGGCGTCCCGGGCGCAAGAGCGCACCCGGGTACCGCGCGCAGGCAGCGCAACTGACCGAGGCCCGCGCGGCGTTCAGGTGGCTGGCCGCTGGCAGCCAGATGGTGCAGCAGCAGGCACTGCGGGACTTCGCCCAGGCCATGGCGAACTTCTTTGCCGGCACTCACGGCAGGCCCACCTGGCGCAAGGCCGGCCGGAATGAGGGCTTCCGGATTGTCGCAACTCGGCCAGGGCACGTCCGGCGTTTGTCCCGGAAGGTCGGCGAGGTCTGGATTCCCAAAGTCGGCTGGGCGCGGTTTCGGTGGTCGCGGGCAGTCCCAGTGGCCAGGTCCTATCGGATTACCTGCGACCGGGCCGAGCGCTGGCATATCGCGTTCGCCGCCGCTCCGGAGCCAATTCCCGGGCCGGGCACCGGCACGGTAGTTGGCATCGACCGGGGCGTGGCTGTTAGCGCTGCCCTGTCGACAGGCGAGTTGTTGCACTGCCCGAGCTTACGCCGGGCTGAGCGCGCCCGCCTGGCCCGGCTGCAGCGCAGGCTGGCCCGTGCCCGGCGCGGCTCCAGCCGACGCAAACGAGTCAAAACGGCGATCGCGCGGCTGAGAGCCCGCGGGGCCGACCGGCGCAAGGACTGGGTCGAGAAGCTGAGCACGGACTTGGCCCGGCGGTTCGACATAATCCGCGTCGAAGATCTCAAGACCTGCAACATGACGCGCTCGGCGAGAGGCACCATCGAGCGGCCAGGCCGCAATGTTCGCCAGAAGGCCGTCCTCAACAGGCACATCATGGCGAGTGGCTGGGGCCGCCTAGCTGCGCGGCTGGCGGACAAGGCAGCAGGGCGTGTCGAGAAGATCAGCCCGCGCTTCACCTCGCAGCGTTGCAGCGCGTGCGGGCATGTAGCTTCGGAGTCGCGCGAGAGCCAAGCGCGCTTCCGGTGTGCTGCCTGTAGTTTCGCCTGCAACGCCGACGTGAACGCGGCCATCAACATCGCGGCGGGGCGTGCCGTGACTGCGCGGGGAGGCGACGGGGCTGCCCGGCCTGCGAACCGCGAACCTCAGCCAGACGGCGTCTTTGCCGGATAGCTGGAATCCGCCGCCTCCTGGCGGCAGGAGGATGCCAAGCGCCCAGTCTGATCCACCCGGGCCATGACATCCGAGGGGCGATCGTCCCTGATCATCGAGAAGAGGATTCCGGGGACCCGTAGCCACCGCCGCCGGGGGTCTCGATGACGAACAGGTCACCGGCGGCGACCTCGACGCTGTCGCAGCCGGGCATCGGGACCACTGTGCCGTCGCCCCGCTGCACCCAGTGCCGCCCGAGCGCCCCCGGCTCGCCGCCGGCCATCCCGTACGGCGCCACCCGCCGGTGGCTGGCCAGCGTGGTCACCGTCATCGGCTCGAGCAGGCGCAGCTCCCGGCGCCCCCCGTTGCCGCCGGCCCAGCGCCCGGCCCCGCCGCTGCCGCGGCGGATGGCGTAGCTCTCCACCCGCACCGGGTACCGCCATTCGAGCACTTCGGGGTCGGTGAGCCGGGAGTTGGTCATGTGCGTCTGCACCACATCGGCGCCGCCGAACCCGGCCCCGGCCCCGGACCCGCTGGCCACGGTCTCGTAGTACTGGTGCCGGTCGTTGCCCAGGGTGACGTTATTCATGGTGCCGGAGCCCTCGGCCATCACCCCGAGCGCCGCGTACAGCGCCCCGGTGATCGCCTGGGAGGTCTCCACGTTGCCCGCCGCCACCGCGGCCGGGTACCCCGGGGCGAGCAGCGACCCCGGCGGGATGATCACCTTGACCGGCTTGAGGCAGCCGGAGTTCAGCGGGATCTCGTCGGCCACCAGCGTGCGCAGCACGTAAAGCACCGCGGCCATGGCCACCGAGGAGGGCGCGTTGAAGTTGCCGGGCAGCTGCGCCGAGGTCCCGGTGAAGTCGATCTCCGCGCGCCGTGCCGCCCGGTCCACCCGGACCGCCACGTTGATCACCGCGCCGCCGTCCATCTCGTACCGGCGCCGCCCGTCGCGCAGCTCCCCGATCACCCGGCGCACCGACTCCTCGGCGTTGTCCTGCACGTGCCCCATGTAGGCGTGCACCACGTCGAGCCCGAAATGCTCGGTCATCCGGCGCAGCTCATAGACCCCGCGCTCGTTGGCGGCGACCTGCGCGCGCAGGTCGGCCAGGTTCACTTCGGGGTTACGGGATGGGTAAGGCGCGCTGGCCAGCAGGCGCCGCGTCTCCGCCTCGCGCAGCGCCCCGTCCCGGACCAGCAGCCAGTTGTCGATCACCACCCCTTCCTCGTCCACCTGGGTGCTGAACGCCGGCATCGACCCCGGCGTGATCCCGCCGATCTCGGCGTGATGCCCCCGCGAGGCGACGTAGAAGAGAATCCGGGCGCCCGCGTCGTCGAACACCGGGGTGACCACGGTGACGTCGGGCAGGTGCGTCCCGCCGTGGTAGGGGTCGTTCAGCATGTACACGTCGCCGGGCCGCATCGCCCCGGCGTTCCGCGCCGCGACCATCGCGATGCTCTCCCCCATCGACCCCAGGTGCACCGGCATGTGCGGGGCGTTGGCGATGAGCCCGCCGCGGGCGTCGAAGAGCGCGCAGGAGAAGTCGAGCCGTTCCTTGATGTTGACCGAGTGCGCGGTGGCCCGCAGCCGCGCCCCCATCTGCTCGGCCACCGACATGAACAGGTTGTTGAAGATCTCCAGCATGACGGGGTCGACCGCGGCGCCCGCCGCGCTACGACCAGGCCGGGGCGCGACGCGTTCCAGCAGCAGGTCGTGGCCCGGCGTCACCCTGGCCCGCCAGCCCGCTTCCACCACCGTGGTCGCGAAGTCTTCGGCGATCAGCGCCGGGCCGTCTATGCCCTCGCCGGGGCGCAGGTCCCGCCGGTGGGCCAGCGGCACGCCTGCCCACCTTCCGCTTTCGTACATCAAGACGCTCTCGCCCCCGCTGCCCGCCGTCCCGGCGCCCGGCGGCATGCCCCGGGAGCCATCCGCAGAGGCGACGCGCGATGGGACCTGGCGGCTTGCCGCCCAGGCGCCATCGGCGCCCCGGGGGGTTCCAGGGGGGTCGCTCCCCCGGGCCGGCACCGCCACCTCGACCGACACCGCCTCGACGAGGATCGCCTTGCCCGGCATGAGGAACGAGAACTGCTGCCGGTAGGCCCGCTCGAATCCCGCGGTCATGTCCGCCACGCCGCCCAGCGGGACGGGCAGCGCGGTGTCGGTGCCCTCGTAGCGCAGGTGCGCCCGGCGCACCCGGGTCGCGCGTGCCGGGTCCGCGCCCTCGCCCGCCAGTTCGGCCAGCGCGTCGTCCTCCAGGCTGGCCGCGACCCGGTCCAGCTCGCCGAGCAGGGCGCCAGCCAGCGGCGCCTCCACCGCCTGCTCCCGCATGGTGGTGAGGTCAGCCAGGCCCATCCCGTACGCGGAGAGCACCCCGGCGAGGGGGTGGATGAGCACGGTCTCGATGGCCAGCACGTCGGCGACCGCGCAGGCGTGCTGCCCGCCGGCCCCGCCGAACGTGGCTAGCGCGTACCTGGTCACGTCGTAGCCGCGCTGCACCGAGATCTTCTTGATCGCGTTGGCCATGTTCGCGACGGCGATGGCGAGGAACCCGGCGGCCACCCCCTCGGGATCTGGCCGCTGCCCGGTCGCGCCGCCGATCTCGGCGGCGAGCGCGGCGAACTTCGCGGCGACGACCGCGGTGTCCAGCGGCTGGTCGCCGGCCGGCCCGAACACCGCGGGGAAGTGGCTCGCCTGGATACGGCCCAGCATGATGTTCGCGTCGGTGACGGTGAGCGGCCCGCCGCGCCGGTAGGCGGCCGGCCCGGGCACCGCGCCGGCCGAGCCCGGGCCCACCCGGTACCTGCTGCCGTCGAAGTGCAGGATGGAGCCGCCGCCCGCGGCGACGGTGTGGATGGCCAGCATCGGCGCCCGCATCCGCACCCCCGCGACCTGGGTCTCGTACTGCCGCTCGAACTCCCCGGCGAAGTGCGACACGTCGGTGGAGGTGCCGCCCATGTCGAACCCGATCACCCGGCTGAACCCGGCCGCCTGGGCGGTGCGGGCCATGCCCACGATCCCCCCGGCCGGGCCGGACAGGATCGAGTCCTTGCCGCGGAACGAGCGCGCGCCGGCCAGGCCGCCGTGCGATTGCATGAACTGCACCCGGACCCCGGGCAGCTCGCCGGTCACCTGGTCCACGTACCGGGCGATCACCGGGGACAGGTAGGCGTCCACCACCGTGGTGTCGCCGCGGGAGACCAGCTTCATCAGCGGGCTGGTCGCGTGCGACAGCGACACCTGGGTGAAGCCGGCCCGTGCGGCCAGCTCGCCGATCCGCGCCTCGTGCGCCGGGTAGCGGTACCCGTGCAGGCAGACGACCGCGACCGCGCGGAACCCTTCGGCAGCCGCGGCGCGCAGGGCCTGCGCCACGCCCTGCTCGTCGAGCGGGATGAGGACCTTGCCGTCGGCGCTGACCCGCTCGCTGACCTCGATCACCCGGGAGTACAGCAGGTCCGGCCGGATGATCTCCCGGTCGAAGATCTTGGGCCGGTCCTGGTAGGCGATCCGCAACGCGTCGGCGAAACCCGCGGTGATGACCAGGACGCACGGTTCCCCGGTGCGTTCCAGCAGGGCATTCGTCGCCACCGTGGTGCCCAGGCGGACCACGGCGATTCGTTTGGCAGGAATGTCGTCGTCCGGCGCGACGCCAAGCAGATGCCGGATGCCTGCGACCGCCGGGTCGTCGTACGCGCCGGGGTTTTCCGACAGCAGCTTGTGCACGGCGAGCGTGCCGTCGGGCAGGCGCGCCACCACGTCGGTGAACGTGCCGCCCCGGTCGATCCAGAACTCCCAGCGCCCTGCCACCCGTCCAGCCTCGCTTATCGCTCGTGAATGTGAGTTTGGTGTTGTTCTTTGAACATCGCAGCCACATTCATGCCGTCATGGACCACCAGCCGACGTTGCGCAGCACGGCGACGCAGTGCCGCAGCCCGGGGATCGCGTACGGGATGCCGGCCTGCGCCATCACTCCCTTGGTGTAGCCGGTGACCGGCTGCATCACCTGGCTGACGCAGACCACGGGGACGCGGGCCCGGCGGGCACCGGCGCCGATGGCGTCGGCGAGCACCTGCCCCGGCCACGGCCGGCCGTCGCCGTGCCAGGGCAACGGGTTGATGACGGCGACCACGCCGACCGACGGGTCGGCGGACACGGCCTCGATGCACCGGGTGAAGATGCCCGGCTCGATCACCGCCGCCCCGGTGATGTCCAGCGGGTTCTGCACGGTGCCGAAGTCCGGGAGGATGCCGGCCAGCGCGGCGCGGGTCGCCGGAGCCAGGGCGGGCAGGGGCGCGCCCAGGTCGGCGGCGTGGTCGGCGAGCATGTCACACGCGCCGCCGGAGATCGACACCACCCCGATTCCGGGGCGGCCCAGCCGGCCCAGGTGCGCCGCCGCGCCCGCCGTGAGGATCAGGTCCTCGATCGAGGTCACCCGGATCACGCCCAGGTCGCGCAGGAGCTCGGAGATCGTGTGGTCGTCCCCGGCCACCGCCCCGGTGTGCGCGGCGGCCATCCGGGCGGACAGCTCGGACTGGCCGGACTTCAGCACCACGACGGCCTTGCCCGCCGCGATGGCGCGGTGCGCGGCGGCGGCGAAGACCGCGGGGTCCCTGATCGTTTCGAGGAACAGCGCGATGGTCTTGGTGTGCTCGTCGCCGGCCAGGTAGTGCAGCACGTGGCCCGCGGTGAGCATGGCCTCGTTGCCGACGGTCACCAGGTAGGACAGCCCGACGCCGGTCATCGTGGCGAAGTCGAGCATCGCGCTGGCGGCCATCCCGCTCTGCGACACCAGGGCCACCGGCCCGGCCACGCGGGGCAGCCCGGGGATGGCGGTGACCGGGATCTGGTCCACGAAGTTGGCGAACCCCAGGTGGTTGGGCCCGGCCAGGAGGATGCCCAGTTCTTCGGCGCGGGCGACCAGTTCCGCCTGCGCCCGCAGTCCGGCCGGGCCGGCGTCCGCGTAGCCGGACGACAGCACCAGCGCGTGCCGGATGCCCGCGGCGGCGGCGTCGCTGAGCGCGTCCAGGGTGCCCGCCCGCGGCACCATCATGAACGCCAGGTCGACCGGTTCGGGTATCTGGGTGCACGAGGTGACCGTCGGCCGCCCGTGCGTGCGCGCACCGCGCCTGGTGACCAGGTAGGTGTGCTCCCCGAGGCCGAAGTCCACCAGGTTGCGGTAGGCCATCTGGGAGAACCCGGACTTGTTGGCGGCGCCGACCAGCGCGACGCGGCGCGGCCGCAGCAGCGATCCCAGCCGCTGAGCGGTGATCGAGATGGTCACACACTCACGGTATTAGCCACCAGGGGGTTTCTCCCGCCTTGCTCAAACGTACGAATGACCGTACGTTTGGGGCTCTGGCAACGGGGCTGGGAAGGTGCCTTCATGGCCGACGTGCTGACGATCGAGACTCCGGCGCTGGGTGACCGCAGCTACCTGGTCCATGACGGGACGGTTGCCCTGGTCATCGACCCGCAGCGGGATACCGACCGGATCACCGCGCTGGCCGCGGACCATGGGCTGCGCATCACCCACATCGCCGAGACGCACATCCACAACGACTACCTCACCGGTGGGCCGGCGCTGGCCGCCGCCACCGGCGCGGCGTACCTGGTCCACGCCGCCGACCCGGTCGGCTTCGACCGGACGCCGGTCGCCGACGGCGACACCGTCGAGGTCGGCGACACGCTGCGGGTGCGGGCGCTGGCCACCCCCGGGCACACCTTCACCCACCTGAGCTACGTGGTCGAATCCGGCGGCGAGGCGGCCGGCGTGTTCACCGGCGGGTCGCTGCTTTACGGCGCCACCGGGCGGCCCGACCTGCTCGGCCCCGAGCACACCGGCGCCCTGGCCCGGGCGCAGTACGCCTCCGCGCACCGCCTCGCGGCCGAACTGCCCGACACCACCCCGGTGTTTCCCACCCACGGTTTCGGCAGCTTCTGCTCGGCCGGGCCGTCCAGCGGCGGCCAGTCCTCCACGATCGGCGGCGAGAAGCGGGTGAACCCGGTCCTGGCGCTGAGCGAGCGCGAATACACCGGCGGCCTGCTGGCGGGCCTGGACACCTGGCCGGCCTACTACGCGCACATGGGCCCGGCCAACCTGGCCGGCCCGCTTGGCCCGGATCTATCGCCGCCACGGCAGGCCAGCGCGGCGGAGGTGCGCCGCCGGGCCGAGGCCGGGGAGTGGGTGATCGACCTGCGGGACCGGATCGCGTTCGCGGCGGGCTTCCTGCCTGGGTCGGTCAGCTTCCCGATGGAGAACAGCTTCGCCAGCTACCTGGGCTGGACCGTGCCGTGGGGGGCGCCGCTGACCCTGCTGGGCGAGACGCCGGAGCAGGTGGCCAGGGCGCAGCGGGAACTCGCCAGGATCTGGGCCGACCGGCCCGCCGCGGCGGCCAGCGGTGGCCCGGCGCAGTGGTCGGCCGGGCGCGCCGCTGGCGTCGCTGCGGCTGGCCAAGTTCGGCGGCTTGGCCGCAGCCATGGCGGGCGACTGTCCCGTGGTGCTGGACGTCCGGCGGCAACTGGAGTGGGCGGAGAGCCACATCACCGGCGCCCGGCACATTCCGCTGCACGAACTGTCTGGCCGGGCCGGTGAACTGCCGCCCGGTGAGGTGTGGGTGCACTGCCAGAGCGGCTACCGCGCGATCGTGGCCGCGTCGCTGCTGGCCGGGCGGGGCCGCGAGGTCGTCAGCGTGGACGACGACTTCGACAACGCCGCCCCGGCGGGCCTCCCCCTCCAGCCCGCCTGATGCGCCCGACCTGATCCGCCGGCCCGGCCGGCGGTGATCATCTGGCCGGAATGATCATGCCCGTGGCACACTAAGCGAACGGGCCGCCCGGCCGCGGGATCCGACTTGAAGATCACCGCCTACCCGCGGCGGGTGATGCGCGACCTGTCGCCGCAGGTCATTGTCGGGCCGGAGGATGCATGACACTCGTGAGCAGCGTGGGGCCAGCGGGCCTCGGCTGGACGGTTGTCCTCCGGCGCCAGCCCGGCCGGATCGTGGCGGGCCAGCCGGAGGGCGGCTACTCCAGCATGTTCGAGATCGTCTGTTGCTACTGCGGCGACCATCCCGACCTGGACTACCGCGATGTCTCACCGCAGCTTCAGCGGATTCGCGGGCCGTACCCGGTCGCGGCCGGGGTCGCCGCCTACGGGAACCACCTGAGGCGGCACTCCGGGCGGCGGCCGAGGGCAGCCCGCCACACCAGCGGCTGACGCCGTGCTGCGCCCGCTTGCCGACAGTTCGGCGACCATGGGCGGCTTGTGGGCTTACGTCGTCGTCTTCCTGCTGGTCGCGATCGGGTGGGCCGGAGTGCCCGCCATCGGCGGCGCGGTGATCGCCGGGGCCGCTGTGCTGGCCAGCCAGGGCCAGCTCGACTTCGGCGGGGTGCTTATCGTTTCGATACTCGCCATTGAGGCCGGCGGGCTGGCCGGGTACGCGGTCGGCATCCGCTGGGGCCGTGCCCTGCTGAGCCACCCGGGCCCGTGGCTGGACCGGCGGCAGCGGGCGCTGTCCGCGGGGGAGGTCCTGTACGCCAAGTGGGGGCGTTTGGCGGTCTTTTTCACGCCGGTCCTGGTTTCCGGCATCGTCCGGATGAAGTACTCCCAGTTTGTGATCTGGAACCTCATCGCCGGCGCGGTGTACGTGCTCTCGGTGGGCCCGGCCGCCTACGGCGCGGGCAAAGTCACCTCCGGCGATGCGTCCCTGGGCGATGTGGGCACGCTGCTCGGGGGCATCGCGGTCGGCGTGGCCGCCTTCATGCTCGCCAGGCGCTACTACCGCCGCCACAAGGCCCGGCGTGCGGCGGCAGCCGGGCGCCACGAGCCGGCCGGGCCAGCGCCAGGCCCGGCACCGGCTCCGGATGCGGAAAGCTGATTCGCGGGCCGGTCAGGAGACGATGTCCTTCGCCCGGAAATGACGGAACGCCCAGGCGAACAGGATCAGGGCATAACTGAGCGACACCGCGGCGCCTTCGAGCATGCCGCCCCAGGAGATCTGCGGCTGCATCGCATCGAGCCAGGCGTACTGCCAGTGGGTGGGCAGGACCCGGCGCCACCCGCCGAGCGCGGTCACCGCGTCGAGGATGTCGCTGACGATGACCAGGCCCACCGCACCGCCCACCGCGCCCAGCGGTGAGTCGGTGGACACCGAGAGCAGGAAGGCGAGCCCGGCCACGACGAGCTCGGTGGCGAGCACATAGGCGAGCACGATGCCCATCCGGCCCACCGCCACGCCGGCGCCGAGCACCGCCCCGGTGCCGGGCAGCCGCAGCGGGCGCCAGCCGAACGCCACCGTGCCCGCCGCCAGCGACATGAGCGGGAAGCTGGTCACCGCGACGGCCGAGTAGGCCAGCGCCACTACGAGCTTCTGCCGCAGCAGCCGGGCGCGCGGCACCGGCGCGGCCAGCAGGTACCGCAGCGTGCCCCATCCCGCCTCGCTGGCCACAGTGTCCCCGCAGAACAGGGCCACCGCCACGACCAGCAGGAAGCCCACCGAGGCGAAAAAGCTGAACGCGGCGAAGTTCAGACCGCCGGTCGTGGCGAGGTCGACGAGCTCGGGGGCGCCGCTGCCAGGCTGTGGCGGGCCGCCGAGCTCGAACGCGCCGACCAGGATCCACGGCAGCGCCAGCAGGATCAACGCGGCCACCATCGTCCGCCTGCGGCGCAGCTGGCGGATCGCCTCAACCCGCAACGGCAGGGTGTGCCGCGGGCGGTAACCGGGGGCGCTCGCAACGCTGGCCTCCCTCGCGGGCGCTTCGCTGGCTTCGGGAGGCGTGTCCTCGGCGCCGGGACACCGCAACGGCCCCCGGGGGGCCTTATGCGGCGTTCGACCCGGCGCCTGCGGCCCGCCGGGTGCCTCCTTCATGATCCTGCCTCTTCCGGTTCCCCGTCGATCAGCGCGAGGAACGCGTCCTCCAGGCGCCGGCTGGGGCCGACCCGGTCCACCGGTATCCCGGCTGCGACAAGCGCGGCGACCACGGCGGAGGCGGGCACACCGTTCGGCTGGACCTGCACGCCGTCGGCGTGCCGGTTCACCGAGTCGATGCCAGCCAGGTCGCGCAGCACCGACACGGCGCGGTCGGCTTGCGTGGTGCCGACCAGCAGCGCCGCTCCGTCGCCGATGATGTCCGCCACCGGGCCGGCCGCGACCCGGCGGCCCTGGTTCATCACGACTACGTGGCTGCAGGCCTGCTCGACCTCGGCGAGCAGGTGGCTGGACAGGATGACGGTGCGCCCTTCGGCCGCGTACCGCAGCAGCGCGTCACGCATCTCCCTGATCTGCGGCGGGTCGAGCCCGTTCATCGGCTCGTCGAGCACCAGCAGGTCCGGCAGGCCGAGCATGGCCTGGGCGATGGCCAGGCGCTGGCACATGCCGCGGGAGTAGGTGCGGACCGGGCGCTCGATGGCGGCGCCGAGGCCGGCGATGGCCAGCACCTCGTCCAGGCGCCACCCGGCGGCGGGTCGCCCGGTGGCCCGCCAGTACAGCTCCAGGTTGGCCCGGCCGGACAGGTGCGGCAAGAATCCCGGTCCTTCCACGAACGAGCCGAGGCGGGACAGGGCAGGCGATCCCGGGTGCACCCGGCGGCCGAAGATCGTGATCGTCCCAGCGTCCGGACGCAGCAGGCCCATGAGCGCCCGCAGCGTGGTCGTCTTTCCCGCGCCGTTCGGCCCGAGCAGCCCCAGTATCTGGCCGCGCGCCACGCGCAGCGACAGGTCGTGCACCGCGAGCTGGCCATCGCGGTACCGCTTGACCAGCCCGGAAATCTCCAGCGGCACCTCGGCGAGGTCCGGGACGAGCGTGTCGTGCCGGCGCCGCCTGCCCACGGTCAAGATCAGCGCAGCGGTGGCCAGGGCCAACAGCGGGGCCGTCCAGGCCCACCAGGGCGCTCCGTCGCTGGTCACCGTCAGCGCCGGGTCCGCAGGCGCCACGACGCCGGGCCCGGCCAGCGCCACCTGGTAGACCGCAGGAGCGGGCGGGGTCGCGTAACCGAAGTCGGTGGTGGTCAGCACGAGCCGCGCCCGGTGGCCCGCGGCAAAGCTGTAGTCGATGGCGGGCAGCGCGACGGTGACCACCCGCCCGGCCTGGGCGCCGCTGACCCGCACCGGGGCTACCAGCTGATCGGGCAGGGTGGCGTGGCCCCCTTGGTCCACGTCGTAGAGCTTGGCGAACAGCGTCACCGGCGCCGCGCCGGTGACCCGGATGCGGACCGCTGGCGACCCGGTGACCTGGAGCGCGGAAGTCAGCGGAGCGGAGGTGAACGCGGCGCTTTGCCCCGGCATGTCGAAGGTGGCACCGCTCGCGCCGCCGCCGGCGACCGCGCCGAGGGGGCCGAGGCCGGGGAAGCCCGACAGCGACGGGGGCGCGCCGCCGGGGGGATGGTCGATCGCCTGTGGCGGCCCGGTCAGCCGGACCACCGTGCGCGTGGCGCCGGCCAGCCCCGGATACGCGGCGGCCTGGGCGATGCCCAGCGTGACCCCACCGGTGGACGGGTCGATGCCAAGGACCCGGGTCACCGCGAAACCGGGCTGGCCGCTGCCGGTGCTCGCCGGCGCGTGCCCGAGCCAGCGCGTGAACCACGCCGCGGTGAGCGAGTCCACGTAGCCGGGCTGCTGTTCGCCGCCGTCGTGGCCGCCGGCGAACCAGACCACGCTGGCCGGCCCGCCGTTGCGCCGGATCGCCCGGTAGTTCGCGTCGGCCTGGCCCAGGTTGAACAGGGAATCGTGCTCGCCCTGGATCAGCAGCGTCGGAGCGTCCATCCGGTTCGCGACGCTCGCCGGGCTGGACCGCAGCAGCAGCGCGGTCGCCCCCGGCGTGGCCCGCCCGGTCTGCGCGATCTGCTGGTACATCGCGCAGATTCTGGGCCGGAACCGCCCGCACAGCACGTGCTGCCGGACCGCGGCGGCCGGGCTGCCCGGGCTGCCGGGGCCGCCCGCGCCCGGCAGCGGGACGCCGAAACCGGCCGAGCCCTGGGTGAACAGCAGGCCGGCCCACTGCCGGGCGAACACCCCGTTCGGGAACAGCGCGGTGGCCAGGTTGTTCCAGGCGCTCTGCGCCACCACGGCGTCGATCCGGTGGTCGTAGGCGGCGGCGAGAAGCGCGAGCCCGCCTCCGTAGGAGGCGCCGGCGATGCCCACCCGGGGGTCGCCGCGCCGGTCCAGCAGCACCCGGGGCTGCCGGGCCAGCCAGCTGACCAGCAGGCTGGTGTCCTTGACCTCGTAGTCCGGTGAGTCGAGCCCGATCTGCCCGCCGCTGGCGCCGGTGCCACGCGGGGACCAGGTAAGCACGGCGAAGCCCGCCCGGGCCAGGTGCTCGGCCTGCGCCCGGACCGCGTCCTTGGTCTCGCCGAACCCGGGCGAGAGCAGGATGGCCGGCGCCCGGCCCTGGCCCGAAGGGGCGAAGAAGCTGGCGTCGAGCAGCACGCGCTGGTTGTCGCGCGGCCCGTCCACCACCGGGATGCGGACGCTGCGGACGGCCACCGGCGCCGGCTGCCGCAGCGTGACCGTCAGCGTGATCACGCCCGCCAGGAGCAGCACGGCCACGGCCACAGCCGCTACCGCCCCCCGTCGCCGGACCCTCATGCCATGGAACCTAGCAACGCCCTCCCGGGATCGCCGCTCCCCCCACAGCCCGTTCTCAGTTGCGGCTGGCCGCCTCGGCGAGCGCGCGGGCGGTCAGCACCCTGGCCAGGTGCTCGCGGTAGGCCGCGCTGGCGTTGATGTCGGAGACCGGGCTGGCGCCCTCGGCGGCGTGCGCCGCCGCCGCGGCCGGGTCCTCGCCCGCGGCCAGCGCCCGCTCCACCCCGGCGGCCCGGGCCGGCGCCGGGCCCATGTTCACCAGGGCCACCCGCCCGCCCTGCACGGCGACCCCGACGATCGCCCAGTCGATGGCGCGCTTGGTGAACTTCTGGAACGACCAGCCCCGCCCGGCCGGCTTGGGTATCCGGATCTCGGTGAGCAGCTCACCCGGTTCCAGCGCGGTCTCCAGCAGCCCGAGGAAGAAGTCGGTCATCGCGATCTCCCGGCTTCCCGACGGCCCGCGGGCGACCAGGGTGGCGTCCAGGGCCAGGCCCACCGCGGGCAGGTCGGAGGCGGCGTCACCGTGCACCAGCGACCCGCCGATGGTGCCCCGGTGCCGCACCTGCGGGTCACCGACGGCGCCGGCGGCGCGGGCGAGCAAGGGCAGCTCGGCGGCCAGCAGCTCGGAGTGCTCGAGGTCGTGATGGCGGGTCAGCGCCCCGACAGCGATATGGCCGCCGGAGTCCCGGATGTAGGAAAGCTCGTCGAGCCGGCCGATGTCGATCAGCACCTCGGGCACCGCGAACCGCAGCTTCATCAGCGGGAGCAGGGAATGCCCGCCCGCCAGGTACTTGCCGTCGTCACCGGCTTCGGCGGCGAGGTCGAGGGCCTCCTCGACGGTCCTGGCCCGCTGGTAGGTGAACGGCGCGGGGATCATGCCGGCTCCACCGCTGGCTCACTGGCGCCGGCCGGCGCGCTGCCCCCGAGTTGCTGGCCGTCCCGGGCCGCGGCGAGCACCGCCCGGACGATGTTGTGGTAGCCGGTGCACCGGCAGATGTTCCCTTCGAGCCCGGCCCTGACCTGGTCCTCGGTGGGGTCGGGGTTCTCCGCCAGCAGCGACACCGCCGCCATCATCATGCCCGGGGTGCAGAACCCGCACTGCAGGCCGTGCTCGGTGTGGAACCCCTGCTGCACCACGTGCCACCGGCCTTCGGGCCCGGCCAGCCCTTCGCAGGTGGTGACCTCGCGCCCGTCCGCCTGGGCGGCCAGCACCGTGCAGGACTTCACCGACTCCCCGTCCAGCAGCACGGTGCACGCGCCGCAGGATGTTGTATCGCAGCCGATGTTGGTAGCGGTCAAGCCGGCCACCTCGCGCACGAAGTGGGCGAGCAGCAACCGGTCCTCCACCTCCGCCTCGACTTGCGTGCCGTTGACGCTGATCGCCACCTTCACTGGCCGGCCCTCGCTTCGTTGATCGCGGCCCACACCCGCTCGGGGGTGGCGGGCATGTCAATGTGACGGACGCCGAGGTGAGACACGGCGTCGATGACGGCGTTCAGCACCGCCGGGGTCGACCCGATCGTCCCTGCCTCGCCGATCCCCTTGGCGCCCAGCGGGTTGATGCTGGTCGGGGTCTCGCTGGCGACCAGCTCGAACGAGGGAAGCTCCGGCGCGGTGATCGCCGCGTAGTCCACCAGCGTGCTGGTCAGCGGGTTGCCGTCGGCGTCGTAGCGCACCTCTTCGAGCAGCGCCTGCGCGACGCCCTGGGCGATCCCGCCGTGCCGCTGGCCCTCGGCCAGCACCGGGTTGAGGATCCTCCCGGCGTCGTCCACGGTGACGTGCCGGGCCAGGGTCGCCTTCCCGGTCTCGGTGTCCACCTCCACCACGGCCAGGTGCGCGCCGAACGGGAACGTCGGCGCGGTGGCGTCGAAGCGAGCGTCGGCGGCCAGGCCGTCGGGCCCGGCTCGCTGGGCGATCTGCCCCCAGCCCAGGGCGGTCGCCGGGTCACCGCGCACCTGCCAGGCGCCGCGTGCCGTGTCGAGTTCCAGGTCGGCCTCGCTGGCCTCGATCATCTCCGCGGCCAGGCGGCGGGCCTGCTCCTTGACCTCGCCCGCGGCCTGGACCACCGCGGTCCCGCCGAGCTGCAAGGACCGGGACCCGAAGGTGCCGATCGCCTCGGGGATGATGTCGGTGTCGCCGTGCACGACCGTGATCTGGTCCATCGGGATGCCCAGCTCGTCCTGGACCAGCATCGCCCACGCGGTGTGGTGCCCCTGCCCGTGCGCGGAGCTGCCGGTGAACACGGTGGCCGCGCCGGTGTCGCCGACCACCACCCGCGCGGTCTCGCCGCCCATGTCCATGGCGGTGATCTCCACATACACCGACATCCCGATGCCGAGCTGCACCACGTCCCCGCGCTCGCGGCGGCGCGCCTGCTCGGCCCGCAGCGCCGGGTAGTCCGCCGCGGCCAGCACCCGGTCCAGGCCTGCCGCGTACTCGCCGCTGTCGTAGGTGGCCCCGGTCGGCGTGGTGAACGGAAACTTGTCCGGCGCCACCACGTTCATCCGGCGCACCTCCGCCGGGTCCATGCCGATCTCGGCGGCGAAGTCGTCCATGGCGCGCTCGATCGCGGCGGCCGCCTCGGGCCGCCCCGCGCCCCGGTAGGCGGCGATCGGCGTGGTGGTGGTCGCCACGGCGCGGAACGACGCGCCCGCGCGCGCGAGGTCGTAGACCCCGGCCGCCATGAGCGCCGTGAGCTGCGCCAGGAACGCGCCGAGGCGGTTGAAGGCGCCGCAGTCCTGAACGATGTCGAGGTGGTAGGCGAGCACCCGGCCGTCCCTGGTTCCGCCGATCTTGTAGGACTGCCGCTGCCCGCGGCCGTGCACCATGCCCACCATGTTCTCGCTGCGGGACTCGATCCAGCGGACCGCGTGCCGGGTGTGCTTGGCCGCCCAGGCGACGGCGATGGCGTCCCGGTCCACCGCGACCTTGGCGCCGAACCCGCCGCCTACGTCCGGCGTGATGACCCGCACCGTCGCCGGGTCCATGCCCAGGGCCCCGGTGATGGCGCCGCGCGCGAGCTGCGGGTTCTGGGTGCTGGACCAGATCGTCAGCCGGTCGCCGGTCCAGGCGGCCGCCATCGCCCGCGGCTCGAGCGGCACCGGGGCGAGCCGCTGGTTCACGATGGTCCGCTCGATGACGACCTCACAGTCGTCGAAGGCATTGTCGTCGCACTCCCCCGCCGTCCCGGCGCCGAGGACGTTGTTGTCGGCGCCGGGGAACAGCAGCGTCTCTCCGGTCAGGGAATCCTCGACGCCGGTGACCGCTGGCAGCGGGTCGTAGTCGACGCTGACCAGTTCAGCCGCGTCCTCGCCCTGGTAGCGGCCTTCGGTCAGCACCAGCGCCACCGGTTCGCCGACGTAGCGCACCCGGTCGCCCGCCAGCAGCGGCTCGGCCGCAGGGTCGCCGCCCTCGGGCTGGGCAGGCAGGTCGGCGGCGGTGAGCACCGCGACCACCCCGGGCATGTCCGCGGCGGCGCTGGTGTCGATGCCGGTGATCAGCGCGTGCGCCAGCGGGCTGCGCACGATGGTGACGTACGCCGCTCCCGTCAGTTCCGGCACGCGCAGGTCGTCGGTGTAGACGCCGCCGTTGGTCAGCAGCCGCGGATCTTCGGTCCGCAGCACCCGCGTGCCCATGATGCTCATACGCTCTCCGTCGTCCCTGGGCCAGGTCACGGTCGCCGTCGCGCCGTTTTCTGCTCTGCCAGCCGGGGGAAGACTAACTCACCAGCCTGCCTGCGGCCAGGTCACCGCCGTGCACCGGCCCGCCTACCAACGGACACCGGGCCGCTCCTGACCAGGACACGACCGCGGCGATGCCGAGGAGGGCGGCTTCCGCGGCGCCCAGGTCGCCGTCCAGCGGCCGGTCGGCGGCGGCCCGCTCCAGGGCGAAGCCGGCCAGGTCAAAGGCCTGACGCAAGACCCCGCCAAGGACGCGGGCCTGCAGGCGCAGCGCCCGGGTGGCGGAGATCAGCTCGCAGGCCAGCACGGCCCGGTCGGCGGCCACGGCGTCGCTGGTAGCGCGGGCCGACCGGCGCCGCCCTGCCAGGCACGCTCGCCGCCACATCCGCCTCCCGACGCGCCACCGCGGTCACCTCGGCGCAGGTGAGCGACGCCCCGTCGACCACAACAGTGCTGGTCACGGCCTCCCCTTCCGACGGCGCTGACCGTGGCGCCGCGCACTCTGCCGACAATTTTGCGTAACGATACGTCCGCGATAGCGCCGTGCCATGAGCAGGCCCTGATGCCCGGGACTTTCCGGCCCCGTCATGGTGGCGCTAGCTTGGCTGCGTGAGTCGTGCTGGCCAGGGCCCGGAGGATCGGCACGCCCAGAACCGCGGTACGGACAGCAGCGGCACGGCCACCGGATGTGCCGAGGCAGTCGTCACGCCCCCCCGGCCGGCTGGGCGGGCCTTGGCCGCGCTGGCTGGGCTCCGTGCGCCGGTCGTCTGGGTGCTGCTGGCCATCGCGTTCTTCACCAGCATCTCCGGCAAGCCGGTCGATGGCGTGCTGATGCTCATCGTGGCGGTGGGGCTGGCCTGGGACGCGGGCCGCCGTGCGCTGCGCCACCCCGTGGCCGAGGAGGCGCCGACACCAGCCCGGACGGATCGGCTGCCCGGGCGCCGGCGGCGGTTCGCAGTGATCGCCCTGCTGGCAGGCGCGGCGGTCTACGCGGGCGTGGTGGGCTCGTTCAGCCGCTACTCCTGGCCCGCGACCGCAGGCATCATCGGCCTGGGCACGGTCGTGGTCCTGATCGGCTGGCACGGCCCGGTGCGCTCCCGCCCGCCCGACGGCCGGCTGCCGGTGGCCGGCACTCTCGCCTGGCTCGCGGTGCTCGTCGCCGGCTGCCTGTGGGAACTGTCCGCCCTGCTCCAGCAGCCGTCGCTGACCACCGACTCCGCCGCGCACCCGACGATCAGCACCCTGACCGACCCGCTGCTGGCCGGCTCCCCGGGGCGGTCGGTGGTCCTGCTCGCCTGGGTCGCCTTCGGCTGGTACCTGGTGGAACGATGACGTGGCACGCGGTGACGATTGCCGGCTACCTGCTGGCCGTGGCCGGGATCGTGGCGCTGCAGCTGCTGGCGACCAAAACCCGTGCCCCCCTTCCCTCGTTCGGGGAACTGCTTACCCGGGCCGTGCGCAGCCGCACCGGCCGGGTGGGCGTCCTGGTCGCGTGGGCGTGGGTCGGCCTGCACTTCTTCGCCAAGTTACCGGCCGGGCCGCCGCGCCCTTCGCAACGCTCCCCGCCGGGACTCCGGCAGGGGGCGCATCCGCTACATCTGGTCCCCGCTGGCGCGTGCCTCCTCCGCGGGGTTCTGCTGTGCCGCTACCAGCAGCGGCATGATCGAAATGACATCTTCGCGGCCGGACTTGCAGCCGTCCTTGAAGGCCTCAGCCTCGCGGGCGGCCCGCGCCGCCTCGGCGGTGGCGCGCGCCGCCGCCTCCTGCCAGTGGCGCACTTCCCGGCGCATCTGCGCGCGGGCCCATTCCAGTTCCCGGCGCGCCTTCGCCCGGGCCCAGGAGCAGGCAGCCCGCCAGCCGATTGAGGCGCCCACCGCTGCTCCTGCCCCGATCGGTAGCAGGGGGATCACGGGGCCACCTCGTTCGCGGCCGGGGAGGACCACTTCCCGCTGTCCGGGGTGATCCCACCCGCGAAATGGCCGGTTTGGCCCTTGCGTACTGCGTTGATGAAGACAATGCTGATCATTACCAGGTCTCCTTGGTCTGTTGGTTCAGGGCTGGAGCTTGGTTTACCGCTGGGCTGGCGGGGTCCGACCGCTGGCCCAGCAGCATGTCCGGGGACGGAATGGTGGGCCGCCCCTGCGGCGCGAGCGCATCGCGATCTTGATAGGCGCTTTCCCGGGCGGGCCTCGGGCGCGATAGCGCGCTCCTGGCCGCGGGATAGCGGCTAGTAGCTGTGAGGTAGCGGCTAGGGGGGCGCCGATCCGGCAGCTCAGCGGGCCGGCCGGGGCAAAAAGCGGTGGAACTCCCCGCCGCTTTCCCCTGGCGATCATGTGGCCCCCTTGCTCGGCCGCAATTCCATTGAACGACAGCGGTTACCTGTATGCAATGCCCAAAGTGCAAACTGCATTGCAGATCCCTGTGCAGATAGCCCACCCGGCCTTCACGCAGGCCACTCCAGGCACTACGCTGCAGTGAAGCCACACCCTGAGATCCCATGGGAGAGCGCCGGGCACATGCCTGACCAGGGCACTTCCGTTGGCGGTCGCCGGCTCGCCGGAGAGCTAAGGCGGCTCCGTGAGGCTACGGGCCTCACCGGCGAGGAAGTATCCCAGCGCCTCGGCTGGTCCGGATCCAAGCTGAGCCGGATCGAACTGCACCGCATCGGCGTGAAGCAAGCCGACCTGCGCAAGCTGCTGGCGCTTTATGAGGTCGACGACAGTCACCGCGACGACCTGCTCGCCCTCGCCCGCGAGTCTGGCAAGAAAGGGCGGCTCGTGCGGGCCACGGCCGACTTCCCGCAGGTAGCGGGTTACGTGTCCGCCGAGTCTGAGGCCGAGTCGGTGTGGATCTGGGAGCCTCAGGTCATTCCTGGGCTGTTGCAGACTGCAGAGTACGCCCGTGCGGTGCGGCAGCCGTTTTTCGAAATGTTCCCTGGCCCGCCCAGCGAGATCGACCGCTGGGTGGAGACCAGGCTGCTGCGCCAGCAGGTCCTCACCAGGGACCCGCCGCTGCAGTTGCAGGCCGTCGTCGACGAATCGGTGATGCGCCGCGGCTTCGGAGGTGAGACAGTAATGCGCCAACAGTTGGAGCACCTGTCGGCATCCTCAGAACTGCCCAATGTGGAGGTCAGGATCTATCCGCTGGGCGGGGATCACTCGCTGCTGGCAACCGCAGGGTTCTCATATATGCAATTCCCGCAGGTCCATGAAGTTCCGTTGCATGACATAGTTTCCGTAGAGACCCTTGAGGGCAATTACGACCTCGAAGATGAGGAACAGACCTATAAATACCACGTGGCATTCGAGTACCTGTCGAGTCGATCTTTGAGCCCGGAGCAATCGCGCGCACTCATATCTGCCATCGCAAGCGATGTCTGGGCATAAATAACCCGGGCAGGAAACCAACGAGTTGCTCTGGCCCCGGTGAGGGCGATCAGTAGATCAGATGACCCTCTTGACGTTATCGAGGAACGACCGCCATGCCGTGGCTTCGAAAACCAGCACCGGCCCGCGGCCTGCATCCTTCGTGTCACGGACGCCGATGAGGCCGGGCTGAAGCTCTGCCACCTCCACGCAGGCGCCGTTGCACGCGCTGTAGGAGCTCTTGTGCCATGCGGGCCGCATGGGCGCAGCGAGCTGTTCTTCGCGACCGCCTCCAACCAACCTACCCGCGGCGGTGTCGCTTCTATGTAGCCGATTCCCAGCACCCACTTGCGGCTCCATACCTCGCACCAATAGTTGAGCCGCCTTCGGCTCGGAGCGCCGCCGCCGAAGGCATGGTGAGAGCGCCTCCAACCAGGACCGGCCCGGCGGGATCCCTGACCGCCATGCTGGTCCTCAGCAACGTGCGCCGTTTCCGGCGCAAACTACGCCGAAAACGGACGACAGCCGACCACGCCATGGCGCGATACGGCTGTCACGGGCAGTCATAGTAGCGGCGGAGCCTCGGCCGCACAAGACCCAAACGTCCGTGTTGCTCTACGGCTTCCGCAGGCCTTCTGTGACATACCGGCGTGCCACAGAAGGAATGGCGAGCAAACGGACGTAGGGGCCCAGACGGGATGTCTTACCAGCCGGATTCGCCCGGTTACGGAGTGACAATCTTGAAGTTGGGGGCGTGAGCGCGGCCGAAGAAGCTGTGGAGGCCCTGCTGGATCATCGACACGTCGATGATCCTGGTCGCGGTGGCGGTGCTGCCGCTGACGGTGGCGGTGACTATCACCTGGTTGCCGGCCTTGATCGAGCCGATGCCGTCCCGCTGGGCGTTGACGAGCGTGGAACTGGTCACCCGGTAGCTGTGGCTGTAGCCGTCGGCGCTGTGCAGCGTGATCGACGTGCTGGAAACCGCGGTGACCTTGCCGTTCTGGAACGCGATCGTCTGGTAGCCGCCGCCGGGCTTGGGCACGACGGCGGTGCCGTGCACGGCGCCGAACAGCCCGCCCAGGGCGCCGGGACCGCCGAAAGCGAGCGGGCCGCCGCCGGGCGCCCGCATGCGCCACTGGCCCTTGGCCGGGAAGTGCGGGCGAGCCGAAGGTGACGGGGACGGAGACGCGCTGGCGCCCGGGGCCGACGGCTGCCCGGACGAGCTGGTCGCGGCGACCGCTACCCCGGCCCCGGCGAGCACTCCCAGAGTGACGACGCCCGCCATGACCGCGAACCGGCGGGAGCCTTGCAATGCCGTCCGCAGGCTCGGCTTGCCGGGTTGCGCGTCGTGATCGTGCTCTGGGCCAGCCGTCATGCGAAGCCAACTCCTACCTCGGGCCCCTGGACGTGCCCCGGCCGGGGCGCGTCAGCGGCAGCATTCCACGAGAAGTTGAGAGAAAGCTAAGCGACAGCGCAAAGTTCCACGTCAGGCCGCCCGGGGCGTTTCCCGGCGCGTGGTGGCCCGCGACGTCAGGGTGCGCGCCACCGCGCCGCTGATCCCGCCGGCGGCGCCCGCTTGATGACCTGCTCAGCCATGACGATCGCGTCGGACGCCATCTTGCGCACCTCGGGCGAGGAGGTGATGGCGCGCCACGATGTCTTCAGCCGTTCCAGGCCGGCCTTCCCCTCACGGGTTCCTACCAGGAAACCGGCCACGAACCCAACGATCGTCTCCATAGTCGCCTCACCCCTGCCTGATTGAGTTGGTGCGTGACTACGCACGGGTGACCGCCTGCCGGACGCGGAAGCGCCCGGCACAGCATGTTGTGGCGTGTTACATCTCGCGCAGTTCGAGATAGCGCTTGATGTCCGGCAGCGACTGGACGATCAGCGCCAGGACCGCCGCGATCAGCACCGCCTTGATGAGTTTGCCGATCATTGTGTTCCCTCCCTCCTGAAGGCCTCGACGGGTTCGAGTTCGTCGGGGGCGAAGTAGAGGAACCTGCCGTGATTGCGCTGCAACTCGGCGAGGGGGTCACTGACCGGGCTGACCGCCACGTGCACCTGCCCGTCCACGTCGTGCAATACCGCCTCGACCAGCGCCTCGCGCCCGGTGAGGAAGAGGTCCTGCGCGTCGGTGCGCCGGGCGCCCGGCCGCATCCTGACCCGGCTCCCCCGGGCGACCTTGACCCCGGCGACCAGGACATGGTCGGTCTCCGGCGAGACCGAGGTGTCCGACCCCGGGTCCCACCAGGGCGCCGGCGGTCTGTTGCCCGGCTCGGTGAACGTGGGCGGGACGGCGGCCTTGCCCGGTCCCGGCGACAGGTAGCGGATAGCGCCGTGCATCCGCTCCAGCATCTCCGGCGGCAGATCGTCCAGCCGGTCGATCAGGTCGGCCGCGCGCGGGTCGGTCGCCCGCGCCTCCTGCCGCTCCTCGTCGGTCAGCGCCAGCGTGCGCAGGGTCAGGATCTCGTCGATCTCGGTGGCGTCGAACAGGTCCCCGGCGCTTTCCGGGGCCACCTCGGGATGGTCGTAGAGAATGACCGGCGAGGACAGCATCAGGTCGCGGCATTCCGGCGGGCCGGCCAGCACCGGCCAGGTGCCGACGTTCACGCACGCGGCCACCTCGCCAGCCGCCCATTCAGGCGGGTCGGTGAGCGACAGGAAGCTGCCGTCCGCGACGCCGATCAGCAAGTGCGCGGCGATCAGTGAGTGCTTCAGGCCGTCGTCCCTGCTGCGCAGCGGGACCTGCGGCGCCGTCCGGTTCTCGACGCGGACCCGCAGCCGGATGGCGCCGTAGGGCCCGGCGGTGCGCTCGGCCCGGACCACGACGGCGCCGGCGAGCGCCTCGCAACGGCGGAGCAGCCGGCCCGCCGGCGCCCCGTCCGGGCCGGCGAGGTTCTCGATCACCACCGACTCGCCGAAGTCGAAGAGCAGCTCAGTGTGCTTGTCGAGCAGGTCGGCGACGCAGCCGCGGAAATGCTGTTCCCGCTCCAGCGCTTCGTCCCAGGAGCTGTGCTCGGTCTCGCCCACCCGCAGCGTGTCCACGTCCGTGGCCACGCCGGTACCCGGCTCGATCAGCTGCGCGGTGCGCCGCTGCAGGTGCAGGAAGCGCAGGCCGATGTCGAGTTCGGCGCCGGCGGGGCATTCCATCAGGCATTCGGTCTGGCTGGCCGACGGCTCATGCTCGTCCACGGCCCGGTAGGGCGGGGGCATCAGCACGCCGAACTGGAACCTGGTCCGGTTCTTCTGCGCCGACCGCCGGTACGGGTAGAGCACGTACCCCTCGTACAGCACGGCGTCCGCCACCTTGCGGGCGTGCTCGAGGTGCGCCGGGTCGGCGGTCATGGCCACACCGCCGGCCCGGCGTAGTCGACGTGCCTGGGCCGGCGGTCATGGCTGGTCCGCGTCGTCGGCGTCGGCGCGCTTCAGCAGCGCGTCCAGCGTCAGGTCCCAGGTCGGCAACGCGTGCGCCGACTTGAAGCGCTGGAGTTCCTCCAGCGTCTGCCGGCTGATCTTGATCCACGCGCTGTTCGGGAAGTGGGCGTCGATCGCCTCGCGCCAGACCCTCACCGGCAGCCGGTACGCCGCCTCCTTGCTCCACGGCACCTGCTGTACCTGGATCCGCCCGTCCACGATGGTGAACACGGTCCCGCTGAACAGCAGCAGCAACGGGATCTCGCCCGCCTCCAGGCTGTCGAAGTACCTGGCCGAGCCCACCTCCAGGTCGTAGGTGAACGTGACCGGCAGCTCGATCTCGATCGCGCCGGAGAATCCGGGCACCATCGTCGCCACCGTGCTGAACTGCATGGGCTTCAGCGTGTCGGCCCATCGCTCGGTGTCGCCGAACAGATCGTTCAGCCGCTCCGCTTCCGCGGCCGAATAGCGGCGCCGGCCGGCTCGATCCTGATCTGGCACCGCAGCGCGATCGCTTCGACCCGCTGGCCGCTGGTCTCGCTGATCCGCAGCACGAGCGAGAGGGCCGGCACCACCGCGTACCGGTCCACCTTGGTCCCGATGCAGTCGAAGGCGAGCTCGGCCACGTCAGGGCTCCTGCGCCGGTGCTAGCCCTGACCCCGCCACCCCGCGCCCTGCTGGCTCTGACCCCGCCACCCCGCGCCCAGCTGGCTCTGACCCCGCCACCCCGCGCCCTGCTGGCTCTGACCCCGCCACCCCGCGCCCTGCTGGCTCTGACCCCGCCACCCCGCCCCATACCCGCGCGCGGGAGCGCACCAGGCTGAGGAAGTCGGCGATGCTCTGCCGCGCCTGCTCCCCGCCGTCGAAGCCGCGCCAGTACAGGCGCATCCGCCCGGCCAGCTCGTAGCAGGCGTCCACCGGCACCAGGAAGTGCTCGACGCCCTCGTCGGTGCGGCAGATCAGCGCCGCCTCCACGTCCGGCGCGATCGCCGCGAGCAGCGGGTGGTCGGCGGCGAGCCGGTCCCAGGCCGCCAGGTCGAGCCGGCACTCGGTGGCGCCCGCCGGGCTCGGGTAGAAGCCGGTCACCTCGCCGGCGACCGAGCTGTGCAGGAAGAACGCCAGCCCGACGGGGATCTCCAGCAGATCCCACTCGGCGGCGGTCATCGGCCGGCCCGGGTCTTCGAGGTACCGGTCGGGGATCGAGCGGTACCGGCCGCGGCCCGCCTGCCCGTGCGTGAACAGCAGGTAGCACGGGCGGCAGGCGCACATCAGGCTGGACTGCTCCAGGTCCGCGACGTGCCCGTGCTCGGCGCCGATCCCCGCCGCGCAGAACTCACACTTCTCCTCGGCCTGTGCGGTGGCCCCGGCGCGGCCCCCCTCCCAGCCCACGCCGGGGCCCGCTGCCGGGACGGTGGGGCTGCCCGGCAGGTCTGACACGAACCTCCGCAAGCCCGCGGGCCCGCCACTCACTTGCCTGCCTCCCTCGCGGGCGCTTCGCTTGGTCGCGCCGGAGGCGCGCCAGATTGCGGTGCGGAAGGCGTGTCCTCGCCGCCGGGACACCGCGGCGGCGCTTCGTCGGTCGTGCCGAAGGCGCGCAAAGCGACGCTGTGCGGCGTTCGGCCCGGCGGCTGCGGCATAACAGTGCCCATGATTGACAGCGGGTGTCTCATGACGGCACCGCCGCTGGCACCGCGACCCGGACGCCCTGGCTGTCGGCCAGCAGCGGCAGCGGATCGAGATGGGCGGCCAGGCCATCCAGCCCGGCGCCCGCCCGGCACACGTCATACCGGGCGCCGCACGGGCAGGTCAGCACCTCGCGGTGCAGCGTTCCCTCGCCCATCGGGGAGCCGCACGAGGCGCACTCGTCGCGGTAGGCGTACAACGTGCCGCGGACCGAACAGACGAGCACCGCGATGTCCCCGGCGGACGCGGTCACCGGCCGGGAACTGGGCGGGCCGATGTCCGGCAACGGCACCCACTCGCCGCCGGAAGAGGTTGGCGGGCCCGCGCCGGGCGGCGTGCCGGGGCGGGGCCCGATCTGCAGCAACTTCGGCTCTGGCGGTGCGGTCATTCCCTCCACAACCACCTCGGCGACCTCAGGCGCCGCATCCTGCACGGCGCCCTCGATCGCCAGCCGGACGGTGACGGTCGAGGAGGGGCAGCCGTGGCAGGAACCTTCCAGCCGGAGCCGGGCGGCGCCGTCGCGCACGCCCAGGTACTGCACCCCGCCGGCGTGCGAGCCCAGGTACGGCCGGACCCCGTCCAGCGCCCGCTGGATCCGCTCGTCCACGTCCAGCGGGTGCAGCCCGTGCAGCAACAGCAGGCCCTCCACCAGCGGGTCGTCGGTGAGCTTCGCCACGATCGCCCGGCCGGCCTCGCCCTCCTCGGCCAGCGCGGACATGATGGCCGCCAGGCCGTCCCCATACATGCCGACCAGCAGGCGGACAAGCTCCTCGGCGGTGTCGGCGGCGGCGCCGCCGCGTGCCCGCAGGGCGGCCAGGAGCTCCTCGATCCGCTCGCCCGCTTGCGCAACGCTGGTCATCGGGCCTCGCTTCCTCGGCAGTCGCGGCGCCGCGCCCACGGCGCCGCACATCCACAGGCGTCAGGTTGCCAGGGTGACCGTCATCGGCGAGTGCACCTTTTCCAGCTTCTTCCCGCCGCCGAGGTACATGTGCACGCCGCAGGGCAGGCATGGGTCGAAGCTGCGGACCGCCCGCATGATGTCAATGCCCTTGAACGTCTCCGGCGGGTTCTCCTCGAAGATCGGCGTGTTCTGCACCGAGTCCTCGTACGGCCCGGGCGTTCCGTAGACGTCGCGGACACTGGCATTCCACGGAGTCGGCGGGTACGGGTGGTAGTTCGCGATCTTCCCGCCGCGGATCACCATGTGATGGGACAAGACGCCGCGCACCGCCTCGGTGAACCCGCAGCTGTTCGCCTCATCGGGGACGCTGAACGGTTCCCAGGTCTTGGTGTGCCCGGCCCGGATCTCGGCCAGCGCCTTCTCGGTGAAGTGCAGCGCGCACGCCGCCGCGTAGGCCTGGAAGTAGGTGCGCGCCCGGTCGCGCTCGATCGCGTTGGACAGCGGCGCGCCATTCTTATCCGTGGGGATCTTCCACTCGAACGTGACCTCGGGCTTGCTGACCGTGCGCGGCAGGTTGATCAGCACGCTGTGGCCGGTGGACTTGACGTAGCCGAAGTCGACAAGCCCGCCGAGCGCGGTCGCCCAGAGCCGGGCGATGGGGCCGCCGCCGGTGTCGGCCGCGAGGTGGTTGGTCCCGTCGAACCAGCGCGGCGACATGACCCAGCTGTACTTGCCGCCGAAGTCCCGCTTGGCCGGCTTGGGAATCGTGTGCTGGTTCCACGGGTGCCTGCGGTCCACCGGGTTGCCCAGGGGATCGCGGGCGACGAACATCTCCTGGTCTTCCCAGTCCTCGTAGTAAGAGCTGCCGAGCAGGATACGGATCCCGAGGTTGATCTCCACCAGGTCGTTGGTGAGCAGTTGCCCGTCCCTGATCACGCCAGGGCTGACGAACATCTTGCGGCCCCAGTCGGTCATGTGGTCGTAGCGGAAGTCGCAGACCTCGGGGTCGTTGAGGCTGCCCCAGCAGACCAGGTCCGCGCGGCGCCGGCCGACCTCCTCATACCCGGGCAGCGCCTCGTAGAAGAAGTTGAACAGGTCGTCGTGCATCGGCACCACGCGCTTCATGAACTCCACATAGCGCATGAGCCGCGTCAGGTAGTCGGTGAAGAGCTGGACCGTCGCGGTCGTCCCGACGCCGCCGGGGTAGAGCGTGGAGGGGTGCACGTGGCGCCCCTCCATCAGGCAGAACATCTCTCTGGTGGACCGGCTGACCTGCAGCGCCTCGCGGTAGAACTCCCCTTCGAGCGGGTTCAGCGACCGCATGATGTCGCCGATGGTGCGGTAGCCGTGGTCGGCCGCGTGCGGCGCCTCGGTCCGGTTGGCCTGCTCCAGCACGCCCGGGTTGGTCTCCGAGACCATCCGCTCGCAGAAGTCCACCCCGACCAGGTTCTCCTGGAAGATGTTGTGGTCGAACATGTACTCCGCGGACTCGCCCAGGTTGATGATCCACTCGCCGAGGTGCGGGGGGCGCACGCCGTAGGCCATGTTCTGGTTGTAGACCGAGCAGGTCGCGTGGTTGTCACCGCAGATGCCGCAGATGCGGCTGGTGATGAAGTGCGCGTCCCGGGGGTCCTTGCCCTTCATGAAGATGCTGTATCCGCGGAAGATCGACGAGGTGCTGTGACACTCGACGACCTTCTTCTGCTTAAAGTCGATCTTTGTGTAGATGCCCAGGCTGCCAACGATCCGGGTGATCGGATCCCAGGCCATCTCCACCAAGCCGGTGTCTTCGGCGGTCGTCATAGCACTCCTCTATTCCCTTGCGGCTCGGGGCGCCGCCCGCGCGTGGTCACCAGGTCTTCTTGAAGCCCGTCAGAAGCTCATCACCCTTCACGCGCCACTTCGGCTCCTCGTCGGCGGTCCTCGCGGTGAAGCCGCGAAGGGTGCGGATCACAGTGCCGTACATCATGCTTGCCGTCGTGGAGACCTTCGATCCCGGCGGCTCGTCCATGAACGGCATGAACTTGTCCGGGAAGCCCGGCATGGTGCAGGCGATGCAGATGCCGCCCACGTTCGGGCAGCCGCCCACGCCGTTGATCCAGCCGCGCTTGGGCACATTGCACTTGACCACGGGTCCCCAGCAGCCCAGCTTGACCAGGCACTTGGGCGAGCCGTACTCGCTCGCGAAGTCGCC
Organism: uncultured Actinomycetes bacterium; assembly: GCA_963734725.1. Classification (GTDB taxonomy): domain Bacteria; phylum Actinomycetota; class Actinomycetes; order Streptosporangiales; family Streptosporangiaceae; genus DASXKD01. Next base: position 125,079 of record CAVTIX010000021.1, read on the forward strand.
CTGCTCGTAGTAGCCCGCCCGGTCGCAGCCCTCGTGCACGGTCGCGCCGAACAGCCAGGTCGGCCGCAGCGCCTCGTCCAGCGGGATCATCGGGGCCTGCCCTGCCACCTGGTAGAGCAGGTAGAGGATGGTCTCCGACAGGTTGTCCGGGTGGATGGGGCACCCGGGCACGCAGACGATGGGCAGGCCCGCCTTGGACCGCCAGTCCCAGCCGAGGTAGTCAGGCACCCCCATCGCGCCGGTCGGGTTGCCGGCCATGGCGTGAATCCCGCCGTAGGTGGCGCAGGTGCCCACCGCGAGGATCGCGGTGGCCTTAGGCGCCAGCCGGTCCAGCCACTCATTGGTCGTCATCGGCTGGCCGGTCGCCGGGTTGTTGCCGAAGCCGCACCAATAGCCCTCGGACTTGATCGCCTCGTTCGGGATCGAGCCCTCCACCACCAGCACAAACGGCTCAAGCTCGCCGCGGTCCGCCTTGTGCCACCACTCGATGAACGTGTCCGCGCCCGTCTCCGGGCCGCATTCGTAGTCGATCAGCGGCCAGTGCACCGCGATCTTCGGCAGCCCCGGCAGCGCCCCCAGCGCGATCTCCTCGATGCTCGGCTGGGTGGCCGCGGTCAGCGCGACCGAGTCCCCATCACAGCCGAGCCCGCCGTTCATCCAAAGGATGTGCACCACCGGCTCATCCCCGCTGCCTGCCCGTGACTCCGCCTCGTTCGCGGGTGTGGCCATCGCGGCCACCTCCTGACATCTGATTCGGCGTTCGCGATGCGCGGACGGTGGTCATGCTAGACCTGGCTGGACCGGCCTACAAGACCAAGTAGACAGTTGACCGGACAGAAATGTCTAGATCCGCGTCACTTGCCCGTTACTAATTCCGCGAACGACTGCTGCTGGCGGCCAAAGCTGGCCATCGGGGTGGCCATCTCAGCCGTCAGCGCTGGCCGGAGCAGGTGGGATCGAATAATCTGGCGTCAGCCCGGTGACCGCCTCGCGGCGCAGGGCAAATCCTTAAGGAGCAGTTGGTGGCCGAGACCATGCCGGGTCCGGGGGAAGACCCGATCCAGGTCACGCCCGTCGTGGTGCTGATGCAGGTGTTCCCGGCGCGGCCGTCCTCAATTCCCGATATCCGCGACTTCGTGCGCCGCTGCCTCGCCGAGTCGCCGCTCACCGAGCAAGGCACCCGCGAGGTCGGCGAGACCGTGTTCCGCGCCCTGCTGGATGCGGCCGGGCCGACCGGGTCGATTCAGGTCGCGTTCCGCATCTTCCCCGAGCACGTTGAGGTCAACGTGCTGCACTCGGACAACCAGATCCAGCCGTTCGGGGCCGCGCCGAACGGCGGCCGCGCCGGCCTGGCGACCGAACGCACGGCCGAATCCACGGTGACCACCACGCCCGTCGCGGATCCCGGGGCGCCGCGAACCGCGCCGGATACTTCTGTCGCGGGGACCGCCGCGGCCGCGCCGGACGAGCTGGCCGGCATCATCCCGCTGGGCACGCCGGGCCACCCGGACACGTTCGCGGACTGGATGTCCACGGCGCTGCGCCGGGAGGGCCTGACTCAGGAGGCGGCCGCGCGCATGCTCGGCGTGTCGGTCAAGACGGTCAGCCGCTGGGTCGGCGGCGCCACCGAGCCGCGCATGCGTGACCTGCGGCGTATCCAGGAAGTGTTCGGCGAGATCCCGATCTCCTAGTGCCCGGCCCGCCGGCCACGCCTCGCACCGCCCGCCGGGCGGTCATCCCGCATTCACTTGGACTCGGCTGTCCCGTTCACTGGACGTCCCCCCAGAAGTGTCCTAGCGTGCTCCCATGGTGGTAGTCGCAGGCCGACACCAGTTCGGTCCCGGCCGAGGCCGCATTCTGTTGCGTACTTTCCGTGATGGGCTGGCTGCGCAGGCGGGTCATGACCTCACCGTCGAAGCCACCCGGTGGTCCGGAGACCTGAGGGTGAACGACGACCTCAGCCCGGCCAGCCTGGAGGTGCACATCGACCTGGGGGCCCTGGTCGTGCGGGATGGAACGGGCGGCGTCAAGCCGCTGACCGACCGGGACCGCCGGGAGATCGCCGTCACCGCGCGCAAAACGCTGGGCGCCGACCAGCACCCGGACGCCGTGTTCGCCGCGGACAGCTTCCAGTCCGCGGCCGACGGCGGCGGCGAGATCACCGGCGCCCTCACGCTCCGCGGCCGGGAGCGGCCGCTGCGGCTGCAGGTCAAACAGACCGGGGCCGACCGCTACCACGCGGAGACTCAGATCGTCCAGTCGGACTACGGGATCAAGCCCTACACCGCGTTCCTCGGCGCGCTGCGCGTCCGCGACGCCGTCGATGTCGTGGTCGAGCTTGACCTGTCAGATCTGGCCGCAGACTCGGGGACAGGCCCATGACTAGCGGCTACGACCAGCAGGCCGCGGCCGGCGATGACGCCCTGCGCGCGTTCGCCCGCCGCAACGAGCCGATGAGCGACCTGGCCGAACAGGCCGACGCGGTGGCCGAGGCGTGCCACGCGATGGCGGTGCGGTTCCACCAGGGCGGCAAGCTGGTGGTGTTCGGCACCGGCGCGTCCAGCACCGACGCGCAGCACGTGGCGGTGGAGTTCGTGCACCCGGTGATCGTCGGCAAGCGCGCCCTGCCGGCCATCTCCCTCACCACCGACGTCGCCACGGTGACCGGGATAGCCGAGCGGGAGGGCATGGACGCGATCTTCTCCCACCAGCTCCGCTACCTCGCCGCGCCCAGCGACATCGCCCTCGGCATCTGCGCTACCGGAGGCTGCGGCAGCGTGCTCGCCGGGCTGGCCGCGGCCAGGCAACTCGGCATGCTGACGATCGCGCTCGCCGGCGGCGACGGCGGGGCGATCGCGGCCGGGCCGGCCGCGGATCATGTGCTGCTGGCCCGCTCCGACGATCCCCGGGTGGTCAAGGAGATGCACGTCACCATGTATCACGTGCTGTGGGAACTGGTCCACGTCTTCTTCGAGCAGCCGGGGGCCCTGAGCCCGGGGGTGTTCGCATGATCCGGCGGAACGGGAGGGCGCCGGCATGACTACCCATAGCGGCCAGCCGCCCCGGCCCGCGGCGCCCGAATGCCACGACGATGTCTGCATCACCTGCTCCGACACCGCGGTCGAGGTGACCGTGGTACGCCTGCTCGACGACGGGCTGGCCTTGGTGGACGGCGGCCAGGGCGAGGAGGAGGTCAGCGTCGCGCTGGTCGAGGCGCGGGCCGGCGACACGATCCTGGTGCACGCCAGGGAAGCCATCGCGATCGTGGGGAGGTGACGCCGGGTGTCGCGCGATGCAGGTGAACAAGGGACAAGCGCGATGGAGGCGCTCTACCCGTTCCTGTACTCGGACTCCTCGGATCTGGCGGACCTGATGGCCGAGGTGCGCGCCTCGACGCTGGCAAAGATCAAGGAGATCGCCGAGCTGCGCGGCATCGTGGCCGTGCGGGAGGCCGCCCGCCTGGCCAATTGCGCCGAGGACATGGCGGCGCGGTTCGCCGCAGGCGGGCGCCTGTTCGCGTTCGGCAACGGGGGCAGCGCCACCGACGCCCAGGAACTCGCCACCCTGTTCCTCAGCCCCGGCGGCGACGCCGCCGCGCTGCCCGCCTTCGGGCTGGCCAACGACACCTCCGTGGTGACCGCGCTCTGCAACGACGTGGGCGTCGATGTGGTGTTCGCCAGGCAGCTCGCGGCGTTCGGCCGACGGGAGGACATCGCGGTCGGGCTGTCCACGAGCGGCAACTCAGAGAACTTGATCCGCGCCTTCGCCGAGGCCAGCAGGCACGGGATGCTCACCGTCGGGCTGGCCGGCTACGAGGGCGGGGCCATGGCCGAGGTGGACACCATCGACTACCTGTTCGTCGCGCCGTCCACGTCCGTGCACCGGATCCAGGAAGCCCAGACCACCATCTACCACGTCCTGTGGGAGCTGACCCTCGCCGCGTTCGCCCCCCGCCGACCCGCTACGTAACCGATGGGCCGGCACATGAGAATCCCTCTGTCAACTTCGGGCGAGACACGCCGCAGCCGCCGCGCCGAACGCCGCATAGCGCTAGTCGGCGCGCCTCCGGCACGACGCAGCCCCAGGCGCCGTTGCGGTGTCCCGGCGACGAGGACACGCGTCCCGCACTACTCGGTTGCGCGCCTCCGGCACGACCATGCGCAGCGCCCGCGAGGGAGGCAAATGATATGAGCGGTCGGCGGCGCACATGACCGGGCGGATGCTGATCGCGGGCGTCGGCAACATCTTCCTCGGTGACGACGGATTCGGCCCCGAGGTGGCCAAGCGGCTCGCCGCGGCTAGCCTGCCCGGCTGGGTCCGGGTCGCCGACTACGGGATCAGCGGCATGCACCTCGCCTACGACCTCGCCGACGGTTACGACGCCGCCATCCTCATCGACGCCGCCCCGCGCGGGGACAAGCCCGGCACGGTCAGCGTGCTCGACGTGGCCGCCGAACACCGGCCGGATGCCGGCCCGGTCAACGGCACGATCGGCGCGAGCCGCCTGTTCGACGCGCACGGCATGCAGCCCGACCTGGTGCTCGGGGTGCTGGACATGCTGGGCGGGGCGGGTCCGGCCCGCATCCTCGTCGTGGGCTGCGAGCCCGCCAGCGTGGACGACGGGATGGAGCTGAGCGAACCGGTCGCCAACGCGGTCGACGAGGCGGTGCGGGTCGTGCTGTCCCTGGTCGCTGAGGCCGGCCGTGACCACGAAACCCCCGGAGCAGCGGGCGCCCCGCCCGCCCCGGCCCAGGGCCCCCGAGACCACTGATAAAGGAGTTCACATGTGCCTTGGCATTCCCGGTGAGGTGATCGAGTTCCTGCCGGAACAACCTGACCTGGCACGCGTGGACGTCAGCGGGGTGCGCCGGGTCATCAACGTCGGCCTGCTCTCCGACGAGCCGCCCGAGCCCGGCGAGTGGGTGCTGATCCATGTCGGCTTCGCGCTCTCCAAGATCGATGAGGCCGAAGCCGCCGCCGCCCTGGCTTTCCTGGAAGGGATCGGCCAGGCCTACGATGACGAACTCGCCGCGCTGCGAGACTCACAAATCGAGTAGGAGCTGGTGGTATGCGTTTCGTCAACGAGTTCCGCGACGCAGACAAGGCCCACGCGCTGGCCGCCCGTATCGCCGCGCTGTGTGAGCCCGGGCGCCAGTACAAGCTGATGGAGGTGTGCGGCGGGCACACCCACACCATCTACAAACACGGCCTCGAGGACTACCTGCCCGAGTCCATCACCCTGGTCCACGGCCCAGGCTGCCCGGTGTGCGTGATCCCGATGGGCCGGGTGGACGACGCGATCCACCTGGCGTCCCAGCCGGACGTGATCATGACCTCGTTCGGGGACATGATGCGCGTGCCGGGCAGCAACGGGGCGTTCTTCGACGCCAACGCGCGCGGCACCACCATCAAGATGGTCTACTCGCCGCTGGACTCGCTGAAGATCGCCAAGGCCAACCCGGACAAGCGAGTCGTGTTCATGGCGATCGGGTTCGAGACCACCGCGCCGTCCACCGCGATGACCGTGCTGCGGGCCAGAGCGCAGGGCGTGACGAACTTCTCGGTGTTCTGCAACCACGTCACGATCATCCCGGCCATCAAGGCCATCCTGGACTCCCCCGACCTGCGGCTCGACGGCTTCATCGGGCCCGGGCACGTGTCAACGGTGATCGGCTGCCGGCCGTATGAGTTCATCGCGAAGAGCTACCGCAAGCCGATCGTGGTCGCCGGGTTCGAGCCACTGGACATCCTGCAGTCCATCTACATGCTGATGCTGCAACTGCACGAGGGGCGCAGCGAGGTGGAGAACCAGTACTCGCGGGTGGTGCCCTGGAACGGCAACCCGGTGGCGCTGAAGGCCATCGGGGAGACCATGGAACTGCGGCCTTACTTCGAATGGCGCGGGCTCGGCTTCATCTCGCACTCCGCGCTGAAGATGCGGGAAAGCTACGCGGACATGGACGCGGAACTGCTGTTCGATGTGCCCGGCGTGCGCGTCGCCGATCCCAAGGCGTGCCAGTGCGGCGAGGTGCTCAAGGGCGTGCTCAAACCCTGGGAGTGCAAGGTGTTCGGCACCGCGTGCACGCCGGAGACCCCGATCGGCACCTGCATGGTGTCGCCGGAGGGCGCCTGCGCCGCGTACTACAACTACGGCCGGCTGAACCGCCAGCGCGTGCCCGAGGCGATCTCGATAGAGCTGAGCCGGCCATGACCACCGGGAGGGCAGAACGCGGCCTCATCCCGGCGGCCGATCGTGAGCAGCAGGTGCTCGACCGCATCGAGCGGGCCCGCCGGCGGCGGCCCAAGCTCAGGGAAGAGCGCATCACGATGTCGCACGGGGCGGGCGGGAAGGCGACCCACACGCTGATCGAAGCGATCTTCCTCGAGGCGTTCCGCAATCCGCTGCTGGCGCCGCTGGAGGACGCCGCGCGGCTGCCGGTGCAGACGGGTGAGGGCGCCGCGATCGCGCTGACCACCGACTCGTTCGTGGTGTCCCCGCTGTTCTTCCCCGGCGGGAACATCGGTGACCTGGCGGTCAACGGCACGGTCAACGACCTCGCGGTGGCCGGCGCCACCCCGCTCTACCTGACCGCCGGCTTCATTCTCGAAGAAGGCTTCCCCATCGCCGACCTGACCCGGATCACCGAGTCCATGCGGGACGCGGCCGCCGCCGCGGGCGTCCAGGTGGTCACCGGGGACACCAAGGTGGTGGAGAAGGGCAAGGCGGACGGCTGCTACATCAACACCGCGGGTGTCGGCGCCATCCCGGCCGGGGTGGACCTCGGCGCGGCGCAGGCCAGGCCGGGGGACGCGATCCTGGTCTCCGGGCCGATCGGCGACCACGGCGTGACGATCATGCTGGCCCGGGGCGAGCTGGACATCGAGGCGGACGTGGAGTCCGACACCGCGTCCCTGGCGGAACTGGTGGCCGGGCTGCTCCGCGCGGTGCCCGGGGTCCGCGCGCTGCGCGACGCGACCAGGGGCGGCGTCGCCACCATCCTGAACGAGATCGCCAAGGCCGCGGACGTCGGCGTGCTGGTCGCCGAGGACGCCATCCCGGTGCGCGCCCAGGTCCGCGGCGCGGCGGAACTGCTCGGCATCGACCCTTTGTACGTGGCGTGCGAGGGCCGTCTGGTCGCCGTGGTGGACGGCGGCCAGGCGGAGGATGCGATCGCCGCTCTGCGCGCCCACCCGCTCGGCGCGCAGGCGGCGATCATCGGTGAGGTGACCGCCGACCCGGCCGGCCTGGTCACGCTCAAGACCACGTTCGGCGGCACCCGGATCGTCAACCTGCTGGTCGGCGACCCGCTGCCGCGAATCTGCTAAGAGTGCCCGGCATTAGGAGCGCTGGAATAGTGAGCGGCGATCCCCGGCAATCTCATGAGCTGGGCCGAGGAGGAAGGCAGCCTCGGTGGCGGGGTGACCGACGAGAACGCCGCCAGGGGCAGCCCGGGCGCCGCGAGCCCAGCAGTTCCTATTGCCGGGTGCTCTAACCGAGCCGGGAGGCCGCGTGCACGAACTGGCGATCGCCGAAAGCGTGGTAGACGCCGTCACCCAGCGGCTGCCCGCCGCCAAGGTCACCTGCGTGCGCCTGGAAATCGGCGCGCTGTCCGGCGTGGTGCCGGACTCGATCAGGTTCTGCTTCGACCTGGCCACCGAGGGCACCGGGCTGGCGGGCGCCCGACTGGAGATCACCGAGCCGCCCGCCCGGTGCCGGTGCCGCGCTTGCGGCGCCGAGTTCCAGCCCGATTCGCCGATTGTGCTGTGCCCGTGCGGGAGCCCGGACGTCGCTGTGCTCGCCGGCGAGGAACTCAAGATCGTCTCGGTCCAGGTGGCGTGAGATGTGCGCGACCTGCGGCTGCGCCGACGCTGCCCGGACCCGGCACCAGCACGACGACGGCACCTGGCACGAGCACGGCGCCGCCCACGACGCGCCCGGGCACGAGCACCGGCACGAGCACGCCGATGGGCGGACCGTCACGCTGGAACAGCGGGTGCTGGCCCGCAACGACGCGCTCGCCCGGCAGAACCGGGACTGGCTGCACGCCCGGGGCATCCTCGCGCTCAACCTGATGAGCTCGCCCGGGGCGGGCAAGACCACGCTGCTCGAGCGCACCGCGCGCGACCTGGCCGGCGAGCTTGTCATCGGTGTCATCGAAGGGGACCAGGAGACCGCGCTGGACGCCGACCGGATGCGTGCGGCGGGCTGCCGGGTGGTGCAGGTCAACACCGGGACCGGGTGCCACCTCGACGCGGTGATGGTCCGCGACGCGCTCGCCGCGCTGGACCCGCCGGACGGCTCGGTGGTAGTGATCGAGAACGTGGGGAACCTGGTGTGCCCGGCCCTGTTCGACCTGGGCGAGGCACACCGGGTGGTGCTCGCGTCGGTCACCGAGGGCGCCGACAAGCCGGTCAAGTACCCGCACATGTTCCGCAGCGCTGGCCTGGTCCTGGTCAGCAAGACCGACCTGCTGCCCTACCTGGACTTCGACCTGGACCAGTGCACCGCCGACCTGGGGAAGATCAGCCCCGCCGCCACGGTGCTGCCGGTCTCCGCGCGCGCCGGGGACGGCATCGGCGGGTGGTACGACTGGCTGCGCCAGCGCGGGCTGCTAGCCCAGGGGGGCACAGCACCTTTCGGAGGACACCCCCGCACCCCCGACGGCCCGGAACCCCCCGATGGCCTGCGGCCCCGCTCCTCCGTCGCGGGGCCTTGGCCGCGCTAGCCTCGACGGTGTGACTTCCTGGGAAGAGGTGGCGGACGGCGTCTTCCGGCGCCGGTACCAGCCCCACGACGTGAGCGTCTGCGTCGTGCGCGGCGCCGGCGGGCTGCTCGTCTGCGACACCCGCTCCTCACACCGCCAGGCCGACGAGATCCGCGCCGACCTGAAGGAACTGGGCACCCTGCCGGTCCGCTGGGTAGTCAACACGCACGCCCACTTCGATCACAGTTTCGGCAACGCTCGGTTCGGCCCGGACAGCGACCTGGGCGCGCCGATCTACGGGCACGATCGCGTGCCCGCCCACCTCAACGCCTACGAGCGGCCGATGCTCGCCGGGCTGATCGCGGCGGGCGAGGAACCGCGTGGGGAGTGGGCCGAGATCGTGATCACCCCGCCTACGGTGCTGGTCGGCGAGGCGATGACGCTCGACCTCGGCGGCGCCACGGCGCAGTTGCGGCATCTGGGCCGCGGGCACACCGACAACGACCTGCTGGTGCACCTGCCGGCCAGCGGCGTATGGCTCACCGGTGACCTGGTCGAGGAATCCGGGCCGCCGGTATACGGGTCTGGCAGCTTCCCGCTGGACTGGCCCGGCACGATCGGCCGGCTCCGGACGGAGTTGCGTGACGGGGACGTCCTGGTGCCCGGGCACGGCGCGGTCGTTGACGCCGCGTTCCTGGCGGCGCAGCACGAGGAGCTTGCCGCCGCCGCCGCGCTCATCGCCGAACTGCACGCGGCGGGCGTGCCGGAACAGGAAGCGGTGGCCAAAGCCGGCGACCGCTGGCCGTTCCCGGAAGGCCTCCCCGGCTGCGGCTTCGCCGCAGCTGTCCGCGACGGCTACCGTCAGCTCACCGGTCCCTAGCCCCGGCAACAACGGCTTGGCCGAGGCTGATGCCGCCGTCGTTGCACGGCACCCTGGAATGCGTCAGCACCCGGAACCCGCGCGCCGCCAGCCGCGCCGCCGCCCGCTCCGCGACGATCACGTTCTGGAACACCCCGCCGGACAGCGCGACGGTGTCCAGCCCGTGCCGCTCCCGCGCCAGCACGCACCCGTCCTCGATCAGCGCGGCGATCCCGTTGTGGAACCGGGCCGCGATCAGCGGCGCCGGCGCCCCCCCGGCCAGCTCGCCGGTGACCGCGCGCACCAGGCCGGCGCCTTCGATGCAAAACGGCCCCTGCCCGGTGACCTCCGCCCGGTACGAGCCCGTCTCGCCGGGGTCGGCCAGTTGCTCGAGTTCCACGGCGGCCTGGCCCTCGTAGTTGATCGTGTCCCGCACCGACAACAGCGCGGCGACCGCGTCGAACAACCGCCCGGCGCTGGAGGAGAGCGGGGCGTTGACGCCCCGGCCGGCCATCGAGGTGACCGCAGCCCAGCTCCGCTCGTTGCGCTTGACCACGTCCAGCCCGGGTGGCGGCCCGCCGGGGAAGGCCGCACGCAGGTAAGCGGCGGCCATCCGCCAGGGCTGGCGGATCGCCGCCGCGCCGCCGGGCATCGGCACCGGGGCCAGGTGCCCGGCCCGCTCGAAGCCGGCCAGGTCCGCTACGAGGAACTCGCCGCCCCACAGGGTGCCGTCGGCGCCGTACCCGGTGCCGTCGAACGCCACCCCGATCACCGGGCCTTCGTGGCCGTTGTCGGCCAGGCACGAGGCGATGTGCGCGTGGTGATGCTGCACGCCACAGACGTCCAGGTCGAGGTCCAGCGCGTACTTGGTGGACAGGTACTCGGGGTGCAGGTCGTAGGCGACGACCTGCGGCTCGATGCCAAACAGCCGGCCGAAGTGCTCGATGCCCTCGGTGAACGAGCGCAGCGTCGCCGCGTTCTCCAGGTCTCCGATGTGGTGGGACACAAACGCGTGGTGCCCTTTAGCCAGGCAGAACGTGTTCTTCAGCTCGGCCCCGCAGGCGAGCACCGGCCGGGGGAACCGGCGCCGGAAGGTCACGGGTTCAGGGACGTACCCCCGGGAGCGCCGGATGAGCATCTCCCGGCCGCGCTCAGCCAGCTCTGACCCCGCCACCCCGCGCTCAGCCAGCTCCGACCCCGCCACCCCGCGCTCAGCCAGCTCTGACCCCGCCACCCCACCCCATACCCGGACTACCGAGTCGTCGGCCCTGATGTGGATGGCCCGGTCGTGGGTGAGGAACTTGTCCGCGATCCCCTGGAGTTGGGTGAAGGCATCCTCGTCGCGGTAGGCGATCGGCTCGTCCGAGATGTTGCCGCTGGTCAGCACGACCGGTCGGGCGACCGCTTCGAGCAGCAGGTGGTGCAGCGGGGTGTACGGCAGCATGACCCCGAGATAGCGGTTCCCCGGCGCGACCGCGGCGGCGACCGCCCCGGGGCGCCGGGGCATCAGCACGATCGGCCGGCGCGGGCTGGCCAGCAGCCCGGCAGCGGCCTCGTCCACCTCGCACAGTTGCCGCGCCGCCGCCAGGCCGGCCGCCATCACCGCGAACGGCTTGTCCTCCCGGTGCTTGCGCGCCCGCAGCGCCGCGGCCGCCTCCTCATTGCGCGCGTCCACGGCGAGGTGGTAGCCGCCGAGCCCCTTCACCGCCAGCACCTGCCCGGCCCGCAGCACCGCGGCCGCGGCCCCCACCGGGTCGCCGGTCTCCGCCAGGCTGCCGTCGGGGGACAGCAGGCTCAGCCGCGGCCCGCACGCGGGGCAGCACACCGGCTGGGCGTGGAAGCGCCGGTCGGCCGGGTCGTGGTACTCCGCCGCGCACTGCTCGCACATGGCGAAGGCGGCCATGGTGGTGTTCGGCCGGTCGTAGGGCACGTCGGCGACGATGGTGAACCGCGGCCCACAGTTGGTGCAGTTGATGAACGGGTACGCATACCGCCGGTCCCTGGGATCGCCGAGTTCGGCCAGGCAGTCGGCGCACATCGCGCTGTCCGCCGACACCAGGGCGGTGCGCCGGGCGCCCGGTGCGCTCGGGGCGATGGTGAACCCCGGAGTTTCGTTTGGCTGGATCGCTCTTGACACGATCGCGTCGATCCTGGCCAGCGGCGGGGCATCCCGTTCCACCGCGACCAGGAATTCCGCGACGGCAGCGGGGTCGCCCTCGACCTCGGCGAACACGCCCTCGGCGTCGTTGCCGACGAAGCCGGACAGGCCCAGCCGCGCTGCCAGCGAGTAGACGAACGGGCGGAACCCGACCCCCTGGACGGTCCCCGTCACCCGGACCGACTTGCGGACCCGGGCCATGTCACTGTTCACCGTCCCAGTGTGGCGCGGGCGTGCTCTAAGCTCCCAGACGATGACGAGACAAGCCGTGGCAGGCTACGAACTGCGCCAGCGCGCGGGGCTGCGCGTGCTGGCCTGGCCCGCCCTGGACGGGCTGGGCGCCGAGGCGATCGTCACCACCCGGGACGGGGGCGTCTCGGCCGGCGTGTACGCCACGCTGAACCTCAGCTTCTCGGTGGGCGACGAGCACGGCAACGTGGTGGAGAACCGCCGCAGGGCGGCCGCCGCGGCCGGCGCGGGCCTGGGTGACCTGGTCTTCGCCACGCAGGTGCACGGGGCCGCGGTCCGCGTGGTGACCGGCGCCGACCGGGGCCGCGGCGCGGCCGCGCCGGGCGGCACGGTGGGCGACGCCGACGCCCTGGTCACCGGCGAACCCGGGCCCGTGCTGGCGGTGCTCGTGGCGGACTGTGTGCCGGTCGTGCTGTACGACCCGCGCGCCCGGGTGCTCGCCTGCGTGCACGCGGGGTGGCGCGGCACCGTGGCGCGGGCGACCGGGGCGGCGCTGGCGGCCATGGAAACCCTGGGCGCCCGCCCGGGCGACGTGCGCGCGGGCGTCGGCCCGGCGATCGGCCCGGACCGGTACCAGGTCGGCGCGGAGGTCGCGGACGCGGCGCGGGACGCGCTCAGGCCGTTCCTGCGCCCCGACGGCGCCGGGGCCTGGCTGTTCGACCTGTGGGGCGCCAACCGGTTCCTGCTCCGCGAGGCGGGTGTGCCGGACCGGAACATCCACGTGGCCCGCGTGCCCACCGGCCCGGCGCCCGGCCTGTTCTTCAGCGACCGGACCGCGCGGCCGTGCGGCCGGTTCGCCGCCCTGGCCCGGCTGCACCCCGGGGCCGGCTGATGGCCGCGCCACGGCCCGTCCTGTCCTGGTCGGACGTGCAGGGGATGCGCGTGGGCGTCTGGGGGCTCGGCGTCGAGGGCAGGGCGACCCTGCGCAAGCTCGCCACGGTTGGCGCGCAAGCGGTGCTGGTGGACGACCGGCCGCCGGGGCCGGGGCCGGACGGGCGCCCGGTGCTGGCTACCGCTGAAGGCGGCCTGGCGGCGCTGGGTGCCTGCGACGTGGTGGTCAAGTCGCCCGGCATCAGCCGCTACCGCGCCGAAGTGGCGGAGCTGGTGGCGCGGGGCATTCCGGTGGCCGGCGGCCTGGGCCTGTGGCTGGCCGGGGCGGACCTGGGCCGGGTCGCGTGCATCACCGGGACCAAGGGCAAGAGCAGCACCACGGCGATCGCGGGGCACCTGCTGCGCGGGTGGGGCTACCCGTGCGTGGTCGGCGGCAACATCGGCCAGCCGCCATGGGACCCTTCGGTCGATCAGGAAGCCCGGTACTGGGTCATCGAGACGTCCAGCTACCAGGCCACGGACCTGCCCGTCTCGCCCGCCGTGGTCGCGGTGACCTCGCTGCACCCCGACCACCTGGACTGGCACGGCGACGTGGAGACGTACTACCGGGACAAGCTGTCGGCTTGCTCCCAGCCTGGCGCGGACCTCACCGTGGCGAACGGGGACAGCGGGGAACTCGCGCGGCGCGCGGCGCTGCTCGGGCCCCGGGTGCAGTGGGTCCGGGCCGGCGACGACCCGGGCGCCGACTGGATGGCCCCGCTCGGCCTGCTCGGCGCGCACGGCCGGCGCAACGCGCTGATCGCCCGGGCGTGCCTGCGGGCCCTCGGGGTTCCGGAGGCGGACGACGAGGACGCGCTGGCGCAGGCGGCGGCGGGCTTCGTGCCGCTGGCGCACCGGCTTCAGGTGATCGGCGAGGTCGGCGGGGTGACGTTCGTGGACGACAGCCTGTCCACCAACGTGCTGCCCACCCTGGCCGCGATGGGCTCCTTCCCCGGCCGCCGGGTCGCGCTGATCGCCGGCGGGCACGACCGTGGCATCGACTACGCGCCGCTCGCCGCGGGGCTGGCCGGGCGGGACACACCCGCCCTGGTGCTGACCGTGCCCGACAGCGGGCCGCGAATCCAGGCGGCGATCGAGGCGGCCGGGCCCGCCAAGGTGGACGTGGCAGCGTGCGGCGGGCTGGACGAGGCGGTGCGGCGCGGGTTCGGCTGGGCCCGCCCGGACGGGGTGGTGCTGCTGTCCCCCGCCGCGCCGAGCTTCGGCCGCTACCGTGATTACGCCGACCGCGGCGAGGCCTTCGCCCGCGCCATGAACGCCTGCCGTGCCTGAGCCGGCCTATCCCCGTCCCCAGCGGCGCCCCGCCACCCCAGCGGCGCCCCGCCACCCCAGCGGCGCCCCGCCACCCCTGCGGGGTTTGTCATGGTTGCGCAACCACGACATTCTTTTGTGATGGTTGGCGCAACCATCACAGGTCCGGGAAGGCTGGTTTGTTGAGCAGCGGGAAGCTATCCGGGGCGTTGTTTCGGGAGTTTGCTTCTGTTGTTGGTGATGCGCATGTGCTGACCGGGGACGCGACCGCGGGGTACGCGGTGGACTGGACCGGGCGGTTCCGCGGACATGCCCCGGCCGTGCTGCGCCCGGCGGACACCGCCGAGGTAGCCGGGGTGCTTGCGGTGTGCCACCGGGCGGGCCTCCCCGTGGTCCCGCAGGGCGGCAACACCGGCCTGGTCGGCGGCGGGGTCCCCGGCCATGGCGAGGTGGTGCTGAGCCTGGCGCGGCTGGACCGGCTGGACCCGGTGGACACCGACGCCGGCCAGGTCACCGCCGGCGCCGGGGTGCCGCTGCAACGCGTCGCGGACGCGGATCCGGCGCTGGACCTCGGCGTGCTGATCGCCAGCAGGGACAGCGCCACGGTCGGCGGCGCGGTCGCGACCAACGCGGGCGGGCTCCGCGTGCTGCGTTACGGGCCGATGCGGGCCCAGTTGCGCGGCGTCGAGGCGGTGCTCGCCGACGGCACGGTGGTGTCGCACCTGGCCGGGCTGGTCAAGGACAACACCGGGTACGACTACCCCGGCCTGCTGGCCGGGTCCGAGGGCACGCTCGCCGTGATCACCGCGGCGCGGATCCAGCTCGTGCCGAGGCCAGCCGACCCGGTCACGGTGATCGTCGGGCTCGACGGCCCGGCGGAGGTGCACGACCTGGCCCGCGCGGCGTTGCGTGCCGTTCCCGGGCTGCTGTCGGCGGAGTTCTTCACCCGGGCCGGGCTGGACGTGCTGGCCGAGCACGCCGGCCTGGCGCCGCCGCTGCGCGACCCGGTTCCCGCGTTCCTGCTGCTGGAAGCCGCCGGGACGGGCGCGGCGGAGGATCTGGCCGGCCTGGCCGGGGACTACCCGGTGGCGGTGGCCACCACGGCGGCGGACCGGGCCCGGCTGTGGGCGTACCGGGAGCGCCATCCGGAGGCGGCCGGATTCCTCGGGGTGCCGCTGAAGCTGGACGTGTCCGTACCGGCCGCGAACTGGGTCACGCTGGCCACCGGGGTCGGCGAGGTGGTCCGGGCCGTGGACCCGGATGCCCGGCTGATCAGCTATGGCCACGTCGCAGACGGGAACCTGCATGTCAACGTGGTGCCTGCGGCCGAGGCCGACGGGCGGCACGAGGACGCGGTGTTCGGCTTCGTGGCCTCGCTCGGCGGATCGATCTCGGCCGAGCACGGCATTGGCGCGCTCAAGGCCCGCTGGCTCCCGCTGATCCGCTCCGCACCGGAGCGCGCTCTGTTCGCCCGGATCCGGGCCGCGTTCGACCCGGCCGGGATACTCAACCCGCACGTCCTGCCGAGTGAGACATATAGTTGATCCCTCAACCAGGGGTGGCCGGCGGAGGTGCAATGAGCACGGGGGACGAACGGCTGGGCGTAACACCGACCCCGGACACCGGCGAGCGGCTCAGCTCCGTCCGGCTCTGGGACGAGGCCGCCCGGCCAGCGGCCTCAGCCGCCGGCCGATGCTCGGTACACCTCGCACGGCCGGGCGATCGCCGGTCATCTCGTCGAGATACACGACCACTTGCGGACCGAGCTTGCCCAGATCCGCGACCTCATCGCCCAGGTCAGGGATAGCGCCGGCGCCGCCCAGGCGCGCTCGGCGATCAATCAGATGACGATGCGGCAGAACAGTTGGACGCTGGGCGCGTACTGCGCCTCGTACTGCCGGATCGTAACCGGGCACCACACCCTGGAAGACCAGGCGGTGTTCCCGCACCTGCGGGCGCGAGAGCCGGGCCTGGCGCCGGTGCTCGACCGGCTGGCCGACGAGCACAAGACCATCCACACGGTGCTGGAGGACGTCGACGCCGCGCTGGTGGACCACCTGCGCGACTCCGGCACTTTTGACGGGCTGCAGGAGGCGGCGGCCATCCTGACCGACGTGCTGCTGTCCCACCTCGCCTATGAGGAAGCCCAGTTGGTAGAGCCGCTCGCCCGGCACGGCTTTTACGGCGGCCAGCTGTGAGCCCAGCATGATCGCCCGGTGAGGGTCATCGCCGGCAGCGCCAAGGGCCGGGTGCTGCGTCCCCCCCGCGCCGCCGCCACCCGGCCCATCACTGACCGGGCCAAAGAGAGCCTGTTCGGCATCCTGGCGCCGCGGATCCCGGAAGCGCGCTTCCTCGACCTGTTCGCGGGCACCGGCAGCGTGGGCATCGAGGCGCTGAGCCGGGGGGCGGCCCATGCCGCGTTCATCGAGCGGTCCGGGCCCGCGCTGGCCGGCCTCCGGCGCAACCTGGAGATCACCGGCCTGGCGGCGCGGGCCGAGGTGATCGGCCGGGACGTGTTCGGTTACCTGCGCGAGGCGCCCGCCCCGTTCGACGTGATATTCGTGGCGCCGCCGCAGTGGCACGGCCTGTGGCCGCGCGCCGTCACGCTGCTCGACCGCAAGCCCGGCTGGCTGGCCGACGGCGCGGTCGCAGTGGCCCAGCACGACCCTGCGGAGAGCGTTCCGCTGGACCTGGCGCACCTGCAACAGTCCGATGAGCGGACCTACGGCCGCGTGCGGTTCACGTTCTTCGCCGCGCGGGTGCCCGGATGAGCCCTCCGGCAGGCCAGTGCCGCCGACGGGTCAGGTGGCGCGGACGAAGCCGGCGATCACGGCGCCGAGCCGCCCGCCGGCGTCCTCCTGCAGGAAGTGGCCGGCCTTCTCGATGACCGGGTGATCCAGGCCGGCCGCGCCCGGCACGGTCCGCTGCAGGATCGGCCCCATCGCCGCGGTGATCGGGTCAGAGTCGCTGAACGCGACCAGAAATGGCTTGTCCCAAGCCGCCAGCCGCTGCCACGCAGCCCGGTTCGCGGCCGAGGCCGGGTCGTCGGGCCTGGTCGGCACCAGCGTGGGCATCGCGCGCGGGCCGGCCTTGAAGCTCTCGTCCGGGAACGGGGCCTCGTAGGCGGCGAGCACCTCCTCCGCCAGCGCGGTCTGGCACCCTGCCTGCACCAGGCGCGAGATGCCCAATTCTGGCGCCTTGGCCACCATGTCACGGAACCGCAGCCAGACCTCGGGCATCGCCTGATCGCCGGTGGGCAGCCCGGTGTTCGCGGCGACCACGCGGGCGAAGCGATCGGGATGCTCGGCCACCAGCCGCAGCCCGATCAGCCCGCCCCAGTCCTGACCGACCAGAGTGAGCCCGGTGAGGCCGAGGGAGTCGAACGCCAGGGCGCGCGTCCACTCGACGTGCCGGGCGTAGGAGTGGTCGCCCATCTCGGCCGGCTTGTCGCTGCGGCCGAATCCGATCATGTCGGGGGCGATCACGCGCAGCCCGGCGCCGGCAAGAACTTTCATCACGGTGCGGTACAGGAAGGACCAGCTCGGCTCCCCGTGCAGGAGCAGCACGGGCTGGCCGTCGGGCGGGCCGTCCTCCACGTAGGCCATCCGCAGCCCGCCGACGTCGGCATACCGCGCTGGCCAGGGGAAATCGGGCAGACCGGCGAAACGCTCATCGGGAGTTCTCAAAGCGCGCACCCGCACATGCTCCCACGCGGCAGTGAAGAGGGATGGGGAGGCGGGTGGGGCGCTTCCGCGAAGTGGGCCGGGCCGCCACCCCAGGCGCGGCTATCGACTCCAAGAACCTGAACCCGGCAGTGGTGGTCTACGTCCGCCCGTCCGGGGTCACCCCGGCCGACCTGCGCAAGGCCACGGCCGACGCGCGGGCCTTCGCCGCGCTGCCCACCGTGCACGGCCGGGTCACCGGGCCGATCCCGTCGGCCGACCACAAGGCCATCCAGACGATCGTCGGGGCTGACCTCGGCTACAACGCCAACATCAGCGGCTTCGTCACCGGCCTGCAGACGACCGCCGCGCGCGGGGATCCAGGGATGAGCGTGCACGTCGCCGGCCCGGCCGCCAGCGCCGCCGACGAAGTCAAGATCTTCAAGGGCATCGATAGCACCCTGCTGTACGCCACGCTGGCCGTGGTCATCATCCTGCTGCTGCTCACCTACCGCAGCCCGGTGCTATGGATCCTCCCGATCGTCTCGGCCGGCGTCGCGCTGACCGTCGCCGAGGCGGTCATCTACCTGCTGACCAAGCACGGCTTGACGGTGAACGGGCAGAGCGGCGGCATCCTGGTCGTGCTGGTGCTCGGCGCGAGCACCGACTACGCGCTGCTGCTCGTCGCCCGCTACCGGGAGGAACTGCGCAGGCACACCGACCGGCACGAAGCCATGGCCGTGGCGCTGCGCCGGGCGGGCCCGGCCATCATCGCCAGCGCCGCCACGGTCATCGCCGGGATGCTCTGCCTGCTAGTCGCCGAGTCGGCGGACATCTCCGGGCTCGGCCCGGTAGCCGCGATCGGCATCGGCGTCGGCCTGCTCGCCATGATCACGCTGCTGCCGGCCCTGCTGGTGATCGTCGGCCGGTGGATCTTCTGGCCGGTGCGGCCGAAGTACGGCGCCGACGAGCCCACCACGCACGGCTTCTGGGCCCGCGTCGGGCGCCTCATCTCGCACCGCCCGCGCGCCGTCTGGTCAGTCACGGCGGTCCTGCTCGCCTGCGCCTCGCTCGGCCTGATCGACCGCGCTCGGCCTGTCCGCGCTGGCGTTCCGCTCGCTGTTCTCCTTCGCGGGCGCCGATGTGTCGATGCCGCTGTTCGCGTTCGTGTTCCTGGTCGCGCTCGGCATCGACTACAACATCTTCCTGATGACCCGGGTCCGCGAGGAGGCGAAGCGCTCCGGCACCCGCCAGGGCGCGCTCACCGCCCTGGCGGCCACCGGCGGGGTGATCACCTCGGCCGGCCTGGTGCTCGCGGGCACGTTCGCCGCGCTCGCCACCCTGTCCTTGGTGATCTTGACGGAGATCGGCGTCTGCGTCGCGATCGGCGTGCTGATCGACACGATCATCGTCAGGTCGGTGCTGGTCACCGCGCTCAACCTGGACCTCGGCGACCGGATCTGGTGGCCCAGCCGCCTGTCCCGGCCGTCTGGCCAGGTCACCGGCGCTCCGGACACCCCGGTGACCACCGCGCGGCGTTAGGGCGTGTCCCGTAGATCTATGCCGTCGCGAGCGGTCGCCGGCGGGATGCATCGCAAGGCGGAGGAGGAGCTCATAGCGGAGCTATGGACGACGACCGCAACGCCGCGAGGCCCCGCCCGCCTCCCCATCCGCCTTCATGACGGACGCGCGGCAGGCTGAATGATCTATGGGGCATGCCCTAGCCCGGAACTTACGGGCCGAGGCGCTAGCCGAGCCGGCGGGCCGCGGCCTCGGCCCGGGCGAGCTGCCGCTTGGCGGCATCCGCCGCGCGCGCCGCCGCCTCCTTGCCCCGCTGGGCGTCCCGGACGGCGCGGTTGGCCCGGCTCTCCTCGGCTACCGCCAGGCTCAGCGCCTGGTCGAGCCGTTCGACCTCCTGCCGGGCGGATTCCTGGGCCGCCCGGACGCTGGCGACGCGCTGTTCGGCCTGGTCGAGCGCGGCGGTGGCGTCCGCGAGGGTCTCCGTTGCCTGGCCGATCGCCTGCTGCGCCTCCGCGATCTTGTTCGCCCGCCGTTCTTCCTCGGCGGCGGCCTGCCTGGCTTCACGTTCCGCCTGTTCTGCGGCACGCCGCGCCTCCCGCTCGGCCGGTGTTTCCCGCGGCCGCCTAGCCCCGGCCTGCTCCCGCCGGGCCGGTTTGCGCTCCGCCTTGTCCCTGACCGGCGCCGCGCTGGGCGCCCGGCGGCCCCGGGTGGCCACGCTGGCCGCATCGCCGACGCCGAGCCCCGCATACGACAGGGGGCTGGCCAGGGACCCGGCCTGCACCGCCGCCGCGGCGCCGGCGTCGGCCAGCGCCGCCTGGAGGGTGGCGTCCACCTCTCGCTCGACCTGAAGGCCCGCTGGCCTGCCGTCCCGGGCGGCGATCCGCTTCGCGTCGGCGACAAGGGCGGCGACAAGCGTGCGCCGCTGCGCCGACAGCTCCCGCACCCGCTCCCCATCGAGGTCTTGCTGCGCCTGCCGCAGCGACTCACCGAGCGCCACCAGCTCGGCTACCTGGTCCTTTGCCTCACGGGCGAGCTGGTTAACCAGCCACGCGCTCACCACCGGGCGGCGCAGCCCGCCGATCGCCTGGGCCAGGTCACGGTCGCCGGCGGCGCGCGCCTGGGCGGCGCGCTCGTCGCGGGCCGCGGTGAAGTCGCCGGGAGAGAGCGCGTACAGCTCCTCGGCCGCGCTTGCCAGGTCAGCATCCTGCACGGAGGGTGATGGTAGTCCCTGCGCGCCCGCCAGCCAACGGGGCCACAGGCGTCACCATTCGTCGTAACCACCTGGGATACTTGAATCATGCTGCAGGCACCGGCTACCAAGCTCGTGGGCAGGACCGGCGAGTTCGGCCTCCTGACCCGCGTGCTCGACCTGGCCGTCACCGAGGAGCCCATGGTGGCCCTGGTGAGCGGCGACGCTGGCATGGGCAAGACCCGGCTGGTCGCGGAGCTGGCCACGGTGGCCGCGGCCCGCGGGCTCATGGTGTTGTCCGGCCGGTGCGCGGAACTTGGTGACAGCGTGCCGTACCTGCCGCTGGCCGACGCGTTGCGCAGTACCGCGCACGCGGCCCCCGCGCTGGCCGACGCGCTCGCCGCCCGCCCGGTGCTCGGGCTGCTGCTGCCCGACCGGGACAACGCGGAGCTGGCGGGCGGCGACGTTCCCGGCATGGCACAGCAGCAGCTGTTCGGCGCGGTCGTCGGCATGCTCGCGGAACTCGCGGAAACGACCCCCGTGCTGCTGGTGCTCGAGGACATGCACTGGGCCGACCGCTCGACCAGGGACCTGCTCACCTTCCTGAGCCGGGTGCTGCACCGGGAGCGGATCGCGGTCATCGCCACCTACCGGACCGACGACCTGCACCGCGGCCATCCGCTCCGGGCGGTGGCGGCCGAACTGCTCCGGCTGCCCAGCGTCATCGCCATCGAGGTGGGGCCGCTGCGCGACGAGGCGATGGCGGAGCACCTGACCGCCCTGGCCCAGCAGCCGCTGGAGGCCGCGGAGCTGGAGGCCATCATCCGCCGCGCCGAGGGCAATACGTACTACGCCGAGGAGCTGCTCGCCGCGTCTGCCTGCCGTACCGGCCTGCCGGCCGGCCTGGCCGAGCTGCTGCTCGCCAGGCTGCAGCGGCTCTCCCCGGCGGGCCAGCAGGTGGTGCACGCCGCGGCCGTGGCGGGCAGGCGGGTCGAGGACGACCTGGTCCGGCAGGCCTGCGGCCTGGAGGAGCCGGAGTACGAACAGGCGGTCCGGGAGGCGATCGCGAACCAGCTGCTGGTGCCCGACGGCGAGGAGGGCTACGCTTTCCGGCACGCGTTGCTGCGCGAGGCCGCCTACGCCGACCTGCTGCCCGGCGAACGGACCCGGATGCACGCGCGGCTGGCCGAGCTGCTCTCCGACGAAGTCCGGCTGTCCTCCGCGCCGGGGACCGCGGCCGAGCTGGCCCATCACAGCCTGGCCAGCCATGACATACCTGGCGCCTTCAGCGCGTCGGTGCGGGCCGGCCAGGAGGCGGACCGGCTCGCCGCGCCCGCAGAGGCGCACCGGCACTACGATCAGGCATTGGCCCTGTGGGACCGGGTCACCGACCCGGAGAAGCTGGCGGGCATGCAGCGCGGCTGGCTCGCGTTCTGGTCCGCGACCAGCGCCGCGGCCAGCGGTGACCTGCACCGCGCGGTGCAGCAGCTGCGCCGCCTGCTGACCTACGTCCCCAAGGCCGAAGACCCGGTGCTGGTCAGCAGGGCCAACGAGCGGCTCGCCTACTACCTGCTCGAAATCGACCAGGACGCGTCGGCCGTCACCGCGGCCCACGCGGCCATCGACGCGCTGCCGGAGGAGCCGGCGCGCTGGGAGCGCGCCAGATCCCTGGCCACCTACGCGCAGACGCTGCTCAGCGCCGACGACCTGTCGGCCGCCAAGACCTGGGCGCTGGCGGCGCGGGACGCCGCACGGGCCGCTAAAGCGCAGTCGCCGGAGGCCGATGCCCTGGTGACCCTGGGGCTGCTCGAGGAGCGGGGCGGGCGGACCCCGGAGGCCATCGAGCTGTTCACTCAGGCGCACCACCAAGCGGAGGAGGCGGGAGTCCTCGGTGTCCGGCTGCGGGCCGCGTTCCAGCTTGCCCGGATCAACCTGGAACGCGGGGACCTGGACCAGGCCAGCGCCACCGCGCACGAGGGACTGCTCCGCGCGGAGGAGGCCGGGCTGCTGCTCGCCCCCTACGGGCTCGATCTGCAGTACCTGCATTACCTCGCGCACTTCAACGACGGCGACTGGGACCACGCGCAGCTGGTCGCGGACGGGTTCCCGGTCCGGGTCACCACCGACCGCGAGGCGCTGCTGTCGGCCATGGCGCTGTTCATCGACGTGGCCCAGGGCCACGACGCCATCGTGGCCGACCGGCGCACCTGGCTGGAGCCGTTTTGGCCCGGGGAAAGCTTCAGCGCGTTCATCGGCCGCGGACTGCTGGCCGAGCACGCGCTGTGGCACGGCGACACCGCCACCGCCCTGGCCGAGGTGACTGCGTGCATCGAGTCAGAAATCGAATACCTCGGCGGGCACGGGCCGCCGCTTATCCGGGTGGCCGCGGTGGGGCTGGCGGCCCAGGCCGACCGGGCCAGCCAGGCAAGGGCCGCGGGTGATGAGGCGGCTGAGGCCGCGGCGATCGAGGCGGCGGGCGTGCTGATCGAGACGGCGCGCCAAGGCGCCGCGTGGCCGCAGCGGCCTAAGGCGGTGCTCGGCGTGGACGGCCGGGCCTGGCTCGCCCGCGCCGAGGCGGAATGGCGCCGCGCCCAAGGCGATAACGACCCAGCCGCGTGGACCGCCGTGCTGACCACGTTCGGCCCGGCCTTCGTCTACGAGGCGGCCCGGTCCCGGTGGCGGCTCGCCGAAGCGCTGCTGGAGGCCGGCCGCCGGGACGAAGCCCAGCACGAGTGGCAGCAGGCCATGGACACGGCCGAGCGCCTCGGCGCCCGCCCGCTGCTGGCCGCGCTGACCAATCTTGGCCGCAGGGGACGGCTTGGCCGCGACCACGAACGGCCGGGCGGCCAGGTGAACCCGCTGCGCGGCCTGACCGCACGGGAGCAGGAAGTGCTGCGCCTGGTGGCCGCGGGCCGGACCAACCGGGAGATCGCGAGCGAGTTGTTCATCGCCCCGAAGACCGCCAGCGTGCACGTGTCGAACATTCTCGCCAAGCTGGGCGCGGCCAGCCGCACCGAAGCCGCAGCCATCGCCCACGCCGATGGCATCGGGCTGCCCGGCCGGGCCCGCTGACCCGGTCAGGCACACTGTCCCGGCGCGCGTGCTGACCGGCCGGGCACACCGGCCAGAAAGCTTGACGGGCGGCCCGCCCCGAGTTGGGGCGGACCGCCCGGTTGTGGACGAACAACCAGCAGCGGTCGGCGTATCCGCCGCTGGTGGCCCGCCTGTCGTGGCGGCCACCTGCCGTAGTGGCCGCCCGTCATGGCGGTTAGCTGGTTAGTGGACGGCCTGTCCGTTCGAGCGCCCGGCAGCGGTCGGCTCGCGCATCGCCGACTGGGCGGTCTGGCACAGGAATTCCTCATAGGAGTCCGGTGCCTGGTGTGTGTCGCTGATGTCCCTGGCATGCCGGGCAGACCATCCCAGCGGGCTGTGCGCGGCCCGCCAGGCCTGCCTGGCCTCCTTGCGGCGCCGTGCCCGGACGGCAGCGCACCGCATGTCCCTGGCGCGCTCATCGGCCAAGACCAGCGAAATGTGGGAAAACATAGGATCCTCCTCGGTGCCTGCTTTGGTCCCGCACCATTGAGAATCGTCGTAAGGCGGCTGCCCCGGCATCGGACATACACCCTAATTCCCGCTGGTGAGCAGTCCTAGGAACGGCATTTCCGCCGGTGATCAGGCGTAAGGCGGGCCCGGGCAGCTAGGTACCGCCCCGCTGCTACGCCATCGCGGGCCACCATGAGGGTGTGAGCTGGCCATCCCGGGTGTTCCTGTCCGGGCAGGCGGTGTCGCTGCTCGCTGATCATGGTGGGTTGTTAGCTCGCTTGCCGTGGCGGGTGTGGCAGCATCGGGGTGCGTGAGCGGGCAGGACCGGCGGTGGAATCACAACACCCACTACTACCCGCTGGTCCTGGCGGCGGTCCCGCCGGGCTGTGGGCGGGTGCTAGATGTGGGTTGCGGGGAGGGGATGCTCGCCCGGCAGCTCGCCCGCCGTGTTCCGCACGTGATAGGCATCGACCAAGATGCCGCGAGCATCGAGCTGGCCCGGCGGCGAGGCGCTGCCGGGCAGATCGAGTTTGTGCGCGGCGACTTCCTTGCCTGCCCGTTCCAGCCCGCATCGTTCAGCATGATCACCTGTGTGGCGGCGCTGCACCACATGGACCCTGCTACCGCGCTGGCTGCGATGAGCCAGCTCCTAGTGCCTGGTGGCACCTTGGTCGTCGTCGGGCTGGCCCGGTCGCAGCTGCCCGACTTGCCCTGGGAGGCGGCTGCTGTCATCGCCAACCTCGGCTACCGGATGGCCAAGGGTTACTGGGAGCAGCCGTCGCCTACCGTGTGGCCGCCCCCGCACAGCTACCGCCAGATCCGCGCCCTCGCCAGGGAAACGCTGCCAGGCGTGAGATACCGCCGGCGTCTGCTGTGGCGGTACTCCCTTGTCTGGGTCAGGCCAGCGTCGAAGAAGCTGGGCAAGCAGCTCGGGGGTGGTGCTTGAGGGCTTGATCATGGGCCGGCTGCTTGCTTGCGCAGGCGGGCTCGCTGGCGGAACCACCGGGCTCTGGCCTGGTGGCGGCGCCGCCACCAGGACCAGTGCAGGTAGTGGCGGATGGTCTGCCAGGCGCGGGTGAGCAGGTTGAAGACGCGTTTGATCTCGGTGACGGTGAGCGGGATCAGCCCGGGGTCTTCGGGTGGCACCCTGCACGACACGACCTGCCTGGGCCCCATCTACTACGCTCGCCGCGTGGCCGGCAGCCCGCGGCGTTATCAGTCGCACGACGAGGACAGCGCCCGGTGGCTCGGCTTCCCCTACCGGGATGACGACATCGTGATCAGCACCCGGTCCAAGACCGGCACGACGTGGGTGCAGATGATCTGTGCGCTGCTGATCTTCCAGCAGCCGCGGCTCCCGGCACCGATCGCACTGCTATCGCCGTGGCTGGATCACCTGGTCGCGCCGCGGGAACAGGTGTTCGCGCAGCTTGCCGCGCAGCAGCACCGGCGGTTCATCAAGACCCACACCCCGCTGGACGGGATTCCGCTCGACGCCCGCGTCACCTACCTGGTCACCGCCCGGCACCCATTAGACGTGGCCGTGTCGCTCTACCACCACAGCGGCAACATCGACCGCGCCCGGCTCCGGCAACTGACCGGCCAGCCCGAGCCCGCCACGCCCGCGCCACCGCTGCCGCCGCTGCACGACTGGCTGCTCGACTGGATCGCCGACGATCACGATCCGGCCGAGCGCCTGGACTCACTGCCCGGCCTCATGTGGCACCTCTCGGATGCCTGGGCCCGCCGCGGCCGGCCGAACATCCTGCTGGTGCACTACGACAACCTGTCCGCCGACCTGGCGGGCCAGATGCGGTGGCTGGCCGGCGCTCGGGATCACCGTTCCTGGGCACGCCTGGCCCGCGCTGGTCCGCGCGGCCACGTTCGAGAGCATGTCGGGCAACGCGGACACCGCCGTGCCCACCGCCGGGCTGTTCAAGAGCAACGCCGCGTTCTTCCGGCGGGGCACATCCGGGGCCGGGCGCGAGATCCTCAGCGGCCGGGAGCTTGCGGCCTACCACGGCCGCGCCAGCCGACTGGCGCCGGCCGACATGCTTGCCTGGCTGCACGCGCCGGGCCGGGCGCCAGGCGCCTAGCTGCCCGCCGTCGGCCCCAGCGCACTCCGCACAATCTCCAGCGGGTGGCGGGCCTGGCGGCCGGTGCCGTGGGCGATCTGCTGGCGGCAGGAGACCCCGGACGCGGCGATGATCGTGTCCGCCGGTTCGGCGCGGACCGCCGGGAACAGGCGCAACTCTCCGATCCGCAGGGACAGGTCGTAGTGCTCGGCTTCGAAGCCGAACGAGCCGGCCATGCCACAACAGCCGGCGTCCACCTCGGTGACCTCGGCACCGGGGATCGCGCGCAATAGCGCCACGGTGGCGGCCGTGCCGGTGACCGCCTTCTGGTGGCAGTGGCCGTGGAACAGGATGCGCTTGCCCGGGACCGGGCCCAGGGTGAGGCGGCCGTCGGCGACCGCCTGGAGCAACAGTTCTTCCGGCAGGGTGCTGGCCGCGGCGACGGCCTCGGCCCGGGGGTCGCCGGGGAGCAGCGCGGGGTAGTCGTCGCGCAGCGTCAGCAGGCAGGACGGCTCCACGCCGACGATGGGACCACGGCCGGCCACCCGGCCAGCCAGGCGCCGCGCCCGGCGCGCGGCCTGATCCACCAGGCCCTTGGACAGGCTGGCCCGGCCACAGCAGGCCCCGGTCTCGAGCCGTACCGTCCACCCGGCGGCCTCCAGCAGTTCGATCGCGGCGTGCGCGACCGCTGGCTCGGTGAAGCTGGTGAAGGAATCGCCGAGAAAGACCAGCTCCCTCCGTTCGCCGGCGGCCGCGGGTTCGCCCACGACCGCGGGTTCGGCGGCGATCGCGGGCCGGCGCGCATGCCAGCGGGCCAGGTTGTGCCGCTGGAACCGGGGCAGTGGCCGGGCCGCGGCCACCCCCAGCCAGCGCTCGGCCAGCCGCCGGGCCGGCCGGACGCCGCCCAGCAGGTTCGCCACCGGGGCCACGGCGGCGCCCATCCGGTTCAGCTCCCGGACCGAGCCGAACAAGCGGGACCGGAGCGGCACCCCGTGCTGCTCGTGGTGCGCGGCCAGCGCCTCGGTCTTAAGCGAGGCCATGTCCACGCCGAGCGGGCACTCGCTCTTGCATGCCTTGCATTCCAGGCACAGGTCGAGGATCTCGTGCAGCCGCTCATCGCCGAGCGCGGCCCGCGGGTTACTCATAGACAGCGCCTTGACCAGGGCGCCCGCCCGGCCGCGGGTCGAGTGCTCCTCGTCCAGGGTGGCCATGTAGGAGGGGCACATCACCCCGGAAGCGGTCTTGCGGCACAGCCCGATGTTCATGCACCGGTCCGCCGCAGCGCGCATGCCGCCGGGGAACGCGATCCGGCTGACGTAGCGGGTAGGGCCCGGTGCCCCGCGCAGGTTGCTGTCCATCGGCGGCGCGTCCACGATCTTGCCGGGGTTCATCCGGTTGTCCGGGTCGAACAGCCGCTTGGCCTCACCCATCGCCGCATAGAGCGCGTCGCCGAACACGGCACGGTTGAACTCGCTGCGGACCAGCCCGTCGCCGTGCTCGCTGGAGTTGACGCCGCCGAACTCCAGGACCAGGTCCCGGACCTCCTCGGCGACCGCGCGCATCGTGGCGACCTGCCCCGGCTCGGTCAGATCCACGAACGGGCGGACGTGCAGGCACCCCACCGAGCAGTGGCCGTAGAACCCCGCGGACAGCCCGTGCGCGCTGAGGATCTCCCGGAACCGGCGGGCGTACGCGCCGAGCACGGCCGGGTCGACGGCGGTGTCCTCGACAAACGCCAGCGGGCGGCGGGCGGCGGTGCTGGCGGCCATCAACAGCCCCAGGCCCGCCTGGCGCACCTTCAGCAGCGCCGTCTGGTCCGCGGCGGACCGAGCCCGCAGCGTGTGGTAGCCGCGGGAGTTCCGGCGCCACAGCGCGTCCAGCCGGTCCAGGCCGGCCGCGGCTTCCGCCTCGGTGTCGCCGAAGAAGGTGACGAACAGCAGCGCCCCTGGGTCGCCGGCCAGGATCGACGACAGCTGCCGGTACTCCAGCTTGGTGCGGGCCAGCTCTAGCATGGCGCGGTCGATCAGCTCGACGGCGGCGGGCTGGCAGGCGAGCGCATCCCCGGTCGCGTCGATCGCCGCCTCGGTGGAGGTGAAGTGGCCGACGGCGATGACCCGGTGCCGGGGCGCGGGCACCAGGGCGACCTCCGCCCCCACGACCGTGACCAGCGTGCCCTCCGAGCCGACCACGAACCTGGCCAGGTCCAGGCCGCCCGGCCCGCCACGGCCCGCCAGCCGGTCCAGCCGGTATCCGCCGGACTGGCGCCAGAACCGGGGGTACCCGGTGGCGATGGCTTCGGCGTTGCGGGCGGCCAGCGCGGGCAGCTCCCGGCAGATCGCGCCCTCCAGGGTGGGCCGGGCCGCCTGGGCGGCGAGCTCAGCCGCGCTCAGCGGGCCGAACGCCGCCGTGCTCGCGTCGGACAGGACCACGTCCAGCGTGAGCACGTGATCGATCGTCATGCCGTACCAGACCGATTGGCTGCCCGCCGAGTTGTTGCCGATCATCCCGCCCAGGGTGGCCCGGTTGCTGGTCGAGGTGTCGGGGCCGAACGTCAGCCCGTGCCGCGCGGCCGCCAGGTTCAGTTGCTCCTGCACCACGCCCGGCTGGACCCGCGCGCGCCGCGCCTCGGCGTCGATCGCGAGGATCTTGTTCATGTGCCGGGAGAAGTCCATGACCACGGCGCGGCCCACGGTCTGCCCCGCCAGGCTGGTCCCGGCCCCCCTCGGCAGGACCGGCACGCCGAACTCGGTGGCGGTGGCGACCACGGCCGCCGCTTCGCTGCCGTCCCGGGGGAACACCACGCCGATCGGCTCGATCGCGTACATGCTCGCGTCCCGGGAGAACAGGTGCCTGGTATACGCGTCGAACCGCACTCCGCCGCCGACTGCCTTCCGCAACGCGGATTCCAGTTCGGCGGCGCGTTCTGCATCAAAATTGCTGCTCAGGGCGGGACCGGGAGGATGAGAGCGGACGGGTGGCCGGGGTCGTGGAAGACCTGCTGCCGCGCGGGCGCCAGGCGCACCGCGGCGCCGAGCGGCTCGCCGGTGCCGGGGTTGCGGGCGTACCGGGGGTGCGCGCCGCTGGAGACCTGCAGCCGCAGCCGGTGGCCCCGGCGGAAACGGTGCGCCGCAGGCCAGAGCGGGATCCGGGCGTGGATCGTGCCGTCGGGCTGCCGTTGCGGCCGTCCCGGGGCAAGCCGGAGCAGCGCGTCGCAGATGTTCAGCGACGCCCCGGCCGGGCTGACGTCGCACAGCCGGGCGAAGAAGTCGGTGTGCTCCCGGTCGGATGAGACGAACAGGTCCGCCACCACCTCACCGGCCACCTCCAGGTCGCCGGCCAGCGGGGCGCTGGTGTAGGTCAGCACGTCGGGACGCGCCTCCAGGCTGCGATTGTCCACCCGGGCCCGGCCGGACAGGCCGACCGGGCCGGCCAGGTTCGGCGTCGGGTCCGCCGGGTCGTAGGTGTAGCTGTCCGGATCCGCCGCGGGCGGCGCCTGCTGGGCCAGCATGCCGCCTGGGTGCAGGTGCCAGCGGTGCGGCCGGCCCTCCGGCGGCCAGGCGGGCAGATCACGCCACTCGTCCGCGCCGGTGACGAAGACCCGCACCGGCTGGGGCCGCAGCGCGGCGCGGTCCCCCGCCAGGTACGCGCGCATCCACGCCAGCGCTTCCTGCAGCCACGCCTGCACCGACTCCTGGTCGGCGTGCCGCCAGGGGCCGATGAGCAGGTACGGCGCCTGACCGGCTGCGCGCAGCGCCGCGTAGTCGCGAAGCTGCAGCGGCAGGAAGATGTCTTGCCACCCGCTCACCATGCTGACCGGGGCGCTCACCTTGCCCAGCGTCCCGGCGAACCCGCGGCCCGTCCAGTACCCGTCCCCCGCGGTGTCGTGTGCCAGCCAGTCCTGCCAGTAGAGCACACTGCGGCCGGTGGCCAGCCGGTCCAGGTCACGGAGCGGCAGGTGGTTCAGCAGCGGCCGCCTGCCCCGCTCGGCGAGCCGGCCGCGCAGCGTCGCCAGCGGCCGCTCCTGCCCGGCGACCTGGCAGAGCCAGGCCAGCGCGGTCTCCAGGGAGAACGAACCGCCGGGGTAGAACGCGGCGCGGAAGTCGGCGGTGGTGACCTGGGCGGCGATCGCGGCCAGCTCGTCCCCCGCGTCCGCCGCGATGGCCCACTGGGTCATGCCGAGGTAGCTCGGGCCGCAGGTGCCGAACGACCCCGGATACCACGGCTGCTCGCGGAGCCAGGCCACGGTGGCCAGGCCGTCGTCGTGCTCATCGGGCCCGAACGGGTCGAACGTGCCGCCCGAGCCGAAGGTGCCACGGCAGCTCTGGATGACGGCCTGGAACCCCCGCTCGGCGAACATCCGCCCGAACATCAGGCCCCAGCTGCGCCGCCGCCCGTACGGCGAACGGACCAGGACCAGCGGTGGCGGCGGCCGCAACGGCCACGGGCGGGTCCGCGGTGCGTACCGGTCGGCGAGCAGGACCACCCCATCGGGCATCCGGACCCGCAGATCACGCTGGAGGTCGATGTCGCGGCTGGCGACGGGCGGCAGCTTGAGGGCCTGCCCCAGGAATCGGCTGGCGAAGGTCATCTCGGGGTCTGTTGTCCGCTGGCGGCTGTTTGCTAAGGCAGTCTGCTACGGCGCGGGCACGGGCGTCCAGAACGCCAGGCGCCCCCGCCAGCGGAGCGGGATGCTGACGGGGGCGCGGGCGCGGGAGGCGCAGTGAGGCGGGCGGGTGGCGCAGTGGGTTGGGTGCGGCGCGGCGGGCCTGCTAGTGGCGGTGCCACCCGACGAAACGCCACCACACGAACACCACGATCCCGATCAGCAGCCAGGGGATGTGGAACCCGAGTGGCCAGAACCCCCCGAACGGGAAGAAGAACGGGCGGGCGAGCCACTGTCCCACCATGATCGCGATGATCGCCACCAGGGCGAGGAAGGCGATCCGGGGGAACGGGCGGGGCCCGGGCGGGCGCGGGCGCTGGTCCTGGCGGGCGACCGGCCGTGGCAGTTCGGGTTCGGGCAGGTCATCGAACAGGCCGGCCAAGTCCGACTGCGTCTTGGCCTTCATCGCCCGGTCGAGCCGCTCGTTGAACTCCTCCTCGTCGAGCCGCCCGTCCCCGTAATGCTTGGACAAGCGGTCCGCGACCTCGGTGCGCTCGGCGTGGGAAACCCGCATGTTGGGGTCGGCCTGGCTGGCGCGGCGGCCAGACGATCCGCGCCCCCATGGCGGATTGTACGGCGCTGGCATGGTTTGCGACCTCCTTGGTCAGAGTGACCGGGTCTGCCGGGACTGGAAGAAACTGCCGGCGATGGACTGGTCGGTTCCCTCGTCGGGAATCAGCAGCCAGCCCGCGAGGTAGATCGGCACGCCGGCCCCACCGACGAAGGCGAGCACGACGAGAACGATCCGGATGATCGTCACGTCAGCGCCCAGGTATCGAGCGATCCCGGCGGCGACCCCCGCCACCATCCGGTCGTTGACCGGGCGGGTGAGCGGGTGCGGCAGGCTCTGGTTGCTTGCTTGCGGCTTGGCATCTGCAGTGGTTGTGTCCATGCCTCCAGCGTGATCGGCGGGGCCTCCCGCGGGTATCGGGAAGACCCCTGATCCCACCCTGATATCTGCCGGTGAGGATCAGGGTTCCTCCGGATTTCCGGGCGGGCGCGGCAGGCGCGATGATGGATGCGTGAACGAACCGGAGCCCAGCGGCTGGATGCCGCCCTGGCACGCCGCCCGCGCGGAGGACGGGCAGTGGCCGGGCCGTCGGCATTCCGGCCGCGCGCCGCGGCGATGGGGCCGCTGGCACTCCCGCGAGCCGCTGCGCCGCGCGCGGGAGGACCGCCTGGTCGGCGGGGTCGCCGCCGGGCTGGCGGCGCGGATGGGCCGCGATGTCACCACCGTGCGGATCATCTTCGTCGTGGCCGCCGTCCTGTCCGGAGGCTTCATCGCGGCGGCGTACGTGGTCGCCTGGATGCTCATCCCGATGGAGGGCGCGCAGCGCAACATCGCCGGGAAGGCGCTGACCGACCGGCGCGGCCTCGCGCTCGCCGCGGGTTACGGGTCGCTGGTGATCATCCTGCGCATCCTGGTCTCGGTGTTCCGCGTCGGGTGGCTCAGTTCCTTCTTCTGGCCGCTCGCCATCGCCGGGGCCGGGCTCATCCTGATCTGGCGGAATGCCGACAAGGACGAACAGGCGATGGTGCAGAACCTGGTGCAGCCGGTCGCGGGCCTGACCGCGAAATCCCGCCGGGCCGGGTTCATCATCCGGCTGACCGTGGCCGTGATCCTGCTGGTCAGCGGTATTACTGCGCTGCAGTCGGCGCACGAGAACATCGCGCTGCTCAAGCCCCTGGCCGGAGTGGCGCTGCTGATCTCCGCCATCGTGGTGCTGCTCGGCCCGTGGTGGCTGCGCATCGCGCGGGACCTGGTCGTAGAGCGCCAGGCCCGGGTCCGGGCCGAAGAACGGGCCGACATCGCCACGCGAGTGCACGACTCGGTGCTGCAGACCCTGGCCCTGATCCAGCGCCGCGCGGACCAGCCGCAGCAGGTCATCGCGCTGGCCCGGGCCCAGGAGCGGGAACTGCGCTCGTGGCTGTTCGACGGCAGGCCGCCCGGGTCCATCGACAGGGCCACGACGCTGGCCGGGGGGATCCGGCAGATCCAGCAGGAGGTGGAGGCCCAGCACGGCGTGGCCGTGGAGGCGGTCACAGTGGGCGACTGTGCCCTGGACGACGACCTGGCCGCCCTGCTCGCCGCCGCGCGGGAGGCGACGGTCAACGCCGTGAAGTGGTCCGGCGCCCCGGTCGTCTCGCTGTTCGCCGAGGTTGAGCCGGCCGAGGTGTCGGTGTTCGTCCGGGACCGGGGCAAGGGGTTCGACCCGGCGGCCGTGCCGGCCGACCGCAAGGGCCTGGCCGAGTCGGTGCGCGCCCGGATGGCACGCCACGGCGGCGCCGCGAACATCCGCAGCGCGCCGGACCAAGGTACCGAGGTGTCGCTGTCGATGAAGTCGCCCGCCGGTTATAAGCTCATCCGGCCAGGTCAGGAGAGCACCGCAGGAGGGCAGACCCGGTAGCCTTCACCAGGCGGCACTGCCCGGGCCACGCGCCCGCCCGCGAGCATGGCTGGCCCGTGCGGGCTGGGTCGCACGGCTGTCATGCCGTGGACCTGGCATCTAGACTCCATGAGCGTGTCCCTAACCGTGCCCCGAGCGCCGGGCCGGCCATGACCAGCCAGGCGCGGCCGCGGGTGTTCATCGTGGACGACCACGGCCTGTTCCGGTCCGGGGTCAGGTCCGAGCTTGGCGACGAGGTGGAAGTCGTCGGCGAGGCCGAAGACGTGGCGCACTCGATCGACCGGATCGCCGCGACCCTGCCCGATGTCGTGCTGCTCGACGTGCACCTGCCGGGCGGCGGGGGGCAGGCCGTGGTGACCGCGATGAGAGGCTCGCACCCGCAGGTGCGTTTTCTCGCGCTGTCCGCCTCCGATGCCCCGGAGGACGTGATCGCCGTCATCCGCGCGGGCGCGCGGGGGTATGTGACGAAGACGATCTCCGGCGCCGAACTGGTGGACGCGGTGCACCGGGTCGCGGCGGGCGATGCGGTCTTCTCCCCGCGGCTGGCCGGCTTCGTCCTCGACGCCTTCGCCACGCACGGCGCCGCCCGGGCAGCAGGCCCCCTCGCTCGACCCCGAACTGGACCAGCTCACCATGCGGGAGCGAGAGGTGCTGCGGCTGATCGCCCGCGGCTACACCTACAAGGAGATCGCCCGGGAGCTGTTCATCTCCATCAAGACGGTGGAGACGCACGTCTCCTCCGTGCTGCGGAAGCTACAGCTGTCGACCCGGCACCAGCTCGCGCGGTGGGCGACCGAGCGGCGGCTGTACTGAGCCGCTGGCGGGACGGGCTTCACCCCAGCGTGGCGGCCAGGAAGTCCAGTTGGGCGCGCAGGTGGCGGGTCTCGCCGCCCTCGTGGCCGTTGAACTCGTAGACGGCGATGTCCTTGGGCCCGGCGTAGTGGTTGAACGCGGCGAAGACCGTGGACGGCGGGGTGATGTCGTCGGCGAGCCCGACGGAGAACAGCGCCGGGGCCCGCGCCCGCTTGGCGTGGTTGACCACGTCGATATAGGAAAGCGTGCGGAACACCGCCTCGACCCGGTCGGTGTGCACCCGGCAGTAGTCGGCGAGTTCCTGGTAGGGGTCCTTGTCGGTGACATCCACCGCGCGCCTGGGATGGGCCAGGAACGGCACGTCGGGCATGGCGGCGCGGACGCCATCGGCCAGGTGAGCGGCCGCGATCGCGAGCCCGCCGCCCTGGCTCCCGCCGGTGGTGACCAGCGGAAGGCCCTGGGCAGCCGGGTGGCTGCGGGCCGCCTCGACGGCACGCGCGGCGTCGGTGAACAGGCGGGTGTAGTAGTGCGTGCGGGGATCGGCGATGCCGCGGGTGAGGAACCCGCGGGTGCTCGGCGCGCCGTTGTCGCTGGGGTCGGGCGTGTCCGCGGCGCGCCAGCCGCCGCCCTGGCCGCGGGTGTCCATGACCAGGTGGACGTACCCGGCGCAGCTCCAGGTCAGCCAGTCGATCGGGTCGCCGCGGCCGCCGCCGTACCCGATGTACTCCACAATCACGGCGCCGCGCGGGGCGGCCTCGTGCGGGACGAGCAGCCACCCCTTGACTGGGTCGCCGCCGAACCCGGAGAACGTGACGTCGAACACCTCGGCGTGCCTGACGCCAGTGGCGCTGACCGCGGCGAACACGGGCGGCCGTGCGACGCTCCGTGCGGCGGCGAGCTGGCCCGACCAGAACTCGTCGAAGTCGGCGGGCTCGGCCACGTCGGGGACGTAGCTGCGCAGTTCGGAAAGCGGAAGGTCGGCGAGCATGGGCCCTCCCGTGCCGTCGATGGCGGCAGTAGCCGGATAGACATGGTCGACAACGATTGACACGGGACGATACGGCGCGGCAAGACGGTTCGCTGAGAGGCTGGCGGGCGGCGCCCTTTTCGTTATTCAGCGGAAAAACGAAAAGCGTGGCCGGCCGGCTCCCCGCACCGCGACCGGGCAGCCGGGCCCGGGCTCAGCCGAGCTCGAGCAAGGGGAACGCGCCGAGGTCGCGGTCTTCATCGCGAAGAACTGGAGCATGTCCAAGATCACCTGGGACAGGCGCCCCGGGTGATCTGCATCGGGAATCTCCGGGCTCGCTCCTCACGTGCACGGTCCGCGGCCAGCCAGACCGCCGGAGGCAGGCCACATGGTAGTCAGCCGGCCAGCAACTCCGCGGCATGGTCGGGCACGAACGTCTGCGACTCGCGCGGGGCGCGGATGTAGCCCTGCGAGGGCGGCCGCGGCGGCAGTTTCAGCGGCCGGGGCTGCACGGCGTGGTAGGTGAGGGTGCTGAGCAGGTGCGCGATCATGTTGATCCGGGCGCTCCGCTTGTCCGCGCTGTCCACCACGTACCAGGGCGCCTCGGGGATGTCGGTGTGGACGAACATCTCGTCCTTGGCCCGGGAGTAGTCCTCCCACCGGGTGATCGACTCCAGGTCCATCGGGGACAGCTTCCAGCGCCGCATCGGGTCCTCCAGCCGGGAGTCGAACCTGCGCTCCTGCTCGATGTCGCTCACCGAGAACCAGTACTTGCGCAGCAGGATGCCGTCCTCGACGAGGAGCCGCTCGAAGATCGGGCACTGGTGCAGGAACCGGCTGTACTCCTCCTTGGTGCAGAACCCCATCACGTGCTCAACACCGGCCCGGTTGTACCAGCTCCGGTCGAACAGCACGATCTCGCCCGCGGCCGGCAACTGGTCCACGTAGCGCTGGAAGTACCACTGGGTCTGCTCCCGCTCGGTCGGCGCGGGCAGGGCGGCGATCCTCGCGACCCGCGGGCTGAGGAACTGGGTGACCCGCTTGATCACGCCTCCCTTGCCCGCCGCGTCCCTGCCCTCGAAGACCACCACGAGCCGGGCGCCCTCGGTGCGCACCCACTCCTGCAGCTCGACCAGCTCGGCCTGGAGCCGGAACAGCTCTTTCTCGTAGATCTTGCGGGGCATCCGCACGGCTTCTTCTTCCGTGCCTGGCTCGTCCCGCTTACCGCTCTTGCCGCCCTTGTGCGCCACCGGGGTCTCCTTCCCGCCAGGCGGGAGGCCGAGCCGACGGCCTCCCGCTCACTCGGGATACTTGCCCCGTGGTGGCGCTTCAAGCACGTCGCGGACCGGCCGCCGCGGCGACGCGGGCACTGGAAGCCCGTACCCGAGCCGCAGGATCAGCTGCGGCCAGCCGGTCCCAGCGCCGGGATCGCGCACCAGCCACGCGTCGCGCGTCTCCAGCGGCTGGGTGAGGATGCCGGCCGCGATGCCCCGCAACGTGGCGGTGAGCAGTACCCGTTGCAGCGCCTGTCCAGCGCGCAGCCAGTCTTCCTTGCCGTTGCCCGGGGTGGACACCACGGCGAGCTGCGGCGCTTCCTCGAACCATTCGTAGCCCGGCGCGGCGCCCCCCAGAAAGTCACGCACGGGAGTGTGGCCGCGGGGATCCCGTGGCCCGGCGGCGCTGGCTGGGATGCCGTCCCGGTCGCGCTCGCCGCCGGCCCACCGGGCCAGCTCGGCACGGTAGCCAGCGTCGGCGAGGAGGTCGGTCTCGGCGTCGGCGACCACACTCAGCAGGCGGTGGGTCTCGTCGCGGCCGGGGAGGTCCAGGACCCCCCCTTCCAGCCGCGCCGCCTGGACCAGTTCGGCGAGCACCCCCGGTGGTACCCGGCGGCCGCTGAACGGCCGTCGGTTGGTATGCCGCGCTGCGATGACCGCGTGCAGGTCACGCTCGTCCTCAGTCGGGCGGTGCCGCCCGCCGATCCGGAGGGTGGCGAGCAGCAGCGGTTCGGCCGGATCGGGGAGCAGCCTGGTCACCGGTTCCCGGCCCCCGGCCGCCACCGCGAGGCGCAGGTTGAACAGCGCGGCGCCGCAGGCGATGTGCACCGCGCGGCCGTGCGGGTCGCCATGCGGCAACATCCGCTCGGGGTCGGCGCGCAGTTGGATGGTCTGGCTGTCCCGCAGTACCCGGAACCGCCATGGCTGGGTGTTGTGCATCGACGGCGCCAGGGTCGCCATGCGCACCCACTCGGCGATCTGCTCCGCCGGAGGACAGCCCAGCGCGCTGCCGCCCCCGGCGTAAGGTCCTGCCTCCTTCATGTTCCTATGCTGGCGCACCGGGCACGGAGCCGGAAGGGACGTAGGTCCCCTATGTGGGCCTGGTCCCTGGTGAACCAGCGAGCTCGAAGCCGGCCCCGAGATCCTGTGCGGCCCACCTGGCGACGTAACTGAACCGGTCGGCGCGCACCAGGCCGTGCCGCCACTCCACCGGGGTCCCGTGGCTGGAGGCCAGCCGCTCGATCGCGAGCGCCGGGGTGCGGGCGCCCAGGCCGAGCAGCTCCCGCTGCTCGGCGGTGGGCAGCTCGGGGCGCAGCCGCTCCCATCCGGCGTCGGGCCACAGCCCGCACCTGGCGTGCAGCTCGTGGTACAGCGCGGTGCGGGTGAAGTCGACCCCGAGCAGCGGCCGGGCGAGGGAAGCCGGGAGCCAGGAGCAGTCGAGCACGATCGGCTGATCGTCGGCGAGGCGCAGCCGCTCCAGGTAGACCAAGGGCTCGTCCGGTGGCCGGCCGAGGACCTTGGCCGCCTCCTCGTCGCGGCGCTCTTCGAGGTGACGGACCACGCTGCGCTGGACGAAGCCCTGGGCCTCGACCGAGCGGAACAGGCTGTAGAGCGCGCCGAGCGGCTGTTCGATCACGGCGCCGGTGACGAAGGTCCCCCGGCCGCGCCCCCGCTCGATCACCCCTTCGGCCTGGAGCCGGCGCACCGCCTCCCGGACGGTGTGCCGGCTCACCCCGTAGGTCTCCCTGAGTTCCTCGTCCCCGGGAAAGCGCCCGGTGAACTCACCGCGGGCAAGCCGGGCGCGCAGGTCGGCGAGCACCTGGGCCCACAGCGGCAGCGGGCTGTTCCGGTCGGGGATCACCCTCCCAGTATGCGGCCTGGGCTAGGGCCCGGCGGCGGGCTGCGGGCGCAGGCCGTCCAGGATGAGGGCCAGCAGCCGGTCCGCCTGGCCCGGGTCGGCCGGGCCGCGCTGGGTGGCGATGTTGACCGCGTGCACCAGCCGGATCACGTCCCCGGAATCGGCGTCGGGGCGCACTACGCCCGCCTCCTGCGCCCGGGCGAGCAGGGCGTCGGCCGCGCCGCGGATCACCTTGCTGCACGACGAAAGCAGCTCGGAATCCTTGCCGAGGCCGGCCAGCAGGGCTGAGGTCAGGGTGTGCTTGGTGCTGCTGAACTTCATCAGCGCCCGAAGCCAGTCGGCCAGCGCATCGCCGGGCGGCTCGGTGTTGAGCAGCTCTTCGGCCCGCGCCTCGAGCAGCTCCACCTGGTCCCGGTAGACGGCTTCGAGCAGCGCCTGCCTGGTCGGGAAGTGCCGGTACAGCGTGCCGATCCCGACGCCGGCCCGGCGCGCGATCTCCTCCAGCGACACGTCATCGGCGCCGTGCTCCAAGAAGGCGGCACTCGCCGCGTCCAGCAGCTTGGTGTAGTTCCGCTGGGCGTCGGCCCGCATCGGGCGCGGCGCCCGGGCAGGCGCGCTCGCGCCGGCCCTGGCCTGCGCGCTTCCCTCCGCCCGGGCCTGCGCGCCGCTCGCGCTCATCAGCTGTCACCTGCCCCTGTGGTCGTGCCCAGAATAAATCAACTTGCTAAACGGAGGCTACCTCCGTATAGTTACCGGAGGTGGGCTCCGCTTACAGGATAACAACGCGAGCCGGGCCGGCGCTCATTCCCGCCGGCCGCCGTACCTCCTGCTTGTCCCCGGAAAGGAACTCATGGCGACGTCGTCGATCATGCAACAAACCCCCTTGCGGTCCAGCCGCCGGGCCGCGCTGCGCAACCGCCGGGGCCTGGCCCTGGCCATCGTCCTCGGCGCCCAGCTGATGATCATTCTCGACATGACCGTGGTGAACATCGCCTTGCCGAGCATCGCCCACGGCCTGCACTTCTCCGCGACCGGCCTGTCCTGGGTGCTGAACGCGTACACACTGACGTTCGGCGGCCTGCTGCTGCTCGGCGGGCGGGCAGGCGACATCCTCGGCCGGCGGCAGGTGTTCATGGCGGGCATCGCGCTGTTCACCGCAGCCTCGCTGGCCGGCGGCCTGGCCCAGACCGGCGGCTGGCTGCTCGCCGCCCGTGCGGCGCAGGGCGTGGGCGGCGCGTTCGCCTCCCCGGCCGTGCTAGCGATGATCACTGCCAGCTTCGCCGACGGCCGCGAGCGGGCGCGCGCGCTGGGCATCTACACCGCCGTGGTGATGGGCGGCGGGTCGTTGGGCCTGGTGCTCGGCGGCGTG
The DNA here is from genome assembly GCA_963734725.1 of uncultured Actinomycetes bacterium. Classification (GTDB taxonomy): domain Bacteria; phylum Actinomycetota; class Actinomycetes; order Streptosporangiales; family Streptosporangiaceae; genus DASXKD01. Next base: position 164,531 of record CAVTIX010000021.1, read on the forward strand.
ATCACCGAGTGGGTGTCGTGGCGCTGGGTGCTGTTCATCAACGTGCCGATCGGCGCGCTGGTCGTCCTCGCCTCCCCGCTCTTCCTCCCCCGGACCGGCCGCCAGCCGGGCCACTTCGACCTCGCCGGGGCGCTGACCTCCACGGCCGGGATGGCCTCGCTCGTGTACGGCATCATCCGCGCCGCCTCCGACGGCTGGAGCGACACGGTGGCCCTGGGCGCCTTCGCCGCCGCGGCCATCCTGCTCGCCGGCTTCCTCTACCGCGAGTCCCGCGCCGCGCAGCCGATCACCCCGCTGCGCCTGTTCGCCGACCGCCGCCGGGCCGGCTCCTACCTGACCCGGCTGCTGCTGGTGGCCGGGATGTTCGGGATGTTCTTCTTCCTCACCCAGTTTGTCCAGGACATCCTGCGGTTCAGCCCGCTGCGGGCGGGCATTTCCTTCCTGCCGATGACCGCGGTGCTGCTCGGTGTCTCCCAGCTGTCGCCGCGGCTGGTGAGCCGGTTCCGCCCGTGGACGCTCATGGTGGCCGGCATGCTGCCGGTGGTGGCCGGGATGACCTGGCTGTCGCGTATCTCCCCGGGCACCGGCTACCTGGCGGGGATCTTCGGCCCGATGGTGCTGATCGGCGCCGGCATGGGCGTGGTGTTCGTGCCGCTGACCATGGCCTCGCTGTCCGGGGTGCGGCCGGAGGACTCGGGCGCCGCGTCCAGCATGGTCAACGTCATGCAGCAGGTCGGCGGCTCCCTCGGGCTGGCCGTCCTGGTCACCGCGTTCACCAGCGCGACCAGGGCCGCGGCGGCGCATCCGGTGGCTGGCCTGTCCCGGCTGGCGCAGGCGCACCTGACCGTGGTGCACGGCGTGTCCAGCGCCTTCACCCTGGCGGCGATCCTGGATGCGCTCGCGCTCCTGGTGGTCCTGACGGTGATGCGCACCAGGCCGGTAAGAAAGGACGACCTGTCCAGGGCAGTCGTAAATGAGTAGCCGTGCCCTGCCGATAGCCACCGCGTAAAACCACGGCTCAACCCGGCACGCGGGAGGAAATGGCCTGGTGACGAGTCATTTCCTCCCGCTGCCGGTGTGGCATCATGAGGTGCGTGCCAGAGCCGCAGGCCCGGTCGGCGCCGGTGGACGCCGGGCCGGTTGCACGGCGGCGCCCGCGCCTTCGCGGTGACCCGGAAATATCCGCGTACGCGGTGCTGGCACTGATTTCGCTTGGCTTTTCCCTCTACCTGAGCTGGCGCCTGCTCGGCGGCTTGCCGAGCCGGATGATCGCGGGAAACACCGGCGATATCCGGCTTTTCACCTGGTATCTCGAGAACGATTCGGTGTCGGTCCTGCACGGCCGTGATCCGCTGGTGTTCACCACGATGAACGCCCCGGCCGGCGTCAACGGCATGTGGAACACCTCCATCTTGCTGCCCGCCCTGGTGATGACCCCGGTCACGCTGCTGGCCGGCCCGCTGGCCGCCTACAACGTGCTGTTCGTGCTGGGCCTGGCCACCGGGCCGCTCTGCGCATTCCCGCTGCTGCGGCGGTTCACCAGCAGCCGGGCGGCCGCGGGGCTCGGCGCGCTGGTGTTCGGCTTCTCCCCCGCCGTGATCGCGGCCGGCCTCGGGCACATCAACCTGGTGCTGACCGGGCTGATGCCGATCACCTTGCTGCTGGCCTACGATCTCGTATCCGGCAGGCGCGACCCGGTCAACGGCGGCGCGGCCCTGGGCCTGGCCGCGGCCGGCCTGCTGTTCACTTCCGAGGAACTCCTGTTCCAGACGGCCCTGGTCGTCGTGGTGGCCGGCGTCCTGGTGCTGGTGACACAGCCGCGGATCGTCACGGCGGCGGCGCTGCGCCGGATTGCCCGCGGGTCGCTGGTCGCCTTGGGCATGTTCCTGCTCATCTGCGCTTGGCCGCTGTGGCGTCAGTTCTGGGGGCCGCTGCACCAGCACGGGAGCCCGTTCACGCTGTCGTTCTTCGAGGCGGATCTCCGCGGGTTCTACGTCCCCTCGCGCCTGCTCTGGCTGACCACCCCGGGCAGCTCCGCGTTCGCGGCTTCCTACGGCGGCGGCGCTCCCGAGTACCTGGCCTACCTGGGCATCCCGCTGCTGATCGTGGCCCCGCTCACCGGCCTGGCGCGGATCGCCGACCCGCGGGCCCGGCTGCTGCTGGGCACGGGCGCGGTGTTCGCGCTGTTCTCGCTCGGCGGCACGCTGCTCTACAACGGGCGCCAGACCGGCGTGCGCCTGCCCTGGGGGGCGGTGGAGGGCTGGCCGGTGTTCGGCTCGGCGCTGCCGGACCGCTTCGCGTTCGTGGTGGCGCTGGCGGCCGCGGGCCTGCTGGCCGTGGCGGTGGACTGGCTCATGCGGACCGGGCGGCCGGCCGCGCGGGCCGGCGCGGTGCTGCTGGCGGGGGCCTGCCTGGTGCCGTTGCTGCCCCGGCCCTACGCCACGACGAGCACGCCGGCCGTCCCGCCGTTCTTCGCCACGGCCGGCCGGTGGCTGCCGGCCGGCTCGACCGTCCTCGTCCTGCCGTATCCGACCGGCTCGCAGACCCTGCCGCTGGCCTGGCAGGCCGCGGCGCACATGGCGTTCCGGATGCCCGGCGGCTACTTCATCGGGCCGGCCGGGGGCGGGCAGGCCTACGTCGGCGGGCCCGGCCCCACGGCCGTGGCCGCCATGCTGATCCAGATCCAGCAGGGCGCCCGGGCGCCGCCGGTCACCCCCGCGTTGCGCGCTCGTTTCTGGCAGGACATGTCGTACTGGGGCGCGCACGCCATCGTGGCGGGCCCGGATGCCCGCGCCGCGCTGACCGGGTTCGTGCAGCGGCTGGTGCAGCGCCCGCCGCTGCGCACCGGGGGCGTCCTGCTTTGGCGGAACCTGCCCTAGGGCATGCCTTACAGATCATCCAGCCTGCTGCGCGTCCGCCGGACGGGCGCCTCGCGGCGTTGTCGTCGTCACCCATAGCTCCGCTATGGGCTCCTCCTCCGCCTTGCGATGCCCCACCCGCCTCCCCATCCCCCTTCATGGCGGCCGCTCGCGACGGCATAGATCTATAAGACACACCCTAGCGGCGGAGCGCGCTGCGCCCCTGGATCAGCGCGAGGGTCGCGCTCGCGGCCTGGTCGGCGGCGCTGCCCACCGGGTCCGCCTCGTCGTCGAAGGACCCGTCGAGCAGCAGCGCGGCATGGCCGTGCGCGGTGGCTTCCACCGCCGCCATCAGGGCGCTGGCGGACTTGTCGTCGTGCTCGCACACCTCCAGCGCGCTGGCGCGGAAGGTTCCCTCCAGGGCATGGAAGGCGCGCCGGAACTCGGGGTAGCGGCTCTTGTCGATGCCCGCGACGAACAGCGTGTCGAACAGCGGGCGCTGCTCCGCGGCGAACCTGACGTAGGCGCGGGCCAGTGCGGCCAGCCGCTGCTCGGGAGGATCGGTGTCCCGCCCCTCCGCCGCCAGGGCCGCGGTGAAGGCGTCCAGCGCGCGGACCCCCACGGCCGCGATCAGGTCGTCACGGTCGGCGAAATGGCGGTACGGGGCGGCCACCGTCACCCCGAGCCGGCGGCTGGCTTCGGCCAGGGAGAACTCGCGCACTCCCCGCTCGGCTATCAGGCTGATCGCCACGTCGATAAGCGCGGCCTTGAGGTCGCCATGGTGGTAGCGGCCGCCCTTGGCGGGCCCTTCAGATGGCGTATCTGACACCCGTGAGCCGTTCTGATTCCTGCCACAGGCGGCGCCGGTCGCCCTCGTCGTGGGAGCGCTCGCCCCGGCCGTCCCCGCGGCCGCCATCATCGCCGATGTAAATGGAACTAACAATGTTAGTGAGATTAGCTTACGAGTACAGGGAAGTCCAGCCTCGGCCGGCCCTGGAAGACTGCGTCAGGTGCTGGCCAGCAGACAACCGGCGCGCGGGGCAGGCCCGCCGGCCGGGCCATGACTCCCGCGGAGGAGCGGGCGCTGGGCGCGATCCGGTCCGAACTGGGCCGCCTCGCCCGCTACGACGACGAGTCGATCGTGCACGACCTGTGGGTCAGGCGGCGCTACGACGGCGGGCGCTTCGCCAACTACGGCGAGGCCCGGCGGGCCACCGTCACCACGGCCTGGCACGAGGCGGGGCACGCGGTGGCCGCGCTCGCCGTCGGGGCCCGGTTCCGCTCGGCCAGCATCCACCCCGGCCGTGACACCGAAGGGCGGGTGCACGGCATCCAGGGAACCAGCGACCTGGGCTTCGTGGTGGACGCCGCCGGGCAGATCGCCGAACGCCTGATGGCCTGGACCATGCTCAACGACGATGAGTTGCGCGCCTGGCTGCCCACGTGGCGGGACGACGGCGGTGACGCGCGGCGGTTCCGTGCGGCCATCCACCAGCGCTTCGGCACGGACGAGTTCGCCGCATGGCGTTATAGCGAGGAGGTTCTGGTACCGCAACGCCTGAAGATCCGCCAGGTCGCCCGTGCCCTGCTGGTGCATCCACGACACATCCCGCGGCCGGTCGTCGCGGCCCTCGCCGCCGACTCTTGACGGCCCGGGCTGCGCCCTGCTTCGTACTCGAATAGTTAGATATCAATGGATCAGCTAGGCTAGGCACATGCGACCGGCGCGCACTCCCATCGGCCTGGAACTGGCCCGGGCCGCCAGGACGGTCAGCCGCGCCTTCGACGACGCCCTGGCCGGGGCGGGCGGTTCCCTGCCGGTGTGGCTGGTCTTGCTCAACCTGAAGACCCGCCAGGTGTCCAGCCAGCGGGAACTGGCCGAGGCGGTCGGCGTGCGGGAGGCCACGCTCACCCACCACCTGAACGCCATGGACACGCAAGGACTGATCACCCGCACCCGGGATCCGGCCAACCGGCGCACCCACATCGTTGAACTGACCCCGGCCGGCGAGGCGGCCTTCCTCCGGCTCAGGGACGCGGCGACCGCCTTCGACCGCAGGCTGCGCGACGGCCTGACCGACACCGATCTCGACGGGCTCGCCGCTCTGCTCGGCAGGCTGGCCGGCAACGTGACGGGCAAGCAGGGCCCGGCCGGGCCCTGGCCAGACTGATCCCTCTGCTGCCACCGCGCCCATGACGCCTGCCGGGCGGCGTCATACCCCCGCGGGCCCGCCTGCCCGTTCATGATCATGGTGGTCTTGTTGACCTACCGTGACCCAAGGCCCCGGCGGACGGTCGCGGCGCCTATCACTGTCAGCAGGCGGGTTACCTCGATGACGATCGCATCGCGCCCCGCCGCACCGTACCGTCGCGGGTCGACCAGCGAGGCATCGGCCGCGAGACAGTCGCGGACGGCGGCCGTGAAGGCCTTGTTCAGCTGGGTGGCCACATTGATCTTGGTCATCCCGGCGCCGATCGCTGCGGCCAGCGCCGCATCGGGAACTCCCGACGAGCCGTGCAGGACCAGCGGGACGCTCACCGCGCCGCGGATTCTAGCGATAAGCCCGATGTCAAGGACCGCGTCGCGGGTCAACATCGCGTGGGAACTGCCGACCGCCACGGCCAGGGCATCCACCCCCGTGGCGCCGACGTAGCGGGCCGCGTCGTCAGGATCGGTGCGCGCACGGGGCGAGTGCACGCCGTCCTTCCCGCCGATCTCGCCGAGCTCGGCCTCGAGCCACATCCCCCGCTCGTGACACCACCGGGCGACTCCGGCTGTAGCGCGGACATTCTGGTCGTAGGGAACGGCCGACGCGTCGTACATGACCGATCCGAAGCCCAGGCCGGCGGCTTCCCGGACAAGTTCGGTACCGGTGGCGTGGTCGAGGTGCAGCGCCACCGGCACGGCGGCCGAGCCGACGATGGCGGCGCAGGCCCGGGCCAGCGGGCCGAGTGCGCCGTGGTAGGCGACACAGTTCTGGCTGACCTGAAGGACCACGGGCGCGCCGGCGGCTTCAGCGCCGGCCACGATCGCCTCGGCGTGCTCGATGCCGATGACGTTAAACGCGCCAACGCCGCGGCCCGCCGCCGCGGCCGGCCCGACGATCTCCGCCATCCGCGCCGCTGGCATCAGTCCGCCTCGCCGCGGCTCACCCTGACCCCGGCCAGCGCCTCGGCGTAGTCAGCCTGGCTGAACTCTCCCGCGACCGGCGCGGCAGCCGAGGCGGCGCCGAGCGCGACCGCGTGCCGCAGTCGCTCCTCCCACGGGCGCCCCAGGACAAGCCCGTGCACCAGGCCCGCGGCCACGGCATCCCCGGCGCCGGTCGGATTCCCCCGCACGTCGGCCGGCGGCACCGCCTGCCAGCAGCCATCGCCGGTGAGGGCCCATAGCCCGTCGGCTCCGAGCGTGACCACGACCGCCTGCGGGCCGGCGGCCATCAGTTCGCGTGCGACGAGGGCCACCGCGTCCTTGTCCGCGCCGCGCGCCGTGGACAGGCTGCGGCCGGCGAGAGCTTCCAGCTCGGCGAGGTTCGGCTTGACGATGGCCGGGCGGGCGGCCGCGCCGCGGAGCAGTGCCTCGCCGTGCGCGTCCAGCACGGCCGGCACCCCGGCCGCCGCGGCCATGGAGCCCAGCTCTGCGTAGGTATCCGGCGAAAGGCCGTGCGGCAAGCTGCCGGAAAGGACAACGGCCGTGCATCCCGCCAGTGCCTTTTCATACATAACGCAAAACGCGGCGTACTCATCGGGCCCGACCGGCGGGCCCGGCTCGTTAAACAACGCGGTACCGCCGCGGACGGTGTCGACCACGGCGAAGGTCCGCCGGGTCTCGCCACGGATCCGCGTGAATGACGCCGGCACCCGGAGCACCCCGAGCGCGGATACCACCCGCTCGCCGGTGATGCCGCCCGCGAACCCGATCACCTTGACCTCGGCACCGATCGCCCGCAATATTCGGGCCACGTTCAGCCCCTTGCCGCCGGCCTGGGCCCGGATCACGGCTGGCCGGTTGACGCCGGCCCAGTCGACGCCTGGCACGTGATGCGTGACATCCAGAGCCGGGTTGAGGGTGACGACGAGGATCACTGTGAGCTGCCCGGCTCAGCGCGGGGTGACGATGACCGAACGGGCCGGGTTACGCGGCTTGCCGCGGTCAACCCCACACAACGCTTCCTTCTCCCGGGCACAGCCGGGGGCCGTGGCGGCACCCCGCCACGGAGCGGGCCGATTGGCGGCCTCGCTCGTGACGGCGTGCATCCAGGCGAATCTACCGGTGTGGCCGCTCAGCCAGCAACCCCGAACGACCAGAAGCGGCCTTGCAGAGCGCACGAGTGTGTTCTAATATCCGCACATCCGAGCGAGAACGAAAGCAGAAGCGACGACGAGGGCTTCCGGACCGAGGCAGCGTCCCGGACCCGTTCGGGCCACGCTCGCAGACGCACGTGAGCCGGTGGAGGGCTGATGGCCACGACCCTCGACGAGGCCACCATCGCCCGGGACGCCAACCGCCGTATCCGCCGCTCAAACAACATCACCGGCTGGGCCTTCGCGGGCCCCTCGGTGTTCATCGTGCTCGGCCTGTCGTTCATCCCGATGATCTGGGCGGCCTACCTGTCGCTCACGGACTCGAACCTCCTATCGTCTGGCCACTTCATCGGGCTCGCGAACTACGCCGCCCTGGCCAAGGATCCGATGCTCCGCCAGGCGTTCACGAACACGCTTCTGCTCGCTGTCATGTACCTGCCGATCGGCCTGGCGGCCGGGCTCGGCGTGGCGGTCCTGCTGAACCAGAAGATCAGGCTCATCGGCTTCTACCGCACCTGCTTCCTCGTGCCGTTCGTCGCGTCGGCGGCGGCCGAGGGCCTGCTGTTCGGGTTCATCTTCGATCCCGACTTCGGGATCGTGAACGCCGGATTGCAGGCGGTGGGGCTGCCGCGCCAGGGCTTTCTCCAGGACCCCTCCCAGGCCCTGGTCGTGCTGGCGATCGTGTACTTCTGGACCCAGTTCGGCTTCAACATCGTGATCTACCTCGCCGCGCTCCAGGACATCCCCCAGGAGGTCCTCGAGGCGGCGTCGATCGATGGCGCGGGCAAGTGGGCCAAGTTCTGGCACGTCACCGTGCCGACCGTCCGGCCGGTGACGATCTTCCTGCTGGTGTGGGGCCTCATCGACGTGTTCCAGTTCTTCGACCTCGTCTACACGACCACGAGGGGAGGCCCCCTCAACTCGACGCTGACGCTCGTGTACTACATCTGGGAGCTGGCGTTCAACTTCTTCACGGCCGGCTACGGCGCGGCCGTCGCGTACGTCCTGTTCTTCACGAGCCTGATCGTGACCGTCGCCGCGCTCGCCTACGGCCGCAGACGGAGACTCACGCTGTGACCGGCGAGCAGACCCTGCGGCCCGTGCCCGAGGCCGACATGGCGGTGCATCGCGCCCGGATCGAGGAGGCCGACCGGCGGATGCGCCGCAGCGGCTGGCGGCGCCACCTGCCGCAGCGCGGGCATCTGGTCCTGCTGCCCCTGTCGATCATCATGGTCCTGCCGTTCGTCTGGATGGTCCTCACGTCGTTCATGACCGACACCGAGATCAAGCGCATCCCCCCGGCGATCTGGCCTCATCACCTGAACGCCGGGGGGTACAAGCTCGTCCTGGCCAGCTCGGACTTCCCCTACTGGTTCCTGAACAGCCTGATCGTCTCCGGCGCCGCGGTCATCGCCCAGCTGGTCCTGTGCAGCCTGGCCGGCTACGCGTTCGCGCGCATCCAGTTCCGGGGGTCAACCGTGATGCTGATCCTGCTGCTCGCGACGGCCCTCATCCCGTTCCAGCTGACGGTGATCCCCACTTTCGTGATCTTCCACGACATCGGGCTCATCAACACGCTCGGGGCGCTCATCGTGCCCCAGCTGACATCCGCGCTGGGCATCTACCTCATGTACTCGTTCTTCCAGTCGTTCCCGAGAGAGCTCGAGGAGGCCGGGCGCATCGACGGCTGCAGCCGCCTGCAGGTCTTCTGGAAGATCGTGCTGCCGCTCGCGAGGCCGGCCCTGGCCGCCCTCGGCATCATCACGTTCATCTACGCGTGGAACGATCTTTTCTGGCCGCTGATCGCGATCACGTCGAGCCGTACGTTCACCGTGCAGGTAGGCCTCACCACGTTCCAGGGTGAACATGTAACCCACTGGTCACAGGTTATGGCCGGCACGGTCTTGACCACGGTGCCGGTGCTGCTCGTGTTCCTCATCGGCCAGCGCCGGTTTGTGCAGGCGATCACCGGAGCCGTCAAGGGATGACCGGCAGCGGCCAGGGCTGACAAACAAGGAGACCAATATGAAGCGAATAGCGCTGGCGGGGATCGCGGCCTTGACCCTGGTGCTGGCCGCATGCTCGGGATCGGGCTCGAGCTCCTCGGGGACCAGCTCATCGGGGACGGTCACGATCCAGTGGTGGCATGCACAGACCCCGCCCACAGATAAGGTGATGCAGCAGCTCGCCAACTCCTTCAACGCCTCGCATCCGCACATCGTGGTGCAGGCGAGCTCCGGGGGGACCTCCACCGGAGATCTGCTGCCGAAGGTCACGACGGCGCTCGCGGCCGGGATCGCTCCCGACGTCGCGTACATCTACGGGTCCTACGCCGCCAACATCGCCCAGAGCGGCAAGACCGTGAACCTGGCGAACATCATCCACTCGCCGGGATACAACTGGAACGACTTCTATCCGGCGTCGCAGCAGATCGTGTCGCCCGGAGGCAAGGTCATCGGGTTCCCCGCCCTCATCGACAACCTGTCGGTGATCTACAACAAGAAGCTGTTCGCCGCGGCCGGGGTCCCCGCTCCGTCCCCCAACTGGACCTGGGACCAGTTCCGCGCCATCGCGAAGAAGCTGACCAATCCGGCCAACCACATCTACGGCGTGAACTACCCCATCGGCGGGGACACGCTCGACACTTCCTGGCGGTTCTTCCCGGGCCTCTGGCAGCGCGGCGGGCAGATCCTCTCGCCCGACCACAAGAAGGCGCTGTTCAACTCGCCCGCCGGCGTAGCCAACCTGACGCTCTGGCAGCAGATGGCGACCGTCGACCATTCGGTGTACCTGGACCCGACGGCATCGAAGGCCGGACCGCTGTTCACGAGCGGGCACCTGGCGATGTTCGTCAGCGGCCCGTGGGAGGTCCCGGTGCTGAACCAGGCGAAGGTCGACTGGGCGGACGTGCCGCTGCCGGCCGTGACCACCAACCACCAGACCGTGTCCGGCCCCGACAACTGGGTCATCTTCAACAACGGGTCCGCGCGGGTGGCCGCCTCGATCACGTTCCTGGAGTGGCTGACCGCGCCGCAGCAGGAACTGACGTGGATGATGGGGTCCGGCTCGCTCCCGATCCGGCCGTCCATCCTCAAGCTGCCGGGCTACCAGCAGTTCCTGAAGAAGTACCCGGGGATCGGGCCGATGGCGGCCAACCTGGTGAACGCCAAGGAGGCCATGCCCACGCTGCCGCAGTGGCCGCGCATCGTCGACTCCCTCGGCAACGGCATCGCGTCGGCGCTCCTCGGCCGGGCCGCCCCGGCGGCCGCGCTTAATCAGGCGGCGCAGCAGGCGGACACATTCCTTAACGTGCCCGGCGCGGCTGGCGGGTAGCAGGTCAGGCAGCTCTCCCGGCCGGGTGACGAGGTGGCTCAGCCGCCGCTGATCCCGGCCGGGATCAGCTCGCCGTGGGCGTCGATCAGCTCGTCGCACACCCGGATGATCTCGTCGATGGACAGCGTGGCCGCCGTGTTGGGGTCGAGGAGCGCCGCCTGGTACACCAGGTCCCGGCGTTCCTCGAGCGCTGCCCGCACGGTCAGCTCGCAGACGTTCAGGTACAGGCGGTTGAGCGCGGCGAGCTGCGGCGGCAGGCTGCCCACGCGGGTGGGCTGGACCCCCGCCCGGTCCACGAGGCACGGCACTTCGACGCAGCAGTCCTCCGGCAGGTTCTCGATCGAGCCGCCGTTGCGGACGTTGCCGTAGACCATCCGGCGCGTCCCCGTCTCGATGGAGTGGATGATCTGCGGGGCGTACTCGCAGCCGGGTTCGAGCCCTAGCGGCTGGCCCGCCTGGAGCTTGCGCCGGGTCTCCGCGTAGGAGCCGAGATTCTGCTCACTGCGGCGCAGGTACTCGTTCACGGGGATCCGGAAGCGGCGGACCTGGTCCTCATGGGGAAGGAACCAGGGCACGAGGTCGGCGTTGTGCTCGCTCGACTCGGTCGGGAAGTAGCCGAACCGCTTGAGCATCTCCACCCGGACGCGCCGCCCGAGCCCGTCGGGGTCGTCGCGCACAATCTGCCGGAGCCGCGGGTACAGGTCCTGCCCGCCGTGCTCCAGCCGCAGGATCCACGACTGGTGGTTGATCCCGCCCGCAAGGTAGGTGATCTCCCCGAACGGGACACCGAGCAGCTCCGCGAGCTGCTGGGCGGTGTTCTCCGGCGACATGCACACGCCGGCGACGCGCTGGTGGGCGGTGCCCGAGTAGATCGCCCACACCAGCGCGGCCATCGGGTTGGTGTAGTTGTAGAGCCAGGCGCCGGGCGCGACCTCGTGCAAGTCGCGCGCCAGGCCGAGCAGCGCCGGGATCGTGCAGAGGGCCCGGAAGACGCTTCCGATGCCCATGGTGTCCGCCATCGTCTGCCGCACGCCGTGCCGCCCGGGGATCTCGAAGTCGAGCCTCAGTCCCTCGTGACCGCCGACCCGGATCATGCTGATCACGTGATCCGCCCCGTCGAGCGCCGCCCGGCGGTCCAGGTGCGGCTCGATCGTGGCCGGCGAGCCCAGTGCCGCCGCGGTCCAGCGCGCGATGGCCGCCGCGGTCTCGAGGCGTTCGCCGTCGATGTCGAACAGCGCGATCGTGGACCCGGCGAGCTCGTCGAAGCTGAGGATGTCGGCCAGCAGTTCCTTCGTGAACTCGACGCTGCCGGCCCCGTTGAGCACGATCTTCGTCATCAGGCCTCCAGGTCGGGAAGGATGTGCTCCGCCCACAGATCCAGCTGCGCCGTCAACGGCTCCAGAGTGTGGAGGATCAGGTATTCGACGCCGATGGCCATCCTCGCCCGGAGCTTCGCCACGATCTCGGCGGGCGTGCCCGTCAGGTACACCTGCTCGAAATACTCGAACGGCCTGCTGCCTCCCATGATTGCCGCGTAGGCGCGCCGCTGCTCGGCGAGGGCCTGCTCACGGTCCTGCGTGGGAACGAGATGGAGGAAGTTCTCATGCGCGACCGTGAACGTGCCCAGATCGCGGCCCGCCGTCTCGAGCGCGGGGCGGATCTCGGCGAGGTCCGCCTCTATTTGCGACGGAAGGGACGTGGGCCGCGCGATCCACCCGTCGGAGGCGGCGATCCGCCGGAGCACTGCCGGGGCCAGCACGGGCCGCTCCGGGGAGGCCGCGTGCGGGAGCTGCCGGCCGCCCGCGGACCACAGGCGGAGCGGCGAGCGCATCGCCGGGCCAACCGCCACGTCCCGCAGCTGGTAGAACCGGCCCTCGTAGGTCACGGACTCGCCCGCGAGCAGCCGGCGCAGGATCGCGATCGACTCGTCGGTCCGGCCGCCTCGCTCCGCCCGCCGCTGCCCAACGGCCTGGAACTCCCGGTCATCCCAGCCCGTTCCCACGCCCAGGATGTAGCGCTCATCGGCGAGGGCCTGGAGCGTGGCCACCTGCTTGGCGAGGACGACCGGCTGGCGGGTCGGCAGGACGAGGACTGAGGTGCCCAGGCGCAGCCGCGATGTCGTTGCCGCCACGTAGGTGAGCGAGAGGATCGGGTCGAGCCACGGGACCGCATAGAACCTGCTCTGGTGCAGCAGGTGATCGGTCGCCCATACGGAGTCAAACCCCAGGTCCTCGGCGCGCCGGGCGAACGCCGCCAGTTCTTCCCCGGTGCGCCCGCCGGCCCCGGCGAACGTGGGCAGGAACACACCCACCCCCTGAAGGCCCACTAGCGGAGCCCCGCGTCCTTGAGCGCGCTATCCACGAGGTCACGGGCATCTCTGGACAGCGGTCGCAGCGGCGGCCGGACGTGGGCTTCGTCGATGACCCCCAGGCGCGTGAGCGCGTGCTTGATGCGGGCGCGGTAGTCGCGGACGGGCGGGGCGAAGATCGCATCGCACAAGGGCTGGAGCATGTCGCGGAGCTCGAACGCGCGGGGCAGATCGTGGTCGCGCACGGCCCGGTGCAGCTGGACCTGCTCGCGCGCGGCGAGCGTGCCGAAGCCGAGCAGCGCCCCCTCGGCGCCGAGAAGATACGCCTCGAGCAGGAAATTGTCGTTGCCGTTCAGGACGGTGGGGGCCGACGGCAGGGAGGTCACCAGCCTCGCGGTCTCCACGAACCGCTTCGCGTCAAAGGACGCCTCCTTGATGGCCACCACGCCATCGATGCTCATGATGCGCTCGATGGCCTCGGCCGAGAAGTTCACCCCGCCCAGGGCGGGCTGGAGCTGGAAGGCGATGAGCGGAAGACCGGAGGCCTCGGCCACCGCACGGTGGTACGAGGCGGGAATCTCCGGGTCCAGCGGCTCGCCCTGGTAGGCGGAGATGGGGAAGACGAGCAGGGCGTCCGCTCCGGCCCGGGCGGTGTCGGCCGCGAGCCGGCAGGCCTGCTCGGTAAACGAGGCAGCGAGCCCGGCGACCACGAGAGCCCGGCCGCCGGCCTCCTCGGCCACGATCTCCAGCACCCGCAGCCGCTCCTCCGGGAACAGATGAGGCCCCTCGCCCGTGTCCACATTCACGGCCAGCCCACGGACGCCCTGGCCAGCAAGCCAGTCAGCGTATCTTCGGAGGGACCCCTCGTCGATCGACCCATCGCCCCGCATGGGCGTGACGATCGCCGCTATCAGGCCGTTCAGGTCCGGCCGTTCCATGCCATCCTCCTTTCTCGCTGGCCGCCCGGCACGCCCCGCCGCGCATCCGTGATGGCCTGCCAGACCCGGTCCGGGCTCATCGGCATGTCGATGTGGCGGACACCGAGGTGGGACAGCGCATCGATCACCGCGTTCTGGACCGCGGGCCCGGCCCCGATGGTTCCCCCCTCGCCGACGCCCTTCGCCCGCAGTGGGTTCCGGTCGGTGGGGGTCGCCAGCGGGACGGTGACGAACGCGGGGAGATCCGCCGCGCTCGGCACCGCGTACGTGGCGAGGCTGGACGTCTGGGGATTGCCCGCCTCGTCGTAGACGAAGGACTCGAACAGCGCCTGGGCGACGCCCTGCGCGATCCCGCCGTGGATCTGCCCCTCGACCAGCATCGGGTTGATGCGGCGCCCGCAGTCGTCCACCGCGACGTGGCGGACCAGCTTGGCCTTCCCCGTCTCGGTGTCCACCTCCACCACCGCGATGTGGACGCCGGACGGATACGTCGAATCCTCCATCTCGAAGTCGGTCTGCGCCCGCAGCCCCGCCTCCATGCCGGGCGGGAGAGATGACGGGTCCGCGGCGGCGACCGCGAGCTCGCCCCAGGAGAGCGACAGCCCTGGGGCGGCCCGGACGCCGATCCGGCCGTCGAAGCGGCGCACGTCGCTCTCGTTCACCGCGAGCAGGTGGGCCGCGAGCCGCCGGGCCTTGTCCAGCAGCGCCACCGAGGCCCGGAACACGGCCGAGCCGCCGACCTGGAGGGACCGCGACCCCATCGTCCCCCCGCCACGCGGCACGAACAGCGTGTCCGAGTGCCGGACCGTGACCGCGTCGAACGACACCCCGAGGGTGTCGGCCACGATCTGCGCCCACGCGGTCTCGTGCCCCTGACCGTGCGGGCTGGTCCCGGTCAGGACGGTGAACATGCCCTGGTCGCCGGCCTCCACCGAGGCGAACTCGCTCCCCCAGCCCGTGACCTCCACGTAGCTGCCGATGCCGATGCCGAGCCGCCACGTATCCCCCCGGCCGGCCCGCGCCGCCTGTTCCTGGCGCAGGCCGGAGTACCCGGCCGCGCGGAGCGCGATCTCGAGGGCCCGGCCCAGGTCCCCGCTGTCGTAGTTGGCGCCGGTCGGGGTGCGGTAGGGGAATGCCCCGGGCGGGATGAAGTTGCGCCGGCGGATCTCCGCCGGATCGATCCCCAGCTCGGCCGCCAGCATGTCCAGGGCGCGTTCCAGCAGGAACGTTGCCTCCGGCCGGCCCGCTCCCCGGTAGGCGCCCACCGGGGTGGTGGTGGTGACGACCGAGACCGCGTGAAAGTCGATCCGGGGGATCCGGTACGGGCCCGAGGCCATCAGGCCGGTCAGCTGAGGCAGGGTTGCGGCCTCGCTGGCGTACGCGCCGATGTCCTGGATCACGAAGACCCGGAGCCCGAGCAACCGCCCGTCCAGGGTGGCGCCCAGCTCAACGTGCTGCACCTGTCCGCGGCCGTGCGTCATCGCGACCATGTTTTCGCTGCGCGTCTCCGACCAGCGAACCGCGGTTCCCAGTTGCCGGGCGAGCCACGCGATCACGACGTGCTCGGGGTAGGTCGGGATCTTCCCGCCGAACCCGCCGCCCACCGTCGCGGTGCGGACGCGCACCCGGGCCGGGTCCAGCCCCAGAACCTGGGCGACGATGCGGCGGGTGTCGTGGGGCGCCTGCACCGAGGCCCACAGTGTCACCGACGGCTCAGCGCCGGCCAGGCCGGCGATGGCGAGAGCGCCGTTGGGCTCCATCGGGACCGGCGCCACCCGCTGGTTGACGAACCGTGCCCGCACGACGATCTCGGCGCCCTCAAGCGCGTTCGGGTCCTCGGCCACATCGTCGACGCGGATCGCGAGGTTGGAGCCGTGGGCCTGGAACAGGACCGGCGCGCCGGGCTCCAGCGCCGCCTCGGGATCGATCACCGGGGCGAGCGGCTCGTAGTCGACGACGACGGCGTCGGCGGCGTCCATGGCCTGCGCCCTCGTCCGCGCCACCACCACGGCCACCGGCTCGCCGACGAACCGGACCCGGCCGATGGCGAGCAGCGGCCGGGCGAACACTTCGGGACTGTCTTCGACGGGGGGCATGCGCAGCCCGCCCATGTCCCCCGCGGTGAACACCCCGACGACACCGGGCATCGCACGCGCCTCGTCCGCATCGGCCGACCGGACGAGCGCGTGTGCTATCGGCGACCGGACGAACACCCCGTGCAGCGCCCCCTCGCAGGGGACGTCGTCGGTGTACTGGGCGGCTCCGGTGAGCAGCGCGCGATCCTCGCTGCGGAGCACGGGGCGGCCCAGCACCCGCTCGGGTGCGGGCGCCTCCAGCAGGTCAGGAGCGTGGGCGGTCATGCCTGCGTCTGCTGTCCCGTTCAGCTGTCGTTGCGGATGCCCTCAGGCATCAGCGCCCCGTGGGCCTCGATCAGGTCGTCGCACATCGCCACGATCTGCCGCGTCGTCAGCGTCGCAGCCGTGTTCGGGTCGACCAGCGCGGCCTGGTAGACCAGGCTGCGCCGCTTCTCCAGCACCGCGCGCACCGTGAGTTCCACCACGTTCAGGAAGGTCCGGTTCAGGGCGAGGCACTGCGGGGGGAGGGCCCCGACCCGCGTGGGCTGGACGCCGTTCTTGTCGACCAGGGTCGGCACCTCCACGCAGGCGTTGCCAGGAAGCCCGTCGATCAGCCCGCCGTTCCGCACGTTCGTGTAGATCTCGCGGGCGGCGCCGGTCTCGAGCGAGTGGATGATCTCGGAAGCCAGCTCGGAGGCGGGCTCGACCTCCAGCTCGTGGCCAGCGTCCAGGGCCGCCTTCGTCTGCTCCCAGTCCTCGAGGTTCCGCTCGCTGCGGCGCACGTACTCGTCGATCTCGCACCGGAACTGCTCGACCTGGTCGTCGTGGTGGAGGAACCAGGGGACGTACTCGCTCGAGTGCTCGCTGGACTCAGTGGGGAAGTAACCGAAGCGCCGGAAGATCTCCACGCGCACCCGTCTGCCCAGCCCCTCCGGATCGGCCTCGATCACCTTCCGGAGCCGCGGGTAGAGATCCTCGCCGGTGCCACGGTGGCGGAACCGCAGCACGAAGCACTGATGGTTGAAGCCAGCGGTGCGGAAGGCGACGTCCTTCTCGGGCACGCCAACGGCGGCGGCCAGGAAGGCATGGGTGTCCCGCACCGAGTGGCACACGCCGACCACGTTCGCGAACGGGGTGCCCTCGTAGACGGCCCACGGCACCATGGCCATCGGGTTGGTGTAGTTCAGCAGCAGAGCGTCCGGCGCCAGCTCGTGGAGGTCGTTGCCGATGCCCACCGCGACGGGAATGGTGCGGAGCCCGCGGAAGATGCCGCCTATCCCGATCGTGTCGCCGATCGTCTGGCGGACCCCGTACTTCTTCGGTATCTCGAAGTCCTTGAGGGTATGCCGGTACCCCCCGACCTGGATCTCGTTGATGACATAGTCCGCGCCCTCCACGGCGGGCCGACGCTCCGCGCTGGCCTCCACCCTGCATCCGGCGCTGGTTCGCCGCACGATCGACGCTGCGGCGCGCTCCGCGTACGCGAGCCGCTCCGGGTCGATGTCGTGCAGGGCGATGGTCACCTGCCCCTCAAGCTCCGGGAACGAGCACAGGTCGGCCACCACGTTGCGGGTGAACTCCACGCTGCCGGCACCGATGATCGCGACTCGGATCATGAGCGAGAGTGTTCCATAGCAGCCTCAAATGAGCAAGTGCGAGCAATTGTTGCGGGAACTGGCTCGTGCTGGCGCCGGCATCGCAGTCTGCTATCCCGGCAGACCGAAAGGCCGGGCAGCACACACGCGCTACCAGCGTGTGCGGCCGGGGTCATCGCGGCTTCCGTGGAAGGCGCGGGGCGCCTCCCGGCGGGAATCAGACGGCGGTGACTCTTACGCCGGCGTCGGTCAGGGCGGACAGGATGCCGGGATTGGCGGCGTGGTCGGTGATCAGCTCGCCTACCGTGGCGATCTCGCAGATCTGGGCGAAGGCCACTAGGCCGATCTTGGAGCTGTCGGCGACGACGACGACCGAGCGAGAGCGCTCGATCAGGGCGCGGTTCGTGTGGGCTTCCACCTCGTGGTGGGTGGTGAGGCCGGCCTCGAGGGAGACGCCGTCGGCGCCGACGAACACGATGTCGAGGTTCAGGCCGGCCAGGCTGGCCTCGGCGATGGGGCCCACCAGCTCATAGGACTCGGACCTGGCTACTCCGCCGGTGACGACGAGCTTGAGGTTGGGGCGTACCGCCATCTCGGATGCGATGTTCAGGGCGTTGGTGACCAGGGTGAGGCGCTGCTGGTCGACCAGGGCCCGCGCGACCTCGGTGGTGGTGGTGCCGCCGGTAAGGCCGACGGCGTGACCTGCGGCGACGCGGGTCGCGGCCTCGCGGGCGATCTTGAGCTTGTCCTCCTTGTGGCGGCCGCCCTTGTAGCGGAGCGGGAGCTCGTAGAAGACTCCCTGCGCGACCGCGCCGCCGTGGGTGCGGGCCAGCAGGCGCTGGCGCTCGAGCAGGCCGAGGTCACGGCGGACGGTGGCGGCCGACACGCCCAGCTCGTCCGAGATGTGGGCGACATTCAGGCTGCCGTTCCCGGACAGCCACTCCAAGATCGTCTCCAGCCGCTCCGCCTGCCGCATCGGAACGTTCCTCAGGATCCGGCCAGGCGCCGGGAGGCGAGGGGCTCGGACCAGGCCACCGCCTCGCCCGACGTGGCATCGAACAGGTGCACGTCTTCTAGTGACATCCCAAGTTTGATCGTCTCGCCCACCGCTGGCTGGCGGCGCGCGTCGAGCCGGGCGACGACGATCGCCCGCTCGGGCGGCAGGGATTCGACCCCGGGGGCGGTGGAGGCGGTGGCGACGCGATGACCGCGAATGCTCCCGTAGACGATGGTCTCGTGGCCGAGCAGCTCCACGACCTCCACGCGCACCGGCACGGCGTGCTCTCCGGTGGCGTCCGTCATGAGGCGCAGGGCCTCCGGCCGCACGCCGACGACGAGCTCGCCGCTGGGGGCGCCCGGGGCCTCGAGCACGAGATCGCCCGCATCCACGTGGCCGCCCGCCGCGGAGGCGCTGAGCAGGTTCATCGGAGGGCTGCCGATGAACCCGGCCACAAACACGTTCACCGGGCGCCGGTAGATCTCCTGCGGCGCGCCCAGCTGAAGCAGCTTCCCGCCGGACATCACGCCGATGCGCTCGCCGAGTGTCATGGCCTCGACCTGGTCATGCGTGACGTAGACAGTGGTGGTGGAAAAACGCTGATGCAGCTGCTTGAGGTCGGCGCGGAGCTGGGTCCGGAGCTGCGCGTCCAGGTTCGAGAGCGGCTCGTCGAGGAGGTAGACCTGCGGCCTGCGGGCAAGTGCGCGCCCCATCGCCACCCGCTGCCGCTGACCGCCGGACAGCTGGGCGGGCTTGCGGTCCAGCAGGTCATCAAGGGTCAGGAGCGAGCTCACCTCCCTGACCCGTTCCGCGATCTCGGCGGGCGGCATCTTGTGCTGCCGGAGCCCGAAGGCCAGGTTCTCGAGGACCGTCTTGTGCGGATACAGCGCGTAGCTCTGGAACACCATCGCGATGTCGCGGTCCCGGGGAGAGACGCCGTTCACGACCTCTCCGCCGATGGCGATCGCTCCCGAGGTCGGCTCCTCGAGCCCCGCGATCATCCGGAGGGCAGTCGTCTTCCCGCAGCCGGACGGCCCGACCAGGACCATGAACTCGCCGTCAGCGATGGCACAGGTGAGCGCGTCAACGGCCGTCGTCCCGTTCGGGAAGACCTTCGTGACCTCGTGGAACGAGACCTCGGCCACGGTCAGGACCTCCTGCGCGAGCGGTTGCGAGTCACGGCAGCACGACCGAGCGAGTCAGGTGCTTCGGGTGATCGGGGTCGAATCCGTGGGCCTCGGCGAGCTCGACGGCCATCCGCTGGATGAGGACGAGCTCGGCCATCGGGTCGGACCCGTCGTTGACGATGGTGGCCCCGGTGGCGGCCGCGTCTGCGAGCACGCCGGGATCGACGGCCCCGATGGCCCACACGAGCGTTCCGCGGCCGGCCGCGCTGATCGGGCCGTGGCGGTATTCCATCGCCGGGTACGCCTCGGTCCAGGCGGAGGCCGCCTCGCGCAGCTTGAGCGCCGCCTCGTTCGCGAGGCCCACGGTCCAGCCCTGCCCCAGGAACACGAACTGCGTGAACTCCGAGAGCCCGGCCGGAAGCGCCCTGGCGAGCGCCGCCTCCGCGTCACCGATCGCCGCTTCGAGCCGATCGCCGACGTGCGCGCGCAGGAGGGCGAGCACCGTGGTGGCGAAGCGCGTCTGGACAACCGACTGCTCGTTTGCGAAGTCCAGCGCGATCGTGTCGTCGGCGGCCGCGGCGACCGGCGAGTCGGGGACCGCCGTGACCGCGACCGTGGCTACGCTTCCCCTGAGCCCCTCGAGCGTGCGCAGGACCTCCGTTGTGGTACCCGAGCGCGAGATGGCGACCACGCGACCGTAGCGCCGGCGCGGCGACAGCTCGGAGGCGGTCGCCGCGTCCGTCGTGCCCAGGTTCCTTTCCTCGCGGAGCGCGGCGTACGCCCGCGCGATGTGATGGGAGGTCCCGCAGCCGATCGCGGCAGCTGATTCGCCGGGCAGCGGAAGCAAGCCCGCGACGGCCGGAGCCAGGGCCGCGGCCTTCCGCCACAGGGCAGGCTGGCTGGCGATCTCGCTTGTGATGGCACGCACCCAGGTGAATTTACCGTTCCGATAGCTCAAGCAGCAACACTAACGACCAGAAGCGGCCTTGCAGAGCGCACGGGTGTGCTCTAATACCCGCTCATCCGAGCGAGAACGAAAGCACGAAACGACGGCGAGTTCTGGGGAGGGCCCTTCCCGCGCTGGCCCAAGCGTTCGGCGCCACGTTCTGGGTCGCGTTCGCGCTCACCATGGCCTCACTCATGCCCGCGCTGGCCCTGCCGGGGCGGCGGGCCGCGATGGCATGGCAGCCGACCGCGCCGCAGACCCGCCACAACCCCGGGCCAGCCAAGACCCGCCGGTAGCCGCCCTGCCTTGATCACGGACGCGAGCGGCCCCGGGCTGGCGGAGCCGGAGCGGCCTCGCGGACGGCGACGCGCCGGGCCAGGTCGCGCGCGGTGGCCAGGTCCGGGGTGCCGGCGGTGCCGCCCGGCGCGCGGGTGGAGGCGGCGCCGACGGCGCAGCCGAGCGCCACGGCGGACGGCAGGTCTTCTCCGGACAGCAGCCCGGCGATCACGCCGGCGTTGAAGCAGTCCCCGGCGCCGGTGGTATCGGTGACCGTGACCGGCGGCGGCTCTGCCAGGTAGTAGCGGGTGCCGTCGGCATACAGCGCACCGCGCGCCCCGAGCTTGACCACGAGCCTGGGCCCGGCCGCGGTTAGCGCGGACACGGCCTGCTCCAGCGTCGCCCCGTCCGCCCGGCCCAGCGGCCCGCCCGCCAGGTGCAGCGCCTCGGCCTCGTTGGGCAGCAGCAGGCTCACGTGCGCGAGCGCGGCGGTGAGCCGCTCGTCCCCCCAGCGCTGCGCCGGATCCCAGTTGGTGTCGAGCGAGGTGCTGGCCCCGCTGGCCCTGGCGGTGCCGAGCAGCTCGGCCAGCCCCGGCCCCAGCGAGTCTGCCACCAGGAAGTAGGAGCTGACGTGCACGTGCCGGGCGCGCCCCAGCAGCTCCGGCGGCACGTCGCGCGCGGTCAGCGTGGACAGCGCGCCGGTCGCGGTGAGGATCGCCCGGTCCCCGCCCGCCGACAGCGCCACGGTCATCCCGGTCGGCGCGGCAGGACGCACCGCCACGGGCGCGGTGTCAACGCCCTCGGCGGCCAGTTGCCCGAGCATGAACCGCCCGGCCGGGTCGTCGCCGACCGCCGCGGCCAGCGCCACACGCAGTCCCAGCCGCGCCGCGGCCACCGCGGTGATCGAGGCGGAGCCGCCGATCTCCAGCGAGATCCCGTCCACCAGCTTCTCCTGCTGGGCGAAGGCGGGCGTGACATCGCCGCCGACGACCATCACGTCCGGGTTGCAGTCGCCGATGACGAGCAGGTCCAGCTGCTTACGCGGGGACAACCTTGACCCCCGCATCGGTGAGGTTGGCGGCGTCGGCCGGCGCGATGCCGGTGTCGGTGACCAGGATGTCCACCTCGGCGGCGGTGCAGATCCTGGCGAACGCGCGCCGGCCCACCTTGGAGCTGTCCGCGGCCACCACGACCTGGCCCGCCCGCTCGGCCATGAGCCGGTTGATGCTCGCCTCCCCCTCGTGATGCGCGGTGGCCCCGGCCGCCGCGTCGATCCCGTCCACCCCGAGAAACGCGATGTCCAGGATGACCTGGTCCAGGATGCCGGTGGCCAGCGGGCCGGTCAGCTCGTAGGACTGCGGCCGGGCCACCCCGCCGGTTACCACGATCTTGATGTGCTGGCGGACGGCCAGTTCGGTCGCGATGTTCAGCGCGTTGGTGACGACGGTGACCGCGGGTGAGGCGGCGCCGGAATTCAGGTCGGCGCGGACCGCGAGCGCCTGGGCGACCTCGGTGGTGGTGGTGCCCCCGTTGAGCCCGACGATCTGGCCGGGCAGCACCAGGCCGGCTGCCACCGCGGCGATGCGCTGCTTCTCCGTGGGATGCCGCTCGGTCTTGTAGCGCAGCGGCAGGTCGTATGTGACTCCCTTAGCCAGCGCCCCGCCACGGATACGGGTGAGCATCTGCTGCCGGGCAAGCTGGTCGAAGTCCCGCCGCACCGTGGCCGCCGACACTCCGAGCACCTGCGCTGCGCGTTCCACCTGCAACTGGCCATCGGCCGCCAGCAGTTCCAGCAGCTCGTTCCAGCGGCGATAGCGGCTCATCTAGACCCCCGCTCCCGGACCTTCGACAAGATCTTACCGCCCCCTTATTGATCATTCCTGTTCAATATCAAGCAATACCGATCATCATTGCGCCCACCTTGGAGGCCGGTGCCCACGCTCCAGTGGATATTTGGCCCTCGCGATGCGCACTCTTGCTCGAAGCTGCACGAAATGCGACACTGCCGAGGTGGCCAAAGTCGCGTTCATCGGCGCGTCCGCGCTCGCCGTGACCCTGTTGAGCGCCGGGCCGCCCGCCGGGGCCGGGACCACGCCGGCCCGCGCCGGGGCCGACGCCAGCCCGGGCCAGCGCTGTCCGGCTGCCGCCGCCACGGCACCAGGGCACCCTGCGGGTGACCGGCGCGCTGCGCGACGGCGGCACGGTCCGGGCGGCCGGGCTGTCCTGGCACCCGGGCGCGCTGCCGCCGGGCGACCGGCTGCTCAGTTTCGAGGTCGGCTACTACTGGTCGGCCTGCACCGCCGCGGGCCAGTGCCGGCCGGCCGCGGACACCACGGCGACCCCGTTCGCGGCCCGGCGCTACGTGGCCGGCCACGCCGATACCGGCCGGTTCTTGAAGCTCACCGAGACTGCCACCGAGGTGGTGGAGACAAGCCCGGCGACGTTCTCGTTTAGCGTGAAAAGAGCGTCGGTCAGCCGGATGACCAGCGGAAAGGTCCGCGCCTACGCGGCCGGGCGCCCGCCGTCGAGCGAATTCGTGAACGGCACGCCGGAGCGGCGCACCGCGTCGGCGGAGGAGTATTTCAGCCTGGCCGCGCCGCACTACCACGCCGCCGACGGGCCGGTCACCCAGCGGTACCGGGTGGACCGGCGGCCCTGGCGGCCGCTGCCCGCCAGCCGGGTGCTCTACACCGGCGCGCTGCGCACCGGCCTGCACCGGGTCGCGGTGCGCACGGCGGATGCGGCCGGCGCGACGACCGCGCGGTTCACCTGGCGCGTGACGCCCCTGCCCGCGCCGCTGCCCTGCCGGGCGACGGCGCCGCGGCGCTGCTGGTACCCGCCGCACCTCGATTCCCGTGGCCACCCGATGCGCTGGGACTGGCAGATCGGCCGGGTGGCCCCGCTGCAGCGGACCGGCCCGCACGCGGTGGACATCTACGACATCGACGGGTTCCTGACCACTCCCGCGCAGGTGCGCGCGATCCACACCCGGTGGCAGGCCGCCACGCTGCCGCACCCCAGGGCGGTCTGTTACCTGGACCTGGCCTGGGAGGACTACCGCCCGGACGGAAGCCCGGGCCAGTACTTCCCCGCCGCCACGCTGGGCAACGTGTACTTCGGGTTCCCGCAGGAACGGTGGCTGGACTTCCGCCAGCTCGACGCGCTCAAGCCGATGCTGAACGAGCGGATCCGGATGTGCGCGGCCAAGGGGTTCGACGCGGTCGAGCTGGACGACATCGACAGCTTCGACCCGCCGTCCACGACCGGGTTCCACCTCACGCCCGGTGACGCGCAGAACTTCCTCGCCTACGCGTTCAACGAGATCCACCGCTACGGGATGACCGGCCTGTGGAAGAACTCGCCGCTGCTGTCCTGGTGGGGGCGCCGCTACGCGGACGGCGCGGTGGTCGAGGAGTGCTACCCGCATCACGAGGAGTGCTTCGCCGGCGCGTTGCGCGGCAGCAGCCAGTACGGGATCACCTGCACCGGGCTGGCCGGGCGGACCCCGTGCGGCTGGAACGACTTCACCACAGACACCACCAGGGCGCAGCCGAACGGGAAGTGGGTCGGCGAGGCCGAGTATGGCGCGGACCACTACGTCTGCAACCCGGGGCAGCCGTGCCAGGGCAAACGGCGTTTTGCCACGTTCTGCCGGCTCGTCTGAGGGCGCCCGGCGGGTTCAGCGCGGTCAAGTTCGACGTGAACCTGAACGGCAAGGTCTTCTATCCCTGCCCCCGTGGCGCCTGAGCCGCGCTGGAGCATCAAATGCTACCATAACCCACCCGATTGGTGCGTTTTGGTATCATGAAGGTATGGCTATGACATTGCGGCTTGACCCTCAGCTCGAGGTGGAGCTTCGCCTTGCTGCAGAGGAGGACCGTCGCAGCGTCCAGCAGACTGTCGTGCTCGCCGTCGAGACCTTTCTGGCGCTGCGGGAAACGGCTGAGGTGAGGGCGGATCCTGAGGCACTCCGCGCCCTAGCCGAGGCCCGGCAAGCGGTGCAGGACGGCGATGTGGTGTACGGCACCGACGCCGTTCGTGCGCTGCTGCGTGATCGCCGGGCGTCGTGACCGAAAGGTACGAACTGGGCACCGCACCCCCGGCGCGCCGCGCCTTGGCCGGGCTGGTGCCCGCCGAGACCGCTGAGGCGGCCGCCGAGTTCATCACCGGGCCTCTCTTAGACGATCCGCGCCGGGTCGGCAAGCCTCTGGGCGCCGAACTGGCCGGCATCTACAGCGCCCGCCTCGGACGGGAATGGCGGGTGCTGTATGAGATCGATGAAGGCAAGCAGCTAGTGGTCGTGCTCGATATCCGGCGCCGTTCCATCGCCTACCGGCGACGTTAACGCGACACGATCTGTTGAACACCAGGCTCGCATTCACGAGGGAGGGGCTGAGCTTCGTCGGGTAGACATGGCAGCGTGGCGAGCGAGGTGGCGCGGTACTGGCGGCACGCCGGGGTGCCCGGGGTTGACCTGCTGCGCGCCAGGTTCGTGACGCACCGGTACAACAGGCACGCGCACGAGACCTTCACCTTCGCCCTGATCGAGGCCGGGATCGAGGAGTTCACCTACGGCAGCAGCCTGCTCCGGGCCGGCCCCGGCGGTGTCGCCATGCTGAACCCGGACATGGTGCACACCGGCCACGCCGGCACGGCAACCGGCTGGGCCTACCGGGTGCTCTACCCGGACCCGGGGCTGGTCGCCGAGATCGCCGCCGACCTGGGCTGGCGGCGCGGCACGCCGTCCTTCCCGGAGACCGTGGTCTACGACCCGCGCAGCGCCCGGCTGCTCCGCGCGGCGCACGTGGCGGCCGAGCACGGCGACCGGCTGGCGTCCGCCAGCCTGCTGCGCGCCGCGCTCGGCGGGCTGCTCCGCGCCCATGCCCGCCCCGGCGACCGGGCCGGGATGCCGCGGAACCCGGGCAGGTCCCCCGCCGCGGTCCGCGCCGTATCGGAACTGCTGGCCGAGCGGCTGACCGACCCGCCCAGCCTGGATGACCTGGCGCTCGCCACCGGGCTGAGCCCGTTCGCGCTGGTCCGCGCGTTCCGCCGGGAGACGGGCCTGCCGCCGCACGCGTACGTCAACCACCTGAGGGTGCGGCTGGCCCGCCAGCTGCTCGACGGCGGCGTCGCCCCCGCCGACGTCGCCGCGACGGCCGGATTTGTCGACCAGGCGCACCTGACCCGGCACTTCAAGCGGGTCGTGGGCGTGCCGCCCCGCGCCTACCAGCGGGAACGTGGCGCACGCAAGAACGTACAAGACCCGGGCGGCGCGGCCGGCTTAGCCTCGCCAGGTGACTGACATCGTCAACCGGCCCGCGGAGCGGACACGGGCCCGCCCGGTACGTGATGGCATGGCCCTCGGGCTCGCCGTCGGCACCTCTGGCATTGCCTTCGGCGCGGCCGCCGTCGGCTCGGGAATGAGCGTCGCTCAGGCCTGCGTTTTGAGCCTTCTTGCCTTTACCGGCGCATCGCAGTTCGCCTTGGCCGGCGCGGTCGCCACCGGCAGCGGCCTGATCGGCGGCGCGGCCAGCGCGATCCTGCTGGGCAGCAGGAACGCGCTGTACGGCCTGCGCCTGGCCGACCTGCTGCCGCGACGGGGCGCCCGCAGGCTGCTCGCCGCCCAGGGCGTCATCGACGAGACCACCGCGGTCACGCTGGCGCAGCCCGACGCCGCCGCGGCAAGGCGCGGCTTCCGCGCTACGTTCGCCACCATCTACGTCACCTGGAACCTCACCACGCTGCTCGGCGCGCTCGGGGCCAGGCTCGGCTCGCCGCAGTCGCTCGGCATCGACGTGATCGGACCAGCCGCGTTCCTGGCGCTGATCTGGCCCCGGCTGCGGGCGGGCCGGACCGAGCGCGCGGTCGGCCTGGCCGGCGCGCTGATCGCCCTGGCCGCGACGCCGATCCTGCCGCCGGGCGTGCCGGTGATCCTGGCCGCCACGGCGGCGCTGGGCGGCGCGCTGCTCTCCCCGCTCCCGGAGGCGGTGTGACCGCGGCCTGGGTGGCGGTGCTGGCCACGGCCGCCGGATGTTACGCGCTCAAGCTGACCGGGTTGATCGTGCCGCAGGGCGTGCTGGACAACCCGCGGGTGCGGCGGTTCGCCGAGCTGGTCCCGATCGCCCTGCTCGCCGCGCTGGTCGCGGTGCAGACGTTCGCTGCCGGGCAGTCGCTGTCCCTGGATCCGGCCCGGCTGGCGGGCCTGGGCGCGGCGGTGGCGGCGCTGCTGCTCCGGGCGCCGTTTCTCGTGGTGATCGTGGTCGCGGCCGGGACCGCCGCGGCGCTGCGCGCGCTGGGTGTCGCCTGACGGCCCAGCGCGGCAGCGCGGGGGGGCTACGGCGCCGGGCGCACGCCACCCGCGGTGAGCAGGTAAGCCTCCGCGCCCTCGCCGGGGGCCGGGCTTTCGATCAGGTCGAGTATCGCCTTGCCGACGTGGTCGGGGGTCAGCGCCGGGCCGAGGCTCTCCCGGTAGCTGGCCACGTCCACGCCCTGCCGTTCGGCGTAGGCGGCTACCGCCGCCGCGCCCAGCTCGGTGGCCGGGGTGAGCTGTGGCAGCACCGAGATGAACCTGATGCCGAGCCCGGCCCGCTGCGACTCGTCGGCGGCGTAACCGCTGATGAACCTGATGGCCGCCTTGGCCCCGGCGTAACCGCCGGACAGCGGTGAGCCGCGGAGCGCCGCGCCGCTGGAGAACGCGATGACCTTGCTGCCCGGCGCCAGCGGGCGCAGCAGCGCCTCGCGGAGCCAGTGGAATGCCTGCCGCACGTCCACATTCCAGGTGCTGCTGAAGGTCTCCCACGTCTGCCGGTGCAGCGGCCGGGACAGCGGGGCCGCCCCGGCGGCAAGCACCAGGACGCGCGGGCGGTAGGCGTCGATGAGCTTCCCGGCCACGACCGGGTCTGCCGCGTCGGCGGCCACCGGGGTGAACCCGTCGCCGATCAGCGCCCGCACCTCCGCTAGCGCGGCCCGGTCCCTGGCGACACCGACAACGTTCGCGCCGGCCCCGGCCAGCGCGGTAGCGACGCCGCGGCCGAAGCCACGGCTGGCGCCCGTGACGAGCGCCGTTGATCCTGACAGTTCTTGCGCTGACATCCGGAACTCCTTGATCCTTGGGCTGAGCGGGTTTCTCCCCGTGCCAGTTCTGATCCGGGCGGCCGCCGGAACTCACCGGCCGCCACCGGACCGCACGGACTGGTGCGATGACGGCTGCCTGCGGCCGATGACTTCCGCCGCGCCCGCGGATCTATATCGGTGAGCCAGCCGAAGGAGGAACGGCGATGCTGGGCAGCGACGACTTCGCGCGGCTGACCGAGCCGTTCCGCCCGGAGCTGCTGGCGCACTGCTACCGGATGCTCGGCTCGATCTACGACGCCGAGGACCAGGTGCAGGAAACACTGGTCCGGGCCTGGCGGTCCTACAGCGACTTCCAGGGCCGGTCGTCGCTGCGGACCTGGCTGTACCGGATCGCGACCAACGCCTGCCTGCGGGCGATCGAGAACCGCGCCCGGCGGCCGCTGCCCTCCGGCTTGAGCGGGCCTGGCGAGGATCCGGACGGGCCGCTGGCCCCGGTCCTGCCGGAAGTGCGGTGGCTGCAGCCGCTGCCGGACGCGCTGGTGCGCCCGGGCCCGGCCGATCCGGCCACGGTCGCGGTGTCCCGGGAGAGCGTGCGGCTGGCTCTCATCGCCGCCCTGCAGTACCTGCCCGGCCGGCAGCGCGCGGTGCTGATCCTGCGCGACGTGCTGGGCTGGCACGCGGCCGAGGTCGCCGGGCTGCTCGGGATCACACCGGCCGCGGTGAACAGCCTGTTGCAGCGGGCCCGGACGCGGCTCCGGCAGGCAGCGCCGGACACCGAGCAGGTCCGTGAGCCCGGCGAGGCCAGCGAGCGCGCGCTGCTGGACGCCTACGCCGAGGCCTTCGCCAGCGCCGACGTCGGCGCCCTCACCAAGCTGCTGCGGGACGACGCCGTGCTGGAGATGCCACCGCAGCCGACCTGGTTCGCCGGGCGGGAGCAGGTAAGCCGGTTCCTGGCCTCCCGGGTCCTGGTCGAGCCCGGCCGGTTCGCGATGCTGCCCATTGCTGCCAACGGCCAGCCCGCGTTCGCGGCCTACCTGCGCGGCGACGACGGGGTGCACCGGGCGCACGCGATCCAGGTGCTGGCCTCCGACGGCGCGTGCATCACCCGGATCGCGTCGTTCAACGACGCCGGCCTGTTCCCCATCTTCGCCCTGCCCGGCGCCCTGGCCGCAACCGCGGGCAGCTAGCCAGGTCCGCCGCAAGCCCCCGCTCCCGGGAGATCGTCGATCCCCAGTCGCCGCCCTGGGCGCCGTAGCGCTCGTAGCCAAGCCGGCGCATCGGCTCATCCCAGGCGCGGGCGATGCGCTGGATGTTCCACCCTGGTCCCGGGTGGGGCCGGAGAACCCGAAGCCGGGCGCCTTGGCGCGAGCATGCGCCGGCAGCCGGGCAAAACCCGGGTGCGGTGCGAGCCTGCGCCGCGGTACGGTCCGGCGATGGACGCTGCGGACGGCTACTTCGGGGAACCTGTCGCGGCGACCTACGACGAGGAGTCCGCGGAGATGTTCGCCCCGGCCGCGGTGGACCCGGTTGTCAACCTGCTGGCCGGGCTCGCGGATGGCGGCCGGGCGCTGGAACTGGGCATCGGGACCGGGCGCATCGCACTGCCGCTGGCGCGCCGCGGCGTGCCGGTGAGTGGCATCGACCTGTCCCAGGCCATGGTTGCCCGGCTGCGCGCCAAGCCGGGCGGCGCACAGATCGACGTGACGATCGGCGACTTCGCGACCGCGCGGGCCGAGGGGACGTTCACGCTCGCGTACCTGGTCTTCAACACGATCATGAACCTGACCACGCAGGAAACGCAGGTGGCCTGCTTCCGTAACGTCGCCGCCCACCTGGCGCCGGGCGGCTGCTTCGTCATCGAAGTTCACGTTCCGCAGCTGCGCAGGCTCCCGCCCGGGCAGAACGTCGTGCCGTACCACGTCGGCCAGACCCGCTGGGCGTTCGACGTCTACGACACGGCCACGCAGGCGATGAGCTCGAACTACATCGAGGTCGAGGGTGGCCGCGGCGAGTACACCTCCTTCCCGTTCCGGTATGTGTGGCCGGCCGAGCTTGACCTGATGGCGCAGTTGGCCGGCCTGCGGCTGCGGGAGCGCTGGGGCGGGTGGCGGCGGGAGCCGTTCACCAGCGAGAGCGAGCAGCACGTGTCGGTCTGGGAGAAGCCCGCAGGCCAGCCGGGCGCTCCTGCCCGGCAGCTACGATGGCCGCGCGCGGGTGCGTCGCCGGCCTGACCGGCGGGCCCGCCGGGACGGGCCGCGGAGTAGGTCATGCGGGCGCAAGCCCGCGGGCCACCTGGCGCATGAGCGGTGAGCCGACCGACTCCTGGACACTCCGGGCGAACAGCCAGTGCCGGACCCGGACGGCCTCGACGCCCACCAGGCCCGCCATCCGCGCCGCCAGCCCGGCCGGGTCCGCGGCCAGCCGGCCCTCGCAGTTGAGCATGTGCTGCAGGACGTCGTAGGCGGGATCACCGAGGTACGGCTTGGGGTCGATGGCCAGCCACGGCGCCCGTTGCGCCGCGAGGATGTTGTCGCCGTGCAGGTCCGTGCACAGCAGCACCCGGCTGTCGGCGGTTTCCGGCAGTTCACGGAACAACGCGATCCCCGCCCGGGCCAGCCCCAGGTCGATCCGGTCGGCGGGCGCCGCGGCGGCGTAGTCCCGCTCGAACTCCCGGGCCCAGGCCGCGCACATCTGCGCGAGCGGGCGGAACGGGTAGGCCGCGTGCGGCTGCGCCCAGAGCCGGCGCAGCAGCGCGGCCACGACGAGATCCTGCTCCGGTTCGGGCAGGGCCTGGCCCAGCGGGGTGCCGGGCAAGCACCGCTCGATCAGCAGCGCGTACACCAACTCGGTCTCGGCGGCGGCCTGCAGCCGGACGGCCCCGTTTCCAGCCCAGACCCGAAGAGCGGCCGCCTCATCCCGCTCGTCGCCCCCGGGGAACCGGTACCCGACCTTGAGCACCAGGCAGGTCCCGGCCGGGCCGGTGACCGGCGCCGTCCATGAGCACTGCCCGCCCGGCTGGAACGGCTCGCCTACCCGCAGCGACCACCGGACGGCGAGATCGGACACGATCGACGGCAGCGCGGCGATCCACTCCCGCACGCCCTCGTCACAGCGCGCCGTCTCGGCCAGGTACCTGGGCACGGTGAAGGCTGTCATCGCCGGCGCTGGCCCGGGTTCATACCGCCCGCGAGGGCCCGTATCAGCCGTCGTGCCAGTAGTCGCGCTCCTCCACGACGAGGCCGTCGGCGTTGAAGCGCAGCAGGGACACCCCCCTCAGGTCCTCGGCGCCGCCATCGTTCAGCCGGGTTTGCGCGGTCCACGGCACAGCAGCCTGATCGCCGTCCACGATCGGGGCGCCGAACTGGGTCTGGGCCGACTCCTCCTCGGCGAACACGCGGGCAAGGTAGCCGGGTTCCGGATCGTGGAACGGATGCTGCTGCCAGAATGCTCCCTCGGCGTACAGCGCGGTGATCGCGGCCTCGTCGTGTTCCCGCCAGCCGCGCTCCCATACCGTTGCCCACCGCTGGGCTGCTTCTCGTGTGTCCACACGCCAAGACTAGGCACGGGCGCCGACAGGTGGCAGGCGCCGGAGATGCGACGAGGTCACCGTGACGACGACTGTGCCGCGGGCGGGAACGGGGCCAGGACCACGGTGATGTTGTCCGCGCCGCCGGCCTGCAGCGCGAACTTGACCAGCGCCGCGGCCGTGCCCAGTGGGTCGGTCAGCGCTCCCGGCAGCGCCAGCCCGGCCAGGCCGGCGGCTTCGGGCTGGTAGTTCCACAGCCCGTCGGAACATAGCAACAGCACGCCGGGGCCGGGCGGCGTGAACGTGGCCACGTGCGGCGGGGCGCCGGGCGAGTTCGCGCCGACCCAGCCGGTCACCACGTGGGCCCCCGGCAGGGCCATCGCGGCGTCCTCGGGCACCAGCCCGGCCGCGACCATCTCCCCGGCCACGGAATCGTCGCAGGTCAGCCGTTTGGCATCGGAACCGGCCCCGGACCCCAGCCAGTAGGCACGGCTGTCGCCCAGCCAGCACAGCGTCACCGTCTCGGTGGTCATCACCGCCGAGACGAAGGTGGCCGCCGGCGGGTCCTCGAGACCGGGCTCATCGAGGCCGGCCAGGGCGTGCTGGGCGGCGGCGACCGCCGCCTTGGAGGTCTCGGTCAGGTCCTCGCCGGCGCGCGCCCCGGCCAGCAGCACCCGCACCGCCGCCTGGACCGCGGCCAGCGACGCCTCGTCCGGGCGCCGTGAGCTGGACACCCCGTCGCAGACCACCGCGAGCACCGCCGGGCCGCTGGCCGATTCCGCCGTCGCGAGCGCCATCGCATCCTCGTTCCTGGCGTGCCGCAAGCCCTTGTCGGTCACCCCGGCCAGCGGCCCCAGGTCAAGTTCCAGGTGATCCCGGCTGGACGGCGCCTTGCGCCCGCAGGCGTCGCAATAGCCGTCCGCGGTGATCTGCTCCGCGTGGCAGAACGGGCACTCGGCAGCGGTCACGGGCGCGCCGCCGCTGACGGCTTCGATCGGGCTCACCAGGCCAATCTATGCGCAGACAGCGACAGTGAACGGCAGTTGACGTCAGCGGTTATTCCGCCTGAGTAGCAGAGGTTTCAGCTGGCGCCCGCGCCTGCCACCGACAGCCCTCGCGCGCACTACCACCCGCCAATTCGGGGCAGGCCGAAAGCTGCGCACGGGTGGCTGGAGTGAGAGGGCGCGGGCTTGCGATATTCAGATCGACGGTATATAACGTCGATATGAACGACCGTCCGCTGCAGGAACCGACGTTCCTCCTGCTCACGTCGCTGGCGGAGGGCCCCCAGCACGGCTACGGGATCATGACCGACGTCGAGCGCATGTCCGGCGGCCGGGTGAAACTGAGGGCGGGCACCCTGTACGCCGCGCTCGACCGGGTCGTCGCGGAGGGCCTCGTCGAGGCCGACCGGGAAGAAGTCGTGGACGGCCGGCTGCGCCGCTACTACCGGCTCACCCCGCCCGGCGGCGACCGGCTCGCCGCCGAAGTAGAGCGGCTGCGGAGTAACGCGGCGGTCGCCGCCAAGCGGCTCAAACTGCGGCATCGCGCGATGAGGGGCCTGGCATGACGACGGCGCGCGGGCTTGAGGGGGGCTACCGGCGGCTGCTGCGCTGGTATCCATCGTCGTACCGGAAGCGGCACGAGGAGGAAATCCTCGGCGTGCTGATGGCTGCTGCCCAGCCCGGGCAGCACCGGCCGGGCACCCGCGAATCGGTTGACTTGCTGTGGTCGGCGCTGAAGATCCGGATCCGGATGACCCTGCGCGGCGCGGACAGCCAGCCCTGGCAGGCCGCCCTCGCCCTGGTCGGGGTCCTGCTCCCGCTGCTCATGCTGCTGCTGAAGCTGACTGAATTCCTGGGCAGAGGCGCGCGCTATGGCTTCGGGACGCCTGCTGACATCCTGATTGGCGCGTATGGAGAGCCTGGCTCTTACGCCCGGAGCTTCCAGCTCAACCCGTACTCGGTCGCGCTGACAGGCAATGTGACGGATGCGCTCACGGCCGGTCCCTTGCCCGCGCTCATCCTGGCCGTGCTCGTCTGCGTGGGGTGGCGCCGCGCCGCCGCCGTCTGCGCCGCGTTCGTCCCGCTCGCCTTCCTGGGGGTCGCGCTGACCAATGGCTACACCCTGCTCGCCGGCCCGCGCTTGGATGTGACGTTGTACGCATACGGGCTGGAGGCGCTGATCCTGCTCGCGGCCCCAGGTGCTGCGCGAGGATGGCGGGTCCTGCGGTGGCAGCCCAGCGCCCTGCTCGCCGCTGCCACCGTGGCGGCCGGCGTTGCCATGAACGGTGGGTTGTGGCCTCTGTTCCATGGTCCTCTCGCGGTTCCCACGACCCCCCTCGCCCGCGTCCTGCGTCTGGAACGGCTGGCCAGCCTCCCGCACGGGCCCGTTGACCGGCTGCTCGGAATCGGACCGGGCGGGTGGGGCGCGTGGCTGCTGTACCAGGGCACGCTCGTTGCCATCATCGCGGCAGCACTGGTGATCATGCTGGTGAGCTCGCCGGTCAACCGCCGGGCGCTTTTCCTGCTCGCGGTCCCGTTCGCCCTGGGGGCCGTCATCTACCTGTGCAGCCTGATAAGCCCACCACCGCCGGCATCGGCCGGCAACGCGCTCGCCGCCGCCCCGCTGGTGCTGATTTTGCTGGCCGCCATGGCGTTCTCGCTGGGGCACCGGCACCGCGCTGGACCGGACATCCCCGGCCGCCCGGCGGCGCCCGGGGGCACCTGACCCAGCAGGGCATCGCTGGGGTGGCCGTGAACGCGGCCGCCGGACGCGTTACTCTCATTGCCCTCGGGCAGGGCCACGCCGGACCGGGCGTGGCCGAGCACACGCCCGGAGGAGGCCGGATGGGCGCCTACCAGACCGTGCTGGTCGGCACGGATGGATCAGACTCCTCCTACCGCGCGGTGGACCGGGCCGCCGAGATCGCCCGGGATACCACGGCGAGGCTGGTCATCGTGTGCGCGTACGAGCCCGCCAGCCCGCGCGAAGTGGCGGTGGCGGTGGACGTGCTCAAGGAGGAGGCCTTCGCCATCGTCGGCTCGGCCCCCGCGGAAGAGACCTTGCGCACCGCGGCGGAGCGGGCCGCCGCGCGCGGCGCGGGCAAGGTGGAGCGGGTCCCCGTCGAAGGCGAGCCGGTGAAGGCGCTGATCGGCGCGCTGGAGGAGCATCAGGCCGACCTCCTGGTGGTCGGCAACCGGGGGCTGAACACGATCGCGGGGCGGCTGCTCGGCTCGGTGCCGGCGGCCGTGTCTCGCCGCTCGCCGTGTGACGTGCTTATCGTGCACACCGTCAGCTAATGAGGTGTTGTTCGTCACAGGCCAGCCGGCCGACACGGCCGAGATGGCGCTCCGGCTGACCAGCCCGGACCGGCGCCGGCAGGGCTTGCCCGCGTTCCGCGTCGGCATGGCCGCGGGCCGGGCGCTGACCAGATTCGGCGATGTGTACGGCCGGTGTGGTCAACCTTGGCCGCGCGGCTGACGTCGCTGGCCAGGCCGGGTACCGCGCTGGTGGATGAGGAACTCGCGGCGGCGCTGCGCCGGAAGGCAGATACCGGCTGCAGCACCGGCGGCCCGCGGCCGTGCGCGGTTACCACCACCTCCGGTCCTGGGCCTTGCGCCCGCGGGAATAGCGGCTCAAGCTTTTCGCCCGGCCCCAGCCACGGTGCGGTCATCGGCGCCAAATCCACCGCGCTCGGCGGCTATGTTGGTTCGGTGTGAGAACCCTGGATGCCATCAGCGTGTGGGCGCGCGGCCACGGGCTGGAGATCGTGCTCCTCATCGTCGGGGCGATCCTGCTGACCCGGCTGATTACCTGGCTGCGCGACAAGATCACCCGCCGGATCGACGCCAACGCCCGGGAGACCGACGCCCTGGTCCGCTCGGAGGCGGCGAAACATCGGCACGCCCTGGCCCAGGTGATCACCTGGACCACCATGGTGGTCATCTACTGCGCCACTGCGGTTCTCGTCGCCGAGCGCCTGGGCATTCCGCTGACCAGCCTGGTCGCGCCCGCCGCCGTGGCCGCAGTGGCCCTCGGGTTCGGCGCGCAGCGCATCGTGCAGGACCTGCTGGCCGGGTTCTTCATCATCACCGAGCGCCAGTACGGCTTCGGAGACCTGGTCCGGCTGGCCGTGCCCAGCGTGCCCGGCGCCATGGGGACCGTTGAGGACGTCACGCTGCGGGTGACAACGGTACGGACCGCCGACGGGGAGGTGGTCATCACGCCCAACGGCCAGATCAACCAGGTGACCAACCTGTCGCGCGGCTGGGCCCGCGCGGTGGTGGACGTGCCGGTGCCCGCCACCGTGGACGTCAACCGGGTGAGCGACCTGCTTCACAAGATCGGGGAAGAAGCGTATGAGGAGCCGGAGTTGCGCCAGTTGCTGCTCGACCCGCCCGCCGTCATGGGCGTGCAGAGCATCGACGTGACCCAGTTCCAGATCCGCTTGGTCGCCAGGACACTCCCCGGCATGCAGTTCGACGTCGGCCGGATGCTGCGCGCCCGGGTCGCGGCCGGGCTGCTGCGGGAGGGCATCAGCCTGCCGGCCAGCGTGGAAACCGCCGGAACCAACGGAGCCGGCTGATGCGGCGGGTGCGCACCTCCACCTGGATACTCCTGGCCGTCTTCCTGGGCACGCTGGTGCTCTACACGTGGGTCAAGCCACCCACGCCCGGCACGGCCAGCGATTCGCCGGCGGTCCCGCCGCAGACGAGTTCCCCGACGTCTACGCCGTCACATGCAAAACGGCCGGCCCCCCACCGGACACCGCAACGTTCACCGGTCCCGACGTTGACGCCGTCCCCGCAGGGGACCGCCACGCCGCGGCCAACCGTGACGCCGCACGCGACGAGCTCGCCTGGCACCGCGCCGCCAACCCCGACGCCCACCTCGACAGCGACCACGTCGGCAACGCCGTAGCGGCCACGCCGCGCGCGGGGACTGCGCCCGCCCCGCTCCCGGGGGCACGGCATAACCGGGCCAGGCAGGTGGTTAGCAGTGGCCGCCAGGGCAACGGCCGCGCCGGAAGAACGGAAGGTGTCATGCCGAAGGCGGTGCGTTTCGAGGAATACGGCGGGGTCGACGTGCTCCACGTGGTCGATGTCCCGCGGCCGGAACCCGGACGGGGCCAGGTGCTGGTCCGGGTGAAGGCGGCCAGCATCAACCCCGGCGAGGCGAAGATCCGCGACGGCCTGATGCACGCCCGCTGGCCCGCCGCATTCCCGTCCGGGCAGGGCAGCGACCTGGCCGGGATCGTGGCGCAGGCCGGCCCCGGAGTGACCGGGTTCGCCGCCGGGGACGAGGTCATCGGCTTCACCGACGACCGGGCCAGCCAGGCCGAGTACGTGCTGGTTGACGCCGCCCATCTCACCAGCAAGCCGGCCGGCGTGCCGTGGGAGGTGGCGGGCTCGCTGTTCGTGGTGGGCGCCACCGCATGGGCGGCCGTGCGGGCCGTGGGGCTGACCGCCGGCGACACGGTGGTGGTCTCCGCGGCGGCCGGCGGCGTTGGCTCGGTCACCGTCCAGCTGGCCAGGCGCGCCGGGGCCACCGTGATCGGCCTGGCCAGCCCGGCCAACCACGACTGGCTGCGAGAGCACGGGGTGATTCCGGTCAGCTACGGGGAGGGCGTCGCCGACCGGATACGGCAGGCTGCCCCGAAGGTGGACGCGTTCATCGACACGTTCGGCGGGGACTACGTCCAGCTTGCGCTCGACCTCGGCGTCGAGCCCGAACGCATCGACACGATCGCCAACTTTGCCGCCGTGGCGCGGTACGGGGTCAAGGCCGAGGGCAATGCCGTGGGCGCGAGCGCCGAGGTGCTCGCCGAGCTGGCCGGGCTGATCGATGCGGGCGAGCTGGAGATCCCAATAGCCGCGACGTTCCCGCTGGCCCAGGTGCGGGACGCCTTCCGGCTGCTGGCCGGCGGCCACACCCGCGGCAAGATCGTCCTGCTCCCCTGACCACCCTGCCCGGCAGCGGCCCGCCGCCCGCGGTCCGGTGATGGTCAGATCTCGCGCCGCCGCAGCCGCAGCACGGCGATGGCGAGCGCCGCGGTGACCGCCGCGGCCGGTGGGCCGGCCACCGGCCGCAGGCATAATGACAAAGCCGGCGTTGTTGCTCGAAGCGCCTGTTTTGTCCCGCCAACCCGAGGGGCTCATCCAACGTGACTGTGCATGACATCGACGTCAAAACCCTCAGCGGCCAGGACGCGTCGCTCGGCGACCTGGCCGGCAACACCCTCCTCGTAGTGAACGTCGCGTCGCAATGCGGACTGACCCCGCAGTACGAGGGCCTGCAGCGGTTGCACGATCAGTTCAGCGAACGAGGCTTCGCGGTCGTCGGTTTCCCGTGCAACCAGTTCGGGCAGCAGGAGCCGGGCAGCGCGGAAGAGATCCAGGAATTCTGCACGGTGAACTACGGAGTCACCTTCCCGATGTTCGAGAAGATCGACGTCAACGGCCCGGGCAGGCACCCGCTGTACGCGGAGCTGACCGCGGTCCCCGACGCCGCCGGTAAGGCCGGCGACATCGAGTGGAACTTTGAGAAGTTCCTGGTCGGGCCGGATGGGAAGGTCGTCGCCCGGTTCCGCCCGCTGACCGACCCGGAGGACCCGGAAGTCGTCTCCGCCATCGAGGCGAACCTCCCCCGCTGATCCGCCGGGCGGTCAGTCGCCGCCCCGCAGGACCCGGCGCGGATGCCTGCCGTCGAACGTAGCCGACGAACGGCGGGTAGATGTTGTAGCCGAGCAGTTCCTGTAGCCGTTCCGGGAGTTGCCGTACGAGGTCGCGGGGCACGGCAAGGCAATGGTTCTCCTGCGGGCGCAGCCAGCTGACGACGTACTCCAAGATCACCCCGAGACGCGGCTGGCTGGTGCGGTTGGCGCCCCGCCATGCCAGAGGCTGCCGAGGTAGAACATGGCCGAGCCCGGCGACATGGTCGCCGTCAGGATTTGGTCTTCCGGGGCAGGCTGCCGCCCGGGTTTCCAGCGGTGGCTGCCGGCCACCAGCCTGGTCGCGCCGTTGTCCTCGGTGAACTCATCCAGCGGCCACATCGTGTTGATCACCACCGGCGGATGCGGCTCGGGGAGCGGGTAGATCGCGTCGTCCCGGTGCAGCATCTGGGCCTGCTCGCCCGGGCCGATGCGAATGCCGACCGGAGCGCTGAGCTGATACTGGCCGAGCACCCGGTCGAGCACACCGAGCAGCAGCGGATGGACGGCGATCTGGTCGAACGTCCGGGTCTTGGCGAACAGGGCATAGACCCGCTGGGTATCGAAGCCCTCGAAATGGTTACGGCCCTTCGGCGTCGCCTCAAGGACCCGGCCCAGGTCCGCCCGGGCGGCCGCGACGTCCCGCTCGCTCATCAGCCCGGAGACGATCACATAGCCGTCGCTGGTCAGCCGCTGCACGACGTCCTGGCCGGTGCACGCCGCGCCTGGCAAGGTGGCCATCGCCCCGAGCCTAAACCAGCCGTGCCGCGCCGGGACATACCGCGTGCGCGGAGTGGCGGCGCGCGCCGGCGGCGCCAGTGCGGTACTTTCCGCGTGCCGGTGGTCGAGGAGGGCGCCAGTGCAAAGCAGGCGATACGGACCGGACGTGCTCGCGGCAGGAAAACCGCGGCGGCGGGAGCTGCGGCGGGTGGCCGCGGAGCGCGGGCTGGTGGTCGAGGACGCCACCGGCCAGTTCTGCGGCGCCGTGGTCTGGTGCGAGAAGGACGCGGTCACCCTGGAAGACCGGCATGGGCGGCAGCGGGTGTTCCCGCTCAGCCCGGCCGCGTTCCTGCTGGAGGGCGAGGCGGTCATGCTGGTCAGGCCGGCCGAGGCCACGGGGCGTGGCCCGGCGCGGACCGCCTCCGGATCGATCGCCGCCCCGGCCAGCCGGGCCAAGGTCGCGCGGGAAAGCCGGATCTACGTCGAGGGCCGCCACGACGCCGAACTGGTCGAGAAGATCTGGGGCGACGACCTGCGCGACGTGGGCGTCGTAGTGGAATACCTCGGCGGCATCGACGACCTTGCCGCGGTCGTCGCCGGGTTCTGCCCCGGGCCGGTGCGCCGGCTCGGGGTCCTGGTCGATCATCTGGTGCCCGGGTCGAAGGAGAGCAGCATCGCCGCCAGCGTGCAATCGCCGGATGTGCTGGTCGTCGGGCATCCCTTCATCGACGTCTGGGCGGCGGTCAAGCCGGCCGTGCTCGGCATGGGCGCCTGGCCGCAGATTCCCCGGGGCACGCCGTGGAAAGAGGGCGTCCTGCACGCTCTCGGCTGGCCACCGGACACCGCCGCGGCCTGGCGGCGGATCCTGCGCTCGGTGACCAGCTTCGCCGATCTCGAGCCCGCGTTCCTTGGCCGGGTCGAGGAACTGATCGACTTCTTGACGTCCTGAACGCCAGGGCTTGCGCCGCCAGATATCCGGTCACGGCACCCGGCAGTCATTGACGCCCACTGTCGGGCATGATGGCCACGTGGCGGCATATGCGAAGTTCGCCAAGTTCTACGACCAGGTGATGGGCGACCGCAGCCCGCTCATCGAGCGGGTCCGCGGGTACGTCGAGCGCTACCTGCCGGCCGCGGAGTCGCTGCTGGAACTGGGCTGTGGCACCGGCGCCGTCCTCGCCGGGCTCGCGCCTGGCCTGCGCGTCACCGGCGTCAACCGGTCACCGGAGATGCTCGCCACCGCCGCGCGGAACGCCGCCACGGCAAGCCTGGTGGAAGCGGACATCACCGCGTTCTCCCTCGGCGCCCGGTTCGACGTCGTGATCTGCGTCTTCGACACCCTCAACCACCTGCCCACGTTCGACTCCTGGCTGCAGGCGTTCGGCCAGGTGGACGCCCACCTGGCCGAAGGCGGGCTGTTCGTGTTCGACGTCAACACCGTCGGCCGGCTGCGCCGCCTCTCGCGGGCGGCCGGCTATGTCGAAGACTTCGGCCCGCACACGCTGGTCATGGACGTGACGCCGGGCGGAGGCAATCTGTCGCTGTGGGACGTGCGGATCTTCGAGCATGTCGAGGGCGATCAGTTCCGGCTGCACCATGAGCGGATTCCGGAGCTCGGTGTGCCGCTGACCATGATCCACGAGGCGCTCACTGCCAACTTCGAACTGCTCGAAGCGACGGATCCCGATGGCGGCCGGGCAACCGACGAGTCCCACCGCGTGTACTTCGTCTACCGGCGCCGGGGCGCCACCGGTGGTGATCAAGGTGCCTAGCCCGGGCCCGGTGCAGCGTCCTCCCCCGGGCCGCTCGATGAGCACGCACAGCGGGCGGCCAGGGTCACCACGCTGCGGACCGACGTGGTCTTTGGGACGGCGGAGCGGCCGCGATAGCTCCAGCCCGCGCCGGGATCGCCGCCCGGGCAGGAGGGATGGCAACCGATGACCGGGTACCTGTTCCGGCTGAGCTAGTTGCTCCTCTCGGGCACGACGCGCAGGCGCAGGTACTGCTTGATGCCGAGCAGGCGGAAGCTGGCCCGCTCCACCGGACCGAACGCGGACCGCAGCAGCGGCCCTGCGCCGGCGCGGTCCACGAACTCCGGCTCGCTCGCGGCGTAGTCCTGGCCGTCGACCCTGATCGAGCAGCCGCCCGCCGCCCGCACGTTCTTCGACCAGTCCGACTGGTTGCCGAAGGTCAGCGGGATCACGGCCACATCGCCGCTGACCCGGGCGCCAGCCGGGGTCACATAGGCGCGGCCGGATTTCCGGCCGACGTGCCGGATCTCCGCTGCCATGCGGAAATGCCGCCGCCCCGCGAACTTGCGGATCAGCGGGTTGAGGGCGCGAGTCATTGGGCGCATCGCGATCCGCACGAGCAGCGAAGGCCGGACCGGCGGGAACGGGACCTGCCGCGCCGGGACCGGCTGAGGATAGGTGCTCATCTCTTGCTCCTTTACTGGCCACCCGGAAAGGCATGCCCGGGGCGCCGGTAAGGACGAGACGAGCGCGCCGATCGTGACGCTAGACCGAGGCGGACAACTGCAGGCCCAAGGCGCCCAGCTTGCGCGGGTCGGCGATGACGTGGACCGACTCGATCAGCTCGCCACGCATGCCGAGCACCAGGACACCGGCCAGGCCGCGGTCGCGGAAGCCGAGCAGCGCCGGCTGCGCCGGCCACCGGCTGGGACACCAGCGTTGCCGGGCCCCAGAACGTCAGCAGGTTCCTGGCGATCTGGGCCGCGCCGTGCACCACGTCGCGCGGCGGGCCGTCCGGGCCGAGGTCGATGTCACCCCACGCATCCGGCGCCAGCACCGCCAGCAGGCCGTCAAGGTCGCCGCTCGCACACGCGGCGATGAACTTCTCGGTGACCGCGCGGTGCTCGGCCCCGGCAATCTCGAAACGGGCGCCGGACTGCCCTTCGGCGATCTTCTGCCTGGCCCGCCTGGCGAGCTGACGGCACGCCGGCGCCGCCCTGCCCACCGTCTCAGCGACCGTGGGAAACGGCACGCCGAAGATGTCGTGAAGCACGAAGACCACACGCTCGGCCGGGCTGAGGCGCTGCAGCAGGACCAGCAGCGCCAGGCTGACGCTGTCGTCCAGGGTGACCCGGTCGGCGGGGTTGGCCAGCAGGCCCTGGGCGGGCGGGGCAACGAACTCGATCTCGGCGGCGTCATGGGGGCGCTCCCGGCGAGCCCGGGCGGACCGGATCCGGTCCAGGCACAGGCGGCTGGTCACCACGATTAGCCAGCCCCGCTCATCCTCAATCTCATCGATGTCCGCGGCCAGCAGGCGGGTGAACGCATCTTGGACGGCATCCTCGGCGGCACCGATGTCGCCGAGCATCCGGAAGGCGAGATCGATCAGGTAGGGGCGGTGCTCCCGGAACGCCTGGACGATCTTCGCGCCGTCGCCCGCTTCGCTCAATTCCCTGTCCTTATGCCTGTCCGCATGACCCAGAGAGCTGGCCAGGCCCGCCCGGTCACTGACCGGGCCGGGCCGCGCGCGCCTGGGGTCGCTTCTTATAGGACGAGCCAGCCGACCGAGGTGTGACACCCGCCGCCGGCGCCCGCCCGCCCGTCACATTTCCCGTCGCCGCGCCGTCCTTCCAGGTGACTTTGCCCACGCCGCATGGCGAGGCCCGGCGAAGGAGGAGAGCTATGTCCCGCATACCCAGCCATACTGTCGAAGACGCACCGGAAGCCTCCCGGGCGCTGCTGCAAGAGATGATCCAGTTCTCCCCGTCCGGGCGGCCGCTCAACATGCACGCGCAGATGGCGCACTCCCCGGCCGTTCTGGAGGCCTATGTCTCGCTCAGGAAGGCGACGGCCCGGCTGGGCACCCTGGACCAGGCGGTACGTGCCGCGCTCATGCTCGCCGCGGCCACCGCCGCGGAGAACCGGTACGCGATGGCCGTCCTCTCGATGCTCGCGCTGCGGTCCGGATGGCGCCAGGATCAGGTGGCGGCCCTGCGGGACGGCAAGGATCTCGGCGACGAGGCGGCCGACGCGCTGATCGGCCTGGTGCGTGAGGCGGTGACCGGGCAAGGCAGGGTCAGCGACGCGACCTGGGCGAGCGCGCAAGCGGCAGGCTGGAACGACGGGCAGTTGGCCGAGGCCTTCTCCTACCTGGGCCTGGCCGTGTTCACCGCCTACTTCCTCAACTATGCCGGGACCGAGCTGGACCTCCCGGCGAGGACCTGACGTGGAGCTGGTCCAGGCCCGGCTGGTGACCGAGGATGTGGCCGGGCTCGCCGCGTTCTACGCCAGGCTGGTCGGGGCGAAGGCGCCGTTGAACGAGTACTACGTCGAGGTCCCCGCCGGGCCCGCTTCGGTCGGCTTCTCCAGGCGGAGGTTCACCGAGTACCGCCCGGACCGGGTGGCGCGCCCGGGCCCGGCGCGGCCGCCGGGCGAGATGATCCTGGACTTCATGGCGGGCGACGCCGAGGCGGAATACCGGCGGATCGAGGCGCTCGGGGTGGACTGGGTACTGCGGCCTGCTACGCAGCCGTGGGGAAGCCGGTCCATGATCTTCGAAGACCCCGAGGGCAACCTCGTCAACGTATTCTCCCGGCCCTGACACGACGATGTCACGCGCTCCCGCGGTATGGCCCGCGGCCGCCGGCCCGGCCCTGGCCTGGCGGCGTTTCCGGGGCGAGCCTTTTGCCGGAAACAACCGGTGTCCCACCCGGCGCGGCGATATTCTCCAGAAAGTAGCGACCTCAGCGCCGGGCAAGCCTGCCTTTCGCAGGCCGGCCGCGCTGCCAGGCTGATCCATTTGTCTTCGAACCGCTGGTAGCCCTGATATCGGGCGTTACTCAAGTGGAGTTGGGGCAGTCGGTGACCGATCTCAAGCCTGAGACGCACGTTCACTACGTGCTTGGAAAAACGCGGCCGGCCAGGCAGTGCCGCCGGTTACCGGTCTTATCCGGCCATCCTTCTAGCGGCGCCTGCCGCCACGGCGGTCCGCGGTCGCCGGTCCCGGCTCGCTGGCCCGCCACATCCTCTCGCCCCCGGCAGGCCAGCTGCGCCCTGCCGCTGATCGTCCGCCGCTCGGACGTGGAGGTCACCGGCCGGTGAAAGCTGCGGCGTTCTACGAATATGGGCCCGCGGAGGCGATGCAGTACGCCGACATCCCCGACCCCGGCGTCGGTTTAGCCGATGTCCTGATCAGGGTGCAGGCCTG
This sequence comes from uncultured Actinomycetes bacterium, assembly GCA_963734725.1. Taxonomy (GTDB): domain Bacteria; phylum Actinomycetota; class Actinomycetes; order Streptosporangiales; family Streptosporangiaceae; genus DASXKD01. The sequence continues at coordinate 208,496 of CAVTIX010000021.1, forward strand.
CGGGGTCAACCATTCCGACCTCGATTCGCGGGCCGGGACGTCCCGGTGGCCGTTCGAGTTACCCATGGTGTTAGGCGCGGAGTTCACCGGGACCGTGGTCGAGGTGGGTCCCGGCGCCGGGCAGATCCGCGCCGGGGACCTCGTCACCGCGTTCCAGCAGTACAACTGCGGCCGGTGCGGGCAGTGCGCCAGGTGGCGGCCGGATCTCTGTGCGGCCTTCGAGGTCTTCGGCACCACCCGCTGGGGCGGCTACGGCGAACTGGTATGCGCGCCTGCCAGGGTGGTGGTTCCCCTCGATCCCGGGGACGACATGCTGGCCGTCGCCGCGGGCCAGTGCGTGGTCAGTACCGCGTGGCACATGGTGAACCGGCTGGCGCTGGTCCGCCCGGGAGACCTGGTGCTCGTGCCGTCGGCCTCGGGCGGCGTGGCCGGCGCGCTGGTGCAGTGCGCCAAGCTGGCCGGGGCAACGGTGATCGCCACGGCCGGCAGCGCGGCCAAAGCGGAGCGGGTTTCGGCGCTGGGCGCCGACGCGGTGGTGGTCAGGACCGGTGGCGCGATCTCGGCCGACCTGTTGCACGCCACCAGCAGCAGGCGATTCGACGCGGTCCTCGACACCGTGGGCGGAGACCTGTTCGGGGCCCATCTGTCGGTGCTACGCGAGGAAGGCGCCCTCGTGACCTGCGGCGCGCACGCCGGCGAGGTGGTGCCGCTCGACTTGATCCCGCTCTTTCGCAACGGCTGGCGCATCGTCGGATTCCGGCTCGCGCCACCCGACGATCTTGCGGCGTCGCTGGAGCTGATCCGGCGCGGAACGATCAAGGTGCCCATCGCCGCCACCTTCCCGGTCAGCGACGCCGCCGAGGCGCACCGGTTCCTCGAACGGCGCGAGCACGTCGGGAAGGTGCTCCTTGTCGCCGAGTGAGCCCGGGCCCAGCATGACCCATCTCGCATCTATCGGGAGAACATTGTGGAGGTAAGCCCCGTGGATCAATCGGATCACAGCAGAACGCCGCGGCAGGCGGAAGGATTGGGACGGCGCCAGTTCCTTCGCGGGATGGCCGTCACCGGCGCTGTGGCGGGCGCCGGGAGCTTACTCAGCGCGTGCAGCGGCGGTCGTTCCAGCTCCGGCGCGGTCGGCCAAGCCGCCCAGGCCAGCCGGTCCTTGCGGCGCGGCGGCAACCTCACGCTGGGCCTCACCGGTGGTTCCAGCTCCGACACCCTCGATCCGCACAAGAGCCTGACCTATCTGGACACCTCCCGGCTGCAGTCGCTATACCAGCCGCTTGCCCAGCTCAATGCGCAGGCGCAGGTCGAGTACGTACTGGCCGAGTCGATCATCCCGCATGGGTCGCTGTCGAGCTGGATAATCCGGCTCCGGCCCGGCGTCACCTGGCACGACGGCAGGGATTTCACCGCCGATGATGTCGTCTTCACGTTCCAGCGGGTCTATCACAATGATTTCACCGGGAAGTTCGGCCTCGGCCCGATCGACATCAAGAACACGAAGGCAGTCAACAAGCTCACCATTCAGGTGAAGATGACGAAACCGTTCGCCAGCTTCGCCGAGCAGCTCGCCGCATTCTGGTACAACCTGTACATCGCGCCGGTCGGTTTCAGCCCGGCGAAGCCGGTCGGCACCGGGCCGTTCATCTATAAGAGCTTCACCCCGGGCCAGCGCAGCGTATTCGCGCGTAACCCGCATTACTGGAAGCCCGGGCTGCCCTACGTGGACACCCTGACCCTCATCGATTTCAGCGACAGCACCAGCCTCCAGGATGCGCTGGCCACCGGCGTTATCCACGGGGCAGGCGCGCTCGACGGCCCGCAGGTCGCCTCGCTTGCCACCACCAGCGGCATCAAAACGGTTGTTTCGCACACGGGAGAGATCGTCCCGTTCACCATGCGCGTCGATCAGCCGCCGTTCAACGACGTCAACGTCCGCCAGGCGATGCGGCTCCTGGTGGACCGCCCGCAGTTGATCGACTCGGCGCTCGACAGTTACGGCGTAGTGGCGAACGACCTCTTCTCGCCCTATGACCCCGGTTTCGACCACACGCTGGTCCGCCCTCCTCAGGGCGACATCCCGCAGGCCAAGTTCCTGCTGAAGAAGGCCGGCCAGGAGGGCCTGACGGTGAGCCTCACCACCTCGGCAGTGGCCACCGGCACGGTGGCGATGGCCACCGTGCTGGCCGCGCAGGCCAAGGCCGCGGGCGTCACGATCAACATCAGCAACGTCCCGGCCGGGACGTTCTTCGGGCCGAACTACCTCAAGTGGCCGTTCGCACAGGACTACTACAACTATTACCCCTATCTATCCCAGGTGGCCGAGTCGATGCTGCTTGGCTCGCCATTCAACGAGACGCATACCAACAATCGCCAGTACACGAAGCTTTACGACCAGGCGAACGCGACCGGCAACCCGTCGGTGCGGAAAGAGATCCTGCGCGAGATGCAGCGGTTCGACTTCAGCGAGGGCGGCTACATCATCCCGGCCTACATTGACGGGCTGGACGCCTACAGCGACAAGATAACCGGGTATACGGCCGGAAAGGTTGGGCAGCCACTATCCAACTTCGATTTCGAGCATTTCGCGTTCGTCGGGTAAGACTAATGGCCCGGCCCGGGTGACGGCGTCGCCCGGGCCGGGCCTTTTGGTATCCGCGGCCGGCCGGCTCACCGGCCAGGTGCGTGCCGCGGCCTACCGGAGCAACAGGTTCTTCACGGAGATAGTGGTGCTGATCATTCCCGTGCCGTACATGAGGTCGGCCACCCGCTGCACCTGGCCCACACTCAAGAATGTCGGGTACTGCCCGATCGTGACCAGAGACGCATCACGCGCGGACATATCCGGCAGCGTCCGCAGCACCGACTGGACGGTGCCGGGCTGGCCCGCGCTGGCCTTCGCCTCGTCGAGCGCGGCCCGGAAGCTGCGTAACGCAGCGGGATGGCCGCTGGCGAAGCTGATCGTGGCGAAGTACCCCGACAGCGGCAGGCCCGCCGTCACGCCGCTGCACGCGTCCAGCAGCTCGATGGCCCCGAGCTGGGTTTCCGCCTGCAGGATGTAGGGCTCGGTGGCCACGATCGCGCTGACCGTGTGATCGCGCAGGGCGCTGATCATGCTGCCCGGCGCCATGGCGTCCCACACCACGCTGGACGGGCTGACGCCATCGCTCTGCAAGGTCGACTCGGCCGCCAGCGTCTCGATGTTGTAAGGAGCGGAGGTGGAGAACGGGGCGAGTTCGCGCGGCGGGGTGGCGACCACCTTGCCTTGCAGGTCCTGGGGGACCCGCACCGCCGAGCCAGGCAGCGTGAGCACCTCCATCAGGCCCGGTGTCGCGTCGTACCCGTCTGCGATCAGGCGTAACCGCCTTTGGCCCACGCGGGCCTGCATGTAGAGCAGCCCGGAGTAGTCACCGCTGATTACTTCCGCCTGGCCGCTGGTCAGCGCCCCATATGCCTCCTGGAGCGTCTGGTATGTCTGCACGGTTACGTTCAGCCCGTGCTGGGCGAATAGCCCGTCCCTGACGCCCACCTGCAGCGGGGCATTCCCGAAACCGGGGACGACCGCCACAGTGATCTGCGCGCCGCCGCCTTGTGCCTGGCCCGCCGCCTGGCCGGACGAGGTGCCCGTCCCTGGGACGTGGCAGCCCGCCGCGCATAACACTAACCAGGCCGATACCAGAGTCATGCCCGACCGGCGCGCCATTCTGCCACGCCCGGCGCAGGCCCTAGCCACAACAAGGCCCATGAAGCTCCTCCGATAGAGCGATAAGCACGACTCACGGCATCCCGGCAATTCCTAAGAAAGCTAGTAGTGCCGTGGGCGCTCCGTTTCCTGCTTAGGCTAGACGTTTGGCGTCCCCGGCGTGCCGCCGTCGATAAGACTGGTATGCCTAAAACGTCCCTTCGATAACGCTAGTGCCTTCTGGGCTTGTAAAGTCTCCTTAGATAACAGTGGCAACACTTGATGTGGGTGACGCGATCAAGCGTTAGAGTGAGCCCCAGACTCTGCTGAGGCGGCTGCGCGCGGACAGCCGGCCAGCCGGCCGGTGTTCCGGTTCCGCCGCTGCGCCCGCGGCTCAGCGGACGCCTGCTGTTTCCCGGGTGAGAGGTGCAGACTGTGCGGTCCAGGCGAGAGATAACGGGCAGCCCGGCCCATGATGCCATCCAGCGGTCACCGGCACTGGCGACCAGCGCATCGTTATCGGCAGCTGCCAGCCCAAGCCAGTCCCCTGGCGAGGCATCGGCCGGTATCGGCCCGGCGCACCGCGACAGCAAATCCTCCGGCAGCACACGCTTAGCCGCCGAACCTGAGCAGAAGGCATCTCGCTACGCGCTGAAGAACTGGCGGGTGCGGTCCCGCCTGCTCCTGCTGGTCGTCTTACCGACGTTATCCGCGGTCATCTTGGGTGGCGTGGCCGTGGCCGCGTCCATCCGCAGCGCTGCCGCCTACCAGCGGGTCGAGCAGTTCTCCCGGCTAGGTGGCGAGATCACCGGCCTGATCCAGGCGCTGCAGACCGAGCGCGAGGACACCATCAGGTTCATCACCATGGGCGCGGCCGGCGGCGGCCGGGGCGCGCCGCCCGGAGAGTCAGGCCCGGAACTGACGGTCCTCGCTCAGGATGATCACGCCACCGGCGTGCTCGCCGACCGGGTGCGGAACCTAGCCGGCCACATCGGCGGCGCCTACCCCGCGGTCGCGCAGCAAGAGGCGCAGGGCGCGATCACGGCGATCGCCGGCATCCCGGCGTTACGCAGCGCCGCGACCACCACCCGGATTCCCTCCTTAGCCGTGATCCAGCAGTACGCCGGCACGATCGACCAGCTGCTTGCGCTCGAAGATGAAATCGCCACGGGCGGCAACGACGCGGCGCTCGCCGACACGGTCCGCGTGGTGGGCCTCATCTCCGGGATGAAGGAGGAGGTGTCGCGGGAACAGGCGATCCTCACCTCGGCCCTGACCCCGGACCTGGTGGGCGCGAACCAGTTCCAGCCCGGCCAGCTTTCCGCCCTCAACGCTGCGCAGGCGGAGCAGCAGGCCGATGTGGCACAGTTCAACCTCGCCGCGACGGGCAGCCAGCGCCGGCTCTACGACACCACCCTGTCATCCGCGCAGGCCGACCGGGCACAAGCGCAGATCCAGCAGGCGATCACGCTCGCGCTTGACGGCGGCTCGTCGGCGGAGAACCCGGCCTTCACCAACGCGGCCAGCGGTTCCGCCTACCTGGTGTCCAGCCTGCACGCGGTCGAGCAGGGGTTCATGTCGTCGATCATCGGCCAGAGCGCCTCGCAGCGGGGCAAGGCGATCCGGTCGGCGCTCCTCGACAGCGCCGCCGTGATGCTGGTGCTGGCCCTGGCCCTGTTCTTCACCATCGCCGTGGGCAGGTCCATGACCCGGCCGCTGCGCAGGCTGCGCGCCGGAGCGCTGGAGATCGCCGGAACACGGCTGCCGGAGACGGTGCGCAAGATGAGCGAGGGCGCGGGCACGGACGAACCGCTGAAGGTCGAGCCGATCGACGTCGACTCCTCCGACGAGATCGGTGAGGTCGCCCGGGCGTTCGACCAGGTGCACCGGGAGGCGGTGCGGCTGGCCGCCAACGAGGCGGCGCTGCGCGGCAACGTCAACGCGATGTTCGTCAACCTGTCCCGCCGGTCCCAGTCCCTGGTCGAACGGCAGATCCGGCTGATCGACGACCTGGAGCAAGGCGAGCAGGACTCCGAGCGGCTGGCGAACCTGTTCCAGATGGACCACCTGGCTACCCGGATGCGCCGCAACTCAGAGAACCTGCTGGTCCTGGCCGGCCACGAGCTGTCCCGGCAGCGCACGGAGCCGGTGCCGCTGGTGGACGTGCTGCGCGCGGCGGTCTCCGAGATCGAGCAGTACGAGCGCGTGGTCCCGAACATCCAGCCGGGCATCTCAGTCCGCGGGCAAGCGGTCACCGACGTCGTGCACCTGCTGTCCGAGCTGGCCGAGAACGCGACCACGTTCTCTCCTGCGGACACCCCGGTGAACGTTTCTGGCCACCTGCTCAACAGCGGTGGCGCGCTGCTCGACATCACCGACCAGGGCGTCGGAATGGACGCCGAGGAGATGGCCCACGCCAACTGGCGGCTGGACAACCCCCCAGTGGTCAACGTCGCGGTGTCGCGGCGGATGGGCCTGTTCGTGGTCGCGCGGCTCGCCGCCCGGCACGGCATCCGGGTCCGGCTCCGGCCCTCCTCGCTTGGCGGGCTCACCGCGCTGGTGTGGCTCCCCGACGAAGTGATCATGTGCGAATTTCCGTCGCCGACGTTCCGCCGGTTCCAGCCGCCCGCGGCGGGCGCCGCGGACCCGGACACCCCGGGCGGGCTGGCCGGCAACGACGCGGACGGCCGTTCGGCTGCCGCGCAGGCGGTGGCGGCCGCGCGCGTGGCCCGGTTCGGGCCGGCCCGGCCGGACGCCGGGGAGGCGGACACCGATGCCGGCGCCGTCCTGGACGGGAGCGAGCTTGCCGCCGCGCCCACGGCCGGGGCGATGGCTGCCGTGCCGCTGGCCAGCAATGCCCAGGCCTTCGGCGGCGATGGCGCCGCGGCCCCGGCCACCGGCGTGCCGCACGGCAACGGGACGCAGCCCGGTGACGGAACGCAGCCCGGTATCGGGACGCTGCCCAGCAACGGCGCGCCGCACCCGAACGGAGCGGCGCCCTTCAACGGCGTGCCGCACCCGAACGGAGCGGCGCCCGGCGACGGAACCGGGCCCGGCGACGGAACGGGGCCCGGCGACGCTGACGCGACCGGTGTGATAGTGCCTCCGGCGACGAGCATCGGCGACGAGAACAGGCTGCCGATTTTCGAGTCCGTCGAATCCGACTGGTTCCGGCGCGGCCGGCTCGGCGCGGACTGGCCGGCGCCGGTGTCCAGCGAGGCGCCGAGCCCGGCCGGCTGGTCCTCGCCCGCGGACGAAGGATGGCAGGCGGCCGGGGTGGCGCAGGCCCCGGTGTCCTCGGGCACCACGCGGGCGGGCCTGCCCAGGCGCGTGCCGATGGCGAACCTGGTGCCTGGCAGCGCCGGCGGCTCGGCGGCGCCGGCGCCGCTCCGGTCCGCGGCGCAGACCAGAGAGCGCATGGCGAGCTTCCAGCAAGGCATCAGGAATGCTCGCGCGGCCACCCCCTCGGACGAGGATTACCCGGGCGCCGAGGATGGCAGGGAGGAGGACCAGTGAGCCCGCTCACCTCTTCGGCGCAGGACCTGAACTGGCTCATCACGAATTTCGCCGAGCGGGTGCCCGCCGTGGCCCACGCGATCGTCGTCTCGGCCGACGGGTTACCCCTGGCCTTCTCGGCCGGCTTCCCGGAGGACCGGGCCGACCAGCTGGCCGCGGTCACTTCAGGGCTGACCAGCCTCACGCAAGGCGCGGCGCGGGTCTTCGAAGCCGGCTCGGTTATCCAGACGGTCGTCGAGATGGAGGGCGGGCTGTTGCTGGTGATGACCATCAGCAACGGCGCCAGCCTCGCGGTGCTCGCCGCGTCCGATTGCGACATGGGCCTGGTGGCCTACGAGATGGCGCTGCTCGTGGAGCGGGCCGGGCGGGCTCTCACGCCCCGCCCGCGGGACGGGCTGCGGGACGAGCGCAGAGCTTAGCCCTGCAGCCGGACCCATGACCCCTGCTCGAAAGGCAACTCAGTGGACTTCGCAAGCTGTGACCGCCTGGGTGATGACCCGGCCGAGGCGGCGATGACATCGGTGAAGATCGTCGTCGCCGGCGGCTTCGGCGTGGGCAAGACGACCTTCGTCGGGTCGGTCTCGGAGATCACCCCGCTCACCACCGAGGCGGTGATGACCGCGGCGAGCGCCGGGGTGGATGACCTGTCCCACCTGCCGGACAAGACCACCACCACGGTGGCGATGGACTTCGGCCGGGTGACCCTGGACGCCGGCCTGATCTTGTACCTGTTCGGCACGCCCGGCCAGCACCGGTTCTGGTTCATGTGGGACGACCTCATCCAGGGCGCCATCGGCGCGGTGGTCCTGGTGGACACCCGGCGGCTGGCCGACTCCTTCCCCGCGGTCAACTACTTCGAGAACGCGGGCGTGCCATTCCTGATCGCCATCAACGGTTTCGACGGGAGGTTCCCGCACGACGCCGGCGATGTGCAGGAGGCCTTGTCGGTGAGTCCGGGCGTGCCGATCACCCGGTGCGATGCGAGACGGCGGGCCTCGACCAAGAACACGCTGATCTCCCTGGTGCAGCACGCCATGGTCAGCCAGCTGAGCACGCGCTAGCGGGCGGAGCTTCCGCGCCCGGGCGGGGCCCCGACGCCCGGGCGCGGATCCGCCGGCAGGCCGGGTGCCTGCGGGGCATGCCCACGGGCCCGGGGACGGCCGGGACCGCGGACCGGCCGCAGCCAGTTACGCTCGCCCGTTGGAGCGGCGGGCGCCACGGCGCCGCGTCCGCCCCCGGCGGCGGGCCGCCGTGGCGCACGCTCGGCGCGCCGGAACACCAGCCACAGGAGCGCGAGCGCGACGGCGAACACCGGCAGCCAGGCGACCCGCTCGGCGACCCATACCCCGCGCGCGGGGGCCGTGTGCAGGCCCGGCAGCCGGCCGAACGCCAGCCCGGCGCTGGTGACCGCCAGGAAGGCGGTCTGGTGCCAGAGGAACAAGGTCATCGCCGACAGGTTGACCGTGGCGACCGCCGCCCAGGCGAGCGGGCGGCGCATCCACCGGGCCAGCGGCTCTCGCAGGAGCAGCGCCAGTCCGACCTGGGCGATGCCGAACGTCACGACGGCGAGCGTGGGCGGGTTCAGGTTCGAGATGGCGGCGCCGTTCACGCCGACCATGCTGGCCGGGTACCCCGCCCACAGGACCAGCGCCGCGGTGGCCGCGGCGCCACCGGCGAGCAGCAGTGCCGGTCCCCTGCGGCCGGGGAACGCGCCCCGGGCCCAGGCGATGCCGAGCAGGTAGGGGACCAGCCATCCCGCTACCACGTTGACCCAGCCGGCCCAGGACGGGCCGGCGAGGTCGAACCGGACCGCGTCCGCGGCGGTGACGACGATCAGCGGGAACGCGGCGGCGAGCACGCCGAACCGGCGCACCAGGGCGACGGCCAGCGGGGTCAGCGCGGTGAGCACCGCGTACACGCCCAGGAACCACAGCGGGTCCAGCACCAGCGTGAGCACGGTGTGCAGGTCCGCCCCGGACACGCCGCCGCTCAGGTACAGTCCCGCCGCGAGCGGCGCCCAGACCGCGGCGAGCACCAGCACCGGCCGGGACAGCCGGGCCAGGCGCTGCCGCAGCCAGGAACGGTAGTCGCCACGGTAGCTGCGGGCGGCGGCGTACCCGCCGACCAGGAAGAAGATCGCGAGCGTCTGGAAGACCCAGGACACCGGGGTGAGGTAGGGCATCGTGGCCAGCGGGCTCTCGTCGTGCAGCGTGTGACCGGTCCGGCCGCTGGTCACTACCAGCGCGGTGACCAGCCAGTGGCCGAGGATGACGCCGGCGATGGCCAGCGCGCGGAGCGCGTCCACCGCACGGTCCCGGTGCGCCGGGGTGGCGGCGTCGATCCGGGCGGCCAGCGCGCGGGCCCGGGGGATGACGTGGCCGGTCATCGGGTCACTCCGGCGGAGTCACCGAGCGCGATGTAGGCGAGGTTGCGCAGCGCGACGCCGCCCGGCTTGAAGTAGCCGCTGTGCCCGCCGCTGCCACAGTCGAAATGCCTGGCCCCGAACGCGGGCGCCATCGGGTCCTGGCCGAAGCCGAGGCCGAGGAACTGGACGTGCGGCACGTTCCGGATCCAGTCGCCGGTTCCCCGGCCCGCCCACACCCGGGCGGTGGTGCGCAGCGCCCGGACAGACGAGGCGTCCATTCCCGGGCTCCCGTACACCGCGATGTCGGTGACCGGCAGGCGCGGCGCGGCCAGGCCGCAGAGCACCGATCCGTAGCTGTGGCAGAGCAGCGCGACCTGGCGGCCGTGCCCGGCCAGGTCAGCCACGAACGGCCGGAGCGCGGCCGCGCCCTGCCCGGCGTCGCCCGAGGTCATGACGGCCGGGCTGAGCGTGCTCGGGGTCGCGTAGCCCAGCCAGGCGATGACCGCGAGGCGCGCCCCGGGGTCCAGCTGGCGTGCCGCCGCCGCGAGGGCAGCGCCCCCGCCGGCGGGTGAGGCGGTGCCGCGGGAATCGAACGTCGTCAGGGATGTGTCCGAGCCGGGCACCAGGATGGCCACCCGGGTGGCCGTGGCCAGGTTGCCGAAGACCTCAACCGCCAGGCCCTGCCCGCGGGGGTTGAAGTCCAGGAACTGATGGCCGCGCATGGCCCCCAGGGAGCCGGCGAGGGCGGTGTTGCCCGCCCGGCGCGCCGCGGCGGCGGCCAGCGCGATCTGGTGTGCGTCGGCCGAGTAGCGGGCCGCGAGCGCCTTGGCCGTGAGCGCGGGCATCGGCTGGAGCCGGTCGGCCGGGGGCCTGGGGTAGACGGCGGCGGTCGTCGCGGCCAGGGCGGCGGCGATCGCCGCGATGGCGGTGATCCGGCGCAGCTTCATTTTCGGTGTCCTTCCTGTCCAGCGATGGGCTGACCAGGAAGTTACGGACCGCGGGCGGTCGTCCGCGTCACGCTGCGGGGCCCACTGCGCGCCTGCCCCCCAGGTGCCACGGCGGCCAGGCCGGGACGGCGCCAGCCGGCCGCGCGGGCGCGCTCCGGTACCCGCCCCCTACTCAGGTAGCGGTGCGAAAATGCCTCTCAGGGGCCACGAAACCGGAAGCGCCGCCGCCTACGCTGGCCGTATGAACCTGGCTCCGAGCCCCAGGCGCAGGATCGCGGCGGTGTTCGCCGCGGGCGTCACGGCGCCCGCCGCGCCGCGCCCGCGGTGGCTGACGCGGGGTCGGGTCGACCTGGTGTGGGTCGCCGACGTGATTGTCGCGCTCATCTGCTTTGCCGCTACGAACAGCACGCTGGACAACCACAACCCGGACCACCACAGCGCGGGGATAATCCTGCTGATCTCGCTGGCCCTGTGCGCGCCGCTAGCCGTGCGCAACTATCTCCCGCTGACGGCCCTGTCGGCCTCCGCGGTCGCGATGTTCCTGTTCGGCGGGGAGGCCTTGGGTAGCGGTCCCGTCCCGGCCGGGATTCTCGTCTACGTCCTGTGCCTGTATGCGGTCGCGGTCCGCTGTGAGGCGTGGGTGGTGACGACCGCAGCCGTGGTGACGGCGGCCGGTGCCATGTATTCCTTGGGATATCCCCCTACGACGGCCATCCTCGGCGCCGCCGTCCCGGTGCTGGCCGGCGTGGTCGTCCGCATCCGGCGCGGCAACCGCGAGGAACTCGCCGTCCAGGAACGCCGGCACGAGGGGGAGCGGGCGCTGCTGGAGGAGCGCCAGCGCATCGCCCGCGAGCTGCACGACGTCGTCGCCCACCACATGTCGGTGATCGCGATCCAGGCGGAGGCGGCGCCCTACAAGACCCCGGACCCGCCGAAGGAGCTCGTGGAGAGCTTCGCCGAGATCCGCGCCAGCGCGCTCAGCGGGCTGAACGAGCTGCGCCGGGTGCTCGGCGTGCTGCGCAGCGAAGCGCCGGATACCACGCCCCAGCCGGGCCTCGGCGACCTGGACGGGCTGCTCGAATCCGCGCGCAGCGCGGGCGTGACGGTCACCGCCGGCATCACCGGCGCCCCCCGGCCGCTCCCCGAAGGAGTGGACCTGTCCGCGTACCGGATCGTGCAGGAGGCGCTGAGCAACGCGATGCGGCACGCTCCGGGCGCGGCGGTCGAGGTGAAGCTGTACTACGGCGATGCGGCCCTGGTGGTGGAGGTCCGCAACGACTGCCCGGGGGGGAACGGCATAGCCGAGACGCGGGACGAGGCGCCCGGCGAGGGCGGCGGGCATGGCATCATCGGCATGCGCGAACGTGCCACCATGCTGGGGGGCCACCTCCAGGCCGGCCCGACCAAGAAAGGCGAGTTCCTGGTGACCGCCGCTCTTCCGCTGGACAACGAGCCTGCAGAGAACCAGCCGTGACCATCCGCGTGGTGATCGCCGACGACCAGGGGATGGTGCGGTCCGGGTTTTCCGTGCTGCTGAACGCGCAGCCCGACATCGAGGTCATCGCGGAGGCGGTGAACGGGCAGGAGGCGGTCGCGCACGCCGCCGGGTTGCGCCCGGACGTCATCCTCATGGACGTCCGCATGCCGGTGCTCGACGGCCTGCAGGCGACCCGCCAGATCACGGCGCTGCCCGACCCGCCGAAGGTCCTCGTGCTGACCACCTTCGACCTCGACGACTACGTCTACGAAGCGCTGCGCTCGGGGGCCAGCGGCTTCCTGCTCAAGGACGCCTCGGCCCGTGAGCTGGCCGAGGCGGTCCGGCTCGTGGCGGCGGGGGACGCGCTGCTCGCCCCGGGCGTGACCCGCCGCCTCATCGCCGAGTTCGCCCGGATGGGCGCCCCGCGGCGCGCGGGCCGCAAACAGATCGAAGGGCTCACCGAGCGGGAATCCGAGGTTCTCGCCCTCGTGGCCCGTGGCCTGTCCAACGCCGAAATAGCCGACCAGCTCGTCGTGGCGGAGCAGACGGTGAAGACTCACGTCAGCCGCATCCTGATGAAGCTCGGGCTGCGTGACCGCACCCAGGCCGTCGTGCTCGCCTACGAGACCGGCCTGGTCCACCCCGGCGGCTGATCGGGATGCCAGAGATGGGGCCGGGCGGCGGGGTCAGAGCCAGCAGAGCGTGGGGGGGGCGGCGGGGTCAGAGCCAGCGCGGGGCGGGGCGGCAGGGTCAGCGCTAGCAGCGTGCGGGACGGCAGCACGCCTCGGTGGCGCGAGGCCCGGCCGGCGGACAAGGCGTTCGCCCTCGCGTGCTGCGCCGTCCTCGCCGCGTACAACAACGTGCTCGGCGTGCACCCCTGGCACAACCGCCGCTACGTGCGGGTCAACCTCTGCGCCACCGGCGCCGCGCTGGCCGCGGCCGCGCTGAGCGGCCTGACACCCGCGGACCTTGGCCTCGGCCGCGGCAGGTGGCTGCCGGGCCGGACCGGGTACCGGCTGGCCGCCACGGTGGCCGCGGGGTGGTTGCTCATCGCCGTGGTCCCGGCGGCCCGCCCGCTGCTCGGCGACAAGCGGATAGCGTCCCTAGACGGCCGCGCGGCGGCCTACCAGGCGCTGATCCGGATCCCTGTGGGCACCGCGTTGTGGGAGGAGATCGCCTTCCGCGGCGTGCTGCAGGCGGCACTGCGCCGGGTCATGCCGAAGGCCACGGCCATCGCGGTGACCAGCTGCCTGTTCGGCGTGTGGCACATCCGCCCCGCGCTCCAGGCGTTGCGGGTCAACGGGCTGGCCGACGCCCGCGGACGGACCGTGGCAGGGGTGACCGCGGCCGTCGCCACTACGACCGCGGGCGGCGTGCTGTTCTCGTGGCTGCGGGAGCGGTCCGGCAGCCTGACCGCGCCCATTCTGCTACACGTCGCCACGAACTCCGGCGGCCTGCTCACCGCGCTGGCGGTCGCGAGCCCGGCCACCCCGCAGGGGTTGCCAGAAAGCGACCGACGTGGCAGGAACAAGTCCACGCGGGCATGAGCGTTGGGCCAAAATAAAATCGGCCGCCCAAGCTACGTTCTGGCAACGTTGAGCGGGTGGTGGCATGCCGCCATGTGGCCCTGGTTCCCGTATTCGACGAGTTCCGGCTCCTGCGTTGTGCAGATCTCGGTCGCGTACCGGCAGCGCGTGTGGAAGCGGCAGCCGGACGGCGGCGCGACCGGGCTGGGCACGTCACCCTCGAGTACGACCTGGGTCCGCTGCTCGGACAGGTCGGGGTCCGGGATCGGCACCGCCGACAGCAGCGCCTCGGCGTAGGGGTGCAGCGGGCGCTGGTACAGCTCTTCCGCCGGGGAGATCTCGACGATCTTGCCCAGGTACATGACCGCTATCCGGTCAGACACGTGCCGCACCACGCCCAGGTCGTGGGCGATGAAGATGTAGGTCAGGTTCAGCTCGTCCTGCAGGTCATCAAGCAGGTTGATGACCTGCGCGCGGATCGACACGTCCAGGGCAGAGACCGGCTCGTCGGCAATGATCAGTCTTGGGTGCAGGGCGAGAGCCCGGGCAACGCCGATCCGCTGCCGCTGGCCCCCGGAGAACTCGTGCGGGTAGCGGTTGACGTGCTCGGGTGACAGGCCGACGAGTTCCAGCAGTTCGCCCACCCGCTGCTTGATCTGCTGGCGGGTGCCCCAGTTGTGGATGTGCAACGGGTCGGCGATGACCGTGCCCACCCGCTTGCGCGGGTTGAGCGAGGCGTACGGATCCTGGAACACCAGTTGCAGGTCGCGGCGCACCGGCCGGAGCTGGCGCCGGGTCAGCCGGGAGATGTCCCGGCCCTCGAACACCACAGAGCCGCCGGTGAGCGGGTACAGCCGGGCGATGCACCGGGCCAGGGTGGACTTGCCGCAGCCGGACTCGCCGACCAGCCCCAGCGTTTCCCCCGCGCGCAGCTCAAAGCTGACGTCGTCCACCGCGTGCACCCGGCCGATCTCGCGCTGGAGCAGGATTCCGTGCCGTATCGGGAAGTACTTCACCACATGCTCGGCGCGCAGCAGCACCTCCCCGTTCCCCGCCGCCGGCCCGGCTGTGGTGTCCGGGCCGGTCGCGGGCGCGGGGCCGGGCACCGTAGCCGGGGCGGCCGCGGCGGCCGGCTCAGCCGCGGTGGCGGGACCGGGCGGCGTGGCGGAGGCTTCGGTCACTTCGCCTCCTCGATCAGCTCCGGATGGATCGTAGTCTCCCGCAGGTCCTCCTTCTGCCTGAGGTCGAGATGACAGGCATCCAGGTGACCGTCGCCGGCCTTGTCCAGCAGGTCCGGCCGCTCGTCACAGAGCGCGAACCGGTGCGGGCAGCGCGGGCCGAACGCGCACCCCTTGGGCAACCGGAGCAGCGACGGAGGCAGCCCGGGAATCGCGGTGAGCCGCCGCGGCTTCGGCCGGTCCAGGCGCGCGATGGATCCGAGCAGGCCCCAGGTGTAGGGATGGCGGGCGTCGTAGAAGATTTCCCGGCGGGTGCCCTGCTCGATGACCCGGCCCGCGTACATCACGGCGATCCGGTCGGCGACATCGGCCACCACGCCCATGTCGTGCGTGATCAGCACCACGGCGGTGCCGAAGTCGTCCCTGAGCTTCCTGATCAGCCCGAGGATCTGGGCCTGGATGGTCACGTCCAGCGCGGTCGTCGGCTCATCGGCGATCAGGATGTCCGGGTTGCAGGAGAGCGCCATCGCGATCATCACGCGCTGCCGCATACCCCCGGAGAACTGGTGCGGGTAGTCGTCGACGCGCTGGGCCGCGTGCGGGATGCCGACGGCGCCCAGCAGGTCGATCGCCCGGGCATGCGCGGCCTGCTTGGAGATCTTCTCGTGCTCCCGGATCTGCTCCTCGATCTGCCAGCCGACCCGGTAGACCGGGTTGAGCGACGTCATCGGATCCTGGAAGATCATGGCGATTCCCGCGCCCCGGATCCCGCGGATCTGGGCGTGGTCCAGCTTCATCAGGTCGCGGCCCTTGTAGAGCACCTCGCCCTCGAAGCGCGCGTTCGGGTCGTTGATCAGCCGCATCACCGACATCATCGTCACGCTCTTGCCGGACCCGGATTCGCCCACGATGCCCAGCGTCTCGCCCTCCGAGAGGGAGAGGGACACGCCATCGACCGCCCTGACGATCCCATCCTCGGTGCGGAAGGAGACCTTGAGGTCGCGCACCTCGAGCAGCGACTCGCCCGTCATGTGGGCCGTATCCGCGGGTCGAGCCAGGCGTAGGCGATGTCCACAATGGCGTTGATCAGCACGATGAAGAACGCGCCGTATATCGTCGTGGCCATGATCGTCGGCAGGTCGAGGTTTTCCAGAGCCTGCCAGGTGAGGTAGCCGACCCCGTGGATGCCGAACACCACCTCGGTGAGCAGGGCGCCCCCGGCCACCAGGGCGGCGAAGTCGAGGCCGAACAGGCTGACGAACGTGATCATCGATGTCCGCAGCGTGTGCCGCGCCAGCACCCGGCGTTCGGAGATCCCCTTCGCACGGGCGGTCCGGACGTAGTCCTCGTTCTGCACCTCAAGAAGGTTGGCGCGCAGCACGCGCCCGTAGAAGCCGATGTACAGGATCGACAGCGTGATCCACGGGAGCACCAGCCCCTTGAACCACAACTCCGGACTCTGCGTGAACGGTGTGTAACCGAGCGGCGGCACCCAGCTGAACAGGAATGTGCTGTGCATGGTCCCCTGAGAGATCATGTTGACGATCTGGCCCACCCAGAAGACCGGCGCGGAGACGCCGACGAGGGCGACGACCATGATCAACGGATCGAAGACCGTGCCGCGGAGCAGGGCAGCGGCGATCCCGACCCCGATCGCCAGCACCACCCAGAGCACCGCGGCGCCGAAGACGAGCGACAGGGTCGCGGGGGCGGCCGCGAAGACCTCCTGGACCACCCGCACGCCCTGGTTGGAGTAGGACACCAGATCCCGGGTGATGAAGATCTTCTTCATCATGAGGCCGTACTCGATCGGGAACGGCCGGCCGAGCCCGAGCTGCGCCCGGATCTCCGCCAGCGTCTGCGGGTTCGGGCTGCGGCCCGCGAGGGCGCGGGCCGGGTCGACGCCCGGGGTCTTGAAGAAGATGATGAACACGACCACCGTGATCACGAACATGACCAGCACGGTCCATAGCAGGCGCCGGATGATAAAGGTCAGCATGCGCCCCGGCCCTCGCCTCGCCCGGCGGCCACTTAGCCCTCCACCCGCACCTTGGCCCGCGGGTCCAGAGCGTCCCTGACGCCGTCCCCGAGCACGTTCAGCGACAGCACGGTCAGCAAGATCATCAGGCCCGGGGCGATCGTCACCCACGGCCGGGTGTACACCAGGGCCGTGCCGTCCTGGATGATCGTCCCCCAGCTCACGTTAGGCGGCTGGACGCCGATGCCGAGGAAGGAAAGTGCCGACTCGGTCAGGATTGTGGTGGCGATCATCAGCGGCAGCAGCACGATCACCGTGGACACCACGTTGGGCAGTATCTCCGAGAAGATCAGCCGCGCGTTGCCCGCCCCCTGGGCGGTTGCCGCCTCTACGAACTCCTTGTTGACCACCGAGAGCACCTGGCCGCGCATCGGGCGGTAGACGTACGGGATGTAGATGAACGCGATGATGGCCGTGGGCAGCCACAGGCTGGTGGGGTCGATGTGCACCGGCCCGAGCTGGAACCCATTGGAGTGGGTGAGCAGCTCGGTCCCGATGCATATCGCTAGCAAGAACACCGGGAAGGCCCAGATCACGTCCATGATGCGGGACGCCACGGAGTCCGTGACGCCGCCGAAGAAGCCGGCGATCAGGGCAATCACGGTGGCCGCCAGCGAGCACAGCACCGCGGCGCCGATCCCGATCAGCAGCGAGCTCCGCCCGCCGTAGAGCAGCAGCGCGGCAACGTCACGGCCGGTGCTGTCCGCGCCCAGGAAGTAGTGGCTCGGATCCCAGGTGGGCCCGATCGGCGTCTCGCCCAGCTTCAGGATGCCGCCGCCCCGCTGCATCACCGGCACTACTTTGCCGTTCACGACCGTGTGCCCGTTCAGGTTCGGGTTGAACGGGTTCACGTGCGCCACGTTGTGCGCGTACAGCGGCGCGGCCAGGCACAGCACCACGATCACCAGGAACAGCAACCCCGCCACCATCGCGATGCGGTTGCGCCACAGCCGCCGGGCCGCCAGCGCCCACGGGTTGCGGCCGGCCACGGCCGGCCGCAACTCCGTGTCAACCTCGACCTGCTGCAGCAGGGTGGCCATCAGCTACCTCTCGCAGGCCCTGCCCGTGCCTAGGAGAGCCAGAGCCTGTCGATAAGGATGTACCACTGCGGGCTCCAGGAGTAACCGTGGACGTTGTGGGACAGGACGTCGATCTGCTTGGGGTTGAACATGTCCACCCAGGGCGCCGCGTTGGTGTCCGCGTGGTCGACCTGCGTCCACAGCGCTGCGGCGCCGCTCGGGTTGGTCGCCCCCTCCGTCTCGGCCTGATTGATCTTCGACTGGATGGGCTGATCGCAGAACGCGGCGATGTTCGGGCTGGCGTCGCTGTTCGGGTGGATGGTCCCGCAGCCGAGCAGCACGTTCAGGAAGTCCGACGCGGCCGGGTAGTCCTGGTACCAGGCTGAGTAGCCGACGTTCCACTTGCCGGAGTTCGACGAGTTCTGCACGAACGGGTACTGGATGCTGGAGGCCAGCAGCTGGGTGGAGGCCTTGTAGCCGATCGCGTTCAGGTCCGACACCATCTGCTCGGCGAACGCCTTGCCGACCTGGTCGTTGGTGCTGTCGACGACCACCTTCATCCCGGCCGTGTGCGACTGCTGCACCAGTTGCTTGGCCTTGGCCAGGTCAGGCCCGGTCCACTTGGTGTGGCTGGTCCCCGAGGTGTACGGGCAGTACGGCGTGTAGGACGGGTAGTTGGGCGGGAGGATCTGGCAGGTCGGCACCGCCAGGGAGGGACCGCCAAAGATCTTGACGTACGCCGTGCGGTTGGCCGCGTAGTTGATCGCCTGCCGGGCCTGCAGGTTGTTGAACGGGGGCCGCCGCGTGTTGAGCGCGAAGTAGTAGTCGGCGGTGAGCGTGTTCACGTGCACCTGGCCGGCGTACTTCGGGTTGTTCAGCGTGCTGAGCTGGTCGGACGGGATGTTGTCGCCGTCATACACCTCGTTGGCCTGGCCGTTCAGCACCTCCGTCACCTCATCGGAGACCTGCAGCCCGTACTTCTCGATGATCTCGTTCGGGTTTCCCGGGGGCTGCGCCGCCGCGTTCCACACGTGGAAGTACGGGTTGCGGACCAGCACGGCCTGGGTGTTGGGGTTGTACGACTTCCACATGTACGGCCCGGTGCCCGGCGGCACGTTGTTGCCGGTCAGCTTCATCGAGGTGCCCGCCGGCACGGCGAAGGCGAACGGCAGCGAGAGCTGGTCCATGAACTCCGGATCCGGAGCGGTCAGGTTGATCGTCAGCGTGTACGCCGAGTCGTTGGCGATCACGCCGCCCTTGGACAGGTTGCAGCCCTTGGTGCTGCACTTGCTCGCGCCCACGATGCCGGAATAGAAGCTGGTCGGCCCGGGCACGGTGAACTGCCGCTCGAACGTCGTGACGAAGTCGCTGGGCTTGAGCGTCTGCCCGTTGGAGAACTTGATCCCGCGGCGGATATGGAAGAGATACGTCTTGCCGCCGTTGGTCGGCACGGGGACGGAGGTTGCCAGGTCGGGCACGATCTTGTTCCCCGCGGCGCCGCCTGCCTTCGCGAAGCCCACCAGCCCGTCGTGCGTGTCGATCAGCAGCTGCCACTGCTCCAGCGTGTAGTTCTGCGCCGGGTCGGCGACGCCGAAGGCGGAGTTGGCCAGGATCGTGAAGGTGCCGCCCTTATGGGCGGTCGCTGTGGCCTGGGCTGAGGGTGACGAACTCGAACTGCCGCAGCCTGCGGCGACCACCGCCAGGGCGGCAACCACTGCCCCGGTGCTCAACGTGTAGACGCGGCGTGCCCTGTGGCGCGCCGCGATGGCCGGCAATGCGGGGATACGTTTCATCGGACGCCTCCTTTGCTGGGAGCTTATAAGCGGCCCGGCTCGCCGCAGGAGAGGCAGGTTGATAACGCTTTGGGATCAAAAGATCTGGCAAGGTTGCGGCTTTACCCGGGGATTGCGCCCGCGCCGGGCCGCGCGTCGGGTGCGTCGGGACCACCAGGATGTCCCATTGGGACTAGCACGTTTGGGGGGCGGTCGCGGGCCGTGTAACCAGACTGTGATTCACTCCACATTGGCGTCCACAGACTGTGGGTAACTTGATCTAGCCGTAGCGGATACGCGAGGTAACGCGTGATGAAAGTGAGTCGAACTCACGCTGTACTTACTGCATTACTGCAAGAAGGAACGTCGCGCCGCGAGCCGGTAGCTCACAGTTCCGGCCGGTGCACCGTCCGCCGGCAGATCGGGTTTGCCTACCGGAATGCCGGCTGCGCTGCGATAATGCCTGGATGACGGGGCTGAGCCTCGCCCTGGCCAATCTCAAGCCGGGCACGGGCAAGACCACATCGGCGGTCTGGCTGGCACATGTGTTCGCGCAGGCGGGCAACAATGTGCTGCTGGTAGACGCGGACCCATCGGGCAGCGCTCTCGAGTGGTCCGACCTCGCCGCCATGGACCCGGCGACGCCGCCGGAGGCGGCCTTCCCGTTCCGGATCGTCGCGCTGCCGTCTCGGGAACTGCACCGCCGCCTGCCCGAGATCGCCAGCGCCGATGACGTGGTGATCATCGACGCGCCGCAGTTGGAGGACCACGCGGGCATCGCCCGGTCCGCGCTGCGTTATGCGGACGAGATCCTGATTCCGTGCGCGCCGACCCCGATCGAGATCAACCGCACCAGCCCGGTGCGGGAAGAGATCAGCGAGATCGAGGCGGTGCGGGACCGGCCGGCCCGCTCGGCCATCTTGCTGAACCGCTGCATCACCCGGGCCCACTCCACCGCCGACGCTCGCGAGGCGCTGGTGGGCCTCGGGTATGACGTGCTGGGAACCGCGGTGCCGCGGCTGGAGGTGTACGCCCAGAGCTTCGGCATGCCGATCCGGCGCACCGGGATCGACGTGTGGCGCCACGTGGCGCGCGACCTAATCGACCGGTGTTTCCCGGCCTGGTCGGAACGAACATGACCACTGCGCGGGAGCAGCGCAAAGCACAGATGGCCGCCGCAGCGGCACGGCGCACCGCACCCGACGCGCCGCCGGCCGGCCGGACCGCCATCCGGTCAAAACCGGTGCGGATCACTCTCGACCTGAGCCCGGAAATGTACCGCCAGCTCACCCAGTGGGCCGACGCGGCCGCCGTGGCACTTGACGTGCCCCGGGTGTCCCTGGCCGACGCGGTGCGGGCAATGATCCGGGTCAGCGCCGAGAACCCCGGCGAGGTCCTCGACCGCCTGCGCCGCGACCGGGACGGCTGACCACCGCAGCGCCGGGCGCCCCTGGCGTACGGGCGCCCGGCGCCTGACGGTCGGCGGGCCGAGCGGCGGACCGGCCGATCGGCTGGGCCGGCGACCGGATGTGGGGGGCCGGCCGTGGCTACGCGTCCCCGCGGCGCATCCGCATCGCGGCGAGGCCCAGCACGGCGGCGGCGTACAGGCAGAACAAGCCGAATCCGGTCCATGGCGCCAGCGACACCGCCGGGTCCGGGTGAACGGTGGTCACCGCCTGCCCGGCCGTGGCGGGCAGGAACTTGCCGACCTCGCCGGACCACTTCCCCGGCAGGAAGCCGGCCGCGATCTGAACCGCGAACAGCAGGCCGAACAGCGCCGAGATCCCGCCGGCCGTGCTGCGCAGCAGGGCGCCGAGGCCGAGCCCGAGCAGCGCCGCCACGGCCAGGTACAGGGCGCTGCCGAGCACCGCCCGGGCCACGCCGGGGTGGCTCAGCGAGACCGCGAGGTGCTGCCGGCCCAGGATCGACTGGCCGGCCAGGAACGCGGCCACCGCGGCGGGCAGGCTCACCGCGGCCGTGGCGGTGGCCAGCACCGCGGCCTTCCCCCACAGGACCGGCAAGCGGCGGGGCACGGCGGCGAAGCTCGCCCGGATCAGCCCGCTGGCGTATTCACTGGTGATCAGCAGCACGCCAAGCACCCCGGCCGCGATCTGCGCCAGCTGCACACCGGCCAGGCTCACGGCCGCCGGGTCAAACGCACTGGCCGCCGCGGCCCCGTGCGGTGGCCGGGCCTCCCGCAGCAGGCTGTAGAGGATGCCGAACCCGATGATCAGGACGGCCGCCGACAGCAGCGCCCAGCCGACTGACGGCTGGGTGCGCAGCTTGGTCCACTCGGACCGCAGCACCCGGGCCTGAGTGACCCGCTGCGGCTGTGCATAGGCCGGCACCGTCGCCGGCGTCCATCCTTGATCCTGCGTCCAGGTTGTCACTTCGTCTCCTCAAGGCTGGGCCCGGCCGGCGGCCGGGGCGCGGCGCGGAACTCGACCGCGTCTTGGGTCAGATCGACGAAGGCGTCTTCCAGCGACGCCTGTTCGGTGGCTAGCTCGAGCAGGGTGATCCCGGCCGCGCCGGCCGCCGCGCCGACACGCCCGGCGGGCAGGCCGGATACGAGCAGCGCGCCGTCATCGGCGGCCTGGACCATCACCTCGGGTGAGCGCAGCAGCCTGGCCAGGGCGTCCTGATCTGAGCTGCGGACCCGGACCCGGGCGGCCGCGGGGGCAGCCGCCGCGATGAATTCCGCAACGCTGGTGTCGGCGATCAGGCGGCCACGGCCGATCACGATCAGGTGCGTGGCGGTCTGTGCGATCTCGCTCATCAGGTGCGAGGAAACGAAGACCGTCTTCCCGCGCGCGGCGAGATCGGCCAGCAGCCCCCTGATCCAGCGGATGCCCTCGACATCCAGCCCGTTCACCGGCTCATCCAGCACCACGGTGGCCGGGTCGCCGACCAGCGCCGCGGCGATGCCCAGCCGCTGGCTCATGCCGAGCGAGAACTTGCCGGCGCTCCGGCCCGCCACCTCGCGCAGCCCGACGGCGTCGATCACCTCATCCACCCGGGACCGGCGGATGCCGCTGGTCTGCGCCAGCGCGAGCAGGTGGTGGTACGCGCTGCGGGCTGGGTGGACCGCCCGCGGGTCGAGCATCCCGCCGAGTTCCCGCAGCGGCGCAGCGTGGCTTCGGGGCGGGCGGCCGTTGACCGTGACCGAGCCGCTGGTCGGCTCGTCCAGGCCGAGGATCATCCGCATCGTGGTGGTCTTCCCGGCGCCGTTCGGGCCGAGGAAACCGGTCACCACGCCGGGCCGGACGGTGAACGTCAGGTCAGAAACGGCGGTGGTGGCGCCATAGCGTTTCGTCAGTGCGCTGAGTTCAATCATGGGATCGACGTTGCCAGCGGCGGCTGGCGCTGTCGGTAGGGCGCCCAGCCTGCCCGGGGTGGGGATTTCCCTACGCGGTGAGCCGGACAACCCCATGGTGAGCAGTTGGGACGCTCTATACCGTGATGACATGATCTCGGCCGAGGTGACCACCCGCCGCGTCCCGGCCGTGGTCCGGGCGCTCTGGTCGGCGCCGACCAGGCGCGCCACCGGCAACGCGCTCGCCGCCCTGCTCGTCGCGACGGTGGGGATTGTGCTGCTGGGCGGGCTGATCGTTGTCACCGGCGGCGCCATCTACAGCCTGGTGAACTGGCCGGTAGGCGTCTGGGCGCTTGCCGTGCTGTATGTGGCGATGGTGCTGGCCGCCCCGGTCCTGGTGCTGTGGGTGGTCCAGGGGCTCACCGCGCTCCAGCGCTCGCGCCTGCACGCGACGCTCGGCCTGGAACTTCCGGACAACGGGCAGTCCGCCCGGCGTAAGCCGTGGCCGGTCGGCCCGTGGCGCGACGCCGCGACGTGGCGGCAGCTCGGGTATCACCTGCTAGCGGTGCTCATCGGCGGAGCCGGCGGCGGGCTCGTGGCCGCCTGCTGGCTGGCGCCGGTGGCCGCGATCGGCTACCTGGCCGCGGGTCACACGGCCGCCGTCTCCGGCGCCGCCGCCGTGCTGGCCGGGGCCGGGCTGCTGCTCGCGGCGCCCTGGGTAGCCCGCCTGGTGGCCCGGGCGGATGAGGCAGCGGGCCGGGCGCTGCTCGGCCCCAGCCGCAACGAGGCCCTGGAGCTGCGGGTCGAGTCGCTGGCCCGCAGCCGCGCCGACATCCTCAGCGCCACCGACGCCGAGCGCCGCCGGATCGAGCGCGACCTGCACGACGGCGCCCAGCAGCGGCTCGTGTCCCTGGCCATGAACCTCGGCATGGCCCGCGCCCGTCTCACCGATGCCCCGCAGGCCGCGCAGCAGGCGATCGCCGACGCACATGACGAGGCGCTGACGGCGCTGTCGGAACTGCGCGACTTCATCCGCGGGCTGCACCCGGCCGTGCTCAACGACCGGGGCCTGGCCGCGGCGCTCTCCGGCCTCGCCGCGCGCGCCCCGCTGCCGGTCCGCCTGCACGTCAACACCCCGCGGCCCGCCGCCGCCAGCATCGAGGCCGTGGCGTATTTCATCGTTTCCGAGGCGCTGGCCAACGTGGCGAAGCACGCCCAGGCAACCCGGGCCGAGGTGACCGTGGTCCGCGACGGTGGCCTGCTCCGGATCGAGGTCACCGACGACGGCCGCGGCGGCGCGGTCCCCGCGCGCAGCGACGGCACGGGGCTGAAGGGCCTCGCCCAGCGCGCCGCCGCGGTGGATGGGACGCTGACCATCGACAGCCCACCGGGCGGGCCGACCGTGATCTCCGTGGAGCTGCCATGCGAATCGTGATCGCCGAGGACTCCGTGCTGCTCCGGGACGGCCTGACCAGAATGCTCACCGACGCCGGGTACGAGGTCGCCGCGGCGGTGCCGGACGCGGAGGAGTTGCTGCGCAGCGTGGCCGAGCACAAGCCGGGCCTGGCCGTCATCGACGTCCGGATGCCGCCCACGCACACCGACGAGGGCATCCGGGCCGCGCTGGTCATCCGCCGCCAGTACCCGGATGTCGCGCTGCTGGTGCTGTCCCAGTACGTGGAGGAGAGCTACGCCACCGACCTGCTGTCCGCCGCGACCAGCTCGGTCGGGTACCTGCTGAAGGACCGCGTCGCGCACGTGACCGACTTCCTGGACGCGGTGCGCCGGGTCGCCGCCGGCGGCACGGCCCTGGACCCGGAGGTCGTCGCGCAACTGCTGGTGCGCCGGCGCGACGACCCGATCGACCGGCTCACGCCGCGGGAGCTCCACGTGCTGCGGATGATGGCCGAGGGGCGCTCCAACAACGGGATCGTCGAGGCGCTGAAGGTCAGCCCGAGCGCGGTGGAGAAGTACGTCACGAACATCTTCCTCAAGCTCGACCTGCCGCCCACCGGCA
This sequence comes from uncultured Actinomycetes bacterium, assembly GCA_963734725.1. GTDB lineage: Bacteria > Actinomycetota > Actinomycetes > Streptosporangiales > Streptosporangiaceae > DASXKD01. The sequence continues at coordinate 233,349 of CAVTIX010000021.1, forward strand.
CCGACCACCGCCGGGTGCTCGCCGTGCTCAAGTACCTCGGCACCTGATTCCTGCCTGCGATGCCATATCTCACTCGCATGCCGCCGCGAAGGTCTCCCGGATCCGCGTGTTATCCGCACCCGACCCGATCAACAGGTGGAGCAGGATGCGGGCCTTGACCGGGGCCAGGCAGCCTGCGCTGATGAGCCCGCGCGACAGCAGGTCTCGCTCGGAACCGGGGTAGCCGTACGTGCGGTCATGAACCGGGCCGGCGCCGATCCGGGAGGCCAGGACCACCGGGATCCGGTCCGCGAGCCGGCCGAGGACCGGCGCCATATCGGCCGGGACATGACCCACCCCGAGGGCGGCTATCACCAGGCCATCGGCCCGCTCCCCCACCGCATCGGCGAAGCTGCCATCGTCGCCCAGCACGACCGTCACAACGCCTACCCGCACCCTCCGCGCTGGATCCGGATGGAGGGCCGGTGACCGGCGCCGAAGCGCGACCGGCAGGCGAACGCGGCCCTCAACGACCTCCCCGAGCGGTCCATGGCCCGGCGAGGCGAACGCGGCGGGGCTCGCCGTATGGGTTTTCTGGACCCAGCGTGCCGCGTGGATCCGGTCGCCCAGGACGACGAGGCAACCCATGCCGCGCGCACCGGGGCTGATCGCGACCCGGATCGACGCCAGGATGTTTGCCGGTCCGTCCGCCCCGGCCATGGTCGGGTTGCGCATGGCACCGGTCACGACGACCGGCGCATCGGTGTCCAGCAGCAGATCCAGGACGTAGGCGACTTCCTCGATGGTGTCCGTGCCCTGGATGACCACCACTCCCCGGCAGCCGCTGTCCAGCGCGCCGTTGATCGCAGCGGCTAGGTCGAACAGGTCGCGAAAGGAAAGGGACCCCCCGGGCTTGCGGCGGAAGTCCACGGTGCGCAATTCGGCGCCGACGCTGTCCAAGCCAGGCACGGCCGCAAGCAAGTCCGGCGCCGAGAGCGCGGGCGACACGCCGCCGCCGGGCGACTGCGTCATGGTGATCGTCCCGCCCAGCCCAAAGACAGCCACGCACGACCTGGCGGATTCAGTCACCGGCGAGCCGCTCAACCGCTCCTTGGCCACGAATCACCGTAGCCCACCGGACAGCGGCAGCCTCAGCCGATGACCTCGGGCAGCCCGCAACGGACCGCGAGCGCCGGGTCGCGGTAGGAGATCAGGGCGGTAATGAGGATCTGGCCATCTACCTCGCCGAGTTGCAGGACCTGCAATCCGCTTGCCGCCAGCCGCCCGCGTTCATCTGGCTGATAGGTCGCGAAGGCGGGCTGCCCGTTGCAGGCGCCCGGCCTTAGCTGCACGCCGTGCGGGCGGGCCGCGGCGAATATGGCGGTTTCGACGAATGTCGTGACGGCCGCGCGGCCAGCGAACCACGCGGCCAGCGGTGGCATGGAGAACCGAACGTCCTCGGCGATCAGCTCGACGAAGGCATCGATGTCGGCCATGCGCCAGGCGCGGACGTACCGCTCCAGGAACTGCTGCACGCGTGGATCGCTGATCGGCGGCTGCGGGTCAGCGGCGGCCCTCACTCGCTCCCTGGCGCGCGATAGCAGGCTGTTGACCGCCGACGTGCTGATGACGAGCGTCTCGCTGACCTCGGCGTGGCTGAAGCCAAGCACGTCGTGGAGCAGCAGGGCCGCCCGCTGACGTGGCGCGAGGCGCTGCAGGGCAGCGACAAAGGCGAGGCTGATCTCCTCCCGGCGGATCACTTCGTCCTGAGGGCTCGCCGGCCCGGCGAGGTCGTTATCGCTGACCGGCTCCACCCAGGCCAGCTCCGGCTCGGGCGGTGCGAGCGGCGCGCCGGGCCGGGCCGGTGCGCCGTAACCGGCCGGGTTGCCACGTGCCTTCCGTGCCCGCAGCATGTCGAGGCAGACATTGGTCGCAATCCGGTGGAGCCACGCGGCAAACGTCCCCGACCCGTCGTATGTGCCACGCCGGCGCCAGGCGCGTTCCAGAGTGTCTTGAAGCGCGTCCTCGGCGTCGGCGCCCGACCCAAGCATGCGGTAGCAGTGCCGAAAGAGGGACCGCTGCTGCGGCCCGGCCAATGCGGTAAATGCCGCCTCATCCCCGGCGGCCACCCGGGCGAACAGATCAGACGGCTCGGCGGCGTGTGTCATTGCTCCCCTGTTATCGCGGCGCCGGCCGGCGGCTGGCCGCCGGAGATGTGTCAGGCGGTCTGGCTGGCTACCCCGACGACCTGGCCATGCGGGTCGGCGAACAGGCCAAAGGTCACGCCGGGCACCGACGTGGCTGGCTGGACGACGCGCCCGCCCTGGGCCGTGGCTGCTTCCAGTGTGGCAGCCACGTCTTCGACACCGACGAAGAACGTCACGAGCGCCTCGCCGCCCTGCAGCGGGCTGATCCCCCCGGGCACGGCCCCATCGACACCGGAGTCGATGTAGGTATAGCCGGGCACTCCCCCGTCAGGGTATGACCAGCCGAACAGCTTTCCGTAGAACGACCGCGTCGCATCGGGGTCAGGTGACCGGATCTCGAAGTGGACCACGGGATGTCCCATCATTAGCTCCTCTAGGTTGGGGACCTCACATCCCGTACGACGGCCCGCACGCGAGGATCTCTCGGCCGGCGCGATGAGTTTCCGGGTTCCGCGTGATCAAGCAGCCAACTGTGATCGCCGTTATCGCCGCCGCTGTCAGCCTCCGCCCTGGATCTTGACAATGGCGGCGGTCGTGGCTTTGACAGTCAGGGTGATTCCCGAGCGCGGATCGACGGGAAGCGTGCTCCACGTTCCGTTCCAGGAGGCGTCGCCGGTGATGGCGGCGCCGCCGAGCGTGACCGCGGTGCCCCTGGCGTCTCCCGGCTGCCCCCCGGCCAGAGTCATGATCTGCGCGCTGTGCGCCCCGGCATCGGGCGGGGCGATCGTCACGACGGCATCCGCCGCGCCCGCGCCGTGGGCTTTGTTGATGATCGTGACGTAGTCCCCGCCCGCCCCGCCGACGCAATAGGCGGTCAGGTTGATGCCGTTCGCGTTCTGAATCCGGACGGGCTTGACCTGCCCCGCCGAGCTGAGGGTGAACGCCTTGATGCCGTATCCCTTCGGGTTGATCGCATACCCCCCGCCCCCGGCGGGATCGGGCACGATCGTGGCGGTGGCCAGCCCCCGCCGGTTGTGGAAGTTCACGCCCGCGGCGCCGTGGGCGGCAAACCAGTGCAGGTGATCCAGCGCCCACAGCGCCGCGGCGTACGCGTCGCTGGCCCCCTCGACGCCGCCGAGGTAGTCATTCGATTCGGTGAGCCGGTAGCGCAGGCCAGCCGCGGTCACCGGGGCGAGGTTGTTTTCATACAGCCAGGGATACGGGGTGTAGGTGGTGGCTGCGGGCTGGGTCCCGATCGCGGTGCCGGTCACCCACTCGGCGGACAGCATGTTGCTGATCGCCTGCTGCGCGGTTGTCTGCCCGGGTGAATCCCCCACGTAGTAGTGCTGGGTGACCTCTATTATCCGGCCGGAAGCCTTTTCATCGCGAGCGAGCTGCTCCGTCCACGACACTCCGTTGTCCGGGCCGGGGGTGTAGGTCTTGTTGCTGTAGGCCCCGAGGTCTGGCCCCGAAAATTGCGCTCCCGGCGCCGCGCCCGTGATCGCCCCGGCAAGGTTCCGCCACTGGGCCAGGTAGGACGAGTAGGCGCTGCCCGGCACGCCCGCCGCTTCCTCGTAGATCGCCGGGTCCAGCGCGTGGCCCGGGTAGGTGTGATAGGCATGCCAGTCTGGCTCGTTGCCGATGGCGAAGCTGGCCACGTGGTCCCGGTGATTACCCCAGATGTGCCCGGCGGCCTGGGCGTGGAGCGCCTTCAGGTCACCAGCGGGCGGCGTGCCGACGCTGATCATACGGAGCGTGTAGATGACCTTCACCCCGGCCGCGGCGGCGAAGGCAAATAGATTATCGACTCCGCTGAAGCCATCACTGCCTGTGCCGGCCGGGATCAACTGGTCCACCGTGCCCCCGCCGATCCGGAGGTTGCCCAGGCCCAGGTTGCGGAAGAGAGTGATGAGCGAGTTGTTTGCCGGGTTGAACAGGTTGCCACTGACGCCGGCGTTGCCGGAAGTGAGCGGCCCACGTTCGAAGCTGAGCCCAGCGAAATCAGCAGGGACCTGCGGCCCCGGATGCTGGGTGTCAATGGTGATCGTTACCGGATGGGTGACCCGCGGGGCGGCACCCCGCGCAGGGGAGGACATCATCCTCACCTTGGTCCGGGCAGACAGCAAGATCGGCCGGAGCAAGACATTTCAATCACCTCGCGGTACTCACGGCTGGCTCACGGTAATCGCTGCCGATGAGCCTTTTCCAACAATTGAATCCTTCGGTGGTTACTAGCTTTTTACCACAGCATTGTCGGGCGTTTGAGCTGCCGAGGCCGCGATAATAGCCGCGATTCCGATCACTACAACCGTGCCTGCAATGATGCCCTCGACTCCCAGCGCCTGCCCTGGCAAAGCTACCGGCGCCGTAGCTGCGATATCTAGCGCTCGCATGACATCCCCGGTCAACTCAGCAGGCTCCTATGCGGGCGAGCGGAGAGCGCAATCCGCAACCAACCTGACCTGATTATGACAGTGAATGAACACGCCGACAAGGGCGATGAATGGGAGTCCGATGCGGAGGGCGTTCGTCACCGGGGCCAGCGCCGGAATTTGCCGGGCGGCCTGCCTCCGGCTACCCCGCTGGCCTCCTCGCCGGCGCCGAGCTAGCCGCTGTAATGCTGGCGCAGCGCGTCCTGCTCGCTGTCGCTGAGCTGTTCGCCGCTTTCGACGTTAGGGGCGTTCTTGACCTGGTCCTTGGACACGGCCAGCACGACCAGCTCGCCGTCGAGCTTAGATCCGCGGACCGGCGCGAAGCTCTGCCGGGTGCCGAACAGGCCGGTCTCTACCAGCACCCACTGTGGCTGACCGGTCTGCTCGTCGAGGAACATCTGGCTGATCTTGCCGATCCTGTTGCCCTCGGCATCGACCGCGGCGCGGTGGATGTAGTCCGGAGGGTCCTGCGAGGTGGTCATGGCTGTCTCCCTTGTGCCGGTGCCGGGCGCGCGGGCGCCCGGCCTGCCTGGCAGCTACCAGGCAGGCCGGGCTACCCAGCGACGACAGCCACAAACAACGCTAAAGTCCAGGGGACGCGGAGGGAGGGCGGCTATGCCCGAGGGGGTGCAGTTCAGGATCGGGGCTGAAGTCAGATGTGCCGGTGGTGAGGTCTGCGGGGAGATCAGGTACCTGGATGTCAGCCGGGACTCCCATACGCTCACGCATCTGGCGGTAGAGGAACGAGGCCGGCTGGGCTTGGCCGGCTGGTTCCCGTGGACGACGACCACGTGCACGTTGACCCGACGACGCACCAGATCGAATTCCTCGGCACGATGGCGCGTTTCAAGACGCTGGCGCCCTCCGATGTGACGACGTTCGTGACAGGCACTAAGGCTTGGGAGCGATACGGCGGCGAGCAGGTGGTCGACGCGCCCGAGTACGACCCCATGCCCGGCGAGCAGGTCGAGGGCACGTCGGTCCCGGGGTTCGAGCCAGTTGACACTTCCGATGTCGTCCCCGGCGGCGACGTGGAGATTGGCCGTCGTTACCCCGTCCATGCTGGCAGCCACGAATTCGGGCGCGTCCATGGCGTTGTCACCGACCTCGGCCACCACGTGACCCACGTGCTTCTCGGAGAGTGGCACCGGCTTCGCCACACGGAGGTGGCTGTCCCGTTCGGGGACCAGGACACGATCGACGACGACGGTTTCCACTTGGGCATGAGCAAGCAGGAGATAGCGGACCTGCCGCCTCTCGGCGGTAATCAACACGGGTGACGGGTTGCTGTCCCTGCGCTCCATGACCGAGGACGACCTCCCGGCCATGCAGGCGTGGCTGCGCCTGCGCCACGTGGCCCGCTGGTGGACACCACAGACCACGGCAGAGCAGGAGATCGCCAGGTACCGGCGCCGTATCAACGGGGCCAGCGCCCGGGCAACGGTCATGCTGACCGTCACCTGGGCCGGTGAGGCGATCGGCTGGTGCCAGTGGTACCGGTGGACGGACTATCCGGTCGAGGCGATGGCGATGGGCGCATGTGACGGTGAGCTGGGGATCGACTACGCCATCGGCGCACCGGCTTGGACGGCCCGCGGGGCAGGCACGATGCTGATCGCGGCGCTCGTGGTCGAGGCCCGCCGTGATCATCCCGGCGCCGGGGTATTGACAGCCCCTGATGCAGCCAACGCAGCGTCCCGGCGCGTGCTGGAGAAGAATGGCTTCGAACTGGCGGCAGTCCGGCCGGTTGCCACCGAGCCCACCGACACGCCGATGGCCATCTACCGGCTCGCCACTATCTGACGTGCCTGCTCTGCTGCCCGATCACGTAGGCGGAGGCCGCAAACCTCGGCTGGCTGTCGCCCGCGGAGGTGGTTACCTCTCACGTATCGGGGCGTGCCCTTGGCTCATCGGCCTGCCGGCTCGGGTTGCCGCCGCCGTTGCCGGGGAGAGAGCATACGGGGATGCATTCTGCGCGGGTTGGCCGGGGACTGGTGGTGCTTGCCAGTGCCCTGGGCATGATCATCGCGCTGATGGCTGGTTGCGGTCCGCCATCGGGTCAGCCTGCTGGTGACCCGCCTTCATCTGATCCGATCCCAGCGGGCATCCACAAGATCAAGCACGTGATCATCGTGATGCAGGAGAACCGCTCGTTCGACACCTACTTCGGAACCTACCCGGGCGCGGTGGGAATCCCCATGCGGCAAGGCAAGCCGACGGTGTGCGTGCCGAAACCGGGAGGCGGCTGCGGCCGGCCGTACCACGTCATCCTCGACCGCAACTCAGGCGGCCCTCATGGCGTGGCGGACGCTGTCGTCGATGTGGACGGCGGGAAGATGGACGGGTTCATCAGACAGCGCTTTGCGGGCCGGGCTGGCTGCAAGCCTCCCGTCACCCGAGCCTGCCGGATCCCGCGCACTCCCGATGTAATGGGCTACCACACCGCGGCGGAGATCCCCAACTACTGGGCCTACGCCAAGGGATTCGCCCTGGATGACCACATGTTCGAGCCGGTCAGGTCATGGTCGCTCGCCGAGCATCTGGACATGGTCTCCGCCTGGTCGGCAAGGTGCCGGAACCGCTCGCCGATGAGCTGCCACAACGACATCTATCCCTATAAGTTGCCACCATTCGACCAGGCCGTGGAAGCAGAACTGGCCACTGGCACGACCACGATCGACCTGGCCTGGACCGACATCACGTGGCTGTTGCATGCCCACCACATCAGCTGGGCCTATTACGTGCAGAAAGGCACCCAGCCGGACTGCCAGGACGACTCGGACATAACCTGCGCCCCGGTCAAGCAGGCGGCCCGCACACCGGGAATGTGGAATCCGCTGCCGCTGTTTGGCGACGTACAGCAAGACCACCAACTGCAGAACATCCGGGATCTCTCGGGTTATTTCGCCGCGGCTAAGGCGGGCACACTGCCTTCGGTGAGCTGGATCACGCCCTCGGGTCCCGACAGCGACCACCCACCCGCCAGCGTGCACCAGGCCCAGGCCTATGTCACGGCAGTCATCAACGCCGCCATGAAGAGCCCCGACTGGAACTCGACCGCCATCTTCCTGGCCTGGGACGACTGGGGCGGGTTCTACGACAACGTGGCGCCGCCCGAGGTCGACCAGAACGGCTATGGCCTGCGCGTGCCCGCGATCACCATCTCCCCGTACGCCCGGCAGGGGCACATCGACCACCAGACCCTCAGCACCGACGCCTACCTGAAATTCATCGAAGATGACTTCCTGGGCGGCGCCCGGCTGGACCCGAAGACCGACGGGCGCCCCGACCCCAGGCCCGACGTCCGCGAGAATGCGCCGATCCTGGGCAACCTGGCTGCCGACTTCGACTTCACCCAGCCGCCCCGTCCACCGCTCCTGCTGCCCACCAACCCGCCCACCGACTCACCCAGAATCCCCCCCTACTTCATCGGGAAATCGGCTTGCCGGGGCTGCACTACTCCGCCACCGGCCCGCACGCCCCGGCACCGGCGCGGCCCGACGCTCAGCGCCCCGGAAGGACTACCCTCGGCCCACTGATCCTGCTCAAACCGACTGGTCACGGCTTCCCAGCAGGATCAGCCCGCGGTGCTGGTGGCCGTGCTACTCGCGTTGGCTGGGTGTGCCCACGCTCCACCCGCACATCGACCGATGTGTTACAGCGTCACCATCTGCGAGCTGGCATCCGGCCGCGCAGTCCCTGCTGTCAATGCTCCACCCACCGCGGCGCCCTCGCCTTCCAGCGCGCGGACGTACCGCAGTCGTGACCGATGCGCTTAATGGCAAGAGGCTGGGGTTGTGTATTCGCTGGTCAACGGCACGAGGTTTACTGGCGCTGCCGTCGCCAGGCGAAATGCAGTAGTGCAGTATTAACTGCATCGGCCGCGGCCTTCTCATCCCGAAGCCAAGCACCGGCGACGCTGTCACGTATCTCGACATATGTCGGCTACCGATGTAGGCTCAGAGCGTGAAGCTGACCGGGCCACTGGAACGCGTGCTCAGAGTGCTGCTCGCCGACACAGCCGCGCCGCACTATGGCTACGACCTGATGAGGTCTGCCCGGGTGCCCAGCGGCACTCTTTACCCCATGCTGGCCCGCCTGCACCAGCAGGGCCTGGTCGAGTCTGAGTGGGAGCCCCAGCAGGACGATGCGGGCGGGCGTCCGCCGCGCAAGTACTACCGGCTGACGGGTGAGGGTATTCGCATCACTCGCCTGGAGCTTGCGAAGGCACGCCCGCCGGTGCGCAGCGCCCGGCGCGGCGGGGCTCAGCCGGTGCCAGGGAGCGCGCGATGAGCGTGGTACCGCTGGCGCGGCAGCTCGCTGAGCACCGCATCCGCAGGGCCTGCCGACGGCTTCCCGAAGACATGCGAGAGGAGTGCTACCGGGAGTGGGCGGCGGAGATTCCGGCCATCCTGGGCGATCCGGGTGGTGGCCGCGGATTCGTGCGCGCCGGCCGTGCGCTCAGCTATTCGGCCGGCATCTCCAGGGCCACTCGGCGGCTGCGCCGCGTCAGCGGTGGAGATGCCCGGCCCGCTCCGGCGGCGCGCTGGCGAGACGGCGCCCCGGCAGCCGCTCCCCGGGGTCTGGCCTACCGCGCAACGGTCGGGGTGGGCATCTGGCTGGTCATCGTCCTGGTCGTTGTGGCGGTCATCCGCGGGCTGCAGCCGGACAGCCTGTGGCAGGTCTTCCCGGGCCTGCTGGCCGCCGCTGGGTTCGTCGCCTTCTGCCTGACCGACCTGGCCTGCGCTGCCCAGGTCCGCTACCTGCCCAAGTGGGGCTGGGCGTTCGCCTGTATCCTCTCGATCCCCCTCGGCGGCATCATGTACTTCAGCGTCGGGCGGGGCCGGTCAGTTGCGCCAGACCGGCTGCCCCATCGCCCGTGACCGAACGGCGCATCCCAGTCGTGCCGCTCATTCAGCGCTGTCAGACCGCGCCGGTGGCCCGGGCTGCCGGGCCCACGGCCTTATCTTCGCCGTCCGGGCGCCCCAGGGCGATCGTGAGCACGTGGTCGGCACGCTCAAAGCCGAATTCGTGCCGGGCCGACGATGCTCCGTGTAGTGGCAGCTGGCCGTCAGATTGCCGCGACTGCGGATCTGGTTGACACTAGCGGTATGGCCATCGCCTTGGCGGTCACTGACAGCCATGGCACTGGATCACAGGCTGAGTCCCTGCCCGGCGCCATGCGGTCTGATCGCTCTCATCCCCGCAACAAACCCCGCGACGCCTTGCCCAGCCCACAGTGGACGGCGCACTGGAACTGTCTGGGCGTCACAACTCTCGCGTGGGCGTCATGAGGACTGAGCCCGAGCTCGACGTCGTGGATCCCCTGGCAGCGGGACGCGAAGCGCTTGGCCGGGGGGAATGGGAGCAGGCCCTGGCGTACTTCGAGGCCGCTACCGAACGAAACCACAGCGCCGAGGCGACCGAGGCTCTCGCCATGGCGGCCTGGTGGCTCGACAACGCGCAGCTCGCGATCGAGTCGCGCGAGCACGCATACCGCCTTTACCGTGAACGCGGCGACGCGGCTGCCGCCGCGCGGATGGCCATTTGGCTCGGCTGGGACTCTCTCGCCTTTCGCGGCGAATCGGCTGTCGCACGCGGCTGGCTGCAACGGGCTCACCGCCTGCTCGAGGGACTCGACCCCGTGCCGGAACACGGCTGGCTCGCGCTCCGCGAGGGCGAATTCGCCTTCCTTCTTGAGAACGACATTGCGGCCACGAGGCGCTTCGCCCAGCGAGCGCGGTCGATCGGGACCGCGCTGGCTGTACCCGACATCGAGTTCTCAGCCCTCGGCCTGGAGGGTCTCGCGCTGGCAAGTCAGGGAAACATTGCTGACGGGATCCGCCTGCTGGACGAGGCCTCGGCTGCGGCCATGGCCGGTGAGATGTCAGAGCTATGGGCAGCCGGACGCACCTGCTGTTACATGATCACCGCCTGCGAGCGTGTGCGGGATATCGAGCGCGCGTATCAGTGGTCGCAGCGAATGCTTGAGTTCGCTAAGCGGTGGCGGATCCTGGATCTCTTCGCCGTCTGCCGGGCGCACTACGGGGCGATTCTCGTCCTGCGCGGCACCTGGGAGGAGGCCGATGCCGCATTCGAGACGGCGCTTCAGGAGCTTCGGGCCAGTCGCCCTGGCATCGCGTTTGAGGCTCTGGTCCGCCGCGGAGACCTTCGGCGGCGCCAGGGGCGGTTCGAGGAAGCGGCCGAGCTGTTCCGCCAGGTCGAGTTCCACCCCTACGCCCAGCTCGGGCTCGCGCATGTCGCATTCGATATGGGGGACATGGCCCTTGCGGCGGATCGTGTGACGAGATTCTTGCGGAAGCTCGGCCCGGAGAACCGGCTCCAGCGCGCGGCCGGGCTCGACCTGTACGCTCGCGTGCTCGTCGCACTGGGCGAGACGGAACGAGCGAGGAACGCGCAGGATGAACTGCAGGGCGTCGTAGCGGAGGTGGGCAGCGACTCGCTGCGTGCCTCGGCGCTTGCGGTCGAGGGCCTCGTGGCGGAGGCCGAAGGCGACCTGGATACGGCACGCTCGCGCATGGAGGACGCCATCGACCTGTTCCACCAGTGCGGTGACCCGTTTGAGACAGCGCGGTCCCGGCTCGACCTGGCGCGAGTACTTGCCGCGCTCGGGCGCAGCGACCCAGCCGCCGAACAGGCTCGCCTGGCCCGTGAGGCGCTAGCCAGAATGCAGGGGGAGCGCGAGGCCCAGCGTGCAGGCGCCCTCTTGAATGAACTTGACGACCCGGCGTCAGCCAAAGCCACGTCGGCGCTGACGCCTCGCGAACTCGAGGTGCTCAAGCTCGTCGCGCAAGGGCTGAGCAACACGGAAATCGCTCAGCGGCTCGTCCTGAGTGAGCACACCGTGCACCGGCACCTGGCCAACATCCTGCGGAAGCTCGATCTCTCCTCGCGCGCCGCGGCCGCGGCCTGGGGTACGCGCGAGGGCCTCATCTGACCCCGGCGGCCTGCGGCGCGTGCGGGGTCCCTTTAACTGCGGCCCCGGGCGCGCAGGCGCCACCGTCGCCACTCCGGGCATGGCCCGATCGGGCCATCCGCGCGACGACGCGAGATGGCCCTTCCGGGCGAAGCGACGGCGCTGCAGTGGCTTGTACCACTAGAGAGTGTGGGCGATTACTGCGGGGAGGTAGGAACGATGGGTCTCCAGCTCGGCGACACGGCGCCTGACTTTGTGGCACAGACGACCGAGGGAACGATCCGGTTCCACGAGTGGATCGGCGATGCGTGGGCGGTGTTGTTCTCGCACCCCAAGGACTTCACCCCGATATGCACCACCGAGCTCGGCTCGGTCGCGAAACTGAGCCCTGAGTTCCAACGCCGGAACGTGAAGCTCATCGGCCTGTCGGTGGACTCGGTCGAGGATCACTACGCGTGGCTTGACGACATCGAGGAGACCCAGGGCACACGGCCGGACTACCCAATCATCGCCGACACTGACCTGAATGTGTCCAAGCTCTACGGGATGCTGGAAGCCGACGCTGAGGGTGACGCCGCGTCGCGCTGCGCGATGGACAACCGGACCGTTCGCAGCACCTTCGTGATAGACCCCAGCAAGAAGGTCAGGCTTATCACGATGTATCCGATGCAGACCGGCCGCAACTTCACCGAGATGCTGCGGGCAATCGACTCGATCCAGCTCACGACCAGGCACCCGGTCGCGACGCCAGCAAGCTGGCAGCCGGGCGAGGACGTGATGCTGTCCCTGATGGTGTCCGACGGTAAGGCGAAGGAACTCTACGGCGATTTCAAGGCGCCCAAGCCCTACATCCGGATCATCCCCCAGCCTGCGTGATTGCCGGGTCGTGGCATCGGCCGACGTCTGGCTGTTCCGCGCGCAGCCGAAGGTGAGCTGACAGGGCCTGCCTGTCTCGGCTGCGTCCTTGCGTGGCCGACCCGCAGGATAGCCAGGCCTGCTCGTTCTCCGAATAGCCGAGCGCCACGCAGGTCCACGGTGATCAGCCCGCCGCTGCTTAGCGGGTATCCCAGGGCAGCTCGGTCTCCCGCAGCATGCCTTGAGACGCTCGCTCATGGTGATGCGTGTGCGCGCGCTCGGACGGCTCGTGCCCCGTGTATGCGCGATGACTTTCGCGGTCGTGGCGCGTCTTATCTGCGACATGCCGTTAGCCATGATGTCCTGGACAAGGGAGGGATGCCTTATGGAGATCACCAATCTGGGTAAGGCGGATGGGCTGCCGCCGGTGGATTGGGCCGTCGTTGCCGAGAAGCTCGATGCGGGGTCGGCGCCGGCTCCGGACGCGATGAACTCCCGCACGACCTGGCTGTCCACCGTCAACCAGGACGGCAGCCCGCATGTGACCGCGGTCGGTGCCCTGTGGCTCGACGGCACGTTCTGGTTCCAGACCGGCGCGGGCACCCGGAAGGGGCGCAACGTCGCGCGCGATCCGCGGTGTTCGATCGCGGTGTCGATCCGCGACGCGGACGTCGTCATCGAGGGTGACGCGGCGCGAGTGACCGAGCCGGGCGCACTGGCGCGTATCGCGAAGGCGTGGGCGGACAACGGCTGGCCGGCCGAACCCGACGACAGCGGGCCGGGCATCACTGCCCCGTTCAACGCACCGTCGCAAGGACCACCGCCGTGGAACGTGTACCGCATTGAGCCACGCTCGGCGATCGTGACCTTGGCAACGGAGCCAGGCGGCCTGACTCGCTTCCGGTTCTGACGGTATCCCGCGGTGGTGCGGTGGTTTGCCCTGGGTTAGCGTGGCTTGACTGGGGCGGGCGATTGGCCGGCGCCGGTGCGTGGTGGCCTGGCGTGCGTGGTGATGTTTCGGGGGACGGGTATGGGCGAGGCGGCATCGGGCCTTCGGCGGATGCGCGGCGACGATGGCCCCGGTGCTTTCGCTGGGTCAAGCCCGCCGGGCGGCGCCGGGCCGCCCGGGGTCGCGGTGACCGTTGCCGAAGGCGCCGAGTCGGCGCCGGGCCCGGGTGACGCGTCCACGAGCGTGGCCGCCGGGGGGACGCCGCCGCCGGATGCCACGGGCGCGGTGTGCGAGCTGTATCGGGCGCATTACCCGTCACTGGTGCGTATGGCGGCCTTGCTGGTGGGCGATCTGGCGGCGGCCGAACAGGTCGTCCAGGACTCACTGGTGGCGATGCACGCTAACTGGCGCTGGCTCAAGCGCCGCGATAAGGCGCTGGCTTTTGTGCGGCGGGGTGTCATCAACCGGTCCCGTTCTGCGCTCCGCCGTCGTGGGGTCGATGAGCGGGACGCGGGGCCGCCACTACCGCAGGCGCCCGGCGCCGCGCCCGATGCTCGGGCGCAGCTGACGTGCGCGCCGGTCGTGGCCGCGCTAGGCCTGCTTTCCCGCCGTCAGCGCGAGGCGCTGGTCCTGCGGTATTACGCAGACTTGTCCGAGGCTGAGACCGCATCGGCCATGGGGATCAGCCCTGATGCGGTGAAAAGCCACACCACCCGGGCCATGCTGGCGATCGGCGATGCGCTGGAGCCTGAGGCATGAGCCGGGGCCAGGATGAGTTTGACGAACGCCTGCGCCGCGCGCTGCATGACGCGGCGGACCGGGTGCAGCCCACCGACGATGGCCTGGACAAGATCCGCCGCTCGTTGACCCGGCCCCGCCCGGTGCTGCTTGCCGGGATGATAGCCGCCTGCGCCACGGTGGCACGGCGGGCCTGGGCCGGCCTGCACACGTTCATGGCCTGGCTGCCAACGGTGTTCGCCGCCGCCCCACAAAGCCAGCGGGGGGCGCCGCCGGGCATGCCGCGGCGGCGCCGGGCCCCGGCCGGCACGGCTCTGGTCACCCTGCTGGCCGCTGCCGTGGCGGTGGCGGGTGTCTTCGCACTGACCGCAGTGCTGCGGCAGACGCTGCCGGGCACGGCGGTGGGGAGTTACTCCCTCCATGGCGGCGGGTCCGCTGGAAGGAATGCGCCGAAGGTGAATGGGAATGGCGGGCAGCTATCCCCAGGCAGCGCGGCGGGGACTGGCCCGGCGCACCGCCCACCGAGCCGGCCAGCTGCCGAGCCAGTCCCATGCCCGGCAACGACGTCGGCGCCCGGCCCTTCGGCAAGCTCGGCTGTTAGCCCTGGCCAGACCGCGTGCACAAGCCTGCCTACGAGCCCGAGCCCGTCTGCCAGCCCGAGCCTGAGCCCGTCTGGAAGCCCCAGCCCGTCCGCAAGCCCCAGCCCGTCCGCAAGCCCCAGCCCGAGCCCGTCCGAAAGCCCCAGCCCGAGCCCAACGACCCCTACCGTGCCGAACGACGCTCCGTCGCCGAGCGCGACTCCGCCGCCCCCCAACGGGACCGCCCGCCTACCAGGGAATCTTCGCCAAAGAAACACCCACCAATATTTGGCGCCCGCGCGGGGCGGCACAAATCCGGCCGGGCAAGCGGAGCCGTCACGGTCATGACGGCGGACTGAATCCGTGGCAGGGCCGCCGTCACCACCAGACGCAGCAACGGCACCCGGCGGCGGGGACGAACGGCCCGCGCGGTCTTGGCCGGGCCATTTCCCGCCCGCCTGGCCCGCGGGTGCACCATGCCCCGGCATGCACGCCGGTGACTCAGATTTCCTGGTATTCGAAAGCGACCAAGGAGCAGATCGCCGGGTTCGACCTGATCGAGTGCGCCAGCATGGCCGAGGCAGTCCAGATCGCATCCCGGCGCCCGACCGCCAGGATCGGCATCTTCGAGCTACGGCAGATCTGGGACGGCCGGGGACGGCGATGATGCTCCCAACCGCCCGGCCAGGCGGCCGCCTCCCCCAGGGAAGGGAAGGTGTCTGTGAGGCAGGCGCCATCGGGCGCCGAGGCTCACATGATGTGCGGCAGATCGTCTTCACTTGATGTGCGACGCAGTCTAGAGGTCTCGGCGGACCGCGAGCTGGCAAGCGAGGTTGACGGCGCGGGCCCACAGGTCGCGGTCTTCAGCAGCTGGGTTTGCTGGTTCTTCTTGGCTGACTATCCAGTCGGTCACTGCTCTGAAGATCAGAGCCCGGGCCAGGTACTGGCCGAAATCGCTGATGTGGGCGACGGCGTCCAGCACCTGGCGGCCGGAGCCTTCCCAGACCAGGGCGTCAGCGACCACGATTGCCGATGCGTAGGCGGTGGGCCGCCAGTAGGGCGAGAAGTCGATGATCGCTGGCGGCTGAGCGCGGTCGAACAGGACGTTGCCAGTAAGGTCGCCGTGGATGAGCTGGCTGGGAGCGGCGACCGGGCGCAGCGCCGAGACCAGTTCGGGCACGTGCCTGACGTCAGGGAACTCACTGGCGGGTATCTCGCCCCAGGCGACCCGGTCGCTGATTGCCCACCGGTTGGATCGCTGGTCAAGGAAAGACGGCCGCGGAATCTCGCGCAAAGCCGCGTGGAAGCGCTCGCCAACCGCAATGATCTCCGGCCAGCGACGTGCCTTGTGCGTGCCGGTCACATACTCAGTGGCGCACCATCCATCGACGCACAGCGAGCCGTCGGCAGCTCGCCGGGGCCGGGCCAGCCGGAAGCCAACCGACGGAATCTGGGAGAAGATCTGGGCCTGCCACGCCAGTTCTTCCAGGTCGTCGACGTCCACTGGCTTGAAGACCACATCACCGGCCAGCCAGGACGTGCCCTGGCCGCCGCCCAGCGGAACTGGGCGGGATCCGGCAACACCGAAAGCGGCGAGTACCGCAGGCGGCGGGAACACCACCGGCAAAACCTACCCCGGGTTGCCACATCGAGTCGCCACGGCGTCAGAGACACCGTCATATCGCCCATCAAACGGAGCCAGCCCAAGGACTTCACGGCCGCGCACGTACCCGCCGATCGGCGCGGCGAGCTGTGCTTCACGGTGCTGTGCGCCACAGACGCAGATCGGGTCAATCGTGGCGTCATTGTCACCGGAGCGGCGAGGCGGCCTGTTGCCTTGCGACGCAGCAGCGGCCCGGGGTTGTCGCTTTGGGCTGGTCTGGGCGTGAACGGGCTCGTCGCCAGGGGTCAGACCGCGGTCCAGCCGCCGTCGATGACCAGGGTCTGGCCGGTCATGTAACTGGAGGCGGCGGTGGCTAGGAACAGCAGCGGGCCATCGATCTCTCCGAGCGCGGGTGTGCGGGCCAGCAGGGTGTGCTCGCGGATGGACTCGGTGAAGCCGGCGTCGGCGAGGTGGCCGGTCAGCTCCGTCGGGAAGTACCCGGGGGCCAGGGCGTTGACCCGCACCCCGCGCCCGCCCCACTGGGCGGCGAGCTGGCGTGTGAGGTTGACCAAGGCTCCTTTGGTGGCGTTGTAGCCGGCCATCGGGCCGCGGGAGGAGACGATGCCGTACATGGACGCGACGTTGATCACGCTGGCGGCCGGGGCAACCCACAGCAGCGGGGCGGTCAGCCGGCACACATCCAGCACGCTGATCAGGTTCACTTCGACGACCTGGCGCAGCTCGTCCAGGGACTGCTCCTCTATTGGCCCGTCGTCGCAGATCCCGGCGTTGTTCACCAGGACATCGAGGCGGCCGTGCGCTGCCAGTCGCCGTGCCAGCGCCTGCCGGTGCGAGGCGTCGGTGATGTCCCCGGGCATCACCTCCATCCGCTCGCCGCACTGGCGGGCGAGCTCGTCGAGGAGGTCTGCCCTGCGGGCGGTGGCCAGCACGTGCGCCCCCGCCCGGTGCAGCACGCGCGCGAACCGCGCGCCCAGGCCCGCCGACGCGCCGGTCACCAGCGCGATCCGGTCATCGAGGCGCCACACATCATTCCCGGTCGGAGGCGATGGCATCTGCCCGGTCCCGCTCATCCGCACCCCCAGGTGATCCCCCGCTGGGCCAGCCAGGCCTGGTGCTGCCCCACAGCGCGAAGCCCACTATGCGCCACACCACGATGCTCAGGCCAGGAGAACTGCCCAATCCGGCAGTCAGCAGAACGCCCAAACCCGGCCTGCCTGGGCTATCCGTGCAGGCCAGAGCCGCGCTAAGGATGTGCGAGCCCGGTAGATGACAAACACTTTGGCACCGGCCCCCGGCCGACCTTTGGCTGACCGGGGAGCCGTCCGCTCGCTGCCAGCGCCGTCGTTTGGCGTCAAGGCAGCGGCTCTAGTCGCGCTCCGCTGGAGAGCAGTTCAGAGTTGGCGGATGGTTTCCGGGGCGAGTTCGTGGTGGGAGGTAGAGGCCTTGGTGGCGAGGTCGCCGGGCCGGACGACGCCAGGTATGACGACTCTGGCGTTCATCCCGCGCAGCCGCAACTGGCGGCCGATGCGAGAGTTGACAAACCGCATCGCTTCGGCGCCAAAGCGCCCGACAAACTTTGCGCAGCCCAGGTGCGGGGCCTCGCTGACACGTAGCACGGCCTGGCCAACCGCAAGCAAGCTGCCCGCCGGCAGATTGTCGCGACTGAGGTCGAGATCGACATACAGCTGATCCCCGGCTAGCGGCATCCGCTCCCTCCCGCCGGCGACGAGTTCAGCGGCCCGCGCGTTCATCACCGTCACCTGCCGCTCAGGGTCGGCCGACCCATCCGCGGTGCTTTTGCTGCCGCGAGCCAGCCAGTTGTCTCCATTAAGCCCGGCCACCTGGTCGAAAACCGCCTCAGCCGGCAGCTCCCGCTGGCCCACTGCGGGGCGGCTGACGACCAGCACGACCCGGCCGCCGTCCTGAGGGGAATCGCGGATATGGCCAAGCCCGGCAATCAGGTGCTCGCGCGGCAAATGTTCCACAGCTTGATTGTCCCGGGCCGGCCATGTCCGGCCAAATGGATACCCGGTCCCTGGGACGCTCACCGGCCATGATCCGAGCGCAGCCACCCCGCGTGGCCAGCTGCCGGCGCCTGCCCGCCGCTAGGTTCGCGCGGAGAACCGCCACCAGGCCACGCCAGAACACGGTGACCTGCGGTTAACGCCCGGTGGCAGTTACCGGCCGATCTCAGGTGGTGATTTGTTCCACTAGCAGGCTTATGGGGAAGTAGATACGCAGCTTGCTGATTTGGTTGTCGCGCAAGTCGTAAAAGGCCGAGTACGGCGCCCGGACCGCCCGGCCGGTGGGTTGTACGCCGGCGAACTCACCGGTATGGGTACCTGCGAAATCGGCTTCGATTGCCGCTTTATCCTCATCGACCAGCAGATTCTTTAGCTCGGGGCGCGCGTCGAACGCCTGCTGGTGGATGTAACGGATCATCTGCTCGGCGGCCTCTGGCCCATCGGCCCGCTGATCGGTCCCCTCGAGAGTAGCGACAACGTCGCTAGCGAAGTAGCGGGAGAAATCGGCGCGTTTGACGAGTGCGTCGAGGTAATCCTCCATCACCTGCCGACCTGTGCCCATCTGGTTCTCCTTTCTCATCATGCTCGCGGTTTAATGAACTCGCGCCGATGACCGAGAATCGGCAGCAGTGTTGCAACACCGGCCGTTACCAGGGTATAGCGAGATGAACGGCATCGCTGCTCCCTCATTACCGGGACAAATGCAGCCCGCGCGCGAGTGACTTTGGATAAGGCGTGCAAAAGTTACCACCTGCGGGGAGATCCAGAATTACCCGCCCTTAGCGCGATCTATACACCCGGGTAAAGCCAGCGTCAATAGGCCCCGGCAGTTTTTACCCCAACGGAACAAGGCTTTTACCCCGGACAGAAGGCCGCACCTTTGACTGGCACGCTCTCGGCAGCCTGGCGACGCGGGCGTGGGAGGGCTCGTCACCGTCCGAAGGTTCGGCTGGGCACCGCGGCCGCAATGAGATCGTCACGGGCGGCGGGGGGAAAGGCAGGAGCCGAGTTGGCCGAGAAGTTCCCTGGTGCCTTCTTCGCGGCCTTCGGGGCTGTCCAAGCCGTCGAAGTGGACGCCTTGTTCGGTGTAGGTCAGGTGGGTCTGGCCGCCGTCGGGCTCCAGCGCGATCGTGGTCAGGGAGGTGGACAGGTGCTGCCCGTCGGCCCACATGTCGTAGGTGAACACGATGCGCCGCTGGTCGACGATGTCGGTGTAGGTGGAGTGGAACCGTGACCGGGGGCCGCCGTGCCACTGGCCGTCTTCGATGCCGTGCCCGCCGACGCGGAAGTCGTGGGATTTCTCGGCGGCCTGGAACGCCTCACCAGCGGTCAGCCACTGGTCGCGTGCGTCGTTGTCCGAGAGCGCGTGCCAGACCGCGGCGACGAGCACCGGGTAGGTGCGCTCGATCACGAAGGTGGCGTGGATCTGGCTGCGCTCGGTGTCGTCCACGTCAGTCACTCCTTGCCGTGGTGGCTGGGTCGTCGTCTGGGCTGCTGGAGGCCCTGGTAAGGAACGAGCCGAGGCGGTCCAGGCGGCGTTCCGCGGGCAGCTTTTGCCCGGTGATCCAGTTCGCGGCCGGCCCCAGGGCTCCGGGAATCAGCTGGTAGGTGCGGACTCGCCCCTCTTTGCGCGAGGTGACCAGGCCGGCCTTTTCCAGCACGCCAAGGTGCTGGGTGACCGTGGGGAGCGCCATCGCAAACGGTTTGGCGAGCTCGCTCACTGAGGCAGGGCCGCGGGACAGCCGCTCCACCATGGCCCGCCGGCTGCTGTCGCCGAGTGCATGGAATACCTCGTCGAGGCCCACATGTTTAGGCATTTACCTGAAGATTTCGGATGCCGCTGGCCCTGTCAAGGGGCAGTGCCGGGCAAGCTCCGGACTGGCGGCCAGGTAAGGACCGGCCATGGCAAGCGGGGCCGGCCAAACCTCTGGCGCTGCTGCCGGCGGGCGCCCGCTGCCGTTCCGGCCAGTAATGCCCGCCGTGACCCCGGCGAGCCGGCGGAGGCGGCTCACGCGGGCCTGGTAGCCAGGCGAACCACGCGGAGGCGCCGGGCGGGTACCCCGGCCCTCGGTTCAAGAACACGCCCCGCCGGAGCCGGAGGTCATGTCGTTGGCTTTGGGGCTAGAGGACCTGGTAGCGGACATACACGGCGCCGCTGTTGAAGGCTTTCGACTCCACGAGCTCCAGGTCGAGCTTGGCTTTGTCGTGGAAGAGCGGCGTGCCACGTCCGAGCGTCACGGGGTGGATGACGATGCGGAACTCGTCGATCAACCGCAGGTCGATGAATGCGTGGACCAGCTTCGGACTGGCATAGATCGCCATCGTGCCGCCGGGCTTTGTCTTGAGCTTCCCCACCTCCTCAGCGACGTTGCCGCTGAGGAGCCGCGAGTTCGCCCAGCCCGCCGAGTCCAGCGTTGTCGAGAAGACGATCTTGTTGACGTTGTGCACCCATTCGGCGTGCGCCCGTTCGCCCGGTGTGCCACTGGGGTTGTCGAGCATGTTCGACCAGAACCCTTGCATGCCCAAGTAGGTCGCGCGTCCGTACATGGCCGTGTCGACATCCGCCCGGACATGTACGTTGCTGAACCGGTCAACCTCCTCGTCGTAGGCGCGAGCGGTCCACTCGAAGCCCAGCCCCTCCTGCGAGTCAGCAAAGCCATCCAGCGTCGCGTTCTCGATGGCCACGACTTTCCTCATCTCGATCCTCCCTGTGTGGACGATGGCGATCCGTCTGGGGCCCTCGCCGAGGCACCGAGCGAAGCAGCCCGGAATCGAGCCAGTCTGCTGGCTGATGCCTAACATGCGGGACAGTCGCTCCGCCACGACACCCGGCCGTCGTCGACAAGAGCATCGAATCCCTGGTAGATCGCCATATATTTAGGTAATCACCTAAGTATGCGGCATGCTGCTCAAGCTGTCAAACGGCCAGCGCCCTCCGTGCAGGCCCAGGAACCTGCCATGTCCGCGCCCGGCCCGTGGCGGCTTTCGGCCCGGCCGCGCCGTCCGCAGTCCAGTGATAGGGGTGCCGCAGGGCGGCGTGCCGGGGTGCCGCAGGGCGGCGTGCCGGGGTGCCGCCACCGGGCGGCGTGCCGGGGGTGCCACCACCGGGAGGCGCGCCGGGGGTGCCGCCACCTGGAGGCGTGCCGGGGGTGCCGCCACCGGGCGGCGTGCCGGGGGTGCCACCACCGGGAGGCGCGCCGGGGGTGCCGCCACCTGGAGGCGTGCCGGGGGTGCCACCACCGGGAGGCGTGCCGGGGGTGCCGCCACCGGGAGCCGCTCCCGGCCCCGCATCCCGTGCTGGTCGCACCACTGGTCAGCGGCTGTTTGTGCTGGTGGTGGCAGGTCCAGGGTTCGAACCTGGGTAGGCTAAGCCGACGGTTTTGCAGGGAGCACCCGACGACGGCAACGTATGACCGTTACCTGCAGGAACGCCGTCCTGAGAGTGGTTCGGCAGCCACTCAACCGCTCCTCAACCGCGCCAGCCCGCAACAGGTCGGCTGCGACCGGACGTCGCCGGACTGAGGTCCTGGCCCAGCTACTTGCCGCAAAGGCAGCGTAGCGCAATAGCACTGCACTGCGGTACAATTCTTGACGAATGTAGGAGGTTGCTCGTGGCCGTAAGCACATCGTTTCGCATTAGCGATACCGCCAGGAGCCGGCTGGCGGCACGGGCCGCGCGCGAAGGCATGACTGTCACGGCCTTGCTTGACCAGCTCATTGTCGAGGGCATCGACCAGATTGACCACCCGGGGATCATATTTCGCGGGCCAGCACATGATCGGCGCGCCGCGCTCGCCGCTGGCCCGGACGTCTGGGAGATCGTCGCCCGCCTTCAGGAACTCGACGGCAGCGAGGAGCGGCGGATCAGCCTGCTGAGCGCCGAGTCGGATCTGCATCCGCGGCTGATCCGTATTGCCCTGGACTACGCCTCCGAGCATGCAGATGAGGTACGTGAGCGGATCGAGCGCAACCGGGCAAGGGCAGAGCGAAGCCGCCGGACATCAGAGCAGCGTGAGGCGCTGCTGGCGTGAGCGCTTTTTTGATCGATGAGATGTTCCCAATAGCTGCCGCAGCGCTCTTACGCGACACCTACGGTCACGACGCGGTCCATGTCGCAGAGGTCGGTCTTCGGGCGGCGGAGGACGCGCAGGTGGCTGTGGTCGCCCGGGGCGAAGGCCGGGCCGTCGTGACCGAGAACGTCGTGGACTTCGCCGCCGAACGCGACGTCGTGCTGGTGTTTGTACTGAAGAAGAACCTACCCGCTGGTGGCGGCCAGGCCGCAGCGCTCGCCAAAGTTCTCGACCGCTGGGCGCAGGAGCATGCCGATCCCTATCTCGGCCCTCATCGGCCATCGACGTAGCTCGGCGCAACGCAGCCGGGCTGTTGGCGATCCGAATGGCCTCCAGCTTCCGGCCATCAGCACTCAGCCACACCAACGCGCACGGCGCCGGTGTAGGTCCAGGCCTCCCCGCTGGTGGAGATGGGATGCCCGCGACTTCCAGTGTCCACCAGGAGCGGAGGCCCGCTTCTTCATCGCATCATGGGACAAGTCCGGAAGACACACCACTTGGCGAACGCTTCGATGTGGCCGTCGCTGTGGCCGTGGGCCCGCATGACCCGGCGATCCGCCCGGAATCCCCGTGATAGTCGTTTACAAAATCGTCGCAGCGATCTGTGCCTGCGTCGAACAATTCTCACAGTTCATGCTGATGTTGCTCGGTGAGCGGGCGGCCTACCTCAAGGAGTTCCTATAGTGATATTCACCCATCATTCCCCTTGTTGCATGCGACTACTGGTTGCCTTCCCGGACGTAGAAAAAGGCCCGGTCACCGGTCAGGCGGGATTATCGTGCGTCGGCCTCGCTCAGGTCCGCGAGCAGCAATGGGATCAGCCGTTCCTCCATCACAGCCCGCCCCGTCTCCGCCATCCGGGCGGCAAGCGCGGGGTCCCATGGGCTCGGCGCGGACGGCCCCCGCAGCGGCTCGGTGTCTCCGGCTGCGAGCGCGTCCTCGTAGTCGGGCCGGCCCATCCGCCAGGGCCGTGCGCCATGCCGGGCCACCCCAGCGTCAACCGTGCGCAGGCCGGTCCAATCGAAATCGCCGCGCCAGCCGATGGCCGCTCCCGCGCGGCCGCATGCGCCGAGCAGCCGATGGCAGGCGGCGCTAGGTATCCCCTCGGTGCAGACCAGCGCCACCGGCCGTGCGCCGTGGCGCGGGAACACGCCCGCCGCAGCCGCCGCTCGGAGGACCGAGGGGTTCTCGCATACGAAGACCGCGTCCGCCTGCGGCGTCACCGGCATCGCCGCAAGCTGGTGCAGCGTGACCCGGAACGGGATCCCGTCCTCCGCCGCTTCGGTCAGCCAGCGGCCGAGCGGGCTGGCCGACTCCGCGGCTAGCCCGAGGACCAGCGCCTGGCTGGAGAGATCGTCGAGGATCACCCCGGCGGCCTCCCACAGCGCACGCTGCGTCTCCCGCCGGGCCAGGGCAGAATTCGCAACGCCATCTCGCAGCGCCAGCGCCCGCAGCACCAGCCGGGCGAGCGGTGTGCCGGACAGGGCCTTGGTGTCGCCGGTGGCCTGCTCGGCGAGCACTGGCAGCGGCTGCGCGTCGGCCGACAGCAGATCCAGCACCGCGACAGCCTGGGCGGCCAGGCGGCCGCCGCCGGTACGGGCCAGCCGGGTGAGGGTGCCGTCGGCTTCCAGAGCAGCCGCCCACCGTTCATACCAGGAGATGCCGGCGTGCCCGGCTACTAGCGATCACCGAACGCATCGCTTCGCGCGCGACTTGCTCTGCCGCCGCGGCCTCCGGGCGCGAGACGACCGGCCCCGTGAGCGCCTCCACCGCGGAGTGTAGATCCGGGGCGATCCCGGCGCTGTTCAGCGCCGCCGAAAGCTGCCCTGGCCAGACCCGCACCGAGTGGCCGTGCCGGGTTGGCGGCCAACCGAGCAAGCGGCCCAGCGCCAGACGTTCCGCCTCGGTAGCGGCGTCCAGAACGAGCGGGGCATCGAGCCGGCGACCCAGTTCCAGCCGCCTGGCAAGCCGCGCGACCAGCCGCGCCAGCGCCGGGTCGCCGAGTGTGCGGCGCAGCCGGGCCGGATCTGCATGAGCGGCCTGGCCCGCACCGGGGGCTGGGGTCACCATGGTCCGTCACCGAGGGCGGCCGCTGACCGCGTGCTCGGCCCGGTCGGCCCGCTGGCCGTCCCACTCCCATGAGGTGACATGCACGGCGTCGATGCCGTCCCGGCGGACCAGGTGGTGGGTTGCGATTCCAGGAACGGTCGGGTAAAAGCCCCACTCCCGCTCCGAGGTCATCACGACGTCGAGGTCGAAGGTGGCGAGCAGGCCGAGGTACTGGCCGCGCGCCTGGTCGTCTACCCCGGCGAAGGCTTCGTCGAGCATGATGAGCCGCGGCGCGTGGCGGTGAGCCGACCGGTAATGCGCAGAGGCTGCGGCGAACAGTGGCACCGAGACGGTTAGCGCCCGTTCCCCACCGGATGCAGGGCCAGCTGCCGGGCGCCATCGGCCGTCTTGGTGCCGTTCGATGACAAACCGGTGCCAGGACCGGTAGTCCAGGGCGCGGCTTAGCAGCTCGGCCCAGGTGGCCTGCTCGTCCTCGGCCCTGGCCGTCTCGATCTGACGTGCCAGGAAGTCGCCGACAGCTTCCCGGTCCGCGGGTGACCACAAGTCGGAGTCCTGGCGGAGCAGCCGGGTCCGCGCCTGCGCCAGTCCGGCCGGGCCGTCCGGCCGAGTCTCCCAGCGCAGCCGCAACCGCATGCCGGTCGAGGTGGGCCGTTCCCGTAGCTCCGCGTTCATCTGGGCGACCTGCGTCTCGGCCTCGCTGATCAGCCGTTGCAGGTGGCTGGCCACGTCGTTGATCAGGTGGTTTTCTATGACCTGCCGCTGACGTGCGGTAAGCATCCGCTCCCGGTAACCGATCTCCTCCTCCAGCACAGCGGTCAGCTCGGCGGGGCTGCGTGCGCTGCCCTGGAACACGATGGTGACCACGAACCAGTCATCGAGGCCCGCGATCGCCTGATGCCCGTACCTGGTTAGCGCCTCAGCCAGCTCGCGGTAGCGGCCGGTGATCTCGTCCTGGATCCGCCGCCACGTGTCATCGTCGGCGTCGACCTCGCCGAACTGCTGCTCAACCCGCCGGGCCAGCCGGATCGCCGGGTCGGCGGCCCATGGCGTCGAAGCGTCGGGGATCTCAGCGGCTCCGGCGCTGGCGAGCAGGCCTGTTGCCGCGAACTGGCGCAGGCCGACGATCGCCTGTTCGCGATGCTGCTGCGCCTGGGCCAGGTTTCCTGCCAGCAGCTTCTCCTGGCCCTGTGCCCCGGCACGCTGCTCGGCGGCCTGGCGGCACTGGCCGTCCAGGGTCTTGGTGCGTGCGGTGAGCTCGGCGATCCGGGCACGCACCGTGGCCAGCCGTTCCTTGAGCTCCTCCACCGAGGCGCCGATAGCGTCGCGCAGCGTCTCCAGCCGCTGCTGCTCTTGCGCCGCGCGAAGGGCTGCCTGATGGGCCGCGTCGCCGAGCCGGGATAGTTCCGCTTGGGCGCGAGCTAGCTCGCCCGCCCAGGTGCCCAGGTCGGCGAGGCGGGCGGCGTGCAGCTTGAGCGCCGCGATCAGCTCGGTGGCCGCCTGCCGGTAGCTGCCGATCTCCTGGGCCAGCTGCCGCAGGGCCGGGAGCCCAGTGGGGCAGCCGGTGTCTGCGGCGGCGGCGTCCCGGACACCGCGCGCCTGCATCAGGTCCTGCTCCGCCCACTCCAGGTCGGTCGCGGCGTTCTCGGCCTTTTGGCGCGCCTGCTCGGCCACCCCGGCCGCGCCGGTCACCGCGGCCTGTGCCTCTCGCAGCGCGGTGTCGGACGGTGCGTCGGCCACAAGATCGTTCAGTGCTCCTTGCTGGGTAGCGAGTGCCGCGGCGGCCGACTCGGCTTCGGCCACTCGCTGCGCAGCGGTGGTGATGAGCTCGGCCAGCTCGGCCAGGCGCCGGCGACGGGCCTCTTCCCGCGCCGCGTGCCCGATGAAGCAGGCCCGGTCCTTGGACCATTGGCCGTGCAGCGGCCCGAGCCGCCACCGGCCGGAGCAGCTCACATACGGCCCATCGGCGGTCTCGGTGCGGGACACGCCGGCGAGCACCCCCCGGACCAGGTCCGCGGCCAGCGTCCTGGCCCGCGGGTCGGCGGCGTCGATGACCGGCAGCAGCACCGCGGCGAGGCTGTCGGCGGCCACCGCCCCCGCGACCGCGATCACATCGTGGGTGCCCGCCTCCAGTAGCTCGCCGGCCGGAGTTATCCAGGCGTCCAGCAGGCCTGAGGCCTCCAGTGCTGCCTCTAGCCCGGCGCGTTCCGCCTCGGCCAGCCCCGGAGCGAAATCGGTAACCTGCCATAGCGCCGCGCCGGCACGCCCGTCCCGGGCCGCAGGATCGCGGGTATACGGCATCGGGGGCCGGGCGATCTCGCCGGACTCCAGCCGGTCTCGCTCCGCCTCCAGCTCTCCAAGTTCTGCCCGTGCCTGCGCGAGCGCGCCGTCCATTCGGGCGGCCGCGTCGGCGAGGGAGCGGTGCGCCGCAGCGGCTGCCTCCCGGAGCGCGCGTTCGGCGGGGTGCGGGCCCGCCAGGGTTTCCACCCAGCCAGCGAGGCCGATCTCATCCGGGTCGGGCAGGCTGAACGGTGACAAAGCGAGCCGGTCCGCGCGCCCGGCCAGGGCACGCCACTCGGAAATATGCTCGGCGGCCACCCTGTCGCGCTGCCGCTCCGCGCTGGCCAGCACCTCCGCGGCGGCATCCGCTTCGGACTCTCTTTCCAAGACCCGCTTCCGCGCTTGCTTGACATCCTCTCCTGCGGTGACCACCGCCTCGGCCAGCCCGGTCACGTGGGCGACCGCCCCCGCGCGCCGGTCGGCCGCCTCCGCCATTGCCCGGCGCGCAGCCTCAGTGTCCCGTTCCATCCACGGGCCGTCCGGAAGCGCCAGCCCGGAAAGCACCAGTTCAGCATCGATACCGGTTCGCCCGGCCCAGGCCCGCAGGGCTGCCAGCGCCGTGGTCACACCGTCCCGGGTGGCATTGGCCGCGGTGACCGCCACGGCGTGCTGCTCCTCACGTTGTGCGGTTACCGCCTGCTGCCGCGCAACGTCTGCCTCCGCCCCGGCCTGCGCCCGGGCTGCATCCTCGGCGTAGCGCTGCGCGTCGTCCAGGTTCTTCAGCCGCGGGTCGCCGGCCAGACCTTCCCGGGCCGCCTCCTGCCCGGCGAGCTGGGCTGATGCGGCCTCGAGGTCGGCCTGAGAGTCCTGTTCGCGGCGCGAGGCATCGCCGATCTGCTGCCGCACCGCAGCCAGATCCCGCTGCAACTGCTCGTAGTCCGCGTGGGCGTGGCGAAGCCGCCCGGCTTGGCGGCGCGCGGCCACCGCGGCGTACCGCTGGTACCGGTCGCGGAACCGGCGCACGTGCCGGTGCGTTTCCCGCAGCGCCGCCAACTCGTCGCGCTGCTGCTCCAGGTCGTGAAAGGCGGCCGCGATGTCCGAAATCACGGCTTGGTCGAGCGGAGCCAGCGCCTCGCTGAGCGCTCGGGACAGGCGTCCCTCGTCCGGCCGCTTGGAAAGCTGTGGCTGGCGGAGTTGGATGAGCAGGCTGATCAGCGCGTCATAGCGTTCGGCGCCGAGATGGAACAAGTGCTCGTCCAGGATCCGGCGGTATTGCTCGGCCCGTTGGGTTACCTGGCCGCTGGAGCCTATGGCCTCGGCAAGCCGGTCCCGAGTCAGAGCGGTGCCGCTGCGGCCGATGAGGAACAGGTCTTGGCCCAGGCGCTGCGAGGTGACGAAGAACCAGCGGTCGGCAATGCCCCGGCCCTGCGCCGCGCGCAACCCGCAGCCTGCCGTCAGGTACAGGCGCTCCCCATCTTCGGCCACCCGGCCGAATTCCAGCCAGGTGTAGCCCAGCCGCTCGTCGTACTTCCCGCCGAGCAGAAGGTTCCATTCCATCTTCTTCTCGCGGTCCCCGTCCGGCTCGACTCGGCTAGGGGACAGATCTCCGTCAAGGAGGAACGGGAGCGTCAGCGCCAGCACCTTCGACTTCCCGGTGCCGTTGTTGCCACGCAGCAGCAGCCGGCCGTCGCGGAACCAGAATTCCTGGCAGTCGTAGTGGAAGATGTCCACCAGCCCGGTGCGCAGCGGCTGCCACCGCGTGGTGCCAGCCACCGGCAGCCCGGGAGCCGGTGGCGCGACCGGCCGCCCACCGTCGGCCTGCGGATCGGCCACCGGCCATGGCCCAGCAGTCATTGTTCCGCCTCCGTCCTCCCGTGCCCACCGGGAGCCAGCGGCTCGGCGCAGCCGAACCGGGCCAGCGCGGGCAGCGGCGCCACCCCGTCCGGGCCGTCGCTGACCAGGCCCAGCGCGGCAAGCCTCCGGACGGCCTGCACGGTCAGGCCGCGCTCGGCCCCCGCCACTGTCGCGTCCTTGCGCCAATGGCTGCGGTGCTCGGCGGCCACGGCAGCCATCTGCCGGATGAGGATGTTCGGCGGTACCGGTCTGCGGTCACCCCGGCGGAGCCGTTCGGCAAGAAACTCAGCGAGCAGCAGCGTGGCATGGCCATCCGTACCTTCTTCCGGCATGCCTAGGTCGGTAGCTTCTCCGGTTGGGTCGACGAGGGCGATCCCTTCGGCGCGGGTCTCCGCGATCAGCCCGGTCGCCTCAGTCAGCCGCTTGAGCAGCGGTCCGCGCTGGCGGTCCAGGTACCCGCGGTCCTCCTCGCTGAGGTCGGCGTAGTAAAGCACCGGGTCGTCGAGGAGCCGCCGGGCGAGGTGATGCCGGATAGCGCGGTTCCGGCCGTCCTCGGTGTCTGGAGCCACCTCGGCAGTGATGGCCTCAATCCGCTCCGCCAGCATGGCCGCCGTGACGGTGGAAGGCCCGCGGCGGGCGGTGAGCAGCACCGAGAGTACCGCGCGGTCCACGTCGTACAGCGCGTCCCCGGTGTCGTTGACGAACGCCTGCTCGTCCCCGGCCACCCGGGACAGCACCCCGGTCTCCAGCAGCAGCCGGGCCACCGCGGCCACGTCCGCCCGTTCCTCCCGGGTTTGCAGGGTGAACGTGATCCCCGCCGCGGCCAGATCATCGTCGCGCGCAAAGCCGAGGATCCGGTCCACCAGCCAGCCCAGCGTCACCTGGCTTTCCGCGCGCTCCAAGGCGGCGAGCGCCAGGCACGCCAGCACATAACGGCGGCGGCTGAACGGCTGTTTACCGAGCATCGCACCGCGGCTCCCGTCGCGCTGGTCCGCCGGAATCTTGCGCAGCCTGGCCACGCTGTGGTCCGCCTGAACCGTCCAGCCGGTTTCCCGGCCGAACCACTCGCTGAGCCACCCGGCGTGCCGACGAACCTCGGTGAATGCCTGGCGGTCCTTCTCCTTGGCGGTAAGCAGCGGGCGGCGGAGCAGGGTACGCACCGCGCGGCGCCGCTGCTCAGCTTGCTGCGCCTCCAGCACATCGGTGAGCGCCCCGGTCATGCCACCTCCTGTTCCGCCCTCGCTGGCGCGACGCCGACCGCGCCGCGCAGCGCGCAGTCAGTGATCGTGAGCTCGTGATCAGGGCCGCGCATGATACCGCCCGGGGTCACAATCTCTGCGATCCCAGCCTCTGGGAGCGGACGAAGAATGATCTCCATCGTGCCGTCGGTGGTCCGGGTGCGGATAGCACCGTCCGGGCCGGGCGGGCCCGCTGCCAACGCCTCCCCCAGCAGCCGTAGGAAGAGCGTGAACCCCGCGCTGTCCAGCTTCCCAAGCTCGGACAGCCGGCCGGGCTGGCCGGTGGCGAGGCGGGCCCGGGCCAGCTCCACCTCCTCGCGTTCCGCCGCAACCTGGCGAGCCAGGTAGTCCCGCTCTGCCGAGCGGTCGCGGATCCGTTTCTGGGCGCCACGGTGCTGGTAGCGACCGGTGGCCCGGAGCCTCGGCGCGATCTCGGTTCGAGGCGCCTCGAGCCAGCTCGTGTCGGCGGGGACATCCAGCGGCTTGGCGGTCGGTTCGGCCGTCATGTGCCGCGATGGCGCTAGCCCGAACGCCGCTCGCCACAGCCGGTGTGCCTCGGCTTCGCTGGCGGTCTCCGCGAACCACCGGGCAAGGATGCGGAAGTCGGCGCTGCGGTCGCTGCGCCCGGTCCGCCGTTCCTGGAGCACACTTATCGTGGCAAGCAGGTCCGGTATCGCCTGCCGGGTGCGGTCGCGCAGCAACTCCGCCTGGCTGGGGTGCTGCCGGTCGATGCTGATGAACCAGGACGCCAGCCCCGACCAGCGCGCCTTCCACTGCCCCAGCTTGTGCTCGGTGGCCGCCCGGCGCTCGGCGGCTGCCGCGCCGGAACCGGGCGCCGGGAGCCACGTCCGCGGCTTCTCGTTCCGCCGCCAGCAACAGCAGTTGCTGAACCCGGTCCTGCCTGGCACCGAGCTTACGCAGCAGGCTCTCGATGTCGTATGCCTTGACCACCAGCTCAGAAACGAACCGCTCCAGGTAGCTAATCAGCCGGTCTTTGTAAGCGAGGAACGCTTCCTCATCAATTTCGGTCAGATCGATCGTGCGTTGCAGGCTCCCCATGAACGCGCTTGCGTTGGCTGCCAGACTGTCCAGTCGGCCGATCAGTTCCAGCAGGATGTTGTGCGCCACCGCGGGATCGGGATCCTCGCTCAGACCGGCTAGCGCGCGCAGCCGTACCCGGATGTCCTCAAGCGCGATGGCCTGTAGTTCCCCGCGCCGGGCGAGTTCGGCCTCATACAGTGCCAAAGCCCTTTCTGCCGCCTCGCCCTCCCGGCTGAGCTGATACAGATAGCGGGCCCGGTAGAAGTCCTCAACTGTGGTGACCCGGCTCGTGTCCGGATCGGCGCGCAGGTTCCCCCATATCTGAAGGCTGCGAAGCGCTTCGTTGACCTGCTCCGTCGTGACCGGCTCGGCGAGCGGATCGGCGCGAAGCGCCTCGATAACGTCGTCGGGCCGAAGGTGCACAACGAACCGTTGCTTGGCGGCGGTGAAGACCCCCATCACTCGCCTGTACAGAGGGGCGAGCTGGGTATCGAGATGGGCGAACGGGCGCGGCCCGGACACGGTCCTGGCCGGGCGTTCGGTCGCCGAGCCTGCGCTGGATTCCATGACAGTAGGCCAGTATTGCGGAGGGCTCCGACAACCTGCAGCCAAGACGCGCGGGATCCAGCTGTTTGCTAAGACCCGAGCCGGGTTCCTCGAGTATGCGCCGAATCAGCGCAGCCACCCGGCGGCACCCGCCGAGCTCCTTGGCGCGGCTCGGGCCGCTCCCCTAGCAGCGGCCACACGGCCTGTGACCTGGGGTCTACTGGTGGCAGGTCCAGGGTTCGAACCTGGGTAGGCTTAGCCGCCGGTTTTAGACCCCTGGCGTAATGACATTTACCTGCGCGAATGTCGGAGGTAGAGGGCATTGGGCACGCATTGGACATGATCATGCGGTGATCCCGCTCCCTCGGCCGTGCGGTTCCATCCGCCTGCAGCTCGGCACACACGCTTTGGTGCTCATCACCGTGGGGCTGGGGGGAGCAAGACTCGGACGTTGCTCATCTGGCCCAGGAACGCCTCACCGAGCCCGGGGCGGCGCGGCGAAATGTCGATCGGCCGCGCGCTTCGTGGCCGCCCGGCCGGGATCGCTTGCACGACGAATTCCTGTATCCGTGCCGGGTTGACCGGGGTGAGGTGGATCATGCACAGTAGCTCGCCCTGCGCTCCGGGGATGGACCATGTCACGTCGGCGGATGTCGCCGCGGACACGATGTCGGTGACCGGGGTGGGATCGCCCAGCGGGCCGATGTCGCCGACCAACTGGTCGATCTCGGCGCGGCGTTCCTTCAGGGGGCGGTCGAAGTTGACGTTCTCGGCGAAGATCCGGGCAGCCAGCGCGTCATCCCAGTTGCGGATCAGCTGTTCGGCTGACGTCCGCAGCTCCACGGTCTCTCGCCAGAGCACGATGGTTTCGGCGGCGGTGCTGTTCCTGGCCTGCACGCGTCCGAGTGCCTCAGTGGCCAGCGCGGAGGGTTCCCCGCGATGGCTGTTGGTCAAGACGACGATTCCGCTGCCGGAATCTGGATGCCAGCACATGAACAGAATGAAGCCCGGCAGGCCGCCGGCGTGAGACACCACGGCGCCGCGGCGCAGATCCATCGATATGCGCAGGCCTAGGCCGTAACCGCTGACACCGAAATGCAGCCCACCGTCGGCGTGCGTCGTGATCGACGGCGTCTCGACCATGTGGATTCGCTGCAGCTCTCGCCGCGAGCTTCGGCTGAGCGGCCCGGCGTCCCGCGAATTCGGCGCCCGGAATGCCGAGCCCAGCCAGGTCACCCAGGTGGCCAGGTCGCGCACCGAACTCATCAAGCCGCCGGCCGCCGCGAAAGCGCCCGACGCCACGTGTGGGAACGGAATCCACTGACCATTGGGATCAAGCGAATACCCGCTGGCGCGCACGATGTCCGCCGGCGCGGCGTTGTCGAAGCACGTCGAATCAAGGCCGAGCGGCGCCAGCACCTCGTTCTCGACGAAGCGCTCGATGGGCTGGCCCACCGCCCGGGCGACCGCGAGACCGGCGAGCGTGTATCCGAGGTTGGAATACTCATAGGCGGTTCCCGGCAGGTGGCTGTAGCGCAGGCCGCTGCTGACCTGGGCGAGCAGATCCTGTTCGGTCGCGTCGATGAACGGGTTGACCCATGAGTTGTCTTCGGTCAGGCCGCCGGACATGCTGAACAGCATTCTCACGGTGGGTGGCTGGCACGGGTCTTCCGCTGTCCCCGCAGCGCTGAACTCGGGAAGCCACTTGGTGATCGGGTCCTCCAGGCAGAGCGCGCCACGATCGCGCGCCAGGAGCGCCGCGCACGCAACGAAGCTCTTGGACATGGAGGCGATCGGGAACACCGTGTTCTCGTCCGGCACCAGTCCCGCGTCGTTCACCACACCGAATCCGGCACAGTGAAGCAGCCCTTCGGCACCCGCCAGCCCGTATACCAGGCCGCGCGCCTGGCCCGCGGCTGTGTACTGGCCGAACAACGCGTCCAACTCGGATTCGACTGGGACAGGGATGCTCTCATTCGACATGCAGTTCAGCTTCCTTCGGTCCGGCGGCCAGCTGACTCGTCAGTGGCCGCGCTCGACGGGCAGGCAGAAGAAGACAACCTTCGAGCGGGGCCGCATGTCGGTGCCCGCTCAGCGCTGCTCCACCTGCTTTCTGAGTCCAGCCCGAAGCTCGGTCCGGAGCCGCTGGACGAGATCGCGCAACAACGCAGTCGCCTCTTCGTCATCCTGGTCAGCATCGGCCGCGACGTGCCCGATGCGCATAACCACAGCCTCCGCCGTATCCACCGTGCCCACCTCGCACAGCAGGTGGAGAGCCGACCTGAGAAGCGGCCTTGGAGCGAGGTCGCGTAGGTAGGACCCCGGTGTAATCTGAAAAAATGGAGACGTTGCGGCTTGCGGCGATCCGCTTCTTCGCCGACTTGCCCGAAGACGAGCTTGCCGCCGTCGCGAGCATGGCGTCAGAGGCGGAAATCACTCCCGGGCAATTGCTCGCTGCAGAGGGGCGAACAGGGTATTCGCTGTACGCCGTCGAGAGCGGTACTGCCGATGTCGTCATCAATGGTGAGACGGTCGGAACAATCGGGGCTGGTGATGTCGTAGGCGAAATGGCCGTGCTTATGTCTCCGCCTGACTGGTCAGCGCCGCCGGAAGTGGCAATAGGCGGTTTGCGCACCGCCTCGGTCGTTGCGACCTCGCCGATGCGACTGATCATGCTGTTCAAGCGCGACGTTTGGGCGCTGGACCGGCGAGCGCCGGTCATGATTCAGCGCTTGCGAGCAGTGCTCGATGAGCGTCGTGCGCAAGACGCTGAGCGCGCGCTCGGCAATCAGCGCGCGCAGAGCGAGCAGGGCGGTTCTCCGGGCTCAGATCCGCCCGCCGACAACGCCTAAACATCTTCGATGCCATGCCTGAAGCTAGCTCGACCGGTACATGCGACGGCCGATCGGGCAGTTAACCCCAACTGGTGATGTCTGCGGCCTCCACTGGCTCAGCCTAATGCGCATGCGATCGTGCGCGTTCGGCATGGCCGCCGATCCATCAGCCCGGCGATAGCACCGGGGCGGGTGCAAGCCCGGGCCGGCCTGGGCGTCGCCCCAGCGAGAGCCCGCGGCCGCTATCAGCCCGGCGATAGCGCCGGGGGGCGGCCGTCAGTTGATGTCGAACTCGTTGCCCTCGGGGTCATTCAACGCGACCGCGTAGTGGTCCACGCCCTCCTCGAGTTCCTCGCTCAGGTCGCTGAGCAGCGTGGCGCCGAGATCACACAGCCGCAGGGCCTCGGCGTCCACGCGCTTCTTGCGGGCCTCGATCGGGAGGTCTGGCCCGCCGCTGGCGTGGATGTCGATGTGGAGCCGATTGCTAGTGGTCTTGCGGTCGGGCACGACCTGGATCCAGATGCGGGGTCCGGCGCCATCCGGATCGATGATGCAGTCCGTCCCCCGGCCGAGCCAGGACTCGGGCAGTCCGACGTCGCGCCGCCAGTCGTCCCAGGTGGCGAAGTCGGCCGGCGGCGGCTCCAGCACGTAGCCCAGGGCCTCGGCCCAGAAGCGGGCCAGCGGCTCCGGGTGGCCGACGCAATTGATGACGAGTTGGTACCGGACAGCCATGGGTCTCCTCAAGTCAGGCCGCGGCGTCGCCGGACGGCCCGGCAAGTATGCCGAGGCCCTACGACAGTCCGGCGCGTCCAGAGCGGACCGGTCGTGACCGGACGATCGGCGCAACCGAGTCTGCCCAGATCACGGGCATCGCCGCTGGTGGTGGCAGGTCCAGGGTTCGAACCTGGGTAGGCTTAGCCGACGGTTTTACAGACATCTCCTAAACATGGCCTGACCTGCGGGTATGTTCCGCGCTTTCGAACTTCTCCGCGTATTCGCCGCGCCGTCCGTGCAATCCATGCGGCGAGCGCCCGCAGTGCAACGGATGCTAACGCGAACCATCCAGACAGGGCCTGACGTCTGCATGGAACCGGTGAACTCGCAGTGACAACGTCGCGCTGGGCCATCAACTCGGATGGCCGGAGGAGCCTGCCGTGTGGTTACCGCCAGTCCGAGGAGGCGGTAACGCCTTCCCTGGACACGCGTACGGTCAGGTCGGTGCGTGCTTCCAGCCGGGCTGCCACCGCATCGAGGTGGGCGCCCAGCACGGTGCTGGCGTCCCAGTCCGCGCAGTGCAGCCACACGTGCCAGCCGATCGCATTGCGGGTGCGGCGCTGGCCGAACTCTTGATCGGTGCTGACCACGACCGCGTGGTGCCCAGACGCCCACACCGTCAACGCGTCATCACTGGCGGCCGCCGGCCCGACCGCGCTGGCGGTCCAGCACTGGTGGTGGCGTCGCCGGAGCATCCGGCCGACCGCGGCGTCGACGTCGTGATCGGGGAGAAAGCGCACCTACCCGGCCGCGGCCAGCAGCCGCCGGGCCTCATCCACATCAGCCGACCGCAGGTCCGGGAACGCCTCCAGGATCGCCTCGGCAGCGAAGCCCTGCCGCAGGTAATCCTGCACGGTCGACACCCGGATCCGGGTGCCCGCGAACGCCGGGGCGCTGGCATGCACCCCACGGCGCTTGATCTTGGCGCAGTTGCTGCGGGCGGGCCTGCTGCCGGAGGCGTGGATCGCCCCGCCGCCGGTGCGCCAGCTGCGGGCGCTGCTGCGCCACCGGGTGGCTCTGGTGCGGCTGCGGACCCTGCTGCGCAACCGGATCCACGCCATCGTCGCCGACTATGGCCATGACCGGCCGCGCGGCGGGTACTGGACCGGCCCGGGCCGGGGCTGGCTCGCCTCCCTGCCACTGCCGGCCGTGTCCCGCGAGCTGGTTGAGGACGACCTGGGCCTGATCGACGCCCTGGAGGCCGTGATCGACCGGCTGGACTGGGAGGTGCATCAGCGGGCCCGGTCCGACCCGCGGGTCAAGGTGCTCACCCAGCTGCCGGGAGTGGGGCCGTTCACCGCGCTGGTCATCCTCGCCGAGGTCGGTGATGTGAGCCGGTTCGGGTCGGCGCGCAAGCTGGCGTCCTGGGCTGGGCTCACCCCGACCGTCCGCGGCAGCGACCGCGTCGCCCACTACGGGCACATCTCCAAACAGGGCTCGGTGCTGCTGCGCTGGGTGCTGTGCGAGGCGCGCATACCGCCAAGCGCTCCCCCCAGTTCGCCGCCGCCTTCCAGGCCATCGCCGCACGGCGCGGGAAGAAGATCGCCACCACGGCGGTCGCCCGCAAGCTGCTCACCCGCGCCTGGCGCCTGCTCACCGACGCCGAACACATAACCCCGCAGCCCACCACAGCATCCGCGCCCCTGGCGGAGCCGCGGTGACAGGCCCGGAGCGGGTCGCCAGGCCCCGGGCGAGCTCGAAGAATACCCTGAGCCGGGCCACCGCCCGCGCTCGAAGATCTGACTGAGCAGCCCGGGTCCCCGGATGACATGGTCATGGCCCCGCCCACCCGGGAGGCGGCCGAATGGGTGGATGTGAGACCACTCCGGCGGACAGCACCCGGGGAGCCCAGCCCAGCGAACCCCGGCCCGGCTACCACAACCGGCAGGCCCTTCCTCGCTTGCATCATCGGCCGCCGCTCGCCCGGCATCAAGCTCGTTCGTCCTCGCCCGCGCCCTGACGGGCGCTAACGCTAACGCTCCGGGCGCTGACCCCGGCCGCGCGGCAGCGCGGAACCGGCAGCTACGAGGAAAGCCAGCAAACCAGTCCCTACCCAGCCCGACGACCCGCAGCAAGTCACCGGGCCAAATCACCACGCTCTCTTGACAGAAGGTTCCCCCATGGGCGGGCATTCTGCGCGTCGGCAAGCCAGCGCGGCCGCCGATGGCACCGCCGAAGGAAGCGGACCGGCTGCTGGCGTAGCTCATGGTTCTGGCATAGGGCGCTGCGCCGGCCGTCGCCAGAGCTAGCACCCCGCAGTTGAAGATTTTTTTAGGAGGTGAACGCCCGGTGGCGCGATGATGAACAAATCCTGACTACGCCGCGGGGACGGGGGTGAGAACCGTGCTGGATTCCCCGGAGCGCCGCTGGCGAGGGTGGGCGCGGGCATGCCCGGTGCTGCAGGGGGTGCTGCCCATCGAGCGATCCCGGGTGCCCGCCGATGCCCTGGCCGGCCTGACGCTGGCCGCCCTGGGCATCCCCGCGGTTCTCGGCTACGCCAAGATCGCCGGGATGCCCCTGGTCACTGGGTTGTACACGATGCTTCTGCCGATGGCGGTGTATGCCATCCTCGGTTCCTCCCGCCACCTGGTGGTGGCCGCGGATTCCGCGACCGCAGTGATACTCGCCGCGGCGCTCACCGGTCTTGCGGCGGCGGGTTCGGAGCGGTATGTCCGGCTGGCCGGGCTGGCGGCCCTGCTGACCGGGGGGATGCTGCTGGTGGCCCGGCTGGCCCGGCTCAGCTTCCTGGCCAACTTCTTGTCCCGGACCGTGCTAGTGGGGTTCTTGACCGGCGTCGGCATCCAGGTCGCGGCCGGGCAGCTGCCCGACATGCTCGGGGTCACCGCCGAGGGCAGGCAGACCCTGCCCAAGCTCGCGGACACCGCCCGCGCGCTCCCGCACGTGCACTGGGCGGATGTGGCGGTGTCGATCGCGGTCATTGTGGTCGTGGTGGCGGCCCGCGGCATCAACCGCCGGTTCAACCGCCGGATCCCGGGCCTGCTGATCGCGGTGATCATCGCGATCATCGTGAGCTGGGCTCGGGATCTGGCCGGCCACGGCGTGGCGGTGGTCGGGCCCGTCCCGCGCGGGCTGCCGAGCCTGGGGCTGCCCGCTCTCGGCTGGCACGACACCGGGGCGCTGCTTGGCGTCGCGGCGTCGATGACCGTGGTCATCTTGGCCCAGAGCGCGGCCACCTCCCGGGCCTACGCCGGCAAGTACGAGGAGCCGTTCAGCGAGGCCACCGATCTGGTCGGCCTGGGGGCGGCCAACGCCGCCGCCGCGTTCTCCGGCACGTTCGTGGTCAACGGCAGCCCGACCAAAACGCAGATCGTGGACAGCGCCGGCGGCCGCAGCCAGCTGTCCCAGCTCACCGCCTCTGCCGTGGTCTTGATCGTCTTGGTGCTGCTCACCGGGCCGCTGGCCTACCTGCCCGACGCCGCCCTGGCCGCGGTGGTCTTCCTGATCGCCGTCGAACTCATCGACGTCGAGGGAATGCGGCACATCCTGGCGCGCAGGAAACACGAGTTCGCCGTGGCCCTGCTCACCACGGCCGCGGTGGTGATCCTAGGAGTCGAATACGGCATCGTGCTCGCCATCATCGCCTCGATGATCGACCACCTGCGGCACAGCTACAGCCCGCTCAACTGCGTCCTGGTCAAGTCACCAGAAGGGCACTGGCAGCCGGTCCCGGCGAAGCCAGGCACCCGCACCGAAGACGGCCTGGTGGTCTACCGGTTCGGCACCAGCCTGTACTACGCCAACGCCAGCAAGCTCCTCGATGACCTCGTGGCACTGGTCGCCTACGGCGGCCCGCTGCGCTGGCTGGTCATCGACTGCGCCGCCATCGGCGACGTGGACTACACCGCATCCGCGGTCCTGGCCAGAGTCGTCGAGCACGCTCACCAGCATGACGTGCACCTAGCGCTCAGCTCCGTCCTCGGCCCGGTGCGGCAGCAACTCGACCGCTACGGCATCACCAAGGCCCTGGGCCAAGACGCCTACTTCGACACCCCCGGCCAGGCCCTGGAAGCCTTCCACTCCACCGTGCATTAGGTCAGGCACTGAAGCCGGTGATCTCGCGGCCAACCAAGCGCCCGCATGGGATGGGTGCCCTCGAAGGTGGGCAACCGGCACCACAACTGGTGGATTCCCGCCCCGATACGCATCATGCCCACGGACAAGCTCCGGCCAATGGCGCGGGCCGCAGCTGTGGCTGCCCCGTGGAACGCGGTCTACCGCGCAAATCGCGCAGCCGGGCCGGCCGCGCCTCGACATCCGCAGCTGTGCACCAGGGCCGTGTCGATGCGTTCACCTACGAGCAGACGCAGTCCGGTATGTACGGGAGATCGGCGACCTCCCGGCACGGTGCCCGAAGGTGTTCGTCCCGCTTCACCGGCCCTACCCGGTGATGGGGGTGGGCGTGCCCCTCGGTGCTACCGGACCGTTCAGGTGTGGATCCGGCGGCGGGGCACGTACAAGGTCGATTCGGCTCGGGTCGTACCTGGACCTGAAGACGCACGAGTCGGGGGCCCAGGTGATGCACCTCAGTGTGACGGTGCGGGTGAAGCCGAGCACGGCTAGGTTCTTCCCGCATTCGTCGTGCGGCCCTTCGAGGTAGCGACGGGGCGAGTTACCGGTCGAGCCAGTCCCACCTGATTGCTATTTCGTCGCGAATCGACCGTGAACGGGAAACGTCCGGGCATGCCGCGGACCGGCCGCCCGCCGGGTCGTCATGAGCCCTGGCGGCTATGTCGATGCCGTTTCCGCGACTCGTGTTCTCATGCCTGGCAGGGCTGACGGGTCATCGGCTAATGAACGTCCACCGGACCATGTGCGCTGGATACGGCCAGCGAACGAGCGGTCGCGGTCAGGGCGTCACTGGGGGATCGCCATCCGCGCGCCCCGCGGCGGCTGGCGCGGGCGGCGGCGCCGCGCCTGCCCCAAGGCCGCGGCCTGCCGATCGCCCGGGAAAGGACCTGGCCGCATGCCTGAATCGTACTCATCCCCGCTACGCGGCCCACGTCTGAAGCGGGTTCGTAAATCACAGGTAAAGCTTTGCCTATAAAAGTCCTGGTAAATCGCCGCAGGCCTGGTGTTTCGCACGTCAGGCCCGTTTGTGCACTTCGCCCGCCTGCCCCGCGCCGCCTGAAAACTTGACGCAAACGTCAACAAGCCTGCGACCAAAGATCGCTAAGGGACAGCGAGCTAATTCATGCCTAGACAGTGGTAGTGAAGGTTGGTTAACGTCGGCGGTGATCTCGCGTGATCGACGTATGGCTAGCGGGGAAAAAGCGCGGCCGGCTACGCGGGCGGGACACCGGTTGCGCAGGCGGCGGGACCTGATTGCGCCGACGGCAGCATGTCCGCCGCGGCGGAGGCCGGCCACGGAAGTGGCAGGTGCGGTTGTGGAGAGGGCAGGAGGCAGATCGCCGGCCGTCGCAAGCGGCCGGAACGGGTGAGGTTTAGCCGCCCATGGTGAGTTCCCCTGGAATGTCTCCCGCCAGTGTTTGGCTAGCTCGGGGCCGCCCATGCCGGAGACCCCGCGGACCGGAGGTGACCTAATGCTCGGGACAAGGTTTTCCAGGCCGCTGACGCTGCTGGCCGCGAGCGCTCTCGCGGTGGGAGTCACCGCGACCGCCGGGGCGGCCGCCTGGCCATCCGCGGGGGCGGGCCGCGCCGCGGCGCGCTTCGATGCGGGGCAAGCCCGCTGCGCCCTGGGCGCGGGCGGGAAGATCCAGCACGTCATCTACATGATGTTCGACAACACGCACTACACCAGGGACAACCTCAACGTCCCCAGTGACCTGCAGCAGATGCCGAACTTGCTGAAGTTCCTCACCGGCAACGGCACGCTGATCACCCGTGAGCACACGCCCCTGATCGCGCACACCGCGGACGACAGCGTCACGCTGGAGAGCGGCCTGTACGGCGCCGGCCAGGGCATCCCGATCGCCAACGAGTACAACTACTACCAGCCGGACGGGACCACCCACACCGCGGGCTCGTTCGCCTACTGGACCGACCCGATCGTGGACTACGACACCGGCCTGGCGGGCAAGCCGGTCGGTGACCACACCACGACGATGATCGGTGCGGACGGCAAGACGCCGCCGGCCCCCTGGGTCCCCTACACGCGGGCCGGCTGCGACTTCGGCACGGTCGCCAGCGCGAACACCGAACTGGAGAACACCCTCCCCGACGTGCCGCACGTGTTCGGCGCGAATTCGCCGGAGGCCAAGGAGGCGGCGAACCCGAACCTGCAAAGCAAGGCGACGGCGGACTTCATGGGCCTGGCCGTGCACTGCGCGCTGGGTTCTGGGGTCTGCGGCGCCGGGTCACGGCCGGACGTGCTGCCCGACGAACCGGGTGGGTATCACAGTTACCGCGCGCTGTATGGGAGCAAGTTCATCCAGCCGGTGATCAGCCCCAGCGGGCCGGTGCGCAACCTGGCCGGTCAGGTCATCAAGGACTCCAGCGGCAACATCGGCTTCCCCGGCTATGACGGGATGACCGGCGTCAACTCGCTTGCCTACACCCTCGACATGCAGACGCACGGCATCCCCGTCACCTTCACCTACCTGTCCGACCTGCACGACAACTTCAACGGGTCTGGCCCGTTCGGCCCCGGCCAGCCCGGTTACACCCGGCAGCTGCGGGAGGAGAACGCCGCGTTCGGCACGTTCTTCTCCCGCCTCGCCGCGCACGGCATCACGCCGGCGAACACCCTGTTCGTGGTCACCGCCGACGAGGGCGACCACTTCGTCGGCAGCGCGCCAACCCCGGCGGGCTGCAACGGCGTGACCGTCCCGTGCCACTACAGCAATATCGGCGAGGTGAACGGCAACCTGACCGGGCTGCTGGCCGCCAAGGGCATCACCACGCCGTTCGACGTCGAGGCCGACTCCGCGCCCGGCATCTACGTGCACGGCCAGCCGGGC
The DNA here is from genome assembly GCA_963734725.1 of uncultured Actinomycetes bacterium. Classification (GTDB taxonomy): domain Bacteria; phylum Actinomycetota; class Actinomycetes; order Streptosporangiales; family Streptosporangiaceae; genus DASXKD01. Next base: position 275,254 of record CAVTIX010000021.1, read on the forward strand.
CGGACGAACCCGGCGGTGCGCTCGCTGGAGCGGGCCACCGCCAGGCTGACCGGTGACAACCTGGCCTCCGGCCAGACCGAGCACCTCACCAACTACCTGGCCGACCCGGTCGAGCTGAAGGTCCTGCACATGGTCACCGGGGACCCCAAGCGCACCCCCTCGCTGGTGCTGTTCGGCAACGACAACTTCTGGCTGACCAGCGGCCCGGCCAGCTGCGGGGCGTCGTGCTTCACCCAGCCCAAGGGCACGGACGCGTGGAACCACGGCACCACGTCGCCGCAGATCAACACGACCTGGCTGGGCATGGTCGGCCCAGGCGTCGCGCATCTCGGCATCGACAACTCGGTCTGGTCCGACCACACCAACACCGAGCCGACCATGATGGCGCTGCTGGGGCTCCGCCCCGGCTACGCACCGGACGGCCGGGTACTTGGGGAGATCATTAGCCCGTCCGCCCTGCCGGCCGGGATGCGGGCGCACCGTGGCGCCCTGCTCCGACTGGGCCGGGTCTATACCCAGCTGGAAGCGGCGGTCGGGGCGTTCGGCCTGGACACGCTCCGTGCCTCCACCCATGCATTGGGCAGTAATTCGCCCAGGGACGGTACCTACACCCGGATCGAGAACCAGTTGCAGCGACTCGGCGCCAAGCGAGACACGACCGGCGCACGGATGCACGCCCTGCTGCTCAGCGCGGCATTCGACGGCCGCACACTCAACGTCGCGGCGGCACGGGCACTGATCCGGGCCGGCGACCGACTGCTCGGCCAGGCCGCCGTGCTCGGCGCCGCCGTGCACCAGTGACCGCCCGGGCGCTCCCCGGCGCCCTTGATCGCGGGCGATTCCCTGCACGTCGCGGGGATCGCCCGCGGTCATGGATGCAGTACCGGTAGACGATGACGAGACAAGCCCGCAACCTGAGTCTCGCCGGTCAGACTCGTTCCTGCTCGCCGAGTGGACGGCTATCGAGGCGGCATCGCAGCATTCTTCGCCACCCTGGACCATTACGGATGTGGCCGACCTCGCCGAGTTCGTCGCATCCGGCGACACCGGCCCGGACTCAGGCGACGGGCATATCACCGGCTGGACCTGGAAACCGGTGCCCGAGCCGAAGCTGACCGCGCTCGCCCCACGCGGGCTGGCGTGGGAGATGACCCGCTACCAGGCCTACCAAGCGCGGCTCGCGGGCCACCCCATCGGCGAAACCTTCGCCCGGGCCTCGGCGTTCCTCAACCAAGCCGTCGCCGACGCGCCCGCACTCCCCGACGGCTGACGGGCACGCCTCACATGGAAACCGGCGGCCCAAGGACGAACGGCAGCCGCCGCCCGGGCTTGGCGCCTAGGGTCGGGGCTGAGCTGGTGGCACCAGCCTGCTCAGCGCCCGCGCGCCAGCCGGATGAGGTCAGCTGTCACGACGGCAGGTCGCCGCCCACGATGGCCACCAGCCGGGCGACGGGCATCGCGATCGAGCGCACCAGCCACAGCGCGACGCCGATGCCGATGGTGAGCGCGGCCAGCAGGCAGGCGATCAGGATCGTCACCGACCGAGACGACGCAGCCGCGACCGAACTCCGCGCCGACTGGATCGAGCTGGCGCCCAGCGCCTGCGCCCGGGCCAGCGACCGCTCGTAGGTTTTGCGCAGCGCCCGGTCCGGTCCCAGCGAAGCCGTCACGGCGCCGCGGTGGTCACCGGCCTGGAAGGTCGCAAATTCGCCGTGCACCGCCTGCACCCAGCGCTGGAAGGCTGCGCGCGCCTGGGTGATCGCCTCGCGCTGAGCGGGGCCATCGGCCGCGCTCACCGCCTCGGCGAAGGCCGCCCGGGCGCCGCTCATCCGGTGTCCGGCTTCGCCGATGAACCCCGGGTTACCGGTCAGCAGGAAGCCGCGCTCGTCGTTGGCGATGCTCTTGGCGCCGAGCGCCGCTGCCGCGACCGCGCTGGCGTAGGACACGTCGCGGCCGTTGAGGCGCGCCTCGCCGGCCTTCAGCCCCACGACCAGGACGATTGCCACCAGCATGCAGACCACCAGCAGGCCAACAAGGCCCCCGGCGCCGAGCACCACCTGGAACCCCACCGGCAGACGGGGCCGCGTGCTCCCCGGCAGAGCCCGCGAACTCGCGTCGTGTTCTGACACCTCTCCCCCCAATGTTCCATCGCGATCATGCCGAAAGGCCGGGCGCCAAATCCGACACCCGCGCCGCGGCTGGGCAGATTCTCATGGTCCGTCCACCGGGATGCACGGGTCAACAACTGGCCGCCCCGGCACCGAAACGACCAGATCCACGGCGTTGGCAACGCGCCGCACCCCAGCTCCCGGGACCTGGTGCACCGCTTCTACCAGGAGCAGCACCGGCTCAACGGCGGCCGGCGGAACCGGTATGTGACCGGCAGCGACGCGGTTGCCCCGGCATAGGCGTATACGCCACTCGCTCGCTGCCCATCTACGCCTACCTGCACCAACACAGCCACCCGCACCACACGATCGTCAACAGCTTCTTCCAGGCAGCCTTGCGCGGCTCGCGCGCCAGGCACAGGCCGGCCCGGCAGCGGCATACGGATACTCCTGGCCCTGTCCGCGCTGGCTCAACCGCGTCCCGAACCGGCTGATCTGCGCGCCCTCACGTCCGCAGCCAACCCTTCGCTCAGTCGCTCCGAATCGGCAGGACCCGCCGGATCGTGTGGATGGCGCGCAGAAGAGGCGAGGGGTGCTGGCTGCCGTCCTCACCCGCGGGCATCCGCGACTTCGATGATCACCTTACCGGGGGCCGGGCGCGCCCGCTGAGCGGCGAATGCGTCCGGCAGGGCGCTGAGCGGAAATACCTGGCTGACGGCAGCGGTTAGCTGCCCGCGGTCTACGAGGCTGGCCAGCTCGCGGAGCTGTGCGCCGTCCGGCTCGACAACGAAGTAATGGCTGCGGACATCGTCTCGTCCGCCGTGCCCCTCAGGCTCGTCCGCGATGGCCACCAGGATCCCGCCGGGGCGCAGCACCCGCCAGGACCGGGCCATGGTGTCGCCGCCGACCGGATCGATCACGACGTCAACACCGCTGAGCTGATCTTCGAACCTGTCCGCATAGTCAATGACCTGCTCGGCACCGAGGCTAGCGACATACCCGGCGTCGCGGGCGGACGCCGTCGCAGATACCTGCGCGCCGTGCGCCGCGGCGAGCTGGACGGCGTAGGCGCCAACGCCCCCCGCACCGCCGTGCACCAGGACATGCTGACCGGGCCGCAGCCGCGCATGGCTGTGCAGGGCCTGCCACGCGGTGAGCCCGCCGAGCGGGATGGCTGCCGCGGCAATATGGCCAGTCGCTGCCGGTTTCGCCGCTAGATCCGCAGCCGGGACGGTCGTGTACTCGGCGGCGGCACCCGGCCGGTCGAACCCAATCAGCCCGAACACCTCATCGCCGTCCCGCCACCCGCTCCCCCCAGGCCCGGCGCCGGCCACCACACCGGACAGATCGTGGCACGGGATGACCGGCCATGCCTCTGGCCAAGTCAGCTCCCCCGCGGTGACGGCGGTGGCCCGAACCTGCACCAGCACCTCCCCGGGGCCCGGCAGGGGGACCGGCACGCTGTCATACCGCAGGCTGGCCGGGTCGGCGCTGAAGGCGCGCATGGCCCGCATCGTGTCAGGAGCGCTGTTCATGGCAATATTCCTCACCGTTGCTGGCCGGGCGAAGTGCAGGTGCGCCGCGTCCGCGGAACGCGGCACTTTGCCTGGTATTGATGATCCCGCAAGCCGGGACCTTGACGGCCTGCAGGTCGCCGCGTGCCAGCAACGGCAATCACGCTCCCCCCCCCGGCTCCAGGCGCAGCAGTTCCGGTCAGCCATCTTCCGCCAAGCGCAGCGGCCGGACGGACGCGCACGCCCGGTACCGATCCAGGACATACTGCCCGCCCCGAGCTGGCATCACGCCAAGTGAGGGAGGCGTTAAGGAAACGCACGCCGAGCCGCCTTATCGGCTGCACGGCCAAGATTGGTGAGGTAGGCGGCTGCGCCGATTGGGTGATCGGCGCGCTGGTCCGTGGCGCGGTCTGATCGATCTTGGTCTCGGTGCCCCCGAGGACGCCGTCCAGCGCGTCCTGCAGGTCAAGGGCCTTGGCCCGTTCGCCGCCGAGCTGGTCGTGGTCCGCGGCGCGAACGCCCCTGACGCGCTGCCCCATCACGAACGCCGGCTGGACGCCGAGATCGCCGAGCGGTACGGCCCCGGCCGCACCCTGGCCGACGTCTCGCAGGCGTGGCGGCCCTACCGCACCTGGGCCGCCGTGCACCTGCGCGGGCTGCGCGAGCAGCGCACCGGCGAGATCTCCGGCCGCTGAGCCACCCGGTACGCCCGGACACGCTCAGTGGCCATGCCTTGAACCGCTGAGCTGCGCTAACCGCCGTTCTGCGTGCCGAGCGAGACGTGACAGCGTAACCCGCGCCTGGCGCAGAACGGGGTGTTCTGGCGTGGCGGGGAAGCTGGTGCAGTTGGCCTGCCGTCACCGGGCATTTCATCGGGCGGGTCTTACGGGACAGTCGGTGGATGATCGCGCGGCGGCAGCCTTGTGCATGATCGGGATGCGCGCAGCGGGCGCCCTGACCGGGCGACCCGGCTCGATCCGGTTCTCCGGGGTCGCGGCCTGCCGTGAAGGTACGAGTGTCCGGCCCCGCCTGGAGCCCCTCCAGAAGCCACAACGTCACTTTGCGGTCGGCCCGGGGAGGGGGGTGATTCGTTACCACCCTGACAGAGTTCGAGCTTAGGCTGCCGAGATGGCTGAGATGAGCATGAACCGGGTGATCCATGCAGCCGTCCGCCGTGACCTGGATCGATTCACCACCGCGCTGAGCACGCTCGACGGCGGCGACCAGCGGCGGGCCTGGCAGGTGTCGGCTGCCTGGGCCAACTTCTGCGAGCAGCTCACCCGGCACCACTCCAGCGAGCACCGCATCGCCTGGCCGGCGCTGCGCAAGGCGGGCATCAGCGATGACCTGCTGGCCCAGTTCGACGCCGAGCACGACCGGATGGCAGCGGCGCTTGAGTCGGCCGACCAGGCGATGAAGTCGTTGCGCGGCACGCCCAGCGCGGAGAACGTTAAGGCCGCCCGCGAGGCGGTGGCCACGCTGCGCGCCACCACGACCGAGCATCTCGATCACGAAGAGGCCGAGCTTGAGCCGTTCTACCTCGAGCACGCGCACACGCCGGAGATGAAGGCGATGGGCCGCGCGTTCGGGCGCGAGTACAAGCCGCCGGAGGCCGGCACGTATTTCGCCTGGCTGCAGGACGGCGCCAGCAGCGACGAGTGGGCCGGGCTGCGGCAGAACGTGCCGGGACCGGTTGTCGCGATCATCGGCCAAGTCTTCGGCGGCAAGTACCGCCGCACCGTCGCCCCGGCGTGGCGGGAAGGGCGAACCCCTTAAGTCTCGCTCGTCCCGAGCGTCGCACAGCAGTCCGCACGGTAATGGGTGGCACAGACGCTGGCATCCGCAAGGTGGAACCGCCTCAGGCAGGCCGGAGCCAAGCCGCCGGCGTCGTGGCAGACAGGCACGTGGATCACGCCTACTGGCTGGAACGATCCACCAGGGCGCCGATCGCAGGCCGGTTCATCCGCGCCGGCCGGCCGGTTCTGCCCATCATGGCCCGGCCCGGCCTGCCCCGGAACCTCGGCCTAATCGGAGCAGGCGCAGTCCGGGCCGCAAGGGACGCCGAACCGCAGCCGGACGGTGCCCGCGGCCTGGCGGCCGGTCCAGGCCCGGTCTTTGACGTGATGCTCACCCTCGCCGCCGTGATCGGCGCGGTGGCAGCGCCAATACCCATCCGAGTCCATAAGCGCTTCGGCGCACCGTCCCGGGACGAGCGGAAGAATATGCACCGGCGCGTAGGCGTCGTGGATACGCTCCTGGTCCTGATTCATGGCTCCCCCTGATGGTTGAGCCTAATCGCTGCGCACAGGTGCTGCGATGCTGTCCCGGGCGCGCAGGGCAGCACCCGGACGCCGGCCCCGCGCAAAGCTGATGCCTGGCTCGCTCGCTCTCAACTCGTCAGCGCTCGTGCTCGCGCTGGCCGTGCCCGTAATCGGCTGACGCCCTGTGACCGTCATTCGATCCAACCGTGCGCGCATCGCCGCCGTTATGCACTGTGATCATGATCTGCTGGCGTCTGTCGACAGCGCGCCGGAATGGGTGATCTGGGTGGTCGCGCGTCGCGAGGCCGGTCACCGGGCCCGGGGCTTATTGATCGGTGGCGTTCGCGTGGCACTCGTCGTGGCGGCGCACCCACATCTGGGGCGGGTCGCCCTCGTTGCGGCCGAGCGGGGCGCGGTCGAGGAAGCCGTAGTAGCGCCGACCAGGTCATCGACTACACCCGGGAGGACTTCGCCGACGGCCGCCAGCACTACGACCTGATCCTCGACATCGGCGGCAACAGCCGCCTGTCACGGCTGCGGCGGGCACTCACCCCCACCGGGACGCTCGTGATCGCGGGCGGCGAAGGCGCCAAGTGGACCGGGGTCGGGCGGCAGCTTCGTGCGCTCGCGCTCTCGCCGGTGGTTCCCCAGCGGCTGACCATGTACGTCTCCAGCACTAACAAGCGTCAGGCTGACCTCGAAGCCCTGCGCCAGCACATCGAGGCCGGTCACCTCACGCCCATCGTGGGCAAGAACTACCCGCTCGCCCAAGTGCCCGAGGCCATACGCCACCTGGAAGGCGGCCGCGCCCAAGGAAAGATCGCCGTCACCGTCTGAAGCTCGCATTCCATAGCCTCGGCCCCCATGGGTGGGATGTTCGGCGCCGCGATGAGCAACGCTCGGCCTCGAGCGGGCGAACGCTCACCGCCTTCGAAGCCGTCGCCACTCGCACAGATACGCGCCTCGCAGCGCCTGTCCGTGGAGGCGGTCAGCTGCGCCTGCCGCATTGGTAGAGTGCCACGGGCCCGCGGCCCGTGAGCGAAGGCCGCGCGCCGGCGGCGGGAGCGTCGCGGTAGTCCTTGAAGGGAATCATGCGGCATGCCTGTTTTACCCAGCTGGTGATCATGGCATCTTCGGGGCCGCTCGGCAGACTGCCGACGAGCTGGAAGAATCTGAGCTGGCCGCTTCCGACAAGCTGCCGGATGTGGGTCGGCGTCGGCTCAAGCGCCTGGCCGCTGAAGCCGCCCATGGGCAGCACTTCCTGCCCGGTGGCCAGGATATAGGGGGAAGCCTGGGACCAGGTCTGGACGGTCATCAGGTAGCTGGCCCCGTAGCGGTGAGCGCTGACGTAGGTGTAGATGCGCTGCTCGGCGCCGTCCAGGGTGGTCGTGATGTGGAAGGGATTTCCCCCCCGCCGCCCGGCCCGGCGATCGCATTGAACGAGCCTCCCGCATAGACGGGATCGAGCACCGACAGCGCCCAGGTCACGGGGGGCGCCAGCATCACTGCCACGCCAGCTATCAGTCCTGCCGCCAGCAGGCGGCCCCGGATGCGGGGACGGGCACCGGCCTCGCCTGGGGTACCAGCGTGAACGGAAGATCTCAGAGTCTCCGGCGGGGCACGCCGGGCAGGCTGCGGTGTCCGCCCCACCGGCTCGTGCCGAGTGCGGGGAGCACGCCGCCACGGCCACGCCACCGTCAGCGCGGCGGCGGCACCGGCCACGGTCACCGCCCACCGCGCCCAGGGCAAGAACCCGGGATAGTCCGACCACAGGCGGTTGGCCCAGGCCAGCTCGGCCGCGACGGCCAGCGGCAGCAGCAGGCCAGGCCAGTTTCCGGCCCGGTACCATCGCCAGAACATGACGATGCCCGCCCCGGACAAGGCGGCGACCGGCGGCGCGAGCGAGGCCACATACGCGGTGTGCGCAACGATGCTGATCGTGCTGAAGACGACGGCGAAGGTGGCCAGCCAGATCCCCCACATGACAAACCCGGCCCGCACCGGATCGGCCTGGCTGGCGCGCCGCCACGCGACCAGCCCGGCCACCAGGGCCAGCAGCGCCAAGGGGAAGAGCCAGCTGATCTGCGGGCCGAAGCCGCTGCCGAACAGCTGGTAGGCGTTCCTGGCCCAGTTCCCGGGGCCGAGCGGGACCATCACGCCCGGGCCAAGGGTGATGGCGCCAGGCACGGGGACATCGAATCGCTCCAGCGCGTTGTAGCCAAACACCATGGCGATCGCGCTGTTGTTGGTGGTCCCGTCGATATAGGGCCGGGAGGTGGCCGACGTGAAGGTGTAGAGCGCGATCCACGACAGCGACACCGCCAGCATCACCGCCCCGGCCACGCCCAGATGCCATAGCCGCGCGCGCAGCCGGGCCGGCGCGGCCAGCAAGTAGCCGAGCGCCAGCGCGGGCACGATCATCCACGCCTGCAGCATCTTTACCTGGAACCCAAGACCCACCCAGACCCCTGACCACACCAGGGACCGCAGCCGGGCGCCCGTCACCGCGCGCTGCCAGCAGTCGGCGGCCAGCACCAGGCACAGGGTGAGGGCACCGTCTTCCATGCTGTGCCCGAACATCGACGCGACGACCGGGGTGAACGCGAAGATCCCGGCCGCCAGCAGGCCCGCCATCGCCCCGGCCCACCGCCGCACCACCCGGTACATCACCAGGACCGCGACGACGCCCTCGATCACCTGCGGCAGCGCCAGCGACCAGGGATGGAATCCGAAGACCCGGGCCGCAAGCGCTTGCGGCAAGAACGCTCCGGCCAGCTTGTCGATCGTGATCGTCGCCGCCGGGTCGAACGCCCCGTAAAAGAACGCCTTCCAGCTCACCGACATGCTCTTGACCGCGGTCGAGTAGAAGAAGGCGAACCCAGCGTCCGGGAGATTCCGCGCGTACAGCGCGACGGCGGCCACGGCAATGCCCAGCAGGACCGGCCGGGCCCAGATCGGCTGGCCCGGCGGCGACCGCCAAAACACCCACTGGCCGCGTCTCGCACCGGCAGGCGGATCCGGGCAAGGAGCAAGGACCGGAACATCTACCCAGCCCACCGCCACCGCCTCCTCCCGCGGGTCATCCAAGGCGCGGCCACCCAGCAAACTGCGGTAATCCGGCCGCCGAAGCCGATGCCGAGGAGGCCACCCGCCTTCCCGGAAGAAATCAAAGCGGCTGGTTGCGAACTGCCAAGGCAACAAGATCGGCATTGGACTGGCCAGTGCTGTCTTGCCGCAGGGCCGCCCGAGGGCATCTCCCGCCCTCACCAGCCAAGGACGAGTCAAAGCGCGCCAAGGTTGCCCGGGCCACTCATGCATCCGGCTGTGGCCGGTCCCTGCCCCGCCCGTCCCTCGACTGCCGCCGAACCCGTGCGAACAGGCACCGGGCCCACAGGCGGCGCATCCGATCGCATCCGACGCGACCACAGGCAACGCCCTGGACGCGTCACCTACGCCACCGACCACCTACGCCGCCTGCGCTGCCCGCCGCCGCAGTGAACGTCATAGCCCACTCAGCGCCGCGTACGCAGAACCGGATAATCTGCGTACGCCTACGGCAATGATTGACACGCCAGCCCAGCGCGCCGAGTCGGCGTTGTATGAACTGGGTGGACCGCTCTGCGCCTGCAGAAGTTTCACCCTCCGTGACGGTCTTTGCCGGGACTTGATGGCCGACGGCGGCCCCGGGGCAAGGTGAGACGGACCGCCGCGAGAGCGGGCAGCAGCCAGGCCGGGGGCAAGCAGCGGCGGCCCAGGCCCAAGCGCTCACTGGCGCTGGTTCCCGGTGGGCTCGCAGGAGGGCGCCGCCGCGCCGTCCCGGTCTTGGTCACGTCCCGGCGGGGTCTTAGTCACATCCGGGCGGGCGAGTCCCGCGTGCGCAAGTTCCCGTCTTGGCCACCGTTCTGAGGCTCGTAAACTTCTCCGCGTATTCGCCGTGGCGCACGTATCTCACCCGGCCATATGGATAGCTTCGGCGGGGTGACCTGCAGGAACCGCGCAGTGCAGCGAAAGCCGACGGTGTCGCGGACCGCTCCCTTTCAGGCGTCAGGCCGGTGCTCACACCGGCCTGACCAGGAGCTTCGCGTGGCAGGTCCACGGTTCGAACCTGGGTAGGCTAAGCCGACGGTTTTACAGACCATCACGGAGGAGGTTGGCCCACCTCCTGTGACCTGCCGCGACGGCCGTGAGCTTGATCGACGACTGCGTCCGATCCCACGTATGTCCCACGCGCGGAAGATGGGGACTCAGAGTTGGACTGTCAGCCCGGGATGAGTGCGGCAGGCAGACCTGACCAGTTCCTCTGCAGGTCAGTAGGCACCTTGGGCGCTCCGCCAGTTACCGTGAATCCCCGCGCCCGACCGACCCATCGGGCATGCAGAGGGCACGGTGACCTGTTCCTTACGAGATCGTTCTGGGCATTCCTCGCTGCGGAGGCAGTTGACCGCCAGAGCGCTTGTCGCGCCATGCGCCGCGCATCCGGTTTCCGAGCAGGAACAAGGACACAAGAGCGCTCCCGGCTCCCCCAAGTAGTAGCAGAAACGCCGCCGGGCTGGCGAACGGGCCGGCGGAGACGGAGATTACTAGGGCAAGGCCCGCGAAAACGGCTGCCGTACTGATCGCGCGGTCGCCCGGCCTGACGTTCGTGTCTGCCGGAGCATTGCCCTGTGCCGGGGCGGCGTGGGCCGGTGTTGTACAGCAGGGAGGTCGGCGGTAACCAGCGCCAGCTCAGCCCGGGTGCGAGACGCAAACGTCTGGCTGACCCTCGCGTCGAACTCATCCTTGGTCACCAAGCCGTCCACGTACGCGGCCTTGAGGTTATCGATCACGTGCGCGCGGTCGGAGTCGGATGCCCGCAGGTGATCGTGGCCTCCCGCCTGTGGTGCTGTCTCGTCTCCGGGCCCGACCATCACCGGCGCCTCCCCGCTAACACAATGTAGGGAAGCTTAGCGCGGCTGCCCTCGGCCAGGAGAAAAGCCGATGTCAGCCCTCTACGCCAGCCAGCGTCTGCCGCTGCCCCTTCACGGTGTCTTGCTGGTCGATTACTGAGCTTGTTGGCCTACTCCGGTCGCCGCATGGGCGAGCTCATGCTGTCAGCTTGGGAAGTCTGTGGCGCTACCCGCATGCCATCTGGTGATCTGTGACCTGCGGGCTCCTCAGCGTACTGTCCGCCAGTGACCGTGACTACCTGCAGTTGCTCGCCCTATCGGGCACGTACCGGGCACGGCGGCCTGGCCAGCCGTGGCGGTGATGTGGGTGTGTCAGTCGGCGCAGGACCCCGCGAACAGCGACAGCGTGATGTGATGGACCCGGGCCTGGCCGCCGACCGTCACCTCGAGCGGGACGCAGCCGCGGAGCGGCGGGCCGGTGAAGGCGAAGCCCTGGGCGAAGAAGCCGCCCGCGTGGCGGCAGGCATGGTAGGTCGCCGAGGTCACGCCGCCGGAGCCGAGCTGCCCAGCCCCCGGCGCGGCGATCACCGCGTGGCCGCGGGCGCTGGCCCCGATGGTCACCGTGACCGTCGCGCTCGGCTGGACCACCAGGGCGAGCTTGTAGAACCTGCTGTGGCGCCCGAACGGCGCATAGCCATACTGGGCGGGCGTGTAGGCGCCGAGGGTGCGGCCGCCGGGGAAGTACATCGGCCCGACGGCCAGGTCACGCGGCCCGGGGGTGACCGGGGCCGGGGGCGATGGGGGACCGGGCCAGGACTCCGCGTCGCACGAGACCACCAGCGGGTTGCCGGGGCTGCCGAGCGGCCCGGTGATGTGTGAGCTGCTAGCCGGGGATGGCGAGGACGGGGACGTTGCTGCCCGATTCGTGCTGGACGTGCTGACTCCGGTACAGGCTGCGAGCATGGCACAGGTGAGCGCGGCCAGTGCAAAGACCGGTCTCATACCATGAGCATGCCGCCTCTGCCCGCCAATGCACAGGCTCTGGAGGCTGAGGTCTTGCCTGCGCACCGGACAGCCGCGAGGACCCGCGGATTAAAAGACGGGCCCGGTCCGTGCCGAAACGGTCCGCATCCGTCTAATCCGAACTTGATTGATCTTGATAGTGGGGCAGGCGCGCTGGCCTGGGGTGATGGCGTGCGAGGCGGCCCCCGGCGGGAGGGGTTACTGGCTACGAGATGGCCAGTGGCACGGCAGCGCCGAGCAGTTCGAAGGCCCGGTGCTGGACGGGGGTCGGGGTGGTGAGCTTCTGGATCTTCTGCCCGGCGAAGGTGATGGTCTGCCGGTCGAGGGTGGCCAGGTGGGCGAGCAGGTCGCGGTAGCGGTAGACGGGCAGGCCATCGCTGTTGCGCTTGGCGGCGTCTTTGGCCTTGGCTTGCTGGGACCGCTGGGCGGGGGCGACCGGGTCGCTGGCCTGGGGGATGTGCTGGTCGGTGAAGGTGAGCTCGGCGAGCGCGGCGCGCAGGTGCCAGGTGAGGTAGCAGGCGAGCATGCAGATCAGCACGTGGCCGCGGACCCGGCCGGTGAGGTAGTGGTGGATGGGCCGCAGGTCCAGGTCGTCGGCCTTGGTGATACGGAAGTCGCGTTCGACATGTTTGAGGTCTTTGTAGGCGGCGACCGCGCCGGCCGCGTTGAGGATGCTGGCGGGCACGCTGGTGCGGATCACGTAGATCCCATCCAGGGCGGCCTCGGCGGCGATCTTCTCCTCATCGCGGCGCCAAGCGAGCCAGCCGGGGCCGATGCCGAGGATGAAGTGCTTGGCAACCTTCCGCTTGTTGATGACCTTGCCGACCCGGATCCCGATCTTGTCGGGGTCCTTCAGCCGCCCGGCCTCGACGGATGCCTTGATCTTGGTGAGTTCGGCCGCGGTGTCAGCCAGCAGTTCGGCGCGGGTGCGGGCCCGGTCAGCTTCCAGCACTGGGTTGTGGCAGCAGATGAGCCGCTCCCCGGGGTAATCGGGGTGGGTGATCTCGGCGAAGTTGTGGGTGTCAAACAGCGACATTTGCAGCGGCCCTTCATCGGCGGCCAGCTTGGCGATCGCCGGGGCCTTCAGCGCAGTGACCCAGTCCATCCCATCGAGCTTGCGCAGGTCATCAATGCGCGTGCCGGTGATCATCCCCCGGTCTCCGACCATGATCAGCCGCTCGATGCCGAAATCGGCCCGGATGCGGGTGATCGCGGCCTTGAACGACTCCGGATCGGAGGTGTTGCCGGGGAACGCCTCCACCGCGACCGGGCGGCCCGCCGGGTCGGTGAGCAGCCCGTACTCGATCTGGCGGCGGCCGCGCTTGCCGTCGCGGGAATGCCCGAAGGCGGCCAGCTCGCAGCATGAGCCTTCCACCCACGAGCTGGACAGGTCGAACATGGCGATCCCGCCCTCGGTCAGGTGCCGGGCCGCGAGCTTCTTCTCGATGCCGCGCTGCCGGGCGGTCAGCCAGTCCATCGCGGCGTAGATCTCATCGGTGCTGGCATCGGCCACGCCCAGGTCGGCGCCGAGCGTGGTGTCCCCGCCCGCCCACCAGCGCGCGGTGGCCAGCTTCGGCGCAGGACGCACCGCCCGCGCCAGCACGAGCGCGTAGGCGATGTCGCGCTCCCGGCACGCCGGGCCCAGCAGCCCGGCCAGGCCCAGCTTGCGGGCCATCACGTGCGCCGCGGCCACGTCCCCGTGCGGCACCGACCGCTGCACCTCGAAGGCGTCGCCCGGGTTGACCAGGACCGCGCCGGCCAGCAGCTTGGCCAGCGCCTCGATCACGTGGTCGGGCAGCGCGGACAGGTTGGCCAGCGTCTCGTTGCGGGGCAGGCCCTGCTCGTCGCGGTAGGAGCGGCGCAGCAGGTAGCAGCGGGAGATCCGCCGCTCTCCGCCCGCCGTCTTGTACTGGCGACTGGCGTTGTCGATATGCATCGAGACTGCTGCTGCTCTCATACGCAAATCATCGCATGGTGATCAAGGAAAGTCGAGTATTGTTCTGGCTACACATTGGCGTGTCAGCGAGGGCATTCGCGCAGATGGACATGACAGTCAGCTACCCAAGATCACGCAAGTTCCGTCTAATGCTTCGGATGACCAGCACCTGTCCGAGGTGGTTGGTGTCTGTCCGGTTCGGTGTATCGGCGTTACTGCTCGCGTTGCTGCTTTCGCCCGGGGTTAATGTGATCGCCGTGGCGGACTTGGATGACACGCTACGGGACCGATTGAAGGCCGCTGGGTTGATCTGTCCGGGATGTTCGGGCCAGGCCTTGCCTTGGCCCCCTGGCAGGCATGGCTGCGCCTGCGTGATCACTTTGGCCGCCGGCAACTCTGGTGGATTTGTACGAGCTGGAGGCGGCCAGCCGGGGATGGAGCCCGAACAGCTGACCGCCGTGTGACCCGCCAGGCGCGGCCGGCCCAGCCGCCGTCTCCCGCGGCGGCGCTGCGGGCCGAACTCGCCACGCTCGGCCCCTACTTCGCCATCGAGGCCCATAGCCCCCGCACCAAAACGCGGGGGCCATGGCAGCCGCTCAGCACCCTGCTCGGCTCCCCCCAGGCCCTGCAAACCCCGATCGGCGACGTGCGGGCAAGCCTGGCCGCGGCCGCAGGCCGCCCGGCCGGGCAGATCGAGTTCCGTACCGCGGCGTCAGTGACCCAGCTCGGCATCACCGCCCGGCTGATCTGCCCGGCCCTCGGCTCCGCCGTCCTAGGCACCGCGATAGCCATCGATGCCGCCCACACCCGGTGGATCCCCACCCTCGGCGGCCCATTCCGCCTGTCACTACTGCAAACAGCATTCCCCGACCCGCCACACCGCAGCACACCCGCTGTTAGCGGCCTATTTATCTGCACATAGGACCATGATCAACGGCAGCGCTCTTTGCGCGGCTCTGGCTGTCACGGAGCGTGACTGACCCGGTTGGCCTGACTGTAGCCAAACCGTTCAGGCCGATTAGGTGCGTGTCAAGTCAGTCGGCTAAGCGCGATCCAGTGCGCCCAGAACATCAGTTACGGGATACCGTGCACCCCCCGGAGTTAGCTGATTGGAGCGGTTTTACCGAGCGTCGGCGGCATCTGCGCTCATGGCCTTCGACCTGCGGATGGACCGTCCCAGCGCTTCTTTACGGGCATGCTGTTTCGCCGTGGTTGCGGCGAGCCTTTGGTGGCGGAACTAACCTTCCAGGCGATCAATGTCCACCGGCGGAAGGTTCTGCACTTGCCGTTTGGTGATGCTGAGCCGGATACCGTCGCTGTCCACCCCGGTGACCGCGCCGATCGGGATGGCCACTTCCTTGCGGCCCCGCAGGTGGCCCTCCTGGAGCAGCACGTGGGTCACTTGATGGCTTCCGGGGTCGATGCCGAGCCCCTGGAGTTGCCCGATGTCGCCGTCGGTGGCATGGACGTGCTCGCCGCCGCGCACGCCGACCTCTCCGAAGGGAAGGGCGTCAATGGTGACCGGCGGCGGCGGGACATCCGGCCCGCGGCTTAGCCTCCGGGATTCAGCATTGACTCGCTGACGGGGAAGTCGTGGGCTCCTCGCGGCTTTGAACTGCGATTTTGCGGCGGCTGGCCTGTCTATGCCTGGCTTGGGCGTGCACCCGATGGGTGCGGTGACCGTTTCCGCCGGGCGGGAGTGATGAGCCGGATCGAGTTGGCTGGGACCTTGTCAGGCTTGCTGGCGCCGGATGCGTGGCCCGGCCTGAGTTCGCCTCCGTGGGAAGTTCTCACACCCAGCGATCACACGGCTTGCGGAAATCATGGGCCGGCCGGGCGGCGCGCGCCGTTCGCCGTTCGACTTTGCCCCAGGGGGGCCGGCATCATGCTTGTGATGACCATCCAAGCGGTTGTGTTCGACATCGGCGGCGTTCTGGAGATCACCCCGGGCCTTGGCGTGACCGGGATGTGGGAGTCCCGGCTCGGCCTGGGCCCCGGCGAACTCGACAAGCGCATGTACGACGTCTGGCGTGGCGGCAGCATCGGAACGATCAGCGAGCATGACGTGCATCAGGCGGTCACGGAACGCCTTGGCCTCGATAAACGGCAGCTCATGGAGTTCATGGCCGACATCTGGCGTGAGTACCTCGGCACCGCCAACACAGAACTGATCGAGTACGCTCGCCGGCTGCGCCCGCGGTGCCGCACGGGGATCCTGAGCAACAGCTTCGCCGGCGCCCGGGGACGAGAACAGGCCGCCTACGGGTTCGAAGACCTCGTCGACGAGATCATCTACTCCCACGAGTGCGGGATGAGCAAGCCCGACCCCGGGATCTACGCCCTCGCCTGCGAGCGGCTCCGGGTCGAGCCAGCGCAGATGGTGTTTCTCGACGACTACGAGCCGTGCGTCGAAGGAGCACGCCAGGCGGGTATCCACGCGGTGCTGTACCAAGACAACACCCAGGCCGTCAGCGACATCGAGGACCTGCTCGCCGCGACCGGTTGCAAGTAGCGCGATCCGCTGGCGCCGGCGAGCCCGATCCGGGGAATCCAGCCCTCCGGGTGACGAGGGCCTCCCGGTGCCAGCAAGCGCGATCAGGCTCAATTAAGACCTGCCGGGTCGGCGCTCGCCGAGACCGCGGTTTGCATGACCGTGTCCAGATAGCGAAGAGCGCCCCGGTTCTGGGAGATTACGCGGTAACCACACCATGGCAATTTCTCAGGCAGGAGCGCTCTTCGTCATGCAGGATACGCGCTGGGACCACGCGCTGAAAGTGACCGGGGACGGCGAGGGCCTGGTCGGGCACGCCGGGGCGGTGCTGCTGCGCAAGCTGGCCGACCAGGCCGGGCTGACCGCCGCGCTAGGGCCGGCGCTGGCGCGGGCCGGGAAGTTCCCGCTGGTGGACCGGGGCATCGCGCTGGTGTCCATGGCGGTGGCGATCGTGCTCGGGGCGACCAGCATGACCGACATCACCCTGCTGGCCCACCACGCCCCGGTGCTGGGCGCCGAGCCCAGCGACACCACGGTGCGGCGGACGCTGGAGCTGGCTGATCCCCGCACCCTGGACAAGGTCGCCCGGGCGCGGGCGACGGTCCGGGCGCACGTCTGGTCGCTGATCACGGCGAGGCCGGCCGGGTTCCCGTGGCTGGCCATCGCCGGGAAGCTGCTGGCGGGCTGGCTGGTGATCGACATGGACGCCACGCTGATCACCGCCCGCAGCGACAAGGAAGGCGCCGCTCCCACGTTCAAGAAAGGCTACGGCTTCCATCCACTGGGTGCCTGGCTGGCCAATACCGCCGAGTCGCTGGCGATGCTGCTGCGCCCTGGCAACGCCGGGTCGAACACCGTCACCGATCATGCCGCGGTGCTAGGCGCGGCGATCGCGCAGATCCCCGCGCGGAGGCGGTCCAGGCTGCTGGTCCGCGTCGACGGGGCCGGCGCCACCCACGAGCTGGTCAAGCACCTGCTGTCGCTGTCCTCCCGGCGCCGCACGGTGCTGTTCACCTGCGGCTGGATGATCACCGGCGCCGACGAGCAGGCGATCCGGCTGCTGCCCGCCGCGGCCTGGCAGGCCGCCGTGGACCAGGACGGCAGCGTGCAAGAAGACAAGCACGTCGCCGAGATCACCCACCTGACCAGCCGGGCCGCCGGCTGGCCGGCCGGGCTGCGGTGGATCGTGCGCCGCACCAAACCCTCGCGCCGGCAGAGCAAGAACCTGACCGCCTTCGAGCGGGCCACCGGCTGGCGGTACTCCATCATCGTGACCAACATCCCCGCCGCCGGCGGGATCCGCGGCGTGCCCGGCAGCCACCACCCCCAGTTCATCGACGTGCTGCACCGCGAGCACGCCGTGGTCGAGGACCGGGTCCGGACGAACAAGGCGATGGGCCTGCGGAACCTGCCATCGAAGACCTGGCAGGTGAACCGCGGCTGGGTGCTGGCCGCGAACATCGCCGCCGACCTGTCCGCCTGGTGCCGGCTGCTCGGCCTGTACGACTGCGACGACCTCAAGGACGCCGAGCCCGACACGCTGCGCTACCGGCTCTTGAGCCTGCCCGCCCGGCTGGTCCGCCACGCCCGCAACCGCGTGCTCAAGATCAGCGCGACCTGGCCGTGGAAGGAGGCGTTCACCACCTGCTGGCAGCGGCTGTGCGCCCTGCCCGCACCCGCCTGACCAGCACCCCGTCCCTGCGACCCGGAAAGGAGACCGCCCCGGCGCGGGTCGAAGCCGGTGCCGCCCCGAGCACATCGGGCCAGCGACACCACCCGCCGGGAACCGCGCAACCAGACACCACGGCCGAAAACCGGCACAACACGATCAGTAACGAGG
>CAVTIX010000022.1:0-143864 GCA_963734725.1 uncultured Actinomycetes bacterium
CAGGGAGGATGTGAATAGTGCTCCGGCCCTGCTTCCCAGGTCTTGGTTCAGCGTGGGCGTAGGGTCGGGACCGGGTCCCGGCCTGACCTCCGAATCGGCCGACGCCGCTCTCGGGCTGTCTTGATAACGATCTGTCGGCCGGGCCCCAGTCTTTGGCACCCACCGGCGCTGCCGGTCTGATCTGCCTGGCCTGGGCAAGAGGCCGGGGTTCACAGGTCCGGGCGGCCAGCGGGTGCGTGCCATCCCTCAACCTGAGAAGGGGATGACAGTGACCATCGTAGAGACACGTGCAGAAATTCGTGCCATCACCGGCGGCGTGGACACCCATGCGGAGGTGCACGTCGCGGCAGCGCTGGATCCGGTCGGCGGGCTGCTCGGCGTCGCCGAGTTCCCGGCCAGCCCGGCTGGGTATGCCCAGCTGCTGGGCTGGATGGGCGGATTCGGCACGGTGTGCCTGGTGGGGATCGAAGGGACTGGCAGTTATGGCGCCGGCCTGGCCCGGCATATCACTGCGGCGGGGGTGCGGGTGGTGGAGGTGGACCGCGCCGACCGGCAAGACCGCCGCCGTCAGGGCAAGTCGGATCCGCTGGATGCGGTCGGCGCGGCCCGGGCGGCCCAGTCTGGCCGGGCAGCTGGGGCGCCGAAGGGCCGGGACGGGCAAGTGGAGGCGGTCCGGGCGCTGATGGTCGCCAAGCGCACTGCCCGCTCGGCACGGATCCAGACCATCAACCAGGCCCGCGCCCTGATCGTGACCGGCCCAGACGACATACGCGCCCGCTTCACCCAGCACACACCCGCGGCCCTGGTCGCCGAGCTGGCCTCGCTGCGGCCCCGCCCCGGCAGCATGGTCCGCTACCACACTCTGCTATCCCTGCGTGAGCTCGGCCGCCGCGCCGAGTTCCTCGGCGGCCAGTTCGACCGCCTGGATGAGTTCATCGTCCCGCTGGTGACCGCCCGCGCCCCCGGGCTGCTGGCCCTCTACGGCGTGGGCCCCGACACCGCCGCCATGCTCCTGATCGCCGCCGGGGACCACCCCGGGCGGCTGCGCTCCGAAGCCGCCTGGGCGCACCTATGCGCCACCGCCCCCATTCCCGCCTCCTCGGGGAAGGTCACCCGCCACCGGCTCAACCCCGGCGGTGACCGCCAGGCCAACCACGCCCTTTACCGGATCGTGATCACCCGGATGAGCTCCCACCCGGCCACCCGCGCCTACGTCAACCGGCGCACCAAAGAAGGCCTGTCCAAGAAGGAAATCATCCGCTGCCTCAAGCGATACGCCGCCCGCGAGGTCTACCCGCACCTGCGCGCTCCCGCCGGCTGACACACTCCCGGGGGCGGCCTGGCCCTCTAATCGGCTGCCGCATCCGTGCTGGCCTGCTAACGATTCGCCGGCCGCCCCCGGGCCCAATCCTGACTTGCTGAGCGTGACCTCATAAGAGCTTGCCCTCCCCCGCGAGCGGCCCTTCCCTGTCTTGTCCGCAATCAGCAACCCAGTGCGAACCATTCAATTCATCAGCCCAAAAACGGTCAGAGAATGTCATCTCAAGCCCTTGACAACCATAGGAGCATCGTTATGCGGGTAATCCACCGGCAGTTATCAGGGAGTCCGCTTACTGCCTGTGATGATCAGGGGGACGACCTCGTGACCTAGTACGCAGCCCTGTACTTCACCCGACTTGGCTCAATTAGTGCACACCTGTGCTCCCGTAGCGTCGTCATGGTGATCGTGTTCTGGGTGGTGTCCTACTGTCACCACATGCTGAGGTTCTGGGAATGAGGTGGCTGGCTGAGTGCTCAGCCGAGGCGCTCGGCGAGGCTTTGCGGGTCGTGGCGCCTGAGCTGAGCGGGTACCCGGTCACGGTTCCCGGCCCGGCCGGCAAACAGGACCCGCAGTGGCACTCGGGCAGCGAGCCTCTCGGTGACCAGTTCATCGTGAAATTCGCCTGGTCGCGTCCTGCCGCGCTCCAGCTGGCGCATGAGATCGCCGTCCTGGCCGCGCTCGCGCGCGAACCCACGGTCCCGTTCCTGCCCGAGGTCGTGGCCAGCAGCACCGACCCCCTGCTCCTGATCACAAGGCGCGTGCCCGGGACATCCCTGTTCGACGTCGCCGACTCGATCGACCCGGACCGCGCGGCCAGGCAGATCGTGCGGTTCCTGGCCTCCCTGCACCACCCGGCCACCCGCCAGCACGTCGAAGCCGCCGTCGGCCCGCTCACCGGTCCGGTGCTGCCGCCGACCACGACCGCGGCCTTGCGTGACCGGTTCGGGACGTGGATACGGCCAGATCAGAGCCGGACCGTCATCCGCTGGTGCGACTGGGCCGACGCCGTGTTGGCGTCGCCGGGCCCGGCCGTGCTCGTGCACGGCGACCTGCACGGCGACAACCAGGTGTGGGACCGTGATGAGCTCCGGGTGGTGGTGGACTTCGCGACCGCCGGAGCCGCCGAGCCCGAGTACGAGCTGCGCGGCTTTCCCGGTCCCGGGATGGGTCCCGGCCTGGAGCTGCTGACCGCGGTCATGCGCCACTACCAGCAGGTCACCGGACGGCAGCTGTCGGCCGACCGGCTCATGGCCTGGCATCTGCGCCAGGCCCTCGGCGACGCGCTGTGGCACAGCGAAGCCGGCATCCTGCTGAACGACCACCGCACACCACCGGAGTGGGTCGACGACCTGGCGGCGCGCTTCAGCATGCTCGGCATCGACCCCGAAGCGCCACCCGCTATCCACGCATGGAAAGCACCAGGCCAGCCCACAACCCCGGATTAGTGCACAGACTCAACCGCCAGATGCCACGAACCCCCAGGTCAGCATGATGTACTCGCCGAGAACTCACAATCGTGAGCCAAGTCAGGTAGTACGCAGCCCTGTACTTCAAACCGAGCGATCGTCCTGGACGGACGGGTGAACTGACCCGGGTTTCGTGCGCACCTCCTTCTGTGGGAAGGAAGATGGCACGATGCCGAGCAAGTACGAGGCCAGCACCAAGGCGAAGGCGATCCGGCTGGTCCGCGAGCATGCCGGGGACTATCCGACGGAGTGGGCTGCGATCACTGCGGTCTCGGGGCGGCTGGGGATGAACGCGGAGACGCTGCGCAAGTGGATCCGCCAGGCCGAGGTTGATGAGGGCACGGCGCCCGGGGTTACCAGCAGCGAGTCCGCCGAGATCCGCGAGTTGCGCCGCAAGAACCGTGAGCTGGAGCAGACCATAGAAATTCTCAAGGCGGCCACGAGTTTTTCGTGCGGGAGTGCGACCCGCGGCTGCGCTGATCTGCCAGTTCATCGATGAGAAGAAAGAGGAGTTCGGGGTCGCACCGATCTGTCGGGCGCTGTCGGCGCACGGCGTTCAGATTGCCCCGCGAACGTATTGGGCGCGCCTGGCCGCGGCGCCGGGGAAAGGCAGCTGTGGGATACCGCGGTCACCGAGATCCTGGCTGGCATTTACGAGCCTGGTGAGCATGGCCGCCGCCCGCCGGAATCGCTGTATGGCACGGTCAAGATGTGGGCCTGGCTGAACCGGCAGGGCATCCCGGTGGCCAAGTGCACCATCGAGCGGCTCAAGCGAGCCCATGGCTGGCGGGGGGTCACCCGGGCCCGGCGGGTGCGCACGACCGTGAGCGACCCGGCCGCGAGCAGGGCACCGGACCTGGCAGGCCGGAACTTTAAGGCAGCCAGGCCCGGCCAGTTGCACGTGGCGGACTTCACCTACGTGCCGCTGGCCGGCGGCCGGTTCGGTTACACCGCGTTCGTCATCGACGCGTTCGCCGGGCTGATTCCCGGATGGAATGCTCGCTGTCGAAGAAGACCGCATTCGTGGAATCGGCGATCCGCCAGGCGGCTGCCTGCCGGTCGCGGCAGGGCCACCCCATAACCGGGGACGCCATTCATCATTCGGATGCCGGAAGCCAAGGCGAATTCAACCGGTCGTCGCAACACCTCGATCTGGAGGTGGGTAAGTGGGACGACGGCCAGGCTGGACTACGGCAGCGGACAGGGCGGCCGGCGATGCGGTCGCCGGGCCGCCCGCCGGTGGCCAGGCGGGAGCATCAGCAGCGGTTCTGGGCGGCGATCGGCCGGGGGCTGGCGAGCGAGGACGCGGCGGTGGAGGCTGGCGTGTCGCAGCCGGTCGGGACCCGGTGGTTCCGTGAGGCTGGCGGGATGCCCCCGATCACCCAGGCCCCGCTGTCGGGCCGCTTCTTGTCGTTCGCCGAGCGGGAGGAGATCGCGATCTTGCAGGCCCGGGGTTGCGGCGTCCGCGAGATCGCCAGGCGTGCCGCCCGGTCACCGTCGACGATCTCCCGGGAGCTGCGCCGGAACGCTGCGACCCGGGGCGGCGTGCTGGAGTACCGGGCCACGACCGCCCAGTGGCACGCTGACCGGCGGGGCACGCGGCCCGAAGCCGCGAAACTCGCCGCGAACGAGGCCTTGCGGGACGTACGTGCAAGACCGGCTCGCCGGCACGATCACCAGGCCGGATGGCGTGGCTGTGCCGGGCCCGGGCGTGCGGTGGATCGGACGGCGGCACGGCCGCCGGGCCGACCGGCGCTGGGCCGCGTCGTGGAGCCCGGAGCAGATCGCGAACCGGCTGCGGGTCGACTTCCCCGATGATGAGTCCATGCGGGTCTCGCACGAGGCGATCTACCAGGCCCTGTATGTCCAAGGCCGCGGCGCGCTGCGGCGCGAGCTGACGGCGTGCCTGCGCACCGGCCGGGCGCTGCGCGTCCCCCGGGCCCGCACCCGCGGCCGCGGCAAGAAGTTCGTGACACCCGAGATCATGATCAGCGAGCGACCCGCCGAGGCCGCGGACCGGGCCGTGCCCGGGCACTGGGAGGGCGACCTGATCGTGGGGCTGAACAGCTCGGCGATCGGCACCCTGGTCGAGCGCACGACCCGGTTCACGATGCTGCTGCACCTGCCCCCGATGGAGGGCCACGGCACCACCCCCCGGGTCAAGAACGGCCCCGCGCTCGCCGGGCCACGGCGCCGAGGCGGTCCGGGACGCGATCGCCTCCACCGATCACCACCCTGCCCGCCCAGCTGCGCCGCTCGCTGACCTGGGACCAGGGCGCGGAGATGGCAGGCCACGCCCAGCTGCGCATCGACACCGGCATCGAGATCTACTTCTGCGACCCGCACAGCCCCTGGCAGCGCGGCACGCAACGAGAACACCAACGGCCTGCTGCGCCAGTACTTCCCCAAGGGCACCGACCTGAGCCGCCACAGCCCCGGCGACCTGGCCGCCGTCGCCGCCGCTCTCAACGGCCGCCCCCGCAAGACGCTCGGCTGGAAGACCCCGGCAGAGGCGCTGGATGAGCTCCTATACTCGGCCCAACAAGGCAGTGTTGCGACGACCCCTTGAACTCAAGCAATACACCAGCGTCCATTTCACCGAGACGCTGATACTCGCCGGGCTGGCTCCCTCGATAGGAACCGTCGGAGATGCCCTCGATAATGCGCTCGCCGAAACCACGATAGGGCTCTACAAGACCGAATGCACCCGAGAGGACTCACCCTTCCGGGACGGCCCGCTGGAGACCCTGGCGGACCTGGAAGAGATCACCTCAGCATGGGTGCACTGGTACAACACCAGCAGGCTCATGCACCGCCTCGGCAGGCGGCCACCCGCCGAAGCCGAGGCCGAGTACTACGATCACCACCGTGCCGGCCACCCGGACACGGCACACACGTAACGAGGCGTGCATGAAACCCGGGTCGCCTCACTGGTCACGCTCCGCGGGCAATCTGTTAGCCGAAGATCTGGTCCATGACCTCCGCGCCTCGGGTAAGGGCTGGCACGATTTGGTGCCGGTAGACCAGCTCGGTCGTGGCGGTCTGATTGTGTCCAGCGAGGAGCGCGATTGCTTCCACCGGCACGCCATG
This sequence comes from uncultured Actinomycetes bacterium, assembly GCA_963734725.1. GTDB lineage: Bacteria > Actinomycetota > Actinomycetes > Streptosporangiales > Streptosporangiaceae > DASXKD01. The sequence continues at coordinate 5,878 of CAVTIX010000022.1, forward strand.
CGCGGACAACAGGGACACAAACGTGTGCCGTAGTTCTCGGGGCACCCAGGTGGCGCCCAGCTCGGCGGACTCAGTGATCTTGCGAAACTGCCTCCGAACGTTGTGGTCATCAAGGGGGGTGCCCACGGTGGAGGCGAACACCAGGTTGTGGTCCTGCCAGAGAAGCCCGGCAGCGAGCCGGTCTGCCGCCTGCCGGGCCCTGTGATCGCGCAGCGCCGCGACACATCTGCGAGCCAGCGCCAGCGTCCTTCTCGACCTCGGTGTCTTGGTGTCGCCTCCGGCCCGCTCGGAGCGCCACACGAGAACCGCGAGCTGCTCGTGATCAAACCCGGCCTCGGTGACCGGCTGCCATTGGCCACCGACCCAGGCGACGGCTTGATCCCAGCGCAGTGCCCGGGCTTCCTCGGTCCGAAGCCCGGTGAGCAGGGACAAGGTGATGTACGCCTCCAGGCGGGTGCCTTTGGCCGCCTCCATCAGCGCCAGCGCCTGCTCCAAGGTGAGCGACTTCGATGGGCGCCCACTACGCTGCCCTTTGGGTGGCTTGACCAGCGCTGCGACGTTCCGGGCGGCCAGGCCGTCCCGTTCGGCCCGGCGGATCGCCCGGACCAGGACGTTGCGCGAGATCTGCACAGTCCGGGTGGACATCCGGGCGGCCACGGCCGTGAGCGCGTCCTGGACGTCACCTGCCGTGAGATCCTTCAGCTTCACCGTGCCGAGCTGCTCGCTCAGCAGCGGCACGATCGTGCCCTTGTACAGGGTCACGGTCCGCGCGGACACGTCCTCCAGCCCGTGGGCCAGCCAGTCGTCGAGCGCGTCGTTCACGGTGTAGCTCTGCCTGGGCCGCAGCCCGCTGTCTACTTCCTGGTGCAGCTCGCGGAGCTTGCTGCGGACCTCGGCCTTGGTGCGGCCGGTGACCTTTCTCCGGATGCGCGTGCCGGCCGGGGCGAAGCCGAGGCTGACCGCGCCGACGTACCGGTGCTTGGACGAGTCCCAGTAGATGGAGCCCTCGCCGTGCCCGCGGCGCTGGCCTTTGGCTTGCGTCACGGTTGAAGCCTACTCCTTTGGCTCCCCGTTTGGCTCCCGGGGCCCGAACTACTATGATGCCAATATGGCCCTGACCTGGCGCGCCTGGCAGGATTCGAACCCGCGACCCGCTGCTTAGAAGGCAGCTGCTCTATCCGGCTGAGCTACAGGCGCTTACCGACGATTGTGCAGGATCTAGGTCACGCAGGGGACACGTCCATGACACCGCCGTGATCAAGGTTAGGGCGGGCGCACGGCCGCTTACGCCGCAGTCAGCGGGCATGGTCGTCGCAGGGAACCCGGCTGATAGCCATCCTGTAGATCCGCTCCGTTGCCGCGCACCTCGGCTTCGACCACGTGGGCGCCGGTCACAACCGCAACGGCTTCAGCAGCGCCGCGATCCTGCTCAATCCCGCAGTAACCTTCAGCGTGCAGCGGCTGCTCGTCCAGGCCTGTGCGCAGCGGGCCGCCATCCCGGCTTAGGCAAGCCCGGTCTCGTTCGCCTGATCACCCCGGAGGCGTGCAACCTGGCTGGTTGTGTACCAGGGCGCTGCCGTTCGGCATGATGAAGGGGCACAACGCACAGGGCCGGTACTTCCCGGCCACCAGGCGCCGCGCAGCGCCCGAGGAGGTCACCATGCACCAGCCGCCCATCCCGCATGTCGAGAGCGCGGATCCGCAGATTGCGGAACTGATCCACGCGGAGGCGCGCCGCCAGTTCGAGAAGATCCGGCTCATCCCGTCGGAGAACTACGTGTCCACCGCGGTCCTCGAAGCCTGCGGCTCGGTGCTGACCAACAAGTACTCGGAGGGGTATCCCGGCAAGCGCTACTACGAAGGCCAGCAGTTCATCGACCAGGTCGAGACGATAGCGGCGGAGCGGGCGCAGGCGCTGTTCGGCGTGGACCACGCCAACGTGCAGCCGTACTCGGGCTCGCCCGCTAACCTCGCGGTATACCTGGCGTTCCTGCACCCAGGCGACACCGTAATGGGCATGGCGCTGCCGGCCGGCGGCCACCTGACCCACGGGTGGAAGGTCTCCGCCACCGGCAAGTGGTTCCGCTCCGTCCAGTACGGCGTGCGGGCCGACACTGGTCGCGTTGACTTCGATGAGGTCCGCGACCTGGCGCTCGCGGAGCGTCCGAAAGTCATTTTCTGCGGAGGAACGGCAATCCCCCGCACGATCGACTTCCCGGCGTTCGCTGCCATCGCCGGCGAGGTAGGCGCCGTCCTGGTCGCCGACATCGCTCATATCGCGGGGCTTATCGCGGGCGGGGCACACCCGTCCCCGGTCGGGCACGCGCCAGTGATCACGACGACCACCCACAAGACCCTGCGCGGGCCCCGGGGAGCCATGTTCATGTCCACAGCCGAGCATGCGTCGGCGCTGGACAAGGCGGTCTTCCCCGGGCTGCAGGGCGGCCCGCACAACCACACCACGGCCGCTATCGCCGTCGCGCTGCACGAGGCCGCGCGGCCCGAGTTCCGCAGCTACGCCCAGCAAGTGGTGGCCAACGCGAAGGCCCTGGCTGATGCGCTGACTGCGCGCGGGTTCGACCTGGTGTCCGGCGGCACCGACAACCACCTGATCCTGATGGACCTGACGCCGAAGGGCATTGGCGGCAAGCCGGCTGCGAAGGCCATGGACCGCGCGGGCCTGGAGACGAACTACAACACCGTGCCGTTCGACCCGCGCAAGCCGTTCGACCCGTCCGGGGTCCGGATCGGCACCCCGGCGATCACCACGCGCGGGCTGCGCGAGGAGCACATGCCGCAGATCGCAGCCTGGATGGACGAGGCAATCAGCGCCGCGGTCAAGGAGGACGACCAGGTCATCGAGCGGATCGCGGGCGAGGTTCGCGAGCTGCTCGCCGGCTTCCCGATGGATGGCTGGTCCGACGCTCCCTAACCCGCCGCTGTTGTGATCGCCGCGGCAGGCAGCCGCGAAACCAGGACGCCATCCGCGCCGGGACGCCCAACGAGGTGCTGCCCGGCTCGGTTTGCTCACCGGTCTGCCCGCCTGACTCCGCAGCCGCTCCCTGCGGGCCGCTCGCACCCCGCGGGCCGCTCGGCAGGCCACCGCTGGGCCTTGGCCCAGACGTGCCGCCGCCAGGGGACACCCGGCGGGCGGCGCGCCGACACTGGCCTGGTGTCGTTTGCGGCTTGATCTGGCGGGTAATCTGGGCCAGATACGGCTGGTAAAGGCCGGCCCCTGAGGCGCGCTTTGGCTGCGGCACGCACGCAGCCGCGATACCGTGGCCAGGTTCGCAGCCCGGAGGCCCCCCGCTTCCGCCACCGGGACCCCACAAGCCAGGCCCGGCCACTGAACGACGGGCCCCCCGCAACGAGGATGCTGCATGACTCTGGGATCGACTCGGATTGGCGCGGCTATAGAGCGCAGGCTCCACACCTCTGTCGGGAAGAGGTTCGGCAGGTTCATCCTGGTGGCGACGGGTGCGGTTATCGCGAGCCAGGCCACGCTGGCCGTGTGCCTGGGGCCGGTCGGCTGGACCGCCGGGCGTTCGGCGCTCACCGCCTGGCTGGTCGGCGCGGCCGTGAGCTACGTCCTGTCGCGGTGGGCTTGGGAGCGCAAGGGCAGGCCGAACCTGCTCAAGGAGACGCTGCCGTTCTGGCTCGTGGCCGTGGGCACGGCGGTCGTGCTGACGGCCACCACCAAGTGGGCCAACCAGCGAGCGCTCGCCATGGGCCTGCCTGACACCGAGCGAATAATGTTCGCTGCGGCTGCGTACTTCCTAGCGAACTGCGTGACGTTCCTGACCCGTTTCCTGATCTTCCACTACATCCTCTTCAGGGACCGGGGAGCCAAGGTCTCGGAACTGGTGTCGGAATTGCCTGCCTCGGAGCGGCCTGGCGCGACGTCCGGGTCAGCCAACGGCTTTCAGTCCACCGGCGACGGCGTCGTCGCCTCAGAGCCGTTCGCCGCTGCAGGCTCGGCATCCGGGGGGAAGGGTTCGTCTGCTTGGGCAGGCAATGGGGCCGAGCGCTTCCCGGGCCGACGGCCGGGCCGGAAAGAGACCGCCTTGCCGGAGCCGGACACCCGGCGCTGACGCTCGCGCCACCAGGTCCCGAACACCACGCCGGCGTACTTCAGGCCGTAGATGGCGTTGTGCCCCTTCTTGCTCTCGCCGACCTTCCGCTTGTGGATCGTGGCAGGCACCTCGATCACCCGGAATCCGTGCGTGAGCACGGCGATGAGCAGTTCGGATGACTGGTACTGAGGCTGCTCCAGCCGGACCGCCCCGGTGACCTCCGCGCGCATGGCGCGCAGGCCAAACGAGGAATCGGTGATGCGCTGGCCGGTCAGCATGCTGATGCTCACCGCGAACACCCAGGTGCCCAGGCGGCGCACCGGGTCGTTGGTCTCCTGGCTGCCGAGCTTGCGCGACCCGGTGGCGAAATCGGCCTGACCGGCCACCACGGGTCCCAGCACCGCGTCCATCTCGGCCGGGTTGTACTGGCCGTCGGCGTCGGTGGTCACGATGTACTGGGCGCCGCCCTCGCGGGCCAGCCGGTAGCCCAAGCGCAGCGCGGCGCCCTGCCCCCGGTTTACCGGCACGTCGCAGACCAGCGCGCCGTGCGCGCGCGCCTCGGCGACTGTGCCGTCCTTGGAGCCGTCCGACACGACGATCGCCGTGGTGGCCAGCTCGCACAGCTTGTTGGGCAGCGCATCGACAACCGAGCCGACCACGCCTTCCTCGTTGTAGGCGGCTATGACGACGGCGACCGGTGGCAGCGCATTCGCCTGCTCACCGTTCTTCTCGAAGAATGCGGCCGCCGCGGCGTTGTCGATTGCCGCGTCCTGACGGGTGCTGGTCACGGTGCAGCCTTTCCATCCGGGGCCTGCGCCCCTGTCCCGGGGCCGGCGCGCTGCCTTCCGGCGCGAACTCCGGCCACACCGTGGCGATCCCCGACTTCAGGTCGTGCGTAGGCCGCCAGCCGAGGGCGCGGGCGGCGGAGATGTCGACGATGACCGCCGGCATCTCGCCCGGCTTGGGAGCGATGTTCTCGACTGGGATAGGCGCACCGGTGACGCTCCGGGCGGCCGCGATGATGTCGTTCACGGTAACGGACTCGCCGGCCCCGAGGATGATCGAGCCGGTGCTGCGGCTGCGCCAGGCCAGGAGCAGCCCGGACACGATGTCATCCACGTGGATCAGGTCACGGACCTGGTTGCCGTCCCCGAACACCTGGACCCCGTGCCCGTCGCGCGCCGCGCGCATCAGGCGGGGCACGAAACTGTCCTTCAGCTGCATGCCGGGCCCGTAAACATTGGAGAACCGCAGCGCGCAGCCGGTGATCCCGTACGCGGCGGTGTAGCAGCTCACCAGCATCTCCCCGGCAGCCTTGGTGGCACCGTAAGGGGTCAGCGGACGCAGGGGGGCCTGCTCGGTGATGGTGTGCCGGCCCACGTCACCGACCACGGCGTTGGTGGATGCCAGGATGAAGCTGCCCACCCCACGGGTCCTGGCCAGCTCCAGCAGCGTGGCCGTCGCGTGAACGTTGGTCTGGTAAGTCCCCACCGGGTCCTCAAGCGAGCGGAGCACGGACGTCACCGCGGCGAGGTGGAAGATCGTGTCTGTCCCTGGGCTGACGGCCCGGGCGGCGACAGACTCATCGCGCAGATCGCCGACCACCGCGTGAACTCCCGGCTCAGTCGGCTCGCGCCGGTCTGCCACGGTGACCTCGGCGCCGGACTCGAGCAGCGCCCGCACGAGCCGTTGCCCGATGAACCCGGAACCACCGGTCACCAGCACCCGGGAACGCTGTTCAGCCGTCATATGTTCTCCGTTCGCGGTAACGACATGACAGTTGTGCTTCACCCGGTTCTACCGGGATCCTGCACGCAGTGTGGCCTGGTCGGGCGAAGCCACGCAGCATTGCCCTGCCTTGCATTGCCCTCAGCCCTTGCGCCTAATCGGCCTGCGGGCCCCATGCGCGGCCTGTCCTGGAAGACGGAATCCTCACTGGCAAGGTTCCCATCCACCCGGCGGCCGGGCGCCGGCTGCCGCGCAGCACGTCCCGGCCCAGGCGCAGCGCCCGGCGCGTGGACAGTGTAGCCGCAGGCTGTCACTCCTTTCCCGGGGAAGCCTCGGTTAATCGGACCGCGGGCTGCCGCGCACAACATCGGTCCTGGCCCGACGCCAAGACGGCGCGCCGCACCGCCAAGACGGCGCGGCCGGGCGCCGCGCCGACCCATCGCGCCCTACGAGCCGACCCGCCGCGCTGATCCGCCGCGCTGATCCGCCGCGTCCACCAGCCGACCCGCCGCGTCCTACGAGCCGACCCGCCGCGCTGATCCGCCGCGTCCACCAGCCGACCCGCCGCGTCCTACGAGCCGACCCGCCGCGCTGATCCGCCCCGTCCACTAGCCGACCCGCCGCGCCGCCGCGCCGACCCCGTCCGCGGGAATAGGCCGTGACCTGCCGTAATGACTTCTGTGTCTGGACAGAAGGACCCTGTTTCGTGCATCGTGATCGGTTATCTGCCCGCTCGGTACATAATGACCACAGCAGGTAACACAGCCCACGCGCAAGGACGGGTTCTCACTAAGAGTGATCCCGTGATGTCAGTTACCGGGGGCGGACCTGGCGGCGGATTGGCGCCACGCGCGCCACGGCCCCCGGGTTCGGGGGAGAACAGGCTCACCTGCGGGGCCAGCAAGGCGCGTAAGGGCTGCAGAACTGTTGGCGGATATGGAAGGGCGATGACCGAGGGCCAGGGAGCAACGGCTGCCGCAGCGCGCGACCCGGGCGTGAGCGCGGCGCCGGCTGCCGATGCCCGTCCCGGTTCGGCTGAGGCAGCGCCGCCTCCGCCATCCTCAGCGTCGCCGGCTCCCCGCTCATCCGTGCCGCCTTCACCCGCTCAGCCGCCGGCGCCTCAAGCGCCAGCGGCTCAGCCGCCGCCAGGTCGGGCTGCGCCGGCCGCGGAAGAGGAAATCGAGCCGCACGTCCGGGTGGATGCCAGGTTCATCGAGTCGGCGATCCTCGCGCTGCGCAAGCCCATCGTCGCGGCCTCGCTGCCGCTGGAAGCGCCCGGTGTGGAGCAGGCGCGGCAGGAGCGGCACAAGCTGCTCAGCCAGATCGACGACTACCTCCTGCCGCGGCTGCGCGAATCCGGCGCGCCCATCCTGGTGGCCCTGGTCGGCTCGACCGGCGCCGGCAAGTCCACGCTGGTGAACAGCATCGTGGGCAGCCATGTCAGCATGACCGGCATCCGTCGGCCCACGACCAACAGCCCGGTGCTCGCCTGCCACCCCGACGATGTCGGCTGGTTCGCCGAGAACGTATTCCTGCCCACCGTGCCCCGGGTCCGCCAAGAGGGTCTCGCCCGGTCCGGCAAGGACGGCCTGCTCGTGCTCGCGGCGAACGAGGGCATGCCCAAGGGAGTGGCGCTGCTGGATACCCCGGACATCGATTCGGTGGTCCAGGCGCACCGCGAGTTCGCGCACCAGTTCCTTGACGCTTCCGACCTGTGGCTGTTCATGACCACGGCAAGCCGGTACGCCGATGCCGCTGTGTGGGAACTACTCCAGCATGCAAGGGACCGGGGCGCCGCCCTTGGGATCGTTTTGTCGCGTGTTCTTCCAGCCGTCGGCGAAGAGGTGGCCGGGCACTTCCACGCCATGCTGGAAGCCAACGGCCTCACCGGGAATCAGCGCTTCGTCATACCGGAGACCGTGCTCATCGACGGCAAACTGCCGCCCGACATCTGCGCGCCGGTGCGGGAGTGGCTGGCGGAGACCGCCGAACAGCCCGATCGCCGGGTGGCCGTGCTCACCCGGACCATGTCGGGGGTGCTCGACACTTTCCGCATCCGGGTGCCCTCCCTGGCCGCGCAGGTCGAGGATCAGATCGCCATGCGAGCAGGCCTGAGCAGGGCGGTCGTCGGCGTCTACCAGGCGGGGCTGGACAAGATCGACCGGTCCATGCAGGACGGCTCGCTGATGAGCGGGGAGGTGCTCGCGAGCTGGCAGGACTTCGCCGGTGCCGGTGACCTGCTGAGCACCCTGCAGTCACGGCGGGGGAGCAGGCAGCACAAGCACCGTGCGCCGGCTGAGGGCCCAAGCGTTGAAGCTGGCGGCCCGTGCCGCGATCGAGTCGCTGATCACCTCGGTCGGCGACCAGGCCGCAGAGGATTGCCTGGCCCGCTGGCGGGAGCACCCGGCGGGCGCGGCCCTGCTCGACGGCCTGGCTTCCAGCGGCGCCGCCACCGCGTCCTGGCAGTCGGAGTTCGCCGCCGAGGCAGGCCTGATCTTCGGGTGGGATTCGGACGGGCACAGCGGCATGCCGGCTGAGGCCAGCGACCCACAGGACCGGATTGCGGCGATCGGCAGGTCGTCACCGGACCTGGTGACCCACGCAGCCCGGGCCGTCGGCGCCTGGCAAGACCAGGTGACACGCCTCGTGGAGGCCGAGAATGTGACCAAACGCTCCATCGCCAAGGCCGTGACCCTCGACGATGACGCGCTCGCCACGGTGCTCGTCGTGAGCCTGTTCGGATCTAGTGAGGACGACACTGGCACGGCCGCGATTCCCCGCCGCTTGCTCACGTCGCTGTTCGGGGCGGGGCCGTTGCGGGACATCATGGCGCGGATCCGGGCGGACCTGCGGCACCGGATCAAGCTGATCCTCGATGAGGAGATGCGCCGGTTCACCAATGTGATCGATGCGGTCGGCACCCCGGACGCCGCTGCTAGCCTGCAGCTTTACCAGGCGACGTACGCCCTCGAGGTAGCGCGGTGAGCAACCTCGCGCGGCAGAGCGGGCCGCCTGGCCGCAAGGACGCAACCGTGGGCGAGGTCACGCGTTGATAGATGCGGAGGCGCCGGCTGCCGGGCCGCCGGAACCGGGTGGGGGCGATTCAGGGATTCCCCGCCAGGCCGGGGCCGTGCTGGCCAGCCCGGCACACACTGGCAACGCGGACGGGATCGGCGCGAACCTGTCCAACCGCCTGAACGCGCTGGCGCGACTGGTGCAAATCGGCGCCGCTCGGGCAGGCCAGGAGGGTTTCGACCCCAGTCTGCTGGCGGACGCGGAGGCGCTGCTGGCCCGGGCGGGGGAGCGGCTGCGCCTGTCCGCGTATCACACGATCGTGGTGCTCGCCGGCGGGACGGGCAGCGGCAAGTCATCGCTGTTCAACCAGCTGGCTGGAGCGCCATTCTCGCCGGTCGGCGTGCTCCGCCCGGTGACCAGGATGCCGCACGCCTGCGTTTGGGGGATGGAGGGCGCCGGGCCGCTCCTGGACTGGCTTGGCATCCAGCCCCGCCACCGGTATGCGCGATCCAGCGCGCTGGAGGAGGGGGAGCGAGCCCTGACCGGCCTGCTGCTGGTCGACCTGCCCGACCATGACTCGGTCGTGACCGGCGGGTCCGGCGAGGTGACCCGGCTGGTCACCCACGCCGACCTCATGGTCTGGGTGCTTGACCCGCAGAAATACGCCGATGCCGCGGTGCACAGCCGGTACCTGGTGCCGATGGCAGGGCATTCGTCTGTGATCGCGGCCGCGCTGAACCAGGCCGACCTATTGACTCCCGAGCAGGCGGAAGACTGCGTTGCTGACCTGCGCCGCCTGCTGGATGCGGAAGGGCTGCACGACGCCAGGGTCGCACTGACGTCGGCGACCAGCGAGTCGGGCGTGGCCGACCTGCGCCGGGCGCTGATGGAAACGGTGATCGCCAGGCAGGCGGCGCTACAGCGGATCAGCGCGGACGTCGATGCCGTGGCAGCTCGTTTTGCGCCCTACGCGGGTGGCGCGGACGCACTGGCCCGGGTGACTGCCGCGCGGGATCTCGCCGCGCTCGACCCCGGGGCCGCCGCGCCCGACCCCGGGGCCGCCGCGCCCGACCCCGGGCGCGGCGCCCGACCTCGGGGCCGCGGCGTTCGACCCGGGCGGTGCGGGGGTTGAGCCGGCGGGCAGCGCCAGCCAGAGTGGTCCACCCGAGCAGGGGGGCGGCGCCGCCGGTGCCGGGGCGGCGGATCCGTTTCCCGCGGCCGACGGGTTCGGCACGGACGGCGTGCCTGGCGCGGTGACGTCGGCCCTGCCGGCAGCGTCGACGGAGGCGCTGGCCGCCGCGTTCTGCGCGGCCGCGGGGGTCAGCGGCATGGCCCGGGCGCTGCAGAGCGCCAGGGAGATGAAGGCCGTCGACTACGTGGGCTGGCCCATCGCCTGGCTGGCGGACCGGGTGGGCGGCCGCGACCCGGTTCGCAAGAACCGGCTCGGCACGCTCTGGGATGAGTTGCGCGACGTGTCGGCCGGCGCCAGCGGCGCGCAGCAGGCGGAGATCAGCAACGCGATCACCGTGCTTGCCGATGACGCCGGCCGCGGGCTGCCCGGGACGTGGCAGGCCAGCGTCCGCCAGGCCGCCCGAGCCAAGACCGCCGACATCTCGGCGGCGCTCGGCAATGCCATCGCCGAAGCCATGCCCAAGGAGAACAGCGCGGCGCCCTGGTGGCGGGCGGTGGCCGCGTGGCAGGGCCTGCTGCTCGGCGCCGCGGCGGTGGGCGTGGCCTGGCTGCTAGCGATCATCATCCTTGGCGCGTTCGGGGCAGCCCCTGGCGCGCCGCTGCTGTTGCGTGACGTCAGCCTGCTGCCCTGGGTGGTGCTGATCGTGGCCGCGATCCTGCTGCTCGGGTGGCTTACCGCCAACGGCGCCATGGCCGTGGTGATCCGCGAGACGGACGAGGAGCGGGAACAGGCGGAACAACGGATGCGCGCCGGAATCGCCGACGTGGCCCGCCAGTTCGTGGTGGTGCCGGTCGAGCGGGAGCTCTCCGAATTCGCCCGGTTCCACGAGGAACTGGCCGTCGCCCGCGGCGCGGGCTGAACCGGGACCAGGCGGCCGAGAGGAAGCCGCCCAGGGAAGCAATCTCCCACCCTTGAGGTTCATCTGTAATGATGTAATCTCAGTGACGGAGATGACGTTGACATGCAATCCCCGCTTGATGCGTACTCCCAGATAGTGGTCGGAGTCGCGGCCGAACTCACCGGCAAGGTGGCCAGCCTCCGCGTGCCCCAGCGGGGCTCGAGGCGGGGCGGCGAGAGCCTTGGTTCCGCGGTCGTGTTCACCAGCGATGGCTTCCTGCTGACCAACGCGCACGTGGTCGGGAACGCGCAGTCCGGCACGGCTTCGTTCAGCGACGGCACCTCGGCGCCGTTCACCACAGTTGGCGCCGACCCGCTCTCCGATCTCGCGGTGCTGCGGGCAGCGGGCCCAACGCCCCCGCCCGCCAATCTTGGCGAGGCGGACGAACTCGTTGTCGGCCAGCTTGTGGTGGCCGTGGGCAACCCGCTCGGCCTGGCCGGCTCGGTTACCGCGGGCGTGGTGAGCGCGCTGGGCCGGTCGCTGCCCACCCGCAGCGGTTCGGCGGGCCGCCTGATCGAGGACGTGATCCAGACCGACGCCGCGCTGAACCCCGGCAACTCGGGCGGGGCGCTTGCCGACAGCCACGCCAGGGTAGTGGGGATCAACACCGCGGTCGCCGGGGTGGGTCTTGGCCTCGCGGTCCCGGTCAACGCCACAACCAGAAAGATCATCTCCACCCTGATGCAACACGGCCGGGTGCGGCGTGCCTACCTGGGCCTGGTCAGCGCGCCCGCGCCGTTGCCCGCCCAGCAGCAACAGCGGTGGGGCAGGACCAGCGGGCTGCGCGTGGTCGAGGTCGTCCCCGGCGGGCCTGCCGCGCAGGCGGGGCTGCGGGCGGGCGACCTGCTGCTGACCGCCGCGGGCCAGCCGGTCGAGAAGGCCCAGGACCTGCAGCGGCTGATGTTCGACGAGGCAATCGGCCGGCCGCTGGCCATCACCGTGTTCCGCAACGGCGCCCTGGTTGACGTCATCGCGGCGCCGTCCGAACTGGTCGCTGCCTGACGGCCCAGGCCAGCGAGCCCTGCCCGCCATCGGGCGTGCGCCCGCGCCGGGCTCACCCTGGCCGCGGGCCCGCGAATCTTTCTCACAATGCGCCCGCGCCGGGCTCACCCTGGCCGCGGGCGCGCGAATCTTCTCACAAAACGATGGCGCCATCGCTGGCTCATCCACAGGCGCCAGCTTTTCGCATGGCTGCCCACAGGCACTGGCCATCCGATGGCCGCCCTGCCTGCGGTGCGTGACCGTGGTGGGGAGCCGGCGCGTTCCAAGGCAGCCGGCCCCGCAATGGGCGCTCGTTGCCGCTGGTGCGGCGAAGACAGGGAGGACCAAGACATGATCCACGAAGCACAAGTGAACCTGGCCGGGTACGTGGCCACCGATCCCAAGTTCAAAAAGGTCGCCGGTGACATCTCGTCCGCGAAACTGCGAGTCGCTTACACCGCACGCCGCCGCGATAGGGAAACCGGCGAATGGTCGGACGGGCCCACCTCGTTCGTGAACGTCCAGTGCTGGCGAACCCTGGCCGAAAACGTGCAGATGTCGGTGCACAAGGGAGAACCGGTGCTGGTTATGGGCCGCCTGCAGGTCCGGCGCTTCCAAGACCAGGAGGGCACCCCCAGGACTGCGGTGGAGATCGAGGCGATGTCCATCGGCCACGACCTGACCCGCGGGGTCGCCCAGTTCTCGCGCACCCGGTGGCCGTCGGCAGTAGCGGCGGCTGCCGCCGAGTTGCAGGCCGCCGCGACCGAGCCCGGGGACGACGCCGAGCCCGCGGACGGGCCGGAGGCCGGAGAGCAGCCCAGCCAAAGGGTCGGCGCGCCGGACGGAGACGGGGTGATCGACGAGAGCGCCGTAGCCGAGTTCGCCAGGGAACTCCGCCACTCGCTTGGCCCGGATGCCGCGGTGAACCCGGCGGCCGACGCTACGGCCGACGCGGAGGCCGGCGTGCGCGCCTGACAGGCACGGCGCGGGGTGGGTGCTCGGCTCGGCGGTCAGGCACCCCCCTGCGCCGGTCCGGGCGCCCCCGCTGTGTGGGCCGGGCATCTTCCGCTGTGCGGGCCGGCGCCTCCTGCTGCGCGCCCACTCCTCGGGCGGCATCCTCTCGGCGGTGTCGCGCCGGCCCGGCAAGTCCCGCGTGATCGGCAGCCGCCTACCTGTTGGTACTTCCGGAGCGGTCAGATCTGGGCGGCTGGAACGCCTACGCTGGAAGCATGCCCGAGTTCATCTATCAGATGCGCGGCGTGCGGAAGGCGCATGGCGACAAGGTCATCCTGGACGGCGTCACGCTGGCGTTCCTGCCCGGCGCGAAGATCGGCGTCGTCGGGCCCAACGGCATGGGCAAGTTGACCCTGCTGCGGATGATGGCAGGCGTGGAGCAGCCTTCCAACGGAGACGCGAAGCTGATGCCTGGCTTCACGGTCGGAATGCTCGCCCAGGAGCCGGAGCTGGACGACAGCCTCACGGTGCTCGGCAACGTGGAAAAGGGCGTCGCGGGCACCAAAGCGCTGCTGGCGGAGTACAACCTGGTCGCCGAGAAGATGGCGACCGACTACTCCGACGAACTGCTCGCCGAGATGGGCAGGCTCCAGGAGCAGCTCGACCATCGCGACGCCTGGGACCTGGACAGCCAGGTCGAGCAGGCCATGGACGCGCTCCGGTGCCCCCCGCCGGACGCCGAGGTGAGCGTGCTGTCCGGCGGCGAGCGGCGTCGGGTGGCGCTGTGCGCGCTGCTGCTCTCGCAGCCGGACCTGCTGCTCCTCGACGAGCCGACCAACCACCTGGACGCCGAGAGCGTGCTCTGGCTGGAGCAGCACCTGGAGAAGTACGCGGGCACCGTGGTGGCGGTCACCCACGACCGGTACTTCCTGGACAACGTGGCGCAGTGGATCCTCGAACTCGACCGGGGCCACGCCTACCCCTACGAGGGCAACTACTCGACCTACCTGGAGACCAAGGCGGCCCGGCTCAAGATCGAGGGGCAGAAGGACGTCAAGCGGCGCAAGCTGCTCGAAGACGAGCTGGAGTGGGTCCGGTCGAACCCACGGGCCCGGCAGGCCAAGAGCCGCGCCAGGCTGCAGCGCTACGAAGAGATGGCGGCCGAGGCCGACGCGCGCCGCAAGGTCGACTTCGAAGAGATCCAGATTCCGCCCGGCCCGCGGCTCGGCCGCCAGGTGGTGGAGACCAGCAACCTGGCCAAGGGGTTCGGCGAGCGGGTGCTATTCGAGGACCTGAGCTTCTCGCTGCCACAAGGCGGGATTGTCGGGATCATCGGGCCAAACGGCGTGGGCAAGACTACGCTGATGAAGATGATCATCGGGGACGAGCAGCCCGATTCAGGCAGCATCAATGTCGGCGACACGGTCCAGATTTCCTACGTGGACCAAGACAGGTCGCGGATCGACCCGGACAAGAACGTCTGGGAAGTGATCTCCGATGGCGAGACGTCGATCCGGGTTGGCAAGACCGAGATCCCTAGCCGAGCCTACGTGGCCGCGTTCGGGTTCAAGGGCGCCGACCAGCAAAAGCCGGGCGGCGTGCTCTCCGGCGGAGAGCGCAACCGGGTCAACCTCGCGCTCACCCTCAAGCAGGGAGGCAACCTGCTGCTGCTTGACGAGCCGACCAACGACCTCGACGTAGAGACGCTGTCGTCGCTGGAGAACGCCCTGCTCGACTTCCCGGGCTGCGCGGTGATCACCAGCCACGACCGGTGGTTCCTGGACCGGGTCGCCACCCACATCCTGGCCTGGGAGGGCGGCGCGTCGTGGTTCTGGTTCGAGGGCAACTTCGAGGGCTACGAGAAGAACAAGATCGAGCGGCTCGGTCCCGAGGCCGCGCGCCCGCACCGCGTCACGTACCGCAGGCTCACCCGCGGTTGAAGAGGTCAAGCGGGCTTAGCCTGCTCGCTGATCGGTGATCAGCTTCGCCGGGGCTCGCCCTCGTGCTTGCCCGGGGGCCCGAGCCCCCGGAGCCCCCACGGCCCCGGCTGCGGTGTCAGGGGCAGCTTCCGTCGAGGGCAGTCCTGGCTTGCGCTGCCACACGCAGCGTCAGGCTCAGGCGGGGGTCAGGCCGAGGTCGGGGCCGCCGGACTCATGGGGCTTGTTGACCAGGCTGTGCGCGGCCATGACGAGGTACTCCCACAGCTGGGCGTCATGCGCCGGATCGAGCGCCACCTCGTCCAGAGCGGCGCGCATGTGGCGCAGCCAGGCATCCCGTTCCGCCTCCCCGATGACGAAGCGCGCGTGCCGCATGCGCAGCCGCGGGTGGCCGCGAAGGTCGTCATAGGTGCGCGGGCCGCCCCAGTACTGCATGAGGAACAGGCGCAGATGGTCCTCGGCGGACCTCAGGCTCTTGCTCGGGTAGACCCGCCGAAGTTCGGGGTCGGCGGCAACGCCCTGGTAAAAGACGTGCACCAGGCGGCGGAACGTCTCTTCGCCGCCGACCGCCTCGTAGAAACTGGCCGGTTGTGTGGTGGTGTTCATAGCTGGCGTCCAGGGTATGTGGCCCGGTGGTGCGGGGCGTCCGTGGGCCAGCAATGGTCACTAAGTGTGATAGCTGCCAGCCGGACACAGTCTGCGTTACCGCGGCAGCTCCGGCTGCCCTATATGCAACATGCACTCAGAGTCTGCCTTATCTGTGCAAGCCGCACACCGCCAGCAAGGTCGATTCCGTAGATTCCGATTCTCGCTGAGCGATTATCACGTTACGTTGAGTTGGTATCACCCGGCCGAGGGACGGGCAAGCGCCCAAGGAGAGGGGCCCGGGATGTTGCAAGGGACCGACGAGATCACGCGTGCGGACGAGCGCACCGACGCGCCGCATCCATCTCCCCAGCAGTCACCCGCACCATTGCCGTCCGACAGACGTGGATCCCCTGAATGGCCATCCCCGCCGCCTTCGCCGGTGGCGGCGCCGTCCCCGCGAGACCCTGAGACGGGCCCAAGGCTCGGCGGGGGGGAGGCGCGGCAGGAGATCGTGATCGCCCGGGAGACCCGCGCCGCCGGGCTGGTCGGCGGGCTCACGGCCGCACAGATCGCAGCGGAGATCCACGACCGGTGCAGCCCGTGCGTGGGGACCAGCCGGATCCGCGCCTACCGCCTGGCGCTCGGGGTCTCGCTCGCCGATGTCGTCGCCCAGATCCGCGCCTGGTATGCGAGCGAGGGCCGGCCAGCGCCCCGGTTCAGCGAGACGCTGCTATCCGCCTACGAGAGCGGGCAGAAGCGGCCAGGCCCCGAGTACCTGCACTACCTGTGCACGGTCTACCGGGCCGAGCCGGCCGACCTGGGGTACCACGGCCCGTGCTTCTGCGGGCGGCCGCACCGGGCCGCGCCGTGCGCCCGGTCCGCTGCGCAGCCGCCGGCCGGTGCCCAGGACGGGGACGCAACGGCCGCTGCGGATGCCGGGGTCCTGCCGGGCCGGCCGGTTCCCGCGGCCCCCGTGCCCGGGGAAGCGCCCGGTTTCCCGGCAGATCTGCGCGCGGCCGAGGACGACGATGACCTGCTCCGGCGGGTGCAGCTCCGCATGATCGCGGACGCGCCCGCCGGGGTGGACAGCCAGTTCCTCGGCGCCGTGGAGCGCATCCGGCGCCGGATGGATGACGCCCTCGTGGGCGGAACGGTCTCCGCGACGATGCTGGACCAGTGGGAGGAGACGACGGCGGGGTACGGCAACCAGTACCTGACCGTCCCGCCGCTGCGGCTGCTGTGCGACGTCCTCCTGGACTTCGGCGACGTGCGGCGCATGTGCGAGCACCGGCAGCAGCTGGACTTCAGCGAGCGGCTGTGCCGGCTCGCGGCGCAGCTAGCCGGGCTGGCGGGCATGATCATGATCGATGTCGGCCACCAGAGGATGGCCCGGTCGTTCTTCCATACCGCGCGGACGGCGGGGGACGAGACCGGTGACCGGCAGCTCCGGGCCTGGGTCGCGGTGCGGGAGGCACTGGTCCCGCTCTATTACGGGGATCCCGCCGAGGCCGTGGGCCTGGCCCGGTCCGCAGCGGGCCTGGCCGGGCGTAACTTGTGCGTCGCCGCTGCGATGGCCCCGGTCGCGGAGGCCCGGGCGCTGGCGCGGGTGGCGGCCCGGCGCGGCGGCGCCGCCAAGTCGCAAGGGCTTCGGCGCGCCTCCGGCCTGCTCGACAGCGCGCATGAGGCGCTGGCCCGGCTGCCCGGGACAGAACGCGGCGACAGCGCATTCGGGTACACCGAGCGCCAGCTCCTGTTCCACGAAGGCGACACGCTGGTCACGCTCGCCCACCACCGGGGCGCGGAGCGGGCCCTGACCCGGGCCCTGCGGCTGTACTCCACCGAGGAGATCTTGGACCGGTCGCTGACCACGCTGGGCCTGGCCCGGTGCCGGCTGGAGGCGGACGAGCCGGAGGAGGCGCTCCGCCTGGGCAAGGAGACCTTGCTCGCGGCGCCGCGCGAGCACCGCTCCGAGATCATGGTGCGCGCGGCGCGGTCACTGGGGGATTGCGTGGCCGGCCGGCACGGCGAGGTCCAGGCGGTGCAGGAGTACCGAGAGGCCCTGGTGTCGGCTTGAAGAGGTCCGGTAATGCGGAACAGGCGCGGGCGGGCCCCGGCCGGTAGCTAGCGGGCACCCCGCTAGCTACCGGCCGGGCCCCACCCCTGGATAGTGCCCCCCGCACCTCCAGCCGGGCCCGCCCGCGCCGCCCTTCCGGTGTTCCTCACGCGATCCGCGATGACAAACTACGTCATATCCGGGCACGAATGTGGCCGAATCGGGCGAACCGTCCTTCCGACGGAAGGCGTGCGGGCCGGGGTGAGGCACGGCGGCCGCGCCGGCGCGGCCAGTGGGCCGGGGCGGCGCGGGTATTAGAGCGTGGGGGGCCGCGCCCGTTAGGCTGTGCTTGGCATAGCACCCCAGGCGGGAGGCGGCGTGCGACGGGTATTGCTGCTCAACGTGACGTATGAACCCCTGACCACGGTGGGGCTCCGCCGCGCGGTGTGCCTGGTGCTGGGGGAGAAGGCCGACGTTGTGCACGACGATTCGGAGGGTGCTTTGTTGCGCTCAACGTCGCTTGTCCTCGCCATGCCCTCGGTCATCCGGTTGCGCCGCTATGTCCGGGTGCCGCACCGGAGCCGGATTCCGCTGACCCGTGGCGCGCTGATGCGCCGGGACAACTACCTGTGCGCTTACTGCACCCGCCGGGCCGAGACCATCGATCACGTGATTCCGCGAAGCCGGGGCGGCACGCACACCTGGGAGAACTGCGTCGCCTCGTGCATGCGGTGCAACCACAGCAAGGGCGACCGGCTGGTCGAGGAGCTTGGCTGGTCGCTGCGCTGCGCCCCGGCCGCGCCCCGGGGCCCGCACTGGCGGCTGATCGGCGCCATGTACGACGGTGACCCCCAGTGGGCTGTGTACCTGAGAGAGCCGAGCGCGGCCTGACCAGCCGGCGTCGCAGGCCCGCGGTCCCCGCGCGCGTCGCCCCCGTATCTCAGTCCCGCGGGCCTTCGCCGGCCGCTTCCCACTTCTGCTCGATCTTGCCGAAGTGCCACACCGCCAGGGCGACCGCCCAGGTGACGACGAACACCCCGACGACCACGAACCCGGCCTTGTTGATGTTGAAATCGCCCATGAACGTCCAGAACCTGCCGCCCAGCTGGTACTCCTGCCCGATGAGGCTGAGGATCTCCACGGTGCCGATAAAAAACGCGACGAACACCGACAGGCCGGTGATGGTCAGGTTGTAGTAGACCTTGCGGATCGGGCGGGCGAAGGCCCAGTCGTAGGCGAAGTTCATGAAGCACCCGTCGGCGGTGTCGAACAGGCACATGCCGGCGGCGAACAGGATCGGCAGCGACAAGATCGCGTAGAACGGCAGCCCGCTGACGACCGCCGAGCCGGCCAGCACCAGCAGCGCCACCTCGGTGGCGGTGTCGAACCCGAGCCCGAACAGCACGCCGACCGGGTAGATCTTCCAGGGGGTGTCCACCCGGCGCGCGAGCGGACCGAGGATCCGGTTCATCAGGCCGCGCTTGGCCAGTTGCTCCTCAAGTTCCTCGTCGTTGTAAGCGCCCCGGCGCATCTCCCGGAACACTTTGACGATGCCGGCCAGGACAATCACGTTGAGCGCGGCGATGAGGTACAGGAAGGTCCCCGACACCCCGGTGCCAATGATCCCGGTCACGTTGTGCAACCCGGAGTTCCCGTTGCGGATCTGGCTGTCCAGCGCGCGGATGCCGAAGTTCAGCAGCACGGCGAGCGCGAAGACCACCGAGGAGTGGCCGAGGGAGAAGAAGAACCCGACCGACAGCGGCCGCTTGCCCTCGCCCACCAGCTTGCGGGTGGTGTTGTCGATGGCCGCGATGTGGTCCGCGTCGAACGCGTGGCGCATGCCGAGCGTGTAGGCGAGGAACCCGGTGCCCAGCCCGAAGATCTCGGTTTTGCTGATGTGGTAGTGCCCTTGCAGCGCGGCGGCCAGCAGGCCCCAGCCGAGCACGTGCAACCCGATCACGGCCCCGGCCATGCCGCCGACCCGGCTCCACTCGCTGGGGGTCAGCGCGGCCCTGATCCGCCTGACCTGGGCGTGCACAGCAACCATGGACCCGTCTACCCCTCAGCGTCGGCGAATAATGAGCACTCTATGGAAGATGCAAATTACTCGCAATAACAACAGATACGTACCTGGCTCGAGGGCAGTGCCAGGGTTGCCCTGAACAGCGGAACAAAACGCTGTTCAGGGCAACCCCGGCACCGCTGAGATGAGCGCTCGAGAGAGTGACGCGACGCTGCGGGTGGAGGGCACGAAGGTGTTACGTTCACCTTGCAGGCACGTCCGCAGAAAGTAGCCCTGTGTCAACCGCAAGAAGCGGCACGCCGCAGCCGCCGGGCCGAACGCCGCTACGCAGCGTCCCCGGCGGCGAGGACCCGCCTCCCACTCCGCCGACTTGCGCGCCTCCGGCACGACCAAGCGAAGCGCCCGCGAGGGAGGCAATGAAAACGACAAGCAGGAGACACCGCATGCAGCGTGACATCTTCGCCACTGAGCACGACGACTTCCGGGACCTGGTCCGCGCCTTCATCGCCAAGGAGGTCACGCCGTACCACGAGAAGTGGGAGGCGGACAAGATGGTCTCCCGGGACGTGTGGCTGGCGGCCGGCCGTGCCGGGCTGCTCGGTGTCGAGATCGACGAGAAGTACGGCGGCGGCGGGGCCAAGGACTACCGCTACTACTTGATCTTCAACGAGGAGATGGCCAAGGCGGGGGCCACCGGCCCAGGCTTCGCCGTGCACAACGACATCAACGGGCCCTACTTCCAGCGCCTGGCCACGTCCGAGCAGTGCGAGCGGTGGCTGCCCGGCTACTGCTCCGGTGAGACGATAACGGCCATCGCCATGACCGAGCCGGAGGCCGGCAGCGACCTCCAGGGCATGCGCACCACCGCGGTGCGCGACGGCGACCACTACGTGCTCAACGGGTCGAAAACCTTCATCTCCAACGGCCAGCTCTGCGACCTGGTGATCGTCGCCGCCCGGACCGACCCCGACGCCGGCTACCGGGGGATCAGCCTGCTCGTGGTGGAACGGGGGATGCCCGGCTTCGAGCGCGGCCGCAACCTGGACAAGGTCGGCATGCATGCCCAGGACACGTCGGAGCTGTTCTTCCACGACGTCCGGGTGCCGGCCGGCAACCTGCTCGGCGAGGAGGGCGGCGGATTCGTCGCGCTCATGCAGAACCTGCCGAGGGAACGCCTTGCGATCGGCGCCACGGCATTGGCCGGCGCGGAGGCGGTGTTCGCCATGACTCTTGCGTATTGCAAAGAAAGACAGGCTTTCGGCCGGGCCATCGGAAAGTTCCAGCACAACAGGTTCGTGCTCGCCGAGATCGCTACCGAGCTTGCCGTGGCGCGGGCGTTCACCGACAAGGCGGTGCTGGAACACAACGCGGGCAGCCTGTCGGTGGCGGACGCGGCGATGGTGAAGTGGTGGGACACCGAGCTGTGCAACCGCGTCGTGGACCGGTGCGTTCAACTGTTCGGCGGGTACGGGTACATGCGTGAATACCCGGTCGCCCGGGCGTTCACCGACAGCAGGGTGCAGACGATCTTCGGCGGCACGACCGAGATCATGAAGGAGATCATCGGCCGCGACCTAGGGCTCTAACCGAACCCGTATGACACTTCCGCCGCAGAAATAGCCGTACCCTGTCATAGAGCGCTGTCAGGAGCGCACCGAAGCGCAGGACGGAGCACGCAGGTGGCAGAGCCGGATCGCGAGCTGGTCATCCCCGACGGTGGGTTCTGGCCTGCCCCGGAGATCCCCCAGCCGAACATCTATCCCATGGAATGGCGGGTGGAGACCGACAAGCTCGCCGCGATCTACCAGAAGTCCAAGCGCGTCGCGTGGAACCCCGCCGACCTCCCGTGGGACGGCCTGCGGGCCGAGGACTTCACACAAGAGCAGCGGCTGGGCATCATGTACTGGTTCTCCGTGCTCGCCAACTTCGACGCCTCCGGGCCGGCCGTGTTCGCCCGCGCCACCATTCACGCGTTCGAGCAGCACGAAGAAGACCCGGTCCGCAAGTGCTTCTTCTCGATCACCCGGGACGAGATGAACCACGAGGAGTGCTGCCAGCGCACCATCGAGAAGCTGTGGCCGGGCGGGCCGCTGAACTGGCAGCCGGGCACGCCGCTCGAGCAGGCCGCGCACAACAACATCGCCTGGCTCTACCACAACGGCGGGCGCTACTGGAGCGGCTACAACAAGGCGGTCGGCAAGTACTCGCTGGCGGTGCTGTTCACCAGCTTCATGATGGGGGAGATGGCCGCGTCCACGCTGTTCCGCGGCATGGCGTCGGGCACCACGCACCCGGTCTTCACCGAAATGTTCCAGCGGATCGGCCGGGACGAGTCGCGGCACCTGCAGATCTGCATGACGATCCTGGAAAACGAGTGGCCGGGCCTGACCGAGGACGTCAAGGACCTGATCACCCGGCAACTGCGGGCCGGCTTCATCTTCCTGTCGATGATCCTCTGGGAGCCGCCGGAGGGGTTCTGGGAGCTGCCGCCGTACTTCATGGCCAACCACCGGATCCTCATGCGCCACGCCCGCGAGGGCGGCCTCGGCGTGCTCTCCTATGACGAGCAGGCGGAGAACTGGCGCGTGGCCATCGCCCGGGTCCGGGCGATCGTCCAGCGGTGGGGCATCGCGTTCCCGGCCATCCCGGAACTGGACATCGAGGGCGTGGACGTGGCCGACGACATCAACCCCGAGGACATCATCCCGGTTTTCTGACCCGTGGGCGCGGCGCAAACCCATGTCGTCCGCGTCTTCGCGTGCCCAGACGGGCGCGCGCCGGTAGTTTTCATCTATGACCGAGACTCAGCAGGCGCCCGCGGGCCAGCCCGGCGGCGCGCCCCGTGACGGGGCGCCCTTCGGCCGGATGCTGACCGCGATGATCACGCCCTTCACCGCTGACCGAGCACTGGACACCGACGGGGCGGCCCGCCTCGCCACCTACCTGGTCGACGACATGCGCTGCGATGGCCTGGTCATCAGCGGCACCACTGGTGAGTCGCCGACCACGACCAACCAGGAGAAGGACCGCCTGCTGCGGGCGGTCATCGAGGCGGTCGGCGACCGCGCCTCGGTGGTGGCCGGCGTCGGCACCAATGACACCGCGCACACTTGCGAACTCGCTAAGCAGGCCGAACGAGCTGGCGCGGACGGACTGCTCCTCGTCACGCCGTACTACAACAAACCGCCCCAAGAAGGGCTGGTTGCCCACTTCACCACGGCCGCGGACGCAACCGGGCTGCCGTGCATGCTCTACGACATCCCCGGCCGTACCGGCACGGCGATCAAGACCGAAACCCTGATCCAGCTGGCCCAGCACCCGCGGATCGTGGCGGTCAAGGACGCCAAGGGCGACTTCGGCGCGACCTCGCAGGTGATGCTCGCCACGGACCTGGTGTTCTATAGCGGGGACGACATCCTGAACCTGCCGTGGCTGTCGGTCGGCGCGGCCGGGTTTGTCAGCGTGGTCGGCCATGTGGTCGGCGACCGGCTGCACGACATGATCGACGCCTACCGGGCGGGACGCGTCGCCGAGGCGCGCCAGATCCACCTCGACGTGCTGCCGGTGATCATCGGGATCATGACCCGAACCCAGGGCGCGATCATGGCCAAGGCCGCGCTCGGGCTGCTCGGCCTGCCCGGCGGGTCCACCCGGCTGCCGCTGGTCAACGCGACGCCTGCCCAGCTCGAACAATTGCGCACCGACCTGGTGGCGGGCGGCGTCAAGCTGTCAGGGACGGTCGCATGAGCACTCGGGTCAGCCGGGCGGGCAACGGGGCTGCCTCGTGAGCCACCCGCACCCTGACCTCAGCCAGCCTTCCCGGCTGCCACGGAACGGCCTGCGCATCACCGGCCTCGGCGGGCTCGGCGAGATCGGCCGGAACATGACGGTGTTCGAGCACGCCGGGCGCCTGCTGATCGTGGACTGCGGCGTGCTGTTCCCCGAGCCCGACCAGCCCGGGGTGGACCTGATCCTGCCCGACTTCTCCAGCCTGGAAGGGCGCCTCCACCTCATCGAGGCCGTGGTGATCACCCACGCCCACGAAGACCACATTGGCGCCATCCCTTACCTGCTGCGAGAACGCGCCGACATCCCGCTGGTCGGGTCCAAGCTGACGCTCGCCCTGATCAGCAGCAAGCTCGTCGAGCACCGGATCACGCCGCAGATCGTCGAGGTCGGCGCGGGCGCCCGGCAGTCGTTCGGCCCGTTCAACTGTGAATTCCTGGCGGTGAACCACTCGATCCCGGACGCGCTCGCGGTCGCGATCCGGACCAGGGCCGGCCTGGTCCTGCACACCGGGGACTTCAAGATGGACCAGTTGCCGCTGGACGGCCGGCTCACGGACCTCGGCGGGATCGCGCGGCTCGGGACCGAGGGCGTGGACCTGCTCATGTCGGACTCGACCAACGCCGAGGTCCCCGGCATCGTGGCCAGCGAGCGGGACATCGCCCCGGTGCTGGCCGACATCTTCGCCTCGGCCACGAAGCGGATCATCGTGGCCTGTTTCGCCAGCCACG
Source organism: uncultured Actinomycetes bacterium (assembly GCA_963734725.1). Taxonomy (GTDB): domain Bacteria; phylum Actinomycetota; class Actinomycetes; order Streptosporangiales; family Streptosporangiaceae; genus DASXKD01. Next base: position 29,837 of record CAVTIX010000022.1, read on the forward strand.
TGCACCGCGTGCAGCAGGTGCTCGACACCGCCGCCGCGCACGGGCGGAAGGTCGCGCTGGTGGGCCGGTCCATGGTGCGCAACATGGGGGTCGCGCGCGACCTGGGTTACCTGCGGATCCCGGTGGTGCCCGGCGGCCTCATGGTGGACCTCAAGGATGCCGAGGAACTGCCGCCCGACCGGATCGTGCTCATCTCTACCGGGTCGCAGGGCGAGCCGATGTCGGCGCTGTCGCGGATGGCCGGCCGGGACCACCCGATCCGGGTGGCCGAGGGCGACACCGTGATCCTGGCGTCCTCGCTGATCCCCGGCAACGAGACCGCCGTGTACCGGGTGATCAACGCGCTGACCCGGTGGGGGGCCAAGGTCGTGCACCGGGGCAACGCGATGGTCCACGTGTCCGGGCACGCGGCCGCGAGCGAACTGCTCTACGTGCTGAACCTGGCCAAGCCGCGCAACTTCATGCCGGTGCACGGGGAATGGCGGCACCTGCGCGCCCACGCCCGGCTCGCGTCGCTGACCGGGGTGCCCGACGACAACATCGTGATCGCCGAGAACGGCATGGTCGTCGACCTGGTCGACGGGCAGGCCTCGGTCTCCGGCGCGGTCCCGTGCGGGTACGTCTACGTGGACGGGCTGTCGGTCGGCGAGGTGACCGAGACCTCGCTGAAGGACCGGCGGATCCTCGGGGACGAGGGATTCGTCTCGATCGTCGTGGTAGTCAACTCGACCACGGGGAAGCTGGCCGCCCCTCCGGAGATTCACGCCCGGGGGTCGGGGATCGACGACGCCGCGTTCGGCGCGGTGATCCCGCTGATCGAGGAGGCGATGACGGCGGGCGCTGCCGAGGGGATCAACGACTCCCGCCAGATGAGCCAGCTCGTGCGGCGGATCGTCGGCCGGTGGGTGAACGAGAACTACCGGCGCCGTCCCATGATCATCCCCGTGGTGGTAGACGTCTGACACCTGCCGGGCGTCCGTGGTGATCGCGGACGTCTGCGTGAGGCGCCGCCGCGATCGCGCCGGTGTTGTCCGCGGTCGCGCCGCGATCGCGCCGGGAGGCGTCCGCGGTCGCGCATTACGCTGTCGGCGAGGTGCGCGGCGTGTCTTTCGCCCGGACTCCGGCGTTGTAGTTACCGTGGTCATCATGGCGACCCGTGTCCCCAAGACCGGTGGGTCACAGAGTGGCGGTGCCCGCCCGCCGGGCAGGACGGCCTCGCGGCCCCGGCCCGCGGGCGCTTCGTCGCGCGCCCGGGCCAGCAACAACACCCGGGCGCCATACGGGGGGCGGGGCAGGGGGCCCAAGGGGCGCCCCAAGAAGGGCAAAGGACGCAGCGCGTCGCGCCGCACCCAGCGGCCGCCGGCCACCGATCCGTTCGTCATCCTGTTCGGGTGGATCGGCCGCGTCATCGCCGCCGCGTGGATGGTCGTGGCGCACGCGGCCGGATCCGCCGCGCGTGCGCTGGGCCGCAGCGCCGCCGACCTGGATCCGATGCACCGCAGGGACGGGGTCGGCCTCGCCTTCCTCGGCGCGGCCCTGGTGGTCGCCGCGACCACCTGGTGGCACATGGGCAACGTCGTCGGGAGGCTGATGACCGACGCGGTCCACGGCGGGTTCGGCTCTATGGCCTGGACGCTGCCGATCCTGCTGGCGCTGCTCGCCTGGCGTTACCTGCGCCATCCGGACCGCAACGCGGAAACCGGGCGGATTGTCATCGGCGGGCTGGCGCTGACCGTGGGAGTGCTCGGCCTCGTGCACATCGCGCACGGCACGCCGTCGCCCGCCGCTGGCGCCGGGGCGATCCGCGCGGCCGGTGGGTTCATCGGTTTCTTCGCCTCGGCGCCGCTGGTCGCGGCGTTGACCCCCTGGGTCGCGGCTCCGTTGCTGGCGCTGGTCTGCGGGTTCGGCCTGCTCGTGATCACCGGCACGCCGCTGCACCGGGTGCCCGAGCGGCTCACCTTGCTGCGCGGGACCGAGTCGGCCGGCGGCGCGGGCGACACCGAGGAAAAGACAGCCCGCGGCGGCCGAGCCTGGCGCAAACGGCCCGCGGCCATCGAGGCTGGCGATCACGTCAAGCCATACGACACGCCGCTGCTGGGTGGCACCGTCGGCGGCCCTGGCGCCGCCGGGCGCAAGGGCCCGGTGCTGGAGGAGCCGTCCCGTCCCGCGGGTGCGGTCGCCGCCGAACTGGAGGGGGCGCGGGACGACGAGCGGCTGCTCGACGCGCTCGGGTTCGGGCCGTCCACGGCCGCGCGCAAGCCGGCGCAGCCGCTGGACACGCTCGGGCCCCGCGACGGCAAGGGCGAGCAGCTTACCCTCACCGGGGCGAGCGACTCCAGCTACACCCTGCCGCCCGCGGCGCTGCTGAAGCCGGGCACCGCGCCCAAGGCGCGGACCGGGTCCAACGACACGGTGGTCCGCGTGCTGACCGAGGTGCTCGATCAGTTCGACGTGGATGCCCGGGTCACCGGGTTCACCCGCGGGCCGACGGTAACCCGGTATGAGATCGAGCTGGGCCCGGCCGTCAAGGTGGAACGGGTCACCCAGCTGACCAGGAACATCGCGTACGCGGTAAAGAGCGCGGACGTGCGCATCGTGTCGCCGATCCCGGGCAAGTCCGCGATCGGGGTGGAGATCCCCAACGCCGACCGCGAGATCGTGAGCCTGGGCGACATCCTGCGCTCGCCTGTCGCCCTCACCGACCACCACCCGATGGTGGTGGGCCTCGGCAAGGACGTCGAGGGCAGCACGGTGGTCGCCAACCTCGCGAAGATGCCTCATATTCTTATTGCCGGAGCCACAGGAGCCGGCAAAAGTACTTGCGTAAATGGGCTGATAACGTCGATTCTCCTGCGGGCGACCCCGGACGACGTGCGGATGATCCTGATTGACCCGAAGCGGGTGGAGCTGTCGCACTATCAGGGCATCCCGCATCTGATCACGCCTATCATCACCAGCCCGAAGAAGGCCGCCGAGGCGCTGGGCTGGGTGGTCGGGGAGATGGACCGGCGCTACGACGACCTGGCCGCGTCCGGGTTCCGGCACATCGACGACTTCAACAAGGCGGTTCGCTCGGGCAAGCTCTCCCCGCCGCCGGGCAGCGAGCGCACCTACATCCCGTACCCGTACCTGCTGGTGATCGTGGACGAGCTGGCGGACCTGATGATGATCGCGCCCCGGGACGTGGAAGACGCCGTGGTCCGGATCACCCAGCTCGCCCGGGCCGCCGGGATTCACCTGGTGCTCGCCACCCAGCGCCCGTCGGTGGACGTGGTGACCGGGCTGATCAAGGCGAACGTGCCCTCCCGGCTGGCCTTCGCCGCCGCGAGCGCGACCGACAGCCGGGTCATCCTGGACCAGACCGGCGCGGAGAAGCTCATCGGCCAGGGCGACTCGCTGTTTCTCCCGATGGGGGCGAGCAAGCCGCTGCGGCTGCAGAACGCCTTCGTCTCCGAGAAGGAGATCCGGGAGATCGTCGCGCACTGCCGAAAGCAGGCGCAGCCGGACTACCGTGAGGATGTCGCCGCCGCCGAGGGCAAGCCGCGCGAGGTCGACTCGGACATCGGGGACGACCTCGACCTGCTGATTCAGGCCGCCGAACTGGTGGTCAGCACCCAGTTCGGGTCCACCTCGATGCTCCAGCGCAAGCTGCGGGTGGGCTTCGCGAAGGCGGGCCGGCTCATGGACCTGCTGGAAAGCCGGGGGATCGTCGGCCCGAGCGAGGGGTCCAAGGCGAGAGACGTTTTGGTCCTCCCGGACGATTTGCCCGGCTTGCTGGCGTCGCTGCGGGGCGCGGAAGACGACTGAGGTGGCGCTGTGTCCCGCCCCCATCCCTGGGCATGTCTACACTTGGTGACGGCGCCCGTACACCAGGGGCCCTAAGCATGAGGCTACTGCGCCCGCGTCCCCGCGGCGGCCCGCAGTGCCAGCTATCGACGGAGGCGCCGAGTGAGCGTTGGTGACGCCCTGGCGCAAGCGCGCAGCCAGGCGGGTCTCACCATTGCACAGGTCAGCCAGCTGACCTGCATCCGGGAAACGATCATCCGGGGGATCGAGCGAGACGACTTCTCAGCCTGCGGCGGTGATTTCTACGCCCGGGGCCATATCCGGAGCATCGCGCGGGTGGTGGGGCTTGATCCCGATGAGCTGGTTCGCGAGTACGACGCGGTCCACGGCGCGCCGCACGCGATCACCGCGGCCGACGTGTTCGAGCCATCGACCCCGATCAAGCTCAAGGAAGGGCGCCGCGCCAACTGGAGCGTGGTGCTGGTCATCGTGCTCGCCCTGGTCCTCGGTTACGGCGTGTTCCGGCTGATCGATCACGGGTCTTCGACCCCGCCGGTCGCGTCGTCCGGGAATCACCCCGCGGCGTCCAAGTCGCCCCGCCCCGGGCCGTCGCCCACCCCGACGGCGACGCGCCCCCGCCGGCTGACCATCCGGCTCACCGCCATCCAGGACTGCTGGATCGAGTTCACCAGGCCCCGTGGCCAGCCCATGTTCCAGGTCTACGTGCCGGGCGGCAGCACCCGCATCTGGCAGTTCCGGCACGCGGTGACGATGCAGATCGGCAACCCCGGCGGGATCGTGCTCACGGTCAACGGAAAGCACCTGGGCCGGCCAGGCGCGTACGGCCAGCCGGTGACGCTTAACTTCGGGCCCAGCCACCCGCTTCCCAATAGCGCCACCGGGTAGGGCGCGCTCCCAGCCGGATGACCAGCGCCTCCGTGCGGTAGCGCGCGCCCGGGCCCCGGGGCGCCTGCGTGGCCTCGTGGCGCGTGCCTGATCGGGACGCGTGCCAGGTGCGGCGTCACGCCGGGTGTGGCGGCCCCGGCCGGTGCACGAGCGCGGTTACCGTAGTCTGCCGGTGTGTCCCCGAGTCATGCTTCCTCCCCGCAGCGGCGCACCGTCAGCCTGGTCACTCTCGGCTGCGCGCGCAATGAGGTCGACTCCGAGGAACTCGCCGGGCGGCTCGAAGCCGCCGGCTGGAACCTGACCGACCGCGACGAGGCCAGCGTGGTGCTCGTCAACACCTGTGGTTTCATCGAGGCCGCTAAGCAGGAGTCCATCGCCGAACTGCTGGACGCCAGCGGCTCGCCGGCCAAGGTCGTCGCGGCCGGCTGCCTCGCCGAGCGGTACGGCACCGACCTGGCCGAGGCGCTGCCCGAGGCGCAGGTGCTGAGCTTCGACGACTACGCCGACATCGGCGCCCGGCTGGACGCGGTCCTCGCGGGCGAACGGCGGCCTGCGCACCAGCCTCGGGACCGGCGGCGGCTGCTCCCCATCGCCCCGGCCGGGCGGCGCGGGGCGGCCGCAGGCCACGTTCCGGGTCATGGCATCCGCAGCCCGGCGCCTGACGGCGCCGGGGCGGCTTCTGGTGTCCGGGGTCCTGCGTTTGGCGCTCCCGGTTCCGGAGGGTCCGGCATTCCAGACCTCCCGCCCGGCGTGGCGCCGGCGTCCGGGCCCCGGGTGCTGCGGCGCAGGCTGGACGGCGGGCCGGTGGCCCCGCTCAAGATCGCCTCAGGCTGTGACCGGCGCTGCTCGTTCTGCGCGATCCCGGCGTTCCGCGGCGCCTTCCTGTCCCGCCCCCCGGCCGACCTGATCGCCGAGGCGGAATGGCTGGCCAGCCAGGGAGTGCATGAGCTGCTGCTGGTCAGCGAGAACTCCACGTCCTACGGCAAAGACCTGGGCGACCTGCGGCTGCTCGACGAGCTGCTGCCCGCCCTGGCAGCAGTCCCCGGCATCACCCGGATCCGGGTCAGCTACCTCCAGCCAGCGGAACTGCGCCCGGGCCTGGTCGAGGTGATGACCTCCACCCCCGGCGTCGCGCCTTACTTCGATCTGTCTTTCCAGCACGCCAGCGGCCGGGTGCTGCGCGCCATGCGCCGGTTCGGGGACGGGCCGCGGTTCTGCGCGCTGCTCGACCAGATCCGGCAGGCCAGCCCGCAGGCCGGTGTCCGGTCCAACTTCATCGTCGGGTTTCCCGGCGAGACGCCGCAGGACGTCGCGGAACTCGAGGAGTTCCTCTCCCAGGCGCGCCTGGACGCCATCGGCATCTTCGGCTACTCCGACGAAGACGGGACCGAGGCGGCCTCGCTGGGCGGCCAGCTCGGCCCGGCCGAGATCGCGCGCCGTGCCGACGACCTCTCCGACCTGGCGGAGGAGGTGATGGCCCAGCGCGCCGCCGACCGTTGCGGTGAAACCGTCGAGGTGCTTATCGAAGAACAGCTTGGCCCTGGCCGCTACCAGGGCCGGGCCGCGCACCAGGCGCCCGAGGTGGATGGGGTGACGACCGTGCGGTCGCCGGCCCTCCTGGCCGTGGGTGACATGGTCAGCGCCGTGGTGGTCGAGTCCGAGGGGGTGGACCTGGTCGCTGAGGCCCGCCTCAGCGCCCCGGCCGGGGCATCGGCGCAGGCGAGGATGCGGTGACCACGCGGGGCGCCGGGCACTGGGTCCGGCGGAGCGCCGGTGACCGCGAAGGCTGAGCCGCCTTCCCCGGACCTGGCGGGGGCGGTGGCGCCTGAGCCCGGGCTTGTGAACCTGGCCAACGCGCTGACGGTGATCCGCCTGGTCCTGGTCCCGGTGGTCGTGGCCTGCCTGCTGGCCGGCGGCGCGGGATGGCGGGTCGCGGCGTTCATCGCGTTTGGCACGGCCTCGGTCACCGACCTGCTAGATGGCCGGATCGCCCGCAGCCGAGGGCTGATCACCGACTTCGGCAAGATCGCTGACCCGATCGCGGACAAGGCCCTCACCGGCGCGGCACTGGTGACCATGTCATACCTTGGCTGGCTGGCCTGGTGGGTGACCGTGGTGATCCTCGCCAGGGAGGTCGCCGTGACCGGGCTGCGGTTCTGGGTGATCCGCCGTGGCGTGATCGCCGCGAGCCGGGGCGGGAAGCTCAAGACGCTGCTCCAGGTGCTGGCGATCTCGCTGTACATGCTGCCCGGGGTGCCGGAATGGCTGCGGGAGGTGGTGATGGCCGCGGCCGTGGTGGTGACCTTGGCCACCGGCGGCGACTATGTGGTCCGGGCCATCCGGCTGCGTCGCAGGCCGGCGCCGGACCAGGTCCGCCAAGCGCCGTGAGGTGCGCCTGGCGCGGCGTGACGTGGTCCCGGCCGCCGTGACGTGGCGTTCTCCGGCGCGGCGTGCCTCCGGCGCGACGGGTGACCCGCGCGGGCGATGTGAGGCGCCGGCGCGGCGTGAGGTGCTCCCCGTCCGGCCGCCCGCGCCGCAGGCCATGATGGGTCCTGTGCATCCTCCCGGCGAACTGGCGGCCCAGATCGTCAGCGTGCTGGCGGAGCGGGGGCAGACGCTGGCTACCGCCGAGTCGCTCACCGGCGGGCTGCTCGGCGCGGCGATCACCGCCGTCCCCGGCGCGTCCACGGTGTACCGGGGCGGAGTCATCGCCTACGCCACCGAACTCAAAGCCGTGCTTCTGGGTGTCCCTCAGGACCTGCTGGCACGGCACGGCCCGATCCATCCCGGCGTGGCCGCGGCCATGGCCGCGGGCGCCCGCGGCCGGCTCGGCGCCACCTGGGGCCTGGCCACCACGGGCGTCGCCGGGCCCGACCCGGCCGACGGGTTTCTCCCAGGTACCGTGCATATCGCGGCCAGCGCTGGGCCGCCGGCCACCCGTAGCCTGGCCCTGGTCGGCGACCGGGATCGGGTCCGCCGGGACACCGTCGATCGAGCTCTGCGGCTGCTTTTTGAACTGCTTCGGGAAGATGCTTCCTGATTACAGTGTTACGTCTGCAGGATCACAGGCGTTACGTCATCAGCGAACACGGCTCGGCCCGCTCTCCCCGAGTGTCGGTGAGGGCAGGTACCGTGGGAATGGCCAGACTCTTCGCGAAGGGAGCGCGACATGGTCCTGCTTCGTCACTTGCTTGGTGACGCGCTGCGGCGGCTGCGCCTGCGCCAGGGTCGTACCCTCCGCGAGGTGTCCGCTGCTGCCAGGGTGTCCCTGGGCTACCTGTCCGAAGTCGAGCGCGGCCAGAAGGAGGCGTCTTCGGAACTTCTCGCGGCGATCTGCGGCGCGCTGGAAACCCCGCTGTCTCAGGTCTTCCGCGAGGTGTCGGACAACTTCGCCCTGGCCGAGCTGCAAAGCGAGCCGGTCCTTTCCGGTACCAGGGAGCCGTCGCTGCAGCCTGCCGGCAACGGCGCGCTCGCGAGCAGCCCAGCGGTCCCGTTCACCGGCGCCGTGCCTGCCGGGCTCAACCTGGCTGCCGCCTCCGAGCTCGGCGATGGCGCCAAGCTGGGCGACGGCGCCGAGCCGGTCATCGGAACCATCAACCTGCCCAGTGGCCGTCAGGCCGGCTGACGACGACGTGGCCCGCCGCATCCGCGACATCACCGACATGGTGCCGGTGTAGTTGCGACAGGGTTAGCCTGCCGGCCTGAGGACTGGCTCAGCCTGCTCGTTGTCCTTCGGCCAACTGCGCCGTAAGTCCTCAGCCCAGCAGATCGTATCCTCGTCCCACCAGGATCTCGGCGGTGCTTCCGGCGCGTTCGGCGCCTATGGCACAGTCGTGCCTGTGCCGCTGGACGATCTGCCGGACTGGCTCCCGGCTTGGTGTGCAGACCATCTGGGCGGCGAGCCTGTCGGCGTGCTGTTCCAGCTGCGACAGGTCTCGATGGTGTTCGGCCTCCGGTTGGCCGGTGGTACGGATGTCGTGGTCAAGGCGCGCGCCGATGATGGCCGGGCGGTGTCGTGTGTCGCGGCGCAGGCCCGGTTGGCTGAGCGCGGGTTTCCGTGTGCCCGGCCGCTCACGCCGGTGGCCGGTGTCGGTTCGCTGGCTGTGCACGCCGAGGAGTTCCGGCCCGGCGGCGAGGTGTTGCGCGGGGACTCGCCGGAGGTGGCCGTGCGCTGCGCGGAGGTGTTCGCGCGGCTGATCGCCGAACTGGCCGGCGTGACCGTCGCGCCGCCGCTGCCGAATCCGCCTTGGGTGCGCTGGGACCACGCCGATTCCGGGGTGTGGCCGGCGATCGGCTGCCTCGGTAACCGGGACCAGGGCACGGTGCCCGCCTACGTCGTGGACACCGCCGTGCGGGCCCGGGGGCGGCTACTGGCCGCCGGCCTGCCGTGCGTGCTGGGCCACGGCGACTTCGAGGCGCAGAACCTCCGGTGGCACGGTCGGGAGGTGTGGGCGGTGCACGACTGGGACAGCCTGGCGTGGCAACCGGAGGCGGCCCTGGCAGGAGCGGCGAGTGGGGCGTTCTCCAGCGCCGGGCCGCCCACGCTGGCGCCGATCGAAAGCTCCGAGGCGTTCCTGGTGGCTTATCAGGACATTCGGGGGCGATTGTTCACCGCCGCGGAGCAGGAGATCGCATGGGCGGCCAGCTTGTGGATGGCGGCGTACAACGTATGGGAGGCACTGCACGGCGACGCCCCGTTGTCCGGCGATGCGCTCCGGGCACAAGCAGCCGAACGCCTCCGCCGGGCTAACGCGTAACAGGAGCGGGGCTCGGCTGTGGCGGGTTGTTAGGCCCAGGCGCGAGGGTCGTTGGTGAGTTCGCGGACGCGCTCGGGGAGTTCGCCGGTGACGATGTGCTCCAGGGTCACCTCATCGAGGATGGCCCGCTCGTTGGCGCGCAGGGCGATCCAGACGCTCTGCAGCGGTTCCGCCACGCCGATGTAGCCCAGATTCTCCGGGCGCTCCCCGCGCACTCCGACAAGCTGTCCGTCCACGGCTCGGATGATGTCCGCGAGTGAGATCTCGGACGCGGGCCTGGCCAGCCAGAATCCCCCCTCCGGGCCACGCTGGCTGCGCACCAGGCCGGCCCGGCGGAGCTGGGTGAGGATGGCCTCGAGGAACTTCGCCGGGATGTGCTGCGCCCGTGCCAGCTGCTCGGCCGTGGTGTGCTCGCCGCTGGTCGCGGCCAGCTCCACGGCCGCGCGCAGGGCGTAATCAGCACGGGCAGACAGTCTCATGCCCAGCATTATGACCCTTTTGATGGGGTGAATGGTGCACAGGGCGGTCCGGCACGCCGTGTGCCGGTAGTCGGCGAAGGCCGGATACCGTGGTCAAAGTGACCTTCCGCGACCAGGCCGGACGGGATCATCCCGCCCCACGCCCCGACCTGTTTCCGCTGGGTGCGGCCATATCCTTGGCCGATCTCGACCACGACCCGCACCCCTGGCTGGCCCGCCTGCGGGACACTGAGCCGGTCTCCTGGCTGCCCGCCTTGAGCGGATGGCTGGTAACCAGGCACGACCTCGCGGTCGGGGTCATGCGAGACAGCACCACGTTCACGGTGGACGACCCGAGGTTCACCACGGCCCGGGTCGTGGGTCCCAGCATGCTGTCCCTGGACGGCGCCGCACACGGCCGGCACCGGGCCGGCTTCACCAAGGGCTTCGGGCGTGGTGAGATCCACGCCCGGCTGGCCGCGTTCGTCACGGCCGAGGCGGACCGACTGGTAGCGGCCATGCGCCCGGCCGGGGCCGCCGATGTCCGGCGCAGCCTGGCCGGCCCGCTGGCCGTGGCGGTCGTGGCGGAGGCGCTCGGCCTTGGCGACACCGACCCCAGGACCGTGCTCGACTGGTACGCGGCGATCGTGGGCTCGGTGTCGGCCCTGGCGGGCGAGCACGGTTCGCCCGGGACCGGGACGGGCAGCCTGGATCAGGTCGTCACGGCAGGGGCTGAAGCGTTCGGGTCGCTCAGCGCCCGGCTTTCCGCAGTGATCGGCTCGGCGGACGGCCGGGACTCGCTCCTGGCCGCCGCCGGGCGGACCAGCCCGGACGGCGCGGCGATGGGACTGAACACCAGTGAGGTCATCTCCAACGCCGCGGTGATCATGTTCGGCGGCATCGAAACCACCGAGGGCATGATCAGCAATGTGATCCTGCACCTGCTGGGCCATCCAAGCCAACTGGCGCTGGTCTACGAGGACCCCGGCCTGGCGCCGAACGCGGTCGAGGAATCCCTGCGGCTTGAGCCTGCGGCCGCCGTGGTGGACCGCTACGCCACTCGCGATGTCACCCTCGGCGGGGCCGCGATCCGCCGGGGCGATCTGGTCACCGTTTCGCTTGCCGGCGCGGGCCGCGATCCTGCGGTGTTCACCGATCCGGGCACATTCGATGTGCGCCGCCCGAACGCCCGGCTGAACCTCGCGTTCGCGCACGGCCCGCACTTCTGTCTGGGGGCGCACCTGGCCCGGCTGGAGGCGCAGGCAGCGGTCCGCGCCGTGCTCACCCTGCCCGGGCTGCGCCTCGACCCCGGGCACCCGGCTGCGCCCCGTGGCCTGGTGTTTCGCAAGCCACCCGAGTTGCGCGTGCAGTGGGCCATCTGATCACCCGATGCGCCGCCGCGGCCATGCTGCGGCCGCGCGCCCGGCTGCAGCAGCGGTGGCTCGCCGCGCAACAGTAGCCAGCGATGTGGCCTGGTCAGCGGCGCAAGCGCAGGCCACGAGGAGTCGGCCGGAACCCGGCGTCGGCCAGCGCTTGGGCCAGGGGAGTGTCGTACACCCCGGTGCCGTCCGCTCGTTCCACGGTGAGACGGCCGAGCGCCCCGCCCCGGACGGCCTCGGCGAGCCCCACAGCAGCCGGGACCAGTATCTCCGGGTCGCTGGTCCACGACAGCAGCGTCTTGCCGCCGCGCTCCACATACAGCACGAGGTTCCCGCCGGACAGCACGACCAGGGCCCCGGCCTTGCGTCCGGGCCGGTGTGCACCGGGGACCTCGCCGGGGCGGGCCGGCCAGGGCAGCGCCGAGCCGAACGCGTTCGCCGGGTCGGCTGCCGCGAGCACGGTGATGGGCGGCCCGGCCTCTCCCGCGGCTGCGTCGCTCCCGGGGCTCCCGCTACCCCAGGCGCCTTCACCAGCCCCGGGGCCGCCGCTCCAGGCACTCCCGCCATCTCCGGGACCACTGCCGCCTCGGCTCCTTCGATCAGCTCCGGGTCCGCTGCCGCTCCAGGCATTCCCGGAAGCCCCCGGACCGCTGCCACCCCAGGCATTCCCGGGAGCCCCATGGGCGCTGCCGGTGGGCGGCGGTGGCTCGCCCGGCCAGAGCGGCCGGTCCCCGCCCACGGCGTGCCCGCCAGCACCGGGCTCAGGCTCGTCGGGCCCGGCCCCATCGGGCCCGCTCTTGCCGCTCCTGCTGTCCGCGCCTGCGCCGTACCCGCTCCCGCTATCCGCGCCTGCGCCGTACCCGCCCCTGCTATCCGCGCCTGCGCCGTACCCGCTCCCGCTGTCCACGCCCCCGCTGTAGCCGCTCCCGCTGGGCAGGCCCTCTGCCGCCGCCTCCTGCGCCGTGGCGATGGCGCGCATCCGGTTGACCGCACCGGGCAGGGCGAACTGCGCCGCGCCCAGCCCTTCGACGAAGTAGCCGCGCCGGCACTGACCGGCTTCTTCCATTGCGCGGAGCACCGGGTACACCGCGCCAAACCCGCCGGGTACCCGCTCAGCCACCACGGACCCGCGAGTCACGATGCCGTGCCGGTCGAGCAGGGCCTGTGCGACGGCGTGCAGGCGGCGGGTGGGATCGGGATCCTGGTCTGCCAGCAACGACCACCGCCCGGTCACCGTCGGCGGCCCGGTCCTGGTGGGCACCACCGGCCGGCCGTAGCCGCGCCTGCGCGCCCCGATCCGGCCCGCGCGGCCTGGCCCGCGCATGCTGCCCGGGAGCGCCGCGCCACCGCCCGGCCCGCCCGATGCCGTGCCCGGGCCACGGCCCGCCCCGTTGACGGGGAGACCGGCGCCCGCGACCGGATCCCCGGCTGCCGGGACGGCCTGCCGCCCCGGCGGCACGCCGTCGAACACCGGCCGCCCCGTGCCGAGGACCGTCCGCAGCGGCGCCAGCGTGTCGTTGGTCAGCCGCCCGGCCCAGACAAGGTCCCAGACCGCCGCGGCCACGGCCATGTCGGACAGCCCCCGCCAGTCATGGTCTTTGAGCATCGCGGCAACCCGGTCGGCGATCATGCGGAAGAACAGGCCGCCGCCACCCTCCAACACCGTCAGGATGGCGTCGTGCACCGGGGTCATCGTGATCTCAGCCGGCGGGGGCAGCAGCAGCGGCGCCGCCTGGGCGGGCGCAAGGACCACCCAGCCGTCCCCGCCGGGCAGCCCGCCCGCGCCAGACCAGACGACTTCCCCAGCCGCGGTCAGTTCATCGAGCACGGCAGGCTGATAGCCGGGCACCCGGCCCGGGAGCACGAGAGTCTCCAGCGCGGAGGCGGGCAGCGCCGCCCCGGCGAGCTGGTCGACCGCGTCGAAGACGGCGTCCGCGCTGGCCGGGCGCCAGCCGCGCGCCGTCCTTCCGCCCGCGCCGCGGCGGGGGTTCCCGGCGGGCTGGCCCGCGTTCTGCCAGGCAGGCAGGAAGGCCGCCAGCGCCTCCGGCGGCGCGGGCTCTACCTCTTTGCGTAGCTTGGCCAGGCAGCGGCGGCGCAGCAGGCGCAGCACCTCCGCGTCACACCACTCGGTGCCCCGGCCGCCGGGCACGAACTCGCCCTCGACCACCCGGTGCTCCGCGGCGAGGCGGCGCAGGGCGCCGGTGATCACGGCCATGCCCAGCCCGTAGCGCTTGGCCGCCGCCTGCGCGGTGAACGGCCCGTGGCAGCGCGCGTACCGCGCCACCAGATCGCCGAGCGGGTCGGGCACCGGCTCGGCGAACGCCGCGGGGACGCCCGGGGGCAGCGGCACGCCGAGCGCGTCGCGCAGCCGCCCTGCGTCTTCGATGGCCGCCCACCGCTCCTCACCGCCGATCCGCACCTCGATCGCCCGGCGTGAGGCGTCCAGCTCAGCTAGCCATGCCTTGGCGTTGTCCGGCTCGGCGCAGCGCTGCGCCACCTCCTCCGCCGACAGCGGCCCGATGACCCGGAGCAGGTCGGCCACGGCCTCCAGGCTGCGGCAGGCGCGGTCGGCCGCGAGCCGCTGAAGCTCGGCCTCCACCTGGCTCACGACCGCCGGGTCGAGCAGTTCCCGCAGGTCCGCCTGGCCGAGCAGTTCGGCCAGGAGAGAGGAGTCGAGGGCCAGCGCCTGCGCCCGGCGCTCGGCCAACGGCGAGTCGCCTTCGTACATGAACGCGCCGACGTAGCTGAACAGCAGCGACCTCGCGAACGGCGACGGCGCCGGGGTCTCCACTTCGACCAGCCGGACCTTGCGGCTGGCCAGGTCGCGCATCAGGCCGGCCAGGGCAGGCACGTCGAAGGTGTCCTGCAGGCATTCGCGGACGGTCTCCAGCACGACCGGGAACGTGCCGTACTTGGAAGCCACGGCAAGCAGCTGCGCCGAGCGCTGCCGCTGCTGCCACAGCGGGGACCGCCGTCCCGGGCGGCGGCGCGGCAGCAGCAGCGCCCGCGCCGCGCACTCGCGGAACCGGGAGGCGAACAGCGCCGACCCGCCAAGCTCCGCGGTGACGATCGGCTCCACCTCTTCGGCGGCGAGCTCGGCGATGCCCGCGGGCGGGGGCTCATCGGTGTCGGGCACCCGCAGCACGATCCCGTCGTCGGTGTGCAGCGCCTGCACATCCATGCCCTCGTAGCGCTCCCGGAGCCGGGCCGCGATAGCCAGCGCCCAGGGCGCGTGCACCCGGGCCCCGTACGGGCTGTGCAAGACCAGCCGCCAGTCCCCGAGTTCGTCGCGGAACCGCTCCATCACCAGCGTGCGGTCATCCGGCAGGTAGCCGGTCGCCTCGCGCTGGCCTTCGAGGTAGCGGATCAGGTTCTGCGCCGCCAGATCGTCCAATCCCGCGTTACGCAGCCGCGTGGCAGCCTCGTCCCGGCCCGCTGCGGAGATCTCGCGGCAGAACGCGCCGACCGCCCGGCCCAGCTCCGCGGGGCGGCCCACCGTGTCGCCGTGCCAGAACGGGAGCCTGCCCGGCTGGCCCGGCGCCGGGGAGACGAGCACCTGGTCGGCGGTGATGTCCTCGATCCGCCACGAGCTGGCGCCGAGCACGAACACGTCGCCCACCCGGGACTCGTACACCATCTCCTCGTCGAGCTCGCCGACGCGGTGCGAGTTCCTGCCCTGGCGCTGCGGGCCCGCCAGGAACACCCCGAACAGGCCCCGGTCGGGGATGGTGCCGCCGCTGGTGACGGCGAGCCGCTGCGCGCCCGGGCGGCCCCGCAAGGTGCCCGACGTGCGGTCCCAGATCAGCCGGGGGCGCAGTTCCGCGAACTCTTCGCTCGGGTAGCGGCCGGCCAGCATGTCGAGCACAGCGTCCAGCACGCCCCTGGTCAGCCCGCTGAACGGGGCGGCGCGCCGGGCCAGCCGCTCCACGTCCTCGACCTGCCAGTCGTCCATCGCCACCATCGCGACGATCTGCTGCGCCAGCACGTCGAGCGGGTTGTGCGGCACGCGCAGTTCCTCGATCTGGCCGGGCTCGCATGCGCTGCGTGACGACTGTCGCCTCGACCAGGTCGCCGGGGTACTTCGGGAAGATCACGCTGCGGGACACGTCGCCGACGCGGTGCCCTGCCCGCCCGGTGCGCTGGAGCCCGCTGGCCACCGACGGCGCTGACTCGACCTGGATGACCAGGTCCACCGCGCCCATGTCGATGCCGAGTTCCAGGCTGGAGGTGGCTACCACCGCGGGGAGCCGTCCCGCCTTCAGCGCCTCTTCGATCTGGGCCCGTTCCTGCCGGGACACCGAGCCGTGATGCGCGCGGGCTACCTCGGCAGGGGCGCCCGCTGAGGCGCCCGACTGCGCCATGATCTGGGCCGGTGGCCCGGCAGCCGCCGCACCGGGCCCGTCCGGGCCCTCCAGGCCGGCGGCGGCCTCGTCGCGGGCCACCGCCCGTTCTGCGGCGATCTCGTTCAGCCGGCCGCACAACCGCTCCGCCAGGCGGCGTGAGTTGGCGAACACGATCGTGGACCGGTGCGCCTCGATCAGGTCGAGCACGCCCTCCTCCACGTGCGGCCAGATGGAGCGCTGGCCCTGGGCTGCGTCGCGCGCGGTGAGGTCCGGCGACGCGCCGTGGCCGTCCGCATCCGGGATCGCGGCGGCGGGGCGCAGGCTGGCAGGCGGTGGGTCCGGATCGGTCATGTCCTCGACCGGGACGACGATCCGCAACTCCATCTGCTTCACATAGGGTGGCGCAGCGATCGTCACCGGCCGGGCGCCGCCCAGGAACGAGGCGACCTCCTCCGGCGGCCGCACGGTGGCCGACAGCCCGATCCGCTGCGCCGGGCCGGGCCGTTCCGGACCGGACTGGCCAGGGCCTGGCTCATCCTCAGTGGCGCCGTCCCGGAGCGCGTCCAGCCGTTCCAGGGAGATGGCCAGGTGGGCGCCGCGCTTGTTGCCGGCCAGCGCGTGCACCTCATCCACGATGACGGTCTCCACCCCGCGCAGCGAGTCCCGTGCCTTGGAAGTCAGGATGAGGAACAACGACTCCGGCGTGGTGATCAGGATGTCCGGCGGCTTGGTAGAAAGCCGACGCCGCTCGTCGGCGCCGGTGTCGCCGGTGCGCACTGCCACCCGGATGTCCGGCTCGCTCAGCCCCCGGCGCTGCGCAACCTGACGCATCCCGGCCAGCGGCGCCCGCAGGTTGCGCTCGATGTCCACGGCCAGCGCCTTCAGCGGGGAGATGTACAGCACCCGGCAGCGCAGCTTCGGGTCGGCCGGGGCCGGGCTGCTGGCCAGCCGGTCCAGTGCCCACAGGAACGCCGCCAGGGTCTTGCCAGACCCGGTCGGCGCGATCACCAGGGTGTTCTCGCCGCCCGCGATCGACGACCACGCACCCGCCTGCGCGGGCGTGGGCTCGGTGAACGCGCCGGTGAACCACTCCCGGGTCAGCGCGCTGAATCCGGCCAGGGGGTCCATGCCCGCTTGGGCGCCAGCCGTGCTGGGGCCGTCAGGCGCGCGCGGGGGCGCTGCGCTTCTGGTCCGGGTCTTCGCGGGCATGCATCCATCCTGCCTCGCCCGGCGGACAATTCGGCCCGGCCGCCGGCATTGCGACTCAAGTGACGGCCCAGGCCGCGAAGACCCCAGGCGACGTTGCATCACATAGCTGCTGACTGTCCAGGCCACCACCGGTATGACGCAGCTAGGTCCAGGGGCGATGCGGTCCGACTAAGAGAAGCACAGGATGACCTGCATAACCGCCCATGGCTGGCAGATGGACTGTTATGCGATAGACCGCTGTGGAGATCTATACCCCGCTCGGCGCCACCACGGGCGCCATCCGGCTACGGGGCGGCTGACTTCGGACGGTCACGGAGCTCGGAACCTGGTCCTGGCTGACCCTTTGACCCCAGCGCCGCGCTTCCATGACCCGGCACAGAGAACTGGGCCAGGCGTCAGGCGCCGGAGGCGCGGACGGAGCCGGTCAGCTTGCCCTGGGTGCCGCGGATCTCACAGATCACCGAATGCACGCCTGCGGCCCAGGCGCCCTCGTTGGGGTAGGCGTAGGACTCGGCCAGCCCGGTCGTGTTCAGTTGCGGGTTCAGGTAGCCGCTGAGCCTGCTCTGACAGCCCTGCCGCGCCTGCTGGCCAAGGGCGGCGCTGCCTGGCCAGCTGCGGCCCGCCACGCGGAAGTCGCCGTAGACCTCGCCGTCATGCGGCCGGCGGCACCGGACCGCATGTGCCCCGGCTATTCCGTTTGGCAGCGAATTGAAGCATTGCCCGGGGTGCAAGCCGAACACCGTGGCGCGCAGCGGACTGGCGGCGGCGTGGGCCTGGCGCGGGCGCTGGGTGACAAGCGCAACGGTCACCGCGGCGGCGGCGACGGCCACCGCGCAGGCGATGACGAACATGATGATCAGCAGGCGCCTCCCGCGGCGAGAGCTGACCGGGGCCGGCGTGCCAGCGGGCGCCGGGTCGGGAGGCGCTGGGGCGGATGCTTTCGCGGACCCGGGCGCGGCGCCCACGTTCGTGGTGGCAGCGCCGGTCTCCGGCATCTCGTTCATCGCGCCCCCGTCGAGAAGCTTCTGTCGGAGAAGCTTCCAGATCACTCGTACCCGGCTGCGCAGCAGACATTCCCGTACATTTCCTGGCCAGGCCTGCGGCTCCCTTCCGCCCCGGCAGCTTGAGACGTGGACGCGGACCTGCCCTGGGTGGCCGTGGCTGTTCTCGGGTAGCGCGGCGGCCGCGCCGGTACCCTGGCGCCGTGCGGCTCACGGTGTTCTGGCAGAAGATGCGCGGGCAGTTCGGCGATACCTACGCGGCCAGCGTCGCCAAGGACTATGTGCTGGCCGACCTGGGCGGCCGGACGGTGGACCAGGCCCTGGCCGACGGAACCGAGCCGAAAACGATCTGGCGCGCGGTGTGCGAGGCCTTCGAGATACCCGAGGAATCGCGCTGACGCCATTCCTGGGCGGGGACTTTGCGTCTTGCCCCGCTCCGGTGTCCGGGGGCCGGCGGGGCTGCGGCCGCCCTCCGCACGGCGGGGGCTGCGGCGGTCGCCGGCGGGCTGGAGGTTTCTTTTGAAACTGTGCGTGTCCTGCCTCTGATCGAACAGTTGTTCGCCTAGAGTGGTGACGTGCGTGGTGGCCCGCCACGGCGGCTGCGGCGCGATCTGGATGGCGTTCATCGGCGTGCGGAGTTTTGTCAGTGGCGGCGCGTAGCGTCAGCGCGGACAAGAAGCCCCCTTATCCAATGGGAGTACCCATGGCAGGCATCGACAGGCCGGGCGGGAAAGCCGGCGACAGGGACAAGGCCCTGGAAACCGCCCTCGCCCAGATCGAGCGGCAGTTCGGCAGAGGCTCCATCATGCGGCTCGGCGACGAGGCCCGCGCGCCGATCGAGGTGATCCCCACCGGGGCGATCTCGCTGGACATCGCCCTGGGCATCGGAGGGCTCCCGCGTGGCCGGGTCGTAGAAATATTTGGGCCCGAAGGAAGTGGCAAGGCGCTTGCGTTGGACACGCCCATCCCGACACCCAAGGGCTGGACCACGATGGGCGAACTGTCGCCTGGTCAAGAGGTGTTCGCTGGCGATGGTTCCCCCGCTCGGGTGGCCTTCACTACCCCGGTCATGATGGATCGCGAGTGCTTCCGGGTCAGGTTCTCCGACGGCACCGAGATCACCGCCGACGCAGACCACCAGTGGGTGACAACCACACTGTGGGGGCGCACCGGCCGATGGTCTCCCGCGGTGGTGACCACCCGGGACATGGAGGCCACTCTCTGGGCGCGGGACGGCCACACGCTCAATCATGCGATCCAGGTCTGCGGGCCGCTTGAATACCCCGCGCAGGAACTCCTAGTGTCGCCGTACACTCTGGGCGCCTGGCTGGGTGACGGGACGACAGATGCTGCATCCATAACCTGCGTGGATCCAGAGATCCTGGACGAGATCCGGTGTGACGGGTACACGGTTCACCACAACAACCCAGGACAGACCGACCGTGCTCCCCGCTACCGAATCGCCAGGATGGCTGGGAAGCCTGTGTGCTTGCTGGCAGGCCCGCGCTGCTCGGCTGGAGGGACTGCCCTCGCCCGGGGCCTGTGCAAGAACCACTACGAGAGCGAACGGCGAAATGGCCGAGTTAGCGAGTGGCCCGTACGGCCAGCGGTGTCGCTAGCCACGCAATTGCGTGAGCTAGGTGTTCTTGGAAACAAGCACATCCCAGAGCGGTATCTGCATGCTTCCATTACGCAGCGGCTCACGCTCCTCCAAGGACTGATGGACACGGACGGGACCGTGGGAACCGGCGGATCGGGTACCGGACGCGGCTCCGGCATTGCCGCATGTGAGTTCAGCGTGGTGAACGAGCGACTGGCCAACGACGTACATGAACTGCTGCTCGGACTTGGCATCAAGGTTACCCTTCGCGAGAGCCCTGCAGTTCTTCGCGGGCGCGTGGTCGGGACCCGGTACCGGCTGGGCTTCCAGACCGATTTGCCAGTGTTCCGGTTGCCACGCAAGGCCATGCGGCTAACGCCACTGCGCACACGCCGGGCAAAGCTCAGGTACGTGACGACTGTCGAGCCGGTCGCGACTGTACCCGTCCGTTGTATTCAAGTGGACCATCCCAGCCACACTTACCTGGCCGGGCATGAATGCATCCCGACGCACAACACGACCGTGGCATTGCATGCGGCCGCCAGCGCGCAGAAGAACGGCGGGATCGCAGCGTTCATTGACGCCGAGCACGCCCTCGACCCCGAGTACGCCAAGAAGCTAGGCGTGGATACCGACGCGCTGCTGGTTTCCCAGCCCGACACCGGCGAGCAGGCGCTCGAGATCGCGGACATGCTGGTCCGCTCCAGCGCGATCGACGTCGTCGTCATCGACTCCGTCGCCGCGCTGGTGCCGCGGGCTGAGATCGAGGGCGAGATGGGGGACAGTCACGTCGGTCTGCAGGCCCGGCTCATGTCCCAGGCCATGCGCAAGCTCGCGGGCGCGCTGAACCAGACCAAGACCACTGCAATATTTATCAACCAGTTGCGTGAGAAAGTAGGTGTCCTCTTCGGGAGTCCCGAGACGACCAGCGGTGGCCGGGCGCTCAAGTTCTACTCCTCCGTGCGGCTCGACGTGCGGCGGATCGAGACGCTCAAGGACGGCACCGATGCCGTCGGCAGCCGCACCAGGGTCAAGGTCGTCAAGAACAAGTGCGCTCCGCCATTCCGTACAGCGGAGTTCGACATCCTGTTCGGTTTCGGGATCAGCCGGGAGGGCGGTCTCATCGACCTCGGGGTGGAGCAGGCCATCGTGCGCAAGTCCGGTGCCTGGTACACCTACGAGGGCGACCAGCTCGGGCAGGGCAAGGAGAACGCGCGGAACTTCCTGCGCGACAACCCCGACCTTGCCAACGAGATCGAGAAGAGGATCAAGGAGAAGCTCGGCGTGGGTCCGCGCCTGGACGCGGAAGCGGCGGACAAGGAACCGGCGGCAGGCGCCGGTGGCCTGCGCGCCGTCCCGGACAAGCCCGCGGACGCGGCGGGCCCGGCTGGCGGCCGGACCGTGACCAGGCTCGGTGGGGGCCCCGGTGGTGCGGGATAAGGACCTGCCGGTACCAGATCGCCGGAAGGCTAGACGCGGGACAGCCAGAGGTGGCGCATCCGCAAGGAAGCGGGGTGCCGCCCGGCTGACCGTCGTCGAGGATTCTGGTGACGGCCTCGGCCGTGGGAATCCCGGTGAGGAGATTCCCGATGGCGATGATTCCTATGACGGGAGCCTCTTGGGCGGGGGTCCTGGCGGCCGAAGCGCCACTGGCATCGAGTCCAGCAACGTGGAGCCTGGAGGTCCGGAGCCCGGGGGCGAGGAGGCAGCGCGGCTTATCTGCCTGCGGCTGCTCACCAGCGGGCCGCGCACGCGGGCACAACTGGCCACCGCGCTGCGCAAGCGGCGGATCCCGGACGAGGTCGCCGACTCCGTCCTTGGCCGGTTCGCCGAAGTGGGCCTGATCGACGACGCCGCCTTCGCGCGGGCCTGGGTGGAAAGCCGGCACCACGGCCGCGGCCTCGCTCGCAAGGCGCTCGCCGCGGAACTGCGCCAGCGCGGGGTGGCCGACGGGGAGGTGCGATCCGCGGTCGGCCTGCTCGGCCCCCAGGATGAGCTGGCTACCGCTCAGCGGCTGGTGGCCAAGCGGGTGGCGGCCAGCCGGGGAAAGCCGATGCCGGTCCGGGCCCGCCAGCTCATGGGCATGCTGGCCCGGAAGGGTTATCCGGCCGGGCTCGCCGCCCAGGTGGTGCGCGAGGCGCTGGAACAGGATCGGGCGGACGGTGGCAGCAGCACGGACCTGGCCTGGATCAGCGAAGACGGCAGTGGCGACGCCTGGTCATGAGCCGCACACGTCGCGTGTAGCAACGGAAGCGTCACTAGGCAGAGCTTGCCCAAATTGTTATCAGCGCTTAACCTCACGGCAGCGAGGTGTTAGACCGTAACAGGTGATTAGGAACATACGAGATGCCCGGCAACCGGCTTCGCCCGGATGCCGGTAGGGACAGGAATCCGGCCCGTGGCCGGTTCCGCCAAGGTGCTGGCCAGCCAGGCGAGCCCTTGCCCGGGGCTGGCTAGGCAGTCGCCACGGCCCTGCGTACGCGGTGGTCGGCCGGGGGGCGGACAGGGCTTGACGCGGCACCTTATCCGGACCGCGAGGCGCCCGTAATGCGGGCCAGCGCGGAACAACCGGTACGGGGCGTCGCTTGGGCGGGCCTATACCCGCTCAGCAGGTTCTGGGGTACTGCCGGGCCCGCGGAGGTAGCAGGGGGTTGCTCCCGCAGGCCGGAGCGGCGCGGCTGGCACGCCAGCCGCTGGGGAAGCCGCTCACGCCGGACGGCCCGCGGCGGCACTGGCTGCTGGTACAGGTCACAGAAGACCTGTCGGCACAGGTCACCGAGGGCTTGGCGGTGCCTGGTCCGGTGTCGGTGTCCTGGTCACCTGCTGGTGCCACCGGGCGGCCGGTGCGGTGGCTTCTGGTCCTGTTGGTAGTGCACCCTCGGGTCGCGCTGCCTCGGGCGTGGTCCTGCAGGCTCGGTCGTGCGGACGGTGGCGAGGCCACTGGCCGCGTGGCCGGTCCGCAGGCGCCGGGTACGGCTGCCGGAGCCACGGCGGCCGGGCGGGCTCGGCTGCCGGTGTCGGCAGCAGCCGCGCACGCCGCGCTGCGGATGGCGCGCCTGACTCCCCGCTACAGGGATCAGCCCTGGCGCCGCACCACGGCGCTGGGCCCGCGAGCAGGATTGGGGTGTGCCATGAGCAACACAATCGCTGTAGTCATCGCGGTGATCGGGATCCTTGCGCTATTCGTCGCCGCAGGGGCGTTGTTCGCTGTCGTGCGCAAGGCCGGGAACCGGACGATTCCGGAGAGTCAGGAAACCGCCACGAGCCGGGGATCGGTCAGCCCGGAACTGGCGGCCGAAGCTGAGCGCCGCGCGGCGGAGGCCGACCGCAGCGCCGAACGCCGCCTCGAAGAGGCAGACAGGGCCGCCGAGCAGATGCGGGCCGGTGCGGAATCCGATGCCGCCGCCATCGTCCGGCGGGCCGAGGAGGCTGCGGCCAAGGTCACCGAGGCGCGGCGGACCGCAGAAGAGCAGATCCAGGCCAGCCGGGCGGAAGCGGGCCAGCTCCGCGCCGACCTCGAGCGCAGGGAAGCGCGGCTTGCCGAGCGGGAAGGCAGGCTGGATGAGGAGCTGCGCAAGCTGGAGCAGCGGTCCGCGGCACTGGACACCACCAGGACCGAACTCGACGACCAGCGCGCCGAACTCGCGCGCCTCGACGACCAACGCCGGGAGGTGCTGGAACGGGCCGCCGGGCTGACCGCGGAACAGGCCAAGGCCGAGCTCGTCGCCACCATCGAGAACCAGGCCAAACGCGAGGCCGCGCTGATCGTCCGCGACGCCGAGACGCAGGCCCGCCGGGACGGGGACGAGCGGGCAAGGCGGATCGTGACCCTCGCCATCCAGCGCGTCGCGAGCGAGCAGACCAGCGAGTCCGTGGTCTCGGTGCTGCACCTTCCCGGCGAGGAGATGAAGGGCCGGATCATCGGCAGAGAAGGCCGCAACATCCGTGCCTTTGAGTCGGTGACCGGGGTCAACCTGATCATCGACGACACCCCCGAGGCGGTCCTGCTGTCCTGCTTCGACCCGGTGCGCCGGGAGGTGGGCAGGCTCGCCCTGGAGAAGCTGGTGCTCGACGGGCGCATCCACCCGCAGCGGATCGAGGAGGCCTACGATCGCAGCAAGGCCGAGGTCGAGCAGCTGTGTGTGCGCGCAGGCGAAGACGCCATGGTCGAACTGGCTATCACCGACATGCACCCGGAACTGGTGACGCTGCTCGGCCAGCTCCGCTACCGGACCTCATACGGCCAGAACGTGCTCGCGCACCTGGTGGAATCCGCGCACATAGCCTCGATGATGGCCAGTGAGCTTGGCCTCGACCCTGCGCTGCTCAAACGGTGCACCGTGCTGCACGACATCGGCAAGGCGCTGACCCACGAGGTGGAAGGCAGCCACGCCCTCATCGGCGCCGAGATCGCGCACAAGTACGGCGAGGCGCCCGACGTGGTCCATGCCATCGAGGCGCACCACAACGAAGTCGAGGTGCGAACCGTGGAAGCGGTGCTCACCCAGGCCGCCGACGCGATCAGCGGCAGCAGGCCGGGCGCCCGGCGTGAGTCGCTGGAGGCCTACGTCAAGCGGCTGGAACGGCTGGAGGAGATCGCGACCGCGCACGATGGCGTGGACAAGGTGTTCGCGATGCAGGCCGGGCGGGAGATCCGGGTCATGGTCAAGCCGGACCGGGTCAACGACATTCAGGCGCAGGTGATCGCGCGGGACGTGGCCAAGCAGGTCGAAGAGGAGCTGACTTATCCGGGGCAGATCCGGGTGATCGTGGTTCGTGAGTCGCGAGCCACCGAATTCGCGCGCTGACCCTCCAGCCTCCCGGTTGGCGGCACCAGGGTTGCTCTGAACAGCGGGACAAAACGCTGTTCAGAGCAACCCTGGGCCCCGTCGGATGAGCGCATACGTTCCCGGCCGAACCTCACTAGGCGCGGGAGGGCTGCTCTTGGCCGGTCGGGTGGCGGGAGGCGGGAGGGGGTTCCGGGGCCGGTCTGGCAGGGGGAGTTGCCGAGGGTGCCGGGGGCGGCGCCGACGGAGTTGACTCCGCTTTTGGGGTATCGGGGGGTGTTGTGTGGAGGCGGAGGAGGGGGGTGTCGGGGTGGGGGAAGTTGAGGGTCTGGGCGTAGAGGGAGAGCTCGGCTTCCAGGGCGGCGATGATCGTTTCGGTGCGGCGGAAGCCATGGGATTCTTCCTCGAACTCCAGCAGAGCGTGCGGGATGCCCCGGTGAGTGAGCTCGGCTTCCAGGGCGTGCGCCTGCGCGGGCGGGACGATCAGGTCGTCCTGGCCCTGTAGCTGGAGGATGGGGCAGGTCCGGCCGCTGACGCGGTGCGCGGGGGAGCGTTCGTCGGAGGTCACGGCGAAACCCGGCAGCGGGCCGATCAGGCCGTCGGTGTACCGGGACTCGAAGTCGTGCGTGGTCGCGGCGAAACTGCGCACGTCGGTGATGCCGTAGTACGACGTGGCCGCCTTGAACGGGCTGTCACCGGCCGCCGCGGTAACCGCCGCCAGCGCGGTCCACCCGCCCGCGGAACCTCCGCGGATCGCCAGCCGTTCGCCGTCCGCCTCGCCGCTGCGGGCCAGCGCCTGGGCCGCCGCGATCACGTCCTCCACGTCGACCACGCCCCACTGGCGGCGCAATCGCTCCCGGTACACCCGGCCATAACCGGTCGAGCCGCTGTAGTTCACGTCGATGACGCCGATGCCCCGGCTGGTGAAATACGCCTTCTCCAGGTCCAGCCGCCGGTCGGCGTGCGATGCCGGGCCGCCGTGCGCCCAGACGACGTACGGCGGAAGCTCGCCTTCCGGCACCGTCGCGTCCGGGTTGGCCGGCGGGTACACCCAGGCGTGCACCGCCTGCCCGAATTTTCCCTCAAACTCCAGCCTGCGCGCCTTGGGCAGGTATTCGGACGCGGGCAGCCGCCCGGTGGGCGAGTACAGCTTCTTCACCTTCCCGGTGGCCGTGTCGATCCGCACCACCGACATCGCGGTGGACGGCCCCCCGGCAATCCCGACAATGGTCATGCCGTCAGCGGACAGCCCGGAGGAAAAGATCCGGTAGGGCATGTTGAGTTCGGAAAACTCCCCGGTGAACGGGTCGAGCAGGGCCAGCCGCATCCCGCCGCAGCCATGCAGCACCGCGAGCCTGCCATCGGCCAGCACCGCGTACGGGCTCTCCCCGAGCCGCCACAGCGCCCCGGCGAACTCCTCCTCGGCCGGGTAGATGGGCTCCGCGAGGCCGCCGCTCGTGTTCAGCGTGTAGAGGTTCCACCAGCCGGGCCAGTCGGAGATCAGGTACAGGCTGTTGTCGTCGCGCCACGCCGGGGCCAGCACCGACTCGCCGATGCCGCCCTTGACCAGCCATCCCTTGCCGGGCACCCCGTTCTCCACCGGGGCCACCCGCAGCTCGCTGCCGTCCCACGGCATTCGCGGATGGTTCCAGGAGATCCAGGCCAGCCTGCGCCCGTCGGGGGACAGCGCCGGGAACGCGTAGAAGTCCGCCCCGCTGACCAGTTCGCGGATCGCGCCGGGCTGCTCCGCGGCCGACCCGTCCAGCGGCACCGCGACGATCGCACGGGTCACCTTTCCGGCTTCGTGGCGCTCCTGCACGCACCACACTTCCGCGCCGTCCGCCGACAAGCAGAAGTCTGCATAACGAAGGACCGTGGTGCCCTCGTCCCCCGGCGCGGGGGTCAGCGGCCTGGGCGTGGCGCCGGCGCCGTCCGCGCCCGGCTGGTCCGCCAGGTAGAGCCGCTGGTCGGCGAAGTTCGCGAACACGATGGCCCAGCCCCGCTGGCGGGCCGGCCGCGATCCCGGCTTTCCCGCGCGCACCGGCAGATAGGCCCGGCCACCGTACTCGTGCACCCGGGTCCGGGCATTCCACGGGGCCGGCAGCAACTGCCTGGGCTTGCCTTCCGGCCCCAGGTGAACGACCGTGCTCCGCCCCTGCTCACCAGGCAGGGTTTCCTGCCACCAGACCTCGCCGTCCTTCGTGATGGGAAAGGAGACACTCCGGTAGTGACCGGCGACGTCGGCCGCGGTGATCGGCGAAGGCCAGGTACCGCACGGGAGGGGCTGCGCGGCGGTGCGTTCTGTCATGGCAGTATCGTCCACCCGCGCCCAGGCTGGCCACGGGAGATTCCGGATATGCCGGCGAGGGAGCGTACCCTCGTTTGTTGATATGAACGCGGCCCGCACCTATGAGATCCGCACCTACGGGTGCCAGATGAACTTCCACGACTCCGAGCGGCTGGCTGGCCTGCTCGAACAGTCGGGCTACCAGCGCGCGCCCGGCGGCGAGGTGCCCGACGTGGTCGTCTTCAACACCTGCGCGGTCCGCGAGAACGCCGACAACCGGCTGTACGGGAACCTCGGCCACCTGATGCCGGTGAAGACGGCGCACCCGGGCATGCAGATCGCCGTCGGCGGGTGCCTGGCGCAGAAGGACCGGGCCGGCATCGCGGAACGGGCGCCGTGGGTGGACGTGGTGTTCGGCACGCACAACATCGGCTCGCTCCCGGCGCTGCTCGAACGGGCCCGGGTGCAGGCCGAGGCGCAGGTCGAGATCGTGGAGTCGCTGGAGCGGTTCCCGTCGGTGCTGCCTGTCCGCCGCGAATCCCCGTACGCCGCGTGGGTCGCCATCTCCGTGGGCTGCAACAACACCTGCACCTTCTGCATCGTGCCGAGCCTGCGCGGCCGCGAGGAAGACCGCCGTCCCGGTGATGTCCTCGCCGAGATCCGGGCGCTGGCCAGCGAGGGCGTGCTCGAGGTCACGCTGCTGGGGCAGAACGTCAACTCCTACGGAACCGCATTCGGTGACCGGCAGGCGTTTGGCAAACTACTGCGGGCCTGTGGCGAGATCGAAGGCCTTGAGCGGGTGCGCTTCACCTCGCCGCACCCGCGCGACTTCACCGGCGACGTGATCGCGGCGATGGCGGAGACGCCCAAGGTCATGCCGAGCCTGCACATGCCGCTGCAGTCCGGCTCGGACGCGGTGCTGCGGGCGATGCGCCGGTCCTATCGCCAGGAGAAGTTCCTGCGCATCCTGGAGCAGGTGCGCGCGGCCATCCCGAACGCGGCCATCACCACCGACATCATCGTCGGGTTCCCCGGGGAGACCGAGCGCGACTTCGCCGACACCCTCGACACGGTGCGGCAGGCCAGGTTCGCGGGCGCGTTCACGTTCCAGTACTCCCAGCGCCCCGGCACGCCCGCCGCGGCCATGGACGGCCAGGTGCCCGCCGACGTGGTCGCCGAGCGCTACGGGCGGCTCACCGCCCTGGTCGCCGAGATCGCGGGTGCGGAGAACCAGGCGCTGGTCGGTCGCGAGGTAGAGGTGCTCGTGGCCGAGGGGGAGGGCCGCAAGGACGGCGCCACGCACCGCGCCAGCGGGCGGGCCAGGGACAACCGGCTGGTCCACTTCGCGCCGTCGGGCGCCGACCCGCGCCCCGGCGACGTGGTGACCACGGTGGTGACCCAGGCGGCCCCGCACTACCTGATCGCGGACGCGCCGCCGCGCGCGGTGCGGCGGACCCGGGGCGGCGACGCCTGGCAAGCGCGCAAAGACGGCCTGGCCGGACCTGGCGCCGCGGACGGCGGCACGGGCAGCGGGCCACCGGTGCTCCTGGGCATGCCCGGCATTGGCCGGCCAGGGGGCATGCCCGCCGTTGGCCGGCTCGGGTCCTGACTACATGACCGGGCGGCGCCGGCATGCCTGCTGCGGGCAAAGCTGCGGCCGACTGACGCCATGCTGATCGCTGGAGCCGTATGCCCGCACCCGCCCCTGCTGATCCCGGCCGCCCTCGGCTCGGCCGCCAGCGACCCCCCGGCCGAGTTGCGCAACGTGGCCGACGCCGCCACCCGGGCCGTGTCCGGGCTCGCTGGTCCGCGGCCGGACCTGATCGTCGTGGTCGGCGGCGGCGCGGCGGAACGCGAGTACGGCGCGGACGCGTCCGGCGGGCTGCATGCGTTTGGCGTGGATGTCACGGTCGGCCCGGGGGCGCCGGTGCTGCCGCTGTCGTTGACCGTGGGCCGCTGGCTGCTGGGGCGCGCCGGGATCCTGGTGCGCGAGGAGGCGCCGAACCCGACGGCCGGGCTGGTCGGTGCGGGGGCGGGGCTGCCGGGCGAGACCGGAGCGGGCCTTCCGGACGAGCCAGTCGGCCTTCCGGACCAGCCGGTGGGCTGGCCCGGTGCCGCAGCGGCCTCCGGCACCGCAGTGGTGTTCCAGGAGGTGGCCAGGAACGCGACGGCGGGCGCCTGCCTCAAGCTCGGCCGGATCCTCGCCGACCGGGCCCCCAGGGTCGCGCTGCTCGCCATGGGCGACGCCTGCGCGCGGCCGGCCCGGGAGGACCCCGGCGTGCCGGACCCGGCCGCCCAGGACTACGACGAGGAGGTCGCCGAGGCGCTCGCCGCCGCGGACGCCCGCTGGCTCGCCCGGCTCGCCCCGGCGCTGGACGACGAGCTTGTGGTCGCGGGCCGGGCGGCGTGGCAGGTGCTGGCCGGCGCGGCCAGGGGGACGCGGATGCAGGGCCGGCTGCTGTGCATGGCGGCGCCCTACGGGGTCACCTACCTGGTCGCCTCCTGGGAGCAATGCCGGACGGATTGACGCCCATGGCCGAACCAGTGATCGCCGTCGTCGGGCCGACCGCAGCCGGGAAATCCGAACTCGCGCTGCGGCTCGCGCTCGAAATCGGCGGCGAGATCATCAACGCCGACTCGATGCAGCTCTACGCCGGGATGGACATCGGCACCGCCAAGCTGCCCATCGCGCAGCGCCGGGGCGTGCCACACCACCTCCTCGACATCTGGGACGTCAAGCAGACCGCGAGCGTCGCCGAATATCAGCGCCTCGCGCGGGACGCGATCGCGGACATCCAGCGGCGCGGCCTGGTCCCGGTGCTGGCCGGCGGGTCGGGGCTGTACCTGCGCGCGGCCCTGGACCCCCTGGAGTTCCCCGGCACCGACCCAGCGCTGCGGGCCAAACTGGAGGCCGAGCTGGCGCAGTCGGGCCCTGCCGCCCTGCACCAGCGGCTCACCGGCCTCGACCCGGCGGCGGCCGCCGCGATCCTCCCGTCCAACGGGCGCCGCATCGTCCGCGCGCTGGAGGTCATCGAGGTATCCGGCCGGCCGTTCAGCGCCACGCTGCCCCAGTACGAGTCGCTGTACCCGGTGGTCCAGCTCGGGCTGGCCGTAGACCGCGCCGAGCTCGACGACCGGATCGCAGCCCGGACCGCGCAGATGTTCGCCGCCGGGCTCGTTGAGGAGGTGACCCGGCTGGAACGGGCCGGGCTGCGCGAGGGGAAGACAGCCAGGCAGGCCCTCGGTTACGCCCAGGTGCTGCGGTTCCTCGCCGGGGACTGCACCGTGGAGGACGCCCGCGCGCAGACCGTCCTGGCGACCAAGCGCTTCGTCCGGCGGCAGGAGTCCTGGTTCCGCCGCGATCCCCGGGTCACCTGGCTGCCGGCCGGCGCCGCCGACGCCGGCGACCTGGTGCAGAGAGCACTAGGTCGTGTCTCCTAGCTGCATGCCGTCGCAGCAGGCTGGAGATCTGGGAGACACGGCCTACTACCATCGGGCCATGCGGTTCGCGAAAGGGCACGGGACCGAGAACGACTTTGTGATCCTGCTCGACCCCGACGGCAGCCAGGTGCTCACCGCCGGGCTCGCGGCCCGGTTGTGCGACCGCCGGACGGGCATCGGGGGTGACGGGGTGCTCCGGGCGGTGCGGACCGCCGCGTACGGCGCGGCTGGGCCCGGCGATACGGTGCCCGGCCAGGGGAGCGGCGCGAACGAGGCGGCCGGGCCCGGGGTCGGGGCGGAATGGTTCATGGACTACCGCAACGCGGACGGCAGCCTCGCGGAAATGTGCGGCAACGGGATCCGGGTGTTCGCGCGTTACCTGGCGCGGCACGGTCTCGTGGCGGGCCCGGAGTTCACCGTGGCCACCAGGTCCGGGGCGCGCCGGGTCCGGCTGGGCGCCGGTGGCGACGTCACGGCGGACATGGGCGCCGTGGCCGTGCTGGGCTCCGGCGCCGCCGTGCTCGCCGGTCAGGCGTACCCGGGGCTGCGGGTGTCGGTGGGGAACCCGCACCTGGCCTGCGTGGTCGAGGACCCGCTTGCCGCCTTCGACTTGGCCCGCCCGCCCGGCCTGGATCCGGGGCAGTTCCCCGAAGGCGGCAACGTGGAACTCGTCCGGGTGACCGGCGTGCGCAGCGTGGCCATGCGGGTGCACGAACGCGGCTCGGGCGAGACCCGCTCGTGCGGCACCGGCGCGGTGGCGGCCGCCGCTGCCGCGGCCGCCACCGCGAACGGGCACGGCGGGAATGGGCAGGCCGAGAGCGGGCCGGCCGAGAGCGGGCCGGCCGAGAGCGGGCACGCCGAGAACGGGCAGGCCGGGAACACCTGGGAGGTCACCGTCCCTGGCGGCACGCTTGGCGTCACCCTGGATGCGGGCCGCGCCTGGCTCACCGGCCCGGCGGTGATCGTCGCCGAGGGCGAGCTCGACCCGTCCTGGCTGGCCACCGCGTCGAATGGATCAGCCCCCCGCGGAGGCTGAGGGCCGTGCACCGGTTGTGATCGTCGCCGAAGGCGAGCTCGACCCCGTCCTGGCTGGCCACCGCGTCGAATGGATCAGCTCCCCGCGGAGGCTGAGGGCCGTGCACCGGTTGTGAATGTGAGTCTGGTGTTCAAAGAGCAACACCAACCTCACATTGATCAATCTCGGGGGCGCTCGTAGCGGAGCAGGACCACGCCGTTGCCGAAGGCGCGGGTCTCGGCGAGGCGCAGGCGCGCCGTGATATCCGACGGCTCGAACAGCGGCCTGCCCCGCCCGAGGAGCACCGGCTGGACGTAGATCCGGTACTCGTCGATCAAGTCGTGCGCCCGGAACGCCGCGGCCAGGTCAGCGCCGCCGACCACCAGATCCCCGCCGGGCTGCGCCTTGAGCTTCTGGATCTCGTCGGGAACCAGCTCCCTGACGATCGTGGTGTTCCAGCCGGCCTGCGCCAGGGTCCGGGAGAACACGATCTTCGGCATATCCCGCCAGATCCGGGCGAACTCGATCACCGGCGCGGAAGCCCCGGGATCCTGGTCGGCGGTCGGCCAGTGCCCGGCCATCAGCTCGTAGGTGACCCGTCCATCCAGGAAGGCGCCCGCGGTGGCGAGCCACTCGTTGAAGTGCTGGTGCAGTTCGACATCGACCAGTTGCCAGTCGAGCTCGCGGTCCGGCCCCTCGAAGAAGCCATCGAGAGACACCGACATCATGAAGACGATCTTCCGCATCACGATCCCCTTCTTGGCTGTGCGCGCCGTAAGCGGGCAGCGGAAGGCTACCCGCCGGCGCCGACACCCAGGGCGGTGAGCGGCCGGCCGCGGAGCGAGGCGTCGAGCACCTCGGCGATGTGCGCCACGGCCACCGGCTCATCGCCGTCGGCGGCCAGGGCCGCGGCGATCTGCAGGCTGCACCCGGGGTTGGCGGACACGACCAGGCGCGCGCCGGTCGCCCGCAGCGCCGCCGCTTTGCGCTTGCCGAGCTCTGCCGCCGCCTGCGGCTGCACCAGGTTGTAGACGCCCGCCGACCCGCAGCATGTCCCACCGTCACCCACCTCGGTGAGGTTCAGCCCCGGGATGCCGCGCAGCAGGTCCCGCGGCTGCCGCCGGATCCGCTGCGCGTGCGCGAGGTGGCAGGCGTCGTGATACGCCGCGTTGACTGGCAGTTCGTGCCGCTCGGCGCGGGGGCCGCCGTCCCGCTCGTAGAGTTCGGCGAGGAACTCGCTGAAGTCGCGCACCCGGCCGCTGAACGCCGCGGCCCGCTCGGCCAGCGCATCGGCTTCGGGGCTGGGGCTGGCGCGCGCCGCGCGGGCGAAGAACCCGCCGAAGTCCTTCATCGCCGAGCCGCACCCCGCGGAGTTGACCACGATCGTGTCCACGCCGGCCCGCTCGAACTCCGCGATCGCCCGCTCCGCGAACCTGGCGGCCTCCGCGGTCCGGCCGGAATGCAGCGACAGCGCCCCGCAGCAGCCCTGGCCGGGCGGCACGATCACGTCGCAGCCCTCGGTGGCCAGCACCCGCGCGGTGGCGGTGTTGACACCGGCAAAAAAGACCTGTTGGACGCAGCCGGTGAGCATGCCCACCACCGCCCGGCGCTCGCCCCGGGCCGGGATCCGGGCTGGGAGCCTGGGCTGCCGGCTCCCCGGCTGCGGGGCGAGCCGCAGCGACCCGGCGAGCTCGGGGGCGTACCGGGCCGCAGGGCCGCGCTGGACCAGGCGGTGCAGCCTGGCCCGCTGGGCCACGCGGAGCGGGCCGGTCAGGGCGCGGAGCCGTTTCGGGTAGGGGAACGTGGCGAAGATCGCGGCGCGCACGGCCCGGTCGCGGAGCGACCGGGCCGCGCCCGCTGGCTCCTCCTGGCCCTGGTCAGCCCCGGCGCCGACCCGTTCCGGCCAGCCACGGGCGGCCTCGATCAACTCGTCGTAGCGCACCCCGGAGGGGCACGCGGGCACGCAGGCCATACAGCCCAAGCAACGGTCCACATGCAGCATCACCTGCTCGGTGACCGGGGTACCGGTCAGGACCTGGGACATGAGGTGGATCCGCCCGCGCGGCGAGTCCATCTCCTCGCCCCAGAGCTGGTACGTCGGGCAGGCGGGCAGGCAGAAGCCGCAATGGACGCAATCCGACGCGGTAGCGGCCAGATGCCCGCCGGGGTCGAGCGGGCCAGCTGGGTCGTCCATCAGATCCCTCCTGCGAACCGGCCCGGCGCCATCCGGTGCCCCGGGTCGAACTGGTCCTTGACCGCGCGCATCAGCGGCAGCGACGGCACCGGGCCCCACGGGTCCACCAGGTCCTGCACGGCGGGCGGGGCGTGCACCACGACGGCGCTGGCCAGCACCGGCGGGCTGTCCGGGACAGGCGCGGCGGACGGTCTCGCGTCGGCGTCACCCCGGGCCAGCGCGGCGCGCAGCCCGGCCACGAACGCCGCGACCGCCGCGGGGTCAGCCTCCGGCCCGGTTCCCGCGTAGATCACCCCGGCCGCGGCCGACCCGCCCACCGCCGGGTCCAGGCCAGTCGCCCGCGCCGCGGTGTCAATCACCCGCAGCACGCGCGGCAGGCCCGCGGCCCAGAACGCGATCCGGACCAGCGTCCCAGTCCGTCCCGGCTCGCCCCTGTCGCCCGCCGCGCCGCCGTCGCCCGCCGCGCCGCCGTCGCCCAGTGCGCCCCCATCGCCCAGTGCCTTCCTCTCGCCCGGCGCGCTCCTGTCGCCCGGCGTGCTCGCGCCGCCCGTCGCGCTCCCGTCGCCCGGCCGCCCGTTCGCACTGGCCCGGCCACCCCCCATACCGGGCCAGCCCCACCAGGCGGGCGGCGACGGCCGCGCGGCCGCCCCCTCGCCGAGCAGCGAGCACAGCAGCCCGGCCCGCTCCGCGGTGCCGTCCGGATCGCCCTCCAGCAGCACCGCCACCCGCACCGGCGCGCCCTGCGCCGCGCGGTCGATCTCGACGGCCGAGGGCGCCAGGTCGCTGCCCACCGCCGCGGCGACCGCACGGTACGCCTCGTCCGGCCCCGGGCAGTCCACCGTGACGTACGCCGTGGACGGGGGCAGCGGATGGAGCCGGAACACCGCCTCCACGATCAGCCCGAGCGTCCCGAACGAGCCGGTGAACAGCCTGCCGAGGTCATAACCCGCGACGTTCTTGACCACCTTCCCGCCGGCCTTGGCCACGATCCCGTCGGCGCGGACCACGGTGATCCCGATGATCAGGTCGCGCGGCGTCCCGTAACGCAGGCGGCGCGGGCCCGCCGCCCCGGTCGCGAGCGTGCCGCCGACGGTCGCGCCCAGCCACTCCGGCGCCGTCCCGTTCTCCGCGGACGGCGGTGCGCCCCCAGCCGCCGCGGCCGCCCCGCATCCCGCGCTAGCCCTCGAACCCGCGCCCGTCCCCGGCGCCGCGAGCGGGGACGGCAGCGGGTCCAGGGCAAGCTGCTGCCCGGCCCCGGCCAGCACCTCGCCCAGCCGCGCCACGCTGACCCCGGCCTGCACCCGGGCGACCAGGTCATCCGCGGCGTGCTCGACCACCTGATCCAGCGCCCTGGTGTCCACCACGAGGTCACACCGGCGCGGCGGGGCGCCCCAGCCGAGCTTGCTGCCCCCGCCCCGCGGGACCACGGCAAGGTCCTGCGCGGCCGCCGCGGCCAGCAGCGCGCTCGCCTCCGCGACGGTGGCCGGGGACGCGGCAAAGCGCGGCATCACCCCGGCGATCGCATCCCCGGGCCCCGCCAGCCGCGCCGCCGGGCAGGCCGCGGCCAGGGCGCCCAGGACCGGGTCAGCGCCCACGGTGGCGCGCCCGCGCGGCTGCGGTTACGAGTGGCCCGCCACGCACGGTGGCCAGCGGGACGGACGGCGGGCCGGGCCGGGGTTTCGTTTCTCTGCTCAAAATTGATCCACCTGCCCCGAGGCCACGAGCGGGTGCGGGGCACGCCGCGCCCCGGGAACCTCCCCGCACAGCCGGGGCGTCGGGAACACCTTCCCCGGGTTGCACAGGCTGGCCGGGTCGAAGGCGCAGCGCAGCAGCTGCATCGTGTCGAGGTCGTCGGGGCCGAACATCTTCGGCATGTACCGCGACTTGTCCACGCCCACCCCGTGCTCGCCAGTGATCGACCCGCCGTGCGAGATGCACAGGTCCAGGATCGCCCCGGACACGGCCTCGGCGGCCTCGGCGGCGCCGGGCACGCTGTCGTCGTAGAGCACCAGCGGGTGCAGGTTCCCGTCGCCGGCGTGGAACACGTTGGCCACCCGGATGCCGGATTCCGCCGACAGCTTGGCGATCTTGTCGAGCACCGGGCCGAGCGCGCTTCGCGGCACCACGCCGTCCTGGACGATGTAGGCCCGTGCGATCCGGCCCACCGCCGCGAACGCGGACTTGCGGCCCACCCAGATCGCGGCGCGCTCGGCCGGGTCGTCGGCCTCCCTGATCTCGGTCGCGCCCGCCTGCTCGCACAGCGCGCGGACGGCCGCGCATTCCCGCTCCACCTCGGCGTGCGGGCCGTCGAGTTCCACGATCAGCACCGCGCCCGCGCCCTCGGGGTAGCGGCAGCTCACCGCGGCCTCGGCCGCCTCGATCGCGAGCGCGTCCATCATCTCGATCGCCGCGGGAACGATGCCCGCCCCGATGATCGCCGACACCGCGTTCCCGCCGGTGCCCGTGGTCTCGAACGCGGCCAGCAGGCACTTGACCAGCTGCGGGATCTTCGTCAGCTTGACCACGATCTTGGTGACGATGCCCAGCGTGCCCTCCGAGCCGGTGAACGCGCCCAGCAGGTCATAGCCCGGCGCCGCCCCGGTCCCGTCACCCAGCCAGGTCAGCTCCCCGGCCGGGGTGACGACCTCCAGCCCGGTGATGTGGTGCACGGTGAACCCGTGCTTGAGGCAGTGCGCCCCGCCGGAGTTCTCCGCGACGTTGCCGCCCACCGAGCAGATCACCTGGCTGGAGGGGTCGGGGGCGTAGAAGTAGCCGAACGGCCGGGCCGCGTCGCTCACCGACAGGTTGGTGGCCCCGGGCTCCACGATCGCGCGCTGGCTCGCCGGGTCGATGGCGATGATCCGGCGCATCCGTGAGGTCACGATCAGCACGCCCTCGGCGTGCGGCAGCGCCCCGCCGGACAGGCCCGTGCCCGAGCCCCTGGCCACGAACGGGACCTTCGCCATGGCGCACTCGCGCACCACCGCGGCGACCTCCTGCGCGGTCTGGGGCAGCACGACAAGCGCCGGGGTGACCCGGTGCGAGGTCAGTCCGTCGCACTCGTAGGTGCGCAGTTCGGCGGGGTCGGTGATGACGCCGTCGGATCCGCAGATCTCGGTCATCCGGGGGATGAGCTGCTTGATCATCGTTTCCCCTCGGGGTGCGGCGCCGTTCCTCTCCAGGGTGCCCTGGCAGCGGGCTGCCTGCAACGCCCCGGCCGCGCTCCCGTGGCGCGTGCCCGGCAGCGCCGCACGGTGTCAGGGCATCCGCTCGTAGGCGGGCAGGGTGAGGAACTCGGCGTAGTCGTCGGCCAGCGCCACCTCGGTGAACAGGGCGGCGGCCTGGTCGTACCGGGCGGCGTCGAAGGCCCCGCCGAGGGCTGCGGAGATCTTCCCCAGCTCCTCGCCGATGATCTGTTCGACCAGGCCGCGGGTCACCTGCGGGCCCTCGTCGAGCGCGATGTCGTTGTGCGCCCACTGCCAGATCTGGGAGCGGGAGATCTCCGCGGTGGCCGCGTCCTCCATCAGGTTGAAGATGGCCACGGCGCCGTTTCCGCCGAGCCAGTTCGCCAGGTACTGCAGCGCCACGCTCACGTTGTTGCGCAGGCCGGCCTCGGTGATCGAGCCGGGCGTCTTGGCGACCGCGAGCAGGTCCTGGGCGGTCACGCTGACCTCCTCGCGCAGCCGGTCGAGCTGGTTGGGCCGGGTGCCCAGCGCCGCGTCAAAGACCTCCTTGCACAGCGGGACCAGGTCTGGGTGCGCGACCCAGGAGCCGTCGAAGCCGTCCGCCGACTCGCGGGTCTTGTCGTCGCGGACCT
Organism: uncultured Actinomycetes bacterium; assembly: GCA_963734725.1. Taxonomy (GTDB): domain Bacteria; phylum Actinomycetota; class Actinomycetes; order Streptosporangiales; family Streptosporangiaceae; genus DASXKD01. The sequence continues at coordinate 66,817 of CAVTIX010000022.1, forward strand.
TGGCCAGCGCGGTGGCGTTCACCTCGGGGTCGCGCCGGCTCGGGATGAACGCGGCCATCCCGCCCATCGCGTGCGCGCCCCGGCCGTGGCAGGTCTTCACCAGCAGCTCGGTGTACGCGCGCATGAACGGCGCGGTCATCGTGACCGAGTTGCGCTCGGGCAGCACGAACTCGCGCCCACGGGACCGGAACTTCTTGATGATGCTGAACAAGTAGTCCCACCGGCCCGCATTCAGCCCGGCGCTGTGATCGCGCAGCTCGTAGAGGATCTCGTCCATCTCGAACGCGGCCGGGATCGTCTCGATCAGCACGGTCGCGCGGATCGTCCCGCGGGGCAGGCCGAGGGCGGCCTGGGCGACGCCGAAGACGTCATTCCACAGCCGCGCCTCCAGGTGGCTTTCCATCTTGGCCAGGTAGAAGTAGGGCCCCTTGCCCTTGTCGAGCTGGCGCTGGGCGCAGTGGAAGAAGCACAGCGCGAAGTCGAACAGGCTGCCCGACACCCGCTGCCCGTCCACCAGCACGTGCTTCTCATCCAGGTGCCAGCCCCGGGGGCGGACCACGATCGTGGCCAGCTCGTCTTCGGGCCGCAACCGGTAGTCCTTGCCTTCAGCGCTGGTGAAGTCGATCGTGCGGTCCAGTGCGTCGCACAGGTTGAGCTGGCCGGTGATCATGTTCTCCCAGAGCGGGGTATTCGCGTCCTCGAAGTCCGCCAGCCAGACGTTGGCGCCCGAGTTGAGCGCGTTGATCGTCATCTTCCGCTCGGTGGGCCCGGTGATCTCCACCCGGCGGTCTACCAGGCCCGGCGCGGGCGCGGGCACCCGCCAGAGGTTGTCGTCCCTGATGCGGCGGGTCTCGGGCAGGAAATCCAGCGTGCCGCCGGCGGACAGGTCCTGCTGGCGCGCCGCGCGGGCGGCCAGCAACTCTGCCCGCTTGCCGCCGAACTCGCGCTGGAGCGTGGCGACCAGCTGCAGCGCTTCGGGGGTGAGGATCTCCTCGAACCGGTCTCCGGGCGTACCGAGGATTTCTATGCCATCACCAGCGGCCATCTCGCGCTCCTCTGCTGCACCGGAATATGGGGTTGACGCTAGGGCGTGTCTTACAGATCATCCAGCCTGCTGCGCGGCTGCCGGACGGGCGCCTCGCGGCGTTGTCGCCGTCACCCATAGCTCCGCCATGGGCTCCTCCTCCGCCTTGCGATCCCCCACCCGCCTCCCCATCCCCTTCACGACAGCCGCTCGCGACGGCATAGACCTATCAGACACGCCCTGGCCCGCTGCCGCAACGGCGGGCAAAGTCGGCCGGCCTAAAACTACCGATCGGTAACCGGGGCACAACGGGCGGCCCCGCGGCGTTTATTGGAATGACCGGAAAACTCCGGCGTGGCAGCATTGACCAACCAGGCCGGTGGCGCCTCCGGCTGATGGAGGCGCCCGTGCGGACACCAACCCTAGGCAGCGATGACTTCTTCACCCAAGGCCGACCGGGAGTTGCTCAGCCAGATCGGCCCCGACGCCGCCAGCCCTGCTGGCGCGCCTGAGGCCGCGGGCGCCGGCCTCCCCGGCGACCTGGATCTGGCCGACCGGCACGCGCTGCGCCGGGTGGCTGGCCTGTCCACCGAGCTGACCGATGTCACCGAGGTCGAGTACCGGGCGCTGCGGCTGGAGCGGGTCGTCCTGGTCGGCGTGTGGACCGAGGGCACGCTGGCCAGCGCGGAGAACTCGCTGCGTGAGCTCTCCCGGCTCGCCGACACCGCCGGCTCGGTGATCCTGGCCGGCCTGGTGCAGCGCCGCGCCAAGCCTGACCCGGCGACCTACATCGGCGCGGGCAAGGCGCGCGAGCTGGCGGACCTGGTGCTGGAAACCGGCGCCGACACCGTCATCTGCGACGGCGAGCTGACCCCGGGCCAGCTCCGCAGCCTGGAAGGCGTGGTCAAGGTCAAGGTCATCGACCGCACCGCGCTCATCCTTGACATCTTCGCCCAGCACGCGCGGAGCAAGGCCGGTAAGGCCCAGGTGGAACTGGCGCAGCTGGAGTACCTGCTGCCCCGGCTGCGCGGCTGGGGCGAGTCGCTGGCCAGGCAGGCGGGCGGGCGGGTCGCCGGCGGCGGCGGCATCGGGTCCCGCGGCCCCGGCGAGACCAAGATCGAGACGGACCGGCGCCGGATCCGGGCCCGTACCGCCAAGCTGCGCCGTGAGATCGCCGAGATGTCGGCCGGGCGCGAGTTGCAGCGCCGGCGGCGGTCTCGCCGGCAGGTTCCCTCCGTCGCGATAGCCGGTTATACCAATGCCGGTAAATCGACATTGCTGAACGCCCTGACGGGCGCCGGCGTCCTCGTCGACGACTCGCTGTTCGCCACCCTGGACCCGGCCGTGCGCCGGGCCCGGACCCCGTCCGGCCGGTGGTTCACCCTGACCGACACCGTCGGGTTCGTCCGGCACCTGCCACACCAGCTGGTCGAGGCGTTCCGGTCCACCCTGGAGGAGGTCGCCGACGCCGACCTGATCCTGCACGTAGTGGACGGTAGCGACGCTGACCCGCGGGCGCAGATCAGCGCCGTCCGCGAGGTGCTCGGCCAGATCGGCGCCGCCAAGGTGCCCGAGGTCGTGGTGGTGAACAAGTCCGACGAGGCCGACCCGCTGGAGATCAAGGGCCTGCGCCTGGCCGAGCGCGGTGCCGTGGTGGTGTCCGCCAGGACCGGGGCCGGGCTGCCGGACCTGCTCGCCGCGGTCGAGGCGGCGCTGCCCCGGCGCGACGCAGAGGTGAGCGCGCTGGTGCCCTATGGCCGCAGCGACCTGATCGCCCGGGCGCACCAGGAGGGCGAGGTGCTCGCGGTCGCGCATTGCGAGGAGGGCACTCAGCTCACCGCGCGGGTGCCACCGGACCTGGCCGCGCAGCTCACCGGCGCCAGCCCGGGCCTCGCGGTCAGCGCGAACGCCGTCGGCTCACCGCGGCGTGCCGGTAACTGACCCCTGGCGGTATCGTCAAGTCCGCTACCAGTGCGAATGGCGCCTGCTATGGTCGTGCTCCCCGAGGAGGCGCCGGGTCCGGCGGTGCCGCGCGAAAGGCGCGATGCCGAGCTGCTTCCTAAGAACTGGCTGGGAATCTGGCCGGCTTCTTCCAATTCGGCCTGTACACGCACCCGGTCATGCAATACCGTGACTGGACCGATATTGTTGGTTGCCGCATCTTCCCCAGCACTCGGGCGGCTCACATTCGCGATCCGGGATTCCCGGGTTGTGTTGGTGTTCCACCACGAGGCGTGAGCCATGGCAGGTGACCGGTGATGACGCAGGGGACGCGCATCTGGGGTGCGCTCCCATGGGGGTGTGCGTACAGGTGGTGAACGTTCGCCTGCTCACGAACATCGGCCGGTTGTGGACCGGTTCCGAGGTGTGGAGCAACGCGGCGATCCTCACCCACGGGGATCAGATCGCATGGGTGGGCCCGGCAGCCGAGTTGCCGCGCAGCCTGCCCGGGGTCATCGACGACATCGTCGATGTGGACGACGTGCAGAACCTGAACGGCGGGCTCGTCACGCCCGGATTCATCGACGCGCACACTCATCCGGTGTACGCGGGCAACCGCTGGGCCGAGATCGCGATGCGCACCAGCGGGTCCTCGCCCAACGAGATCGCCTCGGCCGGCGGTGGCATGGCCTCGACGGTCACGGTCACCCGGGGAACGGACCCCTGGACGCTGTGCAATGGCGTGCGGAACCGGCTGCGGGAATGGCTGCTGTCGGGCACCACGACCATAGAGGCGAAGACCGGATACCACCTCACCCGGGACGGTGAGCTGGCCGACGTACGGCTGCTGCGGTCGCTGGAGAACGAGCCCGGGATGCCCCGGGTGCACGTGACCTTCCTGGGCGCGCACACCGTGCCGCCGGAGTTCTTCGGCCGGCGTCACGACTACGTGGACGCGGTCGGATCCTGGTGCGCGGACGCTCGCGCGGCCGGGGCCGACAGCGTGGACGTGTACTGCGAGGAGGGCCGGTTCACCGAGCGCGAGGCGCGCTGGGTGCTCGGCGCGGGCCGAGCCGCCGGCCTGCTGCCCAGGCTGCATGCCTGCGGGCAGTCCCACACCGGCGCGGCCACGCTTGCCGCGGAGCTCGGCTGCGCGTCGGCGGACCTGCTGCACGAGGCCTGCGAAGAGGACGTGATCGTGCTGGCCACGGCGGGCGTCGCCGCCGTGCTATGCCCGGCCACCGCCCTGCAGGTCGGCAAGAACCCGCCGGTCCGGTCGCTGCTGGACAAGGGCGCTGCGGTCGCTCTCGGCTCCGACCACTCGCCGGGCGTCAACGGCATCACCAGCATGTCGCTGGTGGTCTCGCTGGCGATCGCGAACTTCGGCATGAGCGTCGCCGAGGCGCTGCGCGCCGCCACCCTGGGCGGGGCTCAGGCGCTGCGTAGCCCGGAGCTCGGCACCATGGCCCCGGGCCGGTACGCCGACATCGTCGCCTGGGACGCCGACCACGAGGGCGCTTTCGCCTGGTCGTTCGGGCTCCGTCCGCTCCGCGTCTGGCGCGGCGGCGAGCTCGTCGTCGGCTGACCCGGCGAGGCGGCTGCCATGTTCGGCGAGGCAGTTAGCCATGTTCGCCTGCTTCGCCCGGCTTCGTGGCCGCTTAGCCTGTTCGCCGAGCTTCGCTCGGCTTCCCCTCCGCCCGTGGTGTCTGCCCGGGGGGCACGAGCCCCGGACCCCCACGGCCCCAGCTCAGGTTTGGCGGGTTCGCTTAGGTCGTGGCTTCCCGGCCCGCGTCGTAGGGCGCCGCTCCCTGGCCGCTTCATGGGATGCTGCTGAGATGCCCGTGCGTGAAGCCAAGGACGCCGCGCCCGCCGCCGGTTCCCGGGTCAGCGTGGTCACCGGGGACGAGGAACTGCTCGTGGAACGGGCCGTGGCCCGGCTGGTCGCCGCCGCGGCGGGCAACGGCGCGGCCAGGGCGCGCGAGGTGGCCGCGGGCCGCCTGGCGCCCGGCGAGCTGGCCGTGGTCACCGCCCCCTCGCTGTTCGACGCTGTCCCGGTCGTGGTCATCCGCGACGCCCAGGACGCGGGCAAGGAGGTCGCCGGGGAACTCGCCGCGCTGGCCGCGGACCCGCCGGCCGACGTGGCGCTGGTGATCACGCACGCGGGCGGCGCGAAGGGCAAGGCGCTGCTGTCCCGGCTGACCGGGCACGGCGCCCAGGTCGCGGCGTACCCGAAGCTCACCCGGATCGGCGACCGGATGACGTTCATCCGCGAGGAGTTCCGCGCCGAGGGGCGCCGGATCGACGACGGCGGCGTCCGGGCGCTGATCGACGCGCTCGGCGCCGACCTGCGCGAGATCGCCTCTGCCTGTGCTCAGCTCGCCGCGGATACTACCGGCGTGATCGACCAGTCCGTGGTGACCAGGTACTACCGCGGCCGCGCTGAGGCGGGCGGGTTCGCTGTGGCCGACCGGGCGGTCGAGGGACGTCTCGCCGAGGCCCTCGAACACCTGCGCTGGGCCCTGGCCGTGGGCGTGTCGCCGGTGCTGATCACCAGCGCCCTCGCGCAGGGAGTCCGGCTGATCGGGCGGGTCGGGGCCGCGTCGCGCTCTCAGCCCGCCACCGCGCTCGCCGCGGAACTCGGCGCCCCGCCCTGGCGCATCGACAAGGTGCGGCGGCAACTGCGCGGCTGGACGCCCGACGGGATCGCCCAGGCGCTCGCCGCCGTCGCGGAGGCCGACGCGCAGGTGAAGGGGGAAGGCGCGAACCCGGGTTACGCCCTGGAGGTGGCCGTCCGCGCTATCGTCACCGCCCGCGGCAGCCGCTGACCAACCGTCCGCGGCCGGGCCCTCGCTGCCTGGTTTGAGCGCGGCCCCAGGGTTGGGATATCCTTCCTCGTCGGAGTGTTGCGCCCCGCCTGGAGTTCGTGGGGCTGCCGCGGGCGCGAATCCGCCCGCGCCCACCGACGAGAACCAGAACCTGAGCGAGGCTTCCGCGTGGCGAATATCAAGTCCCAGATCAAGCGCAATAAGCAGAACGAGAAGGCGCGACAGCGCAACAAGGCCGTCAAGTCGTCGCTGAAGACCTCGGTGCGCAAGTTCCGCGAGGCCGCTGAGGTCGGCGACGTGGAGGCTGCGACCGTGGCGATGCGTGCCGCGTCGCAGAACCTGGACAAGGCCGCCGGCAAGGGCGTCATTCACAAGAACCAGGCGGCGAACCGCAAGTCCGCGATGGCGCAGCGCTGCGCGGAGCTCAGCGAAAGCTGACGCCAGCACGGCACGCCCAGCCACGCCGTGGCGCGTACCGGGGCGCGTACCGGGGCGCGGGCCGGGATGGGGAACCAGGTCGGCCCGGGACCGGGCAGTTCCCGCGGCATGCGACCATGGACGCTGCAGCCCTCGGCGTGTCCGGTAGCTCTATGGCAGCCGCGCAGCAGGCTGGAAGATCTATAGGGCATGCCCCTACTCGACCTTGGCGGAAATCCTGTGCCCTCCGTGCCTGAGCAGGCCTTGCCGGCCGGCCGGCGCCTCGCGTCCCCGGCCGCGCCCCCGCCTGCCGTCGGCCATACGCCCATGGACATCATCAGGAACTTCTGCGTTATCGCCCATATCGATCACGGCAAGTCCACCCTCGCGGACCGGATGCTGCAGCTCACCGGCGTCGTCGGCGAGCGGGAGATGCGGGCGCAGTACCTGGACCGGATGGACATCGAGCGTGAGCGCGGCATCACCATCAAGAGCCAGGCGGTGCGGCTGCCGTGGACCGGCCCCGACGGCCGCCAGTACGTGCTCAACCTCATCGACACACCCGGCCACGTGGACTTCTCCTACGAGGTGTCCCGCTCCCTGGCCGCGTGCGAGGGCGCGATTCTGCTGGTGGACGCGGCGCAGGGCATCGAGGCCCAGACACTGGCCAACCTCTACCTGGCCCTGGACGCCGACCTGCACCTGATCCCCGTGCTGAACAAGATCGACCTGCCAGCCGCCCAGCCGGCCAGGTACGCCGAGGAACTGGCCCGGGTGATCGGCTGCGACCCCGGCGACGTGATGCAGGTCTCGGCGAAAACAGGCATAGGCGTGACCGACCTGCTTAACGCGGTCGTCGCCCAGGTGCCGCCGCCGTCCGGCGACCCGGCCGCCCCGGCCCGCGCGCTGATCTTCGACTCGGTGTACGACACCTACCGGGGCGTCGTCACCTACGTCCGGGTGATGGACGGGCGGCTGTCCCGCCGCGAGAAGAGCCTGATGATGTCCACCGGCGCCACGCACGACACGCTGGAGGTGGGGGTGATCTCGCCGGAGCCGGCCCCGGCGGAGGCGCTGGGCGCGGGCGAGGTCGGCTACCTCATCACCGGGGTCAAAAACGTGCGGCAGGCCCGCGTCGGGGACACGGTGACCAGCGCCGCCCGGGCGGCGGCCGAGCCGCTCGCCGGGTACGCGCACCCGCGGCCGATGGTGTTCTCCGGCCTGTACCCGCTGGACGGGGACGACTACCCGGAACTGCGCGACGCCCTGGACAAGCTCCGCCTGAACGACGCCGCCCTGGTTTACGAGCCGGAGACCAGCGCCGCGCTCGGCTTCGGGTTCCGCTGCGGGTTCCTCGGCCTGCTGCATATGGAGATCGTGCGGGAGCGCCTGGAGCGGGAGTTCGGCCTGTCGCTCATCTCCACCGCGCCCAACGTCGTCTACCGGGTCGTGCTGGAATCCGGCGCGGAGGTGATCGTCACCAACCCCAGCGAGTTCCCCGAGGGCAAGGTGGCGCACATCTACGAGCCCGTGGTCAAGGCCACCGTGCTAGCGCCCGCCGAGTACATCGGCGCGATCATGGAGCTGTGCCAGAGCAGGCGGGGCACGCTCGGCGGCATGGAGTACCTGTCCGAGGACCGGGTCGAGATCCGCTACACGATGCCCCTCGCGGAGATCATCTTCGGCTTCTTCGACCAGCTCAAGTCGCGGACCCGTGGCTACGCTTCGCTGGACTACGAGCCCGCCGGCGAGCAGGAGGCCAGCCTGGTCAAGGTGGACATCCTGCTGCAGGGCCAGCCGGTGGACGCGTTCAGCCAGATCGTGCACTCAGACAAGGCCCGCGATTACGGCGTCGCGATGACCTCGAAGCTGCGCGAGCTGATCCCGCGCCAGCAGTTCGAGGTGCCGATCCAGGCGGCCATCGGGTCCAAGGTGATCGCGCGGGAGAACATCCGGGCGCTGCGCAAGGACGTGCTGGCCAAGTGCTACGGCGGTGACATCACCCGCAAGCGCAAGCTGCTGGAGAGGCAGAAAGAGGGCAAGCGCCGGATGAAGGTGATCGGCCGGGTCGAGGTCCCGCAGGAGGCCTTCATCGCCGCGCTGTCCACCGCGCCGGACAAGCAGCGCTGAATCAGGGCACGGCCGGCGGGGGCGGCGGCGCGAACCCTGCGTGCGGGTGGGCTACGGCCGCATGGCCAGAGCTTGTCACGACGACCGCGGCCAGGCCAGCGATGATGATGATGCCCAGGACCACCGCCGCCCAGCCGAGCAGCAGCCCGGCCAGCGCCATCCCCGCGCCCTGCTCGCCGGTGCGCCTGATCTGGCGCCGGGCCATGTGCCCGAACACGATCGCCGGGATGGTCGGCAGCGGGCCGAACACGAATTGGGCCAGCCCGCAGGCCAGGCTCGCGACCGCGAGCCCGTTGGTCCCGGTCACGTGACGCACCGGGGGTACCCGCGCGCCGGGCAGATCGGTCACCACCTGGTCCAGGTCGGCGTAGGTGCGCGCGGACAGGGCGCTTTCCAGCCTTGTCTCGTATTCGTCCTTGCTCAGCCGGCCCTCGGTGTAGGCCGTGGCGAGGAAGCTCACCGCCCGATCGCGGTCCGCATCGGCGGCGCGCATCTGGCCCCGCCCGCCCGCTGCCGGATAACCATGCCCGACCGCCATCGGTGCCTCCAAACCCCCGGAGCGTCCTCGGTGCGTCCAGCATAATCCGGCCGGCCGGTGCTCAGCCTGCCCCAGACGCCCGGCGCCGCCGGCGCGCGGGCGCACGGGGCGCGGGTCAGGGCCCCAGGCGGGCCGGGCAATGATGGTTCGACCTGGCCTGGGCGCTGCGCTAGCGTCGGGAAGCGTGACAAATGCGCACGTGATCTCGGTGAATACCGGTCGTGGCAAGGACGCGGACTGGGCGGGCGAGCTGCGCCGGACCGCGATCGATAAGCGGCCGGCGCCCGGCCGTGTCGAGGTGGGCAGGCTCGGCCTCGGTGGCGACGAGCAGGTGGACAAGCCTGCCCACGGCGGCCCCGAGCAGGCCGTCTACGCCTACGCCAGGGAGGACCTGGACTGGTGGGTGGAACAGCTCGGCCGCGAGCTGACCAACGGCATGTTCGGCGAGAACATCACCACCGCGGGCTTGGACGTCACCGGCGCGCTGATCGGCGAGATCTGGGACCTGGGCACGGCCCGGGTCCAGGTCACCGGTCCGCGGATCCCCTGCGTGGTGTTCGGGGGATGGATGGACGAGCCGCACTGGGTCAAGCGGTTCGCCGACGCGCGGCGGCCCGGCGCCTACCTGCGCGTGCTGCGCGAGGGCGCGGTCGGCGCCGGGGACCGGGTCGAGGTGGTGTCCCGCCCCGCCGAGCGGGTCACGATCGCGGAGTCGATGACCGCGTACTACGGGGACGCCGCGCTGATGCGGCGGCTGCTGCGGGTGGAGGGCCGCGGCCTGGACTGGGACCTCATCGCGCCCGGCGTGCTCGAGCGGGCCGCTGCCAGCTCATGAGACGTGCCCGGTCACCTTCGGGTCGCGTCGCGCCGCAGCCGCCGGGCCGAACGCCGCATCGCTCCGCGCTGCGGTATCCCGGCGGGAGGACCCGCCTCCCACTCCGCCGACTTGCGTGCCTCCGGCACGACCAAGCGAAGCGCCCGCGAGGGGGGCCAGGAGGTGAGCGCCGTGCCAGGGCCGCCTCCCTCCGGTGAGCCCGCGCCCCGTGACGGCAGCCTGCCGGCCGGTGCGGACCACGGCCTGGGGCGCCAGCCGTTCGGCATCTATGTGCATGTGCCGTTCTGCCAGACCAGGTGCGGCTACTGCGACTTCAACACCTACACCGCCGCCGAGCTGGGCGGCGGGGCCAGCCGCGAGTCCTACGCCGGCCAGGCGATCGCCGAGATCGGATTCGCGCGCCGTGTGCTCGGGCCGGCCGCTCCGCGAGCCGGGACGGTGTTCTTCGGCGGCGGCACCCCGACGCTGCTGCCGCCCGCGCAGCTCGCCCAGATCCTGCGCGCGATCGACGGCGAGTTTGGCCTCGCGCCGGGCTGTGAGGTGACGGTCGAGGCCAACCCCGAGACCGTGGACGAACGATCGCTGGCGGCGCTGCGAGCCGCCGGGGTGACCAGGATCTCGCTGGGCATGCAGAGCGCGGCCCCGCACGTGCTGGCCGTCCTGGACCGGGTGCACCGGCCCGGCAGGCCCGCCCGGTGCGCCGGCTGGGCTCGCGCGGCCGGGTTCGAGCACATCAGCCTGGACCTGATCTACGGGACCCCGGGGGAGAGCGACGCGGACTGGCGGGACTCGCTGGACGCGGCCCTGGCGGCCGGGCCGGACCACATCTCCGCGTACGCGCTCATCGTAGAGGACGGCACCCGGCTGGCCGCCCGGATCCGCCGGGGCGAGCTGCCCGCGCCCGACGACGACGCGATGGCCGACCGCTACCTCGCCGCCGATGACCTGCTCACCGCGGCCGGCCTGCGCTGGTACGAGATCTCCAACTGGGCGGCGGGAGCGGGCGCGCGGTGCCGGCACAACCTGCTCTACTGGGGCAGCGGGGACTGGTGGGGCATCGGTCCCGGCGCGCACAGCCATGTGGGCGGGACCCGCTGGTGGAACGTCCGGCATCCGTCCGCGTACGCCGCGCGCGTGTCGGCCGGCGACAGCCCGGCACAAGCCCGGGAGATTTTGACCCAACGAGAGCGCCGCACCGAGCGGATCCTCCTGCTCACCCGGCTCGCGGAGGGCTGTCCGTTGACCGAGCTGGACCCGGCGGGGCGTGATGCCGCGCGGGTGGCCGTGGCAGACGGCCTGGCCGAGCCGGAGGCGCACCGGGCGGGGCGGGTGGTCCTCACCCGGCGCGGCCGCCTGCTCGCCGACGCCGTGGTCCGCGACCTGACCGGCTGAGCCCGGGGCGGGCGGGGCCGCAGGAGACCGGCACCCGTGGCGCGGCGGGTTCTGTTACTGGCCGGTAATGTGGCATGTGGCCGGCCGGGCTGGCCGCCCACCTTCCAAGCCAGCGTGGTCTTCTGCCTGCTCAACGGGTATGCCCGGGCGGAAAGCGCCGGACCGGCGTGGCGCATGCGGCGGCTCGCTGACACGCTGGAGTCCTGTCCGCGGTGCCCTTGACGCCCAGTGCGCCATAGAATTGGCACTCTGGATGATGGAGTGCCAGGGAGGTGGGCAGTGCTTGACGACAGGAAGCTTGCGGTCCTGCGCGCCATCGTCCGTGACTACGTTTCCACGATGGAGCCGGTCGGCTCCAAGTCACTGGTAGACCGGCACCACCTCGACGTTTCACCAGCGACGATCCGCAACGACATGGCCGTTCTCGAGGAACAGGGCTACATCACCCAGCCGCACACCAGCGCCGGCCGGATCCCCACCGACAAGGGCTACCGGCTGTTCGTGGACCGGATGTCGGGGATCAAGCCGCTGTCCGCGGCCGAGCGGCGGGCGATCGAAACCTTCCTGGCCGGCGCGTACGACCTCGACGACGTGGTGCTGCGTACGGTGCGGCTGCTGGCCCAGCTCACCAGGCAGGTCGCGCTGGTCCAGTACCCGTCGCTGACCAGGTCCGCGGTGCGCCATATCGAGCTCGTGCCGATGGCGCCGCAGCGGCTGCTGCTCGTGCTGATCACGGACACCGGACGGGTGGAGCAGCGTTCGGTTGAATTGCCCGAGCCCATCGAGGAGGCCGCGGTCGCGCACCTGCGGGCGATCCTCAACGCCTGCCTCGACGGCCGGCGGGCGTCCGAGGCGGCGTCGGTGGTCGCCGAGCTTCCCGAGCGGGTGCAGCCCGGCGACCGGCACAACGCCGCCGCGGTGTTCTCGATGATCCTGGACACCCTGGTCGAGCACCACGACGAGCGGATCGTGGTGAGCGGCGCCGCGAACCTCACCCCGGTCGACTTCTCCCAGGGCCTGCGGGAGGTCCTTGAGTCACTTGAGGAGCAGGTGGTGCTGATGCGCTTGCTGGGTGAGTCCGCCGGCGAGACCACGGTCACCGTCAGGATCGGATCGGAGAACCAGGTCGAAGGGCTGCGCAGCACGTCTGTGGTGGCCGCGGCCTACGGCGGGACCGGGGAGCAGGCCCTGGCCAGGCTCGGGGTGATCGGCCCGACCCGGATGGACTACCCGACGGCGATCGGAGCGGTGCGTGCGGTGGCCCGCTACGTCAGCCAGATCCTGGCGGGGTCATAGTGGCTAACGACTACTACGCCACCCTGGGCGTGCCGCGGGACGCGAGCCCAGACGACATCAAGAAGGCGTACCGGCGGCTCGCGCGGGAACTGCACCCCGACGTCAACCCGGACGAACGCACCCAGGAGCGGTTCAAGGAGATCACCCAGGCCTACGAGGTGCTCTCCGACGCCGAGAAGCGCCAGATGTACGACCTCGGCGCGGACCCGTTCGCCCGGCCGGGCGCCGCGGGAGCGGCCGGCTTCGGCGCCGGTTTCCCGTTCAGCGACATCATGGATGCCTTCTTCGGCGCTGGCGCGACCTCGCGCGGCCCGCGCAGCCGGGCCAGGCGGGGCCGGAACGCGACCGTCCGGGTGGATCTCGACCTGTCAGAATGCGCGTTCGGCGCGACCAGGGACCTGGCGGTGGACACCGCGGTGGTCTGCCCCACCTGTTCCGGTGAGGGCACCGCGCCGGGCACCCACCCGGAGACCTGCGACGTCTGCGGCGGCCGCGGCGAGGTCAGCCACGTGACCCGGTCGTTCCTCGGCCAGGTGATGACGTCGCGGCCGTGCCCGGCGTGCGGCGGGTTCGGCACCGTCATCCGGCGGCCCTGCCCGGAATGCGACGCCGACGGCCGGGTCCGCACCAGGCGCACCATCAAGGTCCGCATCCCCGCGGGGGTGGAGGACGGGACGCACATCCAGCTGGCCGGTGAAGGGGAGGTCGGCCCGGGCGGCGGCCCCCCGGGTGACCTGTTCCTGGAGATCGTCCAGCGACCGCACCCGATCTTCGAGCGCCAGGCCGACGACCTGCACTGCACGGTCACCATCCCGATGACCGCGGCCGCCCTCGGCGCCGCGCTGAGCGTGGAGACCCTGGACGGGGCCCGGGATCTGGACATCCGCCCCGGCACCCAGTCCGGCCAGATCATCCCGATGTACGGCCTGGGCGTGCGGCACCTGAACAGCTCGGGCCGAGGCGACCTGGTCATCCATGTGACCGTCGAGACGCCGACCAAGCTCGATGACGAGCAGGAGGCCCTGGTCAAGCAGCTGGCGAAGCTCCGGGCCGAGGAGACCCCGCCGGGCCGGTTCGCGCCCGGCCAGCAGGGCCTCTTCTCCAGGCTGCGGGATGCCTTCAACGGCCGCTGACCGCCCGCCCGGCCCGGACTCCCGCCCCCCGGTCTTCCTCAGCGACCCGGCCGCGCTGGCCGCCGATGTGGTGGTGCTGGACGGCGCCGAAGGGCGGCACGCCGCCACGGTGCGGCGGCTCGGCGTGGGGGAGCGGGCGGACCTGACCGACGGCGCGGGGCTGGTTGCCGAGTGCGTCGTCACCGCGGCCAGGGCGGGCGCGCTGGAGTTGAGTGTGCTGGCCCGGCGGAGCGAGCCGCGGCCCGATCCCGTGCTGGTGGTGGCCCAGGCGCTGCCCAAGGGGGAGCACGGGCCGCTGGCGGTGGACCTGATGACCGAGGGCGGCGTGGACGTGATCGTGCCCTGGGCGGCGCAGCGCTGTGTCACCCGCTGGGCGGGCGAGCGCGGCGACCGTGCGCTGGCCCGGTGGCGCGCGGCGGCCGCCCAGGCCGCCAAGCAGTCCCGGCGGGCCTGGCTGCCCGAGGTGACCGGGCCGGTGACCACCGCGGTGCTGGCGCAGCGGGTGGCGACGGCCAGCATGGCCGTGCTGCTCGACCCGGCCGGCCCGGTGACGCTGAGCGCGCTGGATTTCCCGGCGGCCGGCGACATCATGCTGATCGTCGGCCCGGAAGGCGGCGTCAGCCCGGCCGAGGCGCAGGAACTGGCCCGGGCGGGCGCCGTGACGGCCCGGCTGGGTCCCACGGTGCTGCGGACCTCGTCGGCGGGACTGGTGGCGGCCGCCATCGTGGCGAGCCGCTGCGGCCGCTGGAACTGAACGCCCCGGGGCTCCCCGGGCCTCCCGCGGCGGGCCGATTATGGCGTGGTGGTCGCCTTGCCTGCCGGGCTCGTGAACCGGAGCGGGGCGTGCTGGCACGCCACCAGCGCGGTCGTCCGGATGGCTTGGAGTTGGCTGGCGGTCGGGCCGCTGATCATGGGCCCGCGGCGGGGACGGTCGGGCTGTCCGTCGGTGTCGGGGTGACCGTCGGTGTCGGGGTGACCGTCGGCGTCGGGGTGACCGTCGGTGACGGGCTCGCGGATGTCGGCGACGGCGACGGCGAGCTGCCCGGTGGGGTGGACGCCGGCGAGGACGCCGGCGGCAAGAGAGGCACGATCGCCTTGTCGCCTGGCGTGCTGCTGGGCCTGGTCAGCGTGGCGCTGGTCTGGGGTGTCGGCACCGAGCCCGGGGCCGCCCGGCCGGAGCCATTGGTCTTGCCCGCTTCTCCAGCCTTGCTGGAGGAGACGGTGCCGGATGCGTCGGAGTTCGCATAGGAGCCGAACGTTCGTTGAAGCCCTCCTAGGGCGAAAACCCCGGCCACCACGAGCACGACGGCCCCGGCTACCGCGAGGGCGGGGCGGAGCCAGGCCATCGCCGGGCCAACCGAGTTGCGTATCGAAGAGCTTGCATGGCGCGGCCGCTTGGCCGAGGCCCGGGCCGCGATGCCGCCAACGACCGGCAGCGACCGCAGCCGCCCGCCGTCGCGGGCCGCGCTCGCGCTTGCCTGGCCGGCGGCGACGGCGTCAGTGTCCGCCCCCGCGGCCGCCCCGGACCGTATCGCGTTGAACCAGGACTGGCACCGGACAGCAAGCACCCAGCCGATGGTCGTGAACTCGCTGCGCAGTAGCCACCACTGCCGCTTGAGCCACGGCTCGGCAAGCCGTGCCTGGATCTTCGTCAAGCCGTCGCCGACGGGCTCGATGTGATCCGTTGTCGAGTGCAACACACGACTGAGGACTTCGTCGTAGTCGCGTTCCTGTCCTGTCATGCTCCTCGCTCCAGGCCGCTTTCGGCCCCCCTGACCTTTGTCACGTTTCCAACGCCAGTACGATCCGCAGTGCTGCCACGCCCCTGGCGGTGTGGCTCTTGACCGCGCCCCGGCTGATCCCCATTGTGGTGGCGATCTGTGCCTCGGAGAGGTCGGCGTAGAACTTCAGCACCAGCGCCTCACGCTGCCTCGGGGGCAGCGTGCGCAGCGCGGCGATCACCGCCGAACGCTCCAGCAACGAGAGCGCACCCTGTTCGGCGCTGGGCATATCCGGCGCCGGCTTAGGCGCGTTCTTGTCCACCACCATCCGGTGCCGCAGCACCGACCGGGACCTGTTGACCACCGACTGGCGCAGGTATGACAGCGCCTTCTCGGTGTCCCGTAGCCGGCGCCATGCGCCGTGCATGGCGATGAACGAGTCCTGCACCACTTCCTCCGCGGTGGCGACGTCACGAACCAGCAGGACAGCCAGGCGGACGAGAGATCGGTAGTGCGTGGTGTAGATCTCGGTGACCGCCCGGGCGGCGTCCCATTCGCCGGTGGCCGACTCCAGGGAGGCGTCTACCAGCAGGGCGTCCGTCGTCACCTTTATGGGACGCCCAGGTACCGCTTCCGGTTCACCTGTGGTCATGCTGGAATTGCGAGCTGGTTCCGCCACAGCCTGACCTCAATGATTCCGACCCCCCAGAACGAATCCTGCGTGTCGCGTTGCTATGACCCTGTCCATACCTCACGCCGCAGGTACATCGGCGATTCACCACGCCGGGCCATGCAACTCACAGGCGTGCACACAAACGTGGCAACGGGTCAACGATATCGGCCGGGCGCCGGTCCTGGGGGCCATATGCGGAGAGTCAACAGGGCGTGCTGGCCTGCCCCTTCAGGCTAGGATCCCCTCGTGCCAGACTGCCTCTTCTGCAAGATCGTGGCGGGTGAGATCCCGGCCGGGCTGGTCGCCGAAAGCGGCCGGACGATAGCCTTCCGCGACATCAACCCGCAGGCGCCCACGCACGTTCTGGTCATCCCCAAGGAACACCACGCCGACCTGGCCACGATGGCCGCCGCTGACGGCGAGTTGCTGGCCGAGGTGGCGGCCCAGGCGCACCAGGTGGCCGAGGCCGAGGGGATTGCGTCCAGCGGCTATCGGGTCGTCTTCAACACCGGCATCGAGGCGGGACAGACCGTGTTCCACGTGCATGCCCACGTGCTGGGCGGCAGGCGCATGACCTGGCCTCCGGGCTGACCCGGCGGATCGGCGGCGCCGGCGGATAGCATGGGCTCAGCGATGCGTGGGCGGGGGCCCGCGCCAGGCGGAGACAAGGAATTGACGGACACTTCCCGTGAGGCCCGGCGCCGCAGCCAGGGCGGGACTCCCGCTGACGAGCCGGTCGGCGGCAGCACTCAGGTCAAGGTCGTGATCCCCGATGACCACTCCATGGTCAGCCTCCTCGGATCCGGCGACGAGCTACTGCACGTGATCGAAAGTTCCTTCAACGCCGATATCCACGTCCGGGGAAATGAGATCACGATTACCGGAACGGCGGCAGAGACGGCCGTTGTGGCGGAGTTGTTCGAGGAAATGACCGCGCTGCTCAGCGGCGGGGCGGAACTCAGCCCCGCCGTTGTGGAGCGAATCATCCCGATGCTCCGCCGCAAGTCGGGAATCCGCCCGGCCGAGGTGTTGTCACTGGACATCCTGTCCTCACGTGGCCGGACAATCCGCCCCAAAACGCTCAACCAAAAGCGTTACGTGGACGCGATCGATGCCCACACGATCGTGTTCTGCATCGGCCCGGCCGGCACCGGGAAGACCTACCTGGCGATGGCCAAGGCGGTCAAGGCGCTGCAGGCCAAGGAGGTCAACCGGATCATCCTCACCCGCCCTGCGGTGGAGGCTGGCGAGCGGCTTGGATTCCTGCCCGGCACCCTCTACGAGAAGATCGACCCGTACCTGCGCCCGCTGTACGACGCGCTGCACGACATGCTCGACCCGGAGTCGATCCCGCGGCTCATGGCGGCGGGCACGATCGAGGTCGCGCCGCTGGCGTACATGCGCGGCCGGACTCTGAACGACTCCTTCATCATTCTGGACGAGGCGCAGAACACCTCCGCCGAGCAGATGAAGATGTTCCTCACCAGGCTGGGCTTCGGCTCCCGGATGGTGGTGACCGGTGACATCACCCAGGTGGACCTGCCCGCCGGCCAGGCCAGCGGGCTGCGGCTGGTGCAGGAAATACTCGAAGGCGTCGAAGACATCCAGTTCGCCCGGCTGACCAGTCACGACGTGGTCCGGCACCGGCTCGTGGGAGACATCGTGAACGCCTACGCCGCCTACGAGTCGCGCACCGGCGGCGCCGTGACCGGCCCGGTGCGGGACGGCGCCATCCGGGGCCGGGCAGCCGAGCGCGGCGAGGGACGGGCGAACTCCCGCGGCCCGCGCAAGCGGGCTCAGTGACCCGGGCCGCGCCGATGGGCATCGAGATCGCGAACGAGTCGGGGTTCGCCGTGGACGAGCCGGCCCTGGCCGCGCTGGCCCGGTATCTGCTCGACGAGATGCGGATGCACCCACTCGCGGAACTATCCGTTTTGCTCGTCGATGTCCCCACCATCTCGGACCTGCACCAGCGCTGGATGGGCGAGGACGGCCCCACCGACGTCCTCGCCTTTCCCATGGACGAGCTGCGCCCGCCGCCACCAGGCAGAGACCGCGCCGACCGGGCCCGATCCGCCGACAGCGACAACTCCCCGGCCATGCTCGGTGACGTGGTCCTGTGCCCGGAGGTGGCCACGGAGCAGGCCAAGGAGGCGCAGCGGCCGGTCGAGGAAGAACTGGAGATGCTCTGCACGCACGGCATCCTCCACCTGCTCGGGTTTGACCATGCCGAGCCCGGGGAGCGTGCCACCATGTTCGGGCTGCAGGACCGGCTGCTGGACTCGTGGCGGGCCGAACGCGCGCCGGGCCGGGACGCAGGGGAGCGGGACGACTCCGAGTGATGCCGCGATGGCCTGGCTTGTTGCCGCCGCAGTAGCCCTCGCGGTGCTGGCCGGGCTGTGTACCAGCGCGGAGATCGCGCTGCTCCGCATGGCAAGGACCTCCAGCAGGGACCGCGCCAGGGACGGCTCGAACGGCCAGTCGCCCCAGTTGCAGGCGGTCCTGGCCGAGCCGGGCCGGCACCTGAGCGTGCTGCTGGCGATCCGGATCGGCGCCGAGACCGCCGCCGTGGTGCTTACCACCGCGGCGCTGGTGCAATGGTTGGGCACCGGCTGGCACACGTACCTCATCGCGCTGGCGGGCATGGCCGCCCTGCTGTACCTCGTCGCCGGGATCTGGCCGCTCACCCTGGGCCGTCAGTATGACCGGCAGCTGGCCGGGGCCGCGGCGATCGTGCTCGCCCCCCTGGTCCGTGCGCTCGGCCCGCTGCCGCGGCTGCTGGTCGCCACGGCCAACGTGCTGACCCCGGGACGGAGCGGCCGGGAGGGCGCCGGCGAGTCCGAAGAAGAGCTGCGCGGCCTAGTGGACCTGCTCGAGGAGCGCCGGGTCATCGAGCCTGGCGAGCGCGCCATGATCCACTCGGTGTTCGAGCTTGGCGACACGATCGTCCGCGAGGTCATGGTCCCGCGGACCGACATCGTCTTCGCCGAGCGCGACAAGAACGTCCGCCAGGTGCTGTCCCTGGCGCTGCGCAGCGGCTTTTCCCGGATACCCGTGGTAGGCGAGAACAAGGACGACGTCGTCGGCATCGCCTACCTCAAGGACCTGGTGGCCCGAAGCCGCGAGCACCCGGAAGCCGAGACGTTCGAGAAGGTCGAGTCGGTCATGCGCCTGGCCACCTTCGTCCCGGAGAGCAAGCCGGCCTACGTGCTGTTGCGGGAGATGCAGGCGCGCCAGATTCACCTCGCGATCGTGATCGACGAATACGGCGGGACCGCGGGGCTGGTCACCATCGAGGACATCCTGGAGGAGATCGTCGGGGAGATCGCCGACGAGTACGACCAGGAGCGCCCGATGGTGGAGTGGCTGGGCCCGGGGCGGGCCCGGGTCAACGCGCGGCTGCCCGTCACTGACCTGGAAGAACTATTCGGGGTCACGATCGAGGCCGAAGACGTGGAGACCGTGGGCGGCCTGCTCGCGCATGCGCTCGGCCGGGTGCCGATCGCGGGGTCAACGGCCACCGTGGCCGGCCTCAAGCTGACCGCGGAGAGCCTCGCCGGGCGGCGCAACCGGATCGGCACCGTGACGGTCGAGCATAAGGCCCCGGCCAAGAAAGGCAAGGGCCGCAGCCAGCCAGAGCGCGATTACCAGCTGACAGACACCGAGGCGCCCCCTGCCCCATGATCGCGCCCGCCGAGGCGCGGCCTGGCTCCCGCAGTTCTGTGTTCCTTGATCACGGGACCCTGTGCATGGCAGTTATGTACCGAATCACGTGATCATGGAGATGCCGCTCCTTCGCCATGATCATGAGCGTGGGAGGGCGGGCAGGGGCCTAGACTCTGCGCCGTGGAAGCCCTCGGCGAGGAAGACCAGAAGATCATTACTCTGGCCCGGTCGGCTCGCGCCCGGACGGGCGCGGCCGAGGGCGCGGCGGTGCGAGATGAGACCGGACGGACCTACGCGGCCGCGACCGTGGTGCTGCCGACGCTGCGGCTGTCTGCGCTGCGCCTGGCGGTCGCGATGGCGGTCTCCAGCGGCGCGGTGAGCCTCGAAGCGGCGGCGCTGGTCAGCGAGGCCAGCGCGCCTGGCGCCGAAGACCTGGCCGCGGTGGCCGACCTGGGCCCGCAGGCGCCGGTGTACCACGCCGGCCCCGATGGGCGGTTGCGCGCGACGCTGGGGCGTGTCTACTAGATCTATGCCGCCCTGAAAGATCTATGGGGATGCCCTGACCCTGAGGCCAGGACCAGAGCGGAACGTACGGGAGAATTCCCTCGTGGGTGTGCAGCCGAAACCGCCGCGATCTGACGGCGCCGCGACGACGGCGGCCGGTCCCGCGGCGGCCGCCGCGGGATCTGGCCCGCGCCCGGCGGAGCCGCCGGTCTTCCGGTCCGGGTTCGCCTGCTTCGCCGGCCGGCCGAACGTGGGCAAGTCCACCCTGATGAACTCGCTCGTCGGTACGAAGGTAGCGATCACGAGCAGCCGCCCGCAGACCACGCGCCGCGCGATCCGGGGCATCGTGCACCGCAGCGACGCGCAACTGATCATCGTGGACACGCCCGGCCTGCACCGGCCGCGCACGCTGCTCGGGGAACGGCTGGACAGCCTGGTGCGCTCCACGCTCACCGAGGTGGACGTGATCGGGTTCTGCGTCCCCGCACCGGACCGCATCGGTCCGGGGGACAAGTACCTGGCCGCGGAGCTTGCCGCGATCAAGGGCACGCCGGTGGTCGCCATCGTCACCAAGACCGACCTGGCCCCGCCGGAGCGGGTCGCGGCCCAGCTCGCCGCGGTCGCCGAACTCGGCGACTGGGCCGACGTCGTGCCGGTATCGGCCACGACCGGATTCCAGCTCGACGTGCTTACCGACGTGCTAGTGGCGCACCTGCCGCCGGGACGGCCGCTCTACACCAACGGTGAGCTGACCGACGAGCCGGAGCAGGTCCTGGTCGCCGAGCTGATCCGGGAAGCGGTGCTGGAAGGCGTGCGGGACGAGCTGCCGCACTCGATCGCGGTCGTGGTGGAGGAGATGGGGCCGCGGCCGGACCAGGACGGGCTCACCGACGTGTACGCGCTCATGTACGTGGAACGGCCCAGCCAGAAGTCCATCGTCATCGGTGCCAAGGGCGCCCGGCTGAAGGAGGTCGGCACCAGGGCCAGGCAGCAGATCGAAGCGCTGCTTGGCGCCAGGGTGTACCTCGACTTGCGGGTCAAGGTGGCCAAGGACTGGCAGCGCGACCCCAAGCAGCTCCGCAGGCTCGGGTTCTACGACTGAGCCGCGCTCGCGCCCGGCGCGGCGAGGCCCGCACCCCCCGGCGCGCGGGCCGTTTCGAGTTCCCAGGACAGCTGCCGCTCCAGCACCTCGAAGCCCAGCTCGGCGTTGATCGCGTTCATGTGCTCGTTGTCTTCGGCGGTCAGCGTGACGATCTGGGTGAGCTGCGGCTCGTGCGCGGCGAGCAACTCCAGCATGGCCGCCTTGACCAGCAGCCCGAGCCGGTGCCCGCGGTGCGGCCCGGCCACCGCGGTCAGCTCCTGGAAAGCCGAGCCGGCGTCCAGCGGATCCACTCCGAGCTGGGTGATCGCCACCAGCCGCCCGGTGCGGTCCGCCCGGGCTGCCACCGTGTAGAACCGCCGCCCTTGCTCGGCTATCAGCTGGTCCTCCGCCCGGACCCGGGCCGCGTCCCAGCCGGCCGGGTCCTCGCCTTTCGGGCGCGGGGCGTCGTTTTCGACGTCGAAGAGCGCGGCGACGTCTACCAGCCGGTCCTCGGCGACCGGTCCTTCCCAGGACACCAGCGAGTAGCCGGCCGCGGCGGACGCCGCGCTTTTCCGCAGTCCGGCCAGCCGCCCTGCGGGCAGGGAGCGCGGGCGCAGCGCCCAGAAGACCCCAGTCATCCGCTGCCTGGCGCCGAGCGCGCGGGCGAACGCCGCCCCGGCGGACGCTTCATGTGAGTGGCTCGTCAGCAGCGTCCGCTCCGCCCGCCGGGCCCGGTCCGCGGCATGGCCGAGCAGCGCGGTGCCCACCCCGGCCCGGCGCCGCGACGGCGCCACGACCAGGATCACGCCGGCCCGGTGCTGGTTCTCCCGCTGCGGCAGGCCGAGCAGGTACCAGCCGCAGACCTCACCCGCGCTGTCCCGTGTCAGCCACGTCTCCTGCGGGTCCCCGGTCCAGCCGTAACGCAGCCAGGCTTCGAACATCCGGGGTGACAGCGGCGCCCGGCGCACGCCGTCCGCGCGCCATTCCGCCAAATGGATCTCGTGGCAGGCGCGGACCGCTGGCGTGTCGGTAGCGGGATCGAACCGTTCGATCTGCACGCTCCTAGCCAACCGTTAGCTCCGGACGTGCCGCTACCCGGTTTCCCAGGGGAGGCGCCTGGATGCGGACAACGGTGGACGGGCACCCGGCAAAACGCCCCCAGCCAGGCCACCGCGGCCCGCACAGCGCATGGCCAGGCGCGGTGTCAGAGCCAGCCTTTGCGCTCGGCGATCTGGACCGCCTCGGCCCGGTTGCGAGCGCCGAGCTTCTGGATCGCAGCGGACAGGTGGTTGCGGACCGTGCCCTGGGACAGGTGCAGCGAGGCCGCCAGGTCCGAGATGGCCGCATGCCCCCGCGCGGCGGACAGAACTTCGGTCTCCCGCGGCGTCAGCGGGCTCGCCCCCTCGGCCAGCGCCGCGGCGGCCAGGGCGGGGTCAACGACCCGTTCGCCGTCGTGCACCCGCCGGATGGCCTTGGCCAGTTCGGCGGCCGGCGCGTCCTTGAGCAGGAAACCGCTCGCCCCGGCCGCCATCGCCGCGGCCAGGTAGCCGGGCCGCCCGAACGTCGTGACGATGACGATCTTCCCGGCGAACCCTTGCTTGCCCAGCCGCCGGGCGACCTCCAGTCCGTCACCGCCCGGCATCTCGATGTCCAGCAGGGCCACGTCCGGCCGGTATCGGTGGGCCATGGCGACCGCCTCGTCGCCGCTGGCGGCCTGCGCCACCACGGTGATGTCGTCCTCCATCTCCAGCAGGGCGACCAGGGCCTGGCGGACCATGGTCTGGTCCTCGGCGATCATGATGCGCACGGTCACGACGGCGTCCGCTGCCGGCCTGGTTCGCTGACGGCCTTCGCAGGCGCCGGGCCGGCCTGTGGCACGCTCACCCGCAGCCAGAACCCGCCGCGCTCGCCCGCGCCCGCGGACAGGGCGCCGCCGAGGCGGGCTGCCCGCTCGGCGAGCCCGGCCAGCCCCGACCCGGCGACCGGCGCGGCCAGCCGCGGCCCTTCACCCGTCCCGTCCGGCCCACCGACCCCAGCCCCCGGCGTGGCAGCATCCCCACCGGCGACCGGCGCGGCCAGCCGCGGCCCTTCACCGGTCCCGTCCGGCCCACCGACCCCAGCCCCCGGCGTGGCAGCATCCCCACCGGCGACCGGCGCGGCCAGCCGCAGCCCTTCACCGGTCCCGTCCGGCCCACCGACCCCAGCCCCCGGCGTCGCGGCATCCCCACCGGCGACCGGCGCGGCGGCGCCGGCCATCGCACCCTTCGCGGCGGCGTCGGCCGCGGCGCCCAGGCCGGCGCCGCTGACCATGCCGGGGAAGCTGCCCTTGCCCGGGCCCGCGCCGTCGTCGGACAGGCATGCGGACGCCGTGGTGTCGGTCAGCTCGATGACGATCTCAGCGTGCTTGGCGGCGGCGTGTCGCACGATGTTGGTTGCCCCCTCCCGGACCGTCCAGGCGAGCAGCGCGTCCACCGCCGGGGGGAGCGAGTAGGCGCCTGGCGCACGGATCCGGCACTCCGTCCCCGCCGAGGCCAGCATCCGGCGGGAACTAACCAGCTCGGCGGCCAGGCTCGGCTGCCGGTAGCTGGTCACCGCCTGGCGCACCTCGGTGAGCGACCGCCGCGCCACGGTCTCCAGCTCGGCGATCTCCCGGGCCGCGCGTTCGGGGTCGGTCCCGATCACCCGCCCGGCCAGCTCGGCCTTGAGGGTGATCAGAGACAGACTGTGTCCCAGCAGGTCGTGCAGGTCCCGGGAGATGCGCAGCCGCTCCTCCGCCACGGCCGCCCGGGCCAGCTCGGCCCGGGTCTCCTTCAGCCGGTACATCAGCACGTTGCGGCGTTCCGCGCTGTGCGCCAGCAGGTTGCCGAGCGCGACCACGGCGCCGGCCACGATCGTGTTGCCGTAGCCGAGACCGGTCGCGGCGCTGATCGCCACCGCGATCCCGGTGCAGCTCACCAGGCCCAATACGGTCGGTCGGCCGTCCGGCGTAATGCGCCCCACTCCTGCGGAAGCGACGGCAAGCGGGGTGATCCAGGCCATGTGGCCGACGGCGAACAGCGCCGCGCCCAGCGCGAACACGATCGGCGCCAGCGCCCACTGCCAGCGCGCATACCGCCCGGGCTCGGGCATTTGTATCAGCACGATCCGGTCGACCAGCACCACGAACGCGAGGGTCGCGAGGATCAGGAAGACATCCCGGCCGGTCAGCGGGGGCGACCTGAGCAACGCCACCACCGGAAGAAGCAGAAAGATCACGAGCAGCACGCGGATGACCAGCCGCCGGTACCGGAGCAGCCCGGTGACGCCGGTTTCGAGGTCGTCGCCGACGGACGGCTCCGGCGCCGGACCGGGCTCGCCCCGGCTGGTCAACCGCATGTCCACCATCATGCCCGGCAGCACCTCAGGCGGTGGTGCTCTCCTGGCGCCAGCGCCAGATCGCGACCAGGCCAAGGGCCACCGCCCAGGCGGCGAGGGCCAGCATGTGCGCCACGCCGAGCGGGCGGCCCGCCACCGCGTTCCAGCCGAGCTGAACCAGGTGATAGCTCGGCAGGGCCTTGCCGATGTCCTGCATGACGTGCGGCAGGTTGCTGTAGGGGATGAAGATCCCGCCGAGGAACGCCAACACCAGCATGGTGAGCATCTGCGCCACCTGGGCCGTCTGGCCGTCAAAGACCAGGCCGATGACCAGCCCCAGCACGCAGAACGGGATCACCCCGAGCAGCAGCACAGCGGCGAGCACGGCCACCCTGCTGGCCGCCAGGTGGACATGGCCGTACCCGAACCCGAGCAGGAGCAGCAGCACGAACCCGGGGATGATCAGCAGCAGCCCCTGCGCCAGCTTGGCGACGAACCACCGTGGCGCGGAGATCGGCGACACCCGGAGCTGTCGCATCCAGCCGTTCTGCCGCTCCTTGGCCAGCTGCGGGCCGGTGGCGAACATGGCCGAGCCCATGCCCGACCACACCGCCATGGAGACCATCAGGATCGCGGCGACCGTCAGGCCCTGCGAGATCCCGGTCTGCTTGGCGTAGATGAGGTACAGCAGCACCGGGAACCCGGCGATGAAGACGACGAACCGCACGTTGCGCAGGCTGCGCACGATTTCGAACCGCAGAAACGCGGTCATGGTCAGCTCACCCTTTCCTTCATCTCGCCGTGGCCGGCGGTAGTGGCTTCGCTCTGGCCGGCGGTGGCGGCTTCGCTCTGGCCGGCGGTGGCGGCTTCGCTCTGGCTGGCGGGAGCGGCGCCGCCGTTGTCGGCAGACGTGAGGGCGATCAGCGCCTCCTCGAGGCCGCCGCCGCCCACCTCCATGGCCCTGATCTGCCGCCCCAGCGCGTACAGCGCGGGCAGCGTGGCGTCGGCGTCGGCGGTGCGCACCGTCACCGCGTCCCCCTTGACCAGCACGTCGCTGACGCCCGGCAGCCTGAGCAGTTCCGACGGGTCCGGTGCTTGTGTGGTGAAACGCAGCGTCCTGATGGCGGTGAACGCCTTGATATCGGCCGGGGTGCCGTCGGCAATGACCCGGCCGTGGTTCACCACGATGATGCGGCTCGCGTTGGCGTCCGCCTCGTCCAGGTAGTGAGTGGCGAACAAGACCGTCGTCCCCTGTGCGGCGATCGTCTGCACCGACTGCCAGAAGCTCCGCCGGGCTTCCACGTCCAGCGCCGCGGTGGGCTCGTCGAGGAACAGCAGTTCCGGGTGGCCGGCCAGCGCGAGCGCGAACCGCACCCGCTGGGCCTGCCCGCCGGAAAGCTGCTCCACCCGCCGGTCCGCGAGGTCGTCGATCCCGGCCAGCCGAAGCAGCGCGCCGGTGCTGCGCCGGTCGCGGTAGAGCTGGCGGAACAGGGCGATCAGCTCGGACACCTTGCCGCCTTCGGGCAGGCCGCCGGTCTGCAGCATCCCGCTGATCTGCCCGGCCGCCACGGCCGCCGCCGGGGCGCCGCCCAGGATCCGCGCTTCGCCGGAGGTCGGCGTGCGCAGTCCCAGCATGGTGTCGATGGCGGTGGACTTGCCCGCGCCGTTCGGGCCGAGCAGCGCCACCGTCTCGCCGGGGCGTATGTCGAAGGACACGTGGTCCAGTGCTTTGATATCGGGGTGGTACACCTTGACAACGTCGCGAAACGCGACCGCCGGTGCGGTGGTGCCCTGGTTGGTTGAGGTCATGTCCTCACGCTAAAAGCGGCCACCGGGAGTGCCATGTCACGCTCATCCGGATCCCGGCATGACAGATGTCACGCTGCTGCCTGGCGGCCGGACCAACCCTGGCACCATCCCCGGCTTTTCACCCGATATGGCACACGAACCTGACAGCCATGCGGCGTGCCATATCGGGACAAGCCGGATCCTCCGAACGGGTTGGCGGACGGACCAGGCTGACCACGGCCGGATCGCTATGTCTGATAATCTCTTTCCCAATGTGCGGACTGCTGCTTCTTAGCTGCCGCGGCGGGGCCCGATAGCGGCCGGCTCCCTCGCCGCGGGGACGAGCGTTGCCGTCGGCTACCCGCCCGATACGAGGGAGCAGTTGCACCAATGCGAGCACAGCAGACCCCCAGCGGCATGCCCTGCCATCGCTACGCCGCGTTCCGCCCGGTAGACCTGCCAGACCGGAGCTGGCCCGGCAAGACCATCACCACCGCGCCGCGCTGGCTGTCCACCGACTTGCGGGACGGCAACCAGGCGCTGATCGACCCGATGAGCCCGTCCCGCAAGCGGACCATGTTCGACCTGCTGGTGCGGATGGGCTACAAGGAGATCGAGGTCGGGTTCCCGTCTGCCAGCCAGGCCGACTTCGACTTCGTCCGCAGCCTGGTCGAGGGCGACCTCATCCCCGACGACGTGCAGATCTCCGTGCTCACCCAGGCACGGGATGAGCTGATCGAGCGGACCGTGCAGTCCCTGGCCGGCGCGCCCCGGGCCACCGTGCACCTGTACAACGCGACGGCGCCGCTGTTCCGCCGCGTCGTGTTCGGAATCGGCCGGGACGAGTGCAAGGCGCTGGCGACCGAGGGCGCCCAGTCGGTGGTCAAGTACGCGGAGCACTACCTGCCCGGCTGCGGCTTCGGGTTCGAGTACTCGCCAGAGATCTTCATGGACACCGAGCTGGACTACGCGGCCGAGGTCTGCGACGCGGTCATGGACGTCTGGCAGCCGGGCCCTGGCCGGGAGATCATCATCAACCTGCCGTGCACCGTGGAGCGGTCCACCCCGAACGTGTACGCCGATCAGATCGAGTGGATGAGCCGCAACCTGTCCCGGCGCGAGCACGTCTCCCTGTCGGTGCACACGCACAACGACCGCGGCACCGCGGTCGCCGATGCCGAGCTGGCCGTCCTGGCCGGTGCGGACCGGGTCGAGGGGTGCCTGTTCGGCAACGGCGAGCGGACCGGCAACGTATGCCTGGTCACCCTGGGCATGAACCTGTTCAGCCAGGGCATCGACCCCATGATCGACTTCTCGGACATTGACGAGATCAGGCGCACGGTCGAGTACTGCAACCAGTTGCCGGTGCACCCGCGCCACCCCTACGCCGGCGACCTGGTCTACACCGCGTTCTCCGGCTCGCACCAGGACGCGATCAAGAAGGGTTTCGAGGCCCACGCGGCCGCCGCCGCTGCTGCGGGCGTGGACGTGACCAAGTACCCGTGGGAGGTCCCGTACCTGCCGATCGACCCGCGCGACGTGGGCCGCACCTATGAGGCCGTGATCAGGGTCAACTCCCAGTCCGGAAAGGGCGGGGTGGCCTTTATCATGAAGGCCGAGCACCAGATGGACCTGCCGCGGCGGCTCCAGATCGAGTTCTCCCGGGTGGTCCAGGCGCGCACAGACGCCGAGGGCGGCGAGGTCACCCCGGCGCAGATGTGGGAGGCGTTCTCGGCCGAGTACCTCAGCCCGGGCCGGGTCGCGCTACAGGCGCACCACACCTCCTCCGCGGTGGAGTCCAAGGACGCGCTGACCGTGGAGGTCAGCGTGGACGGCACGGGCCGCCAGATCGAGGGCACCGGCAACGGGCCGATCTCCGCGTTCTGCGACGCGCTCGGCTCGATCGGCGTCGAGGTCCGGGTGCTCGACTACACCGAGCACGCCCTGTCCGCCGGCAGCGACGCGCAGGCCGCCGCGTTCGTGGAGTGCGAGGTCGGCGAGCAGGTGCTGTGGGGGGTCGGCATCGACACCAACACGGTGACCGCGTCGCTGAAGGCGGTCCTCTCCGCCGTCAACCGCGCAGCCCCAGTTTTCTAGGAACCAGGCAAATCCCGATCCCCGTACGGGGCTGGCGTGACGCAATACGTCAGCCCCGTACGGGAGAATGGGTTCGTGTACTACCGGGATGACGGGATTGTGCTGCGCACCCAGGACCTGGGTGAGGCGGACCGGATCATCACGGTGCTCACCAGGCGCAACGGGCGGGTCAGGGCGGTCGGCAAGGGGGTGCGCCGCACCAAGTCGCGGTTCGGGGCCCGGCTGGAGCCGTTCACCCACGTCGATTTGCTGCTGTACGCGGGCCGGTCCAACCTGGACACGGTCACCCAGGCCGACTCGCTCCGGGCGTACGGGGCGCCGCTGGCCTCGGATTACCCGCGCTACACCAGCGGCGTGGCGATGCTGGAAACCGCGGAACGCTTCACCCCGGAGGAGAAGCAGCCAGCCCAGCGGCAGTTCCTGCTGCTGGTCGGCGGGCTGCGCGCGCTCGGCGAGGGCGCCCACCCACCGCGCCTGGTGCTGGACGCCTTCCTGCTGCGCTCGCTCGCAGTGGCCGGGTACGCGCCCGCCCTGGACGAATGCGCCGTGTGCGGCTCACCGGACCTGCCCGCAGCGAAGGGGGATGGGGAGGTGGGCGGGGGGTCACGCGTGTTCGCCATCGCGGCGGGCGGACTGACCTGCCGGTCCTGCCGCCCGGCCGGCGCGGTGACCCCGTCCGCCCACACGGTCGCCCTGATGGGCGCCCTGCTGCGGGGCGACTGGGCGCAGGCCGACTCCGCCGAACGGCGCCACCAGGTAGAGTGCAGCGGCCTGGTCGCCGCGTACCTGCAGTGGCACCTGGAGCACTCCATCCGCTCGCTCCGGCATGTGGAGCACGTGTAACGGCATCGGCGCCGGTGAGGAGCCCGCATGAGACGTGGCGCGACGCCGCAGGCACCGGGCCGAGCGCCGCACAGCGTCGCCTTGCGGGCCTCCGGCACGACCGACGAAGCGCCGCAGCGGCGCCCCGGCGTCGAGGACCAGCCCCCCGAAGCCAGTGATCTGCTTGCTGGCGCGCCTACGGCACGACGCACCGCGAAGGGGGCAGGCAAAGCATTCCGGCCGCCGGACCCGCATCCCGAGGGCGCCCGGCCGCCGGATATCCCGGCTGAGCTCGTCCCCCGGCACGTCGCCCTGGTGATGGACGGCAACGGCCGGTGGGCCAAGCAGCGCGGCCTGCCCCGCACCGAGGGCCACAAGCGGGGCGAGGCCTCCCTCTTCGACGTGATCATGGGCGCGATCGAACTGGGCATCCCGTACCTGTCCGCGTACGCGTTCTCCACCGAAAACTGGCGGCGCTCGCCGGACGAGGTCCGGTTCCTCATGGGCTTCAACCGGGATGTCATCCGCCGCCGCCGTGACCAGTTGCACGAGATGGGCGTGCGCGTCCGCTGGGCGGGGCGCCGCCCGCGGCTGTGGCGCAGCGTCATCTCCGAGCTGGAGGACGCGGAGCGCATGACGGTCGGCAACTCGGTCCTGACCCTGCAGTTCTGCGTGAACTACGGTGGCCGGTCTGAGATCGCCGACGCCGCCGCCGCCATGGCGGCCGACGCCGTGGCCGGCCTCCGGCCGGACCGGATCAATGAGAAGGTGCTCGCCAGGTACCTGGACGAGCCGGGCATCCCCGACGTGGACCTTTTCGTCCGGTCCTCCGGCGAGCAGCGGCTGTCCAACTTCCTGATCTGGCAGTCGGCCTATGCCGAACTCGTATTCCTGGACACGCTGTTCCCCGATTTCGACCGGCGCGACCTGTGGCGCGCATGCGAGATCTACGCGAGCCGGGACCGCCGGTACGGCGGCGCCGTGCCGAACCCCCCTGCCCGCGCTACCTGACGGCCCGGATCGCGGCGAT
This sequence comes from uncultured Actinomycetes bacterium, assembly GCA_963734725.1. Lineage (GTDB taxonomy): Bacteria > Actinomycetota > Actinomycetes > Streptosporangiales > Streptosporangiaceae > DASXKD01. Next base: position 97,084 of record CAVTIX010000022.1, read on the forward strand.
CACGAGCAGGCCCACGACGGCGGCCACGCGCAGTAGCCGCGGGCCGGGGCCCAGCCGGGGCCAGGACAGCGCGGCCAGCCAACCGAGGAACGCGGCCACCAGCACCAGGGCCACAGCGCCGAGCCAGCCGGGTACCGCCAGCCCGGTGACCAGCAGTCCGGCCAGCACCAGCGGGACCAGCCACACCGGTAGCTGATGCAACAGCACCAGTGGCCGGGCGCTGGACCGTTCCAGCGAGCTGCGAGCCTGGCTGGCCTGCGGGGTGTAGAAGGTCTTCCCGCGCGGCAGCGGCCGGGCCTTGCCGCGCTGGGGCCGTCCCGTCGGCCTAGTCATCTGGCGCCCTCCCGCTGTCCGTCACATCAGCACGTTCGTGGTTGCCTAAGGCAACGCCCACCAAAGAATGTAGGCGCTGTCACAACCACAACAAACCAGGCCGGTCAGCCCCCGGTGACCGTGGTCACCTGGAGGTTCGGGTCGGCGGCGATCTGCGACGGGCAGAACCGGTCCGGCAGGAACCGCTTCTTGCTGAACAGCTTCGTCTGGTCGGCGAAGTGCGGGGACGCCGGGTTGGACGACTCGGAGTAGGTGAGGATCGTGGACCCGACCGGGCAGGCGCCGTGCCTGGGCCAGGTCACCACCTGAATGAACGACGAGCCGTCGTCCGGCGCGGTCAGCGAGTCACCCGGCTCGTCGTGCACGTAGACCGCGTTGTAGATCCCGTCCGGGTCACCGGGGCCGCCGGGGATCGTGATGTGGCTGCCGTGATCGCTGACGAACTGGACCGCGCCGAGCGTCGTGTCGATCGGCACGTGCGCCTTGCGCAGCGCCTTGATCGCGTCACCGAGCGCGTCCCGCACGCTCGGGATGGCGGTGTTCAGCCCGAACGGGGTGGTCACCGGGTGCGCCAGTTCGAACGGGTGGGAGAACGGCGACGGCGGGGGGAAGAACGGCGACGGCGACGCGTTGACGAAGGCCCAGAACTCGCCGAACAAGACCGCGCCGCGCTGGTCGGCGTTCCACCGCATGTTCCAGTGGGCCAGCGTGGTGCAGGCGTCGCCGAGGCGCACCCTGCCACCGCTGGTGGTGGGCGCGGTGCCGCCCGCCGCCTGGAACTTGCGGCACAGCTGCACCAGGGCCGGCAGGGTGAGCTGCGCCGCGTAGTCGATGCCGGACAGGTCCAGGTGCTGCATGGCGGCCAGGGTGAAGCCGGGCGGGCCCTGCCCGTCGGTACCGTTGATCCGCGCCTGCACCTCGAGCAGCCCGATCCTGGTCCGCAGCGTCCGCGCCGTCTTCTCGAAACCGATGATCCGGGCGAACCCGGTCAGCGGATGGTGCGGGTTGGACAGCCAGTAGCTGTCGTTGGAGTTCGTGACGTAGTCGTTGCGCAGCAGGTACGGCTCGTGCTTTGGGCCGAGGATGCCGGGCACCGCGGCATCGGAGTCGTTGCCCCAATCGCAGGCGGTCTTGGCGCCATCCAGGATCGGTAGCCCCAGCGCGGCGAACGTGATCTTGCCCAGCCCTGCGTCGCAGGCGTTCGCCTCGGCGTTGGTCACGTGCGGGATGGCGCCGATGTCGGCGTACAGGGCCAGGCCTTGCCGGTCGGTCACGATCGTGTTCACCCAGGGGATGCCCTGATACTTCTGCAGGATCGACAGCACCTGCTGGGTGGAGGTCGCCCGGTCGATGCCGAACCAGGTGTTGACCGCCCGGGCGAGGTTGCCGTAGTTGACGTCGGCGAAGGCGTACCCGTGCTTGGTGCCCCAGCGGAGCGAGATGCCGGCGAGGTTGTTGAACATCGGGCCGTAACGGGTCCACCAGAACGTGTGGTGCACCGGGGCCAGGCTGCCGTCGGGCTGCCTGGCCATGATCGTGACCTTCCGCGGGGTCATCGCCACGGCCTTGCCGTCTTGCAGGTACTCCGTCGGGTGCCCGGGCACCAGGGTGAGCTGGAACGGGGTGAACCGGAACGCGGTCGACACGGTGTGGCTCCAGGCCACCGACGCGTTGTGCCCGATGAGGATCAGCGGCACGCCGTACAGCGAGGCCCCGGTGACGTTGATCTTGCCGGGGATGGTGAGCTGCGCCTGGTAGAAGCGCTCCGGGCCGATCCACGGGAAGTGCGGGTTGCCGAGCAGCAGGCCGCGGTGGTTCCTGGTGCCCGCGGCGCCGATCGCGACCGCGTTGCTCCCCATGGTGTGGAACTGTGCCCGTAGCGCGGCGACCAGCGCGTGCCCGGTCCGGGCCGTGCTGGCGGCGGACGGCGCCGCGGCGGCCTGCCCGGCCTTCGGCGGCGCCGCCCCGGAGATGCCCTGGATCACCGCGTCGCTGCTGCCCAGCAGCATGAGCTGGTAGAAGCGCATATAGCTGTCCAGCAGGGTGATCGGCTTCACCCACGCCTGGCCGCGGCAGGTCGGGTCGGGCACCCCTGCCGCGCCTCCGACGTGCGCGAGGTAGGCGTTGTAGCCCTTGGTGTACCCGGCCTCCACCTGCTTCTCGGCGGGGCTGAGCGCCTGCGCCAGGTGCTGCACCACGCCGGAGTCGATGATCTGCTGGAAGAACAGGTCGGAGTCCAGGTTGCTGACCACGACCCCGTTGCCGCGCTGGATGTCCACGCCGGTCGGCCCGAAGTACCGGGAGCGCTGGGCCTCGACCGTCACGTAGTCGTTCGCCATCGTGCACAGGTTGTCCTTGGCAAACGCGTACCCGTAGCCGAACCCGAGGCTGGCCCAGTTGTGGGCGAGGATGTGCGGGATCCCGCCGGTGGTGTAACGGATCTGGGCCGACAGCCGCCCCGCGGCAGGCCCGGACGAGCGGCTGTGCCCAGGGGCCGGCCTGCCCGCCAGCGCGGGGGGAGCGGCGATCGCCACCAGGGCAGCCGCCGTTGCCAGGACCGTTGCAGCACGTAGCCTCATTACGGCTCCTCCGTCGTGATATGCGCAAAACTGGGCACACCGGCTGGTTCCGTAAATTACGCCAGCAACCCGCGCCGTGTCGCGCCGGCTCCCCGGTGCGCCAGGCCCGCGCGCTGTCACCGAGCGCCACGCCCAGTCACCCGGCACCGCTAAGCTGTGCTGACACCCGCTTGTTCCCGGGATCAACCACGCCCGCCGACCGCCAGCCGGATGGAGTTCACGCTATGGCACGCCGTTCCGACAGCCTAGAAACCATCGTCAGCCTCAGCAGGCGACGCGGCTTCGTCTTCCCCTCCAGTGAGATCTACGGCGGGCTGCGCGCGTCCTGGGACTACGGCCCGCTCGGCGTGGAGATGAAGAACAACGTCAAGCGGCAGTGGTGGAAGGCCATGGTGCAGGAGCGCGACGACATCGTCGGCCTCGACTCCAGCGTGATCCTCGCCCGTGAGGTGTGGGAGGCCAGCGGGCACGTCACCGAGTTCGTGGACCCGCTGACCGAGTGCCAGGTGTGTCACAAGCGGTTCCGCGCCGACCACCTCATCGAGGGCTACGAGGAGAAGCACGGCCACGCGCCCGAGGGCGGCCTGGCCGACATCGCCTGCCCGAACTGCGGCAGTAAGGGGTCCTTCACCGAGCCGCGCATGTTCAACGGGCTGCTGCGCACCTACCTCGGCGCCACGGAAGACGAGTCGGGCCTGGCCTACCTGCGGCCGGAAACGGCACAGGGGATCTTCATCAACTTCCGCAACGTGCTGCAGACGTCGCGGAAGAAGGTGCCGTTCGGCATCGCGCAGATCGGCAAGTCGTTCCGCAACGAGATCACCCCGGGGAACTTCATCTTCCGCACCCGCGAGTTCGAGCAGATGGAGATGGAGTTCTTCGTCAAGCCGGGCACCGACGAGGACTGGCACGAGCACTGGATCGCCGCCCGGAAGGCATGGTTCACCGATCTCGGGGTGCGGGAGGAGAACCTGCGACTGTACACGCACCCGGCGGAGAAGCGCTCGTTCTACTCCAAGGCCACCGTGGACATCGAGTACCGCTACGGGTTCCCCGGCGCCGAGTGGGGCGAGCTGGAGGGCATCGCCAACCGCACCGACTTCGACCTGTCCACCCACGCGCGGGCCTCCGGCCAGGACCTTTCCTACCTGGACAACGAATCCGGCGAGCGTTACGTCCCGTACGTGATCGAGCCCGCCGCCGGGGTGGACCGGTCCATGCTGGTGTTCCTCCTGGACGCCTACGCCGAGGACGAGGCGCCGGACGCCAGCGGCAAGCTGGAGAAGCGGACCGTGCTCCGGCTCGACCACCGGCTCGCCCCCGTCAAGGCGGCGGTGCTGCCGCTGTCACGCAACGCCGACCTGTCGCCGAAGGCCAGGGACATCGCCGCCACGCTGCGCAAGCGGTGGAACGCGGACTTCGACGACGCGGGCGCGATCGGCCGCCGCTACCGCCGTCACGATGAAATCGGCACCCCGTACTGCGTCACCGTCGACTTCGACACCCTGGACGACCAGGCGGTGACGATCCGGGAGCGCGACTCGATGCGGCAGGACCGGGTCGCCATCTCCAGCTTGGAGAATTACCTTGCCGAACGCCTGACGGGGTGCTGACGGGTCCGCACGGTTCGCTGGCCCTCGGCTGGCCAGGCGGGGCCGGTCTGGACGGAGCGGGCAGCGGGCGGCCGGCTCAAAACGCCTTGCCGCCCGTACCCGCCTCCGTCCCTATCGCCGTAAGGGCGGGCCAGGTCAGCGTGTTGAGGGGTTACGGCTCGGGGTGGGTGCGTTCGGTCGAGGTGGTCCGGGGGTAGCGGCGGAAGATTTCGGCGGCGGCTTGGTGGAAGCCGTCCGGGAGGCCAGCGGCGGCCATGCTCGCGGCGATTTCCTCCATCTCGGCGACCCAGCGCCAGCCTTTTGCCTCAGCCGCCTTCGCCGAGCCTTGTGCCCGCTTTTCAAGGGAAGGTTGGGACAGGGACCATTCCGAGAGCAGGGTGTCCTCGACGCCCTCCTCGCGGGCGAGTTCGCGGATCGCGAGGATCAGCGCGGCGGTGCCCTTGGTCCAGGCGCCGTAGGCCATCTTGACCGCCGAGGCGGCCGTGAGCGCTGGCCCGGCGATCCTTGTGTCCAGGTCCGTGCCCGCGAACAGGGCGTGCACCTGCCCGGCGTCCGGGCCGGACAGGTAGAGGCGGGTGGTCCCGGGCTTGACCGGGGGCAGGCCGATGATGCCGCCATCCACGTACCGGCCGCCGCTGTCGGTGATCATCTGCGCGACCTCGCGAGCCGTCCCGGGCGAGATCGCGTTGGCGTCCACGTACAGCCCGCGGAACCCGTGCACCGCCCAGGCCATGTCGGCCGCCGCGTGCGGCGGGCACACCGAGATGATCATCTCGGCATCCGCGGCAACCCTGGCAACCGTCTCAGCGTCCTTAAGCTCCGCTGCGCTGGCTCGCGCGGCCGTGACAGCGCTGCGCCCTTCGGAAGCCCACAACACCGTGTGTCCCAGACTCGTCAGACACCGTCCGACGGCGGCGCCCATCTCACCGGGGTGCAGGAGCCCGATCACGTGCGTACTCACGTGATCAAGTGTGGCGCAGCGCAGTAACCACTGGCCGGACGGGCGGGCATTGAGCGGCAGGCGTTTAGCCAGCCGCTCAATGCGCGCCCGTCCGGTGATCAGCGGGGTAGGCCGCGACCCCAGGCTGGCGCTACCACGCGACCTGCTGGAATGTGTCAGCGCCGTGGGGGATAGGGGTGAACTTGTTCCCGGACAGGACGCCCAGAATGTTGCTCGGCCCGTTCTGGGTCTTCTTGCCCCGGGGGTCGGAGATGACCAGGGCGCTGCCGTCCGAGTTCGTATAGAGGACTTCTTGCCAGCCGATGCCGGGCGAGAACTTGTCCTGCGAGAGCACGGGCTTGCCGGTGCGGACGGAGAACTCGGTGATCTCTTCGTAGCCGTTGCGGGAGCGTTGCCGTGGGCTGAACGTGGTGGCCGTGACGATCTTCGTGCCGTCCGGGGCGAGGAGCGTGTTGCCGGGGAAGAAGGTGAGGATCCCGGGCCGCTGCGCGAACGTCAGGATCATCTTGGCCGCGGTGAGGCTGGTGCCCGGGGCGGTGGTGTCGAGGATGCGGACGTGGGCGGTCTCGTTGTAGTGGCCGCCCCATTCCTGGAACGCGAGATAACGGCCGTCCGCGGACCAGGAGAAGATCTGGCCCATGGGCTTCCAGTTGCCGACCCACCCGGGCCCTGGCCAGGTCCAGGTCCGGATGGCGCCTGTGGCCAGCGTGATGATCTGGATGGTCTTGCGGAAGTCCAGGGCGAGCCTGGTGCCATCGGGGGAGATTCCCACCCCGCCGATATCCGAGGAATGGATCTTTTCCGGGACGGCCAGCCTGGTGAGCTGGGTGGTGCCGGTGGCCGGGTGGAAGGTCAGCCGGAAGAACACGGTGGGCGTGCTGTTGTCCCGGTTCTGGGCGGGCATACCGGCCTGCCCGGAGGAGATGTTCCACCAGCGCTGGGCGGCGAGCACGAACGTGCGGTCGTCCGCGGCGCCGCTCACCCAGGTGAAGATCTTGTAGGGCCGCGGCGGGCGGACTGTCGTCAGGACGCGCCCGGTGACGGTCGAGCGTACCGTCGCGGTCCGGCTATAGATCAGGGCGTCCGCTCGCAGCTCGACGAAGTACGGCGGCACCTTATGCAGAGCCGACCGGGGGCCGATGGGGGAACCGTTCCACCGTGGCGCCGCGGCCGGGCCGGTGCTCTGGAGGTGGCCGTGGAATATGCCGGAGATGGGCAGTGAGGCGGCGACCACGACGGCGACCGCCGCCGCGGCGGCCAACGGGGTGAGCCCCGCCATCCACCGGCGCGGGAGCCGGGGCAGGGTGACCCGGCGCTGCGCGCCGCGCGGGCGCAGCGGGGGAACGCTGTCCGGGCTGATCTCTTCGCCGGTGTCCCGCAGCGCGGCGGCCAGCCTGTCTTCGATCATCATTGCCTCCCTCGCGGGCGCTTCGCTGGCTTCGGGAGGCTGGTCCTCGCCGCCGGGACACCGCAACGGCGCCGGGGCGCCTTATGCGGCGTTCGGCCCGGCGGCTGCGGCGTGACGCTGCCCGAGGGCGAAAGAATTCTGGTCATGACTGCTCCTGAAGCATGCGGCCGAGGGATTCCAGTCCCCGGTGGATGGCCGACCTGACGCTGCCCGGGCCGATGCCCATGGTGGCGGCGCTCTCCTCGGCGGAAAGGTCGAGATAGAAGCGGAGCACGAGCGCCTCGCGCTGCCGTGGCGGGAGGCGCCGCAATGCCCGCAGGACCTGCTGGCGCTCCTCGAGGGTGATCGCGGCGGCCTCCGCCGAGATCCCGGGTGGCGGCGCGGGCTGCTGGCCGTCCGCCCGGCCGCGGGCCCGTGACTGGCGGCGGAGCACCGTCCGGCACCCGTTGAGCACCGACGATCGCACGTAGGCGATCGCGCTCCCGGTGTCCGCCAGCGTGGACCAGCGCCGGTACAGCCCGCAGAAGGCCTCTTGCACGACGTCCTCAGCGCTCGCCTGGTCGCCGAGCATGATGTGCGCCAGCCGGATCATGCCGAGGGCGTGCGCCTGGTACAGCTCGGTCACCTCCCGCTCGGCGGGGGTGACGGGCAGTCCGGCGGGCCCGGCCGCCACGGCGGATGATCCTTGCGGAGGAGGGCTCATACTCATGAGACGCACGCCGCCGCGTTCCGCTGCTTCGCCTGGAGAAATCATCGGCCGGTCCGGTATGCGCTGGTGATCGTCTCCGTGACGGTACCCCCGGCTGCGTCGGCGGCGCTTTCGGCGTCAGGCACGTTACAGGGACGTCGGCGCCGCCCATTCGCTGCTCCGCCCGGGCGGCGCGCATGGAGGGCGCGACTCTCGGTAGAGTCCTGATAACAGGGTCGTGAGGCCGCATGTAAATGGCCGCCCCGGTAGCTACCCCCCTCAACGCGCCGGGCGGCGGCGCGGGCACAAGGAGATCGTGCAGTGGCGAAGCTCGTCTACGCATTCAGCGAAGGCAACAAGGACCTGAAGGACCTGCTCGGCGGCAAGGGCGCCAACCTCGCCGAGATGACCAACATCGGCCTGCCCGTGCCCCCTGGTTTCACCATTACCACTGAGGCGTGCCGTTATTTCCTGGAGCACGGCGCCGTACCGGACGGGCTCGCCGCGGAGGTGGACGAGCACCTGCGCCGGATGGAGCAGGCCATGGGCCGGCAACTCGGCGACCCCGCCGACCCGCTGCTGGTCAGCGTCCGGTCCGGCGCGAAGTTCTCGATGCCCGGGATGATGGACACCGTCCTGAACATCGGCATCACCGACGAGTCCGTGACCGGGCTGGCCAAGCAGTCCGGGAACGAGCGATTTGCCTGGGACGCCTACCGGCGGCTGGTCCAGATGTTCGGCAAGACCGTGCTCGGCATCGACGGCGACGCGTTCGAGGACGCGCTCGACGAGGCGAAGCACGCGAAGGGCACCAGAAGCGACCTCGACCTGGACGCCGGGGACCTGAGCCAGCTCACCGAACGCTTCAAGGAGATCGTCCGCGAGCGCACAGGGCGTGAGTTCCCCCAAAATCCTCACGAGCAGATGGACCTCGCCATCCAGGCGGTGTTCAACTCGTGGAACTCCGGCCGCGCCGTGCTCTACCGCCGGCAGGAGCGGATCCCCGCCGACCTCGGCACCGCCGTCAACGTGGTGGCGATGGTGTTCGGCAACCTCGGCGCCGACTCGGGCACCGGGGTCGCGTTCACCCGCGACCCGGGCACCGGGCAGCAGGGCATCTACGGCGACTACCTGCAGAACGCCCAGGGCGAGGACGTGGTGGCCGGGATCCGCAACACCGTCCCGCTGCAGGACCTGGAGCGCATCGACCCCGCGTCGTACCGGCAGCTGCTGGGCATCATGGAGACCCTGGAGAACCACTACCGGGACCTGTGCGACATCGAGTTCACCATCGAGCGAGGCAAGCTCTGGATGCTGCAGACCCGGGTGGGCAAGCGCACCGCGGCGGCCGCGTTCCGCATCGCGACCCAGTTCGTGGACCAGGGCCTGATCAGCATGGACGAGGCGGTCACCCGGGTCACCGGGGACCAGCTCGCCCAGCTCATGTTCCCCCGCTTCGACCTTGGCGGTGCCCCCAAGAAGATCACCACCGGGGTCAGCGCGTCACCCGGCGCCGCCGTCGGCAAGGCCGTGTTCGACTCCGCCCGGGCCGTCGAGCAGGCCGACGCGGGCGAGGACGTCATTCTGGTCCGCCGGGAGACCAATCCCGACGACCTGCACGGCATGATCGCCGCGCGCGGCATCTTGACCAGCCGCGGCGGCAAGACCAGCCACGCTGCGGTGGTCGCCCGGGGGATGGGCAAGACCTGCGTTTGCGGCACCGACGAGCTCGAGGTAAACCTGGCGTCCCGCCAGTTCACCGCGCCGGACGGGGTCACCATCCGCGAGGGCGACGTGATCTCCATCGACGGCTCCAGCGGCGCCGTCTACGCCGGTGAGGTGCCGGTCATGGCCTCGCCGGTGGTCGAGTACTTCGAGGGCAGCCTCGACGGCGAGTCCGACGACCTGGTCGCGGCGGTCGCCCGGATCATGGAGCACGCCGACGCCACCCGCCGTCTCGGCGTGTACGCCAACGCCGACACCGGCGAGGACTGCGCCCGGGCCCGCCGGTTCGGCGCCGGCGGGGTCGGCCTTGTCCGCACCGAGCACATGTTCCTCGGCGAGCGCCGGCAGCTCGTGGAGCGGCTGATCCTCGCCGACGACGAGGAAGGCAGGCAGTCCGCGCTGGACGCGCTCGAACCGCTGCAGCGCGGTGACTTCGTGGAGATCCTCCGGGCCATGGACGGGCTGCCGGTCACCATCAGGCTGATCGACCCGCCGCTGCACGAGTTCCTGCCCGACCTCACCGACATTTCCGTCAAGGTCGCCCTGGCAGGAGAGGCGGGCGGGGCCAGCGAGAAGGACCGCAAGCTGCTGGATGCGGTGCGCCGCCTGCACGAGCAGAACCCGATGCTCGGCCTGCGCGGGGTCCGGCTCGGCCTGGTCATCCCCGGGCTGTTCGCCATGCAGGTGCGGGCCATCGCGCACGCCGCGGCGGAACTGAGGCAGGCGGGCGGCGACCCCCGGCCGGAGATCATGATCCCGCTGACCGCCTCGGTGCAGGAAATGGAGATCACCCGCGAGGAGACCGCCAAGGTGCTCGAAGCGGTCGAGGAGGAGACCGGCGTCTCGGTCCACACCCTGATCGGCACGATGATCGAGGTGCCCCGGGCCGCGATGATCGCCGGCGAGATCGCGCGCAGCGCCGAGTTCTTCTCGTTCGGCACCAACGACCTCACCCAGATGACCTGGGGCTTCTCCCGCGACGACGTGGAGGGCGCGTTCTTCAGCCGGTACATCGAGCTCGGCATCTTCGGCGTCTCCCCGTTCGAGACCATCGACACCGAAGGCGTCGGCCGCCTGGTCCGGATCGCGTCGCGGGAGGGCCGCGAGGCACGCCCGGAACTGGAGCTCGGCGTGTGCGGCGAGCACGGCGGCGACCCGGATTCCGTCCACTTCTTCCACGAGGTCGGCCTCAACTACGTGTCCTGCTCTCCCTTCAGGGTGCCGGTGGCCCGCCTGGAAGCCAGCCGGGCGGCGCTCCTGGAGACCGCAGGGGGCAGCGACACGAGGTGAGCCCGGGGTACGACGCCCACGCGACCGCCCGGTGGGCGGCGGAGCAGGGGAAGGAGGACCCGCCGGCGGAACACCGCCGCGGGCCCTTCGTCCGCGACCGGGCCCGGGTGCTGCATTCCTCCGCGCTGCGCAGGCTCGCCGCGAAGACCCAGGTGGTCGAGGTGGGCGTCGGCGATTTCCCGCGGACCAGGCTCACCCACTCGCTGGAGTGCGCGCAGATCGGCCGGGAGTTCGGCGCCGAACTCGGGTGTGACCCGGACCTGGTGGACGCCGCCTGCCTGGCCCACGACCTGGGCCACCCGCCGTTCGGCCACAACGGTGAGCAGGCCCTGGCCAAGCTCGCCGCCGACTGTGGCGGGTTCGAGGGCAATGCGCAGAGCCTGCGGCTGCTCACCCGGCTGGAAGCGAAGGTGGCCGGGGCTGGCCTCAACCTCACCCGGGCCACCCTGGACGCGACGATCAAGTACCCGTGGGACGCCCCGCAGCACCAGGCCGCGACGCCACCGAAGTTCGGGTACTACGCCGACGACGACGCTGCGTTTTGCTGGATAAAGGAGGATGCGCCCGACGGTCAGCTATGCCTGGAAGCTCAGGTGATGGACTGGGCCGACGACGTCGCGTACTCGGTGCACGACCTCGAAGACGGGCTGCACGCAGGCCACATCACGGTAGGCGCGCTGCACGGGGCGGCCGAGCGCGCCGCGCTCACCGAACTGGCCAGGACCCGCTACCTGCCACCCGGGGCGGCGACGGGCGCGGAGCTGGAGGATACGTTCGCCGGGCTGCTCGGGCTGCCGTTCTGGCCCGCGTCCTTCGACGGCGGCCCCGCCTCGCTGGCCGCGCTGAAGCACCTGACCAGCGAGCTGATCGGCCGGTTCTGCGGGAGCGCGCAGCGGGCCACGCTCGCCGCGGCCGCTGGCCGGTGGCCGCTCACCAGGTACGCCGCCGAGCTGGTGGTGCCCCGGCGGCAGCGGATGGAGTGCGCCCTGCTCAAGGCGGTGACCGCGCACTTCGTGATGAGCCGGGACGGGGTGGCCGCCCGCCAGGCCCGGCAGCGGGTTCTGATCGGTGAACTCGCGGCCGCGGTGCAGGCCGGCGCCCCGGGCACGCTGGACCCGGCGCTGCGGCCCGCCTACCTCGCGGCGGACACCGATGCGGAGCGCCTGCGGGTAGTGGTGGACCAAATCGCGTCGCTCACCGATACTTCTGCCATTACCTGGCATGATCGCCTATGCCGGGCCCGGCGGCCGGTGCCGCGGAACCAGCCGGCCGGTGCTTCATCCGCGGCAGCGGCGGCCGTGAGGAAAGGACCTGCTGATGCCCGCTGAATCTACGTACGTCATAGTCGGCGCGAGCCTGACCGGGGCCAAGGCCGCGGAGACCCTCCGCGAGGAGGGGTTCGACGGGAACATCGTGCTGCTGGGGGAAGAGGACGAGCGCCCCTACGAACGGCCCCCGCTGTCCAAGGGGTACCTGCTCGGCAAGGACGACAGGTCTACCATCTTCGTGCACGAGGAAGGCTGGTACGCGGAGAACGGAGTGGACCTGCGGCTCGGCGTACGGGTGACCGCGTTGGATCCGGGCGCCAAGCAGGTGTCCCTGGCCGGCGGCGGGACCGTGGCCTACGACCGGCTGCTGCTGGCCACCGGCGCGTCCCCGCGCCGCCTCAACGCGCCGGGCGGCGACCTCGACGGCATCATGTACCTGCGCCGGGTGGGCGACAGCGAGCGCCTGCAGGCCGCGCTGCGCGGCGTCGGCCAGGTGGTGACCGTCGGCGGAGGCTGGATCGGGCTGGAGGTGACCGCCGCCGCCAGGGAAGCCGGCTGCGAGGTAACCGTGGTCGAGCCCGAGCCCGTCGCGCTGCACCGGCAACTCGGCCCCGAACTCGGCGGGGTGTTCACCGACCTGCACAAGGAGCACGGGGTGGTGTTCCGGACCCGGGAGTCGGTCACCGAGTTCCGCGGCTCGGGTGGCAAGGTCAACGGGGCAGTCACTTCCTCGGGGGCGCTGCTTCCCGCGGACCTCGTGGTGGTCGGCATCGGGGCGATCCCCGCCACCGGCCTGGCCTCCGACGCAGGCCTGGACGTCGGCAACGGCGTCATCGTGGATGCCGGGCTGCACACCTCGGCGCCCGATGTGTTCGCGGCCGGGGACGTCGCCAACGCCTACCACCCCCTTTACGGCAAGCACGTCCGCGTCGAGCACTGGGCCAACGCGCTGAACGGCGGCCCGGCGGCGGCCAGGTCCATGCTGGGCCAGGGGGTCAGCTATGACGCGGTGCCGTACTTCTACAGCGACCAGTACGACCTGGGCATGGAAGCGGCCGGGCTCCCCGAGCCGGATACCTACGACCAGGTCGTGTACCGGGGTGACCTGGCAGGGCGCGAGTTCGTCGCGTTCTGGCTGTCCGACGGCATGGTCATGGCCGGGATGAACGTCAACGTGTGGGACGTGAACGACGATATCCAGGCGCTGATCCGGTCCCGTCGCAGGGTGGCCGAAGCGCGCCTAGCCGACCTGGACGTAGCCATCCCCGACCTCTAACCCCGCCCCCGTCCCGTCCCCCGTGGGTTCCTTGATCACGGACGATTACTTGCGTTTCCGCGGCGGTGTCGTCCGTGATCAAGGAACCCCGAGGATTGCGGAGAGGACTGCGGCGGTGTCGGTGAGGTCGGGCAGCACGGCATCCGCCCCGGACTCGGCGAGCTTGCCCGCGCTGGTCCCGCCGGTGGCCACGGCCACCGCGCGGGCGCCGGTCGCCTGCGCGGCGGCCACGTCCAGCGGCGTGTCACCGACCAGCACCGTGCTCGTCCCGGCGAACCTCCTGCCGTACTTCCGGGCGGCGTTACCCCGGGCCAGGTGCACCAGTTCGGACCGGATTTCGTGCGCGTCGCCGTAGGCGCCAGTCTCCAGGTCGAGGTTGGCGTCCAGGCCAACCGCGCCGAGCTTCATCTCGGCCATTCGCCGGACGTTCCCGGTGAGCACCGACTGCACCACGCGCACGTCCGTCGCGCCGTCCCCGGCGCCGTCCCAGCCGGGGGAAAGGCTCCCCTGGCCGGCGCCCGTGCGGCCTGCGCCGTCCCGGCCGGGCGCGAAGGCGGCCAGCGCGTCCAGCGCCGCGGCCGCGCCGGGTAGCGCACGGCTGTGCTGGACGGCCAGCTCATGGCCTGTGGGCGCCAGCGCAGCCAGCTTGGCCAGGAACTGGTCCAGGTGTTTGCGCGGCTCGGGGATCCCGGCGCGGGCCAGGGTGTCGAGCACGATCGCGCGGTCGGTGCGCCCGGCCATTTCCGCCGCGCTGGGCAGTTCCGTGCCGAACATGTCGCGGAACACCATCCGGTACAGGCGCGTGCCGACACCACCGGCGTTGATCAGGGTGAAATCGATGTCCCAGAGCACCAGCAGCCAGCGCACGCGGCGACGATAGCAGGCGTGCCCAAACCGACCGCGCCGTGTGCCCGGCGGACCCGCAAAGTGTGGGCAGCGAAGACTAGACTCGCCGCGACGGGGAGCGCTGGAGCGAGGGGTGTGAGTGGCAGGCCGGATCCGTGACGAGGACATCGTGATGGTCCGCGAGCAATCGCCCATCGCCGATGTGATCGGTGAATACCTCCAGCTCCGCAACGCCGGCGGCGGCTCGCTCAAGGGGCTGTGCCCGTTCCACGACGAGAAGACCCCGTCCTTCAATGTGACCCCGGCCCGTGGCCTGTGGTACTGCTTCTCCTGCGCGGACGGCGGCGACGTCATCAAATTCGTGGAGAAGGTTGACAACCTCTCCTTCCCTGAGGCAGTCGAGCATCTCGCCGCCCGCGCCAGCATCGAGCTGACCTATGAGCAGGGCGGTCACGTGCCCGGCCATGAGCACAGCCAGCGGCGCCGGCTGCTCGCCGCGAACCAGGCGGCCGCCGAATTCTACGCCGACCGGCTGGACGCGCCCGCCGCGGCCCCAGCGCGGGACTTCCTCTCCGAGCGCGGGTTTGAGCTGGCCGACGCGGAGCGATTCGGCTGCGGTTACGCGCCCGCCGAATGGGAGGCGCTCACCCGGCATTTGCGCGGCCGCGGGTTCACCGACGCCGAGCTGCTGCTGTCCGGGCTGGCCAGCCAGGGCAGGCGCGGCCCGGTGGACCGGTTCCGCGGGCGGCTACTCTGGCCGATCCGGGACCTGACCGGCGACGTGATCGCGTTCGGCGCGCGGAAGCTGGACCCCGATGACAACGGGCCCAAGTACCTGAACACGCCCGAGACGCCGCTGTTCAAGAAGAGCTCGGTGCTGTACGGGGCGGACCTCGCCAAGCGGGAGATTGCGCACCAGCGGAAAGCGGTGATCGTCGAGGGCTACACCGACGTGATGGCCTGCCACCTGTCCGGGGTGCCGACGGCGGTCGCCACCAGCGGCACCTCGTTCGGCGACGGCCACGTCAAGCTGCTGCGCCGGCTGCTGATGGACGCCGACCAGTTTCTCGGTGAGGTGGTGTTCACCTTCGACGGGGACGCCGCCGGGCAGCGAGCCGTGCTGCGGGCGTTCGACCTGGAGGAACGGTTCGTCACGCAGACCTTCGTGGCGGTGCAGCCCGATGGCCTGGATCCGTGCGACCTGCGGTGCAAGCACGGGCCGGAGGCCGTGCGGGACCTGGTGGCCCGGCGCGTTCCGGTGTTCGAGTTCGCCATCCGCAGCGAACTGGACAAGTACGACCTGGACACCAACGAGGGACGGCTTGCCGCGCTGGATGCGGCCGCCCGCGTCATCGCCCGGATCAAGGACCGTGGCCTGCGCGACCGGTACGCGGTCAGCCTGGACCGGTGGCTCGGCATGCTGGATGAGGAGTTCGTGCTTGCCCGGGTCCGCGAGCACGCCGCCCGCGCGCCTGCCGGGCCGCGGCGAGCTTTCCCCGAGCCGGTGGCCGGGGGCGGCCGGGGAGCCGGCAGGCCAGGAGGACCGCGCGGTCCGGGCGCCGTGGCGATCAGCGGCGCGTGGCGGGCCCGCTCGTGGCGGGCCGGCTCGTGGCGGGCCTGGTCCGGCCGGCGGCCCTGGTGTCCATGGCGGGCCGGGGGCGGCCGCCGTCCGGGGCGGCGCCGTGGCTGGCGGCCCTGGTGCGCCCGGCAGCCCGGCCGAGAGCGTTCCCTACGACGTTGGCGACCCAGTGATCCAAGTGGAGCGGGAGGCGCTGAAGCTGGCCGTGCAGCGACCGGCGCTGTGCGGTCCCGCGTTCGACGTCCTCGGCCCGGCTGCGTTCACCGCGCCGCCACACGCCGCCGTGCGTGAGCTGATCGACGGCTGTGGCGGGGCCCGGGGCGCGGCCAGCGCGCAGGAGTGGGTGGCCCGGCTGCGGGACGCGGCCCCGGACGACCAGGTCCGCGGGTTCGTGACCCGGCTGGCCGTGGAGGCGCTGTGGGTGCCCCGGGCCGACGGTGAGCCGGATGCGCGCTACGCGGACGCGGTGCTGGCCCGGGTCGAAGAACTCGCGGTCAGCCGCAGGATCGCCGAGGTAAAGTCGCGGTTGCAGCGGCTCAATCCGGTGGACGCCCAGCCCGAGTACAACCGGACATTCGGTGATCTGGTCGCGCTGGAACAGCGCCGCAAGGCGCTGGTCGAGAAGGCCGCCGGGGCGTTCTAACGGGTATCCGCTTGAATACGCCCGGTTCGCGGCGGAAAAGCCTGGTTCGTGGTACGTATCTGACTTCGGGCTGTCAGCGTTACGTGTCAGCAGGTGACAAAATTAAGCCCACCAGAACCAGGGCTCCCTGGCGCACACTGGGTTCCGTGACTTTTACGTTACTATCCTCCGCGCGACGGCTCGGTGACCCCGTGACGGACCTGATAGCAAGGGCCCGGGAGCAGGGCGCCGTGGCAGTCGGAGACATCGCCGTCGCCATCGATTCGAGCGACATGCCTGCTCAGGCGCTCGATGGCATCGTGCGCATGCTCACCGCCGAAGGCATCGAGGTGGTGGACGCCGCTCACGAGGATGCGGAGCCCCCGCCGTCTGGTGAGCAGGTCGAAGAGCCACGTCGGCCGGTCACCGGTGATCTTGTCCGGATCTACCTGCGCGAGATCGGCCGGGTCCCGCTGCTGACAGCCGAAGGAGAGGTCGAACTGGCCAAGGCGATCGAAGCCGGCCTGTTCGCCGAGGAGAAACTGCACGGGGGATTCCCGCTGGGCGACGCCGAACGCGCCGAGCTGGCCCTGCTCGCCGGCGAAGGGCTGCGTGCTAAGCAACGGCTGATCGAGGCGAACCTCCGGCTTGTGGTGTCCATCGCCAAGCGGTACATCGGCCGTGGCCTGGGCTTCCTCGACCTGATCCAGGAGGGGAACCTCGGGCTGATCCGCGCGGTGGAGAAGTTCGACTACACCAAGGGCTATAAGTTCTCCACCTACGCGACCTGGTGGATCCGGCAGGCGATCACCCGGGCCATCGCCGACCAGGCCCGCACCATCCGGATCCCGGTGCACATGGTGGAAACGATCAACAAGATGGCCCGCGTGCAGCGCCAGCTGCACCAGGCACTGGGCCGGGAGGCGCTCCCGGACGAGATCGCCGCCGAGATGGGGCTGCCGGTGGAACGCGTGGCGGAGATCCAGCGCATCGCGCAGGAACCGGTGTCCCTGCAGGCGCCGATCGGCGAGGAGGACTCCGACCTCGGCGACTTCATCGAGGACACCGATGCCGTGGTTCCTATGGAGGCGGCAGCGTTCATCATGCTGCAGGACCAGCTCACTGAGATCCTGGACGCCCTCTCCGGCCGGGAGCAGAAGATCATCCAGCTCAGGTTTGGCCTGACCGACGGCCACCCCCGGACCCTGGAGGAGGTCGGCCGGGAGTTCGGTGTCACCAGGGAGCGGATCCGTCAGATCGAGTCCAAGACCCTGGCCAAACTGCGGCACCCCAGCCGCGCCCAGTTGCTCCGCGGCTATCTAGGGTGACATGCTCCCGGCTCTAGTGCTCTGACCTGCAAGGACACCCGGGAAATGCGGGTCAGTTGCGGAGCACCAGGAGGAGCGTGCCCTCCGCCCGGATGAGCGCCACGAATGGGAGCTGAACAAAGCCGATATCGCGTATGAGAAGGGCTGCTGGGAGGCGCATGAGCGCGCCCGGGAGAAGTACTTCCGGCTGCTGAACGAGCTGGCCGAGGTGGAGAAGCCTTCCCTTGGGCTGCCGGTGCGGTCTGGGTTCCGCGACAGGGACGACCCGTATGCCGACCCGCGGGAAGATGACGGCTCCTTGGCGTGGGCTGAGAAGCAGAAGGAGCGCGCCGACAAGGACCGCCGCAAGGACACGGAGTCCCGCAAGTTCAACTGCCCGGAGGGGCTGTGATGCGCCTGGTCAAGCCGCGGGCTGCCTCGGCGCAGGACGAAGTGGCGGAGCTGCACGCCAACATCCGGTTGATGATCGACAAGCTGGGCGGCCTGGTTCACGCCATCGAGTTGTGCTCGCACCGGGCGGCGCTGGGCGCTGCTGGGGAGCTGGCCCGGGAGTACCGCCGCCCCTACGTGACGGCGGTCGGCGGGCGTGCCGCCCCCCGATGGCTAAGCGCAGTTTTTGGAGCTATTACTTTCACCCGGGTCGCTGTAGGCGCAATGGTCGATCTCATTGCCGTGGTTGTCTCTCAGCGTTGCCTTGTCCCCATCGTTGTTCCACACATACGCGGAACGGCCCCAGTACCGGTCGGTCTGGGTGCGCCTGCCTTTGCCGGTGTGGATCTTCACAAAGCCGTGGGCCTTGATCGTGAAGGCGGCGAACTTGAAGACGTGACCCGCTCTGTCACGCACTGTCCAGTTTGTCAGGGTGATCCGTGATCCGGACGAGTTGTGCAGCTGAACCCACTCGGCGTTGAGGCTGGCGTTGCTCCCGTTGTCCGGCCCCGGGGAGTTGTAGAAGATCGCGTCGATCTGCACTCGAAAGGCCGCCTCGGCCGGCGAGCCGGACATGATGACCAGCCCCAGCGCCATGACAATCCCAGCGAGCGCCGCCCAGACTCCCATGATTTTTCTCATGACATCCCCTCCTACATGTTTGCGGTCCGCTTTGTTGGCGAGACCCTTGGACTCGACGGTCACGGAAGAGCGCAGCGACTGCCATCGCGCACGGGCGAAAGCCCCGGAGGCAGTCACCTAACGTCCCCAATCCGTTGCGCGACATGCCCGTCAAAGTGGGCTTTACACCTCGAAGGGCAGCGGATTACCGTCCCGCGAGCATCCGGGCCAGACCACCGAGCACGGGCACGCGTGGGGGGCCTGGCCGGGTTCTCGTGTCCTTCACCCGTTGCGACTGTCCGCCCGTGCGGGCTGCGTACGGGGAGACGGGGGACTCGGGCACCTGACGGTCGCCTGCCGGGTGTCCGGCTGCCGGTCGGTGTGGCACGACCCGCCGCACGAGCCGGGGGCGTGTGGTTAGTCTTGGTCCCGGTAGCCCATCTCGTGCCTGAGCCGTTGCAGCTCGGCGTCGGCCTGCTGCCGGTCGTCCGCGGTCAACTTGAAAAGAGCCCGCGCAATCTCATCTTCGGACATGCCGAGATGACGCCCGTGCTCTTCAGGAGTCATTGCGGCGATGCGCCACCGTTCGGCTAGTTCTTCCAGTTGATCGCGTTCGCGCCGCTCCAGAGCCTGCTGCTCGGCGGGGGTGAGAGCACGTGCCGCAGGGCGGCGGGCCCGTTTGCGTCTGCGCCTGCCCCCGAAGCTGACCCAGAACGGTCCCAGGTGCACGCCGAACCTCATAGCCCCTCCCCCCATGGCCGGACGGTTATGAGACGTCTAAGCCGTGCTCGCGGTTGACGCAGGCGACGCCGCCGCGGGGATGGTGGTCCCGGGCTCAGAGCGCCTGCCTGGCATCCTCGATTGTGTGGTTAGCGAGGCGTGAGAACGCCGGGAGGCGATGCGCCAACTGGCCGAACACCTGGACCGCCTGACCGGCTAGTGGCACCTCACCGCACACGTGTTCTAATCTTCCTTGTGAGCGTGGAACGGCCAGACTGGTGGCCCTACCCGGAGCGGTGCGAGAACGGGCACGAATGGGGGCCCGGCCGGGTGCTGGTGGTGTGGCAGCGGTGCCGCCGCCCGGGCGCTCAGACGCTGCACCCGGACCGGGCCATCTGGGGGCACTTCACGGTCACCTGCCGGGAGCCGGGCTGCCGGTCGGTGTGGCACAACCCGCCGCACAAGCCCGCGAAGGACCCGCGGGCCGACGGCGACCGTCTGGCCCGCGGGTCGGATGTAGAGCCAAGGGCTCGCGGCGGTTAGGCCCCGCTGACCGGCCCCTGGGCCCTGACGAGGAACTGGAAGGCAGCGGGCGCATTGGTGCACTTGCCTGCGGAGTTGCGGGCAGCGACCTCGGTGATGTTCAGCCGGTAGATGCCGTGGCCGCTGATCCCGGCGTAGGCGCCCGTGCCGTTGCTGAGCGTGTAGGTGCCGTTCTGCGCGAGATGGAAGATGCAGGTCCTGGGGTTGAAGCGCGGGGTGCCGATGCCCTTGGAATGGGTGATCAGGAACGACCCGTCCGGGAACACGGCATTGTCTACCTTGTTGCCCGGTTTATCGACGCCGCCTGCGTTGATCGAGCCCGTGACGATGATGCTCCTCGGCGCGCTGTTACTCGGGTTAGTACCCATGATCGTCACATGGATGTACCCGGGCTGGCTGCCGCTGGCGGCTGCGCCGGTGATGCCAGTCAGCGCTAGTGCCCCGGCGACCGCGACGGCGCTGCCGATCCCGAGCATCCTCTTGCTGAGCTTCATGTGGTTCCCCTCCGTTGCGGTGAAAGGCCAAGTGGCCCGGCAGCGTTTGTACCACATCTGCCGGGCCGCCTTGACCCCCCCCGCCTACCCGGTGCGGCTGAACCATGGGGCTGGGGGCGGTCCCGTGGCGGGCTGCCTGCCAAGATCCACCTGTCGTGTGTGCAGGGCCAGAAACCGCTGTCGATCGTGATCACCGCCGGGCAGCGGGGCGACGGGACCGCTGGCACCCCCCCTGCGGTCCCGGCCTCCGGGCGTCAGTACGACGCCTACTCGTGCTCGCGGTTGACACGCCGCAGCGCCTCGGCCACGTCCCCGGGGTCGGCGCCGTGGAAGTGAAGGTGCACCTCGGCGGGCCGCTCGATCGCCGGGCGCCGCGCCGCTGGGAGCGGTGGTGCGGGCACGCTCGGGTAAGGAGCTATCCGGTGTTGTCCTCGGGGGGCCTGGTCTTCGGCGGGATCTGGTCGGCGCCGAGTTCGCGGCGGACCGCCATCTCCAGGTCGCCCAGGATGCCCGCGATCCGTGCCATCACCTGCATCCGCGCCTCATCCGAGCGGAACCGCGCGGGGTTCACCGTCACCGGCCCCGCCTCGGCGAACAGCAGCACCATCGTGACCCCGGGGATATCGCCCTGCCGCGCCTAGTGTCCCGCCTGACCTTTGAAATCAGGGGTTTCCCGGATTCCTACATCCTCCGCCGAGGCGTAAAGTCCAGGTAATTAGCGGGACCGGTGGGGGTAAAACCCGCAGTGCGCAAGCGGGGGGCGAGGAGGCCCAGTTACTGATCACCGGCCGCCCGCATGCCAGGGAGCGGAGGCTAGGACAGTGAAACGATCTGCGATCATTGCAATCAGCGCAGCCAGCGGGCTCGCCTTGCTAGCCGGTGGTACCGCCGCGGGCGCGGCCATCGCCGGTCCGGTCGGCGGTGACGGGACCATTCACGGCTGTTACGACGTTGGCGGCAATGTCAAAGTCATCGACGCCTCGGCTACCTGCCCGAAGGGGTACACCGCGCTGAACTGGAGCCAGACCGGGCCGAAAGGCCCGGCGGGCGCCACTGGCCCGGCAGGCCCGCAGGGACCGGCAGGCGCGGTCGGCCCGCAGGGAGCCAAGGGTGACACCGGAGTCACCGGCCCGCAGGGACCGAAAGGCGATACGGGGGACCAGGGGCCAGCAGGCCCGGCGGGTCCGCCGGGGGCGAAAGGCGACACGGGGGACACAGGGCCGGCCGGGCCGCAAGGAGACCCGGGACCGGCCGGTCCCGCGGGCACCACCGGGCAGACGTCAGCCACCGTCGTCGGCACCGACGGCTTGGCCGTCGCCCCCTCAACGCCCCTGACCCAAGTCCCCGGGCTTAGCCAGACCGTCACGGTACCGGCGAATGGCCTGGTGCTGATCAGCACACACGGTGGGATGGTGTGTGCCAGCACCAGCCCGAGCGGCTTTTCATTCGTGCAGCTCGGGGTCCGTGTTGACGGCGCGGTCGTCAGGGGTATGGGCCAGCTAGTGGTCCCGGCGAACACGGCAAGTTCGGTAGGGTTTAGCATCCAGAACTGGGCCCTGGAGGGCACGGTGCCGCTGACCGCGGGCCAGCACACCATCTCTGTCACCGTCAACGGTACCGGGGTAGGCGACTCCGCTTTGGTCAGCGGTGGCCCCGCCAGCCTTGCGGTGGGCACCCTGACCGTCACCATCCTGAACACCTAGGACAGCCGCCCGCGCCCACGCGCCCGGGCCGGGCTCTACCCTCCCGGCCAGGACGCCGGGCTTAGCCGTCCCCGGCCCCGGGCGGGTGCTGGTGTCGTGGGAGCGGTGCCACTGCGCCCCGGCTCGCGCCGCGCACCCGGACCGGCACGACTGGGGGCACCTCACGGTTGAGTGCGGGGTGACCGGGTGCCGTTCCAAGTGGTTTTCGCCGCAGCATGAGCCGGGCGCGCTGGCGTGAAGCGGCCCGGGGTGGCGAGGGGGGATTCGCCATACCCCGGGCCGTTGATTGTGGAACGAGCTAGCCTCGGTCCCGGTTCGCATCGGCGAGGATCGCGGTTACGTCCTCGGCGCCGGGGGCGCTCAATAACCGTCAGCCGATTCGGGCCGGGCCGACCCAGGCGCCCTGGCCAGCGGTTCTGTGGGCATGGCCCGGCTCGAACGGGCCGTCAGCCTGGCTGAGCATGCCGGCCATCGTTTCGGTTACAGGCTGACCGGGCCTTGTGCCTTGATGATCTGCTGGAACGCCGTGGGCGGCAGCTTATTGCTGCACTTTCCGGCCGCGTTGCGGGCGGCGACGATCAGGATGTTCAGCCGGTAGATCCCGTGCCCGCTGATCCCCGCGTACGCCCCGGTGCCACCGCTCAGCCGGTAGGTGCCGTTCAAGGTGATGGTGCTCAGGCACGTCTTGGGGTTGAACCGCGGGGTGCCGGTGCCGCCGGAGTGCGCGATCTTGAACGTCCCGTTCGGGAACACCACGGTGTCCACCTTGTTGCCCGGGTGGTCCACGCCGCCTGCGGTGAACACGCCCCTGGCGATGATGCTCGACGGCGCGTTATTGGCGGGGTTTGAGTTCATGAGCTGGAAGAACTCGGTACCGGAACTGCCCGTGGCCTGGCTGGCGCTGGCCACGGTCAGGCCGGTGGCGGCCACCGCCCCGGCCACCGCGACCACGCTCACCCCTGCGAGGATCTTGCTTCTGAGCTTCATCATGATCAATTCCTCCCGTTGGCTGATGGTGATTGAAGGCCCCCGGCCTGGCCTTCTGAGAGGAGTTGGGCCGGGGCCGCCTGTTGGCGAGTTGTCCGCTACCCGGCTGGGCCGCGTTCATGCGGCGTGAAAGGCCGGGCCAGCACCCAGGCGGATGAGCGCGCGGTGGGCCCGGGGCGCACGGAGAGCGGTTGACCGCGCGCCCCGGGGGCTAGGCAGTTGTCAGGCGCGGGGCCGCCTGGCGGGCATGTAATGGCCTGGGGCGGGCGCCCCCAGGCTCCCGCCCCAGGCCCCCTCTTCCCCGGAAGAGGGAATCAGCCGCTACCCGGGTGCGCCGGGATTATGCGGGAGCGGTGGTTGACGCCGAGGGCCATCGACAGCCGGTCCCAGCGGCTGGCGGAAGGCGCCGCGGTGCAAGTGGTGAGTTCGTCCGCATCGCCCAGATCAACGGCCCGCTACAGGATGCGATCAAGCTGGCGGTCTACCTGGAGGGCTGGCGGCCGACGTTCTCCGCCAACTCGGCCGAGCGCAACGGATATCAGCCAGCGGGCGTGATCGGCATGGCCGGGCCGCATGTCGCCCCTTAGATGTTCGACCCGCCTGAAGTGCTGGAGCGGCAACCCGTCTGGTGTGTCAAGACGGACCTGGAGACGTGGACCGCCCGGCAGGACGGCCAGGTGTTCTTGACCGGCAACACGATCATGTCCACATTTCGCCGCATACGGGGGGCCGTTCCGGGGGCGGAGCATTTATGACCCGCTGGCGAACATTTACGACCTGGGGCTGATCGTCCAGCGGCTCAGCTTCGGCATCAGCGCGGCCACGCTGGGGTCCTGACCTGCTCCTGCGAGTCACAGATATTACGTGCTCGCCGCTAGGTTCCGACCTGCGTTTCCGCAGGTGAGCATACCGCTGACTCGGTCATAGTCCGCGGCTACCTCGGTTGACTACGAGCCAGGATCAGCCTGTTGCCAGGCCGACCCTGATCCTGCTTCCGGCCCGGCGGTGAGCAGCGCGTCAGCTCCGCGGCCGTGAGTAGCGCGTCAGCTCCGCGGCCGTGAGCAGAGCGCCAGCCCGGGCGGCAGTGCGCAGAGCGCCGGCCCCGGCGGCGGCGAACAGAGCGCCGGCCCCGGCGGCGGTGAACAGAGCGCCAGCCCCGGCGGCGGTGAACAGCGCACCGGCCCGGCCGCCCAGAAGGCGCCGGGCCGGTGCGCTGCTTAGGACATGCTCGGGCTTGGGCGGGACGGCGGTCATCCCGCGGCCCCGAGGAAGCCGCCTGGCGGCCTCTAGAGCTATCCGTGCGTCCGGGGCAGCTGTCGTCAGCCTCCAGGCGGGCTGTCGGCAGCCCCCGGCGTCTGCGCGTACTGGCCATTCCCGCCGTCGGCGGGTTGGCCGTTGGACTCCCTGACCCGCATACCCGGAACGTGGTCATGGATGGCCTCGGCGGCCTTGGCCCGGGCCGCGCCCGCGCGGTCCGCCACCTTACCTCCGGCCGTCTTGGCATAGCCCGCTGCTTGGGCCTGGAGCACACCGGCCGCTTGCTGCACCGACGGGTTGTCCGCGACCTTGCGGGCCAGTCGCCGCATCTGCTCATAGCGCTCTCGGCCTGCCCGGGTACCTATGACGAAGCCGATCCCCAGGCCAGCAAAGAATACGACGCGGTACCGCATCTGGCACCTCTCTTAAACTGCGTTCGCCGAATGGACCTGCGGAGTTGACTTCCCCGCCAGGTGGGAACCTATTCGCCGCGACGCCATCTTCCGCCGCGAGCGCCCCCAGCCTGGCCGGTCCCGGAGCGTCCTGAACCCACATGCGGCGGGCGCATCAGTCGCTTCCCAGGTGCGCTACCCTTATCTGCGCGACACCTCAGCGTGCACGCGGCGCCACCAGCACCCGCGCCTCGCGCAAGCCAATCCCGCGTAGCTCAATCGGCAGAGCGTCCGGCTGTTAACCGGCAGGTTATAGGTTCGAGTCCTATCGCGGGAGCCACAGTTTCAGCAGGTCAACCCCGGTGCGCACCGGGGCTGACTCGTTTCGTGCCAGACACATGCCAGACACCGGCAACTGCGTGTGTGACTAGAGAAACCTGTGTAATCTGTTGGTAGTTACGGCACTCGCGCGGTCACAACCCGGGATGGCAAGGGGCCGCGCTTCCCGCGCCGTGCGTAACCACGCCGTATCCCGCTTCGGCGGGCGAGACCACCCATTGCGCGGTGGCGGGCTCAGCCCGTAAACGATGATTTCTCGTCGGCGCAGGCCGGTGGGCGCGGTGGGCAGGGGTTGGCTGAGTGCCTCTTAGGTGATCTACGCCTGGAGGCACACGCATGCCCCGTACCATCCGTCGCGCCCCCGACCGCCGCGCCGGCGTCAAGGCCAGCGCCGCCTACGCCGGCGTCTGCGAGAAGACCATCCGCAACTGGATCGCGGCCGGGCTGATCACCGGGTACCGCGTCGGCCCCAAGCTCATCCAGTGCGACCTGAGCGAGATCGACCGCATCATCCGCCCCGTCCCCGCGGGCGGCGGCGATGCCGCCTAATGCAGAACGCTCCCCTCGGCGGGAGGGGAGCGCCCAGGACGCGGCTACGTCAGCACCTACGCTACACGGTGCCGCGGACGGCCGGTCGTGCTCGTGGTGCCATGGCCCGCTGCCACCCCGCAGGCGCCGGTTCTGCTGCGACGATCACCGGCGCCGGGGGCAGAAGTCCGAGCGGGTCATCGAGAACAGCGACTACGCCGATGGGCTCAACCGGCAGATCCGCAAGATGGGCTCTCGTGCGTCCGGTGACGTGGATGCCCTCGGCTGGCTTGCCGGGGCAGTCGAGTATGCCCGCGAGGCGCTGGCCATGGCGGTGGACGGCTACCGCGCCAGGGGCTACTCAGACGGCGAGATCGGGGCCGCCCTGGACATCACCCGCCAGGCAGTCGGCCAGCGATTCGGGCGTAAACGGGATGTTCACACCGGACCGGCGGAATCCGGGGTGGCGGGGTGACCGGCTACGGGCTCCACATCTTCGGCCAGCATGCCGCCCTGCTCGCCGCGTCGGCTATCTCGCCCGAGGTCGCCCGGGAGCGCGGGTATGTGTCGGCGGGTGAGAAGACGCGGCTGGAGCGGGCCGGGTTCGCCAAGTCGCAGCGTGTCGTGCCGAGCCTGCTCATCCCCATCTACGGCACGGACGGGGAGCTGCGGCTGCACCAAACCAGGCCCGACAACCCGCGGCTGGACAACGGGAAGCCGCGCAAGTACGAGACACCCTGGCGCCAGCCGATCTGCCTCGACGTGCCACGCCGCGTCAACGGGCAGCTTGCGGATCCAGACGTGTCGCTGTGGATCACCGAGGGCGCCCGCAAGGCCGATGCGGCGGTCACGGCCGGGTTGTGCTGTATCGCGCTGATCGGCGTCGACGGCTGGCAGCGCCAGGGCGTGGCGCTGCCGGACTGGAAGCTCGTCCGGCTGAAGGGCCGGGAGGTGCTGATCGCCTACGACTCCGATGTGATGACCAAGCCGGAGGTCCGCCGGTCGCTGCGCGGAATCACCACGTGGCTTGAGTTCATAGGCGCGAAGGTCCGGCATGTGATCCTCCCGGACGGCGAGGACGGCGCCAAGGTCGGCCTGGACGATTACCTCGCGGCTGGGCATGACGTGGCGGAGCTGGCCGGGCTCGCCCGCGACCCAGCCGGCCCGGCACCCCGCGCGGAGCCGGCACCCCGGCGCATCCCGGATTGGCGCGGCGACCCGGCCGCGCTGCTCGATGATGTGCACGAGTTCATCGCCCGCTACGTGGCGTTCCCGTCCGAAGCCGCCGCGCACGCTGTCACCTTGTGGGCCGCGCACTGCCACACCCCGGACTCGTTCGAGTCCACCCCGCGGATCGCGCTGCTCTCGCCCGAGCCGGGCTCGGGCAAGACGCGCACTCTGGAGGTGCTGGAGCTGCTCACCCCGCGGCCGATGCACGCGCTGAACGCGTCGGTCGCGGCGATCTTCCGCAGCATCGAAAAGGACCGGCCGACGCTGCTGATCGACGAGTGCGACGCGATCTTCACCAAGCACGGGAAGGACGACTCGAACGAGGACCTGCGGGCGATGCTGAACGCCGGTCACCGCAAGGGCGCCGTCATCCCCCGCTGTACCGGGATGCAGCACGACGTGACCCTGTTCCCGGTGTACGCGGCCGTCGCGCTCGCCGGGCTCGGGGACCTGCCCGCCACCCTCATGTCCCGGTCGGTTGTCATCCGCATGCGCCGCCGGGCGCCCGGTGAGGAGGTCAAGCCGTTCCGCGTCCGCCAGGCGACCGCGGACGCCAAGCCGCTCGCCGAACGGCTGGCCGCGTGGATGAAACAGGCAGCCGCGAAACTCGACGGCTCCTACCCGGAGATGCCACCCGGCATCACTGACCGGCCCGCCGACGTGTGGGAGCCGCTGATCGCCGTCGCCGACGCCGCTGGTGGTGACTGGCCGAAGCGGGCCCGGGCCGCGTGCACGGAACTGGCAGCTGCGGCTGAGACCGGCGAGGCGTCACTTGGCGTGCGGCTGCTCACCGACCTTGCCGAGGTATTCGCCATCCGCGACGAGCACGGCAACCCAACAGGCGAGATGGCGAAGGAGCTTTCCACGACGGTGATCCTGGAGCGGCTGAAAGCGCTTGAGGAGTCACCGTGGAACGCGCTCGGGAAGCGGGGCGAGGCGCTGGACGCCCGGGGGCTGGCTACCCGCCTGCGGGGCTACGGTGTCACCTCGGGCAACCTTCCGCGCGATGGTGGCACCCGGCTGAAGGGATACTCCGCTGCCAGTCTCACCGACGCGTGGACGCGTTACGTCCCTGGTTCCCGCATAAGCGCTCCATCCGCTCCACCCGCTCCACCGCAGGCAGGCGACCTGTTCACTGGAGCGGATACCGGCACTGGAGCGGACGCATCCGCTCCACCGATTCCACCCGCTCCACCAGACGGCGCCCTGACCAGCACTGACACGGACGGAGCGGATGGAGCGGACTTGCGGGGAACCGAGTCCCCGCACTGCGGGAGATGCAGCGCGCCAATCTCGCCTCTGCGGTTGGCTCAGGCCGGACCGTTGTGCGTGCGATGCGAGGCCGCGCCATGATCGCCCAGCTCACCGATCCGCTGCCGCTCGCCGACCGGGTACGCAAAGCCCGGCGCGCCAGCGTATGCACCATCTGCCATGCGCCCGTCGCCATCGGCCAGCCCATCGCGCACCTGGCCAAGCCGCCGGGATGGTGCCACGTCCGGTGCGCGCCAGCCGTGGCCGCGCTCACCATCCGGTCAGGTACCGCGGAGGACCTGACCGGGCCTTAGCGCGGTCCCAGTCGTCGCAGGTCTTGATCTCGGGTCCCTTAGCCGTGAAGGATGCCTATATGACGTCCGAGGCCAACTCGGTCGGGAAATCTGGGCAAGAATCGGTAGTCCTCGCTAGCTTCGATGGCTACCGTCCTGCCGAGCACATGCTGGCGTCGCTGGGGCGGGGGTTCCGCAGGAAGGCGCGCAAGGGCGGCGCGGTTGTTGTCGTGGTCAGGGGCAACCCCGATGGATCGCTGAAGGTAACCAAGTCTCGTGTGCTGGAGGCCGGTGATCTTGTGGCCGTCCTGATGCGGGTCTCCCTGTCATGGATGGTCGGATTCATGGGCCTGTTCTCCATGGCGAAAGGTGCCAGGGGCGGGGCCCGTGCCGTCGAGGCCCGTGGCGGGCACGTCGGATCGGAGGAGCACCGGGCGCACGAGATCCTCGCCCAAGCTGGCCCGCATGCGGCCCTGGTTTTGGTTCGCTGCAAGGACCAAGAGACGCGGCAGATGGTCGCCGCGGCCGCGGCCGACAGTGCGAAAACTAGCTGGGATGGCTCGCTGACAGAGTTTCTCGCTGCCCTTGATCCCGGGAGCGATCACGATTGGGTGCGCGCCGCTGTCGGCGAGGGCTCCGGCACGGACCGCTAGACGGATCGGCTCTCAGCGGCTGGGGGCTGACCATCGCTCACCGTGCGCAGCCAAACGTCGCTGCGGTTCGCGGACAAAGCGGACATTCCTACGCAAGACCCCGGCCCATCGGCGTACGCGCATCGTGTCACTCAGCGTCACGTGGCTCCCGTGTGTCACCATGGATCATGGCCGATTCGGATGCGCTGCGCTCCCGCCGGAAGCGGCTCCATGCGGCCGGTGACCACCATCTTTGCCGACGTTGTGGCGCTCTCAGCGCCCCGCCGCCGCCTGTGGCCGGTGACGGCGGGGAGGGCCCGGTGGACGCTCACGCGGCGCTGGTGGCGCAGGCCCGGCGGCTTGAGGCGGCGTGTGAGGCGTACCCGGGCAGTGCGGCGCTGGAACGGGAGCTGAGGGCCACCCTCCTGGCCCTCCGCGGCTCCGGTGAGAACGTGGATCGTGAGCTTGCCGAGTTCGACGCTGCCTTCGGCGCAGCCTAGGTGGGCGACCCCGGCCACTGCGGGCCGGGACCACTTCGCCGGGAAGGTGGAGGTGGTCGCCCGGGCGCTGGGTTTCCCCGGGCTGATGCGCCATCAGCACCAGATCATTGCGGTGGGCACGGAGATCGGCGAGAACGGCCTGCCTGCCTACCGCGAGGTTGTGATCGAGGAACCCCGCCAGCAGGGCAAGTCGATCGGGACCCTGAGCCTAATGGTTGCGCGGGCCCGGGATGTGCCGGGCACGATGATCAGCTACTCGGCGCAGACCAGGCTGGCAGGCAGGCGCCGCATGCTGGATGTGTGGTGGCCTCGCATCAGGCGGTCGCCGCTGCGCCGCGTGGTCGACGTCAGGAAAGGCTACGGCAGCGAGGCCTACGTTTTCCGAAACGGCTCGATGATCATGCTCGCCAGCGGGACCGAGGCGTCCGACCACGGCGACACGCTGCACTTGGCGGTCATTGATGAGGCGTGGGCGCAGCGGGACGCGACGATCGAGCAGGCCCTCAAGCCCGCGATGATGACGATCCCGGGCGCGCAGCTTTTCGTGGTTTCGACGGCGGGCAATGAGTTCTCGGCGTACTTCAAGGGCAAGGTCGAGGACGGCCGCGCCCGGTGCGAGATGGGGGTGACCGGCACCAGCGCCTACATCGGGTACTCGGCGCCCGACGGCGCCGACCCGGGCGACCCGGAGACGTGGCGCGGCTGCATGCCGGCGCTCGGCATCACTGTCACCGAGGAGACGGTGGCGGCCGACTTCGAGACGATGGAGTTGAGCGAGTTCCGGCGCGCTTACCTGTGCCAGTGGCCGGAAGTGGCGAACCCGGGGTGGAAGCTGTTCACCGAGGAGGACTGGTCAGCGATGGCCGGTGGCAGGAGGCTGGTGCCGTGATCGTGGCGATTGGGTTCGAGGTGTCCACGGACGTGGACATGGCGGCGATCGTGGTCGCGGGCGCTGACGGCGGGAAGTACGTGGTGGATCTCGCGTATTACGGGTCGCCGGATGCCGCGGTCGCGGAGGCCAGCCGGTTGCATGACCTGTTTGAGGATAATTGCGGGCTGTTCTGTGATCCGTTGCCGTGCGCGGGGGTGCTGGACGGGCTGCGGGCTGCGGGGGTGTGGCTGAACCTGCTGTCCCCGGAGGATGTGGCCGCGGCGAGTTGGCAATATACGACGGAGGTCGGGGCTAGGCGGGTGAAGGCGTCGGGGAATCCGGTGCTGCGGGAGTCGATGCGGGTTGCTCTGCCTCGCCCGCTGGCGCTGCGGTTCGCGTTCGAGCGCAGAAAGGTAAGCGCGGACCAATCGCCGCTGAACAGCGCGGCTTTTGGCCTCTGGGGCCTGCGGCATAACGAAGCGGTCGGCGAGCCCGGGGTGTGGGTGGTGTAGCCCGTGGGCGGCACATGGAAGGCGCCGCCGGGGTGGGCGAAGACCCGGCAGCGGGTGTTCGCCGTCAAGGGCAGGCGCTGTTTCCACTGCGGGCGGGCAGCGGCCACTGTCGATCACTACCCGGTCCCGGCCGCTGCGGGCGGCCCAGCCGAGATGTGGAACCTGGTCCCGGCCTGCTCGTTTTGCAATTCCAGCCGGGGCGCGCCGTACGGGAATCGCTTGCATCCGAGGACGCCGCCGTGGAAGCGCCAGGGCACGGCGCAGCGGCGGCCGGGCAGGCGCTGGTAGCCCCGCGTCATCGCGTGTTTCTGACGGCCGTCAGTGAGACGATAGATGCGTCGACGACGGCGGGCGGGCCCGCGTTTCGCATCCGCGGGCCTCCCCTATAGATGCGAGGAGACCGGAATGGTCACAACCGGATGGATCGGCGAGGAGCCGGACGCCGCCCCGGCGCTGCCGGTGACGGAGATGCTGCTGGCCCGCCAGCAGCGCAGGGCGGGCCCGTTGGAGACCGCCCTGGCCAGGTCCCGCGCCGACGATGCCCGCGCGGCGCGCGATGAGGCCGCCTTCGCGCCTGATCCCGACGAGAGGGCCGCCAATTTCGTGGCCCGCGGTTACCAGCCGGGGCTGCTCGGCGAGCTGGCGCAGCGGCTCGGGGACACCACGGCCGAGATCGAGGCCGAGAACGAGAAGATCGAGAAGGGCAAGCGGCGGGCTGAGCACGTCATGCGCATGCATGCGAACGGGCAGATCCGTGCCTGGGATGTCCCCGCTGCCCTGGGCGACGAGGGCGACCCGGGCAGGGTGGAGCAGCTGGAACGCCAGGCGAAGTCCCTGCGCGCGCAGATCGCCGAAACCCAGGCCATGATCAGCCCGCCGCAGGCGCGGGACCTCGACCCAGTGGAGGCGGCCAGCCGCGCCGCGCATGAGG
This sequence comes from uncultured Actinomycetes bacterium, assembly GCA_963734725.1. Lineage (GTDB taxonomy): Bacteria > Actinomycetota > Actinomycetes > Streptosporangiales > Streptosporangiaceae > DASXKD01. Next base: position 128,833 of record CAVTIX010000022.1, read on the forward strand.
TGTTCCGCGAGGTGACCCGGGCGCGGTGGGCCGAGGCGCAGGGCGGATCGCGCCCGCGCAGGGAGCGGCCCCCTTTCGATTCCGTTTCCCGTGGAAGCACTGAGCACACCGGCCCGGACTGCCGGGTGTGCGCGGCTGCCCGCGAGCGGGACGCTGCCCGCGCCCGCGAGGATGCCGTGGCCGTGTACGGGGAGATCACGCGGTGAGCAACACGCGCAAGCTGAAGCCGCGGCCCCGGCCGCCGGATGAGGTCGAGGCCGCGTTCCGGGATGAGCTGCGGAAGGGCTGCCCGCACTGCGGCAGCCGCCGGGTGACCGGCCGGATCCGGGATGGCTGGTGGGATTACCGGCTGTCATGCCTGCCCTGCCGCACGTTCGCCGAGCCGCAGCTCGCGCACCGGATCGCGGCGCAGGCCGCCGAGCGGGCCGGGCTGGCCATAGGGCAGCGGTTGCAGTACCAGGCGTTCGACACCAGCACCGGCCGGATCGAGGGCGCCGTGCGCGCCCTGGCGGGGAGGTAGCCGTGAGCATGCCATCAGCGGAGCGGGTCAACGCGGAGCTGGCCGCCCTCGGCGACCTGGTCCCGTCCGTCCCGGACCACCACGCCGAGCTGGGCGAACCGGAGCAGCGCGGCCAGATCCCCATGACCCTGCCGCCGGTCCCGGAAGCGGGCGGCAAGTAGCGAAGCCGGCCTCCCGGACACCTGCGATGATCGTTGCGTGGCAGACGGGGCGCGGGAACGCCGCGAGGCGATCCGCCAGCTCGCCGGGCTGCGCGGCAGGCTGGCCGCGGCCGAGGAGGCCCTCGTCGACGCCCTGGCCGCGATGAAGTCGGCTGAAGGCGCGTTCGACGCCGCCAGTGACCGTTTCGACGCCGCCGAGCGTGCGCTCGATGCGGCCCGCGAGGAGCGCGCCCAGGCGCGGCGGGACAGGTACGCGGCCCGGCAAGCGTACGAGCGGGCCAGCATGACCGCGGACGGCTCGCCCGGCGGGTGCGTGAGCTGGCCGAGCGGCTGGACCGGATGCCGTTACCCGCCTGGGGGAGCGCCGTGCTGGCTCGGAGGTCAATCACGCCGTCTTCAGGCACAGGACAGTGGGCGTGCCTGCCCCCGGGCCGGTACGGTCATCCCAGGGTGGCCAAGCCGAAGATCTCGCCGGGTGCGGGGAACCGCTGTCCGAGTGTGCCTGCACCTGGCGGGACTGAGGCAGCCATCCGGCCCGCGCGGCCGGGCATGGCGGGCCGCGCGGCCAGGTGCAAAGGGGGGTTCATGGCCGACACGTTCAAGCCCGAGTTCTACGTCACCTGCGCGACGGTGATTCCCGTTTTGTTTGTCGCCGTGGCCGTGGAAGGACGGACTTATGCGTCGCTCCTGAAAGCCGCCAAAGGGGGGAAACCGCTTAAGCCTGGGCAGACGGAATATCCGTGGCGGTGGAGTATTCGGGATGTTTCCCTGATGCAGCTTGCGAGTTTCATCCTGTTTGCCGGCAGTCTTGGCGAGGGCTTGGCGCTCTACGTCTTGTACCGCGGAGCAGAGTGGGGGAACTCGCGCTTTTGGGTGCTCCTGGCGACACTGCTCCTAGTGGCAGCCTGCGCCGCTCGCCCGATGCGGGCCGCGCTGTCCGGCAGTCCACCTCCTGCCCTCGATCACGGTAGGCAGCCGCCGCAAGGTACCCCGGGTAAGGACGACCAGCCCGGCACAAGCTAGGCCACAGCTCAGCCGCGCTGCTTGGCCGCCTGCCTGAGTCGTACACGTGTTCTAATCGTGTAGATGGGAGTGCGGCGGCCTGACTGGTGGTTCTACCCCGAGGCGTGCGAGCACGGGCACGGCTGGGGGCCTGGCCGGGTGCTGGTGTCCTTCACCCGCTGCGGCTGTCCGCCCGTGCGGGCTGCGTACGGGGAGACGGGCGGCCTCGGCCATCTGACGGTCGCGTGCGGGGAGCCGGGGTGCCGGTCGGTGTGGTACAAGCCGCGGCACGAGGCGGGCAAGCAGCAGTGAAACGGCCCGGGGCCGCGCCCGCCCCCGCGGTCCCGGGCCTTGACCCGCCCGTCTGAGGGAGAGACCTTCAGTCGGGGGGCCCCCGTCAAGTGTTAAAGCGATAGAAGCCTCTGCCGCGTTACATCACGAACCATGGCCCGGCCCGGGAGCACGCCCCTTTGCCGCCCCGGGCCGGGCCATCCCGCGCTACCCGATCCGCCCGGGATCATGCGGAACCCACGCGCCCGGTCACATCGGCGAGGATCGTAGCCACGTCCTCGGCGGTCACGCCGTGGAAGTGAAGATGCACCTCCCGGGGCGGCTCGATCGCCGGGCGCTGCGGCGCTGGGAGCGGTTCCGCGGCCGGGCAGGCGTATGAACGGGCGTGCGCGACCGCGGGCGTCTCAGGCGGCGGGTGCGGGAGCTGTCGGAGCGCCACGGCTGACCGCAAGCGCGACGATCGCCCCGATCAGCAGGCCGGCCAGAGCGCCGATCCCTCCCATCCGGAGCAGGCTGCCGATCAGGGACGGGCCGGTAGTGCCTACCGCTGGCACCAGTACGCGCGCCTCCACGGACCCAGTGGGGCTCTCACCGACATAAGCGACGTAGCTGTTGGCGACCGCGTTCGCCGCGCCCACGGCCTCAGCCGCCGTCCCGCCATGGGCAGTTACCGACAGAAGCTGGGAGGTCACGCGCTTGGTCTGGATACGGTTATGCAAGGTTGGCAGTGGCACGGCCGGGTGGATGCTCCGCAGCGCTACTGTCAGCACCGGATCGCTGTCGGCGATCACGGCCTGAGCAGCCATATCGTGCGTGCTGGGCGCCAGCACGATCCACGCGGTGCTCGTGAGCACCGGCGGCTTGAGCACGGCGTATCCGACGCCGGCGAGAAGGCCCAGCAGGACAAAGACGCCGAGCAGGATCTTGCGGCGGCGCTTGCGGGTCCAGCCTGGTTTCACACTCATGCGGCGCTCGCTGACCTCCTCCGCTTCCCGGCCTAGCCGTTAACAAGACGCGCTAACCATCCTCGTGGTTGACGCGGGCGAAGATCGCAGCCACGTCCTCGGCGGTGACGCCGTGGAAGTGCAGGGCGTACCTGACGGTCGCCTGCCGGGACCCGGGGTGCCGGTCGGTGTGGTACGACCCGCCGCACGAGCCGGGGACGGACAGCCCGGGTAGCGGCCATCACCACGGCAGCCGCGGTGCCGAGGACGGCGACCTGTACTAAGTTCCGCTATCCGCTAGGCCCCTTTAGCGGACAACGCCTAGCCGACGGCGACCGGCACGCGAGGCGCGGGATGTGCTGGTGGCACGAGCTGTGCCGGGTGCTCGAAATATGCCCGTAGCTCCCGAGCGTCAGCATCGCTCACGCTGAAGCGGGTGAGGATTTCGGGGAGAGGCCAGGTCCGGGCCGGTTGGATGACCTCGATGCCCACCACGTTGCCTGCAGAGTCGAGGTTGACGAGCGTGCCCCCGTCGATCTGCACGGTGCGGGCGGCCGGGCCATCGGACAGCTCGATGTAAAGCGCGTCGGCGTCGAGGTCATAGCTTTGGCTGATCATGGCGTGTTCTCCTCGACGTCGCGCCAGGCGGCTGTGGTGATCCGCTTCCGGTCCGCGGTGATGCATACCTTTAGTGTGCGCGGTTCCCGGTGTGTTTCATCCCCTGGGACTATGCCGTGAATCCAGATCGTGCCAGGTTCGCCAGGTGTGCGTCTCTGCTCGCGGGCGAGCGCAGTGTAAATCTGCTCTTCGGTTATTCCCCGCTTGGCCATCCGCTCGCGCACATGATAGGTCAGCTCGGGCTTGTTGGCGGCCGACCTAGGCATGGCCAAGGGCACCGGGCATGTTGCGCGGGTCAACTGCGGTCAAAGTGATCGACTTCATCGGCTGTCCGTCGATGATCAGCTCTAGTGAGTAGTCGCCGTAGACGGGCACGGGGAGCATGAGGTTGAAAGCCACGGGAACGCCGTATGGCCGGCCGGGCGGTGGGAGAGGCTGGTCGGTGCCTATCGGACCGATCGTGCCTGCGACCTCGGTCAGGCGGTGCCCGTCGGCATCCTGAAAGATCAGCTCAATACGGTGAGGCTGCCGGGCCTCGGCGACGTCCACTAGCAGGCGAAGGCCGACCCCCAGCGGTCGCGCGGCTGGCAAGCTCGGCACGAGCAAGGTGTTGACCCCGGCGGCGATCATGTGCAGCATGCCGCCTTCGGCGCGGACATAATCCGCGGTAACCATGAAGTCAAGCTCAGGCATCGCCTAGGCTCCAGTTGCTTGTCTGTGAGGCCCCACGGTATCGGCGCGAGCCCTTGCCGTGGGGCCGTTCGTCTCCTTCGTGGACTCCGCCAGCGAAGGACGACCGTGTGGCGCACGGTAGTGGTCACAGGCCCTCCGGCGGCCCTGGATCTTGTTTGGTGGGCGCATACGTGCTCGCGTGATGGCACTGCTGGCATAGGCCGTAGTAACAGACCAGAGCTGGTGACGGGTGTCCCAGGCGGGCGGCGGCACCAGGGTCCGCGCGGGTCACGTTGACGCCGACCTGGAGCTGCTCGCCCGGCCGGGTGACGTACCCGCATCCGTCACAGCGGCGGTCATCATCCCCGGTGGCGCTTGGGAGCAAGATCATGCACTCCGCGCAGGACAGCAAGTCAGGATGCCAGGAGAGCCAGATCAGGGCGTCTACCCGCTGCGGCGGGGGCGGTCCAGGGGACAGGGCAGCAGCGCCGTGCTGGCACACGGTCAGCTCTCCTGCGGCCGCCCGGGCGGTGACGCTGGCGACGATTTCGCCGAGCGGGCCACGGGGAAATCCGCTTCCTTCGTTGATGGCCTCTGGTGGCCGGCGCCGTCGCGGCTTCGCCGATCGCGGCGAGCCTGAAGGCAGACCGCGCCCATGCGATGACCTCAGCAGCCTGAGCCTCCGCTTGGTCAGCGGCAGCAGTCCAGCCGGGGTTGCGGTCGTGCTCACGGTCACGGCGGCCCTTACTCATGGCCGCCCGCCGGCGGATCATCGAGCGTCTCGATGGCAAAGCCGAGGTCGCCCTTCTCGTTCGCACTCCACTTCGCGATGCGCTCTTTCGCTGCGGCCTCGGACGGCAGGGCCACCCAGCTTGAAGTCGTGGCCATCAGTCCGGGATCCATCTCCCACCTCGCGAGCGCGGGCAGGTCGTCATCACGCACGCCGCGCAGTCGCACCCGGTCGCCGACGAGGATCGAGTCGCCGTAGCCGAATGCGCCGGAGAATTCGCTGAGTTCGGTCATGTGGCTGATACTGCCGCATGCTCGACCTCGCAACGTGACCCGGTCCGGGCCGTGCGCGCCCGCGGCCTCCCGGTGGCCCACAGCGGGACCCGCGCCGCATCGAACCCGCATCATCGCGAGCCCCCGCCGATGCTGCCACCAGAGGGGAAACGTGAACCGGCCCGGGTGGCGAGGGGGGGATTCGCCACGCACCGGACCGGCGGTTAGTACAACGAGTGAACCCAGGCGGCGGGTTTCACATCAGCGGGCGCCGGTCTCCCGCCTGATCTCGGCGGCGAGGTCCTCAGCAGTCCACGCCGAGACGGTCACGCCACCCCGGGACGCCAGCAGATACCGGCTGTCTGGGCCGGTCCCGGCGACCGTCCACCGGGCCTCGATCGACCAATCGGGGAACGCGGCGCGCAGTGCGGCGAGATCGCCGGAGTTACTGGCAGGATCGTTCATAGCCGGACCTCGTTTCCGGTCAGCCCCCGGTTTGGCGTTCACGCGCCGGCCGGGGGCGCTTACGTGCTGGACTGTCCACGCTACTCCACTGCTAGGTACAGCACTACCCTGCTCTACCCAGCACGGGCTGTAAGGGTGATGCCGGGCAGTGAGCTACCGTCCAAGACGTGAGCGACCCACGCGATCCGCGTATCTACCTGCGCATTGCCGGTGAACTGCGCGCGCGGATCGAGGCCGGCGAGTTCGACAGCGACGGCAAGATCCCGTCAGTCCGCACGCTGATGCAGGAGTACGGGGTCGCCTACGACACCGCCCAGCACGCGGTGAGAACGCTCGAAGCCGAGGGCCTGGTCGTCCGCTACCCCGGCCGCGGGTACTACGTCACCGGGCGCGACTGACGCGCTTCCCCTTGGCGGCGCTGATCGGCGTCACGGTCCCGGCCGCCAGTTCCGACAGCGCCTCGGCGATCACCTTGTCCCGGTCGGCCGCCGCGTGCTGGTACCGCATCGCCGCGCTGACGGTGGAATGGCCCAGCCTCGCCATCAGTTCGGCGAGCGTGGCGCCCGTGGCCGCCGCGAGGACCGCCCCGGTGTGGCGGAGGTCGTGGAAGCGGAGATCCGGCCGGCCAGCCACGTCTCGCGCGGGGTGGTACACCGCGTACAACGCGGATGGGGCCATGTGCTTGCCCGGGTCGCCCGCGGAGGGGAAGACCAGGGCATCCCGGCCGCGCTCCACGTGCTCAATCAGGTGATCGGCGACCGCCGGCATGAGGTGGGGCGGGATGTTTACGTCGCGCTTGCCGGCCTCGCTCTTGGGGCCCTTGACCTCGGCGCCGGTCCCGGTGCGGATCACCCCGCGGCGGATGTGAATTACGCCGTTGCGCACGTCGATGTCGGCGCGGCGCAGCTCGGCGAGTTCGCCGAATCGCATCGCGCACCACGCGGCCAGCAGCACCATCAGCCGGTACCGGCCGGGCATCGCTGCCGCGAGGGCTTCCAATTCGGGCACGGACGCGGGGCGGATGTCCCGGGCGCGCTTGGCCTGACCGGCGCCGCGGACCCGGCAGGGGTTGGCCGGGATCAGTTCGTCGTCCACGGCGGTGCGGAGGATCGTGCGCAGCAGCGAGTAGGCGTGGGCGCGCTGGGTCGGCCCGGTCTGTGCGCGCAGCCTGGCGTTCCACTCGCGCACCATCGCCGGGGTGATCTCCGTGACCGGCGTCTCCTCGAAGCCGGGGAGGATCTGCTTGTCCAGGGTCACCCGGTACAGCCGGCGGGTGCTGGCCGACAGATCCCGCCCGGCCAGCCACGTCCGCGCGTAGGCGCCGAAAGTGACTGGGGCGGCTGTCTTCGGCGCATCGGGGGAGACCCAGCGCTCCTTTTGGATGGCGGCTGACACCCGCTCCAGGTACTTGTCCGCGTACTGCCGGGAGTCGAACGTGAGCGCCCGGCCCTCCGGGCTGCGGCCGGTGTAGGTGTGCCCGTCCGGGCCGGTGTAGCGGGCCTGGAACCGGCCGGAGGGGAGCTTGCGGACGCTCCCGAATGTGCGCTTGCCCATGACCGGCCTCCTGGTATGTCGTGCCATCAGCGTGCCAGATGAATCTACCATTTTCTGCCATCAGTTACTACATGTTGCAACGTCAATAGGTACCTGAAGTGCAGGTCAGCGACAGTTTCCGCAGCACCGGACTATCACTGCGCGATAGGTTCGAGTCCTATCGCGGGAGCCACATCTACCAGGGAAAACACGGAACTGGCCCGTCCCGGGCCAGATGCGGGCCAAACTGGCGCAGGTTCGCCACCGCCGAGGCGTTCATGGGGTTCACCGGGCTGGTCCCGGCCGAGTACTCCTCCGGGGAGGCCACCCGCCGGGGGCACACCACCAAAACTGGCAACCGGGCGGTCCGCACCGTACTGGTGGAGGCCGCGCACGCCTACCGGCACCATCCCGCGATCGGGACCACCCCGTCCGCGGGGTCCCGTTCGCGCTGGCGCAGCGGTCGGTGTGGTGCCAGCCACAGTACGAGGCGTCACAAACAGACAACTATGAGTAACGGACTTTACTGTAAATTACGGGACTTTTGCCTATTGATAAGGCATCAATGCTGGTGCAAGCTGGCAGGTGACCGGCCAAGCCCTGACCATGACCACCGCCTTTGGCAACCAGTCGGCGGCGCTGGGTTCTCACGAATGCCACTCCCGCATGCCGCACGGCTGCGCTTACACCGTGGACCGGATGCGGTTTGCCGGTCATTTCGGTGAAGCGCAGTTGGAACGCATCGGGGCAGCCGACGCACCGGTGCAGCACATCGGCGACACGGCACGGTCATTGGTCCCGGCAAGGGGTGCTGCCCGAACGGCTCGGGGAGCGGGGAGCAAGGGGGTTCCCATGCGGAAGATACTGATCGCGATTATGGCGCTCGCCGTTGCTGTGGGCATTCCCACCGCGGTGATGGCCGCCTCCGGCAGCGCCAGCTCGGCGCTGGATCTGCAGGCGTCTAAGTTCACCACGACCACGCAGACGACCTCCAGTACCACCTTCCGGGCTATCAACGGCCTGAGCGGGCTGACCATCTGTGCCCTGCACCAGGTCACCGGCATGCTCAGCGTCCAGCTCAAGGGCGCTCCAGCGGGATTCCAGATCCGCTTCGATGGGGGCCCGATCATGCAGCCGGGCGCCATACGCTTCGTCCCGGCCGCCGACTTTGATTCCAACTCCTTCACCTTTGTGACCAGCGTGGGCCCATTTGAGGCCAGCGATGTTCACTCCTTCGACGTCGAGTGGCGGTCACCGACCGGGAGATCGACCACGCTGACGCTGGGATCGTTCAACCTGCAGTACCAAGGAGGCACGCAAGGCTGTTAAGTCAGCAGCCCGTGGCCCGGCAGTGCCGTCTACTTCGGCGTCGCGGTCTCCGCCAGGCGGGGTCGCGGTGCAAGCGGCGCGGATAGGCGCGACGGTTCACCTGTCTGGCGGCTCCTGGAGGATGGCGGCGACGTCATCTTCGTGACGCAAAGTGAAGTTGCACCTCCGTCGGCCGCCGATCGCCTGGCGCGCGGCCGGGAGCGGCGCGGGCAGCTTCTCCGGAGCTCCGGTTTGTCAGGGCGGCACGGTCTTCGGCGGATCGGTCGACGCCGAGCTCCGGCGGCATGGTCGACTAGAATGCCGCCGTGGTCCCAGCACCTGCAGCCGCGCCTCATCCGAGCGGAACCGCCCGGGTACACCTCACCGGCCACGCCTCAGCAAACAGCCGCTCGTATAACCCGCGCATCTTCGGCGGCGAACACTGAGCACCTGGGCCGACACTGACCCACTCCAGCAGGGGTCACGCTGCCGGCTAGCGCGGACACACACCAAGCTGGCAGCCTCGGTCCCTGAGACGGCTAGGTGCGCAGCTGCTCGCCCAGTCCCCGGCCGAGTGCCCGGTGTTGTTGATGTGGTACTCGCCACGCCATGTGAGCCGACAGAAATGCTGGCTGCGGGTGCGTATCTAAGGCCACGTTCACGCCTCTGTCTAGGTGAGCCGTTTCGCCAGTCACTTAGGTGTCGCAAAGCCGGCGACGGGGGTGCCGGCGAGATGACTAACGGTCAAACCGCGGCGGGGCTTTCTGAGCCCCGCCAACTGCATGAAAACGGAGGAGTCATCATGCGACAACCACGACTGCGCACTGCCTTGATCGGCGCCGGGGCCGCGCTTGCCCTGGTGGCGGGCGGCGCCGCCGCCTCTGCGGTCCCGGCATCGGGTTCAGTAGGGTCTCAGCCCACACCGAGCATGCTAAGGGCGATCCACCAGCCGGTGATCAACAAGAGGCTCCTTGCCCCAGCTGCGAAGGCACCGGGTGGAATCCCGCTCTTCAACAGCGGGAACTGGGCAGGGTACCTGGCCCTCCCCGGTGGCTCCACGACAAGCTTCAAGCAGGTGGTAGCGGACTACACGGTGCCATCAGCCAACTGCAACGGCGGCGGGGTCGGAACGGGTGACGCCTTCGCGTACCACTGGATCGGCCTCGACGGCTGGAGTACCGGCACCGTGGAGCAGGACGGCGTTGCCGACTTCTGCGTGGGCGGCACCGCTTCCTACTACGCTTGGTGGGAGATGTTCCCGAACGGGATCAACCTCGCCTTCCAGGTCAGCCCAGGTGACGCCATCAGCTCCAGGGTGACATATATCGGAGCGGGGAACTACACGCTCTACCTTCTGGATGACACCAGCGGGCAGTCATTCAATATGACTGAACACTGCCCGACCACCTGCTCGAACAAGTCGGCGGAAGACATCACCGAGGGCTATCAGTCGAGCCCATGGCTGGGCACGCTGGATTACGCCAAGGAGTATTACACCGCCTTCCAGGCCATCAACCAGAGTGGCACGACCGGCGGGATCGCGAGCAAGGCGTGGTCAGACGGAGAAGTCCAAGCCATCGGCGCCACCAGCGGGCAGGTAACTTCCAAGCCTGGCGCGCTCTACTCCTCCTTTGGCACGGCCACCAAGTCCCGGTCGGCCTTCGAGATGAACTGGTTCAGGGTGAACTGACCTATCAAACGAGAGGAAGGGCCGCGAAACCGGCCCTTCCTTTTCGCCCGTCCCTTGCACGCCACACCTGGCATGCAGGCCCCACATAGCCCCGGGGATGGGCTTGCGCCCCAGTAAGCCATCCCCGAGGGACCTCTCCTTGAGTTAGGGCTGGCGGTGATTGATGGGCCCCCGGCCGACATTCGGGGCGGTTCAGGCAGCGTGTGCAGCGCATCCAGCCTTTGCCTGCTGCATCGACCGGGAGCCGCCTGGTGCGGCTGTTCTGGACATGATGGCTCCGTGGACAGTTACTGCAAGAAGCCTGGGGTGTACGCTGGCCGGCCTGGGGAACGTGGAACGGCCCGAGGTGGCGAGGGGGGGAGTCGTCACGCACCGGGCCGTTCAGTTTCTTAGACGCTCCAACCCACGAGAAAGTTCAAATCAGCGGGCGATGTCTCAAGACATCGAGGACACGCTGAACCCACGCCGGGTCGGGTGTCTTTGTTTCCCACTGGCCCGGCTAACGGCGGCCCGGTCTAAACGATCTCTGCTGTCGGCTGGCTGGACACGGCGGGGCCGCGGCCGGGATCACTTTGGGACGGGGCCCAAAGGATCCGCGGCAAGGCCTGGCCTGATCGCCATTGACACGCGGGTATCGGATGCGCTGGGGTTCGTATGGTGAACTCCCGTGCGATGCCGGGTTGGGCGGCACGGGCGCGACAGGCCCGCTCCGGCCCAAGGGCCGCCGGGACGCTCAGCTGAGAGAGGAACCGCTATGAGCGCGTGGAACGCCATGACCTACGAGGGGAAGGACACCATCCTCCGGGTCGTCCGCGAGGAAGCGGAACGCATGTTCACGATGGCCGAGGCGCCCGGCGCCTGGGAAGAGCCCACCGCCTGTACCGAATGGCAGGTCCGCGACATCATCGGGCACATCGTGGACACCACCGAGGGGTACTTCAAGGCATTCGAGACCGCCCGCGCGGGCAGCTCCGCCGAGGCACACGGACTGGCCGTCATGCACGAGTTGGCCGGCGACGGCGGCCGGGCCTTCCGCGGTGTCCCGCAGGCCGAGATGATGGGCCGGATCCGCAACGACCTCGACAAGATGATGGGCATCCTGGAGCCGCTCTCCGAGGAAGACTGGGGCGGCCTCATCGTCCCGCACGCCTACATGGGGCCGGTGCCGGCCTTCGTGTACGCCGGTGGCCAGCTCATGGACTACGGGGTGCACTCCTGGGACATCAGGGAGGGCATCGGGCGGGCGCACGCCCTGTCCGCCGACGCGGCCGACCTGCTGGTGCCGTTCATGTTCATCATCTGGCAGTTGACCATCCGGGCCAGTGCCGACCTCAGCCCGTTCACCATCGGCGTGACCGTCACCGGGCGCAACGCGGGCAGCTACCGGGTCAGCATCTCCGACCAGGGGATGGCCTACGAGCCCGGTGAGGTCGGCGACCTGCCGACCGTGCTGGAGTTCGACCCCGCAGCGCTGGTGCTCACCACGTTCGGCCGGATCAACGGCGGCACCGCTCAGGGTGACCAGGCACTGGCCGAGCGATTCCTGAACCTCTTCTACCGAATCTGATTAGTCGTTAGCCAGGGTGTGGGGGCTGGCTTGCGCCGGCCCCGCACCCATGCGGCGTCGGCACGCAAGGCGCCGGCCCCGCACCCATGCGGCGTCGGCACGCAAGGCGCCGGCCCCGCACCCATGCGGCGTCGCCACGCAAGGCGCCGGCCCGCACCCATGGGGGCCTTATGCCACAGCGGGGCTCAGCCAGCCAGCAGGCGCCGCAGCGCAAATTCGGCCGCCGCCCGGTTCGGGAACCCGGTGAACCGGATCCAGCGGGTCGTGACGGCCCTGATGACCACCGGATGATCCTCAATCTGCCCGCCGATGACCGTCGCGAGCACATTATGCGGGCTGGGCATGCGAGCGAGTTTGCGGGTCAGCGTCGCGAACCGCCGCGAATCGGCGGGCGTCAGCCGGATTGCCAGCAGGTCGTCACCATGGAACTGCTGCACCCGCGCGGACTCGATGCGGGTGACGGTCATCCGGAAGCCACCCAGCCGGAGACACGCAGGCGGGTTGGGGGCCAGCACCTTCGCAGAGTGAACCCCGCAGGGCGGCCTGCTTGCCGCCGCCACCTGTTCGAACACGAGCGGTGCTCGCAACCACACCGGAGCTTCCGGTGCTGGCGCCGGGGGACCGCCACGATGGCCAGGGCCTAGGCCGCCCACGCTGAGCGCCACCACCAGGGCCCCGGCGATCGCCCCGGCCGCCGCTGACGTGGCCAGCACGCTGAGCCGACGACGGCGCCGCCCGGCCCGCCAGAGGGCATCGGCGGCCGGTGGCGCCGGGACCGCTTGCGCGGCGAGGTCGCGCAGCGCATCGGCGATGAGTTCGTCAGTATCGCTCACTGGCGCACCTCCGTGCTCGTCAGGCCCAGGGACGGCAGGACGAGCCGCAACTGGGCGACCGCCCTGTGGCTCTGGCTGCGCACCGTGCCGACCGAACAGCCCATGATCTCCGCCACCTGTGACTCGGGCAGGTCCTCCAGGTAGCGCAGCACCAGGACGGCGCGCCTGCGGGGCGGAAGAGCCAGCAGCGCGTCCCGCAGCGCCAGCCGGGCCTCTACGCTGGCCGTCTCGTCGCCACCGAGCGACTCGGGCACCTGGGCCATCGCCGTCTCCCGCCGCCGGGCGCGGAGGCGCAGCCAGCTGACCTGCTCGCGGTACATGATCCGGCGCACGTACGCTTCCGGCGCGGTATGGATCCGCCCCCAGTGCGCGGCCGCCTTGACGAGCGCGTTCTGCAGCAGGTCCTCGGCCGCGTGCTGATCACCGGTCAGCACATAGGCCAGCCGGATCAACCGCCTCGACCTGGCCGCGACGAACTCCGCGAATTCCTGCTGGGCGCCTTCGTCCACTGGCCGTCACCCTCCTCCCCCATAGACGCCCGCCGGCCGGGCCGGCTATGCCCGGTCCCGGAAAGGATTTTGATGCATAACGACGGCCAGGTCAGCCTGGAACCCGAGCGCGGGGGGGTCGGGCGATACGACGGCCAGGCAGGCCGGGCCCGATCGTGAAGGTGGGTGCGGCGCGGTCAGGCGCCGTTGGCCTCCGCATCCCACTCCTCCGGGGGGTGGTCCCGCGGCAGCCGGTGCTTGGCCACCCGGGACGTCGGGGTCCGGGGCAGGTCCGGGACCGCCTGCCAGTAGCGGGGCACCTTGTACGACGCGAGCAGGGTCGCGGCGTGCGCCCGCAGCGCGGGGAAATCGACGTTGGCGCCGGGCGCGGGCACCACGAACGCCTTGACCTCCTCCTCCGACAGTTCCGACGGGACCCCCACCACTGCGGCCTCCAGCACCGAGGGGTGGCTCACCAGCGCCTCCTCAACCTCGGCGGGGGAGAGGTTCTCGCCGCGGCGGCGCAGCACCTCCTTCTTGCGGGCCACGAACGTGTACGTGCCGTCGTCGTTGCGGGTCACCAGGTCGCCGGTGTGCAGCCAGCCGTCGTCCGTGATCGCCTCGGCCGTCTCCGCGGGCATGCCCCAGTACCCCGGGGTCACCACCGGGTTGCGCAGCAGCAGTTCCCCGGTCTCGCCCGGCGGCAGGTCCACGCCCTCGGCGCCGATCACCTTCGCCTCGTTGACCGCGCCCAGCCTGGGATGCTGGCGGGGCTTGCCCAGCGTGCCGTACGGCCGGGCGCCGTGCGGCCAGATGAGCCCGTACGGGCTCTCCGACATGGCGTAGCCGACGACGATGCGCAGCCCGAACCGTTCCTCCATCTCCAGTTGCCGCTCCCTGGCCGGGGCCGGCCCGGTGTAGCACAGGCGCAGCGGGGTGTCCGCGTCGCCGGGCCGGGGCTCCTGGCGCATCAAGATCTCCAGCATGGCCCCGATCGCGTTGAACTCCGTCGCGCCGTGCCGCCGGGCCGAGTCCAGGAACGTGCTGGCGGAAAAACGCGGCAGCAGGATCAGCCCGGCCCCGGCAGCGAGCGAGCCCATCACCGAGTACGCCGGGGCGTTGATGTGGAACAGCGGCAGCGACGTCATCAGCCGGTCCGCCGCGGTCAGTTCCATCCAGAACGGGAACCCTTCCCCGGCCATCGCGTAGGCCCGGTGGGTCTGCATGACCAGCTTGGACCGGCCGGTGGTGCCCGAGGTGGGGATGAGCACGGCCACGTCGGCGGGGCGTACGGGCGGCACCGGCGGCGGCTCACCGGATGGCGCGAGGTCTTGCCAGCCCTTGGTCAGTTCCCCGGCGTCGAGCACGCCCAAGGGCGGCAGGGCGGTGATGCCCGCCTCGTTGATCAGCGGCATCAGCCCGGCATCGGTGATGATCGCCCGGGGCGTGGTCTGGTGGGCCAGCCCGGCCAGCTCGGCCGGTGCGCTCCTGGGGTTGGCGGACACGGTGACCGCGCCGGCCCAGGCGAGCGCCAGCCAGCACAACAGGTAAGGCGCGGTCGTCCGCGCGGTGACCAGGACGTGGTCGCCGCGCTCCACCCCGGCCGCCCGCAGCGCCGCCGCCGTCGCCGCGACCTGCGCGGCGGCGGCGCCGAAGGTCATCGAGCCGTCATCGGTCCGCACCCACGTGCCGTCCGGATCCCGGCGCGCCGCGTCGGTCAGAACCTCGGGGATCGTCCGGTAAGCCGCGTCGTCCATGGATTAGGGCATACCTCGTAGATCTCCAGCCTGCTGCGCGTCCGCCGGACGGGCGCCTCGCGGCGTTGTCGTGGTCGCCCATAGCTCCGCTATGAGCTCCTCCTCCGCCTTGCGATCCCCCACCCGCCTCCCCATCCCCCGTCATGCGCTCGCTCGCGACGGCATAGATCCACGAGGCACA
>CAVTIX010000023.1:0-113507 GCA_963734725.1 uncultured Actinomycetes bacterium
GGCGGGCCCGCTGGTCCCCCCTCGGTTCCCCCCCTGGTCAGACGTCCGAATCGGGTACCAGGGTCTCGGTGGACCTGGTGAGCGTCTGCCCCTTGAAGAAGGCCGGATTCCGGAACCGGCAGTAGAGGTAGGCGGCCACGCCGATCAGCCCGGTCACCACGGCGATCACGAACGCGCCGCCGATCTGCCAGTGAATGATCGGCACCGTCCACATCGTGTAGTCGTTCGCGGTGGCCACGTCGTAGTCCAGCCACACGCTCCAGGCGCCGAGGAAGAACAGGATCAGGCCGCCGAGGCTCGGCAGGATGCCCTGCATCCACAGGTTGCGCGCGCTGCTGGTGAGGTTGCGCCGGTAATACCAGGTACAGGCGAAGCCGGTCAGCCCGTAGTAGAAGGCGATGTACAGGCCGATCGCGATCACCGCGTCAGCGATCACCCCGATGCCGTTGGACGTGTAGTTGAAGGCCGCGTAGACGACGATGGACACGGCGCCCATCGAGATCGTGGACACGGTCGGGGTGAGGTAGCGGGGGTGGATCTTCGCAAACGCGGACGGTATCGCCTTGTAGACCGCCATCGACAGCGTGGTCCGTGCGGTCGGAAGGATCGTGGTCTGGGTCGACGCGGCCGCCGAGGACAGCACCATGAGCAACAGCAGGTGGGTGAGGAACGAGCCGAAGCCGGAGGTGCCGAACACCAGGTTGCCCTGGACCGACAGCACGTCACCTGCGTTCGCCGGGTTGCCCAGGCCGTTGCCCGTGGTCTTGATCCCGGCGAAGGACTGCATGGAGATGATGACCAGGGCGTAAGTGCACAGCAGGATGAACGTGGACAGGATGGCCGCCCGGCCGGGGGTCTTGTTCTTGTCCTTGGTCTCCTCGTTGACGGCAACCGCGGTGTCCCAGCCCCAGTAGATGAACACCATCAGGATGATGCCGCTGGTGAACGCGCTGAACGACGAGACGTGGAACGGGTTGAGCCAGGAGAGGCTCGGTGTCCTGTGACCCGGCGGGGCGTGCCCGGTGCCGACCTTGACCAGCGCGGTGACCGACAAGACGACCAGCATCACCAGCTCGATGCCCAGCAGTACCTTCTGGAAGTTCGCGGAGACCTCGATGCCCCGGTAGCAGATGTAGGTCATCACCACGATCCAGAGCACGCCGACGAGCAGCACCCAGCCGCTGGTCGGGTTGGACCCGATGCCCTTCGCGTTGAACAGCAGGAACCCGTACTGCCCGGCGACCTGGGCCAGGCTCGCCATGACCAGGACGTCGGCGGCGATGATCCCCCAGCCGCCCGCCCAGCCGGTTCTCGGATTGAACGCGCGGGTGGCCCAGGTGAACGTGGTGCCGCAGTCCGGGTCCGCCTTGTTCAGCTCGCTGTAGCCGATAGAGGTGAACAGCATCGGCACGAACGCCAGGACCGCCACGGCCGGCGACTGCAGCGCGACCGCGCCGACCACGAACACCAGCGTCGCGGCGATGCTGTAAGCCGGCGCGACGGAAGCGGTCGCGATGATCGTGGTCGAAATCAGGCCGAGGGCCCCCGCCTTCAGCCCCTTGTCAACCTGCTGCTCCGCAGGCTGGGCGACCGGCTCGGCCACCGCCATGGGCTCGCCACCCCCACTCCTTCTGCTAGGCAATGCTGGCGATCATCGTCACAATTCGTCACGGATCCCGCAACCACGTACCTGGCGGTCGTGGCGATGCGGTCGCGAGCGTCTTACGGTTCTCGCACAAAGTTGACCCATCCGCAACGGTTTCCGTAGTCTTTTACCTAAATCGTTACCGGTCCAGTAGCCTCGCGGCCCTTTCGCTAGGATCTTCCGCATGCGCATCCTTCTCGTGGGCGCGGGCGGCGTCGGCACGGCTTTCGCCCGGATCGCCGCCCGGCGCGAGTTCGCCGATCTGGTGGTGGCCGACTACGACCTGGCCCGCGCGCAGCACGCCGCGGCGGCCAAGGACGGCTACCGCGCGGTCCGGCTGGACGCCCGAGACGAGCAGGCCACGGCCGCCCTGCTCGCCGAGCACTCGTGTGACGTGCTGATGAACGCCACGGACCCCCGTTTCGTCATGCCGCTGTTCCGCTCCGCGCTGGCGGCCGGCACGCACTACCTGGACATGGCGATGTCCCTGTCCCGCCCGCACCCCGGCGAGCCGTACGCCAAGACGGGGGTCAAGCTGGGTGACGAGCAGTTCGCGATGGCGCAGCAGTGGGAGCGATCCGGGCGGCTGGCCCTGGTGGGGATCGGGGTCGAGCCCGGCCTGTCCGACGTGTTCGCGCGGTACGCCGCAGACACCCTGTTCCGCGAAATCAGTGAGGCCGGCGTCCGGGACGGTGCGAATCTCGCGGTGGCAGGCTACGGTTTCGCGCCCACCTTCTCCATCTGGACCACCATCGAGGAGTGCCTGAACCCGCCGGTCATCTGGGAGGACGGCCGGGGCTGGTACACCACGCCGCCGTTCTCCGAGCCGGAGACGTTCACCTTCCCGGCCGGGATCGGCCCGGTGGAGTGCGTGAACGTGGAGCACGAGGAGGTGCTGCTGATCCCCCGCTGGGTGCGGGCCAAGCGGGTCACCTTCAAGTACGGCCTCGGCGCCGAGTTCATCGGCGTGCTGCAGACCCTGCACAAGCTCGGCCTGGATCGCACCGGCCCGGTCAGCGCCGGCGGCGCGAGCGTGTCGCCGCGGGACGTGGTCGCGGCCTGCCTGCCCGACCCGGCCACCCTCGGTGACAAGATGACCGGCCTCACCTGCGCGGGCACCTGGGTCACCGGCACCGGCACCGACGGCGCGCCGCGCGAGGTCTACCTTCATCATGTGGTGGACAACGCCTGGTCCATGGGCGAATACGGTTCCCAGGCCGTCGTCTGGCAGACGGCGGTGAACCCGGTGGTCGCGCTGGAGCTGATCGACTCCGGTGCGTGGTCGGGCGCCGGGGTGCTGGGGCCCGAGGCGCTGCCGCCCGGCCCGTTCCTCAGCTTGCTCACCGACTACGGGTCCCCGTGGGCGTGCGAGGAACGCGCCCCAGCCGGCCAGCAGTAAGAGTTCTTTCAGTCAAAACGGAGGCATCATGGCGGAGGATCTTCAAAACTTCATCGGCGGCCAGTGGACGGACTTGTCCTTCGATAACCGGTCCGAGCTGGTCAACCCCAGCACCGGTGAGGTGTTCGCCACGGCGCCGGTGTCCGGCGAGGCCGAGGTGGACGCCGCCGTGTCCTCGGCGGCTGCCGCGTTCGAGGGATGGCGGGACAGCACCCCGGCCGAACGCAGCCTGGCGCTGCTCCGGATCGCCGATGCGATCGAGTCCCGCGCCGATGAGCTCGTCAAGGCCGAGTCCCTGAACACTGGGAAGCCGCTCGGGCTCACCACGTCGGAGGAGATTCCCCCGATGGTGGACCAGATCAGGTTCTTCGCCGGGGCGGCCCGGATGCTGGAGGGCCGGTCGGCGGGCGAGTACATGTCCGGGTTCACCTCGTTCATCCGCCGTGAGCCGATAGGGGTGTGCGCCGCGGTGACGCCGTGGAACTACCCGATGATGATGGCGGTGTGGAAGTGGGCCCCCGCCCTGGCGGCCGGGAACACCATGGTGCTCAAGCCGTCCGACACCACGCCGTACAGCACGCTGCTGATGGCCGAGCTGATGGGCGAGTTCCTGCCGCCCGGCGTGTTCAACGTGGTCTGCGGCGACCGGGACACCGGCCGCGCGCTGGTCGCTCACCCCGTTCCGCAGATGGTGTCGATCACCGGCAGCGTGCGAGCGGGCAAGGAGGTCGCCATCGCGGCCGCGGGTGACCTCAAGCGGGTCCACCTGGAACTCGGCGGCAAGGCGCCGGTCATCGTCTTCGACGACGCCGATGTGGCGAAGACCGCGGAGGCGGTCGCGATCGCCGGGTACTTCAACGCGGGGCAGGACTGCACCGCCGCGACCCGGGTGCTGACCAGCCCGGGAGTCCACGACGCGCTCGCCGAGGCCCTGGCCGAGCAGGCCCGCGGCCAGACCGTGGCCGGGCCGGACAACCCCGATGCGGATTTCGGCCCGCTGAACAACCCGGCCCAGCTGGAGCGGGTCTCCGGGTTCATCGACCGGCTGCCCGACCATGCCAAGGTGCTGGCCGGCGGGCACAAGACCGGGGCGCGCGGCTTCTTCTTCGAGGCCAGCGTCGTCGACGGGCTGTCCCAGGACGACGAGATCATCCAGAACGAGGTGTTCGGCCCGGTCATCACCGTGCAGCAGTTCAGCGACGAGGCAGAGGCGCTGGCCTGGGCGAACGGCACCCAGTACGGGCTCGCGTCGTCGGTCTGGACGTCCGACCACGGGCGGGCCATGCGGATGGCGCGCGGGCTCGACTTCGGCTGCGTGTGGATCAACACCCACATCCCGCTGGTGGCCGAGATGCCGCACGGCGGGTTCAAGCACTCCGGGTACGGCAAGGACCTGTCGATGTACGGGTTCGAGGACTACACGCGCGTCAAGCACGTGATGTCGTCCCTGGACTGAGCGGTTTAACGCCAGGCGCGGTAACGGGGCGCCGGAAGGTCATCTGGTCGCGGGCAAAACGCCCTCGACCAGATAACACTTCCGTCACCCCTGCGCTGGTCTGTGGTGAACCCTCATGCTGGCCGGCGGCGAGCGTGCGCTGTGGGTGCATGACCCGGGCCCACCGGTGTCCGGTCTCAGCTGGCCCCGCTCGACGCGTGTGCTGGGGGGAAGGGACGCGTGAGGTGGTTCGGGGCTGGCCGCCTCCGGGAGGATCAACGGATTCGTAGGATCGGGAGCGTGTTGAGCGATAGCGAGGTCAAGCGGGTACTAGTCATCGCGGCGCATCCGGACGATGTGGACTTCGCCGCGGCGGGGACGATCGCGGGGTGGACCGATGCGGGGATCGAGGTCGTGTACTGCATCGTGACGGATGGGGACGCGGGAGGGCACGACGACGCCGTGCCAAGGTCCGAGATCGCACCGCTGCGGCGCAAGGAGCAGACGGCCGCCGCGGCCTGCGTGGGCGTCACCGACCTGCGGTTCCTCGGATACCCGGACGGGAGGGTGGAGGCCACCCTCGGACTGCGCAAGGACCTGGCCCGGGCGATCCGGCAGGTCCGGCCGGACCGGGCGGTGTGCCCCAGCCCCGAGCGCAACTACGCCCGGATCGGGGTGAGCCACCCGGATCACCGGGCGGTGGGATCGGCGGCGCTGGACGCGATCTACCCGGACGCACGCAACCCGTTCGCGTTCCCCGAACTGCGCGCCGAGGAGGGCCTGGAACCCTGGACGGTGCGCGAGGTGTGGGTGTCCGGCGGGCTGGCCCCCAACCACCATGTCGACGTGACGGACACGTTCGGCCGCAAGATCGCCGCGCTGCGCGCGCATGAGAGCCAGACCGGGCACATGGACCAGCTGGAGGAGTTCTTGCGCGACCGGCTGACCCAGCTGGCGGCGCAGGGCGCCCTGCCCGAGGGGCGCCTCGCCGAGGCGTTCCAGGTCCTCGACTCGGCCTGATCGACCGTCAGCCAACACTTGGCAGAAGATGGGAGTTGCTGAAGCTTCCATCACCTGGCCCGAAGGAGCACCTGTCAAATGCGATTGTTGCATGACCTGGCCAAGATCCACGTGTCGTTTGATGACCCGAATCTCGTGTCGCGGGCGGGCCTGGTGCCGGTGATGGCGCTGGCCCAGCGCGCGGGCCTGGCCGCGCTGGCCGGTGAGCAGGTGGCCATCGCTGACCGGTGCGGGGTGAACCCGCGCCTGAAGGTGCCTGGCCTGGTGGCCGGCATGATCGCGGGAGCGGACAGCATCGAGGACATGGGCCTGCTGCGGCACGGGGCGATGGGCGCGCTGTTTGGCGGGGTCCGGGCGCCGTCCACGCTGGGCTCGTTCTTGCGCTCTTTCACCTGGGGGAACGTGCTCCAGCTGCAGAAGGTGCACCGGGTGTTCCTGGGTGAGCTGGCCCGCCGCACCCCGCTGCTGCCCGGGGCGGACGTGCTTGCATTCATCGACATTGACGCGATGCAAAAGCGGGTCTACGGGCATAAGAAGCAGGGCGCGGCGTTCGGCCACACCAAGATCCAGGGCAAGAGCCTGCTGGTGCGGGGCCTGAACGCGCTGGCTGCGACCATCAGCACGCCGCTGGCCGCCCCGGTGATCGCCGCCACCCGGCTGCGCGGCGGCAACGCCAACTCCGCCCGCGGGGCCGCGTCGCTGGCCACCGAAGCGGTCGCCACCGCCCGCGCCACCGGGTGCACCGGGACGCTGGTGGCACGGGCCGACTCGGCGTTCTACTCCGCGGCGTTCACCGGCGCCGTCCGCCGGGCCGGGGCGTTCTTCTCGGTCACCGTGCAGATGAACCCCCACGTCCAGGCCGCGATTGCATCCATCCCGGAAACCGCCTGGATCCCTGTCAAATACCCCCGGGCGATCTGGGATGACCAGCTGCGCTGCTGGATCTCTGACGCCCAGGTCGCCGAAATCCCCTATACCGCGTTCACCTCAAAGAAGGGGCAGGCCATCACCGCCCGGCTGATCGTCCGCCGGGTCAAAGACCTCAACCGCCAGGCCGCCTGACGGCCAGGACGAACTGTTCCCCCTCTGGCGCCACCACGCCGTGTTCACCGACTCCCCATTCACCCTGATCCAGGCCGAGGCCCAGCACCGCGACCACGCCCAGGTAGAACAGGTATTCGCGGACTGGACCGACGGTCCCCTGGCTCATCTGCCGTCGGGCTCGTTCCCAGCGAACGCGGCCTGGCTTGCCCTCGCGAGCAATCGCGCACAACCTGCTGCGCGCCGCCGGGTCCTTGGCCAGCCTCGCCTGCGCCAAGGCCAGAGGGGCCACGCTGCGCCGCGACCTGATCGACGTCGCCGCCCGCACCGCCCGCCACGGCCGCGGCCACCTCACCCTGCACCTGCCCGAAGGCTGGCACCGCGAGACCGAATGGATGAACCTCTTCGAGGCCGCCTGCGGCCCGCCCGCCGCCGCGGCCTGACCAGCCCAGACCCGGTCACCACGCCCCTGCAGCCCAGCGGCCACCCGGCAAACCGCCAGCCAGCATCCCCGGCAAGGACCTGGGCAAGCCGCAAAGGTCGGCCTCGATGCGCGCAACGTGTCGGCGTGGTTCGGCACGCACAAGGTGCTCGAGCGGGTTTCCCTCACGATGGAACCGGGCACCATGACGGCCCTTATCGGCCCGTCCGGGTGTGGCAAATCAACATTCCTTCGCATCCTCAACCGGATGCACGAGATGGTCGCCGGCGCCAGCCTGGCCGGCCAGATCATCCTTGGTGACCGGGACATCTACGACCCCGCAGCGCGCCCCACCGACGTACGGCGCCGGATCGGCATGGTGTTCCAGAAGCCCAACCCGTTCCCGGCCATGTCCATCTACGACAACGTGGCCAGCGGGCTCAAGCTGGCCGGGGTCAAGGTGTCCAACAAGGATGCGGTGGTCGAGGTCAGCCTGCGGCGGGCAGGGCTGTGGAACGAGGTACGGCGCCGGCTGCGCACGCCTGGCGGGGCGCTGTCCGGCGGCCAGCAGCAGCGGCTGTGCATCGCCCGCGCCCTGGCCGTCTCGCCGGACGTGCTGCTCATGGACGAGCCGTGCTCGGCCCTCGATCCGACGTCCACCAACCGGATCGAGGAGACCATCGCCGAACTGGAGAACCAGGTCACGATTGTGATCGTGACGCACAACATGCAGCAGGCGCAGCGCGTGTCCCGCAAGTGCGCGTTCTTCCTCGCGGCGGAGAACACCCCCGGGCACATCGTGGAGGCGGGGCCGACGGAGCAGGTGTTCGGCTCCCCCAACGACCCGAGGACCGCCGACTACGTGAACGGCCGTTTCGGCTAAGCCTGCCGCGTCCCCCGTCCGGCGCCGCCGGCGTTCTCCCGCCCGACTCTGCCGGCGTTCTCCCGGCCGGCTCGCCGGCTTCCTCCCGCCTGGCCAGATCGAGGCAGGTCACCGCATCTCGGGACGGGTCTGGTGCGGTTGCCTGGATCGGGCCTAGGTTTGGCTCAGGCGCATCTCGCGCCTGAGGGAGGAGAGGTTGTCCATGGCGAACATCACCGTCACGGTTGACGGGGTCACCTATACCGACGACGTGGAGCCCCGCCTGCTGCTGGTGCACTACCTGCGGGACCGGCTCGGCAAGACCGGCACCCCCATCGGATGCGACACGTCCAACTGCGGCGCATGCACGGTCCACCTGAACGGCGAATCGGTGAAGAGCTGCGCCGTCCTCGCGGTGCAGGCCGATGGTGCTGAGATCACCACGATCGAGGGCATGGCCAACGGAGAGTGGCACCCGCTGCAGCAGGCGTTCCACTCCGAGCACGCGCTCCAGTGCGGCTACTGCACCCCGGGGATGATCATGGCCGCGGCTGACCTGCTGCGCAGCAACCCCCACCCCAGCGACCAGGAGATCCGGGAAGGGCTCGAGGGCAACCTGTGCCGGTGCACCGGATACGAGAACATCGTCCGCGCCGTGCGGCGCGCGGCGGAGGCGGGAGCCACCTCATGACCGCGGACACCCAGGCACCACAGGCCGAACTGGGCAGGGCACGTCTCCGCAAGGAGGATGCCCGGCTGGTCACCGGGAAGACGAACTGGACCGACAACATCGTGCTGCCCGGCATGCTGCACATGGCGTTCGTGCGCAGCCCGATGGCGCATGGCCGGATCACCTCGGTGGACCTGTCCGCGGCGCGCGCCATGCCCGGCGTCATCGCCGTCTTCTCCGGCGCCGATTTCGCCGACGAACAGGGGAGCATGCCCTGCGTCTGGCCGGTCACCGAGGACATCGTGATGCCGAGTTATCCGCCGATGGCCGTCGACGAGGTCCGGTACGTCGGCGACATCGTCGCGTGCGTGATCGCCCGGGACCGGTACGCCGCAGCGGACGGCGCGGCCGCCGTTGAGGTCGACTACGATCCGTTGCCACCCGTGCTCGACATGCGGGAAGCGCTCAGCGAGGGCTCGCCCAAGGTGCACGAGGCGGGGAACAAGTCCTACGAGTGGGTCTTCGGCAACGGGGACATCGACGCTGCGTTCCGCGACGCCGCGGTAGTGGTCGAGCGTGACTACATCCAGCAGCGGCTGATCCCGTGCCCGATGGAGCCGCGGGCGACGGTCGCGACGAGTGTGGGCGACGAGGTCACGCTCTGGTCGGCGACCCAGATCCCGCACGTCACCCGGGTTCTTCTCGCCCTGACCACCGGCATCCCGGAGCAGAACATCCGGGTGATCGCGCCCGATGTCGGCGGCGGCTTCGGGTCCAAGCTGGAGTTCATCGCCGAGGAAGTGCTCACCGTGCTGGCGGCGAGCAAGACTGGCAGGCCGGTGAAGTGGGCCGAATCACGCAGCGAGAGCAGCATGGCCTCTCACCACGGCCGGGATCAGCTGCAGCGAATCAAGATCGCCGCCGACGCCGACGGCCGCATCCGGGGGCTGTCGGTGGACCTGCTGGCCAACATGGGCGCCTACCTCAAGATCATCGGGCCGGGCGTTCCGCTGCTCGGAGCCTTCATGTACAACGCCATCTACAAGATGGACGCGTACTCCTTCCGATGCACCGGCGTCTTCACCACGACCACGCCGACCGACGCCTACCGCGGAGCGGGACGCCCGGAGGCGACGTACGCGATCGAGCGGATCGTGGACGAGCTCGCCGCCGAGCTGGGTATGGACCCGCTGGAGCTGCGCCAGCACAACTGGATCTCCCACGAGGAGTTTCCCTTTGACACGATCTCCGGCCTGACCTACGACTCGGGGAACTACGAAGCCGCCACGGCAAGAGCGACGGAACTGTTCGGCTACGACGCGCTCCGGCAGGAGCAGACTGAGCGGAACCTGGACAACGACCCGGTCCGCCTCGGCATCGGCATCTCCACGTACACGGAGATGTGCGGAATCGCCCCCTCCCGGGTCCTCAAGGCACTGTCGTACGCGGCTGGCGGCTGGGAGCATGCTTCGGTCCGGGTGCTGCCCACCGGCAAGGTGGAGGTGGTCACCGGGACCAGCCCGCACGGCCAGGGTCACGAGACCGCGTGGAGCCAGATCGCCGCTGACGCGCTCGGGATCCCCTTCGAGGACATCCGCGTGCTGCACGGTGATACCCAGATCGCGCCCAAGGGCATGGACACCTACGGGTCGCGCTCGGTGGTGATCGGCGGCACCGCGGTGCATTCAGCGTGCGAGAACGTGATCACCAAGGCCAAGCGGATTAGCGCGCACATGCTGGAAGCCAGCGAGCGGGACATCGAGTTCACCAGCGGCCGGCTCCATGTCCGCGGGGACCCGGAGAAGGGCCACACCATCCAGGAGATTGCGTTCGCGGCGTTCACCGCGCACAACCTCCCGGATGGCGTTGACCCGGCGCTGGACGCCGAAGCAACGATCGACCCCGACACCTTCTCGTTCCCGCACGGAACCCACCTGTGCGCGGCCGAGGTCGACACCGAGACCGGCATGGTCACGATCCGCTCCTACGTGGCCGTGGACGACGTCGGCAAGGTGATCAACCCGCAGATCGTCGAAGGCCAGCTACATGGCGGCATCGCGCAGGGCATCGCGCAGGCACTGTACGAGGAGGGCGTCTACGACGATGACGGCAACCTGGTCACCACCACGCTGGCCGACTACCTGGTTCCGTCCGCCGCTGACCTGCCGTCCTTCGTCACCGACCGGACCGAGACTCCCGCGACCACCAACCCGCTCGGCGTCAAGGGCGTCGGAGAGGCGGGCACGATCGCGTCCACGCCCGCGGTCGTCAACGCGATCATCGACGCGCTGCGGCCGTTCGGCATCAGCGACATCACCATGCCGTGCACGCCGGAGCGCGTCTGGCGGGCCATACAAGAGGCACGGGAGAACGGAGGCGCGGCATGATCCCGGCCAGGTTCGACTACGTCAGGCCGTCCTCGCTGGACGAGGCGGTCCGCGCGCTCGATCAGGGCGGCGAGGACGCCAAGGTGATCGCCGGCGGGCAGAGCCTGCTGCCGCTGCTGCGGCTCCGGCTGGCCTACCCGGAACTCCTGGTGGACGTGGGCTCGCTCGGCGGCCTGCGCGGTGTACGGGACGAGGGCGACACGCTGCTGATCGGCGCGCTCACCACGCACGACGAGCTGACCCGGGACCCGCTCATCGCCGCGCACTGCGGGCTGCTGGCGCAGGCGGCGGGCACCGTCGCGGACCCGGCCGTCCGGCACCGTGGCACCCTCGGCGGATCGTTGTCCCACGCTGACCCGGCCGCTGACCTGCCTGCGGTCGTGCTTGCGCTGGGCGGGGACATGATCGCCAGCGGGCCAGCGGGCGAGCGGGCGATCGGCGCGGAGGAGTTCTTCTCCGACTACCTGACCACGGCGCTGGCGGCCAATGAGATCCTCACCGGGATCAGAGTGCCCAAGCTCGGCCCCGGTTGGGGCTATCGTTACGAGAAGTTCCACCGGACCGCCCAAGCGTGGGCGATCGTAGGGGTCGCCGCGCTCGCGCGGCGATCGAACGGGCAGGTCGCCGAGGCGAGAATCGCGATGGCCAACATGGGCTCGGTCCCGGTACGGGCCCGGGCGGCCGAGGCGGCGGCGGCAGGCGCCGAAGCCGACGCCGATGCCCTGCGATCGGCCGCGCAGCACGCGGACGAGGGAACCCGACCGCCGGCAGACCTGCACGGCGCGGCCGACTACCGGCGCCACCTGGCGCGGGTACTGACCGCCAGAGCCCTGGCGGCGGCGTCAGGAGCCTGAACTATGGATCTGGAGCACTCGTTCACTATCCCGGTACCTCCGGAGCAGGCGTGGCAGGCCCTGCTTGATGTCGAGCGGATCGCGCCGTGCATGCCCGGCGCGACCGTCGACTCCGTCGATGGCGACGTGGTCAAGGGCCGGATCAAGGTCAAGGTCGGCCCGGTGACGATGACCTACGCCGGCAACGCTCGCTTCGTCGAGCGCGACGAGCAGGCCCGGGCGGTCACGCTGGAGGCATCCGGGAAGGAGACGCGCGGCGCCGGCACGGCCTCGGCCACCATCCGCTCGGCGCTGCAGGGCGAGGGCGGCCAGACCAAGGTGGTCGTGCACACCACGATGAGCGTCACCGGCCGCCCGGCCCAGTTCGGCCGCGGCGTCATGGCCGAGGTGGGCGGCCGGATCATCGAGAGGTTCGCGGCCAACCTCGCCGCGCTGCTGGCGGGCGAAGGCCCGCCAGCAGCCGGCGCCGCGGCGCCGGGGGCGCCTGCGTCCGGTACCCCGGCTAGCGTCCCCGCCGCGGCCAGCGTCCCCACTGCGGCTGGCAGTGGGCCGGATGGCGGCACGCCAGGCGGACCGGAGGTCACGCTGGATGGCGCGGCGCCGCTGGAGGAGCTCCAGCTGCCGGTGCGCGCCTACAACAGCCTGCGCCGCGCGGGCATCCACACCGTGGGCGAACTCTCGGCCCGGACCGAGGACGACCTGCTCGCCATCGAGAACCTCGGCCCGCAGTCGGTCCGGGAGATCAAGCAGCGCCTGGCCGGTCTCGGCTACCACCTGGCGGAGCGGGATGCCCTGGCCGCCGTCGGCGGCAACGGCGCCGGGCCACAGCCGGGTCCCGGATCGGCGGCCGCCGACGGCGTCGCGGCGCAGAACGGGGCGACGGCGCCCGTCGCAAGCCAGCAGGACGCGGGCCAGCCGGACGCGCCGCGGGCCGCACGGCCGCCGGATGAGGACGCCATCGACCTGCTCAGCGTGGCCGGCTTCCCGGTGCTGAAGCGGGCGCTGCCGGTGGTCGGCGTGGTGCTCGTGCTGCTGCTGCTGATCCTTGGCATCCGCGGCAAGCGCCGCCGGGGCTGAACTGATTCATCACCTCCCTCGCGGGTGCTCCGCATGGTCGTGTTCATTACCTCCCTCGCGGATGCTCCACATGGTCGTGTTCATTACCTCCCTCGCGGGCGCTCCGCATGATCGTGCCGGAGGCGCGCAAATCGGCGGGTTGGGAGGCACGGGGGTCCGGGGGCTTGCCCCCGGGACCAACAGAGTCTCGGCCGCCGAGAAGCCGCGGCGCGGAGCGGTGCGGCGTTCGGCCCGGCGGCTGCGGCGTGAGGCTGCCGGTGGCTGACCCTGCCCGGGCTGGCCTCGTCCGTTGCCACCGGCGCCGACCCACCCGGGCTGGCCCCGTGTCTGTCGATTCCGCGCTCACCCGTTCGTCGGCTAGGTAGGCGCACCACCCGGTGCGTTCCGACGAGAGGAGTAACCGGTGAGCAAATTCCTGTTCCTGTACCGCGGACCGGCCCAGCCTATGGAGGACTTCACGCCAGAACAGTCGGCCGAGCAGATGCAGGCATGGGGCACGTGGATGGGCAAGCTCGGGCCCGCCATGGTGGACCCTGGCGCGCCGTTCGGCGCCCGCGCCGCGGTCAGCGACAACGGCACGAGCCCGGCCCCCAGCGACCAGAACGGTTACACGATCGTCGAAGCCGACTCCCTGGAGGCCGCCCGCGCGTTCACCGACGGGCACCCGTTCCTTTCCGAAGGAAAGGGCCGCTTCGCCGTGGAGATCTTCGAGCTCGTGCCGATGTAACAGATCCGGCGTTCCGGCCGCTCCCACCCGCCACGAACCGGCCGGCGCACCCGCCACGAACCGGCCGGCGCACCCGGCACGAACTGGCCGGGCGCAACTTAGGGTGAGGCGGTGAGCAGTTTCACCGCGGACCGGTCCTACGCTCTCCAGTGTGACGCGGACGATCCCCTTGCCCGCTTCCGCGAGCGGTTCGCGATCGACGATCCGTCGCTGATCTACCTGGACGGCAACTCGCTGGGCAGGCTTCCGCTCGCCACCGCCGAACGGATCGCCGAGGTGGTCCGGCGCGAGTGGGGGACCGGCCTGGTCCGCTCCTGGGCCCACTGGGTCAGTCTGCCCGGCCAGGCTGGTGACCTGCTCGGCAGCTATCTGCTCGGGGCCGCGCCGGGGCAGGTGCTGGTCTGCGACTCCACCACGGTCAACCTGTACAAGCTGGCGCGTGCCGGGCTGGGCGCCCGCCCCGGCCGCCGTGTCATCGTGACCGACGATGACAATTTCCCGACCGATCGCTACGTGCTGGCCGGGATCGCAGCAGAACGCAGCGCCGAACTGCGCGTGATCCACACCGACATGGACAGCGGCGTGACCGCGGACGCGGTACGCGCCGCCGTGGACGGGGAGACCGCGCTGGTCAGCCTCTCCCATGTGGCCTACCGCAGCGGCGCGCTGGCGGACATGGCGGAGATCACCGGCATCGCGCACGACGTGGGCGCCCTGGCGCTCTGGGACCTGTGCCACTCGGCCGGCTCGGTGCCGGTCGAGCTTGACGCCTGCCGGGCCGACCTGGCGGTCGGCTGCACCTACAAGTACCTGAACGCAGGGCCGGGCGCGCCCGCCTTCCTGTATGTGAGCAGGCGCCTGGATGGCGCGCTGCGCCAGCCCATTCAGGGCTGGTTCGGGCAGCGTGAGCAGTTCCAGATGGGACCGGACTACGACCCGGTCCCTGGGATCGGCCGGTTCCTCACCGGCACCCCAGACATCGCCGGCACGGCAGCGGTGGAGGAGGGAGCGCGCCTGCTGGCCGATGCGGGCATTGACCGGCTGCGGGACAAAGGAATGCGGCTGACCGACTACCTGATTGCCCTCGCCGATGCCTGGCTCGCCCCGCTGGGCTGCGCGGTCGCTTCGCCGCGTGATCCGGCCCGTCGGGGCGCCCACGTCTGCCTGCGCCATCCGGAGGCGTGGCGGATCGGCCAGGCGCTCATTCACGAGGGGGTGATCGGTGACTACCGGACGCCGGACCGGCTCCGGCTGGGGCCCACGCCCATCACCACCCGGTACACCGACATCTGGGACGCGATGGACGCCACCCGGCGGATCCTGACGAGTAAGGGCTACGAGGACTTTCCTGCCGAGCCCGCCCAGGTGACCTGACCGGCGGGGCATCCAGCGGGCGTGGCCGGGCGACGCGGCCGGGCCTGGCCACCGGGGCAGGCGGCGCGGCAGAACTCAGGCGGCCAGGCTGGACTTGCGCGGGCGGCCGCGGGCCCGCTTTGTGGGCACGATCACGCCACGGAGAAACAGCTGGCCGCCCCACACTCCCCACGGCTCAGCGCGTTCGATCGCCTCGGCCAGGCACGCGGCGCGCACCGGGCACTCGGCGCACAGCTCTTTCGCCCTGGCTACGTCCAGCGGCGACTCGGCGAAAAACAAATCCGGGCTGGTGCTACACGCCAGCGGAGCTGCCGTGGATAGCAGAAACCGGGCCTCTGCGATCGCCACGGCGGCCTCCTCAGGCCCAGCGGGGCGCGCCGGGCCGTCGGGCGAGAACCCGGCCGGCCGCGATCGGCCCATGGCCGCGCCGGGCGCGGCGGGCCTCGGTGGCCCGCCGTGCCGCAGCGGCCTGCTCCCGCAGGTCCCGGACGCGCTCGGCGGCCAGGGCCTGCGTGCTGTACGGGTGCATGGTTGCCTCCTCGGCGCCGGGCACAGGGTGTCGCCCGGCACTCTTGAGACTCGCGGTAAGGCCCCGCCCCGCACATCGGGCAGACGCCTTATCTCCCGCCTGGCTTCGGCCTTAGGACCTCAGCACCAGGCCGACCGTGCCCGCTGCCGGGGAGCGTTACCGGAGGTCAGGCGAGGGTGAGGAACAGCTTCTCCATCTGCTCCTCGGTCACCGCGGATTCCCCGCCGCTGGCCAGGCACTGCCGCATCCCGCTGGCCACGATCTTGAAACCCGCCCGGTCCAGTGCCCGGGACACCGCCGCCAGCTGGGTGACCACCTCGGCACAGTCCCGCCCGTTCTCGATCATCGCGATCACCCCGGCAAGCTGGCCATGGGCGCGGCGGAGCCGGTTGAGCACCTGGCCCGCGGCGCTTTCGTCGACCTTCATCAGTCCGCCCTTCCCGTCGGCTTCACTATACCCACGGGGGTATCAAGGAGTACGGCGGGCTACTCCCACTCGATGGTGCCCGGCGGCTTGCTGGTCACGTCGAGCACCACCCGGTTGATCTCGGGGACCTCGTTGGTGATCCGGGTCGCGATCGTGCTGAGCACCGCGTCCGGCAGCCGCGCCCAGTCGGCCGTCATGGCATCCTCGCTGGTCACCGGGCGGAGCACCGCCGGGTGCCCGTAGCTGCGTCCGTCGCCCTGAACCCCTACCGAGTACACGTCAGCGAGCAGCACCACCGGGCATTGCCAGATCACGTCGTCCAGCCCGGCCGCCGACAACTCCTCGCGGACGATGGCGTCCGCGGCGCGCAGGATCCGCAGCCGCTGCGGCGTGACCTCGCCCACGATCCGGATGGCGAGGCCCGGCCCGGGGAACGGCTGCCGCGACACGATCGCGGGCGGCAGGCCGAGCTGCGACCCGACCTTGCGCACCTCGTCCTTGAACAGGTCGCGCAACGGCTCGATCAGGCGGAAACCGAGGTCTGCGGGGAGACCGCCCACGTTGTGGTGAGACTTGATGCTGGCCGTGCCGCTCCCGCCCCCGGACTCGACCACGTCCGGGTAGAGGGTCCCCTGGACCAGGAACTCTACCGTCTGGCCGTGCGCGCCCGCCCGCGCGGTGATCCGCGCGGTGGCCCGCTCGAACGCGCGGATGAACTCGCGGCCGATGATCTTGCGCTTCTCTTCCGGGTCGGCCACCCCCGCCAGGGCGCCGAGGAACGCGCTCGCGGCGTCCTCGATGTGCAGGTCCACTCCGGTCGCCGCGACGAAGTCCTTCTCCACCTGCTCGGCCTCGCCCTGGCGCAGCAGCCCGTGGTCCACGAACACGCAGGTGAGCCTGCTGCCGATGGCGCGCTGCACCAGCGCCGCGGCGACCGCGGAATCGACCCCGCCGGACAGCCCGCAGATGGCCCGGCCGTCGCCGACCTGCTCGGCGATCAGCGCGACCTGCTCGGTGATGATGCCGCGCATGGTCCAGTCCTGGCGGCAGCCGGCAGCCACCAGGAACCGCCGCAGCACCTCCAGGCCGGACGGCGTATGCGCCACCTCCGGGTGGAACTGCACCCCGTACAGCCCGCGCCGCGGGTCCTCTACCGCGGCCACCGGCGAGGCCGCCGTGCGCGCCGTGACCGCGAACCCGGGCGGCGCGAGGGTGCAGGTGTCCCCGTGCGACATCCACACCTGCTGGGGGGAGGGCAGCCCGGCGAGCAGCGTCCCGCCTGCGGCCGCCTCCGCAGCGCCGGGCGCTGGCAGCAAGTCGAGCGCGGCGCCGCCGTACTCGCCCACGCCGGTGCGGGCCACCGTGCCGCCGAGTTCGGCCACCATGAGCTGGAACCCGTAGCAGATGCCCAGGACCGGGACACCGGCGCCGAACAAGCCGGCCGGCGCGGGCGGGGCGCCGTCGGCGTACACCGAGGCGGGGCCGCCGGACAAGATGACCGCCTTCGGGTTGCGGGCCAGGATCTGCGCCGCAGGCATCCTGGCCGGCACGATCTCGGAGTGCACCTGGCATTCCCTGACCCGCCGAGCGATCAGTTGCGCGTACTGGGCGCCGAAGTCAACGACCACGACCGTGTCGTGCTCGCCCGCAGGATGCACAATGCCGCCTTCCGCAAGGGCGAGCCACGCCCCGCCCGCCTCCCCATCCCCCTTCACACGCCCTGCCACGCGTCCCATCCCCTTCGCTGGCCGGGGCGCATGGCCAGGACACGGCTAGTTTAGGGCGCGCGGCGGCTCGCCAGTTGCGCCGCGAACGGCGTGGCGCAACAAGGGCATGCCGCGTAGCTCATTCCGCCTGCTGCGCGACGGCATAAATCTACGGGACGCACCCTGACCGGATTCTTTGCGTCACGCAGGCGGCGCAGGCCCGATCTCCTCGGCGGCACCGGCCCCGGGGTCGGCGCCCGCGTCCGGCAGCGCCGGGCCGACCCTGACCCGCGCGATACGGCGGGCGTCCATCTCGGTCACGGTCAGCCGGTGCCCGTTGACCTCGACGGCGTCCCCCACCACCGGCAACTGGCCGAGCGTCGCGAGCACGTAACCGGCCACGGTCTCGTACGGCCCTTCGGGCAGGCCAACCCCGGTCTGCTCGGCGAACTCGTCCAGGTTCAGCAGGCCGTCTACCTCGACCTGCCCGCCGACCAGCTTGCGTGCGGTCCCCTCTTGGTCGTACTCGTCCCTGATGTCCCCGATCAGCTCTTCCACCAGGTCTTCCAGCGTCACGATGCCCGCGGTGCCGCCGTACTCGTCCACCACGATCGCCAGGTGGGCATGGTTGCGGCGCATCTCCGAGAGCGCGGGCAGCACCCGCTTGCTGATCGGCAGCCGCTCCACCGGCCGTGCCACCTCACCGACCATCAGCGCCTTGCCCGCCAGGCCGACGTCCAGCAGGTCACGAAGGTGCACAAAGCCGATCACGTCGTCGTAGGACTCCTGGTACACCGGGAACCGGGAGTGCGACGCCTTCGACAGCGTCGCGGCGGCCTCGGCCAGCGGGGTGTCGGCGGCGATGAACTCCACCTCGGTCCGTGGCAGCAGGACCTCGCGCAGCTGGCGCTTGCCCGCGTCGAACACATCGGCCACGATTTGCCGCTCGTCCGCCGGCAGCGCCTGGGATCCGACGACAAGGTCTTGCAGTTCCTCCGTGGTCATCACCTCGCGGCCGGCCTTCGGGTCGCCGCCGAGCAGCCGCACCACCACGTTGGTGGACACAGAAAGCAGCCAGACCAGCGGCCTGGCCAGCACGGAGATCCGGTCAATCAGCGGCGCCGCGATCAGCGCCACTGATTCGGGCCGCTGCAGCGCCAGCCGCTTCGGCGCGAGCTCCTGTAGCACCAGGCTGAGGAAGGAGATGGCCACCGTGACCGTGGCGAACGAGAGCACCGATGCCCAGGCGGCACTGACCCCCTCACTGACCAGCGCGGACCGCATGGCGGCAGCCAGCGTGGCCGCGCCGAACGCGCCGGAGACCAGCGTGGCCACGGTCACGCCGATCTGCACCGCGGACAGGAAGCGGTTCGGGTCCTGGGCGAGCTTCGCCGCGCGCTGGCCCCGTTTGCCCCGCTGTGCCAGTTGCCGGACCTGGCCCTCGCGCAGCGAGACCAGGGCCATCTCCGCGCCGGAGAAGAACCCGCCGATGAGCAAAATGACCAGAACGATGATGACGTCCCCGACGACCTCGTTCACGGCCTATTCCCGACCTCCGAAGTTCACCCTGACCGGCGCTTGGGTGAGCATCCCCTGGACCGCTGCCCGGCCGGGGCCTGGCGAAATCGCCGCCCGCACCGCGTGCGCCCCTGGCGTGAGCACAGTTTAAGCAGTACAGCCGGCGAAGGGGGGTGGGATGAGGAGGCAGCGAAGGGGGACGGGGAGACGGGCGGGGTGTCCGGCCGGGAGGGCCCGGCGTGCCGCACCGATGACATGGCGCGGTCAGTCCGGGCGCCCGGGCACGCATGTCGCGCCGGGCAGGCCTGATCGCGCGCCATGACCAGCGTCCGGCTAGCGTATGTATCCCGTGGGAGCAGACCTGTTCTGGAAGGACAGCGCCCGACTGGCGGATGGGCGCGAAATCATCTACTACGACGAGTCACCCGGGCTCGGCCGGGCCAAAGCGCCGGACCTGCGCCCACTCGGCTTCCGGCCGGACGGGCCCGGTTCGACGGACGGGACCGACGGCCCTGGCGAGGGGCCGTCCCCCTCTGGTCTCCGCTGGGACGCGCTGGCCGGGGAATGGGTGATCATCGCCGCCCAGCGCCAGGACCGCACGTTCCTGCCGCCGCCCGAGGAGTGCCCGCTCGACCCCTCCAGGGACGGGCGGCTGACCGAGATCCCGGCCGATGACTACGACGTGGTGGTCTTCGAGAACAGGTTCCCGTCGCTGCGCGGCGCGGGCGACCCCGCGGCCGCGGCAGGGCGACTTCCGGCTAGGCCACTGCCGGATGGCCCGCTGGAAACCGCGGGCGTGCCCGGACGGCCCGCCACCGGGCGGTGCGAGGTGGTCTGCTTCACCTCCGACCACGACGCCTCGTTCGCGAGCCTGTCCCCGCGCCGGGTCCGCACCGTGCTGGAGGCGTGGGCGGACCGGACCACGGTGCTGCAGGACATGCCGGGGATCAAGCAGGTGTACTGCTTCGAGAACCGGGGCGAGGAGATCGGGGTCACGCTCAGCCATCCGCACGGCCAGATCTACGGCTACCCATTCATCACCCCGCGCACCGAGCGGATGCTCGGCCAGGCCAGGGCGCACGCCGCAGCGGGCCGGGCGAACCTCTTCGACGAGATTCTCGCCGGGGAACTGGTCGCGGGGACCAGGATCGTCAGCCGCAACGAGCACTGGATCGCCTTCGTGCCCGCCGCCGCCCGGTGGCCCTACGAGGTGCTGCTCTTCCCGGCACGGCGCGTGGCCAGCCTCCCGGAACTCACCGAGGATGCCCGCGAGGCGTTCTGCCCCCTCTATCTCGACGTGCTGCGGCGCCTTGACGCGCTGTTCGGCGTGCCGCTGCCGTATATCGCGGCGTGGCACCAGGCGCCGGGCGGTGAACCGGTCGCGCGCCGGGAGTTCGCGCTGCACCTGCAGGTGCTCTCGATCCGGCGGGCGCCGGGGAAGCTGAAGTACCTCGCGGGCAGCGAATCGGGCATGGGAGTCTGGATCAACGACGTGCTGCCAGAGGATGCTGCGCGCAGGCTGCGGGAGGCGGGATGAAACTGCTGGTGACCGGCGGTGCTGGCTACATCGGCAGCGTGGTCGCTGCGATGGCGCTGCGCGAGGGGCACCAGGTGACCGTCCTCGACGACCTGTCCACGGGGCACGCCGACGCGGCGCCGGCTGGCGCGGCCTTTGCCGAGGGCCCGGTCCATGACCAGGCCCGGGTTCAGGCTCTGCTCGCCGGCGGCGTCGATGCGGTGCTGCATTTCGCCGCGAAGTCGCTGGTCGCCGAGTCGGTGGCCAAGCCGGCCTTGTACTGGGAGAACAACCTCGGCGGGACGCTCGCGCTGCTGGAAGCGATGCGGGTGACCGGGGTCGGCAGGATCGTGTTCTCCTCCACCGCGGCGGTCTACGGGGAGCCCGAGCGCACGCCTATCGACGAGACCGCTCCGACACGGCCCGCCAACCCGTACGGGGCGTCCAAGCTGGCCGTGGACACCGCGCTGGCCGAGCACGCCAGGATGCACCGGATCGGCGCGGTGAGCCTGCGCTACTTCAACGTGGCGGGCGCCCAGGCCGGCCCGGGCGGGCAATGGCTGGGCGAGCGCCACCACCCGGAGACCCACCTCATCCCGAGCATCCTGGCGGTGGCCCTGGGCGCGCGCGGCAATGGCGCTGACGGCGGCAACGGCGGGGCGGACGGCGCCCCCGCCGTGCGGCTGTTCGGCGACGACTATCCAACCCCGGACGGCACCTGCGTCCGCGACTACATCCACGTCACCGACCTGGCCCGGGCGCACATGCTCGCCCTGGCGGCGTGCGTTCCCGGCGAGCACCGGATCTACAACCTCGGCAGCGGCGCCGGGTTCTCCAACCTCGAAGTGCTCGGCGCCTGCCGTGAGGTGACCGGGCGGGACATTCCGTCCCAGTTCGCCCCCCGGCGCCCCGGCGACCCGGCGGTGCTGGTGGCCTCCTCCGACCGCATCCACGCCGACCTCGGCTGGCGCACCGAACGGGGCCTGGCCGCGATGGTCGCGGACGCCTGGCAGTTCACCCTGGAGCGGGCCGCCCTCGGCCGCCCCGCCGGCAGCGGGGCGGCCGAAGGCCAGCCCGCCCGGCACGGCGAGCGGTGAGGCGCCCTCTGTCAGCCTCGGGTCGCGCCACGCCGCAGCCGCCGGGCCGAACGCCGCATAGTGCTAGCCAGCGCGCCTCCGGCACGACGCAGCCCCAGGCGGCGCCGTGCTGGCCAGCGCGCCTCCGGCACGACGTGCGTCCCGGCGGCGAGGACCGCCTCCCGCACGGCAATCTGGCGCGCCCCCGGCACGACCATGCGCGCTGCTGTCCTGCGCGCCTCCGGCGCGACGTCCCGCGAGGGAGTCAATGATGCTGAGTGGCACGGCCGTCGCGGAGCGCGCCGCCGGCCAGTTCCGGGCCTGGCACGGCGAGGAACCCGAAGGCGTGTGGCACGCGCCGGGCCGGGCGAACCTCATCGGCGAGCACACCGACTACAACGAGGGGTGGGTGCTGCCGTTCGCGCTCGACCGGGGCGTGGTGGTAGCCGCGCGGCGGCGCGGCGGCGACGCGCTTGACATCCGGTCGCGCCAGGCCGACGGGCCGGTCACCGTGCCGCTGGCGACGCTTCGCCCCGGCAGCGTGACCGGCTGGGCCGCCTATCCGGCCGGCGTCGCCTGGGCGCTGCGGGAGGCCGGCCATGCCGTCGGCGGGGCCAGCCTGGTCATCGATTCCGACCTGCCACAGGGCGCGGGCCTGTCCTCCTCGGCCGCGATCGAATGCGCGACGGCGATCGCCCTGGCCGCGCTGTACCAGGTGAGCGTGTCCCGGCCCGAACTCGCCGGGCTGGCCAGGCGGGCCGAGAACGAGATGGTCGGCGTGCCCAGCGGCATCATGGACCAGTCCGCGTCCCTGCTCTGCGAGGCGGGCCACGCCCTGCTGCTGGACTGCCGCACCGGGGACAGCGCACCGGTGCGGCTCGACCCCGCCGCTTCGGGGCTGGCGCTGCTCCTGGTGGACACCGGCGCCCGGCATGCGCTGACCGACGGCAGGTATGCGCTGCGCCGGGCCGAATGCGAGCAGGCGGCGCGCGCGCTCGGCGTGCCCAGCCTGCGTGATGTGGACGACCCGGCACGGGCGGCGGAGATCGGTGACCCGGTGCTGGCCCGCCGGGCGCGCCATGTGATCACCGACAACTGCCGGGTGCGCGCGGCGGCGGACCTGCTCAACGCCGGCGCTCTGGCCGGGCTCGGCCCCCTGCTGCACGCTTCGCACGCCTCACTACGGGATGACTTCGAAGTCTCCTGGCCCGAGGCCGATGTGGCCGCCGAGGCGGCCGAGGCCGCCGGGGGCCTGGGCGCGCGGATGATGGGCGGCGGGTTCGGCGGGTCGGTGATCGCGTTGGCGCCCGCAGACACCGCGGGGCCACGTGAGACGATCGCCGCCGCGTACGCCAGCCGGGGCTGGCCGCCGCCCCGGTTCCTGCCGGCCCCGCCCTCGGCGGGCGCGGGCCGCCTGCTGTGACATTCTGGGGCCGGATACTGGGACACTCGCGAGGAGCATGAGATGGCAGTTTCCGAGGACGCGGCGGCAATCGCGGGCGAACTCGCCCACCTGCGGCGCGCCATCCACGCCGAGCCCGAGATCGGGCTGCACCTGCCGCTGACCCAGGAGAAGATCGTCGCCGCGCTGGACGGCCTGCCGCTGGAGATCACCCTCGGCTCGGCGCTGAGTTCAGTCACCGCGGTGCTGCGCGGCGGAGTGAAGGGGAATGGGGAGGGGGGCGGGGGCCCGGTTGTCTTGCTGCGGGCCGACATGGATGCGCTGCCGGTCACCGAGCGGACCGGGCTGGACTTCGCGTCCCGGATCGGCGGCGCCATGCACGCCTGTGGGCATGACCTGCATTCGGCCATGCTCGTCGGGGCGGCCCGGCTGCTGTCTGAGCGCCAGGCGGACCTGCCGGGCAGCGTGGTGTTCATGTTCCAGCCGGGCGAGGAGGGGCACGGCGGCGCCAGGTTCATGATCGAGGAGGGGGTGCTGGACGCGGCCGGCGAGCGGGCCGCCGCCGCCTACGCGCTGCACGTAGCGTCGGCCGAACTGCGCGCCGGGGTGTTCAGCACCCGGGAGGGGCCGATGATGGCCGCGGCAGAGGCGCTGGGCATCACCGTGCACGGCCGCGGCGGCCACGGCGCCCGGCCGCAGAACGCCGCCGACCCCATCCCGGCGGCCTGCGAGATCGTGACGGCGCTGCAGGTGCTGGTGACCCGCGCCTTCGACATCTTCGACCCGGTGGTCATCACCGTGGGCAGCTTCCACGCGGGCACCACGAACAACGTCATACCGGACGAGGCCCGGCTGCAGGTGACCATCCGGTCCTTCTCCCCCGCCTCCCGCGCGCTGGTCCGGGAGGCGGTCGTCCGCCTGGTCCACGACATCGCCGCGGCGCACGGACTGACCGCCACCGCGGAGTTCGAGGGCGCCTATCCGGTCACCGTCAACGATCAGCGGGAGGCGCGGTTCGCCGCGGAGCTGGTGGCGGACCTGCTCGGCGAGGACCGATTCCTCCCCCAGCCCAACCCGATGCCCGGGGCGGAGGACTTCTCGTACGTCCTTGACCAGGTTCCCGGCGCGTTCATCATGCTGGGCGCGTGCCCGCCGCTGGTGGACCCCGACACGGCGCCGTTCAACCACTCGGCTTTCGCCGTGTTCGACGACACGGTCCTGGCCGACGGCGCGGCGTTGTTTGCCGAGTTGGCCGTGCGCAGACTGGCCTTGCCCGCACGCTGACCAGGTACGGGATCGGGGTTGCCGGGCAGTCAGAGGCTGGCGACCGAGGCCTGCTTCTCCCGGACGGCCTCTGCCGCCTCCCGCAGTGCGGCGAGCTCCGGCTCGGTCAGGTCGCGGGCCACGACCTTGCGGACCCCGATCGCGCCAAGCTCGGCCTCGACGCCCAAGTAGACGCCGGAGATGCCGTACTGGCCGTCCACCCACGCGCACACCGGCATGACCGCGCCGGCGTCCTCCGCCACGGCCCGGGCCATCCTGGCCGCGGCCGCCGAGGGCGCGTAGTACGCGGATCCGGTCTTGAGCAGCGCGACGATCTCCGCGCCGCCCTGCCGGGTCCGGTCCACTAGCGCCTCGATGTCGGCGGCGGGCAACCGGTCGGCCAGCGGCGCGCCGTCCACCGTGCACGCCGACGGCACCGGGACCATGGTGTCGCCGTGCGAGCCGAGGGTGAGCGTCCGCACCGAGGAGACCGGCACGCCGAGTCGCTCGGCGACGAAGTAGCTGAACCTGGCCGTGTCCAGCATGCCCGCCTGGCCAATCACCCGGTGCGCGGGGAAGCCGGAGACCTTGGCCGCGAGCGCGGTCATCTCGTCCAGCGGGTTCGAGACCACGATGAGCACCGCCTCGGGCGCGTGCTTCACCACGTTCTCCACGACGCCGCGGACGATCTTGGCGTTGACCTCGATCAGGTCCATCCTGCTCATGCCAGGCTTGCGCGGCAGCCCTGCGGTGACGATGACGATGTCCGAACCCGCGATCGCCTCATAACCCTCACCGGCCAGGCCGGTGGTCTGCCCGGTGACCTTGGTCTCGAAGCCTTCGACCGGGCGCGACTGGCTCATGTCCAGCGCGAGCCCTTCCGGCTTCCCTTCGATGATGTCGGTTAGCACGACCTCGTCGAAGATGTCGTACTCGGCCAGTCGCTGTGCCGTGGTCGAGCCGTAGAACCCGGCGCCAATCACGGCCACCTTCCCCTTGCGGGCCATCTTTCCGGTCTCCTTCTGCGTGCTCAGGCGCCGTGCCCGGAGCGAACCTCGGTCAGGAACTCATCGCGGCGCGGAGGTTGTCATCCAGCGCCGCCAGGAAGTCCTCGGTGTTCAGGTACGGCGCGTCGGAACCGATCAGCAAGGCCAGGTCCTTGGTCATCTTGCCGCTTTCCACGGTCTGCACGCAGACCTTCTCCAGAGTCTCCGCGAACGCGGTGACCTCGGGAGTGCCGTCCAGCTTGCCGCGGTGCGCCAGGCCGCGGGTCCAGGCGAAGATGGACGCGATCGGGTTGGTGGAGGTGGCCTTGCCCTGCTGGTGCATGCGGTAATGCCGGGTCACCGTGCCGTGCGCAGCCTCGGCCTCGACGGTGCGCCCGTCCGGGGTCATCAGCACGCTGGTCATCAGGCCGAGCGAGCCGAAGCCCTGGGCCACCACGTCGGACTCCACGTCACCGTCGTAGTTCTTGCACGCCCAGACGACGCCACCCTCGCCCTTGAGGACCTGGGCGACCATGTCGTCGATCAGCCGGTGATCGTAGGTGATCCCGGACGCCTCAAACTCCGCCTTGAACTCCGACTCGTACACCTCGGCGAACAGGTCCTTGAACCGCCCGTCGTAGGCCTTGAGGATCGTGTTCTTCGTGGACAGGAACAGCGGGTAGTGGCGGTTGAGCGCGTAGCGCATGGTGGCGCGGGCGAAATCCCTGATCGAGTCGTCGTAGTTGTACATCCCCATGGCCACGCCGCCGCCGGTGAACCGGCTGACCTCAAGCTCGAAGCCGTTCGCGGCGGTGCCCTCGTCCGGCTCATAGGTGATCAGCACCCGGCCCGGCCCGGGAACCACGAAGTCGGTGGCCCGGTACTGGTCGCCGTGCGCATGCCTGCCGATGATGATCGGCTTGGTCCAGCCGGGCACGAAGCGGGGAACGTTGTGGACCACGATCGGCTCGCGGAACACCACGCCGCCGAGGATGTTGCGGATCGTGCCGTTGGGCGAGCGCCACATCCGCTTCAGCCCGAACTCGGCGACGCGCGCCTCATCGGGGGTGATCGTGGCGCACTTCACGCCCACCCCGTACTGCTTGATGGCGTAGGCCGCGTCCACCGTGACCTTGTCATCGGTCTCGTCGCGGTGGGTGACCGACAAGTCGTAATACTTCAGCTCGATATCCAGGTACGGCAGGATCAGCTTGTCCTTGATGAACTGCCAGATGATCCTGGTCATCTCGTCGCCGTCGATCTCGACGACGGGATTGGCTACCTTGATCTTGGGCATTGGCGGTCGTTCCTTCCTTCCGCGGCCTGACCTCTTTGTCATGCGCCGCCGGGCACGGCCCCTGCTGGGGCCACCCGGGTAAACTGCCCGCCGCGGCGCCGGTCAGGCAGTGAGCGCGGTCACGTCACAGCGGCACCGGGGACAGCAGCACCACAGCCAGCAGCCCGGTGCCCAGCGCGGCCATCGTGACCACATCCGTGACGCGCTTCCTCGATGCGAGCAGGCCGGCCGAGCTTTCCGGCAGCGCCAGCCTGGCAAGTGCTGCGACGAACATCGCGCCCGCCAGTGCCAACGTACCCCCCTTGGCGGCGTGCGCGCCGCCCGCCCAGAGCCAGACGAGATCGGCCGCGACAAGGCCGAGCACGACCAGGTAGGCGAGCCATCCCACGGCGCCGGGCCGGTCCCGGCGCGCCGTGGCTGTGGCCGCCGCGGCGCCCGGGCCCGGGGCTCTCCGGTTCACCGCTGGCCTACCGGGACCCAGGTGAGCCCGCGCTCGCCGATGTACTCGCCGTCCGGGCGGATCAGCCTGTTGTCGGCGTGCTGCTCGATCACGTGAGCCGTCCATCCGGCCATCCGGCTGACCGAGAACACGCCGGTGAACAGGTCAGCCGGGATCCGCAGGTAGTGGTAGGCCGTGTCACTGACGGCGGTGGATGCGGCGATGACGTCCGCGAGTCCCCTGGACGGCTTGTCCGCCATTTGCATTCCTTCCGCAGACCCGTCGGCAGTGTACTTGCGACGCCCCGTGACCAGTCGCGTCGCCCCGGTCGGCCCGGGGCGGGGGTCTCCGCCGGGGCGCGATGCGGCGGGGCAATCGCGGGACGAGTGATAGGAAGCAGCCGCAAGAGGGTAACCAGACCGTAAGACCTCAGTCGCTACAAAGGCAGGCAGGAGAACCGTGTGGAGGGGCCTTACATTCGCATCGAAGACACCGGCGACATCGTCCCGCTGGCCGACGCGGTAACCACGATCGGCCGCGGCAGCGGGGTCGACATCCGCCTCGCCGACCCCAGCGTGTCGCGGCTACACGCCGAGATCGTCCGCCGCGGACCGTACGCTTACGTCGCTGACCTGGGATTATCTCGTAACGGCACTCGGGTCAACGGGCGCCTTGTCGCCCGCCGGGTGCTGGAAGAGGGCGACGTGCTCAGCTTCGGCGCTGCGCGGTGCCGGGTGGGGGGAATACCGCGGGAAGACATCGCCGCTGAGGTGGAACTGCGGCGCTCGGCGAGCCCCGAGCTGACTCGCCGGGAACTTGACGTCCTGACGTCACTGTGCCGCCCTGCCCTGTCCGACGAGGCGTTCGTGGCCCCGGCGACAGCCCGCGAGAT
Organism: uncultured Actinomycetes bacterium; assembly: GCA_963734725.1. Lineage (GTDB taxonomy): Bacteria > Actinomycetota > Actinomycetes > Streptosporangiales > Streptosporangiaceae > DASXKD01. Next base: position 27,964 of record CAVTIX010000023.1, read on the forward strand.
CGCGGCCGACCTCGTCGTCACGGAAGCAGCGGTCAAGCAGCACCTGCTGCGGCTCTACCAGAAGTTCCGGATCCCCGAGGGCCAGAACCGGCGGGTGCGGCTCGCTAACGAGGTGATCGCCCTCGGCCTGGTCCGCCCGCTGCCGCCCGCCGAGCGCCCGGAGCGCCCGGCGCAGTCCGGCAGAGCCGAGCGCGCCGAGCCGGCCCCGGCCCGGCGCCGGGTGCGGCGCAGCCGGCGCGGCGCCGGGAGGCGCCGCGGCCGGCCAGGGACATGGACGGCGCGGGCATTGAGGCTGACCGGCCCGACGGCGTCGGCGCGGCCGTCCGGCGCGGCGCCGGGCAGCCGAACGGCACCGGCCCGCGCTCCGGCTGACTCCCGGTAGCGGCGCCTTCTCCCTCCGGCGGACCCCTCCGCCAGGGATCTCAACGGGTACGTGACTTTCTCCATCGATGCGATGGAGAAAGTCACGTGATCATGGAGGAGAGGGGTGCGGGGCCTACTGGAAGTGGCGCAGGAAGCCACTGTGCAGGAAGCCACTGTGCAGCAAAACGCCGTGCAGGAAGCCACTGTGCAGCAAAACGCCGTGCAGGAAACCGCTGCGCGGCAGGCCGAACAAGGGTGCCCCGCTGAGGTGAGACAGGTAGGCCAGGCGGCGGATCGGCCCCAGGTGGGTCACCCCGAAGCGGACGACGCCGCCCGGCACGACGGTCGGCCAGAAGACCGACGGTGAGGACACCGCCGCGGTGATCGCGGCGAGCGCGAGGGCGGTCATCCCGAGCACGGCCACAAGCCGCGTCGTCCGGGTCTTGGCGATCGCGCCGAACACCCGCCTGAGCTGGGCCCGCGGCATGCCGGATCCGGGCCCAAGCCCGTAGCAGAGCACCAGCGCGCCGGCGGCATAGGCGAGGGCGCGGTAGGGCCAGTCACCGGGCGCGGCGGCGACCGTGATGCCGGCCGCGAGCGCGGCGGCGGCCAGCGCGAGCGGCGCGAGAAGCACCAGCGCGAACAAGGCCCTGAGGAAGAGCCAAGGCAGGGTGACCACGGTGACGACCGGATCCATGGTCCGGGCCCCGCGCGCCGCCCGCCGCGCCGTGGTGCGCCGCTGCACCAGGCCTGCCGTGCGCAGCCCGGCGAACAGGGCCAGGGCGGCCAGCGTTCCCGCGACGGGAAGGATGACGCTGACCCCGGCCAGCATCAGGACCGTGGCGACCACCAGGACCGGGTTCCAGCGGGTCCGCGGGGCCGGGGCGGCCGCTTGCTGCGGCGCGCCGGTCACCGTCGCGGCTTTCCGCGGTGCGGGCGCCCGCCGCGCATAGCTGACCGGGGTGAGGACATCGCCGAGATTGTCGGGGAGGGGCCGGTCCTGGGCCATCGGGCGGGTGTGCGGCGAGCCCGCGCGAGGCGCGGGGGCGGCACCGCCCCGCACCGGGACGGCGGCCGCGCCATTCGCTTCGGCGCCGGCGACGGTCGGCGGCACGTAACCCGCCGGGCCGTTCGCCACAGGCGCCGGGGGGACGTAAGCCACCGGGCCGCCCGCGACCGGTGCGGGCGCCGCGTCCGATGTCGTCGCGCCGGCCCCTGCCACTGGCACCGGCCCCGCCTGCTCCCCGTTTGGCGTCAGGTATTGAGCGAGAGAGCCGGGGTCGAGCACCGCCGCCTGGGCGCGGAGTTGCACCGCCGGGGGCCGGTGCGCGGGATCCCTGGCCAGGGCGGCGGCCAGCAGCGGGAGCAGGGCCGGCGGAACCCCGGCCAGGTCGGCCTGCCCGTTCACGATCCGGTAGAAGACTCCCTCGTAGGGGCCGGTGCCGAACGGCGGGCGGCCGGTAGCGGCGAACCCGACCGTGGCGCCCCAGGCGTGCACGTCGGACGCCTCGGTGCTCGGCCGGCCTTCGATCACCTCGGGCGCCAGGTAGCCGGGGGTTCCCATGAACATCCCGGTCATCGTCAGCCGGGTCGTGTCGGGGCCCTGGGCGATGCCGAAGTCGATCACCACGGGAGTGCCCTGGAACAGCATCACGTTGCCCGGCTTGACGTCGCGGTGCACCACACCGGCGGCGTGCACCGCGACCAGCGCCTCGGCCAGCCCGCTGGCCAGGCTGGCGAGCGCCCGCCCGCGTAGCGGGCCGTCCTGGGTCACCACTTCGTCGAGGGTGCGGCCGGGCACGAACCGGGTCACGATGTAGGGCATATCGCCGTTGAGGTCGGCGTCGATCACCTCCGCCACGTGCGGGCTGCGCACCCGCTGCATCGTCTCGACCTCGCGCGCGAGCCGCCGCCGCGCCGTCGGGTCCCCCGCCACGCTGGACCGCAGGACCTTGATCGCGACCGTCCGGTGCCCCCCGTCGCGGGCAAGGAAGACAACGCCCATCCCGCCCTCGCCGATCCGGTCGAGCAGGCGGTAGTCCCCGAGCCTGTCAGGCATCAGCCCCTGATGATTCATGGCATTTTCCAGACTACGGATGCCCCCTTCCGTATCCGGCCCGGATCGGCAACCCGGCCGGGCGACGCCTAGGATCCTGCGACGAGCTTGCGCAGCACCTCGGCCGCTTGTGCGTTCTGTTGTGCGTGGGCGACAAGCTCCCTGGCCAGGTCGTCCACCCATTCCTGCATGCCAGCGGGCTGGCGGGAAAGCACTACCCCGCGCACCTCGCGGCAGATCTCCGCGGCCGGCGGCCGGCCCGGCTGCACCGTCAGCGTCAGCACTTTCTCGCCGAGCCGGACGGTGATCTTCCTGACCTCCCCGGGACGCCCGTGCATCCGGTCGGACACGCTCCGGGCCCGCTCCACCGCCACGCAGCCCTCGGGCAGCGCGTCCCCCAGCGACTCGGTGAGCACCCGCGCGTACAGCGCCACGTCGGCGCTGTCCGCACGGAGGGCGGCGGTGATCATCTCCAGGGACGGGCCGCCGTCGGGCTCAGTCATGGGACGGCGCGATCAGCGGTCGTCAGCGGGTGCATCGGCTCTGCTCCTTGTCCGCAGCGCGGTGACGTGCGGGACCGCCACGCGCCGAATCAGCGCCCGGCAAAGGTGGCCTTCCCAGGCCCATTCTCGATGAAACTGCGCATTCCCGTCCGCTGGTCCTCGGTCGCGAACAGCGCGGCGAAGTTCAGCCGCTCGATCTCCAGGCCGGTGTCCAGGTCGACCTCGAGCCCGGCGTCCATGGCCTGCTTGGCCCCACGGAGGGCCACCGCCGGGCCGTTGGCGTACTGGGCCACCAGGTCGCGCGCCACCCGGTAGACCTGATCGTCCGGGACCACCTTGTCCACCAGGCCGACCTGCAGCGCCTCCGCCGCGCCGACGAAGCGGCCGGTGAACACGATGTCCTTGGCCCGCGCGGGCCCGATGAGCCGCGGCAGCCGCTGGGTGCCGCCGGCCCCAGGGATGATGCCGAGGAGGATCTCGGGCTGGCCGAGGCGGGCGCCCTCGCCGGCCACCCGGAAGTCGGCGCACAGCGCCAGTTCCAGGCCACCGCCGAGCGCGTACCCGGTGACCGCCGCGACGACCGGCTTGCCGATCCTGGCCACCGCGGTGAACGCGGCCTGGAGCCGGCGGCTGTCCACGGCCACCTGGGCGAAGCTGGCCTCGGCCATCTCCTTGATGTCCGCCCCGGCCGCGAAGACCTTCTCCCCGCCGTACAGCACCACGGCACGTATCTCCGGGTCGGCATCGACCTCCAGGGCGGCGGCCGCGATCTCGTCTTGGACCTGCGCGTTAAGCGCGTTCATCTTGGGCCGGTCAAGACGAATGGTGGCGATGCCCTGATCCCGCTCTACCCTCACGAACTCGGCCATGCGGGAAAGCGTAGTTCACCGCAGGTCGCCGTTGGTCATGCCCTCGGGGGCGTCGGGGTAGGTGACCAGGCCTAGCTCGGCGGTGCTGGCCAGCAGCGGGTGGCAGGGCACCACGCGCACCGTGTACCCGAACGGGCCCGGACGGCCCAGCCGCGCCTCTCCGGCGTAGCGGACGGTGCCTTCGCCGGCGGCCGCCCCGTTGGGCGTCATCGGATGAGCCTCCGGCTCGACGATGTCCTCCTCGTCGGTCACCCGGCCGCTGACGACCTCGACCGTGACGTCCTCCGGCGACAGCTTGCCCAGGGCCACGCTCGCCCGGACCGGCAGCCACTCCCCCGGGCCGCGTTCCCCGTCACCCGCCTCGATGTGCTCGATCTTGACGTCGGCCCAGGCCGCCCTGACCCGGTGCTTCCAGGCCGCCAGGTCCCGGGCCGCGGCGAACGGGGCCTGGCCGGGGGCGTCGGCGAGCGCACGGGACGCGCGCGCGGCGGGCACGTACAGCGTCTCCACGTACTCCCGGACCATCCGGGCCGCCTGTGCGCGCGGGCCGAGCCCGGCGAAGGTGTGCGCGACCATCTCCAGCCAGCGGTGCGGCAGCCCGTCCGCGCCGGTCTCGTAGAACAGCGGGGCCACCACCTGCTCCAGCAGGTCGTAGAGGGTGGCGGACTCCAGCTCGTCGCGGCGGCCGGCGTCGGCCACGTCGTCGGCCGACGGGATCGTCCAGCCGTTCTCTGTGTCGAACCACTCGTCCCACCAGCCGTCCCGGACCGACAGGTTCAGGCCGCCGTTGACGGCGGCCTTCATGCCCGACGTGCCACACGCCTCAAGCGGCCGCAGCGGGTTGTTCAGCCACACATCACACCCCTGGACCATCGCCCCGGCCAGCGACATGTCGTAGTCGGGGAGGAACAGGATGCGGTGCCGCACCCGCGGGTCGTCGGCGAACCTGACCATCTGCTGGATGAGCTGCTTCCCGCCGTCGTCGGCGGGATGCGCCTTGCCGGCGATCACGATCTGCACCGGGCGCTGCGGGTCCAGCAGCAGCGCGGTCAGCCGCTCCGGGTCGTGCAGCATCAGGGTCAGGCGCTTGTACGAGGGCACCCGGCGGGCGAAGCCGATGGTCAGCACAAACTCGTCCAGCGCATGGTGGGTCCAGCCCAGCTCGGCTTCGGAATGACCGCGCTGCCGCAAGGACGCGCGCAGCCGCTGCCGCGCCTCGATGACCAGGCGCCGGCGCAGCATGCGGCGGATGTCCCACAGCTGGGCCGGACCGGTCTCGGCCACCTGGTCCCAGACCAGGCCCGCCTCGGGCAGGTCCGCGCTGGACTCCGCGCCGCCGGCTGCCAGCGCCACGATCTCCGGCGCCACCCAGCTTGCCGCGTGCACGCCGTTGGTGATCGAGCCGATCGGCACTTCACTGGTTTCGAACCCGGGCCACAGGCCCGCGAACATCTCCCGGCTGACCTGGCCGTGCAGCTTGCTCACCCCGTTCACCCGCTGGGCCAGGCGCATGCCCATCACGGCCATGTTGAACACGGCCGGATCTCCGCCGGGATAGGTTTCCGCGCCCAGGGCGAGGACCCGGTCGCGCGGCAGCGCCGGGTCCGCCGCGTCCCCGCTGAACTGCCGCTCCACCAGGTCCCGGGCGAACCGGTCGATCCCGGCGGGCACCGGGGTGTGCGTGGTGAACACCGTGCCGGCCCGGCACAGCTCGATAGCTTCCTCGAAGCTCAGCCCCTGGGCCGCGTACTCCCGGATCCGTTCCAGGCCGAGGAAGCCCGCGTGCCCCTCGTTGGTGTGGAAGACCTCGGGCTGCGGATGGCCGGTCAGCTCGCAGTAGGCGCGCACCGCGCGCACCCCGCCCATGCCCAGCAGCAGTTCCTGGCGCAGCCGGTGCTCGCTGCCGCCCCCGTACAGCCGGTCGGTGACCTCCCGCAGGCCGGGATCGTTCTCCTCTACGTAGGAGTCGAGCAGCAGCAGCGGCACCCGGCCCACCTGGGCCAGCCACACTTGCGCCGCCAGCGAGCTGCCCTCGCCCAGCGCGAGCGCCACGGTGACCGGGGCGCCGTCGCTGCCGCGCAGCAGGGTGAGCGGCAGCCCGTTCGGGTCACCCGCCGGGTAGCGCTCGAGCTGCCACCCCTCCGGCGACAGCGACTGGCTGAAGTAGCCATGCCGGTAGAGCAGTCCTACCCCGATCAGCGGGACCCCCAGGTCGCTGCCCGCCTTGAGGTGGTCGCCGGCCAGGATGCCCAGGCCGCCGGAGTACTGCGGCAGCGCCGCGGCGATCCCGTACTCCGGTGAGAAGTACGCGATCGCCGCCGGGCGCCCGCCGGCCGCGCCGTCCTGCTCGCCGCGCTGGTACCACCGCGCCGCCGACAGGTACTCGCGCAGGTCCGCGGCCGCGCGATGGAGCCGCCCGAGGTAGTCCTCATCGGCGGCCAGCCGGGCCAGGTGCTCGGGCGGGACCTCGCCAAGCAGCGTGATCGGATCCCGGCCGGCCTCCTCCCGGCCGACCGGGTCGAGCGCGGTGAACAGGTCCCGCGTGTCGGCGTGCCAGGCCCAGCGGAGGTTCAGCATGAGATCGCGCAGCGGAGCGAGCGGCTCAGGCAGCGCGGCCCGTATGGTGAAGCAGCGGATGGCTCTCACGCTGAGTGACCCTACCGGCTGCCTGGGACCTCCGGGTTCGATCGGGGCGGCAGGAATGCGCGCCCCGCAGGCTGGGTAGCGTTCAGGGGTGATCGGTCGGATAGTGATCAGCGGCGTAGAGCCCGTGCTCGAATGCGGGCGCCGCCCGGCCAAGGCTGTGGTCGGGGAAACCTTCGAGGTCAGCGCAACCGTTATCCGTGAGGGACACGAGATTCCTGGTGCCGGAGTGGTGCTGCGCGGACCGGCTGGCGAGCGCCTGCCGCTGGCCCGGATGCGCGAGATCGCGCCCGGCACCGACCGCTACGGGGCCGAGGTCGCCCCTTCCGTCGAAGGCAGGTGGCGGTTCCACGTGGAGGCCTGGGGCGACCCGATCGGCCACTGGCAACACGACGCCGGCATCAAGGTGCCCCGGGGCCAGGACGTGGAGCTGATGCTGACGGAGGGCGCCGCGCTGTTCGACCGCGCGGCCAGGTCTCCGGCCCGGCCGCCCGCGGACCGCGCCGCCCTCGCCGCCGTGGCGCTCAAGCTGAGCGACCGGGGTATCGCCCCCTGGGACCGGCTGGCCGCCGCCGACGCCGAGGAGGTCACCGCGATCCTGGACGAGGCGCCGCTGCGCGAACTGCTCACCCGGTCCGCCGCCTACCCGCTGGTGGTGCACCGGCAGCGGGCGCTGTACGGCGCCTGGTATGAGTTCTTCCCCCGCTCGGAGGGCGTGCAGATCGATCCGATGGGCCGCCGGGCGCCGGTGGGCGGCACGCTGCGCACCGCCGCTTGCCGGCTGGACGGCATCGCGGGCATGGGGTTCGACGTGGTCTACCTGCCGCCCATCCACCCGATCGGGACCACGGCGCGCAAGGGGCGCAACAACGCGCTGCACGCGGGGCCCGGCGACCCGGGCTCACCGTGGGCGATCGGCGCCCCGGACGGCGGGCACGACTCGATCCACCCCGAGCTCGGCACGTTCGCGGACTTCGACGCGTTCGTGGCGCGCACCCGCGAACTCGGCATGGAAGTGGCGCTCGACCTGGCGTTGCAGACTTCCCCTGATCACCCTTGGGTCACCGAGCACCCGGACTGGTTCAGCCACCGCGCCGACGGCACCATTGCCTACGCCGAGAACCCGCCCAAGAAATACCAGGACATCTACCCGCTGAGCTTCGACCAGGACCCGGGCGGGCTCTATGCGGAAGTGCTGCGGATCGTGCGGCTGTGGATGAGCCACGGGGTGCGGATATTCCGGGTGGACAACCCGCACACCAAGCCACTGGCGTTCTGGGAGCGGCTGCTCGCCGAGGTGGACAGCACCGACCCCGACGTGATCTTCCTGGCCGAGGCCTTCACCCGCCCGGCCATGATGCACACGCTCGCCAAGATCGGCTTTCACCAGTCCTACACCTACTTCACCTGGCGTAACAACGCCCCCGAGCTCATCGACTACCTGCGCGAACTGTCCGGGCCCGCGGCCGCGTACATGCGGCCGAACTTCTTCGTCAACACGCCGGACATCCTCCACGAGTACCTCCAGCACGGCGGGCCGCCCGCATTCCGGGTGCGGGCCGTGCTCGCCGCCCTGCTGTCACCGACGTGGGGCGTCTACTCGGGCTTTGAGCTGTGTGAGAACGTCCCGGTGCGGCCGGGCAGCGAGGAATACCTGGACTCGGAAAAATACGCCTACCGGCCGCGGGACTGGAAGGAGGCAGAGCGGGCGCCGAACGGCATTGCGCCGCTCCTGACCAGCCTCAACATGATCAGGAAAGCCCACCCGGCCCTGCACTGGCTGCGTAATCTGCGGTTCCATCACGTCGACCAGCCGGGCATGATCTGCTTCTCCAAGCGGAGCCGCCGGGACGCGGACACCGTCCTGGTGGTCGTTAACCTGGATCCCTACCAGCCGCGAGAGGCCACGGTGTGGGTTGACATGGCCGCACTCGGCGTGGACGATCGGTCGCAGTTTGTCGTCACAGACGAGCTGACCGGCGAGTCCTACCGGTGGGGTCAAGCCAATTATGTGCGCCTCGATCCGGCGACTGCACCAGCCCATATATTCACCGTTACGCCCGGTTTCACCGCGTGACGGCGGTACGTTACGTCGCCAGGGGAGACGCGAGTGGTCACACAGCCGCACCAGGCCAATGCCGCCGGGAGCCCGGGTTCCTTCAACACCGCGCCGGGTGATCCGGTCCCTGACTCCTTCTCGTTCGACAAGCCGCGCGACCCGCAGTGGTATAAGCGCGCCTTGTTCTACGAGGTGCTGATCCGCGGTTTCCACGACTCCAACGGCGATGGCACCGGGGACCTGCCCGGACTGACGTCCCGCCTGGATTACCTGCAATGGCTGGGCATCGACTGCATCTGGCTGCTGCCCATCTACGCCTCGCCGCTGCGCGACGGCGGCTACGACATCTCGGATTTCACCTCGATCCTGCCCGAGTTCGGCGTCCTCGGGGATTTCGTGGAACTGGTGGACGGCGCCCATGCGCGAGGCATGCGGGTCATCGCCGACCTGGTCATGAACCACACCAGCGAAGCTCACCCGTGGTTCCAAGCGTCCCGGAGCGACCCTGACGGTCCGTTCGGCGACTTCTATGTCTGGTCGGATGCGGATGAGGGGTACGCCGGCGCGCGGGTCATCTTCGTCAACACCGAGCAGTCCAACTGGACCTACGATCCCGTGCGTGGCCAGTACTACTGGCACCGGTTCTTCTCCCACCAGCCGGACCTCAACTACGAGAACCCGAAGGTCCAGGACGCGATGCTGGAGGTGCTGCGGTTCTGGCTGGACCTGGGCATCGACGGGTTCCGGCTGGACGCGGTGCCCTACCTGTACGAGCGGGAAGGGACCAACTGCGAGAACCTCAAGGAGACGCACGAGTACCTGAAGCGGGTCCGGGCCGAGGTGGACCGGCTCTACCCGGACCGGGTGCTGCTCGCCGAGGCGAACCAGTGGCCGGCCGACGTGGTGGAGTACTTCGGCGACGAGCGCACTGGCGGTGATGAATGCCACATGGTCTTCCACTTCCCGCTGATGCCGCGGATCTTCATGGCGGTCCGCCGGGAGCAGCGCTACCCGATCTCGGAGATCATGGGTCAGACCCCGGCCATCCCTACGAGCTGCCAGTGGGGCATCTTCCTGCGCAACCACGACGAGCTGACGCTGGAGATGGTGACCGACGACGAGCGGGACTACATGTACGCCGAGTACGCCAAGGACCCCCGGATGAAGGCGAACATCGGGATCCGGCGGCGGCTGGCCCCGTTGCTCGACAACGACCGGAACCAGCTTGAGCTGTTCACCGCGCTGCTGCTGTCGCTGCCCGGGTCGCCGGTGATGTACTACGGCGACGAGATCGGCATGGGCGACAACATCTGGCTCGGTGACCGGGACGGGGTGCGCACCCCCATGCAGTGGACCCCGGACCGCAACGCCGGATTTTCCACCTGCGACCCGCAGCGGCTGTACCTGCCGCTGAACATGGACCCGATCTACGGCTACCAGGCGCTCAACGTGGAAGCGCAGCAGCGCAACTCCGGGTCGCTGCTGCACTGGACCAAGCGCATGATCGAGATCCGCAAGCGGCACCCGGTCTTCGGGCTCGGCGCCTACGATGAGCTGAACTCCTCCAACCCCAGCGTGCTGGCGTTCGTGCGCGAGTACATCGAGCCGGTCGAACTCGACGGGGTGGACCTGTCCGACCACATCCTGTGCGTCAACAACCTGTCCAGGTTCCCCCAGCCGGTCGAGCTTGACCTGCGCCGCTTCAAGGGGATCACTCCGGTGGAGTGCATGGGCGGGGTGATCTTCCCGCCCATCGGGGACCTCCCCTACCTGCTCACCCTGCCGGGGCACGGATTTTACTGGTTCCAGTTGCCCGGGCTGCGGCCGTAGCAGCAGGCGTGACCGGGGGAAGGCGGCGTTGACCCGAGCGCGGACGGCGCACCGAAGCACGCTCCGCTGCGCCGTAGGATGTGAATCCGCTTTGGCGGGGTAGATGGCAGTCATGACGTTTGAGGAAGCCCTGGCCACGTGGCTGCCGCAGCAGCGCTGGTTCGCCGGAAAAGGAACACCGATCACCGGCCTGGCCGTGGCCGCCGACACCACGCTCGTCGGCGGCGACCCCGGCCTGCGCCACCTCATCGTCGACGTGGCTCAGGCCACCGGCACCAATGCGTATCAGCTGTTTGTGGGGTTGCGGGCGGATCTGCCTGATCGCCTGGGGCACGTCAGGATCGGCCCGGCCGATCACGGCGTGACGGCCTACGACGGCCTGCACGACCCGGACCTGACGGCCACGCTGCTGGCGGCGATCGCCGGGCAGTCCACGATCGGGCCGCTGTGCTTCACCCGGCGGCCCGGCGCGCGGATCGACACCGGCCTGGAGAGCCTGGTGCTCACCGCCGAGCAGAGCAACACCAGCCTGCTGTTCGGCGAGGAAGCCATCCTCAAGGTGTTCCGCCGCCTCTCCCCCGGCCCGAACCCCGACCTGGAGGTGCCCGACGCCCTGGCCCGGCTGGGCTCGCCGCACGTGGCGGCGCCGCTGGGCTGGATCACCGCGCAGGCCGGGGGGGTGCCCACGGTCTTCGCGGTGCTGTCCAGCTACTTGCGCGCGGCGGTGGATGGCTGGTCGCTGGCCGCAACGAGCGTGCGTGACCTGTACGCGAACGGCGACAGGCGGGCAGCGGAGGCGGGCGGGGACTTCGCCGGCGAGGCGGAGCGGCTCGGCGAGGCCACCGCCGAGGTGCATCGCGATCTGGCAGCGGCGTTCGGCGTCGAGGAAATGCCCGGCCGGGCCTACGCCGAGATGTCGGCAGGGATGCTGGACCGGCTGGACCGGGCCGTCGCCGCGGTGCCCGAGCTGGCCCGCTGCGAACGCGCGCTGCGGGCCGCGTTCGAGGAGGTGGGCACGCTCACCGACCCGCTGGAGGCGCAGCGGATCCACGGCGACTACCACCTGGGCCAGGTGATGCGCACGCAGACCGGGTGGGTGCTGCTGGACTTCGAGGGGGAGCCCGCGGTTCCCCTGGAGCAGCGCCGGGCCCGGTGGCCCGCGCTGCGCGACGTGGCGGGGATGCTGCGCTCCCTCGACTACGCGGCGCGCTTCCAGCTCGCCGGCAACGAGAACGCCGACCAGATCGCCGCGGCGGCACGGGACTGGACCCGGCGCAACCAGGCCGCGTTCTGCACTGGTTACGCCCGGGCCGGCGGGGCAGATCCCGGCAAGCATGGGATCCTGGTACGCGCGCTTACCCTGGACAAGGCGGTCTACGAAGTGATCTACGAGGCGAGGAACCGGCCATCCTGGCTGTCCATCCCGCTCGGCTCGATAGCTGACGGAGTGGCATGAGCGGGCGCGGGCCGGCCAGCGGGATCAACTCCGGCGCGGCGGGGGCTGCTCCTGAGGTGGACCCGAACGAGATCGACCGGATCGTCGCGGGCGCCCACCACGACCCGCACTCGGTGCTCGGCGCGCACCCATGCCCGGACGGGGTCCGGGTACGGGAGCTGCTGCCGATGGCCAGGACGGCGGCCGTGGTCCTCCCCGACGGGCGGCGTTATCCCATGGCCCACCTGAACGAGGGGGTCTTCGGCAGCACGCTGCCGCTGAACGAGGTTCCCGACTACCGGATCGCCGTCGCCTACCCGGGAACCGAGCCCGGCAGCACCGGGCCGGAGACGGTGATCGACAGCCCGTACCGGTTCCTGCCCACGCTCGGCGAGACCGACCAGTACCTGATCGGCGAGGGCAGGCACGAGCAGCTCTGGCAGGTGCTCGGCGCGCACGTGCGCGAGTACGGCGCCGACGGCATCGGGTTCGGCAAGGTCAGCGGCACCGCGTTTGCCGTCTGGGCGCCGAACGCGCACGGTGCGCGGGTCATCGGCGACTTCAACCACTGGGACGGGCGCGGCCATCCGATGCGCTCGCTCGGCGGGTCGGGCGTTTGGGAGCTGTTCGTGCCCGGCGTCGGTGACGGCACCCACTACAAGTTCGACATTTGCGGCCCGGACGGGCGGTGGCGGCGCAAGGCCGACCCCCTGGCCAGCCGCGCCGAGCACCCGCCGGCCACCGCGTCGGTCGTATTCACCTCCGAATACACCTGGGGCGACGAGGAGTGGCTGGCGGCCCGCCGGCGCGGGGAGCGGGTCAGCGAGCCGGTCAGCATCTACGAGGTGCACTTGGGCTCCTGGCGGCCGGGCCTGTCCTACCGCCAGCTCGCGGACGAGCTGACCGCGTACGTCACGGAGATGGGCTTCACCCACGTGGAGTTCCTGCCGGTGGCCGAGCATCCGTTCGGCGGGTCCTGGGGCTACCAGGTGACGTCCTACTACGCGCCGACCGCCCGGTTCGGCACCCCGGATGACTTCCGCTTCCTGGTCAACCGGCTGCACCAGGCCGGGATCGGCGTCATCCTCGACTGGGTGCCCGCGCACTTCCCGAAGGACGACTGGGCGCTGGCCCGCTTCGACGGCACCCCACTGTACGAGCACCCTGACCCGCGGCGCGGCGAGCACCCCGACTGGGGCACGCTGATCTTCAACTTCGGCCGCCCCGAGGTCCGCAACTTCCTGGTCGCCAACGCTCTGTGCTGGCTGGAGGACTTCCACGTCGACGGCCTGCGGGTGGACGCCGTGGCCTCGATGCTGTACCTGGACTACTCCCGCGGGCCAGGCCAGTGGACGCCCAACGAGTACGGCGGCCGGGAGAACACCGACGCCGTCTCGTTCCTGCGCGAGGTGAACGCCACCTGCTACCGCCGGGTTCCCGGGGTCATGATGATCGCCGAGGAGTCCACCGCCTGGCCGGGCGTGACCCGCCCGGTGCACCTGGGCGGGCTCGGCTTCGGTTTCAAGTGGAACCTCGGCTGGATGCACGACACGCTCAACTACCTGGCGCACGACCCGGTGTTCCGGAATTACCACCACAACGAGATCACCTTCTCGTTGATGTACGCGTTCAGCGAGAACTTCGTGCTGCCGCTGTCCCACGACGAGGTTGTGCATGGTAAGGGGTCTCTGCTGGGCAAGATGCCCGGCGACGAGTGGAACCGGTTCGCCGGGCTGCGGGCGCTGTTCGCCTACATGTGGGCGCACCCGGGCAAGCAGTTGCTGTTCATGGGCTCGGAGTTCGGCCAGGGCGCGGAATGGTCCGCCGAGCGCAGCCTGGACTGGTGGGTGCTGGGCAACGAGTACCACGAGGGCACCCGACAGCTCGTCCGCGACCTGAACCGGGCCTACCGCGACAACCCGGCGCTGTGGGCGCTCGACCACTACCCGGACGGGTTCGCCTGGATCGACGCGAACGACGCGAGCGGCAACGTGCTGTCGTTCCTGCGCTTTGCCCGCCAGGCCCAGCCGGACGAGCCCGGGGCGGCGGGGCCGGCGGCGGCCGACGAGGTCCCGGCTGCGGGCGAGCCCGCGGCGGCGAACGGCCCGGGCATGCTCGCCTGCATCGTGAACTTCTCCGGGCGGCCGCACCTGCGCTACCAGGTCGGGTTGCCCCGGGCGGGCCGGTGGCGCGAGGTCATCAACACCGACGCGTTCGCCTATGGCGGCAGCGGGGTCGGCAACCAGGGCTTCATCGAGGCGGCGCCGGAACCCTCTCACGGCCAGCCTGCCTCGGCGGTGTTCGCCGTTCCCCCGCTCGGCGCGCTCTGGCTCGTCCCGGACGACTGACCCGGCGCGGCCACACGACTGACCTGGCCCGGAGCGCTCGCCTGAATTCCGTGATCACGGACGATTCCTTGCGTTTTCCGGCGGGGTGATCGTCCGTGATCAAAGAAGCGGGCACGGGTCAGCGGAACTGGCGGATCAGCCAGCCCGGGCCGGTGACCGCGGCTCCAGCCGAGGCAACGCGCCGCCGCAACTCCCGGTCGGCCGTGACCACGACCCGCTGCCCGGTCAGCCGACCGGCCAGGTCGGCGATCTCGTCGTCGCCTTCCCCGCGGGCCGCGACCACCCGGACGGCGGGAGCCGGCGACACCAGGTCCAGCATCTTCCGCGCCTGTCCCTCCACCACCAGGTAGACATACGGATACCAGCGGCCGCCCGCGGCCTCGTCGCCGGAATCCGTTTCCCCGGAAGCCGCCGGATCGCCGGGCGCCGGGCCGCGGATACCCCGCGCGGCCAGCGCCGCTAGCTCACCGTGCAGTCGCGCCATGGCCCCGGCGCGGTCGCGCCACCACCCGTCGGCCCGCGAGCCCATCACGTTGGCGCCATCCACGATCAGGGTGACATCCATTCCGGCCGACGATAGCGCACGGCCGCGGCACGGCGCCCGCGCTCGCCGACCACCCGCGCCCGCCTCTACCCGCGCCCGCCTCTACCCAGCCCGCCCGGGCGCGTGCCTCTGCCCAGCCCGCCCGCGCGCCCGTCTGTGTCCAGCCCGCCCGCGCGCCCGCCTCTGTCCAGGCCGCCCGCGCGCCCGCTTCTGTCCAGGCCGCCCGCGCGCCCGCTTCTGTCCAGGCCGCCCGCGCGCCCGCTTCTGTCCAGGCCGCCCGCGCGCGTGCCTTTGTCCAGCCCGCCCGCGCGCTGCCACGGGCCACCCCGCGCTCCCCTCCGCCGGCCATCCGCGCCGTACAGTGGGCGCATGGTGGAGGCGACGCTCTCAGACAAACTCAGCAGGTTGCGGCAGCGGCGGAGCGGCCCGCTCATCCTGGAACTCGACCTCACCGAGGGCATCGCCGAGGAACCGCCCTCGGACGTGCTCTCTGCCGTGCTCACCATGCGCCGCCCGCGGCTCGCCGACGTACTCGACGGCCTGCGCAGGGCCCGGGCGGACGACAAGGTGCATTCCCTCGTGGTCAAGATCGGCGGGCGGCGGATCGGGCTGGCCCGGGTGCAGGAACTGCACGCCGCGATCACCGCGTTCCGCCGGTCGGGCAAGGCCACGGTGGCATGGGGCGAGACGTTCGGCGAGTTCTCCCCCGGCAACGCCGCGTACTACCTCGCGACCGCGTTCGACCGCATCTGGCTCCAGCCGTCCGGCGACGTGGGGCTGACCGGGCTCAGCCTGGAACAGTGGTTCTACCGGGGCGCGCTGGACAAGCTGGGCCTGGAGTATGAGGTCGGCAAGCGGCATGAGTACAAAAACGCCGCCGACCGGCTGACCGAGCAGGGCTTCACCCGGCCCGCCAGGGAAGCGCTTGAGCAACTCGCCTCCTCCCTCACCGGGCAGCTCACCGCCGCCGTCGCGGAGCGGCTTTCGGTGCCGCCGGCGCAGGCCAGGGAGCTGATCGACAACGGTCCCTACATCGCCGAGGAGGCGCTGGAATTGCGCCTGGTGGACGCGCTCGGCTACCGGGACGAGGTCTACGACGAGGTGCGCAAGTCCGCCGGGCCCGGCGCCCACCTGCTTTACCTGGGCCGGTACCACCGCTCCCGGTCGCTGGCCGAGCGGGCTCGCAGGCTGCCGGAGCCCGCGGAGAACGTGGTAGCGCTCATCCACGCGAGCGGCCCGATCCGGCGCGGGCGCAGCGGGCGCGGCCCGCTGTCCGGCGGGGCCATGGGCTCGGACACGGTGTCGGCTGCGCTCCGCACCGCGGCCGCCGACCGCCGCGTCCGGGCGATCGTGCTGCGGGTGAACAGCCCGGGCGGTTCCTACGTCGCCTCGGACACCATCTGGCGCGAGGTGGTCCGGGCCCGCCAAACCGGCACCCCGGTCGTCGTGTCCATGGGCGACGTGGCCGCCTCCGGTGGCTACTTCATCGCGATGGCGGCCGATGCGATCGTCGCGCAGCCGGGCACGGTGACCGGCTCGATCGGGGTGCTCACCGGCAAGCCGGTGACCACCAGCCTGCTGGAGCGCGTCGGCATCACCACCGACTCGGTGACCGAGGGCGCGCACGCGGACATGTTCACCACGACGCGCCCGTTCAGCAAGGAAGAGTGGTCGAAGATCAACTCGTGGCTGGACCGGATCTACGCGGACTTCACCGGCAAGGTCGCCAGCGGGCGCAACATGACACAAGCGCAGGTGCACGAGATCGCCCGCGGCCGGGTCTGGACCGGCGCAGACGCCGCCGCCAACGGCCTGGTCGACCAACTCGGCGGCCTCGACGACGCAGTGGCATTGGCGCGCCGCAAAGCGATGCTGCCCGACAGCGCGCCGCTGCGCGGCTTCCCGCGGGTCACGCCGCTGGACCGGATACGGCGGCCGGAGTCCAGCGAGGACTATGCCGCCGCCGGGCCCAGCCTGCTGGCCGAGAGCTGGGGACCCGTGTGGCGGCTCGCCGTCGGCGCCGGCCTCCCGCCGTTCGGGCCGCTGCACCTTGCCATCCCCTGGACTTTTCAGTGACAGAACGACTGGCGGGCGGTACCGGCGCCCTGCCGCCCGGCGCCGTCCCCGGTGACCAGATCGCCCGTCTCGGGGAGGCACTGGCCTCGTTCGCCACCGGGGTCACGCTGGTCATGGCGGCCGACGGGCGGGACGACATCGGGACCACGGTCAGCGCGTTCTGCCCGGTGTCCTGGTCGCCGCCGCTGGTGGCGGTGTCCCTGATCGCCGGCTCCTACCCGGCCGAGGTGCTGGGCCGGGCACCCCGGTTCGCGGTGACCGTGCTCGGCACCGGCCAGCGCGCCCTGGCCGGGCGGTTCGCCGTGGCTGGGCGGCCCGGGGCGCGGCTGCTCCTGGAGGGCACACCGCACGCGAGGGGTGAGGTCTCCGGCGCCCTCATCCCGGACGGCGGCCTGACTGCGCTGGAATGCGAGGTGACCCAGCGTCTTCCCGCCGGTGATCACCTGCTGGTCATCGCCTCGGTACTGAACGTGCCTTACGTGGCGGACAGCGGTGAACCGCTGATCAGATTTGCCGGCCGCTACCCCGTGCTGGGCTGACCGGTCCTTCGCCGATGAGCACCCCGCCCTGTGGATCATCCTGTGGAATATTCGGTGGAGAAGGTCCCGTCGCGGGGGACAACCGGGGGTTAACTGTGGATGGCTTGTGGACGGCCAAAGAATCTTGAAATTGCTGCCCGAAACCCCTTGTGCGGTCCCCGGCGATGGGCGTAGAAATTCTCCTACCACCGGGACGGTAACCGGCGAAGGGGAAACCCCGAGCCACCGGTAAGGGGGAAACCCCGAGCCACCCGGCAAAGGGCAAATCCAGGCCTTCGGGCAGGGAGAAGCCCAGCGCCACCGGCGAGGAGGAGACTCCGAGCCACCCGGCGCGGGGGAAACCCCGGGCCACCCGGCAATGGGTAATTTCGAGGCCTCTGGCCAAGGAAGAGCTCGGCGCCACCCGGCAAAAGGCAAATCCGGGCCTTCGGGCAAGGAGGAGTCTGGTGCCACCGGCAAAGGGAAAACTTGAGCTAACTGGCAGAGGGGAAACCCCGAGCTATGCGGCGAAAAGAAAGCTCTTAGCCACCCTCGGCGAAGGGAAAACTTGAGTCGCTTGGCCTTGGGGGAAACCCCGGGTCATGTGGCGAAAGAAAGCTCTGAGCCACGGCGCGGGAAATACTTGGAGCCGCTGGGCTTTGGGGAAACTCAAAGTCTTTGGCGAAGGGTAATTCCCGGGCCACCCGGCCCGGGGGAGTCCCAAAGCCAGCCGGTGATCTGGGCGACCGGACCACAGGCAAGGTTGCTGGCCCCGGAAGGTGGTCGAGCGGCGCAAAGGACGCTGAGAAATCGGCGGGACGGCGCCGCGAGACTGGGCGAGGCCGCTGCATCTCATACATGCAGCGGCCTCGTCCTATTGTGCCCGAAGGGCCAAAATCGCGCCGTACCGACACGCCGCCGCGGCCATTCCAGCCGACGGCGCGAGGCCGGGCGGGCTCACCGCCGGTAGTGCAGTTCGAAGGCGCCGATATCGCAGGCCGGGCCCCACCGCCGGGACAGGCCGCGCTGGTCGGTACCCGGGCACGACGAGGTGCCCGTCCGCCCGCCGGCGTTGACGGCGGGGCTGGAGCGCGGCAGTGCCTGGGTCATCGTCGGCCCGCCGTTGTCCGCCAGCGGTCCCAACATCGGGTTCAGGCCGGTCAGGTCGGTCTTCCGGGACAGCCCGCAGGATGAGTCGGTGGACAAGTTGAAGCCGTCGGTCTCGCTCAGCGGGCTGGCGCAGGGGCATAAGGGTTTCTCAATCCGTTAAGGCTCATCCGAACGCTCCCGTCCAGGCACTGGCGCCCACCGGCCTCCGGCTTAACGTCAGCTTGCGTGCCGCCACGGGACGGCACAAGAGTTCCCGCCGGAACGTGCCATGACGCGTTCCGCGACCGCTACGCCGTCACGGGCCGGCCGGCGGCAAGCTCGCCCGCTTGCCAGACCGCGGCGACGAGCGGCACTCCCGGCCGGTACGCCAGGTACACGTGCGAGGGGGCATCGAGCAGCACCAGGTCCGCGCGGGAACCGGGGCGAAGGTGGCCGATGTCGTCGCGGCGCAGCGCCCGCGCACCGCCAGCGGTCGCCGCCCAGACGGCTTCCTCGGTGGTCATCCGCATCTCGCGTACGGCCAGGGCGACGGCCAGCGGCATGCTAGAGGTGAAGCAGGACCCGGGATTGCAGTCGGTGGCCAGGGCGACGGCGGCGCCCGCGTCCAGCAGGCGGCGGGCGTCCGGGTACGGGTTCCTGGTGGAGAACTCCACGCCGGGGAGCAGTGTGGCGACCGTGCCGCCGCCCGCCAGCGCGTCCACGTCGGCGTCGGTGAGGTAGGTGCAGTGGTCGGCGGACGCGGCGCCAAGCTCGACCGCGAGCTGGATGCCCGGCCCGGTGCCCAGCTGGCCGGCGTGCACCCGGGGAACCAGCCCGGCGGCCTGGCCGGCGGTGAGCACGGCACGGGCCTCGTCCGCGCCGAACGCGCCGCGCTCGCAGAACACGTCCACCCACCGCGCCTGGGCAGCGCAGGCCGCCAGCATCGGCCCGCAGACGAGGTCCAGGTAGCCGCCCCGGTCGGCGGCGAACTCCGGCGGCACGACGTGCGCGCCGAGGAAGGTGACCTCCGGTGTGACCTCGGCCGCCAGCGCCACGCTGCGCCGCTCGTCGGCCACGGTGAGGCCGTAGCCCGACTTGCATTCGAACGTGGTGATGCCCTGGCCCAGCATCTCCCGGCGCAGCGCGCCCAGGTTGGCCCGCAGTTGCTCGTCCGTGGCCGCCCGGGTGGCCGCCACGGTGGTCCCGATTCCGCCGGCGTGGTAGGCGGCGCCCGCCATCCGGGCTGCGAACTCGGCGCTGCGCTCCCCCGCGAACACCAGGTGTGCGTGCGAGTCGACGAAGCCAGGCAGGACCGCCCGGCCGCCGCAGTCGACCCGCTGATCCGCGGCCGGCGCCCGGCTGGCCGGCCCGGTCCAGGCCACCCGGCCCGCCTCGATCACTAGCGCCGCGTCAAGGATCGCGGCGAATGCCCGGTCCCCGGCCGCGCCGTCGTTGGTGGCCAACTCGCCAATATTGGTCAGCAGCAGGCTCATGGGGCTGGCCTGCCCGGCTGGGTGCCGGGGAAGCTCAGCCCGGCCGTGCTCCCGGTCGCCGGGGCGGGTTTCGCTGGCCCCTTAGGGCGCCGTTCCCGGAATATCCAGCCGGCCGCGACCCCGCCGGCCAGGCCGCCGATGTGCGCCTGCCAGCCAATCCCGGCCCGGGGCAGCAGCACGCTGAACTGGTAGGCGAAACAAAGCGCCATGATCGCCCCGATCGCCATGTCGATCAGGTGCCGGTCGAAGAATCCCCGGACCATGATGTAGCCGAAGTAACCGAACACCAGCCCGCTCGCGCCCGCGCCGATCGTGTTGGACGGCTCGGCCAGCCACGCAGCCAGGCCGCTGGTAAAAATGATCAGGATGGTCACCCAGATGAACTTCCGCACGCCCCGGTAGGCGGCCAGGAAGCCGAAGATGAACAGCGGCCCCGAGTTCCCCTCGATGTGCGCCCAGCTGAAGTGCAGGAACGGCGCGCTGATCACGTCCGGCAAGCTGGCGATGTCGCGCGGCCGGATCCCGTAGTCGAGGGTGATCCGGTAGTGATCGGCCCAGTTCGCGATCTGCAGGACCCAGATGACCGCCAGGAACGCGGCCATGACAAAGAACGCCCTGCGGGCCTCGGCCAGCACCGACTCCGCGTCCCCGCCGGCCAGGTCCCACCTCCCCCGGGATCCGCTATGCCGCCCGGCCGGCGGCACCCGCCCGGACGCGCCGTTGCCAGTCGCTCCCCTGCCCCCTGACGACACCATGCTCGCAAGTTAACCGGATCCGGGCGGGTCGAGCAGGCCAGGGTCAGTGCACCCTTGACGGCCCGGGTCTGCCAGTTGAGCCCAGGAAGGCGCAGGCAGCGTCCAGAAGGGATCTGGCCGCCAGGATGACCAGCCCGCGGCGAACGGGCCTCGCCGGGACTCGACCAGGGATATGACGTGCTGGCGGGCAACGGCTCTGCGGTGCTGGTCAGGCGATTTCGATGGAGCGCTTGGCCAGGCCGAGCCAGAACCCGTCGATGACCGTGCGCGCCCCGGACAGGTCGCCCGCAGCCGCGCCGAGAGTGACGAACAGCGGCGCGAAGTGCTCCGTCCGCGGATGCGCCAGCCGGGCGGCCGGCGCCTTGTGCTGGAAGTCCAGCAGCGCGTCGAGGTCGCCCTGGGCCAGCGCTTCCTGGCCCCAATGGTCGAACTCGGCCATGACCGACGGCACCGAGCCATCCATGCTCATCGCGCGCAGGTTGTGCGTGAAGAACCCGCTGCCCACGATGAGCACGCCGTCGTCGCGCACCGGGGCCAGCTTGCGCCCGATGTCAAACAGCTCCTTCGGGTCCAGGCTCGGCATCGAGATCTGCAGCACGGGCACGTCGGCCTGCGGGTACATCTCCACCAGGGGCACGTAGGCGCCGTGGTCCAGGCCGCGGTCGGGCAGGTCCGCCACCGGGGCGCCGGCGGCGCGCAGCAGCTTACGTACGTCTTCGGCCAGCGCCGGCGCGCCCGGCGCCGGGTAAGTCACCTCGTAGTACCTCTCCGGGAAGCCCCAGAAGTCGTAGACCAGCGGCACGGTCGTGGTGGCGCCGAGCGCCAGCGGGGCCGCCTCCCAGTGGGCCGACACCATGAGCACCGAGGCCGGCCTGGGCAGCTCCGCCGACCAGCAGGCCAGCTGCCCGGTCCACAGGGTGTCGTCGGCAAGCGGCGGCGCGCCATGGCTCAGGTAGATCGCCGGCATCCGCCCGCCGTCCCCGCCACGCCGCGCCGCTGCGTCCTCCGCCGCCGATGTGCCAGACATGTCCGTCCTCCTAGTCACCGCGGCCAGCCCCGCCGGCCATCTCACTCATTCTGCTCCCGACAACAGTTCAAATTTGAACTACATTCCAGCGTGTAGAGGGGATCCGGCCGGGCGGCGTGACGGGCCGGGCGCGGGCGCGGTCAGGCAGGGCCGAGCAACGGGCTGATGGCAGCGTCCAGGGCCGCCGGGACGTCGTCCACGAGCAGGTGCCGCCCGTGGGCCACCACATCCCGGCCGCTGATCACCACGTTGCGGACGTCGGCGGCCGACCCCGCGAAGATCACCGACTCCAACGCGCTGCCGACCTGGGTCCCGGCCAGCCGCGGGGTATCCAGCGCCACGGTCACCAAGTCGGCGAACGCGCCGGGCGCGATCTCGCCCGCCTCGGGCCAGCCGAGGCAGGCATGCCCGGCGCCGGTGGCCGCCTGCGCCAGTTCCCCGGCGAGGAAGGACCCGCGCCTGCCGCTCACCAGCCGCTCCCCCATCTCGGTCAGCCGCGCCTCCGCCAGCAGATCCACGACCGCGTGACTGTCGCTGCCCAGGCTCAGCGGGCAGCCCGCCGCGGTCAGCGCCCTGGCCGGGCCGATCCCGTCGGCCAGGTCCGCCTCGGTGGTCGGGCACAGGCACGCGGTGGTCCGGGTGTCGCCGAGCAGCTCAATGTCGTCCCCGGTCAGGTGGGTGGCGTGCACCGCCGTGGTGCGCGGCCCCAGCGCACCGGCCCGGTCGAGCAACCGGGCCGGGGTAACCCCGTACGCCGCCAGGCACGCCTCGTTCTCCGCGGGCTGCTCGGAGAGGTGTGCGTGCAACGGCGCACCGTAGGCGTGCGACCATGCGACTACCGGCCGCATCTGGTCCGGCGGCACCGCCCGGACCGAGTGGACCGCCACCCCGGCGCGGGCGTGGGCGCCGAGCATCCCGTGCTCGTCCGGGCCAAGCTGACCGGCGCGCTCCGCCCAGCCCGCGCCGTCGCCGTCGCTGAACCGCCGCTGGACGTCCGACAACTCCACCGGTGACCCATCCGGGGACAGCCCGCCGCGCAGGTAGCAGGTGTCGAGCAGGGTGATGCGCAGCCCGGCCTGCGCGGCGGCCTCGATCAGCGCGCGGCCCATCTCGTTAGGGTCGGCGTAGCGGGCGCCGCCCGCGTCGTGGTGCACGTAGTGGAACTCCCCCACACAGGTGATCCCGGCCAGCGCCATCTCCGCGTAGACGGCCCTGGCCAGCGCCAAGTAGCTGTCCGGCTGGAGCCGCCCGGCCACCTGGTACATCCGCTCCCGCCAGGTCCAGAACGTTCCCTGCCCGGCCTGGACCACACCGCGCAGCGCGCGGTGGAACGCGTGCGAGTGCGCGTTGGCCAGCCCCGGCATGGTGAAGCCGGTCAGCCGGACCGTGCCCGGCGGGCAGTCAGCCGGCGCGACACCGGGGGTCACCGCGGCGAAATACCGGCCAGCCGCCTCGATCAGCACCCCGGCGCGCACCCCCCGCCCGGGCAGCCAGGCCAGTTCGGCGTGCCAGCGCCGGACCGCGCTCAATTGCCTGTCCCCCTCGCGGTGGGTCGGGGCGGAGGCGCGCAACACAGCAGCGGGCTGGCTTCGGGGGGCATCCGCGGGGGTCCGGGGGTTGTCCCCCGGGCTAGCCGAGTCTCGGCGCCGGAACACCGCAACGGCGCCGAGGGCTGCGCCGTGCCGGAGGCGCGACGGCTAGCACTGTGCGGCGTCCGGCCCGGCGCCCGCGGCGTGTCGGCTCCCTTTGCGGGCGCCTTTTCCGTCAGCGGCATGCCAGGTCCTCAAGGACGGCGGCCAGCGCGGTGACCCCGGTGGCGCAGTCCCCCGGATCCGCATGCTCGGCGGGCGAATGGGAGACCCCGGTCGGGTTGCGCACGAACAACATGCCGGCCGGTGTCTGCGCCGCCAGCACGCCCGCGTCATGACCGGCCCCGGTGGGCAGCACCGGGGCCCGGATCCCGGCGGCGGCGAGCGTGGCCACCAGCCGGTCGCGCAGCGCGGCGTCGAAGTCCACGGCAGGCGTGACGGACTCCTGGCTGGCGTCCAGACCGACGCCCTGGGCCGTGGCGGCCGCGCGGGCCTGCGCCAGCACCCGTTCCACCACCGAGCGCAGCCGGGCCTCGTCCGGCGCCCGGGCGTCCAGCCAGGCCGTCACCGACGAGCTGATCGCGTTGACCGCGCCCGGTTCCGCGGTCACCTTGCCAACCGTGGCCAGGGCCCCTTGCTGGGTAGCGGCACCCCGGGCGGCCAGGATCGCGGCGGCGCACGCCAGCATCGGGTCCCGGCGGTCGCCGAGCCTGGTGGTCCCGGCGTGGTCGGCCCGCCCGGTGAACGTCAGCCGCCACCGGCCGTGCGGCCAGATCCGCTCCGCCACCCCGATCGCGGCATCCAGGTCGGCTAGGGCCCGCCCCTGCTCGATGTGCAGCTCCACGTAGGCGGCGATGCCCGCGACCAGCCCCGGATCGGGGCCGATCGCCGCGGGATCCCGCCCGGCGGCGGCCATCGCCTCGGCGAACGTGATGCCGTCGCGGTCGCGCAGCCCCTGGGCCCGGCCCGGCTCGATCGCGCCGGCCAGCAGCCGGCTGCCGAGGCAGGCGACCCCGAACCGCGCCCCTTCTTCCTCGCAGAACGCGGCCACCCCCAGCGGGCGCGCCGGGACCTGGCCACGCTCGCGCAGCAGGTCGATCGCGGCGAACGCGGTCACCACCCCGAGCGGGCCGTCGAAGGCCCCGCCGTCCGGCACCGAGTCCAGGTGGCTCCCGGTGACCACGGCGCCAGGCCCCGCCCCGGGATCCGCGATCCCCGGCGGGTCCCACCACGCCCACAGGTTGCCGTTGCGGTCGGTGTCAGCGCGGAGTTTTCGTTCTTCCGCGGCCTTGATGAACCAGCGACGGCATTCCGCGTCAGCCGGCGTCCAGGAGAAGCGCCGGTAGCCGCCGGTGCCGCCGTCCCGGCCGACCGGGAGCAGCGACTCCCACAGCGCGGCGAAGCTCATTGCACGGCCTCCCTCGCGGGACGTCGTGCCGAAGGCGCGCCAGCAAGCATCATGCCGAAGGCGCGCCGGCCAGCGTTCGCGCTTGGTCGTGCCGGAGGCGCGCAATCGGGCGGTGCGGGAGGCGTGGGGGTCCGGGGGCTTGTCCCCGGGACCCCCAGAGTCTCGCCGCCGGGAAGCCGCAGCGCGGAGCGATGCGGCGTCCGCCCCGGCGGCTGCGGCGTGACACTGCCCGTGGCTGACAGGGGGTGTCTCACGCCTGGCCCCGGCCCCGCACGGTCATGACGCGTGGCCCGGATGCTCGTGCATGGGGACGCGCACCCCGCGGTCGCGGGCGACCTGCGACGCCTCGTCGTAGCCCGCGTCGGCGTGGCGCAGCACGCCCATGCCGGGGTCGTTGGTGAGCACGCGCTCCAGCTTGGCCCCGGCCAGCGGGGAGCCGTCGGCGACGCAGACCTGCCCGGCGTGGATGGACCGGCCGATGCCGACCCCGCCGCCGTGGTGCACGCTCACCCACGACGCCCCGGAAGCGGTGTTGACCAGAGCGTTGAGGATAGGCCAGTCGGCGATCGCGTCGGAGCCGTCAGCCATGGCCTCGGTCTCCCGGTACGGCGAAGCGACCGAGCCGCAGTCCAGGTGGTCGCGGCCGAGCACGATCGGCGCCCGCACCTCACCGCGGGCCACCAGGTCGTTGAACGCCAGCCCGGCCAGGTGCCGCTCGCCGTAGCCGAGCCAGCAGATCCGCGCGGGCAGCCCTTGGAAGTGCACTTTCTGCCCGGCCAGCCGGATCCACCTGGCCAGCGCCTCGTTGCCGGGGAACAGGTCCAAGATGGCCCGGTCGGTGACCGCGATGTCCTCCGGGTCGCCGGACAGCGCCGCCCACCGGAACGGCCCCTTGCCCTGGCAGAACAGCGGCCGGATGTAGGCCGGCACGAAGCCGGGGAACGCGAACGCGCGCGAGTAGCCGGCCAGTTCCGCCTCGCCGCGGATCGAGTTGCCGTAGTCGAACACCTCCGCGCCCGCGTCCAGGAAGCCGACCATCGCCTCCACCTGCGCGGCCATCGACTCGCGCGCCCGCGTGGTGAACCCGGCCGGGTCCTCGGCCCGCAGCGCCGCCATGTCCTCGAACGCCACCCCGCGCGGCAGGTAGGTCAGCGGGTCATGGGCCGAGGTCTGGTCGGTGACCACGTTGATCGGCGCGCCGCTGGCGAGCATCGCCGGGAACACGTCGGCGGCGTTGCCGAGCAGGCCGATCGACAGCGCCTCGCCTGCGTCCCGCGCCGCTTCCGCCCGGCGCAGCGCGCCGGCCACGTCCTCGGCGGCCACGTCAAGGTAGCCGTGCTCGATCCGGCGGGCGATCCGGGACGGGTCGCACTCCACGCAGATCGCGACGCCGCCGTTCATCGTCACCGCCAGCGGCTGCGCGCCGCCCATCCCGCCCAGCCCGCCGGTCAGCGTGATCGTGCCGGCCAGCGTGCCGCCGAACCGCTTCGCCGCCACCGCGGCGAACGTCTCGTAGGTGCCCTGCAGGATGCCCTGGGTGCCGATGTAGATCCACGAGCCGGCCGTCATCTGGCCGAACATGGTCAGCCCCAGCGCCTCCAGCCGGCGGAACTCCTCCCAGGTCGCCCACTGCGGCACCAGCAGCGAGTTGGCGATCAGCACCCGCGGCGCCCACTCGTGCGTCTGCACCACGCCGACCGGCTTCCCGGACTGCACCAGCAGAGTCTCGTCGGCGGCAAGGTCCTTTAGCGTCATAACGATGGCGTCGTAGGCGGCCCAGCTCCGGGCGGCCCGGCCGGAGCCGCCATAGACAACGAGCTGGTCGGGGTGCTCGGCCACCTCGGGGTCGAGGTTGTTCATGAGCATCCGCATGGCCGCCTCCTGCGGCCAGCCCCGGCAGCTCAGGTCGGTGCCGCGGGGAGCGCGGACCGGGCGGGCACCGGGCAGGGAACCAGCGTTCGCGGTATCCATGACGCCTCCTCGTCGAGTGTCAGCCTTATCATCCCAGGGCGGCCTGCGCCGACCAGCGGGCGGGCGGCGCGCCGGCCACCCAGTTCAGGCGACAGGGAAAGGGATGATTGTGGCAACCATCACGTTCGTTGATGATCGTCACAATCATCAGCAAACCCTGTCGAGCTAACCCTGCGCGGCGGCGAGGATCGCGGCGATGCCGGCCGCGTCCGGCATCCGCGGCGCGTTCGCCAGCACCTCGTCGTCCAGGGCATCCGCGCTGATCTGGCCGTAGTCCCCCGCGCCGATGCCGAAGCCGGCGTAGCGCGCCGGCCAGCCCGACGCCACCCCGCAGCGCGGTCACCGCGGCGATGGCGGCTTCCGCGTTGCCAGCCTGGCCGGCGGCCGTGTCGCCCGCGCCCAGGGCGAACGCCACCTCGGCCAGCCGGTCCTGGCAGGCGGCGAGGTTGAAGCGAAGCACCTGCGGCAGCACCAGCGATAGGGCCACCCCGTGCGCGATGCCGAAGCGGCTGCCCAGCGAGTGCCCGATGGCGTGGCAGAGGCCCAGCCCGGTGCTGGCCATGGCGGCGCCAGCCAGATGCGCCGCCAGCAGCATCTGGGACCGCGCCTCCCGGTCCGCGCCGTCGGCGACGGCGCGCGGCAGGTAGGCCGAGACCATCCGGATGACCTGCAGCGCGATGCCGTCCGCCCACGGGTTGGCGCGAACGGACAGGTACGACTCCAGCGCATGCGTCAGCGCGTCCATCCCGGTGGCGGCGGTGCCGGCCGGCGGCAGCCCGAGCGTGAAGTCCGGGTCGAGGATCGCGGCGGCAGGCAGCGCGCTGGGGTGGCCGACGTAGAACTTGCGGCGATCGGTGCGGCCATGGGTCACTCCTGCGGTACAGACATGCCGGGCTCTGTGGCCGGGCTGGTCGGTGCGGTCAGGTCGATCGGAACGGACGGCCGAGCGGAGCGGGCGCATCGGGCAGGCGGGCTTCGGCGGGCAGGCGGAGCGGAGTGCCGGTCAGGTCTTCGAGGAGCCTGACCGGGAGCATCTCACCCCCGGCATTCCCGTAGCGCGCCCGGGCCTGCCGGTAGACCTGCTCGACCGTCGCGCTGACCGGCGCCGGCACCCCTGTCGCCCGGGCCAGGTCCACGGCGAGGCCGAGGTCCTTGCAGGCCAGCGCCAGCGCGAACCCCTCGTCGTAGTCGCCGTGCTCCAGCACGCTCAGCACGTCGCGGTCCAGGAAATGGCTGGCGGCGGGGCTCGCGAGCAGGCAGCGTCGCAGCGTGCCCAGGCCGACCCCGGCCCGGGTGCCGATGGTGAGCACCTCGGCGGAGGCGGTCAGGTGCGCAAACCAGAGCAGGTTGATCATGAGCTTGACGGTGTAACCGGCCCCGTGCGGACCGACGTGCAGGATCCGTTCCGGGTCGCCCATCGCGCCCAGCAGGGGCCGGACCGCGGCGAACGTCGCGGCATCGCCGCCGGCGAAGATCTGCAGCGTGCCGTCCCGCGCCCCGGCGGCCATGCCGCTGACCGGGGCATCGAGCACCGCAATGCCGCGCGGACCGGCCTGCGCCCGTACCCGGTCGCCCACCGCCGGGGTGCTGGTGGACATGTCGATCCACACCGAGCCGGCCGGCATCCCCGCCAGCAGCCCGCGGGCGCCCAGCAGCACCTGCTCCACGGACGGCGGCCCGGGCAGCATGGTGATGACCGCCTCCCGGCCAGCCCCCGCCGCACGCGGTGAGCCCGCCCAGGCAGCGCCGTCGGCGACCAGGCCAGCGGCCGCCTTCCGGCGCAGGTCGTGGACGACCAGGTCATGCCCGGCGGCGAGGATGTTACGGCTCATCGGCGCGCCCATGTGGCCGAGCCCGATGAAAGCGACCTTCATGCGTTTCTCCTTGGGTTGCGGCACGGACTCGGTGCGGCGCGGCAGCGGGGCGGTGGTCAGGACGCGGCCCAGCGGCGGACCGCGTCCTCGTCGATCTCCGCGCCCAGCCCCGGGCGCTCCGGCACGCTGAGGCAGCCGTCGGCGTCGACGCGGACCGGGTCGGCCAGGAAGAAGTCGCGGCGGTCCACCGTCCAGCCGGGCGGGTCGTAGGGGAACTCCAGGTAGGGGCCGCCGCCGACCCCGGCCACCACGTGCAGGTTCGCCAGCAGGCCCAGGCCGTTGGTCCAGGTGTGCGGGGTGAACCAGCGATGCCGAAGCAGCGCGAACTCGGCGACGGTGCGCGCCCGGAGCATGCCGACGGCGAGCACGGCGTCGGGCTGCACCACGTCGAGCGCGCCCGCTTCGATCGCGTCCAGTAGTTCCGCCGGGGTGCGGGCCATCTCACCGCCTGCCACCCGGATGCCGGACTGCTCCCGCAGCATCCGCATGCCGACGGTATCGTCGCCGGGCAGCGGTTCCTCCAGCCACAGCACGCCCAGGTCGCGCAGTTCGCGGGCGAGCGCGGCGACGCGGGCCACGTCGAGCGCGGGGGAGATGTCACCGGGCATGCGCCAGCCCTGGTTGAGATCGACCATGATCTCGACCTGGTCGCCGACCGCCTCCCTGGCCGCGCGGACGGCGGCCACGCCCGATGCCAGGTCGGTGCGGTCGATCCGGATCTTCACCGCGCGGAAGCCGGCCTCCCGCGCGGCGATCACCGCGTCCGCCCGCTGCTCCGGGGTCTTGATCTCACCGAACGACGCGTACGCGGGAACGCGCTGCCGCGCCCCGCCGAACAGGGCGGCCACCGGCTGCCCGGCCACCTGGCCGGCGATGTCCCACAGCGCCGCCTCCAGTGGCCAGTACCGGGAGGCGTGAAAGCCGATGGTCTCCAGGGTCCGCACGTGGCGGGCGATCCGGGCCGGGTCGCGGCCGAGGAACAAGTCCTCGAAGGCGGCGAAACCGGCCATGGTGTCGCCCGAGCCGTAGCCGGTCACGCCCTCATCGGTCTCCACCCGGACCAGCGTGGCGTCGAACGCCTGGCGGGGCGCGGGGTCCCAGGCCGCACGGAACGGCGGGACCAGCGGCAACCGCATCCGGTGCAGCCGGATGGCGGTGATCTTCACTCCAGATCCCCGGGGGCCGGTGCGGTGTAGAACGGGTTGACGGGCCGGTCGGCGCGCCGGAGCACGTCCGTGACCTGCGGCAGGCCCATGGCCCCGGCCCGCAGCGCCTGCGTGGTCGCGGCCCGGTTGTTCGCGTACACCGTGTTGGCATCCTTGGCCGCGGGGCTCACCCATACCGCGGCGATGAGCAGGAGCCGGTCCGCGTCGGCCGCGCTGATCACCCCCTCGCTGACGGCGTCAGCTACCCCGCCGGCCACGCCCGCCTGCGCCGCCCCCCAGATCAGATCGCTGTGTCCAGCACCGGCAACGGTCGCCTTGGTGACGAACAGCGTCAGCGGCTTGGCCGGGAGCCCGGGCCGCAGCACCGCGATGAACGCGGTGTGCCCGTGGCGCGGTGTGGCCAGGGCGGTGGCCCATGCGGTGCCCACCGGCCCGTCGCGGTCACCGAGCACCGTGTTGATGTGCGCGGCCTCAGCGCCCGCGCCGACAAAACTCTCGCCGATCAGCATCGGGCCTCCCCCTTTTCGCCGGATCACGCTTGAATAGTCCAAGCCGGATAACGCTTTGAAGGCTCAAAGTACGGGCACGAGAGGGTATCGGGCCAGCCCAAAAGGGGGCCAACTTGGCAACGTACATACTGAAGCGCCTCGGACTGGCGCTGGTGACCCTGTGGCTCCTCAGCGTGATCGTGTTCCTTGCCTGCCAGGTGCTGCCCGGCGACCCTGGGCGCGCGATCCTGGGGAACCTGGCCTCGCCAAGTGCGGTGGCCGCGCTGGACCACCAGCTCGGCGTGGACCGGCCACTCATTGAGCAGTACTGGACCTGGATCACCGGCCTGCTGCACGGCAATATGGGCGAGTCCACCCAGTTCCGCGCGCCGGTCGAGCCCTACATCAAGGCGGCCTTTGTCAACTCGATCAAGCTGGCCGCCCTGGCCTTCGTCATCGTTGTGCCGCTCGGCGTCATTGGCGGGGTCGTAGCCGCGCTCAACTACGGCCTGCCCGCGGACCGGATCATCTCGGTGGCCGGGCTGTCCGCAACGACCGTGCCCGAGTTCGTGTCGGGGATCGTGGTCATCGTCGTCTTCGGGGTCGCGCTGAAGGTCCTGCCGGTCTCCGCGTCGGCGGGCGCCGGCGCCTCGCCCGCGAGCCAGTTCCAGCACCTGATCCTGCCCGCGATCCCGCTGATCCTCATCTTGTTCGGCTACATCGCGCGAATGGCGAGAGCCGGCACGATCGAGGCGCTCAACTCCGACTACACACGAACCGCCACCTTGAAGGGGCTCAAGCGCTCGGTCGTGATCCGGCGGCACGTCCTGCGGAACTCGCTGCTGCCGACGATCACCGTCATCGCCACCCAGCTCGGCTACCTGATCGGCGGGCTGGTGATCGTCGAAACGCTCTTCAACTACCAGGGGATCGGGAATCTCATCTACAAGGCCGCCACCTCCAAGGACTTCCCGATGCTGGCCGCCGGCGTGCTGACGATAGGCGTCGTATACATGGTGGCCACGCTCATCGCGGACATCCTCTACACCGTGCTCAACCCGCGGCTCCGACTGGGCGGCGCAGAATGACCGACGTCGCAGCGGCGCCAGCCACTCAGGTCGCGGTCGCGAGCGCGCGCGGCGAGCTGCCGCCCTGGCGCCTGCTGCTGCGCCGGCCCACGTTCATCGTCGGCGTCGCGATCTTGCTGTTCTGGGTGGTCTGCGCGGTGTTCGGGCACCTGATCGCCCCGCAGGACCCGCTCGCGCAGCAGCTGCTTGCCACAAACAAGGCCCCCTCGGGCGCCCACTGGTTCGGCACGGATCAGCTCGGCCGCGACGTCTTCTCCCGGGTCATCGTCGGCGCCCGGAGCATCCTGGTCATCGCGTTCTTCGCCACGGTACTCGGCACCGTGGCGGGCACGGCGCTGGGCCTGATCATGGGCTACCTGGGTGGTGTGATCGACGCGCTGGCCGGGCGGCTCGTCGAGGCCGTGCTGGCGCTGCCGCTGGTCATTGTCGCGTTCCTGTTCCTGGTCGCCCTCGGGCCATCCACGCTGACGATGATCATCGTTATCGGCCTGGTCTTCACGCCGCTGATCGCGCGGACGGTCCGCGCCGCGGTCCTGGTCGAGAGGCAGCAGGACTACCTGGCCTCGGCTCGGCTGCTCGGCGAGAACCGCGCCTACATCATGTTCGTCGAGGTCCTGCCGAACGTCCTGCCGGTAGTCCTGGTCGAGTTCACGGTGCGTCTGGGGTACGCCATCTTCACCGTGGCCGGCCTGTCGTTCCTCGGCTTCGGCGTGCAGCCGCCGACCCCGGACTGGGGCACGGACATCAGCGTGAACTACGGGGTGCTGCCGGCCGGCTACTGGTGGATGACGCTGTTCCCGGCGCTCGCCATTGCCTCGCTGGTGATAGCCATCAACCTGGTCACCGACTCGATTGAGCAGGTGATAGCGTCGTGACCGCTACCGAGATCGCCGCCGCGGGCAGCGTGGATGACCTGACTCCGACGCTGCAAGTGGAGCACCTGGAGGTCACCCACCGGGTCCGTGGCAACGACCGCCGCGCGCTGCGCGACGTCTCGTTCCAGATCGGCCGGCGCGAATCGTACGGCCTGGTCGGCGAGTCCGGCTCCGGCAAATCGACCGTGGCGCTCGCACTGACCAGGTACCTGCCGCGCAACGGCCGGGTGACCGGCGGGCGGATCAGCATCAACGGCCAGGACCCGCTGGCCATGGACGCGGCCGCGCTGCGGGAACTGCGGGCTCGCACCGTCTCGATGGTGTACCAGGAGCCGGGCAAGGCGCTGAACCCGTCGATCCGGATCGGCCGCCAGGTCGCCGAGGTGTACGAAGTCGCGGGGCTGGACGGGTCAGTGGCGCAAGACAAGGCCGAGGCCATGCTGCGCACGGTGCAGATCTCCGACCCGGGCCGGGTGATGGGGCTGTACCCGCACCAGGTCTCCGGCGGGATGGCACAGCGGGTGGTCATCGCGATGGCCCTGGCCGCCGAGCCCTCGCTGCTGATCCTCGACGAGCCGACCACGGCGCTGGACGCGACGGTCGAGGCCGAGGTGCTCGACCTGGTCGCCGCGCTCCGCGAGGGCTTCGCGACCTCGGTGCTGTTCATCAGCCACAACCTGGCCGTGATCGCCAAGATGTGCGACCGGGTCGGGGTCCTGTACGCCGGGGAACTCCTGGAGGAGGGACCGGCCCAGCAGGTGTTCGAGGAACCGCGCCACCCCTACACGGTCGGGCTGCTGCGCTGCATCCCGCGCCGCGGCCAGCGCAAGGACGCCGGGCGGCTCGATACGATCCCCGGCTTCCTGCCGTCCCCCGGGCACACGCTCCCGGGGTGCGTCTTCGCCCCGCGCTGCCCGATCGCCGAGCAGCGCTGCCGGGAGGCCCCGCCACCCGCCTTCCCGGTGGGCCCGGCCCGGACCTCACGCTGCTACCTGCACGACGAAACATCGGATCTGCCCCGTAACACCCCGGTCGACGTTGGGCTGACCTCCAGCCGCGACGCGACCGAGCCGGTGGTGTCGTTGCGGGACGTGTCCAAGACGTTCACCCACAGCGGCGAATCGGTGCGGGCCCTGGTCGGCGTCAACCTCAGCCTCGAGCGAGGCGAGACGCTCGGCCTGGTCGGCGAGTCGGGCAGTGGCAAGACCACCCTGGCCCGCGCCCTGCTCGGCCTCATCGCGCCGGACGACGGCGCCGTCGTGGAACTGGACGGGACCGCGCTGGCGGGCGAGGCGCGGCGCCGTCCACGGGAGCAGCTCAAGGCGCTGCAGATCGTGTTCCAGAACCCGGATTCGGCGCTGAACCGCCGGCACACCGTCCGGCGCCTGATCAGCCGGCCGCTGTCCAGGCTGGCCGGCCTGTCCGGGGCGCGCCTCCGCGAGCGGCTGATCGACCTGGTCCGGTCGGTCCGCCTGGAGGAGCGCCATCTGAGCCTGCGTCCCAGCCAGCTCTCCGGCGGCCTGAAGCAGCGGGTAGCGATCGCCCGGGCGTTCGGCGGCGGTCCGCGGATCGTGGTCTGCGACGAGCCGACTTCGGCGCTCGACGTGTCGGTGCAGGCGGCCATCCTCAACCTGCTGGCCGACCTGCAGGCCAAGGAGCAGGTGACCTACCTGTTCATCTCGCACGACCTCGGGGTGGTGCGGTACCTGTCCGACCGGATCGCGGTGCTCTACCTGGGCCGGGTCATGGAGCTTGGCCCGGCGGAGACGGTCTTCGCCGCGCCGCACCACCCCTACACCGAGGCGCTGCTTTCGGCGGTGCCCAGCATCGACGGCCAGCGCGCCGACCGGATCCGGCTGCACGGTGAGATCCCGTCCGCGGCCGATCCGCCCAGCGGCTGCGTGTTCCACACCCGGTGCCCGCGACGGCTGCCCACGGGCGTCTGCGAGACGTCGGAGCCCCCGCTGGCGGAGGTGGCCCCGGGCCACTTGATGAGCTGTCACATCCCTATCGATCAGCTAACGATCCTGCAGCGCACCGAGCAGGACGGTGACTGAGTGCATGCCCGGGGCGTAGTTTCGTTCGATTCCACCAGCCGCACGCCGCGGCTGTGAAGTTCGCAGGAGGACCCAGTGGACATTGACCATGGCCGCCTCAGCCGGCTCCGCCAGGGGCAGGGCGAAATCGCGAATCACGTCATCGACGAGTACGCCGCGGGGCGGCTCTCCCGTCGGGACTTCCTGCGCCGTGGTGCTGTTGTGGGGATATCGCTGCCGGTGCTCGGCGCCGTCATCTCGGCCTGCGGGAGCTCGAGCACCTCGACGCCGAGCACTTCGTCGAGTTCCGGCGCGGGCAAGGCCGGCGCCACGATCAAGGCCGGAATCATCGTGCCGGCGGCGACGGTCAACCCGGTGACCGTGGCCGACCAGGGTGGCCTCGACATGCTCGGCCAGACCGGTGAATACCTGACGTTCTCGGACCAGCACCTGACATTGCAGCCGGCCCTCGCCACCAGCTGGACACCCAACTCCAAGGCGGACGTGTGGACGTTCAAAATCCGTCAGGGGGTCAAGTTCCACAACGGGCAGCCGCTGACCGCCGACGACGTCGTCTACACCTACAAGCTGCAAACCAACCCGAAGAGCGCCTCCAACGCGTTGTCGGCGTTCGGGGGCGGGCTGGCCCCCGATGGCGTCAAGAAGGTGGACGACCACACCGTCGCCTTCCACCTCACCGCGCCGAACGGGAACTTCCCGTACCTCACGTCGTCCGACAACTACAACATGGTCATTCTCCCGAACAACTACGACCCGGCGAAGTGGCAAAGCTCCTTCATCGGGACGGGGCCGTTCGTGCTGAAGAGCTACACGCCCAAGGTCAGCGCCTCGTTTACCCGCAACGCGCAGTACTGGGGCACCAAAGCCCTGCCCGCCGCGACCGAATTCACGTTCTACGACACCCCGACGCCCATGGTCCTCGCCCTGACCGGCGGGTCGATCGACGTCCTCGGGCAGTTCGCCGTCTCTGGCGGGGAGCAGCTGCTGGCCCCCGGCGCCCCGTACAACATCATCAACCTCAAGTCCGCCGCCCACCGGCAGCTGTCGATGCGCTGCGACCAGGCGCCGTTCACCGACCCGCGGGTGCGGCAGGCGATCGCGCTCACGCTCGACCGGCCGGCGATCATCACGGCCCTGTTCAAGGGCCAGGCCGCCCTCGGCAACGACAGCCCGTTCGCCCCGGTCTACCCCTCGACCAACCACACCGTCCCCCAGCGGGCTAAGGACATCGCCAAGGCGAAGTCGCTGCTCTCGGCCGCCGGGCACCCCAACGGCTTCACCACCCAGCTCATTGGCAACGACACCCTGGAGATTCCGTCGTACGGCCAGATCGTGGCGCAGGCCGCGAAGAGCATCGGGGTGACGATCCACACGAAGTTCGAGCCCTCGGGCACCTACTACGGCAAGGCCACGTTCGGCAACTCGGACTGGCTCGACGCGACGATGAGCCTGGTCGACTACGGGCACCGCAGCGTCCCGAACGTGTTCCTGACCGCGCCGTTGCAGACCGCCAACGCCAAAAAGGGCACCGGTTCCTGGAACGCGGCGCACTTCAGCAACGCGCAGTACGACAAGCTCTCCCAGCAGTACATCGCCACCTCCGACCTGACCACCCAGCGCACCATCGCGGGCCAGATCGAGACCCTGCTGCTCAACGAGACGCCGATTATCTTCGCGTACTTCTACAACTACCTGAGCGCCACGGCCAAGAACGTGCACGGCGCCTACCCGACCGCCATCGGCCACATCTTCCTCAACAAAACGACCAAGGGCTGAGCCCGGCGGCCGCCCCACGCACCCTGAGCACGCCCGCTGACCTCGGTCCGGGCCTGATCCGCGAGGTCGCTGCCGGGCGCGGCCTTCGGCTCGCGCCCGGGCTGGCCCGGGCCGTTGACCAGCGCTGCCGCCAGGCTCGCGCGGTGCTGCGCGCGGGCCAGCCGGTGTACGGCGTGAACACCGGCATGGGCGCGTTGTCCGGGGTGCGGCTCACGCCACGCCAGCAACGCGAGCACCAGCGGAACCTGCTGCTGGCCCGGGCGACCGGCGGCCCGCCGTGGCTGGACGTCGGCGACGCGCGGGCGCTCATCGCGGTCCGGTTGCGCACGTTCCTGTCCGGGGACGCGGGGGTGTCCGCCGCGCTGTGCCAACAACTGGCCGACGTTCTCGGCGCAGGCCTGATCCCGGCCGTGCCCCGCACCGGCGTGGGCAGCGCCGGGGAGATCGTGCCGCTGGCGCACGCGTTCGGGCCGCCGTGCGGCATCGGCCGGGTTCTCGCCCCGGGCGGCGGGACCCGGCCGGCCGGGGATGCGCTGCGCGAGCACGGCCTGACCGAGTTCGTGCTGGGGCCACGGGAAGGGCACGCGCTGCTGGCCGGGGTTCCCGGCGCCACCGCGCTGGCGATCCGGCGCGTCGCGGACGCCAGGGCGCTGGCCGCCCGGATGGAATCGGCGGCGGCGCTGTCGATCGTGGCGGCGTCGGCGTCCCGGGACCCGTACCGGGCCGAGTGCGCGCGCGGTGACCCGCTCCTCGGCCTGGTGCTCGGCCGCCTGCGCCGGGCCGCCGGGGCGCCTGCCGGGCCGGTCGCGCTGCAGGCGCCGGTGTCGTTCCGGGTGGCCGGCCCGGTGCTCGCCCACGTGCAGCGGGCGGCCAACGGGCTGGCGGGCGCGATCCGCCGGGCGCTGGCCGGGGTGACCGACTCACCGGCGTTCCTCGGCGGCGGGTTCGCCGGCACCGCGGGCTTCCATGGTCTCGACCTCGCGGCGCACTGCGATCAGCTCACCGCCGCCCTGGCCCACGCGGCCGAGGTGTCCGCCGCGCGGGTTCACCGGCTCCTCGACACCCGGGTCACCGGGCTGCCGCCGCAGCTCGCCGCGCGCCCCGGGCCGGACACCGGGCTGGTCACGGTGCACAAGCGCGCGGCCGGTGAGGTGCACGCGCTGCGCAGGCTGGCCCTGCCCTCAACCGTGGGGCTGATCGAGACCTCCGGCGGGCAGGAGGACGTGCAGTCCTTCGGCTGGGAAGCCGCCGAGTCCCTGCGCCAGGCGATCCGCCACGGCCACGCCGTCGCATCCTGCGAGCTGCTGACCGCCTACCGCGCCGTCACCCTGTCCCCGCACCCGGTCCCGCCCGGCTGCCGCCCGCTGCTGGACGCGCTGACCGGCACCGTCGGCCGCATCGACGCCGACCGCCCCTTCGGCGAGGACATCGAGCGCCTCACCGCCGCGGCGCTGGCACGCGACCCCACTGCTGAGCCAGCGGGCACGGAATAATGGACGCCCGGAGCGGGTTGGCACCGGGATGCCTGAGAACGAGACCGTGAGCGTGGCAAGCAACGCCCACGGCGAGGAGCATGGGCACCAGCACCGTGACGTCTCCGGCGGCTGGCTCCGCCCGGCCGTGTTCGGCGCGATGGATGGCCTGGTGACCAACGTGTCGCTGATCGCGGGTGTCGGCGGGGGCGGCGGATCCCATCAGTTCATCGTGCTCACCGGGCTGGCGGGGCTGGCGGCGGGCGCGTTCTCGATGGCCACCGGCGAGTACGTCTCGGTTTCCTCGCAGAATGAGCTGGTGCAGGCCGAGGTCCGCAAGGAGGCCCACGAGCTCAAGCACAACCCGGAATCCGAGCGCCAGGAGCTGGCCGCCACGTTCCGGATGCGCGGCGTGGACCCGGAGCTGGCCGACGAGGTCGCGCGGCAGATCTCGGCGCACCCCGAGGACGCCCTTGCGGTCCATGTCCGCGAGGAGCTGGGGGTGGCCCACGATGAACTGCCGTCCCCCTACACCGCGGCCGGAGCCTCCCTGGTCACGTTCGCCATCGGCGCCCTGATCCCGTTGATCCCCTACCTGGCGGGCCTCAACTCACTCCCCCTAGCGCTGGGACTGGCCGCGCTGGCCGCCTTCATCGGCGGCGGCCTGGTCGCCAGACTGACCGACCGCCCCTTCCTGCGTGGGGCACTCCGTCAGCTCGCGCTCGGTGCGGTGGCCGCCGGTATCACGTACCTGATCGGCACCGCCGTAGGCGCCACCGTCTAAGCCGAGCGGGCGGTCGCGTGATTGCGGCAACGGCGTTGTGCCGGTGCCGCGATTACCGCCCGACCGCGGCCAACCCCGACGGATCAGCGCCCGGCCTCACCAGCCCTCGGGCCCGAACGAGTCGTCGTGGTGCGCCTCCGGCCCGGACAGCAGCGCCAGGTCCGATTCGACCATCATCGTGACCAGCTCATCGAACGCCACCGTCGGCTCCCACCCCAATTCCTTGGCCACCTTCGACGGGTCCGCGCACAGGTGGTCCACCTCAGCCGGCCGGACGAACGCGGCGTCGGACACGACGTGCTCCCGCCAGTCCAGGCCGGCCGTGGCGAATGCCCGGCTCACTAGTTCCTGGACGCTGTGCGTCACCCCGGTGCCGACCACGAAGTCGGCGGGTTCGTCCTGCGCCAGCATCAGGTGTATGGCACGCACGTAGTCCCCGGCGAAACCCCAGTCGCGCCGCGCCGACAGCGTGCCGAGGCGCAGCTTGCTCTCGAGGCCGAGCTTGATCCTGGCCACGCCGAGTGACACCTTGCGGGTGACGAACTCGGCGCCGCGACGCGGCGATTCGTGGTTGAACAGAATCCCGGAGACGGCGAACATGCCGTAGGACTCGCGGTAGTTCTGGGTGAGGAAGTGGCCGTACACCTTGGCCACCCCGTACGGGCTGCGCGGGTGGAACGGGGTCCGCTCGGTCTGCGGGGACTCGGTCACCATGCCAAACATCTCCGACGACGAGGCCTGGTAGAAGCGGATCTGGCCGCTGTCCGGCGTGCGGGAGGCGCTGATGCCGCTGCACACCCGGATCGCTTCGAGGACCCGCAGCACGCCCAGGCCGGAGACCTCACCGGTCAGCTCGGCCTGCTGCCACGACATGGGCACGTAGGAGATCCCCGCCAGGTTGTAGACCTCGGCGGGCTGGACCCGTTCCACGGCCGAGATCAGGCTCCCCTGGTCCAGCAGGTCGCCGCGGACCAGCCGGACCTCGCCGAGATTGCGGACCCGCCGGACCCGCGGGTTGGACTGGCCCCGGACCAGCCCCCAGACCTCGTATCCCTGGGCCAGCAGGTATTCAGCCAGATAGGAACCGTCCTGGCCGGTGATCCCGGTGATCAGCGCACTTCTGGGCATGGCCTCCCCGCCGATGGTCACGGCGTGAGTTCCGCCGCCCTGCACTCAGGGTACGACTGCGCCTGGTGCCAGTGCTGACACACGCGAGGCACGTGTGGTACTGGATGGTAATGTTCCCCTGGCCAGGAGCCAGCGGGCGGCCTGGGCATCATCCGTCACCGGACCGACAAGAGGTGCGAAGCTGCGTGCAGACCAACCGGCGCCCGCTCCGCATAGCGCTCGTCTCGTACCGCAGCAGGCCGCACGTGGGCGGCCAGGGCATCTACTTGCGGCACCTGTCCCGCGAACTGGCCGTGCTGGGCCACCACGTGGAGGTGCTCTCCGGCCAGCCCTACCCGGAACTGGAGCCCGGCCCGGTGCTGCGCACGCTGCCCAGCCTGGACCTGTACCGGGACTCCGATCCGTTCCGCACGCCAGGGCTGTCGGAGTTCCGTGACTGGATCGACGTCCTTGAGTTCTGCTGGATGAAGACAGGGGCGTTCCCTGAGCCGTTCACGTTCAGCCTCCGCGCCCGCCGGGAGCTGCTGACCAGGCTCGCGGACTTCGACCTGGTCCATGACAACCAGGTGCTGGCCTACGGGCTGCTGGCGCTGCCCCGGGCCGGGATGCCGCTGGTGACCAGCATCCACCACCCGATCAG
Organism: uncultured Actinomycetes bacterium; assembly: GCA_963734725.1. Classification (GTDB taxonomy): domain Bacteria; phylum Actinomycetota; class Actinomycetes; order Streptosporangiales; family Streptosporangiaceae; genus DASXKD01. The sequence continues at coordinate 67,888 of CAVTIX010000023.1, forward strand.
CGTGGACCGGCGCATCGAGGTGGCGGCGGCGAAGGGGCTGAGCAAGCTCTCCAAGTGGCGCTGGTACAGCTTCGTGCGGATGCAGGCCCGGGTGGCCCGCCGCTGCGGCACGATCCTGACCGCGTCCCAGTCCTCGGCCGCGGACATCTGCCGTGACTTCGGGGTGACACCGGGCAACGTCCGGGTCATCCCGCTGGGGGTGGACACCCGCCTGTTCCATCCACGGCCCGCGCCGCGCGTGCCCGGCCGGGTGATCGCGGTGGCCAGCGCCGCCGACTCACCGATCAAGGGCGTGGCGACGCTGCTGCGGGCGTTCGGCAAGCTGGCCACCGAACGGGACGCGGAGCTGGTCGTGGTCGGCAAGCCGAACCCCGGCGGCCCCACCGAACGGCTGGCCGCCGAGCTGGCCCTCGGCGACAAGGTGCGGTTCGCGCACGGGATCAGCGACGCCGAGCTGGCGGAACTGGCGGCCAGCGCCCAGGTCGCAGTGGTGCCATCGCGGTATGAGGGGTTCTCGCTGCCCGCGGTGGAGCACATGGCGTCCGGCACGCCGCTGATCGTCAGCCGCACCGGGGCGCTGCCGGAGGTGGTCGGGGACACGGCGGTGCAGGTGACGCCGGGCGACCCGGAGGAACTGGCCGCGGCGCTGCGGGACCTGCTCGACTCGCCGGATCGGCGCGCCGGGCTCGGCCAGGCCGCCTGGCACCGGGTCCAGGAGCGGTTCGCCTGGCCCGCCGTCGCCCGGGCCACCGTCGCGGAATACCACCGGGCGATCGCCGCCCGGGGGGCCGGGCGGGCCCCGGCTGGCAGCCTTGGCGTGAAGGGAGCCGACCCCTGCTGACCGTTGACTTCCGCCGCTTCCCCGTCGAGCCGGGCGACCGTCTGCTTGATCTCGGCTGCGGCGCCGGGCGGCACGCGTTCGAGGCGTACCGGCGCGGCGCGGAGGTGGTCGCGTTCGACACCGATCACGGCGAGCTGTGCCAGGTCAGCGGGATGACCGCGGCCATGGCAGCGGCCGGGGAGGCGCCGTCGGCGGCCCGGGCGCGGCCGGTGGGCGGCGACGCCACGGCCATGCCGTTCGGCGATGGCGCCTTCGACCGGGTGATCGCCGCGGAGGTGCTGGAGCACATTCGGCTCGACCAGCGCGCGCTCGCCGAGATCGCCCGGGTGCTGCGGCCCGGCGGCCTGCTCGCGGTGACGGTGCCCGCCTGGCTGCCGGAGCGGATCTGCTGGCGGCTGTCCGACGACTACCACAACACGCCAGGCGGCCACGTGCGCATCTACACCCGGCCCGAACTGGAGGCCAAGCTGCGCGCGGCCGGGTTCGTGGTCAGCGGGCGCCACCGCGCGCACGGCCTGCACTCGCCGTACTGGTGGCTGAAGTGCGCCGTGGGCGTGCACCGCGACGGCCACCCGCTGGCCCGCGCCTATCACCGGCTGCTGGTCTGGGACATCATGAAGCACCCGCCGGTGACCAGGCTGGCCGAGCGGGCGCTCAACCCGGTGATCGGCAAGAGCATCGTCGTGTACGCGCATAAGCCGCTGAGCGCGCCGCTTCCCGTTCCGGTCCCGGCGCCGCCCGCGCAGGCGCATGCCCGTGGGTGACAACCTGGCCCGGCTCTATTCGGGACAGTTGATGCCATACGCCCGTTCCCTGGCTGGCCGCACCCCCGCGGTGGCCGGGGTGCTGACCGAGGCGGAGATACGTGCCACCGGCGAGAGCATCGTGGCCGCGCAGGAGGAATCCGGGGCGATCGGCTGGCCGGACGGCCAGGTGGACGCCTGGAACCACGTCGAGTGCGCCATGGCGCTGTCGGTGTGCGGGCTGCGCCGGCCCCGCCCGGCGGGCCTACGAATGGCTGCGGGCGACCCAGCGGGCCGACGGCTCCTGGCCGCGGCGGACCGCGCCCGGCGGCGCGGTAAACGAGGCCGCGGGAGAGAGCAACCACGCCGCCTACGTGGCGGTGGGTGTCTGGCACGAGTACCTGCTCACCGGGGACACCGAGTTCGTGGCCCGGATGTGGCTCACGGTGCGCCTGGCCATCGAGTACGCCCTTGGCCTGCAAACGCCACGCGGGGAGATCATCTGGCAGCGCGACCCGGGCGGCGCCCGGGCCGGTTATGCGCTGCTGACCGGGTGCGCCAGCATGTGCCAGAGCCTGCGCTGCGCCGTGGCGCTGGCCGAGCTCGCCGGCCAGCCACAGCCGGACTGGGAACTGGCCGAGGGACGGCTCGCGCACGCGGTCGCGTGCCACCCCGAGGCGTTCGAAGACAAGTCCAGGTTCTCGATGGACTGGTACTACCCGGTCCTCGGCGGAGCGGTTCGCGGGCCGGGCGCCGCGGCGCGGCTGGCGGCCGGCTGGGCCGACTTCGTGGTGCCGGGCCTGGGCGTCCGCTGCGTCCGCGACGAGCCCTGGGTCACCGGCGCCGAGACCTGCGAGCTTGTGCTGGCCCTGGATGCGATCGGAGATAGCCGCCGCGCCATGGAGATGTTCGCCGAGGTGCAGTTCCTGCGCGACCCCGACGGGGCGTACTGGACCGGCTGGCAGTTCGCCAACAAGAAGCACTTTCCGAACGAGCGCAGCAGTTACACGTCGGCGGCGATCATCCTCGCCGCCGACGCGCTATCCCGGAGCACTAAGGCGAACGGCCTGTTCCGCAATATCCCGTAGCACGGCTGCCCCCACCTTGGCCTGGGTCGTCAGGCTAACCCCGTCCGGAGATCCGACCTATCACGCGAAACGGCTCCGCAAAACATGTCAAACCGGGCGCCGAACCGGTCGTTTCACGTGGTATGTCGGGATGTGGGAGCAGGGTTGCTCTGGTGCCAGGGCTATACCGGGCCGTCGCTTGTCCGTTCCAGAACGCGGAGCGAGCCCTCGACGGCCACCTCGGTGAACGCACCGGAAGCCAGCGCCCGCAGGTAGATGTGGTAGGGGGGCCGGCCGCCGTCGGCGGGATTGGGGAAGACGTCGTGGATCGCGAGCGCGCCGCCGGGGGCCACCCGAGGCGCCCACCCCTCGTAGTCGGCCTGGGCGGCGGCCTCGGTGTGCCCGCCGTCGATGAACAACAGCCCCACCGGCGCCCGCCACAGCCGCGCCACGTCCGCCGACCGGCCGACGATCGCGATCACGTCCTCGTCGAGACCGAGGCCGGCCAGAGTGGCGCGGAAGTGCGGGAAGGTGTCCAGGCGGCCGGTCGCCGGATCGACCAGGGTGGGATCGTGGTACTCCCAGCCGGGCTGGTTCTCCTCGGACCCGTGGTGGTGGTCCACCGTGATCACCACCTGGCCTGCCTGCCGGGCCGCGCACGCCAGGTAGATGGTGGACTTGCCGCAGTAGGTGCCGATTTCCAGCACCGGCCCGGCGGCGGCGTACCTGGCCGCCGCCCGGTACAGGGCCAGGCCCTCGGGGGGCGGCATGAAGCCGCGCGCTGCCTCCGCCGCCTGCCGCAGGTCGTCGGGCATCGCAGGCGCCTGGCCGGGCACGGGGCGAGTTTCGGTCATGGTCTGATCCTGCCCTGCCACCGGCACAGCCGGGGAACGCGAGAGAGAATGCCGCCATGAGAGTGACCGTGGACCGCGATCTGTGCGAGGCCAACGGCGTGTGCGCGGGCCTGGTCCCGGCGGTGTTTCGCCTGGACGACGAGGACGAGCTGCACATCACCGGCGGCGAGACGCCGCCGGGACTGGCCGACCAGGTCCGGCACGCCGTCCAGTCGTGCCCGAAGACCGCGCTGAAGCTGAGCGAGTGACACCCGGGCCGCGCGGGGGAGGCAGCGGACAGAACACCTAGGCGCCCGGCTCCTGCAGCTCGATCCGGTTCCCGGCCGGGTCGGACAGAAACGACTGGCGGCCCGGGCCGACGGGTACGGGTCGGTCACCGTGACACCATGGCCGCGCAGTTCGGCGACCGCGGCGTCGAGGTCGGTCACGGCCAGGGCGAAGTGCTGGCCCCTGTCCGGCGGCACGTCCGCCTTGATCAGGTGCAGCTGCTGGCTGCCCGCGTCCAGCCAGGCCCCGTCGAAGCTGAAGTCGGGCCGGTCGGCGCGCTCGGTCAGGCCCAGGACGCCGACGTAGAAATCCCTGGCCGCAGACACGTCGCGGACGTTGATGGAGACATGGTGAAGCCCAGCAGGTCGCATGCCCCCAGTCTGCGCCATGCGCAGCGCGGCGAGCCAGGCACCCCTGCGCCCGCCGCCACCCGGCGCCCGCCGCAACCCCGCGCCCGGCGCACCCCTAGCGCCCCGGCGCACCCCTAGCGCCCGCCGCACCTCCACCGCGCGCCGCGCCCTTAGCGCCCCGCCGGGCGGACCGCCTCCAGCCGGGCCAGCGCCTCCGCCAGGACCTCCTGTTTCTTGCAAAACGCGAACCGCACCTGGGACCGGGCCGCTGCCACGTTGTCGTAGAACACCGAGCTGGGGATGGCCACGACCCCGGCACGGTTCGGCAATTCCCGGCAGAACTGCATGCCGTCGGCGTAGCCGAGCGGGCGCACGTCGGTGGTGACAAAGAACGTCCCGGCGGGCCGGTAGACCTCGAACCCGACCGTGGCAAGGCCGTCGCAGAAGAAGTCCCGCTTGGGCCGCAGGTCACCGGCCACGGAGGCGTAGTAACTGTCGGGCAGCGCGAGCGCCTGCGCGATCGCGTACTGGAACGGCCCGCTGGAGACGTAGGTCAGGAACTGCTTGACCGTTCGGACCGCGGTCACGATCTCCGGCCGCCCGGTCACCCAGCCGACCTTCCACCCGGTGAACGAGAAAGTCTTCGCCGCCGAGCTGATCGTGACCGTGCGCCCGGCCATGCCCGGCAGCGAGGCGATGGGCAGGTGGGTGCCGTCGAACACCATGTGCTCGTAGACCTCGTCGGAGACGACCAGCAGGTCATGCTCGCAGGCAAGCTCGGCGACCCGGGCCAGCTCGTCCGGGGTGAACACCACGCCGGTCGGGTTGTGCGGGGAGTTCAGCAGGATCACCCGGGTGCGGGGGGTGATCGCCGCGCGCAGCGCGTCGAGGTCGGGCCGGAAATCCGGCGGGTGAAGAGTGACCGGCACCCGGGTCGCGCCCGCCATCGCCAGCGAGGCCGCGTAGGAGTCGTAGTAGGGCTCGAACGCGATGGCCTCATCGCCCGGTTCCAGCAGCGCGAGCAGCGCCGCCGCGATGGCCTCGGTCGCGCCGACCGTGACCAGCACCTGGCTGTCCGGGTCCAGGTCGAAGCCGTAGAACCGCTTCTGGTGCGCGGCGATCGCCTGGCGCAGCTCCGGGACGCCCGCGCCGGGCGGGTACTGGTTGCCCCGGCCCTCCCTGATCGCGGCCGCCGCGGCCTCGGCGATCTCCCGTGGCCCGTCAACATCGGGGAAGCCCTGGCCGAGGTTGACCGCCCCCGTGGTGACGGCGAGCGCCGACATCTCGGCGAAGATTGTGGTTCCCATCCCGGCGAGCCGGGTGTTGAGCAGTGGTCGGTTCACCCGGACATGACATCATGCCGCCGCGCCCGGCGGCACGCGGGCACCGTGACATACGCTGCGGGCATGCGCGTCGCTTTGTGCCAGTTGCCGGTCAGCCCTGATCCCGCGGTCAACCTGGGCCGGGTGCGGGAGGCCCTCGCCGACGCCGCCGGGCGCGGCGCGGACCTCGCGGTGTTCCCCGAGGCCACGCAGGCCAGGTTCGGCAGTGACCTGCGCGCGATCGCCGAGCCCCTCGACGGCGCGTTCGGCAGCGGGCTGGCCGAGGCCGCCCGGGCCAGCGGGGTGGCGCTGGTGGCGGGGGTGTTCGAGCCCGCGCCCGACGGACGGGTATACAACACGGCGGTCGCCTACGACGCCGCGGGCGCGCGCGTCGCCGCCTACCGCAAGATTCACCTGTTCGACGCGCTGGGCGAGCGGGAGTCCGCCGTGGTCGCCCCGGGCGGCGAACCGGTGGTCGCGGATCTGTGCGGGCACCGGGTGGGCTTCATGACCTGCTACGACGTCCGGTTCCCCGAGCTGGCCAGGGCGCTGGCGGTGCGCGGCGCCGAGCTGATCGTGATCCCCGCCGCGTGGGCGGCGGGGCTGTTCAAGGAGGAGCACTGGGTCACCCTGGTGCGCGCCCGGGCGATCGAGAACACGGTCTGGGTGGCGGCGGCCAGCCAGGTGCCCGATCGCTCCGCGCCGCCCACCAGCGCGCCGACCGGGGTCGGCCGCAGCATGCTGGCCGACCCGATGGGGACGGTCCGCGCCGACCTCGGGCCGTTCCCCGGGGTCACGGTGGCCGACCTGGACACGGGGCTGATCAAGCAGGTCCGGGCCGTGCTTCCGTCCCTGGAGCACCGGCGCGAGGACGTCTTCGGCCCGGCGGCCGGCTGAGCTCCTTCCCGAGGTCAGCGATAGCGCGCGCGCCAGAGCACCGGGTGCTCCGCTGACCCGCTCGCCGCGAACCCGGCGCCGGTGAGCGTCCCGTTCCCGGCGATCACCGCGTTGAGTTGCGTAACGACCGGCCCGGGCGCCCCGCCGCTCGCCGGCCCGGCGTAGTGCCAGGTCACCCCGTTAGCGGACCACCAGGTGAGCATGCCCGGCTGCCCCGGTAGCCCGGGATGGCCGACCGCCACGAACCCGCGGCCCGCGGCGGTGAGCGCGGTCACCACGGCCGGGCTCGACGGCGCGGGCAGGACTGATTCCCGCCAGGTGCGGCCACCGTCGGCGGAGACGGCTGCGAATGGGACCGGGACCGGGGCGCCGGCCGCCGCGGCGCGGTACTCGCTGCCGATCGCGACCACCTTGTCCCCGATGGAGGTCACCCTGGTCAGGGTGGCATCGGCCGCCCCGGCCGGGCGGGGCAGCGTGCGGAGCTGCCAGGCCGAGCCGCCGGGCGAGGTCCACACGGCCGGCGCGCCTCCTGCCGCACCGGCCGCCACGAAACCGGACCGGGCCGTGGTCACCGCGAGCACCTGCCCGACGCCGGCGGCGCCGGTCAGCGGGGCAGGCGCCCAGGTGTTCAGGTCCGCCGAGAACCAGGCGGCCGGCGCCTGCCCGCCGCCGGCCGGGGCACTGCCCACCACCACGTACCCGGCGGGACCGGCCGCCGCCGCGGCGAGGCTGGCTCCCCGTGCCGTCAGCGGCCCGGTGCCCGGCGCCGTGGTCCAAGACGTGCCGCTGGCCGACATCAAGATCACCGGCTGGTACGGCGCCTGCGTCCCGGCCTGGCCGACGGTCAGCCAGCCCGAACCGCCGTGCGCCACGCTCAGCAGCGCACCGCTCTGCCACGACGCCGGCAGCCGGAGGCCAGCGGGCGCCCACTGGCCGCTTGCGGAAGCCAGCCACGCGGCGGGCGCTCCACCGGCCGCACCGGCGGCGACCTGCGCTTGGCCGGCCGCGGCCAGGGCGTTGATCGTGATGTCCGGGGTGGCGGCCGCGGTCAGCACCGACTGCCCGACCTGCTGTCGCCCTCTTGCGCCGGCGAGCAGCAGGTGCGGCTGGATGCCCGCCGCACCGGCGCCGCCTCCTGGCCCGTTCCCGGCAACCACGACGTTGCCATCCGGGCCAGCGGTGAGCCCGGCGACCCCGCTGCCCGGGTCGGCAGAGCGGCGCCAGCCGTGGCCGTGCTTGCTGAGGAACGCCATCTGGCCCGAGCGGGTGACAGCGGCCACCGCGAACCCGTGGCCGCTCCCGGCCACGGCGGTGACTCGCATCGACATGCGCCGAGCCGGTGCCAGCTTGCCCGCGTAGCTCCACCGTGAGCCCTGCGCCGACAGGTAGGCAACCGCGTCCTTGCGCCCCGCCCCGGCGCGGCCCGGGCGGACGGCGAGGAACGTGCTGCCGTTCGTGGCCAGGCCGGCCAGCCTGGTGGTCGCGCCGTGCGTCGCGGGCAGGTTCAGCTGGTGCCAGGTGCGGCCGCCATTCGTGCTCCGCCACAGGCCCGTCGCCGACCGGTGCCTGGCGGCCGCGGTGATCGGGCCGCCCGCCACGATCACGCCGCCGTCGGCCGCGGCCCAGCGCAGCGCGGCCACATGCCTGCCCCGGGGGGTGAGCCCGAGCGCGGGCCCGCTCTCCCGGCGCCAGCTCTGCCCGTCGGTGGAGGTCCACACCACCGGGCCCGGCCGGCTGCCGGTGTGCTCGCCGACCGCGACGAAGCCGGTGCCAGCGCCGGCCAGGCCAAGCACGTTGTCCCCGGCCGCCTCGGGCGCCCCGGGGGCGGGCTGCCATACCTTGCCGTCCGGCGAGGTCCAGGCCGCGTGCTGGCCGAGCGCGAGCCAGGTGCTGCCGCTGCGCGCGATCATCGCTGGCACCGCCCCAGCGCCGGCCGCTCCCGGGCCTGCCGCCGGTACGGGACCGGCCGGCGGCGGCGCCGGTAGTCAGGCCGGGGGATCCCGGCGCCAGTGCTCCCGGGCCAGCCGAGCTAGGGGCGGTCACCGTGGCCCGCGCCCAGGTATGCCCGCCGTCGGTGGACAGCAGCATCAGCGGCGCCGGGGCCGGCTGGCTGGGCTGCGCGCCAATCGCGATGACGGTCTGGCCGGCCGCGGCGATCCCGGCCAGCGACGGCGTGGCTCCGGCCGCCTGGCTTGCGAAGTCTGCGTCCGCGGGCGAGGCCGGCGGATACGGGGTGACCAGCGTGAACTCTGGTCTGGCCGGCCCGGCCGGGCCGGAGCTGCCGGCGCGGGCGATGCCGATGGCGGCGATGGTCCCGGCGAGGAGGACCACGGCGGCGCTGGCGGCGACCGCGAGCCGCCTGCCCCGGCGCGCTCTGCCCGGCGCCCCGGCTGTGCCCGCCAGACCGGAACCGATCTTTCGAACCGCCTTCTTACCTGCAGTGGCGTCGCTCGCGCCAGCGACGGCCTCGTCCGGACTCGCCCCGCCGGCGGCGGCGCGGCCTGCGGTGGCAGCATCCGCGGTGGCGGGATGCGCCCGGCTTCTCGCAGCGTCACCCGCGCTGCCGACCGCCGCGCCGTCACCCACGCGGCCGGCCGGTGCGCTCGCCACGGAGGTGCCGCCCGCGGCAGGGATGCTGCCCGCCGCGCCCCCGTCGGCACCGGCCTGGCCTGCGGCACGGCCATTTCCGGCGGGGGCCGCTGGGGCCGCGCCCGGCGCCCCTTCGGGTGCGTCAGCCGTGCCGGGGGCCCTATCCGTGCTGGCCGCGGTCTCATCGGTCCGCGCGCCGGCCCGCGATGCCGGAGCCCGCTTCCGGCCTGCCGGCGCCGCGGCGCCTGCTGGGCTCTCCTGCGCGCTCCGCGCCCCCGGCTTAGGAGCGGCGTCGCCGGTGATGACTGGGAGCGGCTCGGTGTGCGGGTCGTCTTCGGCAGGAAGGCTGCTGGCCGGGCGCGCCAGGGTGCTCGCCGCGGGACTGCTGCCCGCCGGGCCCGCCCCGGCGCTGGCCGACCGCAGCCAGTCGATTCTCGCCTCTTGCCACGCGGCGGCCGACTGTTGCCACACCGAGGCCGGCTCGACTGGCGCCGGCTGAGCTTGCCGTGACCCAGCCTGGGCTGGCTGGCCAGGTATCGGGCAGGCTGCCCGGACTTTTCCTGGCGTGTCGTCCGCCCGGCCCGGCGCGTCACCGGCCCGGCCCGGCGCGTCACCGCGGTCGGCGTCGGCCGTGATCGCCCACAGCTCGCCGTCCGCGAGCGGCTCGTCCGTTCTGAGTTCGTCCAGGTCGCTGGCCATGTCCGCGATTCCGCCGGGGTAGCCGCGCACGGCGGGCGCGAACGCCACTCCGCGCGGCGCCCGGCCGGGCGAAGCGAACAGGGCGGTCCCTCCCCGGCCCGCCCCGCTGGCGGTGCTCACGGTCGCCCTGCACGGAGTGCGTGGCTTGAGCTTCGTGAACGAGCGGTCAAGGGGGAGTCGGTCACGCCCGTGATGCTAGCGGTGGAGCGGGCTAATGCTGGGATGATCCGGCAGTGAGCGCCGGTGTCGCGCCGGCCGGGCTACGCCGAGGTCCTCCGGGCGGCGTTGAGCAGCGCAGTGCGCAGCCGTTCCATCTCGTCGTCGCTGACCCCCTCGACGAAACGGCGCATCGTTAAGTCTTCGTTGCCACCGGAGCGGAGCACCTCGGTCATCACCCGCGCGTCGTGCTCTTCGCGCTGCTCGGTCGGCCAGTACTGCCAGGCGCGGCCGTGCTTGGCGCGCTGCAGCACGCCCTTGCGGTACAGGATGTCCATCACCGTCATGACTGTCGTGTACGCGACCGGCCGGTCGTAGCGCAGCTGGTCCCGTACCTCGCGGACCACACACGGGCTCTCGGCGCCCCACATCACGTCCATGATGGCCATCTCAAGCTCACCGAACTCGCGCACTTGGCGCCACCTCCGTGCCTCCCATGTAAACACGGACGATGCGTCGGAAGGAGGGCCGGACGGCGCGGGGGAGAAGAACGGTCCCGGGTATAGCTTTGTTCGCCCGGCGCAGGACTCCCCCGGCGCAGGTGGCTGTGCTGGTCCCGGGGGCAAGCCCCCGGACCCCCGTGCCTCCCGAAGCGACGGTCACTGACGCGCGCAGTGACCGCGGATGTTGCCGCGCCCGGTAGCCTAGGACAGGCCCTGATGGGGGCGGGAGAACCAACGACCACACGTCGGAAGAGGGCGATGTCCGCCGTGCCTCCGGAGTTGCCGCGGGCGTCCGCGGATTCCACCGAGCACACGACCGAGCATTCCGGTCCCGAGTCCCAGGCTGGCGTCAGCCGGCACGGACTTCGGCGCGAATGAATGGCTCGTGGATGAGCTGTACCAGCGATACCTGGCCGATCCGTCGTCGGTGGCCATGGAGTGGTGGAACTTCTTTGCCGACTACAAGCCCCCGGCGGGCAGCTCGGCGCAGTCGGCCTCCGCGGCCCCGCCACGGGGCAGGCCCGCGCCTGGCCCGGCCGCGCCGGGCGGGCCAGCACCCGGATCGCCCGCCCCGCCGCCTGCGGGCCCGGCGCCGTCCGGGGCAGCCCCCGCCACGCCCGCGCCAGCTGGGCCCGCACCGGGGGGATCAGCGCCGGGCGCGCCCCCATCTGGCGGGCAGGCACCAGGCGGGCCAGCACCAGGCGCGTCAGCTGCGGGCGGGCCAGCACAAGCCGCGCCGCCGCCCAGCACGCCCGGCGCTCGGCCCGCCCCGGCCCGTCCGGCGCCGGACGGCAAGCCAGGCCCGGAGCCGGCCGCCGCCGCGGCGCCCGCGCACGAGAACACCGTGCGGCTGCGGGGCGCCGCGGCGCGTACCGCCGAGAACATGGCGGCGAGCCTCAGCGTCCCCACGGCGACCAGCGTGCGGGCCATCCCGGCCAAGCTCCTGGTGGACAACCGCATCGTCATCAACAACAACCTGGCGCGTGGCCGGGGCGGGAAGGTCTCGTTCACCCACCTGATCGGCTACGCGCTGGTGCAGGCCGTGCGCACCGTCCGGGTGATGAACCACGCCTTCACCCTGGTCGATGGCAAGCCGGGCGTGGTCACGCCCGAGCACGTCAACCTGGGCCTGGCCATCGACGTGGCGGGGCGCGACGGGTCCCGGCAGTTGCTCGTCCCGAGCATCAAGGCCGCGGAGACGATGGACTTCCGCCAGTTCTGGATGGCCTACGAGGACATCGTCCGGCGGGCCAGGACCGGCAAGCTGACCATCGCGGACTACGCGGGCACCACGATCACCCTCACCAACCCGGGGACGATCGGCACCGAACATTCCGTGCCCCGGCTGGTCGCCGGCCAGGGCTGCATCGTCGGCGTGGGGGCGATGGAGTACCCGGCCGCCTACCTGGGCGCCTCCCAGGAGACCCTCGCCCGCCTGGCCGTCAGCAAGACCGTGACGCTGACCTCGACGTACGATCACCGGATCATCCAGGGCGCGCAGTCGGGCGAGTTCCTGCGCCGCATGCAGCAACTGCTGCTCGGCGAGGACGACTTCTACGACACCGTCTTCAAGTCGCTGCACATCCCCTACGAGCCGGTGCGCTGGGTGCGCGACATCGCCGCCCTGCACGAGCAGGACGTCACCAAGCCGGCCCGGGTGCTCGAACTGATCCACGCCTACCGGGTCCGTGGCCATCTGATGGCAGACACCGACCCGCTGGAGTACAGGCAGCGCAAGCACCCCGACCTGGACATCAACGAGCACGGCCTGACCCTGTGGGACCTGGAGCGCGAGTTTCCCACCGGCGGCTTCGGCGGCAAGCCGCTGATGAAGCTGCGGGAAATCCTCGGCGTGTTGCGTGACTCCTACTGCCGCACGGTCGGCGTGGAGTACATGCACATCCAGAACCCGGAGGAGCGCGCCTGGCTGCAGGAGCGGATCGAGCGCCCGCACGACAGGCCCGGCCACGACGAGCAGATGCAGATCCTGTCCCGGCTGAACGTGGCCGAGGCCTTCGAGATGTTCTTGCAGACCAAGTTCGTCGGCCAGCGGCGATTCTCCCTGGAGGGCGCCGAGTCCCTGATCCCGCTGCTCGATGCGGTGCTCACCGAGGCCGCACGCGCCTCGCTGGACGAGACCGTGATCGGGATGGCGCACCGTGGCAGGCTGAACGTGCTGGCCAACATCGTGGGCAAGTCGTACGCGCAGATTTTCGGCGAGTTCGAAGGCAACCTGGACCCGCGGACCACCCACGGGTCCGGCGACGTCAAGTACCACCTCGGCGCCGACGGCGTCTTCACCGCCAGCGACGGCTCGTCGATCGCGACCTCGCTGGTCGCCAACCCCAGCCACCTTGAGGCGGTCAACCCGGTCCTGGAGGGCGTGGTCCGGGCCAAGCAGGACGTGCTCGACATGGGTGAGCCTGGGTTCACCGTGCTGGCCGTGCTGGTCCACGGGGACGCGGCGTTCGCGGGCCAGGGCGTCGTGGCCGAGACTCTGAACCTGTCCCAGCTGCGCGGGTATCGCACCGGCGGCACGGTGCACATCGTGGTCAACAACCAGGTCGGGTTCACCACCGCGCCGCAGTACTCCAGGTCCAGCGTGTACAGCACCGACGTGGCGCGGATGATCCAGGCGCCGATCTTCCACGTCAACGGGGACGACCCAGAGGCGGTCGTCCGGGTGGGCAGGCTCGCCTTCGCCTACCGTCAGGCGTTCCGCAAGGACGTGGTGATCGACATGATCTGCTACCGGCGCCGCGGGCACAACGAGGCGGACAACCCGTCCTTCACGCAGCCGCTGATGTACGACTTGATCGACGCCAAACGGTCCACCCGCAAGCTGTACACCGAGGCGCTGATCGGCCGTGGCGACATCACCATGGAAGAGGCCGAGCAGGCGCTGCGGGACTACCAGCAGCAGCTTGAGCGGGCTTTCACCGAGACCAGGGAGGCCGCGGACCAGCCCGCCGACCAGGGCGCGGTCCGTCGGCCTGAGCCCGCCGAGCCCGAGCTGCTTGACCACAGCGCCGTGCGCACCGCCATCTCCGACGAGGCCGTCAAGCAGATCATCGACACCCAGCTCAACCTGCCGGAGGGGTTCACCGCGCACCCGCGGCTGCTGCCGCTGCTGCAGCGCCGCGCCGCGATGGTCGCCGACGACGCGATCGACTGGGCCACCGGTGAACTGCTGGCGTTTGGCGCCGTGCTGATGGATGGCCATACGGTACGGCTCGTCGGCCAGGACACCCGCCGCGGCACGTTCGGCCAGCGGCACGCGGTCGTCGTCAACCGGCACACCGCGGCGGAATACACCCCGCTCCGCCGCTTCAACTCGGCCACCACGAGATTCCACGTCTACGACTCGCTGCTGTCGGAGTTCGCGGCGGTCGGCTTCGAATACGGCTACTCCGTCGCCCGGCCCGAGGCGCTGGTGTGCTGGGAAGCGCAGTTCGGCGACTTCGTGGACGGCGCGCAGACGATCCTGGACGAGTTTGTCAGCTCCGGCGAGCAGAAGTGGGGCCAGCGCTCCGGCGTAACGCTGCTGCTGCCGCACGGGTACGAGGGCCAGGGCCCGGACCACTCCTCGGCCCGGGTGGAGCGCTTCCTGAGCATGTGCGCGCAGGGCAACATGACGGTTGCCATTCCGACGACGCCAGCGAACTACTTCCACCTGCTCCGCTGGCAGGCGCTGTCCGGTCGGCACAAGCCGCTGATCGTCTTCACCCCCAAGTCGATGCTGCGGCTCAAGACGGCCACGTCCGCGGTGGCGGACTTCACCCAGGGCTCGTTCCGGCCGGTGATCGGTGATCCCGCGTCGGCTAACCCGGCGGGGGTGCGCACGGTCCTGCTGTGTGCTGGCAAGATCTACTACGACCTCGCCAGCCAACGGGCAGCGGCGGGCCGCGACGATATCGCGCTGCTCCGGGTGGAGCGGCTTTACCCGCTGCCCCTCGGGGAGATACTCGCCGAGCTCGACCGGTACCCGGCCGAGGCCGAGATCGCCTGGGTGCAGGAGGAGCCGGCGAACATGGGCGCCTGGCCGACCATGGCGTTGTGGCTGCCCGGGCTGCTGGAACGGGCGGTGCGGGTGATCTCGCCGCAGGCCAGTTCCGCGCCGGCCCTGGGCTCGTCCGTCGCGCACGCCGCGGAACACAAGGCAGTCATCGCGCGCGCGCTGAGCCGGGGATAGCACGATGTACTTCACCGACCGCGGCATCGAGGAGCTTGCCGATCGGCGGGGCAGCGAAGAGATCAGCTTCGGCTGGCTGGCCGAGCGGCTGCGGGAGTTCGTGGACGTCGCGCCGGAGTTCGAGGCGGCGGTCGACCGGCTCGCGACCTGGCTCGCCAGGCTGGACGAAGACTGACGCGCGGCCAGCCCGGGCATGTCCCGCAAATCCCAGCCTGCTGCGCGACGGCGAAGACCTACGGGACACGCCCTGCGCGAGGCATAGTAGGCACACCGGGCGCCCGCTCCGGCCCATGCCAGCTCAGCACGCTGGGAGCCCGCTCCCGCCCTCGCCAACTCGCGATGCATCTTGACTTTGGCCAGACGCGACATATCGTGTTAGGGTCGATTGTTTGAACGCGGAAGTACCTTGACCGCGGCGCGTGATCGCGCAGCTAGACGCGAGATCGTACCGCCAAAGGCGCAGAGAGGGGACGGCCAATGAGCCCGGTGTTCCGCCACGGCAGGCTACGTCTCTATCTGCTCAAGCTGCTGGACGAGGCGCCGCGGCACGGCTACGAGGTCATCCGGTTGCTTCAGGACCGGTTCATGGGCGTATACGCTCCCTCACCCGGGACGATCTACCCGCGGCTGGCCCGGCTCGAGGAAGAGGGCCTCGTCACGCACGACGAAGCCGATGGCCGGAAGGTGTACCGGATCACCGACAAGGGCCGGGAAGAACTGCGTGCGCGCCTGGACGATCTCGCCGAGCTTGAGGAAGAGATCACCGCGTCGGTCCGCGACATCGCCCGCGAGGTCACCGAGGACGTCAGGGAGACGGTGCGCACCTTGCGCGAGGAGCTTACGTGGGCGGCGCGCGAGTTCCACCGCGCATCCGGCGGCGCCGATCCGGGCGGGGGCCTGCGGCACGCCAGCACCGACGAGGCGCGGGCACGGGCCGAGGCGGCGCGATTCCGGGAAGCGGCGCGGGCCAAGGATGCCGCTGAGCCAGAAACAGCCCAGACCGAGGATGCCGCTGACGCGGAAACAGGCCAGGCCGGGGAAGCGGAGCAGGCCGGGGGCGCGGCGCAGGCCAGCGAGGGCGGGACGCAGGCCAGCGAGGACGCCGGCGCCGGAGACGTCCCGCGGGACCGCGAGGACGTGCTGGGCGGGCGCGAGGAAGTCCCGGGCAGGCGCGAGGACATTCCGGGCAGGCGCGAAGAAGTCCCGGGCGGGCGCGAGGACATCCCGGGCGGGCGCGAGGACGCCCCGGGCGGCGAGGCCAGCCGCGGCGGGGAGCAGGCCGGGGCGGGCGCCTGGCGTAGCGCTGAGGACGAATGGCGCGGCTGGCACGAGCGGTGGCACAGCGAGGCCGGCGAGCACGCCGGCCACGGGCACGGCGGCCCCGAGCACGGGGGTCCTTGGCATGGCGGCGGCCACGGGCACGGCGGGCGGGGCCGCGGCGGCAAGGAGTGGGGCGAGTGGGCTGGCTGGACCGGCTGGGGCGGTTGGCCGGGAGCGGCCCACGATTGGGCCGACCCCGAGGCCTACCGCGACCTGGAGCGGCTGGCCAAGCAGTTCAGCCGGGATCTGCGGTCCGCGGCCTGGCAGGCCCAGACGGTCAGCGAGGACGCGCTGCGCGACCTGCGCGGCATCCTGGACGAGACCATCGACCGGATCAAGACCGAGATCTTCAAGGGCAAGACTCCCCCGCACCGGCCCAGCGACCCCGAGGACAACCCCCCGCCCGCCGGCTGACCGGGGCTGCGCGCTCCGGGTGTCGTGATCAAGAAACACTGGGCTGCGGGTGCTGTTTCGGAATGTGCCATGCCACCCCTCAGCGGCCAAATCGCCATGATCATCCCTCCTCCGCGCTCACCCCCGGGGGGTGATCATGGGGAGGTGGTCGTTGGGGGACGACCACCTCCCCATGATCACCAAGGAAGGTTGGCGCCAGCCAGCGCGGGCGGGGTTCTGCTGTCGCCCAGTGGCCGCGCCGGAACGCGGTCAGCGGGTGAAGACGATCTTGCCGAAGATGTCGCCGGAGATCATCGCGGCAAAGCCCGCCTCGGCCTCGGTCAGCGGCAGGCGCCGGTCGATCCGCGGCCGGACCCCGGTCTGCTCAAGGAAGGTGGCCAGCCGCGCCAGCTGGTCGCGGCTGCCCATGGTGGTGCCTATGACAGACAGCTGCAGGAAGAACACCCGGTTGAGCTCCGCGGACGGCGCGGCGCCGCTGGTCGCGCCAGCGATGACGATCCTGCCGCCGGGCCGCAGCGCCTTCAGCGAATGGCCCCACGTCGCCTCGCCGACGGTCTCCATGACGGCATCGACCCGCTCCGGCAGCCGGCTGCCGGGCTCGAACACCTGGTCCGCGCCCAGTTCCAGGGCCCGGGCGCGCTTTTCCTCGCTCCTGCTGGTCACCCAGACCCGGAACCCGCCGGCCCGGCCCAGCAGGATCAGCGCGGTGGCCACCCCGCCACCGGCGCCCTGCACCAGGACCGTGGCGCCCGGCGTCAGGCCGGACTTGGCGAACAACATCCGGTAGGCGGTGAGATACGCCGTGGGCAAGCAGGCGGCCTCCGCGAAGGACAGGCTGGCCGGCTTGGGCACCAGGTTGCGCCGGGGCACGGCGACCTTGTCCGCGAACGTGCCGTCGTAGCGCTCGGACAGCAGCGACCGCCTCGGATCCAGGGTTTCGTCGCCGTCGTGGCCGGCCGCATCCCCGATCACCGCGTGCACGATGACCTCGTTGCCGTCCGCATCCACGCCCGCGGCGTCGCAGCCAAGCACGATGGGCAGCCGGTCCGCGGAGATGCCGACTCCGCGCAGCGTCCACACGTCATGGTGGTTCAATGACGCGGCCTTGACGGTGACCGTCACCCAGCCATCGGGTGGGGACGGCTCGGGGTGATCACCGAGGCGCAGAGCGGCCAGCGGATCCTCGGGGCTGATCCGGGCGGCGGTGACAGCAAACATGCCGGACACGATAACGGGCACGCGCTTCCCCTGAACTACGGGCCGCCCAGGGCGCACTGTGCCATACTCAACTCCGGAGCGTGGCTCCGCCACATTTTCATGCCTTCCCTTGTACGCCTCCCTCTGCGAACTCTCAGCACCCAAAGGACCAGAGTGGACCTCAATTCGTACGCGGACCTCGCCGTGCGCTTGGCGAACAGCGCCAGCCAAGACGGCCGCGGCGGCGACGGGCTGGCGAGCGTGGAGACCTACCGGGCTCTCGTGGCGGACCGGCCGCACCTGGCGGGCAAGGTGACGCCGGGCGATCTCGAAGCGCTGCGGCTGTTCCGCGACGAACTGCGGCTGATCTTCACCGCGGCGGAGCGGTGCGACGGCGCCCAGGTCGCCGAAAGCCTCAACGCCCTGCTCACCCGGCACCCGATACACCAGCAGATCGTCAGTCACGACGGTCAGCACTGGCATATCCACCTGGTGGAGAGCGGATCGGCCGCGGACCGGCACGCGGCGGGCGCCATCGCCGGGCTGACCGGGCTGGTCACCGAGTCGGGCACGGAGCGGCTCGGGGTCTGCGCCGCGGCAGGTTGCGAGCGGGTTTTCATCGCGGCGAGCCCCTCGGCGGAAAACCACTACTGCTCCGAGCAGTGCAAGCCCAGGGCCGATGTGCGGGCCTTGCGCACTCATGGGCGGACGGGCCAGGGGCCCGCGTCCACCGCCGCGAGCTGAGCTCCGCGGCGACTCTCCGTACTTAAATCACTGTCCGCAGGTGAGCCGGGTAACGGGCGTGCCGCGTTACCGAAATGAATCCATGCGCCTGCTTCTCATGGTCCTTGACGATCATTACCATGAGCCCTACTTACGCACGGGCATAGCGCCCCCGAAAGCGGACCCGGGAAGAAGGTTCGAACATGGCTGTTGCGACAAGCACGACGCCGACCGACGTCGGGCTCAAGCGGGAGATGGGGTTCATCGGCGCCACGTGGGCGTCCGCAACCTCGATCATCGGCTCCGGCTGGCTGTTCGGCTCGTGGAAGGGGGCGTACTCCGCCGGGACGGCGGCCATCCTCGCCTGGGTCATCGGCGGCGTCTTCATCATCGTCCTGGCGCTGGTGCACGCCGAACTGGGCGGCATGTACCCGGTGTCCGGCGGCACCGCACGGTTCCCGCACTTCGCCTTCGGCAGCGTCGCCGGCATCTCCTTCGGGTTCTTCTCCTGGGTGCAGGCGATCACCGTGGCGCCGATCGAGTGCTTCGCCGTGATGCAGTACCTGTCCTACTACTGGCACGGCGTCTTCAACGCCGACACGGGCAATGTCACCGCCCTCGGGACCTGGCTGAGCATCCTGCTCATGGCGAGCTTCACCGCGATCAACTTCCTCGCCATGCGGCTGTTCAGCAAGGTCAACGCCGGCATCACCTGGTGGAAGG
Source organism: uncultured Actinomycetes bacterium (assembly GCA_963734725.1). Taxonomy (GTDB): domain Bacteria; phylum Actinomycetota; class Actinomycetes; order Streptosporangiales; family Streptosporangiaceae; genus DASXKD01. Next base: position 86,745 of record CAVTIX010000023.1, read on the forward strand.
TCGCGATCCCCGTCCTGACCATCATCATCCTGCTGTTCCATTTCCACCCCAGCAACTTCAACTCGCACGGCGGCTTCCTGCCGCTCGGCACCAAGGCGCTGTTCGCCGCGATCCCGGGGGCCGGCATCATATTCGCCTACCTCGGCTTCGAGCAGGCCGACCAGCTCGCCGGCGAGATCAAGGACCCGGCGCGGAACCTGCCGCGCGCCATCATCACCGCGATCCTGCTGTGCACCGCGATCTACGTCATGCTGCAGATCGTGTTCATCGGCGCGCTCCAGCCCAGCGCCCTCAACCACGGCTGGGCCGGACTGCAAACCAACACGGGCCTGATATCGGGGCCGATCGCGTTCATCGCCGGCGCGGCCGGACTGGGCTGGTGGGCGATCATCCTGCGGATCGACGCGTTCGTCTCCCCCTACGGCACCGGGCTGATCTACCAGACCTCGACCTCGCGGGTCACCTACGGCCTGGCCAGGAACCGGTACTACCCGCAGATCTTCGCGAAGGTCGACGCGCGCGGCGTCCCGTGGGTCAGCCTGATCATGGCGTTCCTGCTCGGCCTGGTCTTCCTGCTGCCGTTCCCGAGCTGGAGCGCCCTGGTCGGCCTGGTCACCTCGGCCAGCGTGCTCATGTACGCCGGGGCCCCGCTGTCCCTCGGCGCGTTCAACCGGTCGCTGCCCGACGCGGACCGGCCCTACCGCATACCGGCCCCGTCGGTCGTGTCGCCCCTCGCGTTCGTCATCACCGGCCTGATCATGTACTGGTCCGGTTTCGAAGTCATCTGGAAGCTCGGCATCGTGCTGGTGATCGGCTACGTGCTGATCGGCATCTCGATGGCGTTCGACCCGCAGCGGCCGCCGCTGGACTGGAAGTCGGCCCAGTGGCTGCCGGTCTTCCTGGTCGGCATGGGCATCATCTCCTGGCAGGGCCAGTTCGGACCGAACAACACCAACAAGATCCCGTTCTGGTGGGACATGCTCATCGTCGCCGCGTTCTGCCTGGTCATCTACTACTGGGCGATGGCCACCCGGCTGCCCAGGGAAGAAATGCTCAACCTCATCGGCCGGCAGGCGGAGCACAGCGCGGAGGACAACCTGCCGCCCCCACCTAGGCACTAGTCCGCCCGGAGCCCGTGCCGGGGCTGGTCCCGCTGCGCGGGACCAGCCCCGGCAGTTACCGGCCGGGTTGGCGTGGCCGGCGGTAGCGCCACAGCACCCGGCCCTCGATCATCGACGGGGGCACCACGCCGAAGGCACGGCTGTCCACGGCGCCCGCCGCCGGGTTGTCGGAGGCCAGCCACCAGCCACCCGGCTCCTGCCGCGCCGCGCGCTTGATGATCAGCAGGCCGGGACGCCCTGGATGGCGGGCAACCACGATCTGCCCTGCGCGCACGCGCAACGGGCGCCCCGGGGCCATCGTTCTGCAGGCAAGAAGCCAGTCGCCCGGGTACAGCGCTGGCTCCATGGACCGCTCAGCCACCGCAACCCGCCAAAATGGCCAGCGCATGCATCCCCTCCACGTTGAATCCGGACCAGGCCGGGTAGTGTCGGACACCGGTATCTCATGATCCGACAGAGAGGGAGATCGATGAGGCTGCTCGCCCGTCTCCTGGAACCGAAGGCCACTGCCTACGCGCACTGCGACCTCCCCTGCGGGGTCTACGACCCGGCGCAGGCACGCATCGAGGCCGAGTCCGTGAAGGCCATCTGCCAGAAGTACCAGGACAGCAAAGACCCAGCGTTCCAGACCCGCGCGCTGATCATCAAGGAACAGCGGTCCGAGCTGGTCAAGCACCACCTGTGGGTGCTGTGGACCGACTACTTCAAGCCACCGCACTTCGCGAAGTACCCACAGCTGCACACGCTGTTCAACGAGGCCACCAAGCTCGCTGGCGCGGCCGGCACCAAGGGCAGCGCCGACGTGGCGCAGGCCGATGAGCTTCTCGCCAAGATCGAAGAGATCAACAAGATCTTCTGGGAGACCAAGCAGGGCTGACCCCGCCGCAGCAGGGTAGCAAACGCCGGAGGCCGCGCGGTTGCCGCGCGGCCTCCGGCGTAGCCGCGCACCCGGGCGAATCGGGGCTGGCCAGCGGCGGCGAACCAAGCATCATGGGCATTCGGCGAGGCGATACGTCGTAACCACCTGCCGCGGGCGGTAGGTTGCAGACAAGAGCCGACGGCCATCACTTCGCAGCGGGGGCGGCCGCCGCCAGTGGAGAGGGCAGACGTGACCGGAGAGACGGGCGGACAGGGGGCCTCGGCGCCGCCGACAGCCGTTCTGGCTGAGGGCGACCTCCCGCCTCGCCAAGAGGTCCAAGACCGGGTGACCATCCAGATGCCGGCGGAGGGCGCGTACCTGTCGGTGCTCCGCACGGCGACCGCGGGCCTGGCCGCGCGCCTGGATTTCACCCTGGACGAGATCGAGGATCTGCGCATCGCGGTGGACGAGGCCTGCGGCATGGTGCTGGGCCAGGCGGCGCCCGGCGCGAACCTGGAATGCGACTTCACGTTGGGGCCGGACCGCATCAGCATCGCGGTCTCCGCCCTGAGCCAGCAGCCGCGGCCCCCGTCACGCGAGACGTTCGCCTGGACGGTGCTGTCCGCGCTGGCCGGCAACGCTGACGCATGGGTGGGGCCGGGCGATAAGGTCACTGTCCTGCTCCGGAAGGTCCGCGAGTCAGCGGGGGCCGGGTGACTGGCGAGGCCGAGACCCAGCTGACCGGAGAGGTCGGCGCACAGGTGGCGGAGGAGATCAGCCTCGGCGTCCCTGACGACTTCGACGCGCAGGGCGCAAGCGCCAGCCTGCCCCCGCCGCCGAAGCTCCAGCACACCGTGCCGGACCGCGGACGGGCCAGAGACCTGTTCGAGCAACTGTGCGCGCTGCCTCCCGGCGACACCGAACGGCTCCGGATCCGCAGCGAGCTGGTCGAGTTGCACCTGCCGCTGGTCGAATACCTGGCCCGGAGGTTCCGCAACCGAGGGGAATGGCTGGACGATCTCACCCAGGTCGCCACGATCGGCCTGATCAAATCCATCGACCGGTTCGACCTGGAGCGCGGGGTGGAATTCTCCACCTACGCCACGCCCACGATCGTGGGGGAGATCAAGCGTCACTTCCGGGACAAGGGCTGGGCGGTCCGGGTCCCCCGGCGGCTCCAGGAGCTTAAGCTCGCGCTCACCAAGGCCATCAGCGACCTGGCTCAGCGGGAGGGCCGGGCGCCCACGGTCGCGGAGATCGCCGCCCACCTGCAGATGAGCGAGGAAGAGGTGCTGGAGGGCCTGGAGTCCGCCAACGCCTATTCGACGGTCTCGCTGGACGCCCCGGACTCCGGCGATGACGACGCGCCCGCCGTCGCCGAGTCCCTGGGCATGCTGGACGAGGCGCTGGAGGGCGTCGAGTACCGCGAGTCGCTCAAGCCACTGCTGGAGCAGTTGCCGTCCCGTGAGAAACGGATCCTGCTGCTGCGGTTCTTCGGGAACATGACCCAGTCCCAGATTGCCAGCGAACTCGGGATCTCACAGATGCACGTGTCCCGGCTGCTGGCCAGGACGCTGACCCAGTTGCGGGAGGGCCTCACCGCCGACGAGTAGGCCGCTTACCGGCGGATGCCTTACCGGATGTCTTACCGGCGGATGTTTTACCGGCGGATGTTTTACCGGCGGATGTCTTACCGGCGGATGCCTTACCGGCGGGCGGCTTGCGGGCAGGGGGCTTGCGGGCGGGCGGCTCGGGCGGGGCCTCCTGCCCGCCGGTGAGCGCCCGCAGGCTCGGCGGGGACAGCAGGGCGGCGAAGCCGAGGACCGCCAGCACCACCAGCGCCACACCCCAGTCGAGCCGGTGCCCCTGCAGCAGGTAGATGCCCACGATGCCGGCGAACAACTGGGTGAGCAGCGCGGGCGTGCGGCTCCACCGGCTGGCCCGGGCGAGCCCGGCCGCCACCAGGGCCAGGGCGGCGACGGCCGCCACACCGATGACCGTCAGCGCGATACCGCTGCTCACGTGGTAGGACTGCCCCGCGGCGGCGTCCACGCCCGCCAGGACGGTGGCGACCAGCACCAGGACCGACTCGGCGCCCTGAACCACCGCGGCGGCGCGCAACGTCGGGGGGCTCTGTGGCATGGTCCCTGCTACCTCCTAGCCTGAGGGCGTGCGCGCGCTCCTCATCGCAAACCCGTACGCCACATCGACCACCGCGGTGCGCCGGGAGGTGATCACCCGCGCGCTGGCCTCGGAACTGGACCTGAACGTTGTCCAGACACGCTACCGGGGGCACGCCAGGCACGTCGCGGAGGGCGCCACCGCGGACGGGTACGAGCTCGTGCTCACCCTCGGCGGGGACGGCACGGTGAACGAGGTGGTCAACGGGATGCTCCGGGCCTCCCCCCCGCCCGCCGCCGCACAAGCTGCCGCCTCACCACCCAGCGCCGCGCCGACCAGCGCGGCGCCGCCCGGTGTCACGCCCCCGGGCGCTGACGCCCCGATATTCGCCCCCCTGCCGGGCGGGAGCGCGAACGTCTTCACCCGCGCCCTCGGCCTGCCCGCCGACCTCGTGGACGCGACCGGGCAGATCCTCGGCGCGCTCCAGGAGCGCCGCGCCAGGAGCATCGGCCTTGGGCTGGCCGGGAAGCGCTACTTCTGCGCCAACGCGGGCCTGGGCCTGGATGCCGAGGTCGTGCGGGTGGTGGAGGGCCTGCGGGCGCGCGGGCGCGGGGCCTCCGCGGCGATGTACGTGCTGGCGGCCGTCCGCCAGTTCTGCGCGGTCACCAACCGGCGCGTGCCCGCGCTCTCCCTGGAGCGGGATGGCGCTCCAGCGCTGAACGGGCTGTTCCTCGGCATCGTGTCCAATTCCTCGCCGTGGACCTACCTGGGCCAGCGGCCGGTCCTCGCCAGCCCCCGGGCCGGCTTCGACACCGGACTGGACTTGCTCGCCGTCCGCACGCTCGGCACGCTCCGCACGCTCAACCTGGTGCGGCAGATGCTGGACCGCGGCAACGGGCCGGCCGGGCCGCACGTGGTCGCCTTGCACGACCAGCCGGTGCTGACCTTCCGCGCGACGCGCCCGGTGGCGTTCCAGGTGGACGGGGAATACGTGGGCGAGCGGGAACACGTCGAGCTCCGCTCCATTCCGAACGCCCTGCGGGTGCTGGTCTGAGCGCATCCCGGATGGGTCCGCGGCGCCCGCTGTCCGGCCGGGCACGGGCCGGCCTGACCCGTCCGGACCCTGGGAATGCAGCGGTAGTCTCAATGTGACCCATCTGACACGGGAAACGGCTAATCCACCGCCGCCGGCCTCTTGCGATTGATCCACGAGATTGAGAGGCTTGACCTGGTTCGAGTGAGCCGTATGCACCGCGCATGCGTCTTGCGACCGGGTTCATTCCCGGGAGCAAGCCTCGGCCAAGAGCCAAGTGCCGGGGGCTGAGGCTCATGAAAACTCAAATATGTGTTCCCCGGGACCGCTAGCGGTCCCTATCATATAGCCTAGCTCGTGAAATCATTCACAAGCGGGGCGGGCGTAGCGGACGCCGGGCGGTAAGCCCGGCTGTGAGGAGGAGTGGACCGGATGGACTGGCGCCACCACGCCGCCTGCCGTGAGGTGGACCCGGAGCTGTTCTTCCCCATCGGAAACACCGGCCCTGCGCTGCTCCAAATCGAAGAGGCCAAGCGGGTCTGCCTGCGTTGCCCGGTGATCGAGGGCTGCCTGCGGTGGGCGGTGGAGAGCGGGCAGGACTCGGGCGTGTGGGGCGGCATGAGCGAGGACGAAAGGCGCGCCTACAAGCGGCGGCTGGGCCGCATCCGCGCTCGGGCGCACGCCTGACGGCGCCAAGCCGGCCCCCGTGGGCGTAGTCGCCTGCGCATGCCCGCGCGCACGTGCAGCTTTTCCTGAACTGTAAATGAACAATGGCCCGATCCTGATTCGGGTTTTACCGAGCCGCTGCCTTGCCGGCAGCGGCTCTGTTTTCGCTACGGCCCGAATCCTGGCCACCAGGTTTCTGCGGGCCGGAAGTGGCGGCCACAATGGCCTTGACCGGCAGACTGACCCGAACCGTGGTGCCGCCGCCCGGCCGGGGCATGATGGCAAGCTGACCGCCGAGTTCCGACTCGACCAGGGTCCGGACGATCTGCAGTCCCAGGCTGGCATGAGCGTCCAGGCTGAACCCCTCGGGCAGGCCCGCCCCGTTGTCCTCCACGGTCATGCTGAGCTGCCCGGGGCCGCGGCCCGCCTGCACCAGCACCGAACCAGCCAGGGCCGGGCCCGGCCCGTTGACCAGGCCGTGCTGCACGGCGTTCTGCAGCAGCTCGGTCAGCACCAGCGCGAGCGGCGTGGCGATAGCGCCGGGAAGGAGGCCAAACCGGCCGGCCACCACCGGGTTGACCCGCGCCTCCGCCGCCGAGACGTCCCCCGCCATCGCCGCCACCCGCTGGACGATGTCATCGAAGTCCACGAGTTCCTCGGGGGTGTGGGACAGCGTCTCGTGGACGATCGCGATGGAACCTACCCGGCGGACCGCCTCCTCCAGCGCCTCCCTGGCCTCCGGCGCGCGGGTGCGGCGGGCCTGCAGCCGCAGCAGCGCCGCCACGGTCTGCAGGTTGTTCTTCACCCGGTGGTGGATCTCCCGGATAGTCGCGTCCTTCGTCATGAGCTCACGCTCGCGGTGCCGAAGCTCGGTGACGTCGCGGACCAGCACGAGGGCACCGGTACGCGTGCCGTTCACCACCAGCGGCAGGGACCTGAGCTGGACCACCGAGCCGTTGCCGTCGATCTCGGTCTCATGCGGGGAGCGCCCGCTCGCGGTCACCATGAGCGAGTCGTCGGCGGGCAGGCCGGTTGAGCAGAGCTTGGTCGTCAGCGGCCCCAGCTCGGCCCCGACCAGGTCGGCGGTCAGGCCGAGCCTGCGGTAGGCGGACAGGGCGTTGGGGCTGGCATACCCGACCCGTCCGGACCGGCCGAGCCGCAGCAGCCCGTCGCCGACCCGGGGCGACCTGACCAGGGCAGGCTCCTGGCCGGGGTAGGGAAAGGTGCCCGCGGCCACCATCTGCGCCAGGTCGTCCGCGCCGTTGAGGTAGGTCAGCTCCAGGCGGCTCGGGGTCCGCGCGGAACTTAGGTTCGTGCTCCGCTCGATCACTGCGATGACCGCGCCTTCGCGGACCACGGGGATCGACTCACGCCGGACCGGGATGCCGCCGGTCCATTCCGGATCCCCTTCCCGGCAGATCCGTTTCTCGTGGTATGCGGCATCGACGAAGGGCCGCTCCCCCGTGCCCGCGCGGGTGCCCACCACATCGTCGAGGAAGGTAGTGGGCCCGGTGGTCGGGCGCATCTGGGCCAGCGCCACCCAGCCGGAGCCGTCCCGCAGCGCCGCCCACAAGACCAGGTCGGCGAAGGACAGGTCGGCGAGCAACTGCCAGTCCGAGACCAGAGCGTGCAGCCAGTCGATGTCCGGCTCGGACAGCGGGGTGAACCGATGGCCAATGTCAGTGAGCGTCGCCACGTCTCATCATCGCACCCTCCGGGCCTGCATCCGTCGCGCCGGGACCGGCGTCCTGGGAGGATGGCCGTGGCGAGCGGGCGGCAGCCGGCCCCGGCGTGCGGGCGCCCGGGACAGTACGGGAACATGTCCCAACGGCAACGCCAGTGGGAAGGAAGTGATTGTGACCGCCTCTCCCGCGTCCGGCGACGCTGAACTTCACCCCCTGCCGCTCGGTGACCCCGATGCCAGGGTCCCGAAGTATTACCAGGTGAAGCGACAACTGCTGGAGCTGACCCGGGCGATGGCACCCGGCACGCCCGTCCCGCCGGAACGGGAACTCGCGCAGCGCTACGTCACCTCCCGCACCACCGTGCGCCAGGCCCTGGCCGAACTCGTGATCGAGGGCCGGCTGCTGCGGATGCAGGGCAAGGGCACGTTCGTCGCCATGCCCAAAGTCGCCCAGATGCTGGAGCTGTCCAGCTATACCGAGGGGATGCGCGCGCAGGGCCTGCACCCGCAGACCAACATCCTGGACACCAGTTACATCGGCGCCGACGACGAGCTGGCCGCCCTGCTCGCCGTCCGGCCGGGCAGCCGGGTGCTGCGCATCCACCGGCTGCGGCTGGCCGACGGCGAGCCGATGTCGGTGGACGCATCCCACCTGTCCGCGCGGCGCTTCCCTGGCCTGCGCCGCAGCCTGGAGCGGCATCCGTCGCTGTATGAGGCGCTGAGCACCGACTACGGCGTCGAGATCGCCGAGGCGCAGGAAACCATCGAGACCGGGCTCGCCGACCCCAGGGACGCCCGGCTGCTCGGCGTGGACGTCGGCATGCCGCTGCTGCTGCTGTCCCGGCATTCCTTCGACTCCGCCGGCACGCCGGTCGAGTGGGCCCAGTCGCGCTACCGCGGTGACCGCTACAAGCTGGTGACCCGGCTGCACCGGGGCGCGCGCAAGGAGCCCACGTGACCGGCGACGTCCCGCCTGCTGCGGCGCCCGGGCCGGCGCTGACAAGACCGGCCTGCGCACGGCCTGGGCGGTGACCACGGCTCCGCCGTGACAGCGCAGGCCACCACGCCTGCTACGCCGGAACCGGCTGACCGGCTGGTACCGTGCCGGCATGGCCGAGGAGACGCAGGAACCGGCACGGCACGGCGGTGCGCACGCGGTGGCTGCCGCGCGCCGGCATCGCGTGAGCACGATGTTCACCCTGTCCGGCGGGCACGTGTTCCCGCTGTACGACGGGGCGGTCAAGGCGGACCCGCCGATGCGGCTGGTCGACGTGCGGCACGAGCAGACGGCCGTGTTCGCCGCCGAGGCGACCGCGCGGCTCACCCGCGCTCCCGGGCTCGCCGTGGTCACCGCGGGCCCTGGGGTGACGAACGGGATCAGCGCCGTCACCACTGCGTGGTTCAACGGCTCGCCCGTGGTGGTCATGGGCGGGCGCGCGCCGGACTACCGGTGGGGCGCGGGCAGCCTGCAGGAGATCGACCACCCGCCGCTGCTCGCCCCGGTGACCAAGCGGGCCTGGACCGAGCACCAGGCGAGCGCGGTCGGCGCCGCGGTGGACGAGGCGTTCCGGCTGGCCACCGCGCCGCACCGGGGACCAGTCTTCCTCGACGTGGCCTTGGAGGCGTTGTTCGGGGACGCCGGCGCTGAGCCGTCGGCAGAATCGCCCGGCGCGCCGCAGGCCGTCGCCGGCCCCGATCCCGCCGACGTCGAGGCCATCGCCTCTCTCATCGCCCGGTCCAGCCGCCCGGTCCTGGTGCTCGGCTCCGACGTGTGGCTCGGCGGGGCGGAGACGGCCGCGCGGGAGGCCGCCTGCGAGCTGCGCCTCCCGGTGGTCGCCAACGGCCAGGGACGCGGCGTGCTGCCCGCCGGCCACGAGCTGCTGGTCACCCGGGCCCGATCGGCGGCGTTCGGTGAGGCAGACCTGGTGCTGGTAGTAGGGACGCCGCTGGACTTCCGGCTCGGTTACGGCGCTTTCGGCGGGCGGGACGGCCGCGATCCGGCGCAGGTGATCCACGTGGCGGATAGCGCCGGCCACCTCGCCACCCACGCCCCGCTCGCGGCCTCGGCGGCCGGCGACCTGGCCGCGTTCTTCACCGCACTGGCCAGCGCCGCGCCAGCGGCGATGCGGCAGGCAGGCGCGGCGGCCCCGCGGTGGACAGACAGCTGGTGCCCCCGGCTCGCCGCCGCGGCCAGCCAGGCGATCGCCGCCGACCAGGCGCTGCTGGCCAGCGACGCCGACCCGATCCACCCGATGCGCGTCTACGGCGAGCTTGCCCGGCTGCTCGATGACGACGCCGTGGTGATCGGCGACGGCGGGGACTTCGTGTCCTTTGCGGGCAAGTATTTGGAGCCGAAACGGCCCGGCGGATGGCTGGATCCGGGACCTTACGGGTGCCTGGGCACGGGGCTGGGCTATGCGATCGGGGCCCGGATAGCCCGGCCGTCCTCCCCGGTGGTGCTGTTGCTCGGTGATGGCGCGGCGGGGTTTTCCCTGATGGACGCGGACACCCTGGTGCGGCACCGGCTGCCGGTCGTGATGATCTGCGGCAACAACGGCATCTGGGCGCTGGAGAAATACCCCATGCAGGCGCTGTACGGCTACGACGTGGTGGCCGACCTGCAACCCGGCTGCCGCTACGACGAGGTGGTCCGGGCGCTCGGCGGCGCCGGGGAGACCGTGACCCGGCCGGGGGACATCGGCCCGGCCCTGCGGCGGGCGTTCGACGCGGGCGTGCCCTATCTGGTCAACGTGATCACCGACCCGGCCGTCGCCTACCCACGCTCCACCACCGGGGTCTGAGCGGCGCGAGTCAGCCCGCCGGGACGCCGGCCCGGGCGAGGAACTTGGCCCGGTCCACCACGATCCGCTCCACCGTGCCGCCGCCCACGACGAGGCCGGCGTCCCCGTCGGGGTCACCGCCCGCCGGGCCGCCTCCCGGCCCGCTGCCCGCTGGACCGCCGGCGCCCGGCCGGACGTGCCGCGCGACGAATCCGAACACCAGCCTGCGCCCGGTCAGTTCGGTGAGTTCCGCCTCGACCTCGATCTCGGCGCCGACCGGGCTGGCCTGCCGGTGCTCCAAGCCCACCCCGGTGCCCACGGACGTCATTCCTTCGTCCAGGTGCGACTCCAGGGCTGCGACGCATGCGGCCTCGGCCAGCGCCAGCAGCCTCGGAGTGGCGAGCACAGGGACATCCCCGCTGCCGGCCTCGATCGCGGTATCCGCCTCGGTCACCACGTGCCGCACCGTCGCCCGCAGCCCTGCCGCCAGTCCCATGGCATCACCTTACGGGCCAAGCCGCGCCGCTCCCCGTCCGGCGTTTGAAGTGGTTGCGCCAGCCATCACATTCTTTTGTCGTGGTTGCGCCAGCCATCACAAACGAGCTTCCGGGCCAGCCAGGCCGGATGCACGCTTTGCGGCTTTTGCGCGCTTGGGCCCGCGCCTGCGCACCGAAGCCGGCTCCGGCTAATCGATGACAGCGATCAGGTCGCCCTCCTGGACGACATCCCCCTCCGCGACGTGCAGGCGGGTCAGCGTGCCAGCGCCCTCCGCGAGCACCGGGATCTCCATCTTCATCGATTCCAGGATGACCAGGGTGTCGCCGTCGGAGACCTCGGCGCCCTCCGTGGCCACTACTTTCCACACATTCGCCACCATCTCAGCGCGGACCTCGGCCACCCGTGGCTCCTCTCCGTTGTCCCGGGCGGCCCCCCGGCCGCCGTCCAGCCCGGCGCCGCCCGCCACCATTGTGCTCGCCGCACGGTCAGGGCCGCAGCCGGGCGACGATGGACGTGTCGTAGTCCCCGCCGGTGAACTCCTCGCTGGCGAGCAGGTCGGCGTGGAACGGCAGGTTGGTACGCAGCCCGGTGATCTGGAACGCCGCCACCGCGTCCCGCGCCCGGGCCAGCGCCTGCGCCCGGTCCGGCCCGTGCACGCACAGCTTGGCGAGCAGCGGGTCGTAGAACGGTGTCACCTGGTTCCCCGCCGCGTACCCGGCGTCCACGCGGACGCCTGGGCCGGTCGGCTCCTGCCACTGCTCGATGGTCCCGGGGCTGGGCAGGAACCGCACCGGGTCCTCGGCGTAGACCCGCAGTTCCACCGCGTGCCCCTGCGCCCGCACCGCGTCCGGGTCGAAGCTGACCGGTTCACCGGCGGCGATGCGGAACTGCTGCTCGACCAGGTCGATGCCGGTGACTAGTTCGGTGATCGGGTGCTCGACCTGAAGGCGGGTGTTCATCTCAAGGAACACGAAGTCGTTCGCAGCCGTGTCCACCAGGCATTCCACCGTGCCCGCGCCGCGGTATCCGACCGCTGCACCGGCCTGCACCGCCGCGGCCAGCATCCGCGCCCGGAGCGCGGCGCCGACTCCCGGCGACGGGGTTTCCTCGGCGACCTTCTGGTGGCGGCGCTGCACCGAGCAGTCACGTTCCCCGAGCGCGACCACCCGGCCGTCGGTCAGACCGAGGATCTGCACCTCGACATGCCGGGCGCGCTCGATGTACCGCTCGAGCAGGATCGCCGGATCGCCGAAGAACCGTTCCGCGCGGGTGCGCGCGGTCTCGAATGCGGCCCGCAGGCCCGCCGGGTCGCTGACCGCGCTCATCCCGATCCCGCCACCGCCGGCAGCAGCCTTCACCATCACCGGGTAGCCGATCCGGGCCGCCTCCGTGACGGCAGCGTCGGCGCTGGTCACCGGCTCGGTGGTGCCCGCGGCGACCGGCACGCCCGCCTCGGCCATCAGGTTCCGGGCGTTGATCTTGTCGCCCATCTGCTCGATGGCCCCGGGCGGCGGGCCGACCCAGGTCAGGCCCTCGGCGGCCACCTCTCTGGCGAACCGCGGGCTCTCCGACAGGAACCCGTAGCCGGGGTGGACGGCCGCCGCGCCGGCCTGTCTCGCCGCGGCCAGCACCACGCGGGAGTCCAGGTAGCTCTTGGCGGGCGGCGGCGGGCCGATCAGCACCGCCTCGTCGGCCTCGGCGACGAACGGCAGGTCCCGGTCCGCCTCCGAATAGACCGCCACCGCCCGGATGCCCAGCCGGCGGGCGGTGGCGATGATCCGCCGGGCGATCTCCCCGCGGTTGGCCACCAGCACCGAGTTCAGCACCCGGGCAGCTTAGGGCATGCCCCGTGGATCATCCAGCACGGCCAAGGCGCCGTGACGAAGGAACCGGCCGCAGGCCACCGGGGATTCCAGGGGGCCGTCTCCGCGGGCCAGGACCGTCACCCGCGGCGCCGGTATCGCCGATAGGCGATCTGGGCCAGCGCTTCCACCACCCGGGGGTCGTATTCGCTGGCGGTGTCCAGGCGAAGCCACTCCAGCGCCGCCGTGGTCCTGCTGGCATCGGTGGAGGCGCCGACCAGGTCGTCGAAGGCGTTGGCGGCGCGGATGATGCGGCTGCCGACCGGCGGCTCGCGCTCTTGCCCGCGCCAGGGCCAGCTCTGGTACCGCACGATCTCGGCGACCCCGTTCAGGACGCCGGCCTGGTCGATGATGCCCGCGCCCAGTTCGGCGATGCGCCGCTGCTGCTCGGGCGAAGCGAGCACGGTCGCCCCGCCGGGAATGGGATCGCGCAACGACAGCTGCCCGATGTCGTGCATGAGCGCGGCGTACTCCAGTTCGAGCAGTTGCGGCTCGCTCATCCCCAGCTCCCGGCCGGCCAGCACGGCCAGCCGCCCGACCCGGCGGGCATGCCCGTCCTCCACGTACCCGCCGACCTCGGGCACCCGGGCGAGGGCGCGGACGGTCTCCAGGTAGGTGGCCCGGATCCCGGCATAACGGCGGAACGCCATCTGCGTGACGAGCAGTGGCGCGATGAACACGCCGAGCGCCGCCAGGCCCATCATGTCCGCGGCGAACGCGATCAGGATCGCGGTGGCGGCGACGGCGGCGCCGAGCGGAAGCTGCACCCGCATCTCGTCCCACAGCGCCACGCGGAACCTGGCGCCCAGCGCATCGGCGCTGATCAGCGCCCCGATCAGACATTCGGCCAGCCAGCCGGCCACCAGCACGACCGCCATGAGCGCCAGCGCCAGCCCCCAGTCCCCGGGCTCGGCGATGGCCACGATCGTGCTCAGCGGACGGAACAGCGCCGCCGCCACGGCGACGCCGATCAGCCGGGACGCCATCCCGGCCAGCCCGGCCGGCCTGCCCGCCGCCAGGTGCGGCAGCGCGCCCAGCACCATGCCCGCGGCGACCACCGCGATCACCTGCAGCGCGGGCTGGAGGGCCGGCTTCCGCCCACGGTCAGCACCACCGCGTAGGCGAACGCGCCGGCGCTGCCGATCGGCGCCGACTCCCGGCCGCCTTCCAGTGACAGCCGGAGCACCTCGCCGAGGGCGATCAGGGCGCCGAAGGCCAGCGCGATGCGGGGCTGGACCAGGCCGGCCGCCGCGGTCTGCGCGACCGCCGCCACCACCAGCAGGCCGGCTGCGGCCACCAGCAGCAGTTCCCCCGAGTCCATGGCCTCCCGCCACGACTCGCCCTGGGCCGGCTCGCCCATCACGGCGGTGGCCCGGCTCACTTGCTGTCCACCACCCGCAGCGCCGCCGGGTCGTCGTGATCGGGCCCGGCCACGCCGTCGCCGGGCCGCGCCGTGGCCGGCCGGGGCTGTTCCCAGCCTTCCCGTCGCAGCGCGGCGACGAAGGCTTCCACCAGCGCGGGGTCGAATTGCGTGCCCGACCACTTGCGCAGGTCGGCGACTGCCTCCTCGATCGAGCGGGCCCCGCGGTAGGAGCGGTTCGACGTCATCGCGTCGAAGGCGTCGGCCACCGCGATGACCCGTGCGAATTCGGGGATCTCAGCTCCGGTCAGGCCCATCGGGTAGCCGCTGCCGTCCATGCGCTCGTGATGGTGCATGATGCCGGCCAGCGCCTCATCGAGGAAGCCGATCTCCCTGACGATGGCCAGCCCGCGCATCGGGTGCAACTGGATGGCGGCGAGCTCATCCTTGGTCAGCGCGCCGTTCTTCTGCAAGACGGTCGTGGGCACGCCGAGCTTGCCCACGTCATGGAGCATCCCTGCGTAACGGATCGCCTCGACCCGGCGGCCCCGCATGCCCACCTCACGCGCGATCATCGCCGAGCCGCGGGAGACCCGCTCGCTGTGGCCCCGGGTGTACCAGTCTTTGGTCTCCACGGCCTGGCACAGCGCCGCCATGGTGCAGGCGTACGCACGTTCCTGCGCGGCGAACTGGCCGATGGCCCAGCGCGCCACGAACAGTGGCACCAGGACGAGGATCGCGGCGAACGCGCCGCCGACGCTCCACAGGGCCGCGATGAGCAGGCCGATGGTGGCGTACCCGAGATCGGAGAGGACCAGCATCGGGAGATAACGGTGCACGGCACCGCCGGACGGCCCGGGCTCGGTGGCCGGGACCAGCATCAGCATGCCCCACAGCAGCCCGTGATTGATGAGCACATGCACCACGGCCGCGACGGCGAACGGGCCGATAATGCCGGGGAACGAACCATGGCTGGGCGGGCCGACCTCACCGCCGAACGCGAGGTAAGCCTGCCCCGCCGCCCACGCGGACAGGCCGTACATGGCGGCATTGAACACCCGTTGGGTCAGGCCGAGACCGCGCCGCACGCTGAACAGCGACGTCGCGCCTACCACCAGCGCCCCGGCCGGCCCGACGAGGACCACGGCGGCCAGCGTCACTGACGAACTCGGCGACCAGGCGGACTGCCGGGACGCCACGGCGGTGGGGGTTGAGTCGCAGATCAGGAACAGCAGCACGAGGACCGCTATGGTCCAGGACTGGCTGACCGGACCGTCCAGGTCCGGGTCGGCGCCCAGCGCCCGGGCGAGCACGGCGACGGCGGCCGCCACGATGGCGGCCACGTACAGCCAGGCAGCCGGCGAGAGCTTCGAGGTGCGTTCGCCGCCCGGCCGGTGCCCGGTCCCGGTCACCATGCCGGCCGGGTCACCAGCCAGATACCTGCACCCCACGCGGGCAGGCGCTCACCGACGGCAGCCCCGAACCCACCCGGGTGCCGCATCGGTCACCTCCGCTGCCGGGGGCGCGGCCAGTCCGAGGGCGTGCCATGGCAGGGCCTCAGCCCAGCCATGCGGGCCCATTCATCGCCGCCAGCCAAAGGGTAACGTGATCGCCAGATCTGCGCAGGCCCGTGGCGAAGGGCGCTAAGTCAGCGGGGGGTTCCAGGGCCGCCCCTCCCCCTGGCTGACAATGAGCTCGGCTTTGACCTGCTGGATCCGGATGAGCACCTTCTCGCGCAGCGCGTGCGGCACGAGGTCATGGCCGCAGTGCTTATGGACCAGTTGCTTGACAAGTTCATCGAGGCCGTACTCGGCCAGGCACGGCCCGCATTCGTCGAGGTGCTGGCGGATCTTCGCGATGTCCGGTGCGTCGAGCTCACCGTCCAGGTAGGAGTAGACCCGGTCCAGCACATCGGTACACGGCGTTTCATGTGGCTTGCCGCAGCTCATTGTTCATCCTCCCCGGGACCGCTGTCCTCCCCCTGCGGCCCTGCTGCCGATGCCGCCCGGACCATGCCACGACCGGCCGCGTAGTCCTGCAGCATCTCACGCAACTGCCTGCGCCCTCGGTGCAGGCGGGACATCACCGTGCCGATGGGCGTGCCCATGATGTCGGCGATCTCTTTGTAGGCGAAGCCTTCCACGTCCGCCAGGTACACCGCGATGCGGAACTCTTCAGGCAGTGCCTGCAAGGCGCTCTTGATGTCGGAATCCGGCAGCCGCTCCAGCGCCTCGGCCTCCGCCGATTTCAGCCCGGACGAAGTGTGCGAGGCCGCCCTGGCGAGCTGCCAGTCTTCCACTTCCTCAGCCCCGGCCCGCTGCGGTTCCCGCTGCCTCTTGCGGTAGGAGTTGATGAAGGTGTTGGTGAGAATCCGGAACAGCCATGCCTTCAGGTTCGTGCCGGGCTCGAACTGGTGGAACGAAGCGTAGGCCTTGGCGAAAGTCTCCTGGACCAGGTCTTCGGCGTCCGCCGCGTTGCGGGTCATCCGCATCCCGGCCGAGTAGAGCTGATCCAGGTACGGCAACACCTCGCGCTCGAATCGCTCGCTCCGCTGCTCGAGTGTCTCAGGTACCGGACCCACCTCCTCCGGTGTCTGCATCCGCGACCGGCCACCGATGCCATCTGGGCGGGAGAATACATGGCCCGGCCGGAGTCGGCTGAAGGCAGCTACCGGAGCAACGTCTTCCGACGGTGCGCTACTGGTCATGAGCACGCCCGGTGCAACAGGGGCAGCAGCCTGTTCATTCCGTCCGGCCAGCGCCGTGCGGGCCGGGATCCAACCTAGTCCCGGACAACTGCGCCGACCAGGTGAGACGAGCCGCAGACTGGGGAAGATCTGCCATGACGGTTTGCCGGGAGTACGGCCACCGCGCTGGCCCCCGTGGTGCCAGCGCGAAGAGCTGATCCGGGTCCGCGCCGCCGACACCGGCGCGGTCGGCTGACCGCGCCGCTAGATCGGACGGCGGATGGAGTCAAGCGTGGCGACGTCTACGGCCAGCCCGCTGGCCGTGCTCCGGCCGGGCTCGCTCACTGCGTACTGGCATTTCCAGCGGGCTGTTGCCAAGGCACAGCTCAGGGCGTGGCTGCCGACCGGGCGGCGGCTGCTTATCGACATCTCCGGACCTGCCGCTAGCGGCCCGGCACACGCGGCCGCGTCTGGGCACACGGTCGTGCGAGTCGTCCAGGTTCACCCCGGCGCCCCGGACACGCGGCGCGGCGGCCAGCACCCACCGCCGTTAGGCCGGGTCGCCCCGGTGGTGGCGGAGGCGGGCAGCCTGGCATTCCTTGCGGACGGCTGCGCGGATGGCGTCATCGCCGAGGACGGGGCCCTGTCCCGGCAGCTTATGGCGGAAGACCTGGCCGCCGAGATCGCCCGGGTGCTGCGGCCCGGTGGCACGGTGCTCGCGAGCGTGGACTCGCTGGTCCTGGGCATGGCCATCCTCGCGGAGCAGCATCACTGGGCGCACCTCACCGACCTCCCGCATGCGGAGGTGGTGCTGATCCCGTGGCCGGACGGCACTATCACCCGGTGCTTCGGCCCGGCGCAGCTCTACGACCTGCTGGCCGAGGCGGGCCTGGAGGTGACCTCGATCAGGCCGCGGACGGTGCTGTCCCCCTCGACCGTGGATCACGTGCTGCGCCAGCAGCCAGGAGCCATGACCCGGCTGGTCCGTGCCGAGCTTCAGGCGGGGCAGGATCCGGCCGGCGTCAGCGCGGACGAGGCTTTCGGCATCACCCTGGTCGCCACCGCCCGCAAGCCCCCGGCCGGGTAGCGCCCGCGAGGGAGGCAACGTCGTGCCCGTGTATGCAAATGGGAAGGGGCACGCCGCAGCCGCCGGGCCGAACGCCGCACAGTGCTAGCCGGCGCGCCTCCGGCACGACGCAGCCCCAGGCGCCGTTGCGGTGTCCCCGGTGCCGAGGACCGCCTCCCGAAGCCAGGGAGGCCCCCCAGGGCCGACCGCCCGCGAGGGAGGCAGGTATGGAGCTCAGTGCTTGCGGTCCCACTTGGACTGGCACCCCACGCACCGGGCGGCTTCCGGCCGGGCGTCCAGCCGTCCCTCGGGAATCGGCTTGCCACAGTCAGCGCACAACCCGTAGGCACCGCTGTCGAGCCGCACCAGCGCATCCAGGACCAGCCGCCGTTGCGACTGGACGGCAGCCAGCACCGCCTCGCTCCGGTCCTTCTCGGACAGCGTGGTTCCCGCGTCCGCCGGATCCTGCGGCGAGTCCACCTCCGCGCGCCCCGCCGGGTGCTCACCCTCCAGTACCAGGATGGACCGGTCGATCTGGCCGCGCATCTCCTCGAGGCGCTCGCGTGCGGTGGCAGTGTCCACGGGTGTCCTCCTATCTAGGCAGGGGCGAAGCGAAGCGCCATGCGTGGGCCGCCCCGGGTGTCGCCAGCCGTCCCTCAGACCAGCGGGGCCGGCTCCCCGGCCAATGGCTTGATCAGCGCGGGACCGTTGTTCCTGACGTAGTTCACATCGGTGCCGACCGGGTAGGTCGCCAGCCCGCTGGCCGAAGCGGGGGCCAGCAGCGCATGCAGGTGCGACGCCTCGGTGTTGGCCGGGTCGAGCCAGTCGTCCCACCGTGCCGGGTCGATGACCATGGGCATCCGCTCGTGGATGTGGCCCACTTCGTCTTCGGCTCGGGTCGTGATGATCACGCTGGTCCAGAGCCAGGCCTGGGGATGGTCTTCGGGTGCGGACTTGTCCCGCCACAATTCATACAAACCGGCGAAAGCGAGCACTCCGTCGTCGGCGCGGTGAATGTAGTACGGCTGCTTGCGGACCTTGCCCTGGTCCTGCACCTTGAGCCATTCGTAGAACCCATCCGCCGGCAGCAGGCACCTGCGCTTGGCGAAGGCACGGCGGAAACGCCAGCTTGGAGTCCACGGTCTCCACCCGGGCGTTGATCATCCGGCTGCCGATCGAGGGGTCCTTCGCCCAGAACGGCACCAGGCCCCAGCGGACCACCCGTAGTTCTCGTGCTACGTCGTCGGCGCCCGCCCCGGCCTCCCGCCCGCCGCCCTCGTCCGGCTCGCGCTGGCCCCGGGTGAGCACCGCGTACACCGGCTTGGTCGGGGCGACGTTGTAGTCGGGCTCAAGGTCGGCCGACACCCGGTCGCGATCGATCCGGAACTCCTCAAGGAGATCCTCGCGCTTCCGCGCCGACGCGTACCGACCACACATGAGCTCTCACCTGGGTGTCGAAAAGAAGGCTAGGGGATGTACAGAACGTGCCTTTTCATAGCCAACAATCCAGCGTGCCAAACCTGAGGCCGCCTCCTTCACCTGCCAGCCCCGCGCCCATGCCGCCGCCCCCGCGGGGCCGCCCCCGCGGGGCCGCCCCATCGGCCACTAGGCTCAGCTTATGGAGCAGGTGGGACAGAACGGTGCACCGCCGGCCGGGAGCTGGCCCGCGCCGACCGCGACTGGCCCGGTTCGTGCCCGCCTGTCCGTTCCCGGCTCCAAGTCCATGACCAACCGGGCCTTGGTGCTCGCCGCCCTCGCCGACGGGCCAGGGACCATCGCTGGCCCGCTCCACGCCCGCGACACGCTGCTGATGCGCGCGGCGCTGACCGCCCTGGGCGCCACGATCACGGACAAGGCGCCAAACGATGCGGGCCCGGCTGGCATGGTCCCGTCGTGGCAGGTGACCCCCGGGCAGCCAGGCGCCGACGTCAGCGTGGACGTGGGCAACGCGGGCACGGTGCTGCGCTTCGCGCCGCCCGTGGCGGCCCTGACCGCCGTGCGCGTGGCCTTCTACGGCGACACGAGAGCCGCGGAGCGGCCGGTGGGACCGGTTCTCGCCGCGCTGCGCGAACTCGGCGCCGTCATCGACGACGGGGGCCGCGGCGCGATCCCGTTCACCGTGCGCGGCACCGGGATGCTCCCGGGCGGCGCGGTCACCGTGGACGCCTCGGCCTCCTCCCAGTTCGTTTCCGGGCTGCTGCTCGCAGCTCCCCGGTTCGACAAGGGCGCGGAAATACGGCACCGGGGCGGCCGTGCCCCTTCCACGCCGCACATCGCGATGACGGTAGCCATGCTGCGGGACGCGGGCGCCGAGGTGGAGACCTGGACCCAGGGGCCGGGCAGGCCAGCCGGCCCGCCCGACACGTGGCGCGTCCACCCCGGGGTGATCGGGCACCACGACGTCATCGTTGAGCCTGATCTTTCCAATGCGCTGCCGTTCCTAGCCGCCGCGCTGGTCACCGGCGGCGCCGTGACGATCGCGGGCTGGCCGGCGGTGACCTGGCAGCCCGCCGCGCAGATCCTGGACCTGCTGTCCGGATTCGGGGCGGGTTGCGCGCTGGGCGAGGACGGGCTGACCGTGACCGGCACCGGCCGGATCCGCCCGGTCGCCGCCGATCTGGCCGACGCCGGCGAGTCAGCCCCGGTGGCGGCCGCCCTGGCCGCGCTCGCGGACGGCCCGTCGCGGCTCACCGGCATCGGGCACCTGCGCCGCCACGAGACCGACCGGCTGGCGGCGCTGGCCACCGAGATCGGCGCGCTCGGCGGCGACGTCACCGAACTGGACGACGGCCTGGAGATCAGGCCACGGCCGCTGCGGGCCACCGGCCGGCCGTTCGCCAGCTACGGCGACCACCGGCTGGTCATGGCCGCCGCCGTGCTGGGCCTCGCGGTCCCCGGGATCGAGGTGGCGAACGCGGCCACCGTGGGCAAGACGTTTCCCGCTTTCACCCAGTTGTGGGCGTCGATGCTGGAGCGGGTGCCCTGACTCCCCGAGCACGGGACCTGGACGAAGACGACATCCGGGTGCGGCCGGGGCGGGGCTCCCGCCCGCGCACCCGGCGCAGGCCCGCGCACGACGACGCGGTGGAGGGCTTCGTTGCCTCGGTCGACCGGGGCCGGTACGGCGTCCTGGTCGGGGATCGCACGGTCACCGCGATGGGCGCCCGCGAGCTGGGCCGCCGGGGCGTGGTCGTCGGCGACCAGGTAGCGCTGGCCGGGGACACGTCGGGCGCGCCGGGCACGCTCGCCCGGGTGGTCCGGGTCGGCCCCCGGACCACCGCGCTGCGCCGCTCAGCGGACGACACCGACCCGGTCGAGCGGGTCATCGTCGCCAACGCCGACCAGATGGTCATCGTCTGCTCGCTGGCCGACCCGCCGCCACGGCCGCGGTTCATCGACCGCTGCCTGGTGGCCGCCTACGATGCCGGGCTGCGCCCGCTGCTGTGCCTGACCAAAGCCGACCTCGGCAGCGCCGATGAACTGCTGCACGCGTACGCGCCGCTGGGCATCGGTCACGTGGAGCTCGGCCGACCGCTAACCCCGGCCCGGCTCGCCCCGCTGCGCCAGCAACTCGACGGCCGGACCAGTGTGCTCATCGGCCACTCCGGAGTGGGCAAGTCCACCCTGGTGAACGCGCTGATCCCGGACGCCGACCGGGCTGTCGGCACGGTCAGCCCGGTGACCGGGCGGGGGCGGCACACGTCCTCCTCCGCGGTGGCCCTGCCGCTGCCCTCGGGCGGCTGGATCATCGACACGCCCGGGCTGCGCGGGTTCGGGCTCGGCCACGTCGCCCCGGACCGGGTGGTGCGCGCGTTCACCGACCTGCTCCCCGGCACGGCCGCGTGCCCGCCCCGCTGCGATCACGACCAGCCGGACTGTGCGCTCGACGACTGGGTTCGCGACCAAGGCAGCGATTCGCGGCTGGTGGCCCGGCTGGATTCGCTGCGCCGACTGCTGCGCAGCCGGGACGGCGCCGAGTCATGGTAGGGATGCGGCATCGCCAGGGCAGGTCGTGAAGCGGTACCGTTACGCGCCATGGCGGGTTATGGGGACGACCTGCGGTTCGCCCACGTCGTTGCGGACGCGGCGGACGACATCACGGTGCGCCGGTTCCGTGCTCTCGACCTAAGGGTTGAGGCGAAGCCGGACCTCACACCGGTGACCGATGCCGACCGCGCGTGCGAGGAATCGGTGCGCAACATGCTGCGGCGTGCCCGCCCCAGGGACGCCGTGCTGGGCGAGGAGTTCGGCCGGGTCGGTTCGGGGCCGCGCTGCTGGGTGATCGACCCGATCGACGCGACCATGAACTATGTGCGCGGCGTCCCGGTGTGGGCCACCCTGATCGGCCTGATGGACGGCGACGAGGTCGTGGTCGGCGTGGTGTCCGCGCCGGCCCTGGGCCGCCGTTGGTGGGCGGCACGCGACGGCGGCGCCTGGTCCGGCCGCAGCCTCACCAAGGCCACCCGCTGCCGGGTCTCGGAAGTCGCGAAACTGCCGGACGCGTCGCTGTCGTATTCGAGCCTGGGCGACTGGGAGGCGCAGGGTCGCCTGGACGGGCTGCTCGACCTCGGCCGCTCGGTGTGGCGCACCCGCGCCTACGGCGACTTCTGGTCGCACATGCTGGTCGCCGAGGGGGCGGTGGACGTGTCTGCAGAACCGGAAGTCTCGCTGTGGGACCTGGCGGCGCTCATGGTGATCGTCGAGGAGGCCGGCGGCACGTTCACCGACCTGTCCGGCCGACGGACACCGGACGGCGGCAGTGCGGTGTTCGACCAACGGAATCCTGCACGCCGAGGTGCTCAGCCTCCTGGCCGGCGCGAAGCAGTAGGCCTTTCCGGCCCGGTTCGTGCAGGTACGGCAGGCCGGCTCGATAACGGTCTTGCCGTGCGCCCAAGCATCACTCATGCTGGTAGAGAGAGGTCACAAACGCACAAGCGCTTGGGCCCGTGGCAGCGCGGGCATGGGCCAGGCAATTGGTAAAGGAGCGGACCAGGCGGCCGGGAGGATGCCCTATGAAGGTGCGTGACGGGATGAGCAAGCTGGTCCTGGCGATCGGCCCCGCGCATAGCCTCAGGGAAGCCGCGCGCCTCATGTCGGCCCGGCGCGTCGGTGCTGCGGTGGTGATCGACCCGGAGCACCCGGGGGTGGGCATCCTCACCGAGCGCGACATCCTCGACTCTGTCGGCGCGGGCCAGGACCCGGACACCGAACTGGCCGCGGCGCACCGCACCGCGGACGTGGTGTTCGCGTCCCCCGACTGGACCCTGGAGCAGGCGGCAGCGACCATGGTCCGGTCCGGCTTCCGGCACCTGGTCGTCCTCGACGGATCCGAGGTGACCGGGCTCCTGTCCATGCGCGACATCGTCCGGTGCTGGTCCGACACCGAAGCGAACTCGGGCGGCGAGCGGGCCACGGCCAGCGCCTGACCTCCTGGCCCCTGCTATAGCCACAGCGGTGTGCGCGAATCACCGGGCGCGCCATGCGCTCAGCGGCCCCGCCGCGGCCGCGTGCTTGCCATGACGGCACGGGTGCGCGAATCACCGGGCGCGCCATGCGCTCAGCGGCCCCGCCGCGGCCGCGTGCTTGCCATGACGGCACCGGTGCGCGAATCACCGGGCGCGCCATGCGCTCAGCGGCCCCGCCGCGGCCGCGTGCTTGCCATGACGGCACCGGTGCGCGAATCACCGGGCGCGCCATGCGCTCAGCGGCCCCGCCGCGGCCGCGTGCTTGCCATGACGGCACCGGTGCGCGAAAGTGGGGCGCCATGCGGCTCGATGACGCGGTAGCGCTGGTGACCGGCGCGTCGTCGGGAATCGGAGCTGCCACCGCCACGGCCCTCGCCGCCGCCGGGGTGAGCCTGCTGCTCAGCGGGCGGGACGAGGACCGGCTTGCCGAGGTGGCCCGCCGGACCGGAGGCGTGGCGTTCGGCTGCGATCTGGCCGTCCCGGGCGGCGCTGCGGACCTGGCGCGGCAGGCGCTCACCGCGGCCGGCGGCGGCATCGACATCCTCGTCAACAACGCGGGCCTGGGCTGGGCGGGGCCAGTCGGTGAGATCCCGGCGGCGAAGGTCACCGAGCTGGCCACGGTCAACCTCGCCGCGCCTATAGAACTGACCAGGCTGCTTGTGCCAGGCATGATCGAGCGTGGCCGGGGCGGGGTTGCCTTCGTGTCCTCGATCGCCGGGGTCACCGGCGTCCGCGGCGAGGCGGTCTACGCGGCGACCAAGGCCGGCCTGGCTGCATTCGCGGAAAGTCTCGGCTACGAGTTGCACGGCCACGGCGTCGGCGTCAGCGTGATCGTGCCCGCGGTGATCGACACACCGTTCTTCAGCCGCCGCGGCAGGCCCTATGGCCGCGGCCGGCCGGCCCGGTTCCCGCCGAACGGGTGGCCACGGCTATCGTCTCGGCCCTGGAGCACGGGCGGCCCGTGGTGTACGTGCCACGGTGGATGCGGGTCCCGGCCTGGCTGCACGGCGCGGCGCCGGGCACGTTCCGGGCGCTGGCCACCAGGTTCGGCGACCCGGGTTACTAGGCCGGGCGACCGGCCCGTGCGGGCTCAACTACCGGATGCGGCGCCTTCCGGGCCGACGCGGAGCACATCGGCCTCCAGATTGCGGACGAACTGCTCCAGCAGCCGCGCGCTCACGTCGCCCATCACGCCCCGGCCGAACTGGGCGACCCGGCCGGTGATGGACAGGTCGGTGACGATGGACACGGCAGTGGTGCCGCCGTCCGGCGCCATTACCGCCGTGACCGTGGCCGACGCGGTGCCCTGACCGCGGGTGTCGCGGCCGACGGCCTTGAGCACCACCCGGTGCTTCGACTCGTCCTTCTCCGTGAACGACGCCGTGCCCCGGTACAGGGCGGTGATCGGGCCTACCTTGACCTTCACCTGGCCCTGGTAGGAACCCCCGTCACTTCCGGTCAACTCCGCTCCGGGCAGGCACGGCGCGATCTGCGCCACATCGGTGAGCACCTGCCAGGCCTGCTCCACCGGCACCGGAACCGAGAACTCGTGGACAAGCTCCATAGCCCCAACCTAAAAGACTTCCCTGGCGGTGCCCCGCGCGGGGCCGGAATCGGCGATCATGGCACAGCAGGCGCCAGCCCTCAGGCGGGCGGTGGCACGGGAGAAGCGCATGAGACAGCAGCGGGCTGCCCCGCCGGCGACGGCCAGCCGCAGGCCCTGGCTCGCTGCGGCCGGAGTGGCCCTGATCGTGGCGGCACTCAGCGTGACCGGGGTGGCCCGCCGGTATGTCGTCGCCGAGTCCGCGCAGTTCGTGGTGTTCGCCATGGCCGCGCCCGCGCTGATCGTGCTGGGCGCGCCGTGGCAGCTGCTGCGCCTGTCCCGGCCAGCCGGCCCGGCGCCCGGGCAGCCGGGCGCCGCTCTGCTGGACCGGCTGGCCGCCGCGCGCCGGCAACAGACCTCGTTCCTGCGCGCGGCGGGCTTCCTGGCGGTGTTCATCGCGGCCGGTGTCGCCTGGCGGCTGCCGCCGGTGGTGGACGCGCTGGCCCGGCACCCTGCGCTGGTCGCGGTAGAACTGGTCACGCTGCTGGCCGCCGGCACCGGGCTCTGGCTGGAACTTGTCAGCTCCCCGCCGATGGCGCCCCGGCTGCCCAACCCGCACCGCGCCGCCATCGCCGCGCTGGCCATGTGGTCCACCTGGGCCGTGGGCTACGCGCTCGGGCTTGCCAATCACGCCGTATTCCGCGGTTACGACGGCCCCGGCAGTGCGCTCAGCGCGGTCGCCGACCAGCAGATCACGGTCGCGCTGGTCTGGGCGGTCTCGGCGTGCTGCTTCGTGCCCGTTGTGTTCGTCGCCCTGCTCAGGTGGCTGTCGGCCAGCGACGACCCGGACGAGGAACTGCAGCGGCTGGCTCGCGATGACCGCCAGCTCCCGGTCGTCCGGGGCTGGGGCCGCCCGGCCCGCGGCGCGGCAGGCCGCACCCGTGACCTCAGGCGGCGGCAGGCCGCACCCGTGACCTCAAGCGACGCTGGGCCGCGCTCGACCTCAGCAAGCGGCAGGCCGCACCCGTGACCTCAGGCGGCGGGCAGACCATGCCCCTGACCTGGGCAGGCGAGACGCGGACGGATGGTCCCGGCCGGCCGGATGCAACGCAACCGGTGGGCAGACCGTGAGCAGTAGCCTGGTGTGGTGCTGACACACACTTCTGGCTGGCGCCGGGCCAGCCATTGCGGGACCGGGCCCTATTGCGTGGAGGTCACGGTCACCACCGACACTTCCCGCTGGCCGCACAAGGCGGACGCGGAGAAGCTGTACCTGATGCGCGACTCCACGAAGCCGGACGGCCCGGTACTCGCGTTCACGCCCGAGGAATGGGAAGCATTCACGCTCGGCGTCAAGGACGGCGAGTTCGACCTGCCGTGAGCACCAGGCACGGGCGCCGTGGTGGGCAGGGCAGCATGACAGGCCCTGGGCTGACCCGCAATGGCCTTTGCAGCCTGATACGCGGTCGACGGCGCTGCTGCCTAGTGATTTGCTCGGTGGCGGCGCGTTCCGCCTGAGATCGATAAAGAATCGTGACTGTTTCTCCGTCAGACTGTGAGCAGCCTCCACCTACGCTCTGAGCGAATCGTTGGTGGACAACGATCGTCCGCTGGCGCGTTGTGGCCCTGCCAGGGCTCGCCGCGGCACTGGTCTTATCGTGACAGAAGGGCGGTGGCCTGTGGCCTTGCCAACCACGCCCGGCGCCGCCGGGTGTGGCCGAGGCTGGGTGCCTTCAGGCCGCCGCCGCCGCGACTCGGGATGCCCCTGCCGGGGCCTTCGCGGCGCCTGCACACGGGATCGGTAAGGCCGCACGGGTGCGCCAGTACGCCACGACAAAGGAGCGCAAATGGTTCTAGGGAGACGCATGCAGCGCCTCGCAGGTGTTGCGGTGGTAGCCGTGGCAGCCATGGTGGCCGCCGCCTGCTCCAGCAGCAGCACGCCGCCAAGCTCTAGTAGCGGAGGAGGCACGGCGGTGAAGGGCGGCACAGCCACGGTCGCGCTGGCGGCCGGGGTCACCA